>CANQKM010000001.1 GCA_947624485.1 uncultured Clostridia bacterium
GATTCGCCTTTGGCTTTTGCAACAGCTTTGATTTTTTTCGACGTATCTTTTGCATAAAATTCATTCATGATGTTTAGAAACGGGGTAAAATCGCTGTCGGTTTGGTTTGCGCTGTCAATACCATTGTTGATAGCGATAAACCGCACGTCTTTTTCTGCAAACAAGATTTCCGTGTAAAAGCCGACCTTTAAGTAGTCACGTCCGAAACGGCTCATGTCTTTGACGATAATCGTTCCGACATTGCCGTCCTCGACTTCGGCTATCATCGCTTGAAATCCCTCGCGCTCGAACGTCGTTCCGCTCACTCCGTCATCAACGAAATACTGCGGATTTTTGAAATTGTTATCCTTTGCGTACTTGCTCAAAATTGCCTTTTGGTTCACAATACTGTTGCTGTCGCCCTGCAATTCATCATCGCGGCTGAGGCGGCAGTATAACGCTGTTATCTTTTCAGACTGTCTGTTCATATATTCCTCACTTTCCGACAGTCTGCCAAACAGGATTGTATCAATAGTATATCACATTTCATTCTGTTTGTCACCGCCTTTTTCGGGATTTTCAGCCATCAATTTCAACAATTTTGACGGCAAAGATTCGTGTCCGGCGTACACGCCGCTGAAACGGTAGGTAGTGTTGCCGCTTTCAAGGGTAAGCGTTATCTGCGGAAGCTCCGCAGATAACAGATTTTTAACTTTCATATTGCACCGTCCCTCTCTTTCATTAGTTCTAAAATTTCTCGTCAATCGCTTTTTTGATTGTGTACTTGTTTGAAACATACGTTTTCTTTTGCTCATAGCTCCGTTTCCGTCCGCTCGGTTCGACAACATTTAATCCGTATTCGGCGCATATCTTGTCACTGATTTCCCGTATTCGGTAATATGATTTCTTGTCGGAGCAATAGCGTTTGTGGTCTTGGAAGCTGACGGCGTTAAATATGATGTGATTGTGGTAATGTTCTTTGTCGGTATGCGTACAAATCACATATTCATATTTTCCGCCCAAAACCTCGTCTGTGAATTTCTTTCCTATTTCCGCTGTGACCTCGTTCGGCTTGAATGATTGGATAAGGTGATACGCCTGATTTTCGCCGCCGCCCTTTGCCGATTGCGCGGTCAGTTCAAATTCAAGCTCCGCTGTTTCATATGCACAGCCGAAAGTTGAGATATATTTGCCGTTTTCTGTTTTATCAGAATTGCCGATATATGTTATTGATTTGCCGAGAGTGTGTTTGATAGGGTGTATCTTAGCAATTGCCATATCTCGTCCACCTTCACTTTGATAGCCTCAACGTCTTGTTTCATAATTCCATAGGTATTGGCGTTCCGTGCGATTTGGTTGATATTCTTTCCGATAGCGTTCATTTCCTTAACTACCGCCCTTAAGTCGGAAGTATCAACATTTACCACGAACCCGTCAATAGCCATTTTCCGCAGATACGCGCCCCGATTAGTCACATTAGCCAACTGTACGCGCCCGTTTATCTGCTCCAATTCTTGTTCATCAACATAAAATTTTACCTGAATATCCCGCTTGCGCTTATCCAAGAATTTCACCTCCTTTCTCTACGGTGTGAAACTTTTTTGCAAAATCCCGAAACGGGATTTTCACACTTCGGTACTTTGAGTACCATAGTGTTATGCTTGCTAAATAAGTTTCCACTCATTATTAGCACTATCAATACGTTGTTTTTCTCGCTTTTACCTGTTGTTAGAGAATATCTGTATCAATAGTACATATTTATTATACCAGCGAACTAATAATATGTCAATAGTTTTTTGAAAAGTTTTATTTATGTACTTGAAATTCATAAATATATGTGATATACTGTGTATGAGGTGAAGTAAAGATGAGTAACGAAGAAATGACAATAGGGCAGCGTGTCAGAAAGGCGCGGAAGGAAAAAGGGTATAACCAAACGGAGCTTGCGAACGCTCTTGGTAAATCGCTTCGTACAATCCAAAAGTACGAAAACGGCGAAATTGAGATTTCAATAAGTATGCTCAATGAGCTTGCAAAGGCTCTTGATACAACGACGACCTATCTGCTCGGCTACAAAACAGAAACGGTGAAGCCGCAGATAACCACGTTTGCCGATGTCGCGGTACTGCTGTTTGAGCTTGAAAAGGTCGCGGGACTGAAATTTGATATTGACGTGAAGCGTCCGCCGAGAGATGATAACTGGGAGTGCTCCATCACGTTTGATGGAAAAGCTAAAACGGAACTGAACGCTGATATGTGCCTGTTCCTTGAGGATTGGGCGGACACAAGAGAGAATTACTCAACAGAACAGTACACGGACTGGAAAGACAAGACGCTTGCGTATTATTCGAGATTGACGATTGTGAAACAGGCAGATGAAGCGGAGGATAATGCGATAAAAAGAAACGTTGTTCCGGCGGTGGATTTGGGGAAAATATAATCAAATGATTGCAAAATTTCATTATTTATGATACAATCAATAGCACAAATGAAGACATTTTAAACATTGCCTGCGTCAGTCGGGATGGAAATAGTTGGCGATAATTACATAAATTTGTTATTGACGGATAATTCAAATGCAGACAAATGTTATTGGCATGATGGGGAGTATCACGTTGAGGATATAAAATCCAGCGAATGGAAAAATACGAAATATTTGTATAAAAAATAAGTAAAACGTGCTTTTGCACGTTGATTGAAAAAATAGGTGTGTTATGGGCGAATTACAATGGCTTTTCTTCGACATAGGCTCCACACTTGTGGACGAAAGCAAAGCGTATGAGCATAGAATAAAAGATACAATAGCGGATAGCAATATAACGTATGAGCACTTTTATGAAACTATGCTGAATTTTTGGAGGCAGGGCAAAAAGGGCGATACGGAAGTTGCGCGGCTGTTCAATCTAAAATTAGGAAAATGGCACAGCGAGGACGAATTTTTATATCCCGAAACACATAATTGTCTTGAAAAGTTATCGCAAAAATATAAAATAGGAATTATAGCAAACCAAGTTCTCGGAACAAAGGACAGGCTTGCCAAAATGGGCATTTTAAAATATATTGATTTGATTGTAGCATCAGCCGAGGTAGGAGTGTCGAAGCCGGATTTAGAGATATTCAAAATAGCGTTCGACCGTGCCATGTGCAAGCCGGAACAGGCGGTAATGATTGGAGACAGACTTGACAATGATATAGCGCCTGCGAAGCAACTCGGCATGAAAACGGTGTGGATAAGGCAAGGTTTCGGCGGATTGGCAATTCCTGATACGGATAACTCGCCGGATTGTGCTGTGGATAATTTATATGAAGTTTGCGAATTGTTTGGAGAGTGACTAAATTGAATTTTTGAAGTAAGGCTTGCCGTAATGTCGGACGCGTAGGCGATTTACACATTGAACTGCGATGAACTGGGATATGATTATCCGTTTGAACAAAGAAAGAAAAATTAGCGAATTTACTGTCAAACAAAACTGATAAAATGACCATTGGGAATTGAGGTGATTGCAAATGAGTGATTAGGGGCGTAGAAAGTTTTAACCTCATTTTTGAGGTTGGGAGTATAAACATAAGGGGTATGTCGATTTTGGGATTTTCGCTGCTAAAAAAGTAAGTGTTTATGCGGGTTTCAGTATTCGAAATATCTCATAAATGAGGACATATATATGTATCAAAAAGGCATATCGCAATTCAAGCGATATGCCTTTTCTTGTACCCTGTCCGACAGCCTGTCATAAAATTATTGATTATACTGTCTTATGTGAGGTATCCGTTATCTGGAATAACCGTGTCAAGGAAAATATACATCCAAAGCTGCAAGGGACGGTGAGCATACCGCCTACGGGCGAGCTTGCCTTGTATGCGAACGGTAATGACATAACAAAGATAGCCGGAGGCTTATCGTGGAAAAACAGCATTTATGAGCTATCCACAACGATGTCGTTCAGCGTGGCGAAAAGCGATGCGGCGTATTTGAAGGATTTAATGTATACGCCGCAGGTCGGCGATGTTGTGCAGTACGTCACGAACGCGGAGATTTTTCGCGGGGTGATAATAAAGGTGGACGACGGTGACAAAGACTCCAACAAATACAGCGTCGTTGATATGGGCTGGTATCTGAACAAGACAAGTCAGACATATCAGTTTAAGAACATCACGGCGGCGGACGCAATACGGGAATTATGCGCGGATTTATCAATAAATATCGTTATGCTGCCGGAACTGACGGCAAACATAAACCAGATATATTTTGACAAGACTATCTCGGCGATTCTGACGGACATCCTCGATAAATGCGGCGGTGATTACAATTACGATTTCGTGCCGGAGGGATTGCGGATTTACGAGATCGGCGAGCTTTATGCTTATCCGGAATTTTTTATTGCGAGCAATATCGCGCAAGCATACGCGCCGGATTATCGCGGCGGTGTAAGCCACAGCATATCTATTGAGGAGATGAAAAACTCGATAAAAATCACTTCCGAAAAAGACAGCGTTTATACGGAACTTATGGTACAGCAGAACCGCGAGCTGATTGATAAGTACGGATTTTTGCAGAAAATTGTAAAGATAGATCCGGAAAAGGAAAATGCCGAAACCATCGCAAAGCAGGAGCTTAACGATAACGCACGGGAAGCTGAGACGTTCAGCTTTGAGATCATCGAAAAATACGACAGCTACACCCGCGCCGGCGAGGTTATGACCGTGGACGATGTGCGGTATGTTATCGAAAGCACAGACCACTCTATTGTGGACGGTTGGCACTTTGATAAGCTGGAGCTGCGGAAGATAATTTGATTATTGAATTTTGTCGGCTTTTGTGGTATAATCAAACGAGTGAAAAAACGGAAAGGGACTTTTATGATGAAAGAACTGATACATCCGCAGGACAGATATAAAATGAATTGGATCGAGGGCGGCACGGAATGGGGTACGGTAAAATGCGTTCCCCCGCTTGACGTTGAGGTAAAAAGTGAAAAGCGCGGCGATATTTTAAAAGAGGAATATATTTTTACGAACAATACCGATAAGGATATATTTACCTGTCTTACAGACATCGGGATATATACTCCGTTTAACGACGATTACACCTCCGCCGAGGAATGTATGACAAATAAATGTCACGCTCACATTTGGTGCGGTGGCAAAATATCGTATGTTATGGCGCTGAGAATGGGCGGCGAAGCGCCGCATTTGGGGCTTGTGCTTAACAGTGGTTCAATCGGCGGGTACAGCGTTGAGCGCGACATAAAAAGAGCGAGCAACGACAGGGGCGATTTCATTCTGCATCCGTCTCCGTTTTCGCTTGCTCCGGGCGAAAGCTATACGGTTTCATGGACGCTGTTTTTTCATGACGGCAAGGAAGATTTTTATACAAAAGCGGCTCAATACTGCAAAAAATTTCTCAACGTCCATGCGGATAAATATGTGCTGTTCGGCGGTGAAACGTCGAATGTTGAGATTAAGACCAATTTTTCTTTTACGGAAAATGATGTTCAAATATTGCTCAATCACGAAAGAATAGATTTTACAGTCAAAAACAATTCGGTTCTCTTTCAAGCAAAAACCGACGCTTGCGGAGAACTGAAATATCAAATATGTATCGGCGGCGTTCACACATATCTGCGGATGATTGTTTTGCCTGCTTTAACCGAGTTGGCGGCATCGCGCTGTCGGTTTATAACGAAAAAGCAGCAATATAGCAAAGACAGCAGTAGGCTAAACGGAGCGTATCTGGTTTATGACAATGAGAGCAATTCGATGTTCTACTCTCCGCTTTATGACTATAACGGCGGCAGGGAACGAATAGGAATGGGGCTTTTGATTGCGTTGTATTTGCAGACGAAACATGACGCGGATATGGAAAAATCGCTTTCAGATTACGCGGAATATGTGCGGCGGGAGCTTGTAAATGAGGAAACGGGCGAGGTGTATAACGATTATATGCGCGACGACAGCTATAAGCGATTATACAATGCGCCGTGGTTCGCGCTGTTTTATGTTGAGATGTATAAGCTGTATAAAGATCGCGGTTATCTGATTACGGCATATAAAATTATAATGAATTATTACGAAAACGGCGGCTCGGAATTTTATCCTATAGAGCTGCCGGCAGCCGAATTGATAAACCTTATGAGATCCGAGGATATGAACGCGGAAAAGCTGACGGAGCAATTTCTGCGCCACGCCGACCGCATTGCCGAAACCGGCACAAAATACCCAAGCTCGGAGGTAAATTACGAGCAAAGCATAGTCGCTCCCGCGGCGGATATTTTGTTAAAAGCGTATATGCTCACGAATGATGAAAAATATCTTAGCGCGGCAAAAAGGCAGATTGACGTGCTTGAATTGTTTAACGGATTGCAGCCGGATTATCATTTATATGAAACGGCGATTCGTCATTGGGACGGATACTGGTTCGGGAAAAGAAGGATGTACGGCGACACATTCCCGCATTACTGGAGCGCGCTTACAGCGAACGTGTATTCCGATTATGCGCGGATCACTCATGATAATGAATATCTGAAAAAAGCGGAATATTCCTTCAGAGGAGTAATGAGTCTGTTTATGCTCGACGGAAGCGCGTCATGCGCGTATGTTTATCCGGTAACTGTGAACGGCGAAAGAGCGGAATACTACGATCCGTATGCCAACGATCAGGATTGGGGCTTGTATTATATGCTGAAGTATATGGGGAATACATAATAACAGATGAAAAAAATAGAAATAAAATTCTTGTTTGTTAGGCAGGATAAGACATAAGCGATTACCAATCGGTAGTCGCTTTTTTGTGGGAGGAAACATGGACGCAATAACGGAACTGGCGAGGCAGATACGCGAGCGGGATAATCCCTCGCCGTACACGCCGATGTTCGGCATAATAATTTCACTGCCGGAGCTTAAAATTCAGCTCGGCAGCCGAGTATTCCTTGACGCGGACGATGTGAAGGCGACATTCGACCTTTACGAAACGCGACAGCTTGAGCATGGCGGAGTGGAGTATGTGAATCTAAACAAAGAGGTCGTGTTGCTGCCGTATTCGGACGATAATAAATTTGTAGTAATTGGGGTGGTGCAGTGAAAAAGACATTTGATTTCGATTTCAAAAGCGGCGAATTCAATATGAAAAATGGGAATCCCGTGGTGCTGGAAAGTGTGGACGCTCTGAAAATGTGGATACAGAAATGTATCCGGACGCAGCTTAACCGATACTCCATCTATAAAGGCAAACAGTACGGCGCAAACATTGAGGATTTGGTAATCGGACACAGCTATGGGAACGGTTTTGCCGAATCAGAGCTGCGCCGCGAGATTGAGGAAGCACTGCTCAGACACGAGAATATTCTGAGTCTGGGCGATTTTTCTGTATCTACCAAGCGCAAGCTGATGGAGGTTTCATTCACTCTTACCACCACATACGGCGAGCTTTCGGAGGTGTATGTGTATGACGCTTAGTGAAATATTTGAATATATGCTTGCGGGCGTACCGGATGATTACGACATTTCGGCAGGCTCGTTTTTTTATGATTTGCTTTATCCGGTCGCGGAACAGATATATTTCCTGCAGCAGAAAATACAGGACTTATCGACTAACACATTCGCGCTGACCGCAGTTGGCGAATACCTCGACCGCAAGGCAGCCGAGCAGGGCTTGACGCGCCGCGCGGGTACGTTTGCGAGGGGTATGGTTCGGATCTACGGCAATCGCGGCGAGATTGTCAATAGGAACGCAAAGGTCGCGGCGGATAATATTCTGTTTGCCATAGACGAAACGGCGACCATTCCCGAAGCGGGATATGTGGACGTGGGTGCTACCTGTATCATGGTTGGGAGTGTCGGCAACGTCAAGGTCGGTGAAATAAACCGCTTTCCGGTTACGCTGCCGGGACTTACTGCGGTTGAGAATATAACGGAATTTACGGGCGGTTATCCGCAGGAGAGCGATGTTGACCTGCTGGAGCGATATATCGAAAAAGTATCACATCCGACAGCCAGCGGAAACATCTACCATTACATCGAATGGGCGAAGGAAGTCAGCGGCGTCGGCGATGTGCGCGTTATACCGCTCTGGAATGGTAACGGTACGGTCAAAGTCGTTATCGTTGATTCCGACAATCAGCCCGCCGGTGAGGATTTGATAGAAGCGGTCAAGTCGCACATTGAGGAACAGCGACCAATCGGAGCGGAGGTTACCGTAGTGAGCGCGACTGCTCTTACTATTAACATATCTGTAAATATCATCACAGACGGTTCGGACGGGATCCAAGACGCGGTTGAGGAAAGCATCAAAGGCTATCTCGCGGACGAGGCGTTAAAGAAATCGTATGTGTCCTACGCAAAGGTCGGCAGCTTTATCCTGTCGGTCGCGGGCGTAGAGGATACCACGTTGTCTGTTAAACTGTCAAAGGATGCGACCGAAAATGACATAGCGTTTATTCGCAGTCTTGCGGGGAATCATTCCTTTGCAGATTACAGAGAGAGCAACCGACAAAACAGAGGCACATATTGGCTATTCAATATTTTAGTGTATGGATTTTTAGCTATTATAGCGCTAATTGCTGTATTTAACATAATGAATTGTATCTCCATGAGCGTGTCGGCAAAGCTAAAGCAATACGGTGCAATGCGCGCAATAGGCATGGACAGCGGCCAGTTTACGAAGATGATAACGGCAGAAACAATCACCTATGCTGCGCTTGGCTGTCTTATTGGGATTGCCGCAGGTCTGCCGCTCAACAGACAGTTGTTTGAAACATTGGTTACATCGCACTTTGGTGTTCCGTGGACATTTCCTGTTTTCCCGGTTATTATAATACTGATTTTGATTGCCACTGCTTCCGCCGCTGCGGTATATGCCCCTTCGAGGCGGATTAAAAATATGTCGGTGATAGAAGTGATCGCGGATGAGTGATTTGAGGACGTAGAAAATTTTAACCGCATTTTCGAGAGTAGGAATATAAACATAAGGGGTATGTCGATTTTGGCATTTTTGTCATTAAAAAATCAAGTGTTTATGCGGGTTTCAGAACTATAAATATCTTAATAAATGTGGACATATATATATGTATCAAAAAGGCATATCGCTTGAATGAATTGCGATATGCCTTTTCTTGCACCCTGTCCGACAGCCTGTCATAAAATTATTGATTATACTGTCTTATGTGAGGTATCCATTCTGGCACTCCTTGTAAAATGGTTCTTGTTCTGTTTTTAGGAAAGAAAAAAGCAAGATATTGTCAAAACATCTTGCGATTTCTTATAGCATTGTTTGTAGCTGTCCTAAAATCCTTGATTTTATGCGGTTTTTTAGACCTTCCTTAATTATTATTACGGAAGCGGAGCAAAAGGAAGTTTCGGAAAAGATTACGGCGCTCCAAAACGAATTGGACAGCGACATGAGCAAAGCGGTCACTTCCGATATGTTTATGGCTTCCGTCCGCAAATATACGCGGGCGAGGAAATTAACGCCGAGAATGCTCAATGAGCTTATAGAGAAAATCGAAGTCCATCAGGCGGAAAAGATTGACGGCAAAACCGTACAGAAACATACAATTTACTACAACTGCATAGGAAATATCGAAATCCCCGACCTTGACAAGCTGCCGGATAATAACGTATCGCTTAACACAAGGCAGGGCGTAGATGTTCACTATGCGGCATAGACGGATTTATGCGAATATAAAAAACGAGTGTTCCATTGGATTACTCAAATCCAATGTGAACACTCGGTATGGTAGCGGTAAGTGGATTTGAACCACTGACACTGCGGGTATGAACCGCATGCTCTAGCCAACTGAGCTATACCGCCATAGCAACGTTACATATTATAAACGATAATTTTTTATTTGTCAAGCACTTTTTCAAAAAATTGTTAATCATTGCCGTCATTGCATGTTCAAGCTGACGCAAAAAGCGCGTTTTGCAGCTTAAACGGTTATGGACACAGAGCAAAAATTGTGATAAAATATAATATAGCGGCGGTGAAAACCGCGCCGATATTAAATTGACATTGAAAAGAGGAATTATCATGAAGGATTTGAGGTTTAGAAGAGCTGCGGCGATTCTCGTATCTGCTGCGACGGTGTTTTCGTTTGCACTGCCCGCGATAGCGGACGGCGGCACGAAGGAAGTATCGCTTCATCTCGCGGCATATTACAATGACGCCAAAACGCTTTTGGGTGTCAAGGAAATACGGGGCAGCCTAAGCAAAGACGAGGTTGACGCGCTCGTTGATATTTACGAGCCGGAAAATGCCGACAAAGCCAAGGTGTTTGAATGGACGGATAACATTGAGCCGACAACGGAAAACAGCGGCAGAGAGGTTGACATATCCGACGAGCCGGAGGTCGTGATCCTTCACACCAACGATATGCACGGTGCGCTTGCAGGATCATCATCGGTTATAGGCTCGGACAGCGTGGCGGCGCTTAAAAAGCTTGACAACGCAATTCTTGCCGACGCCGGAGACGCTTCTCAGGGAGTTGCGCTCGCGTCACAGTCGAAGGGCGAGAGCGTAATAAAAATCATGAACGCGGCGGGCTATGACGTTATGGCAGCCGGCAACCACGAGTTCGACTACGGTCTTGGCCATTTCAAAGAGCTTAGGGATATGGCAAACTTCCCAATCATATCGGCGAATACATACAAGGGCGACGCGCTTTTGTGCGCCGACGGCGACAATAACGGCGCAAACGTTATTATTGATAAAAACGGCGTAAAAGTCGGTATATTCGCGCTCACCACGCAGAACACAAGAACATCGACAAAACCCGAAAACGTGGCGGGCGTTGAATTTAAAGACGAGATCGAAACCGCGAAGGAACAAGTAGCGGATTTGGAAAGTAAGAATGCGGACGTAATAATCGCGCTCACGCATATGGGCGACACGGACGAGGGCGAGTGTACGAGTTTAGAGCTTGCCGAGGCGCTCAAGGACACTGAGCTTGACGCGATCATCGACGGTCACACGCACCATGTGGTAAACAAAAAAGTCGGCAACATCACGATCGCGCAGACCGGCACGGGCAGCGTAAACGTCGGCAGAATGGCAATCAACATTGAAGAAAACGGCGAGGTTACAATAGATGAAACAATGCTCTCGCGCGCTTTCTTCAACAACATCACTCCTGATGCGGAGGTTACAAAAACAATAACCGACGCAAGCTCTGAGCTCGACAAAACTCTTAAACAGAAAATCGGCGAAACGAAAACAACGCTCTGGGGCGGCTCTATAAGAGGCGTGATAACGGAGGGACGCGTAGGCGAAACCAACTTCGGAAGCCTCATCTGCGACGCGATGATAGAGGAAGCAAAAAATCTTGTGCCTGACAAGTACAAAGACGCGGAAGGCAATATAACGGCTCCGATAGTAGCTATTGAAAACGGCGGCGGCTACCGCGCGAGCATTCCGAACGGTCAAATCACGCTCGGTCATATCATAGACGCGCTGCCGTTCGCGAACAATGTGCGCATTATGGAGATAACTCCGAAACAGCTCTACAGCGCCCTTGAGGGATATATTTCAAGCGAGAAGAACGGCACACCGATCGGCGTAACGGCGCAGGATGATGAAACGGGCTTCCTGACGGCAACATACGAGGGCAGCTTCCCGCAGATAGGCGGTATGCGTATCTGCTACGATCCGAATAAGCCTGTCGGCGAAAAGATAGAAGTCATTTCTCTCATCGCCGGCAACACAGACTTGGATAAAAACGACGACACGACAGAGCTGATCCTCGCGTCGCACGACTATATAATAGGCGCGGAGGACATGATCGCCGAGGGCAGCGGACTTACGGAAACAGTCACCGCATACATCAATTCCATGACCGAAGGCGGTACAAAGCCGCTTGAATTCCCCGTAACGCTGGGAAGAATAATCACAACGGCTCATAACCCCGACAACTACACCTACACCGCGCATATAACTCTCACAAATGCAAGCTCTCTTGCCGCGGACAGCGAGGTTCCGGTATACGTCGACGGAGAAGCGTATGATAAAGCGGCTGTCGTAAAAGACGAGGAAATCAAGATCCCGGGAAAGGACGAGAACGGAAACGAAATCGTCAAAGAAATGTTGAATGTCAGGACGCTCAATATAGAGCTTCCCGACGGTCCTCATGCGATTAAGCTGTTCCCCGAGCAGGAGGAGGTATACGTAAACAACTACAGCGGAAACGGTATACTGTATACCTATAACGGACTGACGCTCAAATATCCCGAGCTTGAATACGACGCGGAAAAGATAGAGCAGCCGGCAGGCTGACGCATACAAAACAGATAAACGGACGGATTACCGTCCGTTTTTTTGTGCGCGGATTTTGTCGTAACATTTTTTATATTCGACAACCGACTTTGACATTTTTCTCATATATGCAGGAGTATAATACATCATAGAGGTGGTCAAAATGATTGTGTACGCCGACGTGTTGTTTCTGATAAATTTCATATCGTCGTACATCATGCTCCGTCTCATTGAATGTATTATATTAAAACGGCGCGCAAAAACAGTTAGGATTATTATTGCCGCAGCGGTCGGCGGTATTGCTTCGGTGACGGTTTTCTGTGCGGACATACCGTATGCGCTGCTTCTGCCGATTAAGACATTATCCGCCGTAATAATGGTATTTACGGCATTTTTCAACCGCGGCGGACATATTCTGCATACTGTTTTGTGGCTTTTTGCGCTGTCGGGTATGACCGTGGCGGCGGCGATGCTGCTCGCGATGCTGCTCGGCAACGAGACGGGCGTTCTCGTAAAATGCGGAACGATATATTTTGACCTTCCGTCCGGCGTATTTTTACCGCTTTTTATACTGTCGTACGCGGCTGTGGCGCTGTTTATGAAAATACTGCAAAACCGCCGCGCAAAAAGGCGGTATTCGGTGACAATATCATACGGCGGCAAAAAAATCACCGTTCCGGCATTATTCGACAGCGGCAACCTTCTCCGTGATCCGCTGTCGGGGAAGTGTGTGAGCGTACTCGAATGGGATAAAGCGAAAGAGCTTATCGGCGCGGACTACGGGTTTGACACGCTTTTGGAGCATACGGGCGATGTGATTTTAAGAGCCGTGCCGTACCGCGGCATAAACGGCGCGGACGGCATAATATATGCTTTTACCGCCGACGAAATGGAAATACCCGAGGAAAGAAAGTCGGCTGAAAACACCCTTATAGGGCTGTACAACGGAAGGCTGTCGCCGGACGGGGAATATAACGCGCTTGTAAACTCGGCGCTATTGTGAAGGGAGCGAAAAACATGGAACTGCTGAATACGCTGAAAAGGACATTTATGTTTATAGGGACGAACCCCTTAAAATGCGATGAGGTATACTATATCGGCGGCAGCGACACACTTCCCGCTCCGCTATCAAAGGAGGAAGAGGCGCGTCTTATCGCAATGCTTGCCGAGGGCGACATGTCGGTAAAAACGACGCTGATCGAGCATAATCTGCGTCTTGTGGTATATATCGCGCGTAAATTCGAGAATACGGGCATATACGTAGAGGATTTAATCTCGATAGGCACAATAGGTCTTATAAAGGCGATAAACACATTTAAGCCCGACAAAAATATAAAGCTCGCGACGTACGCGTCAAGGTGCATTGAAAACGAGATACTTATGTATTTAAGGAAAAATTCAAATATGCGCAGTGAAATCTCGATAGACGAGCCGCTTAACGTTGACTGGGACGGCAATGAGCTTCTGCTGTCGGACATACTCGGAACGGACAACGACGTTATATGCAAAAACATAGAGGACGAGGTTGACAAGGCATTGCTCGCCGACGCGCTGTCAAAGCTCACGAGCCGCGAACAGCAGATCATGAAAATGCGCTTCGGTCTGGGCAGGGAAAAGGAGAAAACACAGAAGGAGGTCGCCGACATACTCGGCATATCGCAGTCGTACATTTCACGGCTTGAAAAAAGGATAATCGGAAGGCTGAAAAAGGAAATAGTAAAAATGTCATAATACATATCCGCGTCATATTCTTATACATACCGCGCACCGCGCGGGAATAACAAGGAGGTAAGGGATATGACGAACAAGGTGGAAATCTGCGGAGTAAACACATCTAAGCTTCCGGTACTGTCAAGAGAAGAAAAGAACGCGTTGTTCATAAAAATAAAGCAGGGGGATAAAGAAGCGCGCGAGACGTTTGTAAAAGGAAATCTGCGTCTTGTGCTGAGCGTAATACAGCGGTTTAAAAGCAGGGGAGAGAACCCCGACGATCTGTTTCAGGTCGGATGTATAGGACTGATAAAAGCGATCGACAACTTCGACCTGTCGCAGAACGTGCAGTTTTCAACATACGCCGTGCCTATGATAATCGGCGAAATACGCCGTTACCTTCGTGACAACAACGCCATACGCGTGAGCCGCTCACTTAAGGATATAGCGTACAAGGCTATGCACGTAAGAGAAAAGCTCATAAACGCGAACTCAAAAGAGCCGACCATATCGGAAATCGCAAATGAGCTTAACCTCCCTAAAGAAGACGTCGCGCTCGCGCTTGACGCGATAGCCGAGCCGGTGTCGCTGTTCGAGCCTGTGTACCATGACGGCGGCGAGGCGATATACGTAATGGATCAGGTAAAAGATTCAAAAAACGTGGATGAAAACTGGCTTCGCAGCATAGCATTAAGTGAGGCGATGAAGCATCTCGGAGCGAGGGAAAAACACATACTTGACCTTCGGTTTTTCAAAAGCAGGACACAGATGGAGGTGGCGAAGGAAATAGGAATATCACAGGCGCAGGTGTCGCGTCTCGAAAAAAACGCGCTGAAGCAGCTTCGGAAATATATATAGCAAAAAATATGTCAAAAAAATCAATGTCGCTCTTGCAATTCGGTAAAATTTCGTGTATAATAAACATATATATATGCGTAACAAATGCGAAAAATGGAGGAATGACAATGATTAGCAAGGCGTTTCAGGATATAGTAAGCCAGATGTCCGAGGTGTTCCCGAAGAAATTCGGCATAGCCGATTCTCACGGTCTTGTACTTGCGTCAAACGGCTCCGAGCCTTCGGGCGAGACGGTGGACGATTTGGTAACCGTTGCGGCAAACAGCGAGAAACTGCTCTTTAAGGACGGATATACGGTACGCACGGTGTCGAATAAGCCGTACACCGAGTACATGGTATACGTTGAGGGTACCGATGAAGTGTCAAAATACTGCTGCAATTCGCTTGTTGTTGCAGCCAATAACGTGCGCCATTACTACGACGAAAAATACGATAAAAACAATTTCATGCAGAACATTATATTCGATAACATTCTTCCGTTCGATTTACATCAGAAAGCGCGTGAGCTGCATGTTGAAATAGACGTGCCGCGCGCGGCATACTATATAAAGGTGCTTGACGAGGGTGAAAACGGTATTTACGACGTTCTCCGCAACATGTTCCCCGACAAGGAAAGGGATTTTGTCATAAACATCGATGCGGAAAATCTCGTGCTTATAAAAGAGCTTCACGACGGCGAGGACTCCGGCAAACTCGAAGAAACGGCGCAGGCGATCGTCGATACCGTGAATGCCGAAACGATGCACACGGTATGCGTCGGCGTAAGCACAATAGCGAACAATATCGACCGCATAAACGGCGCGTACAAGGAAGCGCAGATTGCGATTGAGGTCGGTAAGGTGTTCGACGATGAAAAGTATATATTAAATTACGACAGCCTCGGCATAGGAAGGCTTATATACCAGCTTCCCATTAAGCTGTGCGAGCTTTTCCTCAAAGAGGTGTTCAAGAAGGGCGACATTTCGACGCTCGACGACGAGACGATTCTCACCATTAACAAATTCTTTGAGAACGACCTCAACGTCAGCGAAACATCGAGACAGCTCTTTGTACACAGAAACACGCTTGTATACAGACTTGAGAAGATATATAAGCTTACGGGCCTCGATCTCCGCAAGTTTGACCAGGCGATAGTATTTAAGGTAGCCATGATGGTTTACAAATATCTCGAATCAAATTCGATGAAAATATAAATGCGAATAGCGTTGGCTGCCGCGCAAGCTTTGTAGTGAAGGCGCGGCAGCCGTTTTTTTAGGGAGAAGATTATGGAGACAAAAGGAAAGATTGCGGCTGCGGTTGCCGTAACGGCGGCGGTAACGTGTGCCGTAACGGCTTTTGCGTGCGTGCGTTTCGTATATCCGGCTATGATTTCGGCGTACGGAGCGAGCAGCAAGCTCGGACTTGTAAAAGCCGTGCTTGACGGCACATATCTTTACGACTACGATAAAAATGAGGCGGACGAATATTCGGCTATGGCATATGTGGCGTCGCTTAACGAACCGTACACGGCGTATTATCCCGCCGACCTGTTCCGCTCATACAACGACGCGATAGATGAGGAATACACCGGCATAGGTGTGATCGTAACGGTAAATGACAGTGATGAAATAGAAGTAATATCGGCATACGAGGACGGACCGGCGTATAACGCGGGCATACTTCCGGGCGATATTATAACCGCCGTGGACGGGAAAGAGTACACGGGCGGTTCTCTTGACGAAGCCGTTGAGCATATACGCGGCGGCGAGGCGGGTACATCGGTTGAGCTTAAAATAAAAAGAAAAGACGCCGGGGAGCTTAATGTAACCGTCGAGCGCGGCAGCATATCCCAGCAATCGGTCAAGTCCGAGCTTATAGAGGACGGCGTTGGATATATAAGAGTCAGCGGCTTCAATATGGCGTCCGGCAGCGACGAAAAAAGCACTTCCGACGAGTTTAAGGAAGCTGTGGAAGGTCTTAAAGCAGTGGGCGCGGAGCGTATTGTGCTTGACCTGAGGGACAATCCGGGCGGCGTACTCGACGAGGCTTGCGAAATGGCTGACTATCTTCTGCCGGAGGGTATTATAACGTACACCGAGGACAAAAGCGGCAAGAGAACCGATTACACATCCGACGCCGAAAACGAACCCATACCCATGACAATTCTGATAAACGGCAGCAGCGCGAGCGCGTCGGAAGTGTTCACGGGCGCGCTTAAGGATTACGGCAGAGCCGAGGTAATCGGTGAAACAAGCTACGGCAAGGGTATAGTACAGAACGTTTACAGCTTTACGGACGGTTCGGGCATATCGGTCACGTCCGCCAAGTATTACACGCCGAACGGCGTATGTATACACGAAATGGGCATAGAACCCGACATAAGCGTCACGCTTCCCGAAAAATACAGGAACGCGTACGTGTCAACGATTGATCGAAGCGAGGATACACAGCTTCAAAAAGCGGTGGAAAGGGTAAAGGAACGGTAGAGAAATTTCCGGAGGGGTTTTGATGATAAAGCTAAAGAAATGGCAGTATGTGCTGTTCGGCACAATTATGGCTCTCGCGATGTGGACGCTTGTGGGAGTCGGTACCAATCTTTTTACGACGGACGGTGTGTTTGAGGTATTTGCCTATATCTCGTCGTATATTCTTGTGCTGTGCTTTTGGGGACTTGCGGTATTTGAATTTGATATATCCGAAAGAATGAAAAAGGTTATCGGCATAACGCTGTTCGCGCTTACGCCCTTTTTCTGTATGCAAATAGCGATGATGCTCGCGGGCAAGCCGGAGTATTCGTTTTTAATATTCTTTATAAACATGATGTTTTACGCGTCGTTTATGGCGATAATACTCGCCGCGACGAGAAGCTTCCGCGCAAGCGCGATTGCTGCGGTAGGAGCGTCGTACCTGTTTAACCTCGCGTGCTTTGTGATAAACATACTGCGCGGCACGCCGCTGATCCCCGGCGACATACTCGCCATAGGCACGGCGGCACAGGTGGCGCAGCATTACACGTTTGAAATGCGTTATCCGATAATCGCCGCCACAGTCACGGCGGCGACGGTTGTCGCGCTTTTGGTAAAATTCCCTTATAAGCCGAGGTTCAGGTTTAAGAATATCATTCTGCCGGTAAGCGGCGTACTGTTCGCGGCAATATTTGCCGCTGCGATAACGGTTCAGGATTATTCCGATATAGATATGGACTTTTTCGACCAGTACCACGCGAACAACACTCACGGCACGGCATACAGCTTTTACATAAACGCGCGCCGAATGGTTCTTGAAAGACCGGACGGTTACGACGGCGCAAAAGCCGAAGCGCTTCTAAAGGAGAACGGCGCGCCGTTCCCCGCCGACGCGGACAAGCCCAATATAATAGTAATAATGAACGAAAGCTTTTCCGATTTGAAATCGGTAGGTGACTTTAAGACGAGCGAGGACTACATGCCCTTTACAAGAGAAATTTCCAACAACGCGATAAAGGGCGAGCTTTTGGTGTCACCGTTCGGCGGCTATACGTGCAATACAGAGTTTGAATTTTTGACCGGACTTTCAATGGGACTTTTGCCCGCGGGTTCGACGCCGTATCTTCAGTACATATCAAAGCCTTTTCCGAGCGCGCTGCCGGAGTACCTTTCGGAAAACGGGTATAAATCCGTCGCGCTGCACCCGTATTACGCGCGCTGCTGGAACAGGGAAACGGTGTACCGCAATCTAGGATTTGACGAGTTTATAAGCATAGAGAATATGAGCGAGCTCGTGCCGGAGGACGAATGGGAGTACGTGAGATATTATTTGAGCGACCGTACCTCATACCGAACGATAGAGAAGTATCTCGAAAACAAGGAAAAGGGCAAGCCGCTGTTCCTGTTTAACGTTACGATGCAGAACCACGGCGGCTACACGTATGAAGGCGACGAGTTCCCGACCGTTACCATAACCGATATGCAGGGCAGCTACAGTGAAGCCGAGCAGTATCTGTCGCTTATAAAAGAGAGCGACAGCGCGTTCGAGGAGCTTATAATGAATTTGAAAAATTACGGCGAGAAAACAATCGTCGTAATTTTCGGCGACCATCAGCCGGCGGTTGAGCAGGCGTTTTACGAGGAGCTTTACGGCAATTCTCTGCTGAACCTGTCGGCGGAGGATTTGCAAAAGCGCTATACCGTTCCGTTTGTAATATGGGCGAACTACGATATAAAAGAGGAAACGGGCATAAAGACAAGCCCCAACTATCTCTCCGACCTCGTGCTTGACACGGCGGGACTTCCGAAAAACGCCGTCGGCAGCTTTACCTCGCGTCTTAAAGCGGAAATACCGCAGATTAACGTAATGGGACACTACGACGCGGGCGGTGTGTGGCATGAAAACGACGTGAATGAGTCCGACAGCCTGCGCGATTACAACTATATCGAATACTACCAGCTTACAAATAAATAAGGGGTAAATTATGGGTATTTACAATATAGCCGATTACGGAGCGGTATCGGACGGCAAAACGGTATGCACCGGCGCGGTACAGCGTGCGGTGGATTTGTGCGGCAAGGGCGATACCGTGTACGTGCCGGAGGGTACGTTTATAACGGGCGCGATATATCTGAAAAGCGACATGACGCTGTACCTTGAGAAAAATTCAAAGCTTTTGGGCAGCGGCGATCTTAACGATTTCCCGATTGTCGGCTGCCCGTACGAGGGCTTTGAGCAGCTTTGCTACGCGTCGCTTATAAACACCGACGGCGCGCTCTATCATAACATAACGATAGAGGGCGAAGGTACGCTTGACGCGAACGGAGTTGAGCTTTTTCATAAGGAAATTGAAGAAGGGAAGGGAAAGCGCGGCAGAATAGTCTGCATAAGGAACTGCGAAAACCTGACGATTCGCGGCGTAACGCTGCGCCAATCTCCCGCGTGGGGACTGCACCTCGTCTATTGCAAAAACGTGCTTATAGAAAATATCGGCGTACATACGAAATATGACGAAAACGGCGAAAAATACAACATATACAACTGCGACGGCATAGATATTGACTCGTGCGGCGGCGTTGTGATACGCAATTCGCTCATATCGAGCCAGGACGACTGCATAGCGGTAAAGTCGGGCAGAGACGCGGTCGGACGCAGGGTAAATATACCGTCCGAGAACATAACGATTGAGAACTGCGACTTTAAGAGCGGCTTCGGCGTGGCGATGGGCAGCGAGATGTCGGGCGGCGTAAGAGATGTGTACGTGCGCGATTGCCGCTTTACCGACACTCATTCGATAGCGAGCGTAAAGACTGTGCGCGGACGCGGCGCGTACATAAGGAACATACACTACGAAAACTGCACGCTTGACAACAGAAATACAGAGATAACCGACACTAAATGGTTCCGCGGCGCGCTTTACGTTGACGCGTTCTACGGTGAGGATGTATTTGATGCGGATGCTCCCATACCTATCGATGAAACAACGCCCGTTATTGAGGACATATATTTTAAGAACATAAGTCTCAAAACCGTCGCAGGAAACGCAATATACATCTGCGGACTGCCCGAAAGACATTTTAAGAACATATATTTGGAAAACGTCACGGCGCACGGAAGGTACGGCATGAAGACGAAAAATGTTGATAACCTCGTCACCGTAAACGTCAGCGTGACGAGCGACGAGGACTAAAGTCCGCATCGCTCAAAGAAGTCGGCTGACGACAGCCCCGACGGACGGTTAAAACGTTTCAGCATAAACAGCGAGTCGGGATCGCTCGTCACTGTGTTTATGCCCTCCGTACACGAAAAGCTCATTTTGAACCCCATATCCCGCAGCCATTCGGTCGTGCCTTTGCTGTACGCGCCGAACGGGTACGCGTAAATTATCGGCGCAAAACCGGTCTTTGACAAAAATCGGTTTTGCGCTTTTTCCGTGTCGGCGCAGAATATGCGCTTGTATTCCTCGTCGCTCTCACCCTTCTTTTTCTGCGCGCCGTTCCTTCCCTTATCGACCGAGTGAAAGTCGTACGAGTGATTGCCGACCTCGACGCGGTTCGACAAATACATATCGTACACCTCGCTCCACCGCAGATATCCGTACGTCGCGTTTTTTATATTGCTCTCACTGAACTCGTCGGTGTAGCTCCCGACAATAGAGCAGACAGCCTTTGCACCCGTTTCCTCCAGTATCGGCATAACGTAACTGTAAAAGTTGTAGTGACCGTCGTCAAAGGTGAGCATTACAGGTTTTTTCGGCAGCGGAGTGCCATGCTCCGAATAGTCTATGACCTCCTGCGCGCTGACGAACGAATAGCCGTTATTTTTCAGATACATAATATCCTCTTTAACCGTATCGGGCGTAACAACATACTTGCCCGCGCGCGATGAGTCCGCTATGACGCTGTGGTACATTACTATCAAAAGCTCCCTGCCGCCGCCGATTGCCGTTGTGTAACCGCCGCGTGCGTTGTAAACGATTACGGCGAGACATGCTAAGAACAGACACGCGGCGGAGATAAGGATAAAGCGCATTTTTTTCATAAAAATAACACCCCCTGTTATAGTATGACAGGGGGTGCGCCGTTATGCGGTAAATCAAGCCTTGCCGACAGAGCCGAACAGCTCCATCTTTTCCTTTACGATTACCTTTATAGCCTCCGTTCCGGGAGCCAGAAGCTTTCTCGGATCAAAGCCCTTACCCTCAAGGTCTTTGCCCGCTTCGATGTACTTTCTTGTCGCCTCCTGGAAATAAAGCTGACATTCGGTGTTTACGTTTATCTTCGCAACGCCGAGCGAAATTGCCTTCTTGATCATATCAGCCGGTATACCCGTGCCGCCGTGAAGAACGAGCGGAAGGTCGCCGATAAGCTCCTTCGTCTTTGCGAGAGCGTCAAAGTCGAGACCTTTCCAGTTTGCGGGGTACTTGCCGTGGATGTTGCCGATACCTGCCGCAAGGAAGTCAACGCCGAGGTCGGCTATCTTCTTACATTCGTTCGGATCGGCGATTTCGCCCATGCCGACAACTCCGTCCTCTTCGCCGCCGATCGAGCCTACTTCTGCTTCAATTGACATTCCCATAGCGTGGCTTACCTTTACAAGCTCCTTTGTTTTTTCGATATTTTCCTCAATGGGGAAGTGAGAGCCGTCAAACATTATTGACGAGAAGCCCGCCTTTATGCACTTGTAGCAGCCCTCGTAAGTACCGTGGTCGAGATGAAGCGCGACGGGGACGGTTATGTTCATTTCCTCTATCATAGCCTTAACCATAGCCGCGACGGTCTTAAAGCCCGTCATATATTTACCCGCGCCCTCGCTTACGCCGAGAATAACGGGCGACTTGTTTTCCTCCGCCGTGGCGAGGATTGCCTTTGTCCATTCAAGATTGTTTATGTTAAACTGACCGACCGCGTACTTTCCCGCGACTGCCTTGTTTAACATGTCTGTAGCTGAAACTAACATTTCAACATTCCTCCTTTATAAATTTGATAAAATATATGTTAATTTAATATATTTTCAGTTACCTATGATGATACGGTCGGAATTTAATACGCGCGTAAGGTTGTCCTCCGTGGCTGCTATCGTTTTCGACCTGCCGCAGCGCAGGCAGGAAATCACGACGCTGCCGCCCTTTACGATTACCGACGCCTTTTCGCCGCCGCACACACAGCCTATACGATGCGCGTCGGAGAGCTTGTTAAGCCGCTCTATTATCAAAAGCAGCGTGTTGAATACCGCGTCGTCGCCGGTGTCGTATTCGTCTATAATATCGGAATAAATGTCGGTGTCCTCGAGAGCCTGTTCAACCTTGTCGCTTTCGCCGGCAAAGAATATATCCATACCAGCCGCCGGACATTTGTACGACAAGAGCTTTTTCTTCCAGAATCCGCCGCGTGAAGACGTGTAGCTGTGATTTCCTCCGCAAAGCGGACACTCTACGTTGATCTTGTAGCCTGCACCCTTAACCGAGATTGTGACGCACTTTTCGCGGCAGCCGTGGGTGGGGCATACAAACGTCGCCTTACCCGCGCCCGAAAAATCGAAAATTGTCAGATATTTTGAAGATATGTTTGAGCAGACGGGGCAGACATAAGCCACAGTCCGTTTCAATTCAACAACCATTTATACAACCTCACTACAATCCTATTTTTTCTTCGCGCGCGTAGAAAAACAAATACTGCTGCGCGAAACCGCCGAGCGCGCCGAATTTCTTTTCCGCAAATTCCGAAACGGCATTTATGCTCGTTTCTCCGTCAAAGTAACAATACTCCATTATACGCTTTATCCACACGTCCACCGGAAACGCCTCCGTATGCGAAAGTCCGAAAAGCAGTATACAGTTCGCGACCTTGTTACCCACGCCGTTTATACGCATAAGCTCTTTTTTCGCGCCCTCCGCGTCAAGCGAGCGTATGTATTTTTCGTCAATGTCGCCCGACGCGAACCGCCGTGCCGCGTCTATAATATACTTGTCGCGGAAACCTGCGCGTATAGGGGCTAAATCCTCCGCTTTAAGACGCGCGAGCGTCTCACAGTCGGGGAATGAGTAATATATTTCGCCGCCGTACTCGATTTCACTGCCGTAAAGCGCGCACAGCCGCTCGATTATGCCCTTTATGCGCGGTATGTTGTTGCTCGCCGATATGATAAACGACACGACCGTTTCCCACAAATCCTGATTGAGTATGCGTATACCTCCGCCGTACGAAACAGCCGCGCGCATAATATCGTCCGCGGCGAGAGCCTTTTTTATCTCTCCATAGTCCCTGTCAAGGTCAAAATAACCGCGCCAGATATTTTGAAAATCCTTTTCGCTCGTATCGTATAGCGTAACGGTATCGCCGCTCTGCTTGATACGAAGTGCGCGACCGAGCGCGACGCCGATGTACGAACCGTCAGAATCCATATTCCAGCGGAAGCATTGTCCGCAGTCGAATATATGTTTTAAATCGAAGTCCCGAAGCCCCGTCACAACGAGGTCTTTTCCTGTCATTTGCGTATTCATAAATACAGTATACCACATTTGGTATATTTTATCAATAATATAAAGATAGAAATTTAACGAGCGCTTTTGTACATTTTGATAGGCATAATTGCGCCGCACCACTTGACACAATAGGATAAAAATAGTAAAATAATTATGTATGTTCTTATATAACGAAAGGAGAAACCGACAAAATTATGGATACAATGCAGGGACTTAAACGCACAAATTACTGCGCCGACACCGAGGGCATAGGCAAAGAGGTAACGGTCGGCGGTTATGTGCAAAAGACGAGAGATTTGGGAAACCTTATATTTATAGATTTACGCGACCGCAGCGGAATAGTACAGCTCGCGTTCGACGACGCAACCGACAGGGAAATATTCGAGAAAGCGTCAAAGTGCCGCGCGGAGTACGTGCTTATGGCAAAGGGTACGGTGCGCGAGCGCGAGAGCAAGAACCCCGATATTAAAACGGGCGATATAGAGATATTCGTAACGGATCTGCGCGTGCTTGCGGCAGCGCAGACGCCGCCGTTCGAGGTAGTTGACGACACAAACGTAAACGAGGAGTTAAGGCTGCGTTACCGCTATCTTGACCTTCGCCGCTCCGTATTGCAGAAAAACCTCATCACGCGCGGTAAAATAGCAAAGTCGGCGCGCGATTACTTCTACGAGAACGGCTTTATCGAGATTGAAACGCCTATGATGATTAAATCCACGCCGGAGGGCGCGCGCGACTATCTTGTGCCGTCACGCGTGCATAACGGCAGCTTTTACGCACTGCCGCAGTCGCCGCAGATGTACAAGCAGCTTCTGATGATTGCGGGATACGACCGATATATACAGCTTGCGCGCTGCTTCCGCGACGAGGATCTGCGCGCCGACAGACAGCCGGAGTTTACGCAGATAGACCTTGAAATGTCGTTTGTTGACGTTGAGGATATACTCGAAATAGGCGAAGGCATGATAAAAAGAGTGTTTAAGGACGTGCTTGACATTGATATTCCCACACCGCTGCCAAGGCTTACGTACAAGGAAGCAATGGAGCGTTACGGCTCGGACAAGCCCGACACGCGCTTCGGCATGGAAATATGCGACCTTTCCGACCTTGTAAAGAACAGCGGCTTCGGCGTGTTCTCGTCGGCAATCGAATCGGGCGGCTCTGTACGCGCGATAACGGCTAAAAACGCCGCCTCAACCTTAACGCGCAAGGAAATAGACAAGCTCACCGAATACGTGCGCGGCATAGGCGCGAAGGGACTTGCGTTCATACGCTGGGTTGACGACGCGCCGTCGTGCGGCTTTGCGAAATTTTTAGCCGACGGCGAGCTTGACGCGATACTTAAACGCACCGGCGCGGAAAAGGGCGACGTTGTGCTTATCGTAGCCGACAAGGACAGAGTAACGCTTCCCGTACTCGGCGCGCTGCGTCTCACCGTCGCGAAAAAGCTCGATATAATCCCCAACGGCTACAACTTCCTTTGGATTACGGAGTTCCCGTTCTTCGAGTACGATGACGAGACAAATTCATGGATAGCGATGCACCATCCGTTCACGATGCCGATGGACGAGTGTATACAGTACCTCGATACTGATCCCGGAAAGGTAACGGCCAAGGCTTACGACCTCGTATTAAACGGCACGGAGCTTTCGAGCGGCTCAATACGTATTACGAACGCGGAGCTTCAGGAAAAGATGTTCAAGGCTCTCGGACTTACGGATGAGGAAATAGAAGCGAAATTCGGCTTCCTCGTTGAGGCATACAAGTACGGCGCGGCTCCGCACGGGGGCATGGGTATAGGTCTTGACAGACTGGCAATGATAATGACCGGAAGCGAGAGCCTTAGGGACGTAACGGCGTTCCCGAAGGTACAGAACGCGTCCGAGCTTATGTCCGGCGCGCCGGGCGGCGTTGATGAAGCGCAGCTTGAAGAGCTTGGCATAAGGATCATAAAGAAAGACGAGTAAGAGTGGAGTGAAGCAGGAATGATTACGGTATCAAATCTGACGAAAAAATACGGACAGAAAACCGTACTCGACAACGTGAGCTTTGACGTTAAGGAAGGCGAGATCGTAGGCTTTCTTGGTCCCAACGGCGCGGGAAAGTCCACGGCTATGAACATTATAACGGGTTACATTTCAGCCACGGAGGGCAGCGCGCAGATAGACGGTCACGATATAGCGAAAGAGCCTATCGAGGCAAAAAAGCGCATAGGTTACCTTCCCGAAATACCGCCGCTTTACGTGGATATGACAGTTAGGGAATATCTCGAATTTGTATGCGATTTGAAAAAGGTAAAAAAAGCCGACATAAAAGCGCATATCGGCGGTATAATTGAAACGGTGAAAATATCCGACGTCGAAAACAGACGCATCGGCAACCTATCAAAGGGCTACAGGCAGAGAGTGGGACTCGCCGGCGCACTTATAGGCGATCCGCCGGTTATAATACTCGACGAGCCGACCGTCGGACTTGATCCGAAGCAGATAGTTGACGTGAGAAACGTCATAAAAAAACTGGGCGAAACAAAGACGGTCATATTAAGCTCGCATATATTGAGCGAGATTAGCGCCGTCGCGGACAGAGTAATCATCATAAACAAGGGCAGAATCGCAACAGAGGACACGCCCGCAAACCTTCAAAACCGCCTCGGCAAGTCGCACCGCGTACAGCTTACCGTTTCGGGCGACCGCGGTAAAGCGGAAGACCTGCTCAAATCCTTTGACGGCGTAAGCAATGTAGTATGCACCTCGTCAAACGGCGACGAGCATAGCTTTGAATTTGAAACGCAGCTTAGCGCGAACGACAGAAAAAAGATTTTCTTCGCGTTCGCAAAGGAGAATATGGCGATAATATCACAGCAGGACAAGCGGCTCACGCTTGAGGAAATATTCCTGTCCGTGACGGACAGCGGCGGAAAGGAGAGTGACGAAAGTGAAGGCGATATTTAAGAGAGAACTGAACGCGTACTTCACATCGGCTCTCGGCTACGCGTATTTGTTTTTGTTCCTTGTATTCACGGGACTTGTGTTCTACTTCACGTCCATACAGACGGGACTTTCGTCGCTGACAACATACTTTACCGTAACGGCGTACCTGTCGCCGCTGCTTTTGCCGCTCCTTACGGTGCGGATATTTTCGGAGGACAGAAAGCTTAAAACCGACCAGCTTCTGCTTACCGCGCCGGTATCGACCGCGGGCGTAGTACTGGGCAAATTTCTTGCCGCGTTCGCGATGTTCGGCATAGGTCTTGCGGTAACAATAATATATCCGCTCATACAGTCGCGCTACGGCGCTGTACCGGTGGCGGAAACGGTATGCGCGTACATCGGATTTATACTGTTCGCGGCGCTTATACTTGCCGTCGGCGCGTTCATGTCGTCGCTTACCGAAAACCAGATAACGGCAGCCGCCGCGACGTACGTAGTGGTGTGCGCGGTAATAGCGGCTGTGTTCGCGGTAAATATAATACCGAACGAGACGATCGTGAATATCGCGCTTTGGCTGTCTCCGATAAACAGATTTCTGAACCTTCTTCACGGCAGATTTAACATAAACGACGCGGTTTATCTCGCAAGCGTATCGGGACTGTTTCTGTTCCTCACGGTGGAAACGTTCGAGAAGCGCAGACTTGGCTGACGGGAGGGGTGCAATATGAATAACCGTAAAAAATTCAGGATAAATTTCATTGTAACGGTTGCCGCCGCGGTCGCGCTTGTCGCTGTGGTAAACGTGTTCGCGACCGTTCTCCAGAACCGTATGTCAATAATCACAAGCGACGCATACGAGCTTTCCGACAGGACGAAGGATTACCTCAAAACTTTTGACACACCCGCGCACATCTACATCTTCGAGAGCGCGGCAAAGCAGGACGAGAACATTTCAAACGTTCTTCGCCGTTACGGAGAGCTTAACTCAAATATAAAGGTTGAGAATGTAAATCCTATGGAGGATCCGACCTTCGGAAGCAAATACACGAAAAAGGGCGAATCGCTTCCGGCGAATTCGATTATTGTCGCGTCCGACACGCGTTACCGCACATTTACGCTGACGTCGCTCTACGAGGGTACGTACCTGAGCGTTGAAAACAAGATAACGCCCGCGCTCGAATACGTTTCGGGCGACGCGGATATGAAAGCGTGCTTTGTGACAGGTCACGGCGAGCTTGACTCCGCGGGTATGCAGAAAAAGCTCAAGGACGAAACTTACGTTGTTGAGGAGTGGGACAGCCTTATGACGGACGTTCCGGAGGATACGTCGCTTGTCATATGCTTCAGACCGCTAAACGACTTTACGGACGAGGAAATAACAAAGCTTGACGCGTACCTCGAAAAGGGCGGACATTTCCAGCTTTACACCGACAACAACACAAAGGCTCTCACGAACCTTTACAAATATATGGAGTCGTGGGGAATAGGCTTTACCGACACAATGGCAGCCGACACGAACAGCGACAACTACCTCTATAACGGCAGCACGCAGCTCATGTACGCCGACGTGCAGCCTACGCCGTTCACGGACGGCATAATTTCGGGCGACCGCCGCGTGGCGTACCTGCCTTACGCGAAGGCGCTCGATATGCTTTTTGAGTCTAACGGCGCGAGAACCGTTATGCCGGTGCTTGCCACGACCGATATGACATACACGATAGCGGGCGACACGCTTGAAACGGTCGAGGACGTGCCTATGGGCGCGAGAATGATAGCGGGACTTGCGGGCGACACCGACACGGGCGCATCTGTTTACGCTGCGGGCGCGACGTTCTTTATGAACTACAACGAGGAGGACATCACAGGCTCGGTAAATTACGAGTATTTCGACAACCTCATAAATTACATGCTCGGCACGGACGCGAGCTTTACCGTAAACGGAAAATCGGCATACGGCGGCATGCTTATGATGAACGAGTCGCAGAAGGTCTACGTGCGCACGCTTGTCATTATCGTAATACCGCTTATTGTGCTTATATGCGCCGTTATTGCGCTTTTGAGAAGGAGAAAGCTGAGATGAACAAGAAGCTGCTGACAGTTGTAATAGTGCTTATTGTGCTGTTCGCGGGCGCGACGGCGTTTCTTCTGCTGACTGGAAATAAAGAGCCTGACACACAGGGAACGGAAGCGGAGGGCGAAACGTACACGCTGTTCGACATTCCGTCCCCGTCGCTTAAGGAAGTCGAGGTAAACACGGCTGACTTTAACATAAAAGCCGTAAACACGGGCGACTCCGAGTGGACGATAGACGGTGAAAACGCCGAGGAAATATCGCCGCAAAAGGCGTTCGGACTTGCCGGCACGGTATCCAACCTCACATCGAAGAACCGTTACGACGCGCCGAGTGATCTGTCCGCTTACGGGCTTGACAATCCGCCTATAACGGTCACGCTCCGCCTGAAAGAAGGAACGGAAAACAAGCTGTATATAGGCGATTTGAGTGCGTCGCTCGGCGAATATTTTGTCATGAAGGACGGCGACGATGCGGTTTACACCGTCTACAAGCACAAGGTTGACGCGATGCTCGAACCGATTTCGTATTATAAGGAGTTTAACCGCCTGACGCTCAATGCCGATGATATAACGGGCGTTAAGATAGAGCGCGGCGGCGACGATATAGAAATTAAAATCCGCGACGATATAGACGAGTTTACGCCGATAGTATGGGAAATGACCGAGCCGTACGCAAGTCCCGCGAACGACGATTACATCGACGGCGAAATTCTCGATCCGATAAGCGGTCTGGAGCTTACGACGCCGATAGACAACGCCGACGGCGGCTTTACGGACAAATCTCCGGTCGTAACTGTAACGATACTCACGCATGATGAAGAGTCGGGCGAACTGAACGGCGGCAGTTACACGGAAACCTTCACAGTCGGCAAAGCGGAGGGCGACAACACTTATGTAAAATACGGCGGCAAGGTGTTCCTCGTTCCGACCGAGAATGTCGCGTTTGCAAACGACAGCGCGTTTAATATAGTGAGCAAGCTGCAGCTTATGGAAAATATCGCCGACATTAAGAGCGTAACGGTCGAGTACGGCGGCGCGGGACACAAAATCGAGGTGTCGCGCGACAGCAATAACAAGTACGATTTTAAGACCGACGGCAAAGACGCAGACCGCGAAAAGTCGCAGACAATCTACGAAAGCCTTATAAGCCTGTCGGTTGACAGCGCGTACACCGGCGGCGACCTCGGCGAAACGGCGCTCAAAATCACATACGAGGGCGCGGACGGAAACGACGACACCGTCATAGAGGTAAAGCGCGCCGGCGACATCAACTGCGCCGTTGTAAAGAACGACAAAGCCGAATTTATGATAAGATACGCGAAAATACAGGGATTTACGGAGGAATTTGACGAGTACCTCCGCAGCTTTACGGAAGAATAGGAGGATAAACATGGAGAGCTTATGGAACGGCGAAATGCCCTACAAAAACGACAGCTTTATAGAGGACGGCGAAACGTCCCACCGTATGCCCACGATAACGGCGTACCCTTCAAAATCAAGCTGCGCCGTGATTATTTTCCCGGGCGGCGGCTACGCGATGCGCGCCGAGCATGAGGGAAAGGGGTACGCGGAGTGGTTCAACTCCATAGGCGTGACGGCGTTCGTGGTAGACTACCGTGTCGCGCCGTACAAGCACCCTGCGGAGCTTACGGACGCGATGCGCGCGGTAAAGTACGTGCGCGCGTTCGCCGACAGGTACGGCGTGGATAAGGACAAGATAGCCGTAATGGGTTCGAGTGCGGGCGGTCACCTTGCCGCGAGCGTGTCGGTGCATTACGACAAGGACTTCTACACCGCCACCGACAACATCGACCGCGAAAGCTGCCGGCCGGACGCGACAATTCTCTGCTATCCCGTAATAGATATGTACGAGTACCGCCATGACGGCTCACGCGCCAATCTCATAGGCGACAGACCGTTTGACAGCGACAAGACGTTTATGTCGCTCTATAACCACGTAACGGTCAACACGCCGCCGGCGTTTATATGGCACACAGCCGAGGACAGCGTTGTGCCGTGCGAAAACTCGCTTTTGTACGCCGAGGCACTCAGCAAATACCACGTACCGTTTGAGCTTCACATTTACCCCGAAGGTCACCACGGTCTGGGACTTGCCGCGGAAGTACCGCACACGGCGCAATGGTCAGCCGCACTTAAAAGCTGGCTCGAGGATATAAAATTTATATAACGAATTTAAAGTATTAAGAGAGAGCATATCATACGATACGCTCTCTTTCTGTTACAGCTTAAAATTCAACGCCTTTTGCGAGCGGCGTAGCAGTACCCAATCCGTCCCATACGAACGCCTTCACCGTCTCTATCAGTTCGTCCGTTTTCGGAATATTCACGCCGCAGGAAAAGCTCGTGCCGGTCGGCAGATCGGCTTTTATGTAATTAAGACTGACGAGCGCGCCGTTCTCACCGTATGCCGCGACGATAAAATAATCCTGTCCGTTCCGGTCGGCGACTTTGGTAACGTCCATGTCCACTATAAAGCCCGTGTCGGTCGGGATTTCATCGTATTCCTCGCCGCTTGCGGAAACGAGCTTTAACGAATTTATCGTGTACGGGTACGTTTTGGGGTTTACCTCCGTAAGCTGCACGACATTATTTTCACCGTTTACAATCTTGTAATCTTCGTTGTCGCTGTGGAAATACTCACTGTAATCTTCGCCGTTTGCGCCTGTCACGCTTATCGGGTTGCCTATTGTAGGCACAGCCTCTACGCTTACGCCGATATATGAGCCTTCCGAAAGAGGCTCGGCTATTGTAACGGTTCGCCCTTCCCTCAATTCAAGATTGCTGTTTTTTCCGTCCGCGTTCACATTACCGCATATCGTCGTTGCGCCGCCGATTTTAAATTCGCTCGATACGCGCACGGCACTGTCGCATCTGTTTGCGGATATAAGGCAGTCGTGCAGTTCCACCGAAGATATGGCGTTAAGCGCGTGTGAGCCGTTATTGCCGGAAATCCCGCATTTTTCCAAAAGGACATTTCCTCTGCTGTAAAGGAAAACTCCCCCGCCGTCATCGCCGACCACGTTTATGTTATACATTTCAAACATAATGTCTGAGGCGATAAGCATACTGCCGATTATCGCAGCGCCCATGACCGTTATATTGCCGCTGTTCTCGTTGAGCACCCACAGTCCGTCCTCGCGCTCGCTGAATTTGTGAACCGTATCGGTGCAGTCGGTAAGTCCGCAGTTGTCGCAGGCGGGCGTCGCGGTCAACGCTACAGAGCCTGCGCCGACGCTTTGTATAATATGACCGTTCAGACAGATATACACCCCGTCGACGACATTCACGCCGTTTTCCGTTATAATGTCATTCGTGAGATAATAATATCCCGCCTCGTTCGGCAGCTTGGACGAGCTTTCCCACGCCGTCCACGTTTTGACCTCGTGATTGTCGGTACAGTTTTCATCGACGCATAACGTATGCGTGTGCGCCTCGTCCTCCGTACGCGCTCCGACCGTGACCGGTACCAATGACATTGCAAGCAGCAGTGCAAGTAACCCTGAAATCTTTTTCCTCATGTTCTTTACCTCCGTAAATATATTAGTATGATTGTGTGTTTGCGGGTAAGACCCCCTCATGTCAGCCTCCCTTGTTAAAGGGAGGGGGACCGCCGTGGGCGGTGGAGGGATTCATTATAAAAACAGAAAAGGAATCCCCCAGTCACACTTCGCGTGACAGCCCCCTTTGCTACGGCGTTTGTTGCTGCGCGACACGCCTACAACACGCAAGCGTGTTGTTCACTTTGACAAGGGGGCCTCACGGACGAATACGGTTCGCCCTATCATATTCCCCGCAATAAAAAAGTGCGCCGCGCATAAATCCTTGAGCGGCGCACCTAAAAACGCCACCTTGATTTAATGCTGCGACACACTTTCATACTAACAATCTCTTTAGGTATGATAATCAAAGCGTGCGCCTTTAGCAAAGCGCAAGCCTAAGAGATTGTTCAGTATAGTATGTCGCAATTATTATAATATCATACTTTTTTGCGGTTGTAAATATTTTTAACGCAATTTTGTGCCTTACCGCAGACAAAAAAGCGGTACAAAACGGTTTAAAGCCGCTTTGCGCCGCCGATTACTTTGCTACGCCCATGGGCGTAGCTCATCACATTTTAAACATCTTCCGTACAATACCCCTCATAAATTTCGGCACTTCCAAGATTACTACTTTCATTTCCGACAGCTCCTTTCTACCACTTAAAAAGACATAAATATCCGAATACCGCAAGCACCGCCAGCTCTATCACCGCGATCCAGAACGGCGGCACGCACCGCCCGACTATTATTCCGACGCACAGTGCGAGAATGGCAAGACCTGCAGCCTTCACAAACCCTTTCATGCAGACGTTAAGCATTTTTATCACCTCACGCGTTGTTTAGTTTATAATATGCTCGCGCCGAAATTGTGTGCCGGAAAGGTAAATTATGTTTTTGCCGCGCGTGTGCGATAATTTCGTGCGCAGAACATAAAATAAATAATACTTGCAAAAACAATAACAATGTTATATACTGATAAAAGGAAAGAGGTGAGACGCGTATGGATATGACGGTATGGATATGGCTTCTCGGAATTGTGGCGTTCGTAATTCTCGAAAGCGCGACGTACCAGCTTATAAGCATCTGGTTCGCAATCGGAGCGGTCGGCGGTCTTATCGCGAAGGCGTGCGGAGCGGGATTTGTCGTCCAGCTTTCGGTCTTTATAGCGGTATCGGCGCTGTGCATTATATGCCTCAGACCGCTGTCGAAAAAGCTCATTAAGGGCAAAGAGGTCAAAACAAATGCCGACGCGGTTGTCGGGAAGGAAGTACTCGTCACAAAGGAAATAAACAACCTGCGCGGCGAGGGTGAAGGCAGAGTCGGCGGCATGACGTGGACGCTGCGCTCCGTGGGCGACGAAATAATCGCCGCGGGAGAAACGGTAATATGCGAAAAAATAGAGGGCGTAAAGCTCATGGTTAAGAGAAAGGAAGATTAAAATGGGAACGGCTGTTGTAATTATAATTTTGCTCATAATTCTGCTTATAATACTCGTATCGAACATTAAAATCGTACCGCAGGCGCACTCGTACATCATAGAGCGTCTCGGCGCGTACCATTCGAGCTGGGGAGTGGGACTGCACGTAAAAATCCCGTTCGTGGACAGAGTGGTAAAGAAGGTAAACCTGAAGGAACATGTAGCGGACTTCCCGCCGCAGGCAGTTATAACGAAGGATAACGTAACGATGCAGATAGACACCGTTGTGTACTATCAGATTACGGATCCGAAGCTGTTCGCGTACGGCGTTGAACGCCCGATGATGGCTATGGAAAACCTCACCGCAACGACGCTCCGTAATATAATCGGCGACCTTGAGCTTGACGAAACGCTCACCTCGCGCGACACGGTAAACACGAAAATGCGCGCGATACTCGACGAGGCGACGGATCCGTGGGGAATAAAGATAAACCGCGTGGAGCTTAAAAACATTATGCCGCCGAAGGAAATTCAGGACGCGATGGAACGTCAGATGAAGGCGGAGCGTGAAAGACGAGAGAGCATTTTAAGAGCCGAGGGTGAGAAAAAGAGCGCGATACTCCGCGCCGAGGGTGAAAAGGAAAGCGCGATCTTACGTGCCGAGGCTAAAAAGCAGGCGGCGATAAAGGAAGCCGAAGGTCAGGCGGAGGCTATTATAGCCGTAAGAACGGCTGTCGCGGAAGGTATAAAGAAAATAAACGAAGCCAACCCGAGTGAAGCGTTCCTTACCATAAAATCGCTTGAAAGCTTTGAAAAAGCAGCCGACGGCAAGGCTACAAAGCTCATTATCCCGTCCGACATACAGGGCATAGCCGGACTTGCCGCGTCACTCACGGAAATAATAAAATCCGACAATCCGAAACAAAACTGACAATACACTAAAAAACCATTCCGACTGCGGAATGGTTTTTTATATCTACGGCGGTTCATCATCGTCATTATCGCGCGTAAGAAGCGCCCACAACTCACGCGCCGCGGTGTAAACGCCTATCGCAAAGAATACCGCCGTTACCGCGGTAAGAATAACATGAGCCATAGAAAGCACCCCCTTTGTGTATAATATGCGCATTGCCGCGCCGCCGACAAACAAATTTACGCGATAAAAAAGGGTTTTGACTGTCAAATGTTGTATTATAAAGGGTGCGGCAAAGACGATTGATATTTTATTCACAAAAATTGTTATAAAAAGCAAAAACGGGGGTAAATATTTATTGTGCGGAAAGGAGGCGGCACGTATGGCGGGCAGAATATCGAACGACATGATAGCGAAGATATGCGACGAGAACGACATCATAGACTACGTGTCGCAGTACGTGTCGCTCAAAAAGACGGGACGCGACTACATGGGACTTTGCCCGTTCCATCACGAAAAAACGCCGTCGTTTCACGTAAGCCGCGAAAAGCAGCTTTTTCACTGCTTCGGCTGCGGCGCGAGCGGCAACCTCGTGCAGTTCGTCATGCGCAGCGAGAACCTTGACTTTGTGGATGCTCTGCGTTCGCTTGCCGACCGTGCGGGGATAGTGATACCCGAAAACGGCGCGGTTGAGAGTGACGCGCAGCATAAAAAGAAGCAGCGCATACTCGCGATGAACAAGGACGCTGCGCGTTTTTTTCACAGCTGCCTGAAGGACGAGAAAACGGGCGCGAAAGCGCGCGAATACTTCCAAAAGCGAAGAATATCCGCGAAAACAATCACAGCCTACGGTCTGGGCTACGCACCTGAGGGCAGGGACGCTCTCATAAAGCATCTGCTGTCAAAGGGCTACACCGCCTCCGAAACGGTTGAGGCTGGACTCGGAGTAAGCCGCGAAGGGCAGATACGCGACAAATTCCGCGGACGAGTCATGTTCCCGATAATCGACGTGCGCGGCAACGTCATCGGTTTCGGCGGACGCGTCATGCATAACGAAAAGGAAATAAACGGCTACACAATACCGAAATATCTGAACTCTCCCGAAACGCCCGTGTTTGACAAGGGCAAGAACCTGTTTTCGCTGAACCTCGCAAAAAACTCATCGGAGCAGGACATAATATTGTGCGAGGGATATATGGACGTAATTTCGGTGTACCAGGCTGGCGTTAAGAATATAGTCGCGACGCTCGGCACGGCGATAACGGAAAACCAGGCGCGGCTTATGCTGCGCTACGCGAGCGAGATACTCATATGCTACGACATGGACGAGGCAGGCACAAAGGCGGCTCTGCGCGCGATAGACGTAATATCGGACGCGGGCGGCAGATCGAGAGTAATACGGCTTAAAAACGCGAAGGATCCCGACGAATACATAATAAAAAACGGCGTGGAGAAATTCAGGGAAGCCGTGAAAAACGCGATGCCGTCAACGGAATTTAAAATATCGCTGATAAAAAGCCGTTACGACACCACCACGGCGGACGGCAAGGTATTATTTATCGACGAAGCGGTTAATATCTTTATGGGGATAAAGGACGCGGTGGAGGTTGACGCGTATATAACGAAGGTTGCCGAGGACGTCGGAATAAGCCGTGATGCGATACTTGCGAAATACCGCGAAAAATCGTCGCGCAATACGTTCCGCAGCCGTATACCGCAAAAGAGCGAGTACCAAAAGCGGACGGAGCGCGAAGCACGCCAGACGGTCAGGGAGGAAAACACATCCTCAAAGCTCATGGAAGCCGAAAAACGCCTTTTGGGACTAATCTCGCGCAGCCGCAAGCTGTATAAAACGGCAAGTGAAAAACTGAGCGCCGGCGACTTTTCGACGGACGTTTACAGACGCGTGGCAGAACGCGTATACCAATGCTTTGAAAATGGTGAAACGCCCGAACCGGCGCTGATACTGAACGACTTTGAGGGAAACGATTTAAGCACCGCGAGCGGCGTGTTCTACAACCTCGAGGTCTATGACGGCGACGAGGAAACCGTCAGAGAACTTTTGCATACGATCAGGCTTGAAAAGCTTGATTTAAAAATAAAAAAAGAAACAAACCCCGCCGAGCTGTCAAAGCTTTTTAAGGAAAGGGAAACGCTTGCGGCGGCAAAAAATACTTGGGAGGAATAATGTAATGCTTGAAAGGAAAAAGCAAATCAAAAAGGAGCTTATAGAGAAGGGTAAGCAGAAGGGAGTACTCAGCTATAAGGAAATAAACGACGCGTTTGACGACATTGAAATAACTCCCAATGAGATAGAAGCGCTCTACGACAGGTTTGAAAAGGAAGGAATAGAGCTTGTCGAAGACCTTGACAAGGAGCTTGAAGAAATCGAGGTTTCCAAAGAAGAACTCGAGGATCTTTCCGTACCCGAGGGCATAAACATTGACGACCATGTAAAGATGTACCTCAAAGAAATAGGCAAGGTCGACCTTCTCACAGCTGAGGAGGAAATGAACCTTGCAAAGCGTATGGCGGAGGGTGAAGCCGCAAAGCTGCAGCTTGCCGACGAGGAAGCGGAGCTTGACGACGCGGCGCGCGCCGAGCTTGAAGCTATCGCAAACGACGGCGAACAGGCGAAAAAGAACCTTGCCGAAGCGAACCTCCGGCTTGTCGTAAGCATTGCGAAAAGATATGTCGGACGCGGTATGCTTTTCCTCGACCTTATACAGGAGGGCAATCTCGGTCTTATAAAGGCGGTGGACAAGTTCGACTACACAAAGGGCTACAAATTCTCGACGTACGCGACATGGTGGATACGTCAGGCGATAACGCGCGCGATAGCCGACCAGGCGCGTACGATCCGTATACCCGTACACATGGTTGAAACGATAAACAAGCTCGTGCGCGTGTCGCGTCAGCTTGTGCAGGAACTCGGACGCGAACCCACGCCGGAGGAGCTTGCAAAGGAGCTTAACATGTCGGTTGAGAAGGTGCGCGAAATTTCAAAAATATCGCAGGAACCGGTGTCGCTCGAAACGCCGATAGGCGAGGAGGAGGACAGTCACCTTGGCGACTTCATACCCGACGACGACGCGCCCGCACCCTCGGAGGCGGCAAGCTTTGTGCTGTTAAAGGAACAGCTCGGCGACGTGCTTTCAACGCTTACGCCGCGCGAGGCAAAGGTTTTGAGACTGCGCTTCGGACTTGACGACGGACGCGCGAGAACTCTCGAGGAGGTCGGCTCGGAATTCGGCGTAACGCGTGAGCGTATACGGCAGATCGAGGCGAAGGCGCTCCGTAAGCTGCGCCACCCGTCGAGAAGCAAAAAACTGAAGGATTTTCTTGATTGATTTTTAGAGGGGCGGTATATTTTGTGCCGCCTCATATTCATATAACGGAGGATAAACATGAACTGGATAAAGGTGACAATATACACATCGCACGACGGCATAGAGCCGGTGAGCGGCAGACTGTACCGCCTCGGCATAACGGGGCTTGAGATAGAGGACGCGGAGGAATTTGACGACTTTCTCGAGGAAAGCAAGGCGTACTGGGATTACGTGGACGACGAGCTTGTCGAGAAAATGCACGGTGAAACGAAGGTCAAGGCTTACGTGAGCGACGACATTGCGGGACACGAGCTGCTTCTCGGCATAAAATCCACGCTCGCGGAGCTTAAACAGCTTGACGCGGATGGAATGTTCGGACGCTTGGAGCTTGACATGGACGGCATGACCGAGCAGGACTGGGCGAACAACTGGCGCAAATATTTCCACCCCATGGAAATAGGCGAAAAGATAATGATAAAACCCGAATGGGAAGAACTTACTGAACCAACCGACCGTATCGTGTTCAACATAGAGCCGGGAATGAGCTTCGGCACAGGCTCGCACTACACGACGCAGCTTTGTCTCGAAACGCTTGAAAAATGTATTAAAAAGGGCGATAAAATGCTCGACCTCGGCTGCGGCAGCGGTATACTGTCAATTATTGCGCTTATGCTCGGAGCGGATGAAGCCGTCGCGGTTGACGTAGATCCGAACGCTGTCGATACGGCGTACCAAAATGCAGAGCGTAACGGCATAAACAAATCGCGCTACACCGTCATAAGCGGCAATGTCGTGACAGATAAGGACGTGCAATCCGAAATCTCAAAGAACAAATACAATGTCGTGTGCGCGAATATCGTGGCGGACGTTATAATCGGTCTTGCGCCGGTTGTAAGGCAGTATATGGCTGACGGCGCGGTATTTATAACGTCGGGCATAATCGAGGACAGAATAGACGACGTGACGGCGGCGCTTACCGAAAATAGCTTCGCCATAACGGACATAAAACGCAGAAAGGATTGGGCATCGGTCGTATGCAGGTAAGTGAAAATATATACCGTATCGGCGGTGCGTATCTCGTTATCGGTGATAAAACCGCGCTTATCGACGCCGCACCGCGAGGCGGTGAAGGCGCGCTCATACAAGAAATCGAGGAAATTTTGGGCGGCAGACAGCTTGATTATATAATCCTAAACCACACCGAGCCGAACAGGTCATACGGGCTTGGCGCGGTGCTTGAACGTTATCCCGACGCGGAGGTTACCGCCACCGTGGCAGGTATAAGGAATCTAAAGGAAATGCAAAGCCGACCGTTCTGCGAGCAGGCGGCGAAAGATAACGCTGTACTTAATCTTGGAAACGGAATAACGCTGCGGTTTATAATAACTCCGAACATAAGCTGGCCCGACAGTATGGTAACGTATGAGGAAAATAGCGGCACTCTGTTTACCTGCGACCTGTTTTCGGAGGGTGAGAAACTTATGACGTACCCTGACTATGTGGAAAACGCTCTCAAAAGACTGTCGGAGCTTAAAATAACGGCGGTTATGCCGGCGGAGGGCGATGTTTTACAGGGTACGGATATTCAAAAGGCGTTTGACGTTTACTATGGACTTCTTGACAAATACCGAGAACAAGAGAAAAATAAAACAGTTCTTATTCTGTACTCGTCACACTACGGCGCGACACGCGAAATGGCTGAGTGCATACGCGCCGAACTGGAAAATGCGGGAGCGACCGTTACAATGTACGATACGGACGATGATACCATACCCGATATTAACACCTTTTCGGCGATAATAGCCGGAAGCGGCACATACGAGCGAGGCGCGTCGGAAAACGTCACGCGCGCGCTTTGCGGCGTAAATGCCGTGCTTATGCGTCATAAGCCGTTTTTCACGTTCGGATCGCACGGCTGGAGCGGCGAGGGCGCGAACATTCTCCACACAATGCTTGTAAGCCTCGGCATGAAGCCGTTTTCAAAGCCGTTTACGAGCATATTTAACATGTCGGACGAAACGCGCGAGCGGCTGAAGCGTCACACGCGCAAATTCGCGGAATTTATTTTGAACTAAACTATTGATTTATTGGCAAAAATAGTATAAAATATATGACAATAAATGAAATTCACACAAAATACAGGAGGATATACGAAAATGGCAAATCTGAAATTCGATTATTCAAAGGCGCTCCCGTTCGTAAAGCAGTATGAGATAGACAACCTCGCAAAGTACGTTGCCGACGCTCATGAAATGCTGCACAATAAGACGGGTGCGGGAAACGACTACCTCGGCTGGGTAAACCTTCCCGCCGACTATGATAAGGAGGAATTTGCGCGTATTAAGAAGGCTGCGGAGAAAATCCGCTCCGACTCGGACGTGCTTGTGGTAATAGGCATAGGCGGCTCGTATCTCGGCGCGAGAGCGGCTGTGGAAATGCTTTCACACTCGTTCTACAATTCGCTTGACAAGGACAAGAGAAAGGGACCTGCCGTATTTTTTGCGGGCAACAGCATAAGCTCGACATATCTTGCCGACCTCCTTGACGCGGTTGAGGGCAAGGATATAAGCGTAAACGTAATCTCAAAGTCCGGCACAACGACAGAACCGGCGATAGCGTTCAGAATATTCAAGGATTTGCTTGAAAAGAAATACGGCAAAGCCGAAGCCGCGAAAAGAATTTACGCGACTACCGACAAGGCGCGCGGCGCATTAAAGACGCTTGCCGACAGTGAGGGCTACGAAACGTTCGTTGTACCCGACGACGTCGGCGGACGTTACTCCGTTCTTACCGCCGTAGGTCTTTTGCCGATTGCCGCCGCGGGTATAGACATTGACGCTATGATGCAGGGCGCGAAGGACGCTATGGACGAGTACAACAACCCGAAGCTTGCCGAAAATCAGTGCTATCAGTATGCGGCTGTAAGAAACGCGCTCGCGAGAAAGGGCAAGACCGTTGAAATGGTCGTAAACTATGAGCCTGCCGCGCTTCATTATTTCGGCGAATGGTGGAAGCAGCTTTACGGCGAGAGCGAGGGCAAGGACAACAAGGGTATATTCCCGGCGGCAGCCGACTTCTCGTCCGACCTCCACTCAATGGGACAGTATATCCAGGACGGTCAGAGAATAATGTTCGAGACGGCGATACTCGTTGAAGAACCGAGAAAGAATATAACGATAGAAGCCACCGAGGACAACATCGACGGACTTAACTTCCTCGCCGGAAAGACCGTTGACTTTGTAAACTCCAAGGCGGCGCAGGGTACGGCTTTGGCGCACACTGACGGTCAGGTGCCGAACCTCGTAGTATCTGTTCCGAAGCTCGACGCGTACAACTTCGGCAAAATGGTATACTTCTTCGAGAAGGCGTGCGGCATATCGGGCTACCTTCTCGGTGTGAATCCGTTCGACCAGCCGGGCGTTGAGGCGTACAAGAAAAACATGTTCGCGCTTCTCGGCAAGCCGGGCTATGAGGATCAAAAGGCGGCTCTCGAGGAAAGACTCGCGAAGTAATCCGTAGGGGCGGTCAGCGGCCGCCCGCATCTGAATTCATGTATTCATAGGGATTTTGGCAATCCCGCAAAATAAAATAAATCAAAGGAGGAAGTTTCTTATGGTTGAACTTCTTATCGGTAAAAAAGGAACGGGCAAGACAAAGGCTCTTGTAGACAAGGTAAACACGGCTCTTACGGTCGCGAAGGGCAACGTGGTATTTATCGCAAAGACGAGCGATCAGATGTACGCCGTTGACTCAAAGGCGAGAATGGCTACCACGTCCGATTTCGACATCAGGAGCTATAACGAGCTTCTGGGCTTCATCTACGGCATAGTAAGCCGTGACTACGACATCACGAACATATTCATCGACGGCATTTTCAAGATTGTCGGCACGACGGAGCTTGACGGCTTTGAGGAATTTCTCAAGAGACTTGAGGAACTGTCGAGAAAGCAGAGCATATCGTTCGTAATATCGGTAAGCATAGACGCGGACACTGCGCCCGACTATATTAAGGAACTGGCGTAAATAATAAAAAACAGACAAGGGGCTGCCGCGCAAAACGGCAGTCCCGTAATCTGTATTCGGAGGTTTAACACATGCAATATCAAAGCACAAGGGACAAAAGTATATCGGTATCATCCGCTCAGGCAATAAAGCAGGGACTTTCAAGCGAGGGCGGACTATTTGTGCCGGAGAGCTTTCCGACGGTGACAAGCGCGGAAATAAAAGCTCTGACCGAAATGACATACAACGAGAGAGCGAAGTTTATACTCAGCAAATTCCTCACCGACTTCACGGACGAGGAGCTTACAAAGTGCGTAAACAGCGCGTACACGAAGGAAAAATTCGGCACAAGCGCGATCGCGCCGGTGTATAAGCTCGACGATACCGTATACGTTCTCGAGCTGTGGCACGGACCGACATGCGCGTTTAAGGACATGGCGCTGCAAATTCTGCCGCACCTGCTCACAACGTCTATGAAAAAGACGAACGAGGACAAGGAGGTAGTAATCCTTGTCGCAACGTCGGGCGACACGGGCAAGGCGGCTCTTGCGGGCTTCCAAGACGTTGACGGCACAAGAATAATCGTATTTTATCCCGACAACGGCGTAAGTGAGATACAGAAGCTCCAAATGGTAACGCAGGAGGGCAACAACGTGTCGGTAGCTGCCGTAAAAGGCAACTTCGACGACGCGCAGAACGGCGTTAAAAAGATATTTACCGACGAATCGTACAAGACGCTTCTCGAACGCAACAAATTCAGCCTGTCATCGGCGAACTCGATAAACTGGGGAAGACTTGTGCCGCAGATAGTATATTACTTCTCCGCCTACGCCGAGCTTATAAAGAGCGGCGATATCAAAAACGGCGATGAGATAAATGTCGTTGTGCCGACAGGCAACTTCGGCAATATCTTAGCGTCCTATTATGCGAAGAAAATGGGACTGCCCGTACGCAGATTTATATGCGCGTCAAACGAGAACAACGTCCTCACCGAGTTTATAAATACGGGCGTATACAACAAAAACCGTCCGTTCCATACGACAATCTCGCCGTCAATGGACATCCTGATTTCGAGCAACCTCGAAAGATTTCTCTATGACCTCACGGGCTGCGACGACGCGGCTGTAAGAGATTTAATGGCGAAGCTTGCGTCTGACGGCGTGTATGAGGTATCGGACGACGTTAAGGCAAAAATGCAGTCGATGTTCTCGGCAAATTACTGCGACGACGCGGAAACAATGGCGGCAATCAAGAAAACGGCTAAGGAATATGACTACGTAATGGACACTCACACAGCCGTTGCAAAAGCCGTATACGATAAGTACGTCGCTGAAACGGGCGACAAGACAAAGACGGTTATAGCGTCCACGGCAAGCCCGTTCAAATTCAATCAGAGCGTGCTTATCGCGCTTGAGGATCACAACGCCGTTGTGGGCAAGGACGAGTTTACATTGCTTAACGAGCTTAGCGAAAAGAGCGGAATGAAAATACCCGACTCGCTCGCTGCGCTTAAGGACAAATCGGTTGTGTTCGACCTTGTCTGCGACAAGGACGAGATGCAGCAGACGGTAAGCGATTTTCTTATGGTCGAGTAAGATAGGAGGACAATATGCGCTCTTTAACGGAAACAAAAGCCGCGCTTCTCACGGGCGAGTACGACGACAAGCTTAAATTTGTATACGTATGCGGTGACGGCGAAACAAAGCGGTACGTCGAAAGGTATGTTGACGCGATTGACAGCTTTGTTGACACATTCGGCGAAGCCGACGACATCGCGCTCTTTTCCGCGCCCGGACGCACGGAAATAGGCGGCAACCACACCGACCACCAGCACGGACGCGTGCTTGCCGGCAGCGTGAACATCGACATAATCGCGGCAGCGCGTCCAAACGGCACAAACACAGTCCGTATACAGTCAAGAAATTACAAAATGGACGTTATTGACCTTGACGATTTGGAAATCCACAAGGAGCAGTACGACAAGGCGATAGCGCTTATCCGCGGCGTAATCAAGCGTTTCACGGACATCGGAATAGAGGTAAAGGGCTTCGACGCGTACACGATATCAAACGTGCCGAAGGGTTCGGGCGTATCGTCGTCGGCGGCGTTTGAGGTACTCGTGGGAACGATAATAAACGGACTTTTCGCGGACGGAAGCGTAAGCCCCGTGGAAATAGCGAAGTTCGGTCAATACGCGGAAAACGTCTACTATAACAAGCCGAGCGGTCTTATGGATCAAATGGCGTCGTCCGTGGGCGGAGTTGTCGCAATTGATTTTGAAAGCACGGAAAATCCCGTGATAGAAAAGGTGGAGCTTGACCTCACAAAAGAGCGTCACGCGCTCTGCATAATAGACTCCGGCGCGGATCACGCGGATCTCACAGACGAGTACGCGACGATCCCCGCCGACATGAAATCGGTAGCCGCGTATTTCGGCAAGGAATATCTGCGCGAGGTGGACGAATCCGAATTTAAGGCAAACATCGGCGCGCTGCGCGAAAAGCTCAAAAACGACCGCGCTGTTCTCCGCGCAATTCACTTCTTCCGCGACAACAAGTGCGCGATCGACGAAACGAACGCACTAAAGTCGGGAAATTTTGACGAGTTCCTGCGTCTTAACAGGCTATCGGGACGCTCGTCGTATATGTATCTTCAAAACGTATACGCGTCATCCATGCCGAAAGCGCAGGCAGTGTCGGTAACGCTCGCAATGTGCGACGAGCTTCTGTGCGACAGAGGCTCTTACCGCGTACACGGCGGCGGCTTTGCCGGAACGGTGCAGGCGTTTGTGCCGTTCGATATGCTCGACGAGTTCAAAAACGGCATTGAGAGCGTGCTTGGTGAGGGAATGTGCCACGTGCTGTCAATAAGACCTGTGGGCGGCTACGAGCTTAAACAATCATAAATTCAGGGAGGTCGGTAACATGACTGACAAGGAGCTTTTCAAATCACTTTCCTACGAAAGAAAAAACGTGTATGAAAACATAACAGAGGAAGAAAAAAGCGAAATGTACGCGCTTTGCGACGAGTACCGCGCGTTTCTCGACGCGGGCAAAACGGAACGCGAGTGCGTTGAAATTGCGCTTAAAATGGCTAAGGACGCGGGCTACAAGAACCTTGACGAAGCGGACACGCTTAAAGCCGGCGACAAGGTATACAAGGTAAACCGCGCGAAAAACATTCTTATGGCTGTAATAGGCAGGGACGATATCCGGAACGGCATCAACCTTGTCGGTGCGCACATAGATTCGCCGCGTCTCGACTTGAAGCAGAATCCGCTCTATGAATCTACGGGTATGGCGCTTCTTAAGACGCACTACTACGGCGGAATAAAAAAATACCAGTGGACGGCGATGCCGCTCGCTTTGCACGGCGTTATATTCACAAAGGACGGCAATAAAGTAACGCTCAATATCGGCGAAAAGGACAGCGATCCCGTATTCTGCATTACTGATCTTCTGCCGCATCTCGCGAAGGATCAGATGTCGAAGAGCATGAGCGAGGGCATAGATGGCGAAAGCCTAAACATACTCATAGGCGGTATGCCCGTCGGCGACGACGAGGTTAAGGAAAAGGTTAAGTTTGCGGTATTGAAGCTCATAAACGACCGCTACGGCATAACAGAGCGCGACTTTTTAAGCGCGGAAATAGAAATAGTACCGGCGTTCAAGGCGCGCAACGTGGGACTTGACGAGAGCTTCATAGGCGCGTACGGTCAGGACGACAGAGTGTGCGCGTTCACGACGCTAAAGGGTATACTGGCTGTTGACAACCCGAACAAAACGGCTGTCGCGCTGCTTGTGGATAAGGAAGAAATCGGTTCAATGGGCAACACGGGAATGCTCAGCGCGTTCTTTGAAATGACCGTGGCAGAAATCGCCGAAAAGCTCACAGGCTCATGCGCAATGACCGACTTTAACAAGATAATTTCAAATTCCGCCTGCATGTCCTCGGACGTCGGCGCGGCTGTCGATCCGAATTACGAAAGCGTTTCGGAGAAGAAAAACGCCGCATTCGCGGGCTGCGGAATGGTGCTGGTGAAGTATACCGGCGCACGCGGCAAGTCGGGAAGCTCCGACGCGTCGGCTGAATTTGTATACAGAATAGGCAAAATACTCGACGACGACGGAGTAATATGGCAGACCTCGGAGCTTGGCAAGGTCGATCAGGGCGGCGGCGGTACAATAGCGCAGTACGTCGCGAACCTCAATATCGACGTAATTGACTGCGGCGTGCCGGTACTCAGTATGCACTCGCCGTTCGAGGTAACGGCAAAGAGCGACGTTTATATGGCGTACAGGTCATACGTCGCGTTCTATAAAAGCTGAATAATAAAATTTAAGTACGGCTCCGCGCCGTACTTTTTTTATTACGCCCGCATAGAATAAAAGCGGGGGAGGTATGTCCTGTGATAAAAATAACGGAGCATATAAAAATAAACCCGCTCACTATCGCGCTGCTCGTACTCGGGATAATATTCAAATGCCCGACCGTATTCTACATATCATACGCCGTAATGGCTCTGCACGAAACGGCGCACCTCGTCGCCGCCGTGTGCGTCGGACTAAAAGTAGACTGCGTGATTCTGCAGCCGTTCGGACTTAACCTGAGGCTAAAAAACAGAATTGTAAACACGTTCTCCGACGAGGTGATACTTTACCTCTCCGGACCTCTTTTCAACGCCGTTGCCGCACTCGTATCGCTTTGGATATACAGCCTTTGCGGCACGGAGGTCGTGCGTGAGTTTTACGCGATGAATATAGCTCTGTTCGCGGTAAACATGCTGCCCGCGATGCCGCTTGACGGCGGAGTGCTGTTAAAACGCTTCCTGTCGCGCCGCATGGGTTACAGAACGGCGAATCATGTGAGCGGAGCGGTAAGCGCCGTAATATGCGTCACGCTCGCCGCGCTCGGCGTGTACGTCGTGACAGTAAACAGAACAAACTTCTCACTGATACTTTTCTCGCTCCTGCTTATGGGCAATATCTTTACGCAGCGCGAGAAGTACGATGTTGATTTTGTAAGCGGGCTTATGTTTGCGGAAAAGAAAAAAAAGAACCGCGTCCGCCTTATCGCGGCGGACACGGGTACAGATCTTAGAGACGTTGCCGCGAGGTTTAACCGAGGCAGCTACGCCATAGTGTATTTTATAGACAATGACGGCAAAATCGCCGACGTAAAAACCGAAACCGAGATTATAGAAGGTCTTACTTCGACTTATTCACCGCGGCGGCTCGTATAGTATTCTTCATAAGCATAGCCACAGTCATTGGGCCTACGCCGCCCGGTACGGGCGTAATCGCTCCCGCAACCTTTTCGGCAGTCTCAAACTCAACGTCGCCGCACAGCTTCTTGTCCGGCATACGGTTTATACCCACGTCGATAACGACCGCGCCTTCCTTGATCATATCGCCCTTGATAAAATTCGGAATACCGACCGCCGCGACGAGTATATCGGCGCGCTTTGTCTTTTCGGCGAGGTCTTTTGTGCGCGAATGGCATATCGTAACCGTGCCGTTTTGGTGCAGAAGCAGCATAGCCTGCGGCTTGCCGACGATATTGCTCCTGCCGACAACAACGCACTCCTTGCCGCTCACGTCAACGCCGCTCTCCTTTATAAGCTCCATAACTCCGGCGGGCGTACACGGCACAAAATCGTAGTTGCCGACCATAATTTTACCTACGTTTACGGGGTGGAACGCGTCAACGTCCTTTTTAGGATTGATCGCTTCTATTACCGTTTTTTCATCGATGTGCTTTGGCACGGGAAGCTGCACGAGTATGCCCGATATACATTCCTTGTGATTCAGCTCGTCTATAAGACGCAGAAGCTCCTCCTGCGTCGTCTCCTCTGGCAGCGCGTACTTCTCGCTGTAAATGCCGCATTCGTCGCACGCTCTTTCCTTATTGCGCACATACACCTGACTTGCGGGATCCTCGCCGACTATTATAACGGCAAGACCGGGATTTATACCCTGCGCTTTCAGCTTTTCCGCTTCCTCGCGCAGTTCTTTCTTAATCCGCGCCGAAACCTCTTTACCCATTAACAGCTTTGCCATAATTTTTCCTCCTTATATTTTACGTCATTTATTCACTTCATCGTCAAAATCGCTCTCGTCGTCCGCGTCCGAACCGATACCAAGCTCCGACGGCAGCTTCAAAAGCTCGCGCGGCTTTGAACCGTTCGCGCCGGAAATAATACCGCGCGCCTCCATTTGGTCTATAATGCGTCCCGCGCGGCTGTAACCCACGCCGAGACGGCGCTGTACCATTGAAGTCGATATTTTGCCGAGCGACGCCGCAAGCTCGATCGCCTCACGCAGGAGAGGATCGCCGTCCTCGTCCGGCGCGTCGGGCGTTACGCCGCTTTCACCCGTCGCGCGGCGTTCTATTTCCTCCATTAAATCCTCGCTGTAATACGTTTCACCCGTATTTTCCTTAATATATTCGAGAACCCTTTCAATCTCCGCGTCACTCACGAACGCGCCCTGTACGCGCGTGGCGGCTCTCGCGCCGGAGGGGTGGTAGAGCATATCGCCCATACCGAGCAGCTTTTCCGCACCGCCCTTGTCGAGTATCGTGCGGCTGTCGATCTGGCTCGACACCGCGAACGCTATACGCGACGGAATATTCGCCTTGATAAGACCTGTGATAACGTCAACTGACGGACGCTGCGTCGCTATAATCAGATGTATACCCGCCGCGCGCGCAAGCTGTGCCAGACGGCATATGTAATCCTCGACCTCTTTGGCTGCTACCATCATAAGGTCGGCAAGCTCGTCTATAATAACCACAAGCTGCGGTATTTTTTCGCCGCCCGTGCTTTCCATAAGCTTGTTGTAGCTTTCGAGCTTTCTCACGCCCGTTTCCTTAAACAAATCATATCGGCGCATCATTTCTGTGACAGCCCAGTTGAGCGCGCCCGCAGCCTTTTTCGGCTCGGTGATAACGGGTACGCGCAGGTGGGGTATACCGTTGTAAACGCCAAGCTCGACCACCTTCGGATCTACCATTATAAGATTTACCTCGTCGGGCTTTGACTTAAACAGAAGGCTCATTATAATCGTGTTTATGCACACGCTCTTACCCGAACCCGTAGCGCCCGCGATAAGCACGTGCGGCATTTTAGCTATGTCGCCTATTACAACGTTGCCGCCTATATCCTTGCCGAGCGCGACCGTCAGCTTCGACTTCGCGCCTCGGAACTCGTCCGACTCGAGCATTTCGCGTATCGACACGGAGCTCACCTTGCTGTTCGGTATCTCCACACCGACAGCCGCCTTGCCGGGAACGGGCGCGACAAGCACCGTTGAAACGGCGAGGTTAAGCGCAATATCGTCCGCAAGACCTACTATTTTGCTTAGCTTTGTACCCGTTTCGGGCTGTATTTCGTAGCGCGTTACCGTCGGGCCTTGTGTTACCTGCACGAGCTTTGCCTTAACCCCGAAATCGTCGAGAACCGATATAAGCTTTTCCGCCGTGCGTCGCATTTCCTCGCGCTTGTCGCCCGAAACTGCTTTCGGCTGATTTAAAATCGAAAGCGGGGGAGCCTTGTACTCAATTTTCGGCGGCTCTATCGGCAGATTAAACTCGCTGTTTATTTCCTCTTTTTCTTTTTCGGTCAGGCTGTCCGCTTTTTTCGGCTTTTCCTTAACCGCCGTCACAGCGGCTTCCGGCGCGTTTTCGGCAGGAGGCAGTTCCTCCGGATGCGGTGCGTTATCCCGATCCATTCTTGAGAAAATCGCGTCAATATCCTCCGACAATGTGTCCTTAACATCGTTTTTACCGCCCTTGGCTGACGGCGATTTTCCGTCAGTAAGCGAATTTGCGGCGTCGAGAATGGAGCTTACGCCCTTTTTCTTCGGCTTTTTTTTATTTTTGCTTTTATCCTCGATATAAAATTCTTCATCAAAATCGTACGGCTCATCCTCCGCTTTTTCAAACTCACGCCGTTCCTTCGCATCCGCGATTGTACGCTTGATCCAATCTGCAGCCAGCGACACAAGCGACACGTTGCTTATAACGCTTGCAAGTATAATCAGCGTTATGAACAGTATGATATACGACGCGACCTTTTGCACCATCTTTTCCAGAAACAGCGCGATACATGTTCCGAAAAATCCGCCCATTGCGTCCGCGTAACCGGCGAACAGCGCGTCAAGCGGCGAAAATGCCGTGTCCGACGCGGCAAGCTGTGTTATCGCACTCACGTTTATAAGCGCGAGCGTCGACCACATGAGCTTTTTCCAAAATCCGTCTATGTCCTTTGTCTTGATGAGGTACGCCGTAACGCCCGCCAAAAGCACCGGCACAAAATATCCGCACACACCGAAAAGACGGCTCATAACAAGCTTCAGAAAGCCGTTAAATATACCGCCGTCACCCGTGTCAACATATAAAAGCACGGATACAAGCACCGTGATGATTAACATTGATATAATATATGTGGGGAGCGGATTGCGTTTTTTTGACGCGGCTCGTCCGCTTTTTGTGTTTGACTTTTTGCCCGCCGCTTTGCTTTGCGCGGTTTTCTTTTTTGCAGCCATATGTCCTCGCCTTTCATGCGCCGATGCGCAATTTTCAACTCATACATTCTACCACAAAACCGCGTCGATTTCCATATATGTTACTAAACTGTAATAATATTACAGTTCGCGGTAATCCGCCAATGAGCGGATCGTCGCGTTATCCTCCGAAATTTTATGAATTGTGACGTTCTTTACCTCCGCGCCGTCAAACAAATCCTCATTAAACCCGTTATTCACCGCTTTTACGTCAATATTCTCGAATGTAAAGCAGCTGAGCCTGTACTGCCCGTCGTTTCTTTCTGCGTCGCAGTACGTGACGCACTCCGCGGCACACCGTCTTACCGCGATATGCTCGGCGCGCGAGAGGGGGATTTCGTTTCTGCCGCCGAGGTCAAAAAACTGCGTCCACGGTCTTATATGAAGGAAGCTTCGCACCGTACCCTCGATATCCTCAACCGTTATATACTCATAAAGCTGCGGCGTGTCGGGGCGCATTTTGAGCCACAAGAGATTTAGCGCGCCGTTTACCTTTACGCGCCGCATTATAATATTCCGATTATGTATCGACTCCGAGCCGCACGTAAGACAGCTGTGGCAAAAACCGAATCCGCAATCCTCGACAATTACGCGCTCATTCATGCCGTTTTCGGGAAGCGTGTCGGCATACGCGCCCTTGCCGCCCTTCAGCGCGACCGCGTCGTCGTTTACAGCCATATAGCAGCTTTTTATAAGCAAGTCGCGGCATACGTCAATATCGACCGCGTCGGTACTCGGTGCTTTCACCGGTTCGCGCGGCGACAGTATGCGGCAGTCTATGTACTTTACGCGCTCGCAGCGGTACAGATGCGTCGTCCAGAAATGCGAGTTTTGAATGGTCAGTCCCGATATAATTACATTTTTGCTGTTTGAGATGTAAACGAGCCTCGGACGCTGCTCGTCCTTATTCGTGCAGTCTGGGTTCCATTCACGCCTTAACCAAAACGCGCGCCACGACTTAGCGCCGCTGCCGTCGATAACGCCACCGCCCGACATAACAAAGCCGTCGAGACCGTCGGCATTTACGAGAGCGGGGAAGTACACGCACGTTTCACCCTCTATACGCGTTTCGCACGGCGGGTAGTCGGATATATCGTCGCTGCCCTTTAAGACGCCGCCCTTTTCGATATAAAGATTGACGCCCTGCTTAAAGTACAGCGCGCCCGATATATATGTACCCTCCGGCACATACACCGTGCCGCCGCCCGATTTGTGCGCCGTGTCTATCGCGCTTTGAATTTCTCTCGTGTAAACGTTTCCGTCGTCTTTCGCGCCGTAATCCGTAACAGCGAAAAGCGCGCCGCTTTTTATGTCCGGCACGCTCAAATCGTAAAACCAATCGTCAATTACCGTCCCGTCGGGGAAATACTCCTTTTTGCGCATCACTTGTCCTCCTTTGCGGCGTTCATGAGATAACTGATCTCGTGGCTCGTAAGGTGCCGCCACCGTCCGAGCGGCAGATTGCCGAGTTCGACGCTGCCTATCGCGAGCCGCTGCAGCGCGCCAAGCTCCTTGCCGAGTACGGCAAACATACGGCGTACCTGACGGTTTTTACCCTCATGAATTGTGAGCTTCACAAACGTGTAACCGTTTTTAACGTCGGTGATCTCCGCCTGCGCCGGCGATGTCTTAAACCCGTCGTCAAGCCTTACGCCTGCGCGCAGCACGTTCATGTCATGCACCGTCATACCGCCCTTCACCGCAGCGAGATACGTCTTGCCCATATTGAATTTCGGGTGTGTTACTCGGTAGGAAAAATCACCGTCGTCCGTTAGCAGCAAAAGCCCCTCCGTGTCGTAATCGAGCCTGCCGACGGGGAATATGCGCTTATCCTTCAAATCGGTCTTTATAAGGTCGATTACCGTCGGACGGTCAAACTGATCCTTAACCGTCGTAACATAGCCGACGGGCTTGTTGAGCATGATATAATAACGTTTTTGACTGTGTTTTAGCGTTTCGCCGTCGAGCGTCACCTTGTCCGCGCCTATCTCGACCTTAACGCCCTGTTCGGTGACGGTTTTGCCGTTTACCGTAACGCGCCCCTCACTTATCATTGTTTCCGCGGCGCGTCTTGACGCTGCTCCGCACATGGCGATGTATTTCTGCAATCTTACTGTTTCTCCCATAATTTCCCTTTCTTATGCCGTTTCGGACGTATTTTGGATTTCTTGCAAATATTTTAAATTTCCTCTTGACAAATCGGAAATTTACTGGTACAATATTAAACGGTCGCGCGAGGGTGGCGGAATAGGCAGACGCGCACGTTTGAGGGGCGTGTGGTTTACCCGTGCCGGTTCAAGTCCGGTCCCTCGCACCAAATTTAACCGCTTCGTGTTGAACATATTTTATCATAAACAGGGTAAATTATCAATATCGTTTTCGGTTAAATATTGCGGAATTGTGTAAGGGTAGCACTAGTGACTCTGACTCACTCTGTTCGGGTTCGAATCCTGATTCCGCAGCCATTAAGTCTCTGCATTTGCGGAGACTTTTTTGTTTACTCCGCCGCGTACGCCAGAACAACAACTCTCTCGTTCTCGCTGTTGTACGCGCAGGTGGAGAGCGTAAGAAGCCTGTCGCCGAACACGGGCGTATCGTCCGACTTGCATACCGCGCGGTCAAGCGTTTCGTTTACATACTCGTAATACTTATCTTCCTCGGTCAAATCCGCAAAGTCACGGTAAAAAAATTCGTTATCGCTGCCTACGCTTGTGCGGCAAACGGCGAACACCTTATACTCGCCGCCGTACATCACGCTTCCGTGCGCGTCAAAATAGGACTTGTCCGTGAACCTTACGAGCGGCGCGAACATCGAACCGTCCTTCATGTTGTGCGCGTATATGATAGTGTTAAGGCTCTCCGGCGTACATTCGCAGTCGATAAACGGCACACCGCTCGCGTTTTTGTTTTTGTAAAAATCTCTTTTAAGATAAAATTCGTTATTGTCCGTCTGCACAACAGGGTAGTCGATTGACGTACCCCGTACCGTTATCCAGCCGGCATAGTCGCCGTTTTTTTCGGCAAGCATTTTTGCGGGATCGACAGCCTCCGCATCGATACTGCCGCTGCCGGCGGTATTTTCGTCATACTTTTCATACGCGCCCGACGCGTCGACAGCTTCGGCCACCTCGCGCCGAAGCTCGTCATATTCGCTGCTTGCATGGTGCAGGTCATAAGCGTACTTGCCAAGATACGCCGCGCAGCATAAAAATACCGACAATAAAAGGACCTGCGCGCCGGTAAGCCATTTTCTCACTGTCACACACGTCCTTTCAATTTTACTTGCGTATCTTCCTTTTTATAACTCCAATCGCAGCTGCGGACAGAAGCGCCGCCGCTCCTATCACGCTTATAAGAACAACCGGCGTCGTATCGCCCGTTTTGGGATTCTGCGACGAAGAATTTTTCGGCGCGGATGTTGAACCTGCAGTGCTGTTCGGCGCCGCCGACGGCGGCGCGGAAGGCTTCGCGGAGGGAAGTATCACAGACGAGCGGAACGGACTCAGCATGATCTCATTTTCAACCTTTACCGTCTCGCCGTCCTTTACCGTAAGCACATATTCGTCAACGCCGTTTGCGCTGTTATCGCCCTTGTGCTTTAACGCTATGGTCATACGAAGTATTCCCTCATCGGTGTAAACATGCACCTTACCGCTGCCGGTCATGGTGTACCTTCCGGCGGGTATATCGTGGCCTACGGCGTATTCGCCGGACGGAAGCACCGTGGAATTTGCTGCCGGTGCGGCGCTCGGCATACTTGCGGGAGCATCCGTAGCCTGAACGGGCGGCGCGGTGCTTTCACTCTGCTCCGCTTCACTCTCGTTTTCAGTTTCCGGCGCGGGAGCAGGCGCAGGGGATACGCCGCTTACCGATGTGACAATGCTCCAATCGAGCCTTGACGCCATTCTCTCGTAGTTCTTCATATCCTTGTCAGCGGATATTGTGACATTAAATATCTTATTTTCGGCTGCCGACGTTTCATTCATCATGCCGAGACTTATATCCCTGTATCCCGACACTTCATCGGTGTCCGCATTATCCGAATTATCATAAAGCACCGTTCCGTCAGCCGACGTAACCTTTATATTGTAGTAACCGAGCGCTTCACTGTCGGTTTCGGACGGTGAATTTGGACCTTCTTCGTTATCCGTTCCGGGCAGCGACAGTCTCAGCTTTACGCTTACGGGCGCTCCGTCCGCCGACTCGCTCGTTACGGTAAGCGTCTGCACAACACTGTCCTGACGGTCAAGCTCTTCAAGCTTTGTCATAAGCGTCTTTATGGATTTCGCGGATTCCGCTCCCGACTCGCTGTCGTACGAATACGACACGGGCTTTGACTGCGGCGAATTGTTTTTTACCGATATATTGGACGTTCCCGCCATTGCCGTAAGCGATGATGCAAACGTCACAGCCGCACATAATGCTGCGGCAATTACAGTCTTTTTCATGGTATTTCTCCTTTTTCGGATTACAGATATAAACAGTATACCATAAAAACAGAAATTTGTCACCATCTTTTTGAAAATTTTATGTAAACGGAGCCTCAAAAAAAATACTTGAAATTTCCGTAATAATATATTATACTGTATATGCACCTGCCCCCGTAGTTAAGTGGATATAACAAGCCCCTCCTAAGGGTTAGTCATCGGTTCGACTCCGGTCGGGGGTGCCAGAAACCGCCGCGACGCGCAAGGCTCGCGGCGAATTTTATACGCGCTTTACGCGCATTTATTTGGAGGAATAAAAATGAGCGATTACAAAATCAACACAAAATGCGTGCAGGGCGGCTACACGCCCGGCAACGGCGAGCCGAGACAAATCCCTATAGTGCAGTCAACGACGTTCAAGTATGACACGAGCGAGGATATGGGCAAGCTCTTTGACCTTGAAGCCGAGGGCTATTTCTATACGCGTCTGCAGAATCCGACGAACGATTACGTCGCGGCTAAAATAGCGGAGCTTGAAGGCGGTACGGCTGCCATGCTCACGTCGTCGGGACAGGCGGCGAACTTCTTCGCGCTCTTTAATATATGCGAGGCTGGCAGTCATATTGTGTCGTCCTCGTCAATATACGGCGGCACGTTCAACCTTATATCGGTGACAATGGCAAAAATGGGCATTGAAGCGACGTTTGTGTCGCCCGATTGCACCGAGGAGGAGCTTAACGCGGCGTTTAAGGAAAACACACGCGCGGTATTCGGTGAAACTATCGCGAACCCCGCGCTGACGGTGCTTGACATAGAAAAATTCGCGAAGGCGGCTCACGCGCACGGTGTGCCGCTTATCGTTGACAACACGTTCCCGACGCCGGTTCACTGCCGTCCGATAGAGTGGGGCGCGGACATTGTGACGCACTCGACCACAAAATACATGGACGGTCACGGCGCGGCTGTCGGCGGCGCGATATGCGACAGCGGCAACTTTGACTGGATGGCTCACGCCGATAAATTCCCCGGTCTTACCACGCCCGACGAATCGTACCACGGCATTACATACGCGGAACGGTTCGGCAAGGAGGGCGCGTTTATAACTAAATGCACGGCTCAGCTCATGCGCGATTTGGGAAGCATACAGTCGCCGCAGCACGCGTTTCTGTTGAATCTCGGACTTGAGTCGCTGCACGTGAGAATGAAGCGCCACGCCGAGAACGGTTACGCCGTGGCAAAGTTTTTGGAGTCGCGCAGCGAGGTCGAAAGCGTGAGCTTCCCGCATCTTGAGAGCGACAAGTATTACGACAGAGCGATGAAGTACATGCCCGACGGCGGCTGCGGCGTTGTGTCGTTTACCGTCAAGGGCGGCAGGGAAGGAGCGGAACGTTTTATGAAGGCTCTGCGTCTCGCGGCAATCGAAACTCACGTTGCCGACGCGCGCACGTGCTGCCTTAACCCCGCAACGTCCACGCACCGCCAGATGAACGACGAGCAGCTTGCGGCTGCCGGCATCAGCGCGGGACTTGTGAGAATTTCCTGCGGCCTCGAGGATAAGGACGACCTTATCGCCGACCTCGCCCAGGCGCTTGACAAGGTTTGATAATTTATCAGTCCCCTTCGGGGGACTTTTTTTATTTTGTACACCATACACAAAACACAGCGCGGTTGGACAGGGAAATTTCTCCTGTGAAGACACGCAAAATAACTTGAAAAAAACAGGGATTTGCGGTATAATGTACAATAGGTTAAAATTGTGATTTATCACAGCAAAATAACAATGGAGGTTAAATCATGGGAACAATTGATAAATTGACCGAGCTTCAATACCGCAGAAGCGTCATAAACGCGGGCGGCGGCGAGGCAAAAATCAAAAAGCAGCATGACAGCGGCAAAAAGACCGCCCGCGAGAGAATAAACCTTCTCCTGGACGAGGGCAGTTTCGTTGAGATTGACGCTTTTGTCACGCACCGCGCGACGGAGTTCGGCATGGACTGCGTTGAAGCCCCCGGCGAGGGCGTTGTTACGGGTTACGGCACGGTGGACGGCAGACTTGTATACGTCTACGCGCAGGACTTCACTGTAATAGGCGGCTCTCTGGGTGAGATGCACGCGAAAAAAATATGCAAGGTTATGGACATGGCTGCCAAGATGGGCGCGCCGATAATCGGCATGAACGATTCGGGCGGCGCAAGAATACAGGAGGGTATCGACGCTCTTTCGGGCTTCGGAGAAATTTTCTTCCGCAATACGTGTAACAGCGGCGTAATCCCTCAGATTTCCGTAATCATGGGGCCCTGCGCCGGCGGCGCGGTGTACTCACCGGCTATAACCGACTTTATATTCATGGTCGAGAAAACGAGCCAGATGTTCATTACGGGCCCGCAGGTTATAAGTTCCGTTACGGGCGAGGCGGTGACAGCCGAAGAACTCGGCGGCGCGGACACGCACATGACAAAGTCGGGCGTCGCTCACTTTAAGGCGTCGAGCGACGAGGACTGCATAGAGAAGATTAAGACGCTTCTTTCGTATCTGCCGTCAAACAATCTCGAAGAACCACCCTACGAGCAAACAAATGACGAGATTAACCGTCTTTCCGAAAAGCTCACGGAAATAGTCCCCGACGAGTCGGGCAAGGCTTACGACGTTAAGGACGTTATCGCGGAAATCGTAGATAACGGTACATTCTTTGAGGTACAGGAAGCGTTCGCGCAGAACATAGTAGTAGGCTACGCGCGCATGAACGGGCAGGTTGTAGGTATTGTTGCGAACCAGCCGAAGGTTATGGCGGGTTCTCTGGACGTTGATTCGTCCGACAAGGCGGCAAGATTTGTACGCTTCTGCGACAGCTTCAACATTCCTCTTGTAACGCTTACCGATGTGCCGGGTTACTTCCCGGGCGTGGAGCAGGAGACGAGCGGAATTATAAGACACGGCGCGAAGCTCCTTTACGCGTTCAGCGAGGCTACCGTTCCGAAGATTAACGTGATACTCAGAAAGGCATATGGAGGCGCTTACATAGCGATGAACTCCAAGCATCTGGGCGCGGACATCGTTATGGCATGGCCTACGGCTGAAATTGCCGTTATGGGACCTGAGGGCGCGGCAAATATCATATTCAAGAATGATATTAAGGAAAGCTCCGACCCGATCGTAACGCGCAATGAAAAGATACAGGAATACAGAAACAAGTTCGCTTCACCGTACGAGGCGGCGAGACGCGGTTATGTCGACGACGTAATCGAACCCGATTCGACGCGTCCGCGCATTATTGCAGCACTTGAGATGCTCGCGTCGAAGCGCGATTCGCGTCCGGCTAAGAAGCACGGAAATATTCCCGTATAATCGGAAGGGGGATAAACATGTATTCTGAAGCATTATTGACAGGAAAGGATTTGCCTCTGTCCGAAGCGCTCGCAATGGGCGGTGAAACGACCGTTATAGGTCTTGCGATAGTTTTCGGCGTGCTTGTCATACTGATGATTGTGCTTATGCTTTTTAAGGTAATTTTCTACAAGGATCCGAAAAAGCAGACCGAAAAGGTAAAAGAAGCGAAGCAAATCGGAATGAAAAATGTACCGGACGGAGCCGAGGCAGTTTATACCACGGATAAAAACCATAACGAGCCTTACGAACCGGACGAAATCCCCGAGGACGAGCTTGTGGCTATACTCACGGCCGCGGTCGCATCGAGCCTCAACACCTCGACGTACAATTTGAGGATAAAGTCGTACAGACGCGTTGACGGCAGACAAAACGCATGGAACAGAGCAGGTCTTACCGAGACCATCAACAACAGATATTAAGGAGGATAATAAAATGAGAAAGTTCAATATAACCGTAAACGGAAAAACATACGCGGTAGACGTGGAGGAAGTAGGCGGCGTACAGACAAGCGCGCCCGTTCCCGCACCTGCTCCCGCTCCGGCGGCTGCACCGAAGGCGGCTCCCGCACCCGCGCCGAAGGCCGCTCCCGTAGAGGGCGCAAAGCAGGTTACAGCGCCGATGCCCGGCACGATCGTATCGGTAAAGGTAAACGTGGGCGACGCCGTTAAGTCGGACACGCTTGTTGCGGTACTTGAGGCGATGAAGATGGAAAACGAGATTTTCGCCGGCGTTGACGGCACGGTTGCCGGTATAAGCGTATCCGCCGGCGACAGCGTAAACAGCGGCGACGTGATTGTTTCGGTAAACTGACGCATTATCTATACTTAACGGAAAGTGGTGAAAAAGAGTGATTGAAAGCTTTTTAAACTTTTTGCAGAATACCGGAGCAGCCGCGCTTTTCGCCTACGGCGGCATGGAAGCGATAAAGACGATTGTGATGATTATAATCGCATGCCTGCTTTTGTATCTTGCGATAGTAAAGAAATTTGAACCGCTGCTGCTTATGCCGATAGCGTTCGGTATGCTTCTCTCTAACCTGCCTGTTCTTAAAGACTCTCCGGCGCTCATGATGCACACCGAATGGTTCACGGACACGCAGTACATGATAGACGGTCATTTTATAGACGTGGGCAAGATAGTACGAGAGGGCGGACTTTTAGACCTTCTCTACCTCGGAGTTAAGCTCGGCATTTATCCGCCGCTTATCTTCGTCGGCATAGGCGCGATGACGGACTTCGGCCCGCTTATCGCGAACCCCAAGAGTATACTTCTCGGTGCTGCGGCGCAGTTCGGCGTGTTCTTCACATTTGTCGGCGCGCTTGTACTGAGCGCGCTCGTGCCTTCGATTATGTTCGGCGTTAAGGAGGCTGCGTCAATCGGTATCATCGGCGGTGCGGACGGCCCTACGGCGATATACGTAACAAAAACGCTCGCACCGGCGCTTTTGCCTGCGATAGCGGTCGCGGCGTACTCGTACATGGCTCTTATACCGGTTATCCAGCCGCCTATAATGAAGCTCATGACGCGTAAAAAGGACAGGATGATAGTTATGGAGCAGCTTCGTCCCGTTTCAAAGACGGAGAAAATACTGTTCCCGATAATAGTAACGATAGTGGTTGCGCTCATAATACCCGACGCGGTATCGCTTGTCGGCTGCCTTATGCTCGGCAATTTGTTAAAGGAATCGGGCGTTGCGGACAGACTTGCAAAGACGGTGCAGAATGAGCTGATGAATATCGTAACGATATTCCTCGGCGTAACGGTCGGCGCGACGGCAACGGCGTCGAGCTTCCTGTCGCCGCAGACGATAGGTATAGTCGTACTCGGTCTTGTGGCGTTCTGCTTCTCGACAGCCGGCGGACTGCTTTTGGGCAACATTATGTGCTGGCTCACAAAGGGCAAGGTTAATCCGCTTATAGGAAGCGCGGGCGTAAGCGCCGTGCCTATGGCGGCGAGAGTGTCGCAGCAGGTCGGACAGAAGGAAAATCCGTCCAACTTCCTGCTCATGCACGCTATGGGACCGAATGTTGCCGGAGTTATCGGCTCGGCGGTCGCGGCGGGCGTGTTCCTTGCAATGTTCAGCAATATTTAATCGAAATCAGAATAAAGGAGTGAAAATATATGGCAAAGGGAAATAAAGCGGTAGAAATTACCGAAACAGTCCTCAGAGACGCGCACCAGTCGCTTATTGCGACGCGTATGACGACGGAGGAAATGCTTCCCATAGTTGAGAAGCTTGACGATATAGGCTTCCACTCGCTCGAGGCGTGGGGCGGAGCGACGTTTGACTCGTGCCTTCGTTTCCTTAACGAGGATCCGTGGGAGAGACTTCGCAAAATAAAGGATAAGGCTAAGAAAACACCTCTGCAGATGCTTTTCAGAGGTCAGAACATTTTGGGCTACCGTCATTACGCGGACGACATTGTACAGTATTTCGTACAGAAGTCAATCGCGAACGGTATCGACATTATAAGAATATTCGACGCGCTCAACGATACGCGCAACCTCAAATGCGCGATCGACGCGTGTATAAAGGAGAAAGGTCACTGTCAGGCGGCTCTTTCGTACACGATCGGCGGTCCGCACACAACGGAGTCGTTTGTTAAGCTGTCAAAGCAGCTTGAGGAAATGGGCGCGAACTCCATTTGTATAAAGGATATGGCCGGACTTTTGCTCCCGTACACGGCTTACGAGCTTGTAAAGGCGATAAAGGAAACGGTTAAGATCCCCGTTCAGCTTCACACGCACTACACGTCGGGCGAAGCGTCGATGGTATACTTAAAGGCTGTCGAGGCGGGCGTTGACGTTATCGACTGCGCGATGTCGCCTATGGCTATGGGTACGTCCCAGCCGCCGACGGAGCCGATGGTCGCGGCGTTCCAGGGTACGCCGTATGACACGGGCTACGACCTCGACAAGCTTGTCGAGATTTGCGATTACTTCAAGCCGCTGCGTGAAAAGTACCTCGCGAGCGGACTTATGAACCCGAAAGTAATGGGCGTTGACGTTAACACGCTTAAGTACCAGGTGCCGGGCGGTATGCTCTCGAACCTTGTTTCGCAGCTTAAGCAGCAGGGCAGAGAGGACGCGTTCGAGGAGGTTCTTAAGGAAGTGCCGCGCGTAAGAGCGGATATGGGTTATCCGCCTTTGGTAACGCCGTCGTCGCAGATCGTCGGCACGCAGGCGGTGCTGAACGTTCTTATGGGCGAGAGATACAAGATGGTTTCAAAGGAAACGAAGGGTATCGTAAGAGGCGAGTACGGCAGAACGCCCGTGCCCATAAGCGACGAGATAGTGAAGAAGGTTATCGGCGATGAGAAGCGTATAACGTGCCGCCCAGCCGACCTTTTGGAGCCGGAGCTCGACAAGATGCGCAAGGAGTGTGCGGAGTGGACGGAGCAGGACGAGGACGTATTGTCCTACGCACTGTTCGGACAGGTTGCCGTTAAATTCTTCGAGTACAGACGCGCGCAGAAATATAAGATTGACGCGGATTTGCTGGACGAGGAAAATAAGGTTTATCCGGTGCAGTAAATATAAAGGAAAGGGTTGCGTATGCAACCCTTTTTCAATCTTTATTTTTCGCCCGAAACAGCCTTTAAGCGATTTTCGATTTCCTTAAATTCCTCCGTATCGCGAACGGCGTCGAACGGCTTACGCGTGTCCATAAGCTGCAAAAGCCGCACCGAGTCGATATAGTGGTCGCCGGTTATCTCCGTTTTGCAGCGGTTTACGAAAATCGGCTTGTACAGCGCGCCCTCGGCGGCGAATTTATCGTAATATTCCGCCGCTTCTGCCGCGAGACGCAGATACTTCATACCGTTTTCAATATCATCGTTCCACAGATACAGCTCCGACATACGCTCGTAAATATGCCGCCACGCGCCGCTCGACGGCGATTTGTGACCGCCCGTGAAAATAGTGCTGTAAACCGTAAGCGCAGTTTCGGCAAAGTGAATTTGCTCGGCATAGGTAAAATCATCGTGCAAACCCATGTAGTCGTTCGACGAGAGATGAATAAGCTGTGAAACGATCTGATCAGCCAACTGCGCGAGATTTTTCTGCGCCTGCACAATTTTGTCCTCGCCGCTGAGTATCATTTCAAGAAGCCAATCCCTTTCCACGGTGCAATCCGGCAGCGAGTTTGCGAGATTTACCGCTTCGCTCTGTTGCCCGTTGTCCGAGTAAGATATGCAAAGCATCTGTATCGCGCACTGGCGTATCGTTTCGTCGCGGCAGTCCTCGACTATCCTCTCGCAAAGCGGTATGATCCGCGACAAATCACGGTCGCGACGCCTTTTATGCGAGAGCGCGTGAACAAGCTCCCATATAAACTCGTAATTTGACGGATATTCCGCGATAGCCTGTTCCATAAGCTCCGCCGCAGATTCGTAATCGTAAACGCGCTTGTACTCCGTAAGCTTTTCCTTGTATTCGAGCAGCTTTTTGTCCGTTACCTCGGGTTTGGTCGAAAACAGTTCGTCGGTGCTCACTCCGAAAAACGCGGAAAGCTTCGGTACGAGCGTTATATCCGGCAGAGCCGTGCCGTTCTCCCACTTTGAAACAGCCTGCGCCGATACGGTCAGATATTCCGCCAGTCTCTCCTGCGTGATGCCGCGCTTCTTGCGCAGCTCCCTTATTTTTAGTCCGATATTCATTTTATTTTCCTCCAGAATTTTATTTAACAGCGCCGTTATGGTTATATTATAGCGTGACTTTGCGTGAAATTCCATACCTTATTGCGACAATCCGTATCAACCGTGGGTTGAGATTTGCGGTGTATCGTAAATATTGACAGAAAAAGGAAAGAGTAGTATAATTTAAGGCGATATATAAGTTTGGATAAGGAGATTTTTCATATGAAAATAGGATTTATAGGCGGCGGTAACATGGGCGGCGCAATTATAAAGGGAATTATCGCGTCCGGCACTGCCAATGCCGCGGACATTTTGGTATCCGACAAAAACGCGGACGCGCTTCATGCGCTCAAAACCGAGTACGGTGTTTACACGACCGCCGACAACAGGGAAGTTGTGCGTATCTCGGACGTTGTTTTCCTGTGCGTAAAGCCGCAGATTTTGTACGGCGTGATAGACGAGATAAAGGACGTTACGGACGAGAACACGCTTATCATATCCATAGCGGCAGGTCAGGCGATTATGGATATTGAAAACGCGTTCGGAAAGAAAATTAAGCTCGTACGCGTAATGCCGAACACTCCCGCGCTTGTCGGAGAGGGTATGGCTGCGCTTTCACCGAACAATAACGTAACCGACGGCGATATGAAAATTGCTGTAGGAGTTATGGGCAGTCTCGGCAAAGCGGAAATTGTACCCGAACACCTTATGGACGCGGTAACGGCTGTGTCAGGCTCGTCACCGGCGTATGTGTTTATGATGATCGAGGCTATGGCTGACGCGGCTGTCCGCGAGGGTATGCCGCGCAGGCAGGCGTACACGTTCGCGGCGCAGGCTGTTATGGGCAGCGCAAAAATGGCGCTCGAAATGAGCAGTCATGTTGCGGAGCTTAAAGACATGGTCTGCTCTCCTGCCGGTACAACGATCGAGGCGGTCGCCGCGCTCGAAAAGAACGGTTTCAGGAGTGCAATCATGGAGGCAATGCACGAGTGCGCCGAAATGTCACGTCGAATGGGCAGGAAATAATGCGCAGCAGAGGAGAGAGCGAATGGCACTGTACACGATAGCGGACTTACACCTGCCGCTCGGAATAGACAAGCCGATGGACATATTCGGCAAGGCATGGGAAAATTATGTGGAGCGTCTTGCGGACAACTGGCAGAGCAGCGTCAAGGCGGACGACCTTGTTGTGCTGCCGGGCGACTTTTCGTGGGCGACATACCTTGAACAGAGTGAGCGCGATTTCGACTTTCTGCACCGCTTGAACGGCAGGAAGATACTGCTAAAGGGCAACCACGACTACTGGTGGACGACGATGAACAAGCTCCGCGCCTTTACGGCGGCTCACGGTTACGGCGACATAGATTTTCTGCACAACAACAGCTTCACATATAACGGTATTGCGCTGTGCGGCACGCGCGGCTGGATTAACCCCGGCTGGGACGGTTTTACAGAAGAGGATAAAAAAATATTTGACCGTGAAGTACAGCGTTTGGAACTGTCACTAAAAAGCGCAGGTGAGGCGGATGAGATATACGTGTTCACGCATTATCCGCCTATATCGCAAAGCTGCGCCGAGAACGAGTTTACGGCTATGATGAAAAAGTACCCCGTGACGCAGTGTCTGTACGGTCACCTTCACGCCGCATCGCACAAAAACGCGGTGCAGGGTGAAGAGGACGGCATAACGTACACGCTCGTTTCGGGCGACTACCTGAAATTCGAGCCGCTTATGATAGCGGAATAAATATGTGAAAAAATACCTTGCAATATGGCATGAAATGTTGTATAATAGGTGACGCTGTGAAAAAAGCAAATCTAAAGAAGGAGGAAAAACATATGCATGATAACGTATATGACGTTTTGCTGGAACGCGGCTTGATCGCTCAGACAACGCACGAGCAGGAAATAAGAGAATTACTGGGAAAGGAAAAAGTCACGTTCTATATCGGTTTCGATCCGACGGCGGACAGCCTCCATGTGGGACATTACCTGCAGATGGTGGTTATGCGCCATATGCAGAACTACGGACACAGACCGATCGCCCTTGTGGGCGGCGGCACGGGACATATCGGAGATCCTTCGGGACGCACCGATATGCGCTCGATGATGACAAAGGAAACTATCGACTACAACTGCGAGCGCTTTAAGGAGCAGCTCGCGAAAGTCGTTGATTTTTCGGACGATAAGGCGATAATGGTAAACAACGCCGACTGGCTTCTTGACCTCAACTATGTCGATTTTCTGCGCGATATAGGCTCTTGTTTCTCGGTAAACAAGATGCTTACCGCCGAGTGCTTTAAGCAGAGACTCGAAAAGGGGTTATCGTTCCTTGAATTTAACTATATGCTGATGCAAGCGTATGATTTCCTGATGCTCAACCGCAAGTACGGCGCGAAAATCGAGCTTGGCGGCGACGACCAGTGGAGCAATATTTTGGCGGGTATCGACCTCTGCCGCAGAAAGGACCAGACGCAGACCTACGGCATGACGTTCACACTCCTCACCAACAGCGAGGGCAAGAAAATGGGCAAGACTGCCGCGGGCGCGGTATGGCTCGATCCGAAAAAAACCACGCCTTATGACTTCTACCAGTATTGGGTAAACGTGGATGACGCGGACGTTATAAAATGCCTGAAGCTTCTTACGTTTGTGCCGATGGACGAGATACGCGAGATGGAAACGTGGAAGGACGCTAAGCTTAACGAGGCTAAGCGCATACTCGCGTACGAGATAACAAAAATCGTGCACGGCGCGGACGAAGCCGATAAGGTTAAGGCTGCCGCCGAGGCAGTTTTCGGTGGCGGCGGCGTATCTGCGGATATGCCGACGAGCGTTATCCCCGACGTTGTGGGAATGGGCGTACTCGATATGCTTGTTAAAACAGGACTTCTTCCGTCGAAGGGCGAAGCAAGAAGGCTCGTTCAGCAGAACGGTCTGACGATCAACGACGCAAAGTATACCGACGTAAACGGCGTTGTTACCGCCGATATGATTACCGATGAGGGCATGATCATAAAGAAGGGTAAGAAAACCTTCCACAGAGTTGTTTTGAAGTAAGATAAAGCCTTCCCGAAAGGGAAGGCTTTTAATGTAAGAACCCAAGGTTTGTAACCTAAACGTCATATAAAAAATATTGCTATTCGAGTAAAAATAAGGTATACTATAATAGACGCAGTATAAATTGAAAGAGCGGGTGAGAGGCTTGAAGCAGGGAGCGAACATACTGTTATCACTTATGCAGCTTAATATCGGCGGCGCGGAGACGCACGTCGTTGAGCTTGCGAAGGAGCTTAAGCGCAAGGGCTTTAATATAATTGTCACGTCGAACGGCGGCGTGTATGTCAAGGAACTGGAGGATTACGGCATAAAGCACTATAATGTGCCGCTTCAGAACAAAAATCCGATGAACATGCTTAAAGCCGCGAGGCTCTTGAAAAAGATAATAAAGGAAGAAAAGATTGACCTTGTACACTCGCACGCGCGTATACCGTCGTTTATTCTCGGCAAGCTGCACAAGCGCATGAAATTCCCGTTTGTCACGACGGCACACTGGGTGTTCAACACGTCCTACGGTCTTAAATACATCACCGACTGGGGCGAAAAAACGGTCGCCGTGTCGGAGGATATAAAGACATACCTCATGGACAACTACCACGTCCCCGAGGGCGACATAAACGTCACGATAAACGGTATCGACACGAATAAATTTTCTCCCGACACCGACAAATCTCGCATTATGAAGGAGCTTAACATATCGGACGACGAAACGGTTATCACGTACGTGAGCCGTCTCGACGAGTCGAGAAGCCTTGTTGCGAAGCAGCTTATAGAAGTTGTGCCGGAGCTTGACAAGGCGGCGGACAAGCTTCGCGTTATCGTTGTCGGCGCGGGTGATGATTTTGAAAATGTGAAAACGCTCGCAAAAAACGTCAATGAAAAGCTCGGACGCGAGGCTGTCACGCTTACGGGCGCGAGAACGGATATAAACGAGCTTATAGCGCCCTGTTCGCTGTTTGTCGGCGTAAGCCGCGCGGCGCTTGAGGCTATGGCTGCAGAAAAGCCGGTCATAATCGCCGGCAACGAGGGATATATAGGTCTGTTTGACGACAGCAAATTAAAGGTCGGCATCGATACCAATTTCTGCTGCCGCGGATGTGAGCAATCGTCGGGCGCGCTGTTGGAGAAGGATATACTCGATTTCTTCAAGCTCGGCAAGGAGGAGCAGCACAGCCTCGGAATGTACGGCAGGGAGCTTATTAAACGCGACTACTCCGTAACGCGCATGGCTGACGACAGCATAAAGGTATACGACTGGGCGCTGCAGAAGAACAAGGAAATACTTATATCCGGCTACTACGGCTTTAAGAACAGCGGCGACGACGCGCTTTTGAAGGCTATTATCGCGGATTTGAAGCAGTATAAGGAAAGCCCGAATATCGTTGTTTTGAGCGCGAACCCGAAGGAAACGAAGCAGGTTTACCGCGTGAAGGCGATTAACCGTCTCAATATATTCTCGATAATGAAGCACATGAAAAACGCGGAGATGCTTATTTCAGGCGGCGGCACGCTCATACAGGACAGAACAAGCACAAAGTCGCTCTGGTACTACCTCGCGGTAATATCGCTCGCGCTAAGGAAAAAACTGAAGGTAATGCTGTATTCAAACGGTATAGGGCCTCTCGAAAAAAAGAGCAACATAAAAAAGACGCGAAAGATATTGAGCAGAGTGCATCTGATAACGCTTCGCGACGAGCGTTCGCTCGGAGAGCTTAACAATATAGGTGTAAAGAATGATAATATAATCGTAACAGCCGATCCGGCTCTGGAGCTTAAACGCGAGGACAGCGCGCGCGGCAGACGGATATTGACGGAGCTTGGCGCACCCGAAGGCAGAAAGCTTTTGGGCGTGTCAATACGCCGCTGGAAAAGCACAAACCCCGAATTTGAGGATAATATCGCGTGGGTGTGCGATTACGCGTATGAAACGTACGGCTTCCACACGGTGCTTCTGCCGATGCAGGCGAGCCGCGACCTTGCGTCGCTGCAAAACGTCAAGCGAATTATGAAGCATGACGCGACGATAGTGGACAGACGTGTTGACGTCAGTGAAATGATGTCGATTATGAATTGCTTTGACATTTGTATAGGTATGCGCCTTCACACGCTTATATATGCGGTCGTGAACGCTGTGCCGCTTATCGGTCTTGTGTACGATCCGAAGATTTCGAGCTTTATGGAGTACACAAAGCAGACGCGTTACTTAAATGTCGAGGACGCGTGCGCCGAGAAAATAATAGAAATACTTGACGAATGTGTTGAAAATTACGACAAGATAAAGACCTCCCTGGAGGAGAGTTATACGGAACTCAACGAAAAGGCGCGGCTTAACGGTAAGCTCGCGATTGAATTGTACGAGAAAGGAAGCGTAGAACTTTAATGTCTGAAAAGAAAGGACAAAAAATGCTTTCAGTCGCGGTGTTCATGGTGGCGGCGACGCTTCTCAGCAAGGTACTCGGTTTGGCGCGCGACTCGCTTCTTACCGCGTACTTCGGCGCGGGAATGGAGTCGGATGCGTTTCTTACAGCGTCCACACTGCCGACAACACTGTTTGACGTTGTGATAGGCGGCGTAATAAGCGCGACGTTTATCCCCGTGTTTAACGATATAAAGGCAAAGAGCGGCAGGGACGAGGCAATGGGATTTGTCAACAAATTTGTGACGCTCATAGTATGCATAACGATACTCATATCAATAATCGGAATCATATTCCGCACACAGCTTGTCGCGTTTATGGCGCCCGAGTACAATGCGGAAAAACAGGCGCTCGCCGCGAACCTTACGGCGATAATGTTCCCGATGATTATATTCACCGGACTGGCGTTTTCGTTTGTGGGGCTTTTGCAGTCGTTCGGAGAGTATAACATACCGTCGATAATAAGCCTTGTGTCAAATGTCGCCATTATAGCGTACTACCTGACATTGGGCAGGAAATTCGGCATATACGGTCTTGCGGTCACGATGATAATAGCGTGGAGCCTGCAGTTTTTAATCGAGGTGCCTTGGATAAAGAAATTCGGCGTAAAATACCGACCAGACTTTCGATTTGCAGACAAATCGGTTCTGCAGGCTGTGAAGCTTGCCGGCCCTATGCTTATCGCGACATGGGTGCAGCCGCTTTACACGATAGTGAACCAGCGCCTCGCGTCCAATATTCCGAGCGCGGTGACGTATATTCAGCAGTCGAGCAGACTGTACCTTATAATAACGGGCGTTGTAAGCTTTGTGGTAACAAACTTGATTTTCCCGAAGCTTGCGCAGGCGATTGCCGACAAGCGCAGAGAGGATGCGAAAAATCTGTTTTCAACGTCCGTGCGCGTGATGTTTATGCTGATACTGCCGCTTATGGCAATATTTATGATACTGTCCGAGCCGTTTGCCGATATAATATACGGTCACGGCGCGATGAAGCCCGCGGATGTTGACGCGATAGCCATACTGTTAAAATTTTACTCGGTCGGCATGGCGGGACTTGCGGTAAACGAGGTGCTGTCAAAAACGTTTTTCTCGCTGCAGAATTCGCGTATACCGATGATTACCTCGGTGATAAGCATGGTCGTAAACGTCGCGCTCGCGTACATTCTGTTTAACGTGATGCAGGTCAACGGTCTTGCGCTCGCGACGGCAATAGGCAGCATTACAAACGCTATACTGAACGCGGTACTGCTCAAGAAGAAATACCCGTCGCTTGCAAAGGATATAGGCGTGAGTGAAATACTGAAATTCGCCGCGTCAGCGGCTGTTGCGGCGGCTGTTACGCTGTCGGTATACGTTATACTTTCGCTGCGGCTCGATTCGCTCACGGGAAATATAATACTTGCTCTGTCGTGCGGAGGCGCGGGCGTTATCGCTTACGCGCTTATGCTTATAGCGACAGGCTCGAAGGATATAAAGAATTTACTCGGAAAAAAGAAAGGGTGATGAAATGAACAGCTTGATTTTATCGTCGCTCGCGACGTTCGGACGGCGGTTTATGAACCTCTGGCGCGGCAGCGGCGTATACGCGCTGCTTATGAAGATTTACGGCGGCATATCCGCGTCGTGGAACAAAAGCGCGATTATGACGCGCGCGAGAAGAGAGGGCAGCGGCAAGAGCCTTCAAAACAGCAAGACGGCAAAGGTCATGTCCTCGCCGTTTGCGCTTATGGCTCTTATACGTGAAAAGGCAAGCGGATTTTTTGAAAGAAATATATCAGGCAGCTTTATATGCTCGTGGTCAAAGACGTACATTCACAGCTTTATGGCTCTTAACACGCGCTTTTTCGGCGTGATGCTTGTGTCGTGCGCGTTCGCGTACTGCGCCGCAGGCGGACACATATCAAAAATAGCTCTTATCGCCGGAATTATCGGCGCGGTTATGTGCGTTTTTAACTACGATATAATGTCGTTCATGAATCCGAGCAAGGTCGTTGATATTGTAAAAAGCATAGCCGGATTTAAGGAGATTAACTTTGACTTTTTCGACAAAAAGCGAGCGCATGACAAAATAAGACTGCTGCTCGCACTTCTTGTTGGACTTGTTACGGGCGCGGCAATGAGCGTGAGTATTATTTATGGAGTTGTTGTACCGTTTGCGCTGTTCTTTATGCTGCTCGTGATGTACGCGCCCGTTACAGGTGTTTTCATTGCTGTGTTCGCAGCGCCGTTCGCGCCGACTATGGCTCTCGCCGGTATATGTATATGGACGCTTTTATCGCTGCTTATAAAATCGGTAAGTAAAGCGGATTTCCGCTGGAGATTTGACGGCGTTGGATTGTGCGTGCTGCTTTTCCTGGCGGTGCTGTTTATATCATCGGCGCTGTCGTTCGCACCTAAAGCAAGCCTGAAGGTATGGGCAATGTACCTTGTGTTTGTGAGCTTCTATTTCGTTATCATAAATACGGTCAAGACGCGCGAGGAACTGTACGGACTTTTGAAGCTGCTCGCAATATCGGGCGCGCTTGTCGCACTTTACGGCATAGCGCAGTACGTGTTCGGCTGGACGACAACAAACTCATGGATAGACGAGGAAATGTTCGAGGACTCCACCATGCGCGTTTACTCGACGCTCGGCAACCCGAATGTACTCGGCGAATATTTGCTTTTGGTACTGCCCGTCGCGGCGGTGTTTATGCTTAAATTCAAGTGGAAATCACTCGCTAAATACGCGTACGCGGCGATGTTCCTCGTATGCGCGGTGTGCCTCATTCTTACGCAGTCGCGCGGCTGCTGGATAGGCTTTGTCGCGGCGTGCGTGATATTCGTCACGTTTTACGAGGGCAAGCTGTGGGGACTTCTGCCGCTTGTACTGCTTATTATACCGTTCATAATACCGGAAACGATGGTTGACCGATTTATGAGTATCGGCAACATGGAGGACAGCTCAACGTCCTACCGCGTATTTATATGGCTCGGCACGCTCGGAATGATGAAATATTACTGGCTCGGCGGTATCGGTATGGGTGAGGCGGCGTTTGCGAAGGTGTACCCGTTCTTTTCCTACAACGCCATAATCGCGCCGCACTCGCACAACACATTCCTGCAGCTGCTCGTTGAGGCGGGCATAGCGGGACTTGGCACGTTCGTGGTTATGCAGGGAGTATTTTTAAAACAGATGTCGGTTGTGTACCGCGCGGACGACAAAAAGAGTACGGATTCGGTTACGGCTCTCGCTCTCGCAAGCGGCGTCGCTGCGTTCCTTGTGCAGAGCATGTTTGACTACACATTCTACAATTACCGCGTAATGGCGGTGTTCTTCATGGTGCTGGCGCTCGGCATGGCGCTAAGACACATAAAAGTGCCGTACGAAAGAGAGGTGCGGTCATGAGCAGGATAAAGGTTACGGAGGTATCCTCCGACACGAATATAGGCGGCGCGGGCAAGTGCCTTATAACGCTGCTTGAAAACATAAACCGCGGAGAGTTTGACGTTGACGTTATACTTCCCGAAAACAGCCTGTTGAAGCCCGAGATCGAAAAGCTCGGCGTGAAGGTGACGGAGGTTGGCGGCATAGCGGATAAATCGCTTGACTTCAAGGCGGTGAAGGAGCTTACGCGGATATTCAAAAATGAAAAGCCCGACATTGTACACACGCACGCGAGCATGTCGGCGCGCATAGCGGCAAAACGCGCGCGGTGCAAGGTCGTTTACACGCGTCACAGCGTATTCCCGCCGTCAAAGAAAATTTCGCGCGGCATAGGCAAGCTTATAAACGGCGCGGTAAACAACCGCTACGCCGACGCTATAATAGCCGTCGCGGACGCGGCAAAGGAAAACCTTACCGACACCGGTGTAAACGCGGGTAAGATAAGCGTCATATTAAACGGCGTTGACGGTCTCGCGCCCGTATCGAGCGACGAGAAACGGCTCATACGCGAACGGTTCAACCTTCCCGAGGGTACAAGGGCTGTTTCGATAGTCGCGCGGCTTGAGGAGGTTAAAGGTCACGAGTACTTTATAGACGCGGCGGATATTCTGTTCCGGCGTGGCGTAAACGCGAAATTCTACATTGCGGGAACAGGCTCGTGCGAGGAAAAGCTAAAGGAAAAGGTAAGAGCCTTGAACCGTCAGGAACAGATTATATTTACGGGCTTTATAAGCGATATAGACCATCTTATGGCTATTACGGATATTCAGGTAAACGCCTCATACGGTACGGAAGCAACATCGCTTGCGTTGCTGGAGGGAATGAGCCTCGGCATACCGGCTGTTGTGAGCGATTTCGGCGGCAACCCCGGCGTTATAGAGGACGGCGTAAACGGCTTTGTCGTACCGAAGCGCGATGCTAAAAGCCTTGCCGACAAGATTGAGACGCTCCTAAAGGATGATGATACCTACGGCAAAATGTCGGACGGAGCAAGAAAAATATTTCGCCGAACCTTTACGGCTGCGGCGATGACGCGGCGTACAGAGGACGTGTACCGCAGTCTCATACAAGGATAAGGAGGATAAAGAAATGTCAGAAAGTAAAAGGAAATTCACGGTGATTGACGTTATAATCGTGCTGATACTGGCTGCTGCCGCCGCTTTCGGCGCGTACAAGCTGCTTCCGTCAATCATGAACCCGTCGGGTACAGAACACATTACGTTTACCGTTATGCTTCAGCAGCAGGATCAGAGCTTCGCCGACGCGGTTCACGAGGGAGACAAGGTTACGATCAGCCTTACCGAAAAGGACGGCGGAATAGTCAAATCCACACGCTCCGAACCCGCTACGGCGATTGCCTTCAACAGTATAGAAGGTGTTTATGCGAATGAGGTAATAGAGGGTAAAACCGACGTGTATGTTACAATAGAGGCGGACGTTAAGACAAACGACCTGGCTCTCAGGACGGGCGGAACACCCATTAAGGTCGGCGCGGAGGTACCCGTGCGCGGCAAGGGTTACGCGTCTATGGGCTATGTTATCGAGATAAACGATTGAGGGGAGGACGACGGTAATGGATAAGAACGGAAAAATCGGCGGCAAGATAAGCATTATAGATATACTTGTGATCATACTGATCGTTGCGGTAATAGCCGGCATAGGCGTACGCTACGGCAGCAAGATAACGAGCGCGGTAAGGTCGAGTGAAAAATTCGAGTACGTGCTTCGCGTGGAGAGCGTGAGAGGATATACGGTTGAAGCGCTTAACAAAAAAGGAAAAATAACCGATAAAAAGAGCGAAAAGGATCTCGGCGAAATTGTTGACGTTCGCTGCGAAAACGCAACTCAGCAATCGACGACGGCTGACGGACGCGTAGTAAAACCGGAGCTTCCCGACCGCTACACATGCTATGTTACAATACAGGCTGTCGGAAGGGAGTCGGACGATAATTATGTCCTCGACGACAGCACGGAGCTGTCCGTGGGCAGAAATATCGACCTCTACTCAAAATACGTTAAAACCTCCGGCACGATAGAAAGCGTGCGGATAATGGACTAAAAAATGACGGAAGAAACAGCGTGAATCTCGGTATTCGCGCTGTTTTTGCATAAAGAAGCATTAAATCCGCACGCGCAAACAAAAAATGACCTGAAACACACGGCTTGAGGTCATTTTTTTGGTGCCGATGACCGGGGTCGAACCGGTACGGGAATCACTTCCCACGGGATTTTAAGTCCCGGGCGTCTGCCAGTTCCGCCACATCGGCGCTTATTCACAGCTTTTATACTATACCACATTACGGGTGTAAAGTCAAGTTTTTTGTAAAATGAAATTGTCTTACTGTCCGCTTTCTGTTTTTGTGTAAAACAAACCATAAAAAAGTTATTGCCTTTATATTATGTGTTAAGGTATTGCGCAAAATTATATAGATTTTGTGCAAATTTTACACCATATAAGTTTTTTTTATTTAATCAGCCGTGTTATACCATGTTTTGACTGTTAGTATCATGTATAATTGCTATAAAATTTTCGTTTATTGATTTTTTTATACTAATGTGGTATAATATATAAAATGAGAAAGGATGATAACAATGGGGAAATACAATGAGAGCATCGGTGACAAATCGGTGTGGATTACGGCTACACCGTCGCAGAATGTTCTTACGCTTCCTTTTTGTGTTATGGAAGCGGGGCATTTTTACGCGAAACCCGATTACGGTGTCAGCCGAAGAGAACACGACAGTTATCTTTTCCTATACACAATAAAAGGATGCGGACGCATAGTAAGCGACGGCACACGCATTGAGTTGGGCGAAAATTGTTCGACGATTATTGACTGCCACAAAAATCACAGCTATTTTTCGTGCGGCGGTGACTGGGAGTTTATGTGGATTCATATAAACGGCAGCGCTGCACAGTCATTTTTTGACATGCTTTATCCGAACGGTGTTTTTTCAATCAAGATTCTTGACAATAACAATCTCACTGCAAAGACCGAAGGTATTATAAAAAAGACAAGCGGCAACGGTATGATGAACGCCTTGGACACGTCCGCGGATTTACACGAGCTTCTCTGCATATTATTTAAGAACGGCTACGAAAACGAGCGCGAAAAAAACAACGGACTCCACAGTGAATACGTGCGCGAGGCGGTGGAAATGATACATAAACGGTACTGCGAGCCGATAGCGATTGACGACATCACAGAAAACGTTCCGCTGTCAAAGTATCATTTCATACGCGTGTTCAAGCGCATTATGGGTACAACGCCGTACAATTATCTCACAAACTGCCGTATCAACAACGCAAAGGTTTATCTCCGCAGCACCGACCTCACGGTTGGTGAAATATCGTCGCTGTGCGGTTTTCAGGACGCGAGTAATTTCATAGTGCAGTTTAAAAAGCACACGTCGCAGAAGCCGCTGCAATACCGCCGCGACTTTACCGGAGCTTAAATGTCACCTGTAAATTATTGTGAGCGCGTCGTTTTCTTTTAACGCGTCGTCAAAAACTTCAAAAATCTTCTCGGCGTCCTCGCCGAGATTTTTTTTGAGTAAGTCGGTGTGATGTATTACGATTAAATCGTTGGACTCTGTAAGCTCGTCATAGAGCGCGTCGAGATTTCGTCCGTAGCCGACAATATACGTAATCTCGCTTATAATGTCATGAAAATCACTTGCGCTCTTTATTTCTTCGCCGTAAATGTCAATTCTTCTTATATCACTTATCTTCATAATATATCACTCCCCAAAAAGCTGTGTGAATGTGTTGTAATGGTCGTTTGTGTAATACACGTCGCCGTCATCGTCAAAAATAATGCGTTCCGCTCCGCGCTTGCCGCCGGTGTAGTTAATATCACATTCGCGGTAATTCCCTTTTGGCAGCTTGTTTTCGTAATTGCCGAACCTGTCGCCGCCTATGGACTTGCCGGGCGCGACATCCGAAACGTGGTTTTTACTGCTGTCCCAGCCGAGTTGCTGCGCCTCTTTTTTTGTGATGAAATTCTGCGGCAGTTTGTTAAACGTGTCAATATACGCCGCAACCATAGCGGGAGTGACATACACGCCGTCCTTGTCCACAAGCTCCTTCGCTTTTTTAAGCGCCTCCTGCGACACGTCGTGCTTGCCTATCTCCGTGGGATCGGTAATGGCTGACTGTGAGCCTGACGTATCGCTGACATTTATATCCGCGTCACAGCCGGTAATCAGCGTGAACGCCGTCAGCAGTATGAATAAAAACGACAGTATTCTTTTCATGTAATTTCCTCCTTAAATAATAACCGGCGAGTGTGTAAAATCCGCGCCGCCCCGTCTGTTTACGGGCGCGCACAGCGCGTGCATATCGGTGGAGCGTAAATCGAGACGCAGCATTTTACTGTCACCCTTAAAATCGGCTGTTTTTGTAATAATCGGAACGGGACAGTTTTTCTTCGCTTTTTTGAGCAGAGCCGCGCCCGTTTTGTTCATGCCGAGAACGCGTATATATTCGGGTATGGGCGAGTAAATATCCTTCGTGAACCCGATAAGCGACGCGATAAGTATGCGCCGTATACGGCTCATGGTGTAACGCTTGCTTTTAACCTTTTCGGCTATCGCGTCAAACGTGCTTTCCTCCATTGCGGCGGTGAGTATCCTGTTTTCGATACCCTCGCTTACCTCGCTTATATCCTGAAGCTCCCGCGCACTCATAGAGCGAAGTTTAGCCGCAAACGCGCTGTCAAGACGTGACAGCAGATACGGCGCTTCGCCTATAATATCAGTCGGGTAGGGGATAAGCTTTGAAATGTCCTCGCCGCATACGAGCTTTTCACGTATAACCGACGCACTTGCATAGCTGCCATTTACATCCGTGCCGTCATGCTCCGCGCCGACGCGCTTAATCGTTTTGACGTTTATTCCGCACCCCGACCGCGTAACGGCTCTAATATATTCGAGCGCAAGAATGTTGTTCGGCTTATCGAGAAGCCCGTCGGGTATTTTACCGCCGTACGCTTTGCTTACCGCCGACGGATAATTCACGCCTTCGGACATATATGCTTTAATTTTATCCGCCGTTTCCGCGTCTTCATTTTCAAGCAAATACGCCGCGCGTTTGAGCGTTTCCGTATCGCCGCACTCGCTGCCGAACACGAGCGTATCCGCAGCGCCGAGCGCGGCAAGCGTGTTGACGCCGCCTTCGGCGAAACGCGGCGCGGCGTTAAGAGCGTAGCACACGGGAAGCTCTATCACAAGATCAACGCCGCACATAAGCGCAGCTTTTGCGCGCGACCACTTATCCGTAACCGCCGCGTCACCGCGCTGAACGAACGAGCCGCTCATTACTGCAACCACCGCGTCCGCTTCCCTGCGTGCTTCGTCTATAAGGTGCTTATGACCGTTATGGAATATGTTAAACTCCGCAATTACGCCGCTGACCATTATAATCTCTCCCGTTTAATACATTTAAGTAATTTTATCACATATTTTGGGAAAAGTAAAGCGGAACGGTGCGGCGGCCGAAAATCCACACTTAAAAAGTATAAAATAAACGAATAACACCTATTGACAAAGTGGGAAATAGGTAGTAAAATATATAAGACAATACATGAACAGTTATTCAATCGTTCAATCAAAACGGCGCGTAAACGCGCTTTAACATACAGTCGAAAGGGATGATTTAATTGACAAAATCGGTATATATGGACAATAACGCGACAACTTCTCTGAAAAAAGAAGTTCTAGACGCGATGCTTCCGTATTACACTGACATATACGGCAACGCGTCGTCGAAGTTTTACAAGGTCGGCAGAGACGCGGAGCAGGCTCTTTACAAAATGCGCGAGAGCGTGGCTAAAAGCATAAACGCGCCGAACGTGAACGAGATATATTTTACGGGTTCTGGCTGCGAGGCTGACAACTGGGCGGTAAAGGGCGCGGCGATGGCGAACCGCAAAAAGGGAAACCACATTATAACGACAAAGATAGAGCATCACGCGATTTTGAACACGTGCGAATATCTTGAACGGCACGGCTTCGAGGTAACGTATCTCGACGTTGACGAGTACGGCTTCGTAACGCCGGAGCAGGTCGAGGCGGCGATCAAGGACACGACGGTCCTTATAACGATAATGACAGCGAACAACGAGATAGGCACGATCGAGCCGATAAAGGAAATAGCCGAGGTCGCGAAAAAGCACAAGGTTATTTTCCACACCGACGCGGTGCAGGCGATAGGTCATATGAAGATAGACGTTAAGGAACTGGGCGTGGACATGCTGTCGCTGTCGGCGCACAAGTTCCACGGCCCGAAGGGCGTCGGTATGCTGTATATACGAAACGGCGTGCGCATAGACAACCTTATCCACGGCGGCGGACAGGAGCGCGGCAAAAGAGCCGCGACGGAAAATCTTGCCGGTATAGCCGGACTTGCGAAGGCTCTCGAAATCGCGGTAGCCGACCTCGACAAAAACGTCGCGCACTGCAGAAAAATGCGCGACAGGCTGATTAAGGGCATACGTGACAATATCCCGTACTGCCGTCTGAACGGCCCCGAGGACGAGGGCAGAATGTGCAATAACGCGAATTTTTCGTTCCAATACGTCGAGGGTGAATCGATCCTTATGATGCTCGACATGAACGGAATAGCCGCTTCATCGGGAAGCGCGTGCGCATCAGGCTCACTCGATCCGTCGCATGTTCTTATGGCGATAGGACTTCCTCACGAAATAGCGCACGGCTCGTTAAGACTCAGCGTCGGCGAGGACACGACCGAGGAGGACGTGGATTATGTGGTGAGCGTGCTGCCGTCCATAATACAAAGACTGCGCGACATGTCGCCGCTTTACGAGGGTGTAGAATAACAGAAAGGGTGTTTTTATAATGTACAGTGAAAAGGTAATGGAGCATTTCGCAAATCCGAGAAACGTCGGCGAGATACCCGACGCGAACGCTGTCGGTCAGGTAGGAAACGCGAAGTGCGGCGATATAATGAAAATGTATATGAAGATAGAGGATAACGTCATAAAGGACGTTAAATTCAAAACCTTCGGCTGCGGCGCGGCAATCGCCACAAGCTCGATGGCTACCGAAATGGTAAAGGGCAAGACGGTTGACGAGGCGCTTAAGCTTACAAACAAAGCCGTTATGGAGGCTCTCGACGGTCTGCCGAAGGAGAAGATACACTGTTCGGTGCTTGCCGAGGAGGCTATACAGTCGGCGATAAACGACTACCGCCGCCGCAGCGGCGAGGACGTGCCGGAGGATAAGGAATACACTTGTGAGCATTAAATACTATATGGTGTTGATATGAGGTCGTAAAGACAAATATCGACACCATATTTTGTATTTATTAAGGTAAATATAACCATATTTTGCACTGACTTTTACTTGATATTTCCTACAATTTATACAATGTTTTCCCCAAAACATAAATATATATTGCATTGGCGGTGAGCCTGTTATATAATTTTTGTTAAGTGATTTAGTACCAGATACCAACAATAATTGTCAAAACAGTAAAACCGCGGAAAGGAGCGCTCAAAAATGACGAGAACAGCGCTGAAAAAACAGCGTCAGGATTTTTTGCTCGAACAAATAAAGCAAAACCCGTTCTGGAAGGATGAGGAGCTTGCGAAAGCGTGTCACGTGAGCGTTTCGACCATACGCTTCGACAGGGCGGAGCTTGGTATAGCGGAGTACCGCGAGCGCGTGAAATCGGCGGCTGAGGAAGTCATGAACGCGCAGAACACGGGCGAGGTTCTCGACATAAACCTTTACCGCGACGGAATATCGGTACTCAAAACGGATTCTTCAATGACGTTTGAAGGCACGGACATCGTTAAGGGACAGCACATATACGCGTTCGCCGAGGATCTTGCATTGAGCGTTATAGACGCGAAAGCCGCGCTTGTGAAGGTCGCAAATGTAAAGTACAGCCATGAGGCGCACTCCGGCGAAAGGCTAATCGCTAAATCTGACGTTATGCGCGTAGAGGAAAACGAGTACGTTGTGCGCGTTGTGATAAAGGCGAACATGACCGAGGTGTTCCGCGGCAAATTCAGCCTTATAGTAACTTGCTGACAAAGGGGATTATATATGAAAATCATAATTGACGCCATGGGCGGCGACCACGCGCCCGCCGCGCCGGTTGCGGCAGCCGCGAGAGCGGCGGCGGAGCTTAACGCAAATATCGTACTCGTGGGAAAACAGGACATAGTCGAAAAAGAGCTTGCGAAATACAAGTGCGACAGGTCGAAAATAGAGATTGTCAACGCCGACGAGGTAATAGAGAATACCGAAGAACCCGTCAAGGCGGTAAAGACAAAGAAAAACGCTTCCGTCGTTGTGGCGGCGAATATGCTCAAACGCGGCGAGGGTGACGCGATGCTGTCAATGGGCAGCACGGGCGCACTTTTAACGTCGGGACTTCTGATAGTCGGACGCATTAAGGGTATTCACCGTCCGGCGCTCGCGACGCTGCTTCCGAGCGCGAAGGGTGCGAAAATGCTTATAGACGCGGGCGCGAACACGAAATGCAAAAAGGAATATCTCCTTCAATTTGGCATTATGGGCAGCATATACATGAAAAACGTACTCGGCATAGAAAACCCCACCGTCGGACTTATATCGAACGGCGAGGAAGAAGGCAAGGGCGATGAGCTTTGCAAGGAAACATATCCCGTTTTGAAAGCGTCAAACCTCAGCTTCATCGGCAACATAGAGGGCAGAGACATAATGGAGGGTACGGCTGACGTAATGGTAACGGACGGCTTTACCGGCAACGTAATACTTAAAACGATCGAGGGTATGGGACACGTCGTAAGCGACGGCGTAAAGGAAATATTCTCCGGCGTTCTTCATAAGATAGGAGCGCTGTTCGTACTTAACGGAATAAAGAATTTCAGACAGAAAATGGACTACCGCGAATACGGCGGCGCGCCGCTTCTCGGTACGCGCAGACCTGTGATAAAGGGACACGGCTCGTCGGACGCAAAAGCGGTATTCTCCGCGATAAAACAGGCGATAAAATTTGTTGACACCGACGTTATACAGAGTATAAAAAATAATATAGACAGTATGGAGGAAGAAACAGATGACTAATGCGAAAATAACGGGCGTAGGCAGATACATTCCCGAAAAGGTATACGACAACGCGTATTTTGAGAGCATTGTGGACACAAATGACGAATGGATAACGCGCCGCACGGGAATAAAGGAAAGACACGTTTCCGCTCCCGATGAGTTTACGACCGATATGGCGGTAAAGGCCGCGGAAAAGGCTGTTGAGAACGCGGGAATTACGGCTGAAGAGCTTGATCTTATAATACTGGGTTCGGTTACGCCCGACTATTTCACACCGGCGGGAGCGTGCGTCGTGCAGGCGGCTCTCGGCGCGGTAAACGCGGCGGCGTTCGACTATAACGCGGCTTGCTCCGGCTTTATAACGGGACTTACGATAGCGAAGCAGTTTATAGAAAACGGAATGTATAAGCACGTCCTTGTTGTGTGCGCGGACGTTCTCACAAAGGCTACCGATTACGCCGACCGCTCGACCTGCATACTGTTCGGCGACGCGGCAGGCGCGGCTGTCGTTTCGGCAAGCGAGGAAACGGGCATTATAGCCGTTGACATCGGCGCGGACGGCACGGGCGCAACAGCGATAACGCAGCTTGCGTACAGAGAGGACGCGGAGGAAACGGAAAAGCGCGTGAGCCATAATAAAAGCTCGATATGGATGGCAGGTCAGACCGTTATGAAATTCGCGGTGAAGGCAATGGCGGACGCGAGCGGCAGAGTGCTTGAAAAGGCCGGGCTTACATATGACGACATCGCGCTCGTAATACCGCATCAGGCGAATTACAGAATTGTGGACGCGGCGATAAAGCGTATGGGCATAACCGAGGACAAGGTGTTCTTAAACCTCGAAAAATACGGCAACACCTCCGCGTCGTGCATACCCTCGTCACTCGCTCAGGCGGTAGAGGAAGGCAGAATTAAAAAGGGCGACAAGCTTATACTCGTCGGATTCGGCGGCGGCCTCACTTGGGGCGCTGCGCTTCTTGAATGGTAATATTGAAAACCTTAACGAAGGGAGAATAAACATGAAAACAAGATTAACAGATCTGCTCGGCATCGAATACCCGATAATACAGGGCGGCATGGCATGGGTTGCCACAGCCGAGCTTGCCGCGGCTGTATCGAACGGCGGCGGTATCGGCATAATAGCCGCCGGCGGCGCGCCCGCGGACGTTGTGCGCGAACAGATCAAAAAGGCGCGCACTCTTACCGACAAGCCTTTCGGCGTAAACGTGATGCTGATGTCACCGTTTGCCGACGAGGTAATGAACGTGGTAATTGAGGAAAAGCCCGACGTTGTTATAACCGGCGCGGGCAATCCCGGAAAGTACATGGCTGACCTCAAGGCGGCGGGTATAAAGATAATGCCGGTAATCGCGAGCGTTGCCATGGCGAAGAAAATGGAAAAGGACGGCGCGGACGCGGTAATAGCCGAAGGTACGGAAGCTGGCGGACATATAGGCGAGCTTACGACAATGGTACTCGTGCCGCAGGTCGTTGACGCGGTTGAAATTCCCGTTGTCGCCGCCGGCGGTATAGCCGACAAACGCGGCGCTGCCGCGGCATTTGCTCTCGGCGCGGACGGCATACAGGTAGGCACACGCTTCATCTGCGCGGAGGAATGTATCGCGCACGACAACTACAAGCAAGCCGTAATAAAAGCTAAAGACCGCGACGCGGTAGTCACCGGCAGAACGACCGGCGCGCCTGTAAGAGCGCTCAAAAACAAGCTCACGCGCGAGTACGACAGACTTGAAAAGTCGGGCGCGTCGTTTGAGGAAATCGAGCAGCTCGGCGTGGGCGGTCTGAGACGCGCATTCCAGGAGGGCGATGTTCAGACAGGCTCGCTCATGGCGGGACAGTCGGCAGCTATGGTAACAAAAATCGAGCCTGCGGCGGACATAATAAGAAGCTACTTTGACAGATTAGACGAAATTTTGGACAATATTTCAAACCAATTAAAATAGGAGAAGAAAACAATGGGTAAATTAGCATTTGTATTTGCAGGACAGGGAGCGCAGGCTGTCGGAATGGGCAGAGAGCTTGCGGAAAACTTCCCAGTCGCGGACAAGGCGTTTGACGAGGCGAGCGATGCTCTCGGCTTCGACATAAAGGACATGATATGGAACGGCGACAAGGAAACGCTGATGATAACGGAAAACACGCAGCCCACTATCGTGACAATGAGCGTCGCGGCGCTGCGCGTGCTTGAAGAAAAGGGCATAAAGCCCGACGTGGTCGCCGGACTGAGCCTCGGCGAATACACGGCGCACATAGCGTCGGGTTCGATGGATTACGCCGACGGCGTGCGTCTTGTAAAGAAGCGCGGCAAGTATATGCAGGAGGAAGTACCCGTAGGCGTGGGCGCAATGGCTGCGATAATCGCGCTTGACACCCGGGAGGTTATAAACTGCTGCGAGGAAGCGTCTAAGATAGGCGTATGCTCACCGGCGAACTTCAACTGCCCCGGTCAGATAGTCGTGTCGGGCGAAATCGCGGCCGTTGAAAAGTGCTGTGAGCTTGCGAAGGCGAAGGGTGCGAAAAGGGCGTTAAAGCTCGACGTAAGCGCGCCGTTCCACTGCCGGATGCTCATCGGAGCGGGTGAAAAACTCGCGAAGGAGCTTGAAAACGTAGAGGTAAAGGACATGAACATACCCGTGATTACAAACGTCACAGCCGACTACGTACCCTCGAAGGACGAGATTAAGCCGCTTCTCATAAAGCAGGTATCGAACTCCGTAAGGTGGGAGGACTCGATCCGCAGAATGCTCGCGGACGGCGTCGACACATTCGTCGAGGTCGGACCGGGCAAGGCTTTGAGCGGTTTTATAAAGAAGATTACAAAGGAAGCGGGAGTGTATAACGTCGAGGACATGGCGTCGCTCGAAAAAACTCTCGCGGGACTCGGAGCGTAAGGAGGATAAGGAAATGTTAAAGGGAAAGACAGCGATAATAACAGGTTCGGGACGCGGCATAGGCAAGGCGATAGCGTTAAAGTTAGCGTCATACGGCGCGAACATCGTTATAAACGACATACCGCAGTCGGACTATGCTGACGACACGTGTGAGGAAATTAAAGCGCTCGGCGTTGACAGCATAGTGATAAAGGGCGACGTGAGAAATAAGGACGACGTTGACGCGCTCATAAAAGGCACGCTCGACAAATTCGGCAAAATAGATATATTCGTAAACAACGCCGGTATCACGCGCGACGGCCTGATGATAAGAATGTCCGAGGAGGACTGGGATCTCGTGCTTGACATAAATCTTAAAGGCGCGTTCAACTGCATCAAGGCGGTCGCAAGACCGATGATGAAGCAAAGAAGCGGCGCGATTGTAAACATAGCTTCGATCGTCGGCGTTATGGGCAACCCCGGACAGGCGAACTACGTTGCGTCAAAGGCCGGGCTTATCGGTCTTACGAAAACTACCGCGAAGGAGCTTTCCTCACGCGGCATACGCTGTAACGCCGTTGCGCCGGGCTTTATAAGAAGCGTAATGACGGATGTTCTTGCCGACGACGTTAAGCAGAAGTACCTCGACGCGATCCCGCTCGCGAAATTCGGCGAAACGGAGCAGATAGCGGACGTTGTGGCGTTCCTTGTGTCGGATATGTCGTCGTACGTTACAGGTCAGGTAATAAATGTTGACGGCGGACTTGTAATGTAATACAATACGGATGTACGGCTACGAGCCTTACACATATAAAAAAGAAAACCAATAATATTTCACCGAAAGGGGGTGCAGTAAATCAATGGAGGAATTTGAGAAGGTAAAGGCGGTCATTGTAGACCAGCTCAGTGTTGACGAGGACGAGGTTACAATGGAGTCGTCGTTCGTGGACGATTTGGGCGCGGATTCTCTTGACGTTGTTGAACTCATCATGGGACTTGAAACGGCATTTGACATTGAGATACCCGATGAGGAGGCTGAAAAGATCAGCACGGTAGGCGACGCTGTTGAGTATATCAAGAGCCATTCGTAATTATAAAGGCGTAATCTCCGCGCCTTCGGGCGCGGAGATAAACGGCTTTTTGTCAAAGGAAGAAAATAGTTTTTATATAAATACACTGGAGGCAGTTATGAGAAGAGTAGTTATAACCGGTCTGGGCGCGGTAACGCCTATCGGTAATGATGTAAAATCCTTCTGGGAAGGCATCAGAGAGGGCAGAAACGGTATAGACACCGTTACCATGTTTGACGCGTCCGACCTTAAAACACAGATAGCCGGCGAGGTCAAGAATTTTGATCCAACCGAGTTTATCGACAAAAAGGAAGCGCGCAAAATGGATCGCTTCACGCAGTTTGCGATGGTCGCGGCGAGCGAGGCGGTAAAGGACAGCGGACTTGACATGGAGAAAGAGGACGCGTGGCGCGTCGGCGTTATCACGGGCAGCGGCATAGGCGGCATAAGAACCCTTGAGGAACAGCACACGAATCTTGCCGAAAAAGGTCCCGGACGCATAAGCCCGTTCTTTATCCCGATGATGATAGGCAACATAGCTCCGGCGCAGATTGCGATTAAATTCGGCGCGAAGGGTATTAACGAAAACATAGTAACCGCCTGCGCTTCGGGTACGAACGCCATAGGCGACGCGTTCCGACACATACAGTACGGCGCGAACGACGTTATAATCGCGGGCGGCTGCGAGGCGGCTTGTACGCGTCTTGCGTTCGCGGGTTTCTGCAACATGAAGGCAATGTCAACGCGCAACGACGATCCAGCTCACGCATCAAGACCGTTCGACGCTGACCGTGACGGCTTTGTACTCAGCGAGGGCGCTGGCTTTGTTGTGCTTGAGGAGCTTGAACACGCTAAAAAGCGCGGCGCGAAGATATACGCCGAGCTTGCCGGTTACGGCGCGACCGACGACGCTTACCACATCACCAGCCCCGTACCTGGAGGCGAAGGCGGCGCAAAGGCAATGGAGCTTGCGATAAAGGATGCCGGACTTACGCCCGATGACATAACGTACATCAATGCTCACGGCACGTCCACGAAATACAACGACCACTTTGAAACGGACGCGATAAAAAAGGTGTTCGGCGACGCGGCAAAAAATGTTGCCGTAAGCTCGACAAAGTCCATGACGGGACACCTTCTGGGAGCAGCCGGCGGCGTTGAAACTATTGTATGCGCGCTCGCGATAAAGGACGGTTACATTCCGGCCACAATAAATTACGAAACACCCGATCCCGACTGCGACCTCGATATTGTGCCGAACAAGGGCAGAGAGCAGGAGGTTAAGGCTGCCATGTCCAACTCTTTGGGCTTCGGCGGTCACAACGCGTCGGTTGTATTGAAGAAGTATGAAGGTTAAATCAATGTATACGGGAGTAGGGAGCGTGCGCGTTCCCGCTCCTTGCTTTTTCGGTGAGGTTGGCTATGAAGGACATTGAAGCTGAAATCGGCTACAAATTTAATAACGCGAAGCTGCTTAAAACAGCGCTTACGCACAGCTCGTACGCAAACGAAGCGAGAACGGAAAGCAACGAGCGCCTTGAATTTCTCGGCGACTCGGTGTTAAGTATTATTGTGAGCGAATACCTTTTCAAGCGCCTTAAAAACGTCGCGGAGGGTACGCTCTCAAAATACCGCGCTTCGCTTGTGTGCGAACAGTCGCTTTATGAAATATCTAAGCAGATAAACCTGAGCGAGCTTATATATCTCGGCAGGGGCGAGGAAATGACGGGCGGCAGAAAGCGTCACTCGATAGTTTCTGACGCGTTTGAGGCGGTAATCGCCGCCATATACCTTGACGGCGGTATGGAAACGGCTCGTAAATGGGTAATAAACCTTATGCGCGACTCGATAGAGGACGTCGCCGAAGGCCACAGGAGCAACGACTATAAGACAATGCTCCAGGAGGTGTTCCAAAAGGGTAACACAGGCAAGGTGACGTACCGCACAGTCGCAGAGAAGGGTATGGATCACAACAAGACGTTTGAGGTTGAGGTGCTTGTTGACGGCACGCCGCGCGGCAGGGGCGAGGGACACAGCAAAAAAGAAGCGGAGCAGGACGCCGCGCAAAAGCTCTATGTTTCTCTCGGCAAAAAAGCATGAAAACCTACAACATACCTATATTCGTACCGCACCGCGGCTGCCCTTATGACTGCGTGTTCTGCAACCAAAATCGCATTACCGGCTCGCAAAAGAGCGTCACGGCGGCGGACGTAAGGAAAATGATTGAAAAATATCTTACGACGCTCCCGAAAAAGGACGCACATATCGAAGCCGCGTTTTTCGGCGGCAGCTTCACCGGCATACCGATTGAGGAACAGACCGAGCTTTTAAGCGCGGCGTACGAGTATGTCAAAGACAGGCGCATAAACGGCATACGTCTTTCGACGCGTCCCGACTACATCAGCGGGGAAATATTGGACAACCTTCAAAAATACGGCGTGACAACGATAGAGCTTGGTGTACAGTCAATGGACGATGAAGTGCTTTTACGGTCAAATCGGGGACACAAAAGCTCCGATGTTATTAACGCCGTGAAGCTTATACGCGATTATCCGTTCGCTTTGGGCTTGCAGATGATGACGGGGCTTCCGGGGGACACTAAAACAAAATCGCTCCGCACCGCCGACGCTATCATAGCGTTAAAGCCGGACATGGTGCGTATATACCCGACGCTTACGATTAGGGACACCAAGCTTGAAGAAATGTACCGCGAAGGCAGCTACACGCCCGAAACGCTCGACGAGGCGGCACAGCTTTGCGCCGAGCTTGTTTTGAAGTTTGAGGCGGCGGATATAACGGTTATCCGCGTCGGACTGCAGTCAACCGACGAAATAAGCGAGAGCGGCGAAAGCGTTGTCGCGGGGCCGGTACACAGCGCGTTCGGCGAGCTTGTGGAAAACGAAATATATTACGGTCTTATCATGAACGCGCTTGAAGGCAGGGACGGCGTAATATACGTAAATCCGCGCGAAATTTCAAAAGCGATCGGCAACAAAAGACGAAATATAATCAGAATAAAAAATGAAACGGGCAGGGACATAAAAATCCGCCCCGACGACAGACTCAGAAAAAGAGAGGTGAGATACGATTGCTGTTAAAAAGACTTGAACTGCAGGGCTTTAAATCATTTGCGGACAAAACCGTGCTTGACTTTACGGAAGGTTCAACAGCGGTCGTAGGCCCCAACGGCAGCGGCAAGAGCAACATCTCCGACGCAATACGCTGGGTAATAGGCGAAATGAGCGCGAAGCAGCTTAGAGGCTCGAATATGCAGGACGTTATTTTCGCCGGAACAGAGGACAGAAACCGGGTAAATTACGCGGAGGTCAGCCTTGTGCTTGACAACAGCTCGCGTATTTTTGACATAGATTTTGACGAGGTTGTGGTAACGCGTCAGCTTTTCCGCAGCGGCGAGAGCGTGTATAAGATAAACCGCGCACCGTGTCGACTTAAGGACGTGCATGAGCTTTTCATGGACACAGGTCTGGGACGCGACGGCTATTCGATTATCGGTCAGGGCAATGTCGCGCAGATACTTTCCACAAAAGCCGAGGACAGACGCAGTCTGTTCGAGGAAGCGGCGGGTGTGTCGAAGTATAAGTACCGCCGCGAGGAAGCCGAAAGAAAGCTTCGCGGCGTGGACGAGAATCTTGTGCGGATAGGCGATATCACGGCTGAACTTGAATCGCAGCGTGCGCCGCTTAAAAGACAGTCTGAAAAGGCTAGGAAGTATCTCGGACTGTATGACGAGTTTAAGCGTCTCGACGTAAATCTCAGCCTTATAACTATCGAAAACAACAACCGCCGCGCCGAGGAAACAAAGGAGCTTTACGAAAACGTAAAATCGGAGCTTGACGCGCAGCGCAGCGCGGAAAGCGAGACGGAAAAGAAAATCACCGCGCTTTACGACGAAAGCCGCGCAGCCGATGACTTGATAGCCGAAAAGAACGCGCTTTTAAGAGATAACGAGAGCTCGGCAATGGCGGCGAAAAACGAGATCACCATAGCCGAAAACAACATTAAAAACAACAGCCGCATGATAGGCAGGGTGCAGGATGATATAAAGTCGCTCAAAGAAAAGAACGCGGAACGTGCCGCAAATATCGAAAAGTACAAAGCCGAAATCCGGGCAAAGGAAGCCGAAGCACAGGACATACTCAAAGAATTTGACAGCGTTCAGGACGTTCAGACCGATTTGAGCGTGAAAAAGGACGAACTGACAGCCGAGATAGAAAGCAAGCGCGCCGAAGCCGTTGAAAAGCTCAACGACGTCGCGGCGAAAAAGGCGCAGATAGAGGGTATGGAAACGCTGCGCCGCAGCTTTATCGAGCGCCGCGAGGTGATCGAGGGCGAAATAAAGAGCTTTAAGGAAAACGTGTCCGACACTAAAAAGAGCATTGAGGACTGCGAAAAGGATATTGCCGAAAAAAGCGCCAAGCTCGACAAGATGCGCGCGACGGTCGAAAAGCACACGCGCAGTATGGAAGCGTTAAAGCGAGATTACGACGCGATAAACGAAAAGCTGTCGCGGAAAAATGCGGACTGTCAGGCAAAAACCTCAAAGAAAAAAATTCTTGAGGGCATGGAAAACGACTATGCCGGTTACGCGAAAAGCGTAAAAGCCGTGCTGAAAGCCGACGCGTTAAAGCGTGCGGCGATATACGGCACTGTGTCGGGACTTATCGAGACGGATAAAAAATACGTCACCGCGATAGAGAGCGCGCTCGGCGGCGCGATGCAGAATATAGTCGTGGAAAATGAGGAGGACGCTAAAGCGGCGATCGAATATTTAAGACGCACAGGCGGCGGCAGAGCCACATTCCTCCCGATAAGCTCGGTAAAGGGCAGAGAACTCGACAACGCAAAGGAAGTCATGAACCGCAGCGGCGTAATCGGTATTGCGAGCGAGCTTGTGAGATACGATAAACGCTACGACGGCGTTATGAAAAATCTTCTCGGACGCGTTGTCGTCGCCGACACCATTGACAACGCCATAGCGCTCAGCCGAGAGTACGGCTATAAATTCAAGACCGTGACGCTGGAGGGCGACATACTGAACGCGGGCGGTTCGATGTCGGGCGGCAGCGTCAACAAGCAGAGCGGATTTTTGTCGCGCGCGTCGGAAATAAAGACGCTGACCACCGAAATACGCGCCCTCACAAACGAGATACGCGCCCTTAACGAGGAAAAGAGCGGCAAAGAGGAGGATATAAGACGCATAGATAACCAATTGTCGTCATATGTGCCGCTTGTGAGAGAGTATGAGGACGAGCTTTTGCGCCTTGAGGCGACAAAGGCTCACCTTGAAGAAACGCTTGACGCGGGCGGCGGCACGCAGCAGGGCTACGAAACTGAGCTTTTAAGCATAGAGGAACGGTTAAAGGAGTCGTCCGACGGCATAGCGTCGCTGCTCGGCGAGGTGCGGTCGCTTGAAAACGCAGCCGCCGCGCTGCAGGAACAGACGGAAACGCTCACCGGTGAGTACGACCGCGTAAATGCCGAAAGCGAAGAAAACGCGCAGAGCGTGACCGAAAAAATGATGTCTTTGGGAGCTTTGCAGAAGGATATAAACGTAATCGAAAACGCCGCCGAAACGGCTGAAAACGAGATAAAGGAAACGGAATCGCAGATAAAATCCGCCGAGGACGAGCTTACGCGCATACACAAATCGAACGACGATTTGTACAAAGCCATAGCCGACACGAACGCTCTTTCGGACGAGCTTAAAGCGAGGTCGGAGGAAATCCGCGCGGACATAGCCGAAACGGAAAAGCGCAGACAGTCCATAACCGACACGCTGAAGGAAATACAGAGCAGCAACAAGGATTTAACCGACAAGCTTTTGAATTTGCAGCAGGAGCTTACGCGTCTCGAAAACCGCGCCGAAAAGCTCGAATCCGACAACGACAGCATTATATCGCGTCTGTGGGACAACTACGAGCTTACCGTGTCGGGCGCGGAGGAAATACGCACCGAGGTGGAAAACGAGAAGGCGGCTTCGGCAAGACTTAACGAGCTTAAAAACGCGATCAAAGCCCTCGGCAGCGTAAACGTGGATTCCATAGAGGAATACATAGCCGTTGAGGAACGCTTTAAATTCCTGTCGGAACAGAAGGCGGATCTGGAAAAATCGAAGTCAGATCTCACGGGCATAATAACCTCTATGGAGGAACTTATGCGCGAGCATTTTGAAAAGCAGTTCGCGGAGATAAACAAGAGCTTCGGCGAGGTGTTCCGCGAGCTGTTCGGCGGCGGACGCGGCAGACTTTACCTGTCCGAGCCGGACAATATGCTTGAAAGCGGCATAGAAATAGAGGTACAGCTTCCGGGAAAGGGCTTGCAGAATTTGAATCTCTACTCCGGCGGAGAAAAATCGTTTATCGCAATCGCGCTGCTGTTCGCGATACTCCGCGTAAAACCCGCGCCGTTCTGCATACTTGACGAGATAGACGCGGCGCTCGACGACGTAAACGTATCGCGCTTCGCGACATACCTCAAAAACTACACCGAACGGACGCAGTTTATAGTAATAACGCACCGCCGCGGCACAATGGAGGCGGCTAACATTCTCTACGGCGTGACGATGCAGGAGAAGGGCGTTTCAAAGCTTTTGTCGCTGCACATAGACGACGTGAGCGAGGAAATGGCAAGCTGACAACATACATGAAAGGAACGGTAAATCATGGGATTTTTTGACAAGCTGAAGCAAGGCCTTACAAAAACGCGCGAGAGCCTTTCGGATCAGTTCAACAACGTGTTCAGCAACTTTGTCAAGGTTGACGAGGACTTGTTCGACAGCCTTGAGGAAGCACTCATCATGGCTGACATCGGCGTTGAAACGACCGAGTATATAATAGACGAGCTTCGCGACCGTGTAACATACAAGCGCATAACGGACGGTAACGTCGTAAAAGAGGAGCTTAAGGATATTATAAGCGAAATACTTTCCGAGCGCGACACAAGCGTAAACGTGTCCACAAAGCCGTCGGTAATGCTTATAATAGGCGTAAACGGCGTGGGCAAAACGACGAGCATAGGCAAAATAGCCGCGTACTATGCCGGTATGGGCAAGAAGGTAATGCTCGCCGCCGCCGACACATTCCGCGCCGCCGCGATCGACCAGCTTGACATATGGGCAAAACGCGCGGGAGTGGATATAATAAAAAATACCGAAGGCACCGATCCCGCGGCTGTTGTGTTTGACGCGTGCGGCGCGGCAAAGGCGCGCGGCGCGGACTTGCTTATATGCGACACAGCCGGACGCTTGCACAACAAGAAAAACCTCATGGCAGAACTTGAAAAGATAAACCGCGTGATAGAGCGCGAGCTCGGAGGCTGCGCGAGGGAAACGCTGCTCGTGCTTGACGCGTCGACGGGACAGAACGCCGTAAGTCAGGCGAAGCTGTTCTCCGAGGCGGCGAGCATAACGGGAATAATCCTGACAAAGCTCGACGGCACGGCAAAGGGCGGCATAGTTATAACAATATCAAAGGAGCAGTCGCTGCCGGTTAAGTTTATCGGCGTGGGCGAGGGTATAGACGACCTGCGCGAATTTGACAGCGCGGACTTTGCGAAAGCGCTTTTTGAGGACTAATATAGCAGACTGGAGAAGGTACAAATGCCGGATAGTAGACAGGAAAAGATAAGAAATTTTTGCATAATAGCGCATATCGACCACGGCAAGTCCACGCTTGCCGACAGGCTTCTGGAGCTTACGGGCGAGGTCAGCGAGCGTGACATGGAGGAGCAGCTTCTGGACAACATGGACCTCGAGCGCGAGCGCGGCATAACGATAAAGGCGCACGCCGTAACGCTCAAATACGAGCGCGCGGACGGCGTATACACGCTCAACCTCATCGACACCCCGGGACACGTGGACTTTAACTACGAGGTATCGCGCTCGCTTGCCGCGTGCGAGGGAGCAATTCTTATCGTGGACGCGTCACAGGGAATAGAGGCGCAGACGCTCGCAAACACGTATCTCGCGATCGACCACGACCTTGAAGTCGTGCCGGTGATAAACAAAATCGACCTCCCGTCGGCGAACCCCGACATGGTTATACGCGAAATAGAGGACGTAATAGGTATACCCGCCGAGGACGCGCCGAGAGTGTCGGCGAAAACCGGTCAGAACGTAGCCGAAGTGCTTGAAGAAATAGTCGAAAAGATACCCGCGCCTACAGGTGACGCGTCCGCACCGCTCAAAGCGCTTATTTTCGACAGCTATTACGACAGCTACAGAGGCGTGATCGTTTACGTGCGCGTCAAGGAAGGTTCGCTCCGCGCGGGCGGCAGAATACGCATGATGGCTACTAACGCCGAATTTGACGTTGTGGAGGTCGGAATAATGCACCCGAACGGTCTTATTCCGGCTAAGGAGCTTTGCGCCGGCGACGTGGGCTACATCGCGGCGAGCATTAAAAACATACAGGACACGCGCGTCGGCGATACGGTTACGACCGTAAACAACCCCGCGTCCGAACCGCTGCCCGGCTACAAAAAGGTAAATCCGATGGTTTACTGCGGCATTTACCCTGCCGACGGCGCGCAGTACGAGGACTTAAAGGATGCGCTGTCAAAGCTGCAGCTTAACGACGCGGCTCTTATGTTCGAGCCGGAAACGTCCGTTGCGCTCGGATTTGGGTTCAGATGCGGCTTTCTGGGACTTCTGCACATGGAAATAATACAGGAACGTCTCGAGCGCGAATACAACCTTGACCTCGTGACGACCGCGCCGAGCGTTATATACAAGGTATACAAAACCGACGGTGAAATGGTATGGGTGGACAACCCCGCGAACCTGCCGCCTGCCGGCGAGATAGAGTACATGGAAGAACCTATGGTAAAGGCTTCTATAATGGTGCCGAAGGATTATGTAGGCAACGTAATGGAGCTTTGTCAGGAACGGCGCGGCATATATAAGGACATGACGTACATGGACGAGAGCCGCGCGGAAATATTTTACGAGCTGCCGCTTAATGAAATAATATACGACTTTTTCGACGCTTTAAAATCGCGTACAAAAGGCTACGCGTCGTTTGACTACGAGCTTTGCGGCTACCGTGAGTCGAGCCTTGTAAAGCTCGACATACTCCTAAACGGCGAAATGGTGGACGCGCTGTCGTTCATAGTCCATAAGGACAGAGCGTACAGCCGCGGCAGACGAATGACCGAAAAGCTTAAGGAAGCGATACCGCGCCAGCTTTTTGAAGTGCCGATACAAGCCGCGATAGGCTCAAAAATTATCGCCCGCGAAACTGTTCGCGCCATGCGTAAGGACGTACTCGCGAAATGCTACGGCGGCGACATAACGCGTAAAAAGAAGCTGCTTGAAAAGCAGAAAGAAGGCAAGAAGCGCATGCGCCAGGTCGGCAGTGTTGAAGTGCCGCAGGAGGCGTTTATGTCGGTGCTGAAGCTTGATGAATAGCAAAAAATTAAGAGCCGCTTCACAGCGGCTCTTTGCGTATAATTTTATGGGGGGGGGTTGAGTAATTTGCGTTATTTCTGAAAAAGTCCTTCGGCGACACGCCGCCGCTGTACTTCGTAAAGTTTTTATAGAAAAGAGAGTAGTCGCTGTACCCGCACAGGGCAGCAATATCTGACATCTTCTTGCCGTCCTGGTACAGCTTGCGCGCGTACATGAAGCGCAGAAGCTCTATATACTCCTTTATCGTCATGCCCGTTTCCGACTTAAAAATGTGGCACATGTAATACTTGTTGAAAAATACCGCATCCGCAATTTCGTCAAGCGTGAGCGAACGGGTGAAGTTTTTATTTATATATCCTTTTATTTTCAGCGTCTTCGACGAGTTTTCGGCGGGCGTCTGCAGCGTCGTACTCATACACTCGCATATTGCGGCAATCATCTGCAATATGTATGTCTGCAAGAGCATCTCATATTCCGCCGGGCGCTTCGCGGCACAATCGTGAATATTGACGAACATTTTATCTATTCCGTATTTCTTAACATCCGCGGCTGCTATTTTGTGCTTATCGGCAGCGGATGCAATTCTTTCCGCAAGCGACGCGGAAAGCAAATTCGTAAACTCGTAATCAAACTGCACAAAGTGACGCTCATATATCTCATCGCCGGTGAACACGATGGAGTGAAGCTCGTTCGGTTTTGTTATAAACACGTCGCCCGCGTCAGCCTCGTATTCAACGCCGTCGATAATGTAACGCGCGCTGCCGCTCACGAAATACAGCACCTCACAGTAATGGTGTATCTGGAATGTCAGATTCTGCGGCGGGAACTTGTTGTAGCTGTACATGAAATGCGCACGCCGAAATGACAGCTTAGCCATACATACCGCCTCCTCTACACGATTATACCATATAACAGCAAGATTTGCAATATATTTAGCAAGAATAATCATGTAAAAGATTTTTTTACCGTGATATAATTATAACAGAAATATGTAATTATTCAAAAGAATAATTATGCAAGGTGCATAATCCGCCGCGGACGTACAAGGCGGATAGAAATTTTAAGGAGGAGAGAGAAAGCATGAAAAAAATTATTTCTGCAATCATAACTCTTGCTATGATTGCGTCAATGTTCACCGCGCTTCCCGTATATGCCGATAATACAGGCGATACCGGCGGCACGGAAGACACGGCGTACACCGCGCCGGACAGTCCGGCTGTTACGTACAACATGAACGTTGACTGGAAGTTCAAGAAGGCTTCGGGAACGGTTTATCCGCTCGCGAAGGCTCAGGAGAGCGTGGCGCAGAGCGATAAACAGTTCTACGAGGTTGACTACGATGACAGCGAATGGGAAACCGTTTCCGTTCCGCACCCGATCAACGCGGAGGACACGTTCGACGGCGCGGCTATGGACTCGGGCGAACAGGATTATTACCGCGGCTTTATGTTCTACAGAAAGCACGTGACAATTCCGTCGTCGGACGAGGGAAAGAAAATGTTCCTCGAATTCGAGGCGGTAAGACAGTCGGTTTACCTGTGGGTAAACGGCAAAATGGTAGGTTACTATGAAGCCGGTATCGCGCCGATAGGCTTTGACATTACCGATTACGTAAATCCGGGCGAGGAAAACATTATAGCGGTCGCGACGGATAACAGCGCGTCGCGCGGCAACAACAACGACACAAGAGAAACCAGACCGGGCAGCACGCCCGGCGCGGCTGACGGCAACGGCTATCAGTGGAACACCGCGGACTTTAACGAGGTTCAGGGCGGTATCACGGGCAACGTAAATCTGTACGCGAAAAATATGATTTACCAGACGCTTCCGCTTTACAACAACCTAAAGACGACAGGCAACTACATCTACGGCTCAGACTACGACATAGACGCGAAATCCGCGACGATAAACGTCAAAGCGGAGCTTCGCAACGAAACCGCCGAGGATGCGGATGTAACGCTTCAGGTTGATGTTGTCGGCATGGACGGCAAACTTGCCGCTACATTTAGTCAGGAAGGCACGGCTGTCGTTCCGCAGGGCGTAAAAGTAACGGCTAACGAAGCGCTTAACGATGCGCAGCTTATTTTCGCGGAGTATGACGGCAATAAGCTTGTAAGCGCCGCGCTCGGCGACAAGGTTACGCTCGCAAAGGACGCCGACGGTGTTTATGAAGTGCCGTCATCAATCGCTTCCGCGTCCGGTACAGTAAAAATAATGGTATGGGATTCCTTAAAAGGCATGAAGCCGATGAACGCATCATTTGAACCTGCCGAAGTGACAATCGGTCACCACCTGAACATGGTTCCCGATGACGCATACGAGGACAATCCCGCTGCAACGGATATTTCTCCTGAAGGAGTATCTTACATAACGGCTTCGGCTAAAATGACGAATATGCGTTTCTGGAGCGATAAAGATCCGTACCTTTACACAGTTTACACAATTCTTAAGGACAAGGACGGCAAGGTGATTGACGTTCAAAAAACGGTTACTGGCTTCAGAAAGGTAGACTACGATATAAACAACGGCGGTCTGCTTATAAACGACAAGAGTACTTATTTAAAGGGCTACGCGCAGAGAGCGACGAACGAATGGGCTGTTGTCGGCACGGCAAACGACTGGCTCACCGATATTGATATGCAGCTTCTCAAGGAGTCGAACGGCAACCACATACGCTGGATGCATGTTGCTCCGAAGCCTGTTGAGGTACGAAGCACCGATAAATACGGTATACTTGTAACCTGTCCCGCGGGCGACAAGGAAGGCGACACTGACGGCAGAGCATGGGATCAGCGTGTCGAAGCTATGCGCGACGCGATGATTTATTTCAGAAACAGCCCGTCCGTACTCTTCTGGGAGGCGGGCAACAACGCTGTTTCAGCTGCACACATGCAGGAAATGACTGACTTAAAGGCTAAGCTTGATCCCAACGGCGGACGTTTTACGGGCAGCCGTACAATTTCAAGCGTTGACCAGATTAAAGCTGCCGAATACGTCGGCACGATGCTTAACCGTAACGCTTCGGCGGCAAAGACTTCGATGCAGTCGGCAGGCGGAAAGTATATGCCTATCATGGAAACGGAATACGCGCGCGACGAAGCGCCGAGACGCGTTTGGGACGATTTCTCGCCGCCCGATTACGATTATAAGAACTGGTGGCTCAACGGCGCGGATAAAGAAGACGGCTACGATATGTGGGACGAAACGTCCGAGGACTTCGCGAGAATAAACGCATCCGCGTATAACGAGTTCTGGGCAGGCAGAGTAGGCGGCGGCGGAAGCGAATTATACGCCGGCGCGGCTATAATGGTATGGTCTGACTCGAACATGCACAACAGAAACACACATTCGGAAAACTGCCGTACTTCGGGTAAGGTCGATCCGGTAAGACAGAAGAAGGAAGCGTTCTACGCGCTCCAGACTGTTCAGTCCGACACTCCGGCGGTTCATATCGTCGGTCACTGGAGCTATCCCGAATACAAAAAGGACGACAAAGAAAACGGCAATTACTGGTACGAGGACAGAACGTTAAAAGACGGCACCCCCGTTCACTGGGAACCGAACGGCACATTACTTCAGAGAGATCCTACCAAGAAGGACGTATATGTAATAGGTTCTCCCGATATAGTCAAGGTAGAGCTTTACATAGACGGAGTGCTTAAAAAGACAAATGTAAAGCCCGAAAACAATTTCGTATACAAGTTTACGGAAATAGACGTTACACAGGGCGACGAGGTAAGCGTAAAGGCATACAACGACAGCGATATTATGGTTGCCGAGGATGATATAAAGAGAACCGGCGAACCGGCAAGCGTACGTCTTACCCCGGTAACAGGTCCCGACGGACTGATCGCGGACGGCTCCGACGTTATGTACTTCGACGTTGAAGTACTTGACGAGGACGGCAACGTATGTCCGCTCGATTACAGCAGACTTGACCTTAAGCTCAGCGGAAACGGCGTGCTTCTCGGCGGCTATACAAGCGGCGTGGGAGACCTGAACACGACGCACCAAGACTATACATACGCAGAATGCGGAACAAACAGAATATTCGTACGCTCAACGAGAAACGCGGGCAAGATAACATTGGAGGTTACTCACGCGACGCTTGGCAAAGCAGAGGCAAGCATTGAATCAAAGGCGTTCGATAACAGCGTTAGTGGCGCGGAAGGTCTTTCAACAACGATGCAGCGCGCGTTCAAGGCAGACGAGAAGCCTCCCGTTGTGGAACAGAAGGTAGAGGCATTTAAGCCGCTGGCTGCTCCCGTAAAGGCTGACTTCAGCGAAAACGGCAACACTGAAATTGCTAAAGAGATCGACACAAACGTTTATTATACTGTAAAAGTAAACGGTGAAGATCTTAATCTTGCGGGCGACCTTCGCGCGAGAGACGGCTCGTCAAGTAGCGGCGTGTTCGGACCTGTTACTCCTGTACTGAAAAAGCTTAAGGATTTAGGTGCGATCGGCAGCTACACCGTTGAAGGCAGTCCTCTTACAATGACATTTACCGCAGGAGGACATACGTATAAAGTCACAGCAGATACGAATGCAATATATGAGGACCAGGCAACGAACGGAACAGAGATAATTGAAAACGCGATGGAAATCGGCGGAGATTTGTTTGTGAATTACAGCGCCGTATTCGGAAGAAGTTATATACCCGGAGTAACATTCACAAAGGACGCGGAAGCCAAAACGTGCGCTATAACCTACAGCGCGGCTTCGGGAACTTCGCTCGACAGCTTTGAGCTTATGAGTGCGGATGATATTGAATTGAATGCTATCGATCCGTTAGATCCCGCAGACTGCGAGGAACAAGTCCTCAATCTTACGTATGACGACAAGACTGACGGCGTTCTCACAGTATCGGGTGAAAAAGTATCAAATGCGTTTGGAAAAGACATGGGCGCAACGCTTCAAAAGGAAAGCCGTATTTCGTTTGACTTCCGGTTTGATGCGGCATCGGGAAGCATCAGGTTTACAAATAAGAGCAATAAAACCGGTCCGAATTTATCATATAGTAACGGTCAGTTTAGAACACAAACAGGCGGCAGCTCATGGCAGAATCTTGGAGCAATAGAGACTAACAAGTGGTACAGATTTGAAATAGAGGGTACGATGGCGGTTACTAACGCTTCGGCTGTAGGCAAACTGTACAGTCTTGAGAGCGGTACACCCAGTCTTATTCAAGAGACGCCCGGAATGAATCTGAGAAATTACGGCAGCACCGACAGCGGTGTGGCTGATTGGCTGGAAGTAAATCCGGGAATAAGTATTGATAATCTAACTGTCACATCACTGTATGCAAACTCAGTAGATGTTTCGGCTGTAAAGACCGACATAAAAGCCAATCAAAACGTATTGCTGTCAGCGACGGCAAAACGAAATAACGCGGCGGTAACCATTCCGGAGTTTGAATGGTCAATCTATGACACGGAAGGAAATCAGCTTAACGACGATACAATAAAAATTGAAAACAATATACTCTTCACAACAGTCGAAACGCAAACCAAGTCTATTGTTGTAAGAGCTACCGCCAAGACAAAGGGTAATCCGTACGGCGAGGTTGAAATTCATATAACCGCCATAGACACGTTCAATGATAAGCTTAACAGTATTGAGCTCGCAAGCGATCAGGAGTATGTTCGTCTTAATGAGCCGGCTCAAATCACCGTATCGGCAAAGATGAACGGCGAGGATGTCACGGCGGAGGACGACGATATAGTATGGACCGTTCTCAATGAGGCGGGAGTACGTGAAACGGGTAATACGGGTATTACGGTTACAAACGGCACTGTAGAGGTAACCGAGGATGTAATTCCGCAGACAATAACCGTAAGAGCATCCAATAAATCCGGCAGCGCTTACAAAGATATTCAGCTTGACGTTAAGCCCGGAACAATGATTCTCAACGGCGAAGAAGGAAACAAGGACGAATATGTTTCCGGCGACGCATGCGAAGAAATCGTGACCGGACGTGAGCTTAAGGAAGGTTCATGGGACGGTTCGGGATATTATAACATAACCGCCGCCACAGACTTTGCCGGCTTCCCAAGCGACAACAGTGATAATGTTCTCTACAGCGCAGACCTCAAGTTCGGCGGCGAAGGCGCAGGCTGGACTGTCTGGAACGCCGGCAAGGGCAAGCAGGGCATGCAGGTTACCGTTAAGGATGGCAAGCTCGGTATAGTAAGAGACAGCAGTAACGCAAACACGTACTGCACTGTTGATACCGAATCATGGTACAATGTTCAGATTATGTGCTCGACGGGTAACAAAAACGCGTATGCAAACCTTATCGTATATAAGTACGTTGACGGCAAGCGCGTCAACCCCGAAACGGACGAAGTGGATAAGCCGTATGTGGTGGAAGGTATTCCGATGAGAAACCTCGCCGAGAGTCAGGCGAACCATATTTGCATCAATCCGAACACCTGCGTTGATAACGTATACTGCGCGAAGATTGTTCCCGACGAGCTTACGGCAAAAGTAGATAAGACCACAATGTTTGCCGGTCAGTCGATACAGGGTACGGCTACGGCGCTCCGTAAGGGCGTTCCGTTCGGAAACACGCTTGCGGGACTTATCAGATGGGTTGTATACAACGAGGACAACACCGATCCTCTCGGTTCCGATCTTATCAAGGTTGACGCGTCGGGCAAGATGACGGTTGACGCAATGGCTGAACCGCAGACGGTATACTTAAGAGCGCAGACTCTTGACGGCTCGCTTCACGACGAGGTTGAGATCACGATCCAGTCAGGCGATATATTCGCAATAAACAAGATTGGATTTAATGAGGATTACTCAAAGGTAACGCAGCTCAAGGTTACGAAGAACTTCGCGTACTCCGATACGGTAACCTTTATCGTAGCCGTATACGACAGCACGGAAACGACGCTAAAGAGCATTACGACAAAGAAGATGTCGGCAAAGGGTATAGCGCGTGAGGAGATGTCGGCGATAACTATGGACGCCCCCATGCCCGCAGGCTTTGATAAGACCAGCGACGTTCTCTACGTATACGCGATGACCTCGAACAGTGAGAATGAAGCCGTAACCGAGGCTGACGGCACGATAACGGCGGCGTTCAGCGGCAATGCACTGTCGTTTACAAAGGTTCCCACGTTCGACGCTTCAAGACCTGTTATCGTAATGGTTGTAAAGCCCGATACGGTAACGACGAGCGTTCAGGACAGCGACGTTGTTTATATCAAGCAAATAAACGGTGTAGACCTTGCAGATCTTACATCAATAAATATTCCGAATGCCGCGCCGGGAGACTACATCATCAAGATGGCAGGCAAGATAGACGGCATATCGGAAATCAAGACCGGAATTGTTACAAAAGAATAAATACATAAATCTCTCACTTCCGAAAAACCGCTCCGTAAAATCGGAGCGGTTTTTTCGTTGGAAAATTTTTATAAAGTCGAAATTGACTTTTTCACAAAAAGGTGATATAATATAATCAAGGGAAATTTCGGCATATATTGAAAGGCGGTAAAAAGATGTATTTCGTCGGCGATAAGGTTGTGCATCCCATGCACGGCGCAGGCACAGTTGAAGAAATCAAAGAGATGGAAATTGTCGGCGTAAAGCGTCAGTATTACGTTGTTCGTTTTGCTATCGGTAACATGGTGACAAACATACCCATTGAGAGCGCGGACGGGATAGGTATACGTCCCGTGATCGACAAGGCGGAGGCAAAAAAAGCTCTCCAGTCGTTCCGCGACGCTGATGTGGAGGACGACAGCAACTGGAACAAACGCCAGCGCGATAATCTCGTAAAGGTGAAATCAGGCGATATATATCAGGTGCTTGCGGTAGTGAAGGAACTGATGTATCGTGATAAAACGAAAGGACTTTCCACGAGCGAGCGCAAAACGCTCGGCAGCGCAAAGCAGATAGTGGTAAGCGAGCTTGTGCTTTCGGAGGTTGCCGACATCGGCGACATAGAAAGTATAATGAACGATACGGTTGAGGCGCTAATATAGTGATTTTCGGCACATTTCTTAATCGGAAATGTGCTGATTTATGCTGCGGTAAAAACGGGAGGCTAAAATGAAAATTACGGCGGTAATCGTTGCCGGAGGCAAGGGTACGCGCATGGGCGCGGGACGGAATAAGGTTTTTCTCACAATCGGCGGACGCGAGGTAATACATTTTACACTGTCGGCGTTTGAATGGAATAAAAATATAGACGAAATAGTGATTGTAACAGGCGCGGACGATATTGACGCGTGCGGGGAAATAGTGCGCGGCAGCGGCTTTAAGAAGGTTACCTGTATAACGGAAGGCGGCGAGACGCGCCGCGAATCCGTATATAACGGTCTTAAAAAAGCGACCGGCGACATTGTGCTTATCCATGACGGCGCACGCGCTCTCGTGACGGATAAAGAAATCAACGCGGCTTTGGAGGACTGTATACACTTCGGCGCGGCAGCGGTTGGCGTAAAATGCAAGGACACGCTCAAAACCGCCGACGAAAAGGGGTACATCACAGGCACTCCCGACCGTGAAAGCACATATCTGATCCAAACCCCGCAGGCGTTTTACACATCCGACATACTAGCAATGCACGAAAAAGCGGATGAAGAGAGTTTTGAAGCGACCGACGACTGCATGATAGCGGAACACTTCGGCAAAAGGGTAAAAATAAGCGAGGGCAGCTACGACAATATAAAGCTTACAACTCCTATCGACATGATTGTGGCGGAGGAAATTTTAAGGAGCAGGGGAGATATAGAATGAGAATCGGACAAGGCTACGACGTTCATAAGCTCGTCGAGGGACGCGACTGCATAATCTGCGGCGTGAAAATACCGTATGAAAAAGGTCTGCTCGGTCACAGCGATGCCGACGTGGCACTTCACGCGCTGTCGGACGCGATACTCGGCGCGGCTGCGATGGGCGATATAGGCAAACACTTCCCCGACACCGATCCGAAGTATAAGGGCGCTTCGAGCCGCGTGCTTCTGCGTGAGGTTATGAGAATTGTAGGGGACAGGGGATATAAGGTCGTAAACGCCGATATTACAATCGTGGCGCAGAGACCGAAAATGTCGCCGTACATTGACGAGATGCGCGCGAACGTTGCCGAGGACTTGGGCGTTGACGTTGACGCTGTGAGCATAAAAGCCACAACAACGGAAAAGCTCGGCTTCGAGGGACGCGGCGAGGGCATTTCGGCAATGGCGGTCGTGCTGCTCGATTAAGGAGGAACGTTTTTGAATATATATGATTTTGACGAAACGATTTACGACGGCGACAGCACGAGGGATTTTTATTTTTACAGCCTTAAAAAACATCCGTCGATACTGCTGACCGTTCCGTACATGGCGTGGGGATTTTTTCTTTATATAATAGGCGCGATAGAGAAAACGCGCGCGAAGGAAATAATGTACCGATTTCTGCGTCATGTTCCCGACATTGACGCGGACATAGAGGACTTCTGGAACAAAAACGAGCATAAAATAAAACCGTGGTATAAGAGCAGACAGCGCGGGGACGACGTTATAATCTCCGCATCGCCCGAATTTCTGCTCGCACCGATATGTGAAAAGCTCGGCATAAAATATCTTATCGCGTCTCGCGTGGACAAGAAAACGGGGAAGTACACGGGTAAAAACTGTCACGACACGGAAAAGGTCGCGCGCCTTAATGAAGTCCTGCCCGACGCGCACTGCAATGAATTTTACTCCGACTCACTCTCCGACACGCCGCTTGCCGAAACCGCGGACAAGGCGATGATAATAAAGGGCGATAAGCTTATCCCTTGGGACGAGTACAAGCCGTCTAAACTTGGCATATTCTTCACACGCGAGTTTTTGTCGTTTGTGATAGTCGGCGGCATAAACACCTTGAGCAATGTGATTTTTTCCACTATATACTCGCTCTTTATACCGAATACAACACTCGCGTTCATACCGGGGTATATAACGTCGAATGTTGTATCGTACCTGTTAAACAGCTTCCTCACGTTCAAGGAAAAGCTCGGCGTTGTGAAATTTATCAAATTCTTCATATCATATATCCCGAACTTCATAATCCAGACTGTGATCGTATGGCTTTACAGCCGATTTGTCGGCGGAAGCCCGATAATAGCCTACGCGATAGCGGCGGTTATAGGCGTACCCGTAACGTTCGTGCTTATGAAATTATTCGCGTTCGGGAAAAAGAAATGATATACGCGAAACAGGAGGTGATAATGGACTCTCTCCGGTCAGAAATAGGAGTACGTCCGATGTTTCATCTCGCGCCCGAAGCGCAGTTTGCATCGGGCGACGGTACAAAGGAAAATCCGTATACGATAGCCGAAACGCTGACCGAACTATTGACTACAAGGAGTCGGAATTGATTGAAATGGATTATCCGCCGATAATTATAAACGGCTATACGATGATTCCCGTGCGAGCCGTGTCCGAGGCGCTTGACTGCACGGTCGGCTGGGACGGGGGCACGCAAACCGTTACAATCGTTTCCGTCGAATAAAAGACAAAAAATAAAAAAGAAGGCTCCATGCCTCCTACAGAACGTCTTTAGCGTTTCTTAAGGGGATCATGGAGCCTGTTGTTTTCCACATAAACAGCTTTACCGAGCCGATTGTTTTATTCTTGTCCGAATTAGCCGTAAGAGTTACGGCGTTCAGCATATCATAGCCGTTTACGGTCTTTTCCGCAATGCCTATAAGAGCGCCGCCCTCGTCGTATACGGCTGCAATAAGCGTATACGGCTCTGCATTTGCAGCGTCGGATTCGCTTAGACCTTTGACGGCATTCGGAAATTCAACACGTGCGTTTACCTGCTTTGCGCTGCCGCCCTTCCTGACGGCATAACCGTCTCCGTCTGTGAGCATAACGGATGTTTCGAGCATATCTGCGCGGGTATATTTCATTGTGTACTCGGCATTTCCGTCAGCTTCCGTAATTTCGGGATCCCAGTCGGGAATATACACATAATATCCCTCCGGCGGCTTTTTATCGTATTCGCCCTTGTACTTCGGGAGTTCACCGTCTGCAGCCATATCCGTTTCGATTATGTTACCGTTCTCATCTTTCCACGTGATAGTATATTTCTTCTGCGTTTCTGTAAACTGCGCGGTATATTCCGCATTGCCGGTAACTGGCACGGGTTCGGGATACCAACCCGAAAATGTATAATGAGTGCTGTCGGTGTCGTTTCTTACTGGCGTTTCGTAGAGGTAATACGGCGTTACGCCGTACTCAATGTTTTCACGCACTATTTCCTCTCCGTCGTAATTCTTCCATATAATGGTGTATTCGCGTTTCTTCTCCCGGTATTTTGCGGTGTATTCAGCCGGTCCTGTGACGATGTTCGGTTCCGGGTTCCACCCGTCAAAAATATATTCAAGCTCGTCCGTGGGTTCCTTTGACGGCGCTTCGGCTTCTTCGGGATATACGGGCAGCGAGCCGTATTCGACTTCGGATTCCGCAAGCACGCTGCCGTCCTCATCGAGCCATGTTATCGGATAAACATTTTTCCGCGCCTCAAAGCCCGCCAAATATTTGGTATCCTCCGTTACAGGCTCAATATCGGGTATCCAACCCCCAAAAACATACGTGTATTCATCCGTTTTTTCACGCGAAGGTGTTTCACCTTTGTAAACGGGAGTGTCGTTGTATTTGTATTCTTCGACCATGTAAACATCGTCAACGTACCAGGTGACTTTATAATACGCCTCCCGCTTTGAGAAAACGGCTTGGTATACCGTGTCCTCGGTCACGTACGTCGGTTCGGGATCCCAGCGTTCAAATGTATATTCATACTCGTCCTTTTGCTTCTCAACGGGATCGTGGCTCGGAACGGAACCGTATGACACAGATGTCCTGTCTATAACATGACCTTCGTCGTCCTCCCACTTTATTTCACAGTAAAGCGACTGCGTACGTATTAGCGCGCCTTCGGCGTTAAGCCTTCGGTTGGCGTTCACTTCATGACTGCCCGGATTGTCCGCGATAGTTGCGCCTTCCTTCAGACAATCTTTTATTTCGGCAGGAGTGAGCGACGGGTATTTTCCCTTTAACACCGCAGCCATGCTTGCCGCGAGGGGGGTTGCCTGAGATGTACCCGAAAGAAATTTATACGAGTCCTTTTTTAAGTCCGTATTAGCGGTACTCCATATATTATCTCCGGGCGCGGCTATATCGACGGATGTGCCGTAATTTGAGAAAACGGCGAGCTTATTATCGGAGTTACTTGCGCCTACGGATATAACGTTGTCGAATTTGTATCTTGCGGGATATGCCGCGGCATTATCCATGTTAACTCCGACATTATTATTTCCGTTTCCCGCCGCCGCGACAAACAGAGTATCGGAACAGGAGAGTATTGCTTCCTTAATGGAGGCGCTGTCTCCGCCGCCCCAGCTGCAGTTTGCGATAGGTATATTCATTTTTTTTATATAATTTATTGCATCGACAATCATAGCGCTGCTGGTACCCTTTGTTTTTAACAGCCTATTACCGGAGACTGTCTCTGTGTCATAGAAAATTTTCAGCGGCACTATCTTCGCGCTTCCTGTGTTAATGTTTCCTGCGAGCGATGCGATTCCTTTGTCGTTGCCCGTTACCGCGCTTATTATTCCCGAAACGTGTGTGCCGTGTCCCTGCATGTCATATTCCGGGTTGTAGCCGTCGTCGGGATCGTTGTCGCCGTTTCCCGTAAAATCCCAGCCGTGTACATCATCCTTGTAACCGTTGCCGTCGTCGTCATAATTGTTATTCGGTATCTCATTGGGATTTGTCCATATATTGTCCTTTAAATCCTCATGCTCCGCGAAAATACCCGAGTCAAGCACAGCAACCGTGACATTGGAGCAGTCTATATCTTTTTTCCACACCGCTTCCGCGTCTATCATGCGAAACCGATATGTTTTAGTCTCATCCTCCGACACATATTCAGAGTCGTCGGGCATGGCGTCAAGGTAGTAATAATAATTCGGCTCGGCGTATTTTACCGTGCCGGACGCGTTAAGCGCGTCAACGGCTTCAAGCACCTTGTCCTCACCGGCTTCGGGCAGAGTGAGTTTTATTATGCTTTCGTCCGACGCGGAAAACAGCGATATAGCGCTTGTGCTGCCGGATAAGTTCATAAGCTCTCTTGTTTCCGTTATTCCGAGCCTCGCGAGAACATCATCAAAGCCTTCGCCGACGCTGAAAAGACCGATGGACGAGCGATCGGGTTTTGTGACAACAATAACCGAGCTGTCATCGAATTTCGGCAAATCCTCCGCGTCAGCCGCAAACGAAAAAAACAGCGCAAAAATAACAGCCGAAAACAGTATTGCAGCTCCGCGCTTCTTCATTCCACTCACCTCGTATGTTATATTTGTTCAGCATTTCGGATTATCCCAAGCTGTAGAAATCATCAAAAAACGACGGGTATGACACTCTTGCGCACGCTTCGTCGTCAAGCGTTGAAACGCCGTCGGCAAGCTGCGACAAAACAGTCAGGCTCATAGCCATTCTGTGGTCGCCGTACGTCTTAAAGTCCGCGCCGTGAATCGGTTTGCCGCCGCTTATAATCATGCCGTCGTCCGTTTCGGTAATATCAACGCCGCACTTTTTAAACTCGTCGACTACGGCGCGTATTCTGTTCGTTTCCTTTACCTTCAATTCCTGCGCGTCCTTTATAACAGTCGTGCCTTCCGCAAAAACAGCCGCGACGGCGATTATAGGAAGCTCGTCGATAAGTCTCGGTATAATGTCGCCGCCTATCGTGACGGCGCGCAGCGAGCTTGACTTAACCGTAATATCCGCCGCGCTTTCACCGGCGCTCACACGCTCGTTTTCGACTGTTATATCCGCGCCCATATCCTTCAAAACGTCAATAATACCCGTTCTCGTCGGATTTGTGCCGACATTTTTTATCGTAATTTCGCTATTCGGCATAATCGAGCCGAGTACCATGAAAAACGCCGCCGACGAAATATCCCCGGGAACAACTACGTCTGCCGCCGACAGCCTGTCTGTCGTTTTTATAGTAATATCAAGTCCGTCAACGCTTATATCCGCGCCCATCGCGCCGAGCATAAGCTCCGTATGGTCGCGCGACTTTTCGATTTCTCTGACAACTGTCTCACCCTCGGCGTACAGTCCGGCGAGAATAATCGCCGTTTTAACCTGCGCCGACGCCATCGGCATTTTGTAGTTAATGCCGTGCAGACGCGAGCCGTGTATGTAAAGAGGGCAGTACTCGTTCTCAATATTCGCACCCATCAGCGTGAGCGGCTTCGTGACGCGCCCCATAGGACGCTTGCATATCGACGCGTCTCCCGTGATTTCCGTGTCGAACGGCTGCGCCGACAGTATGCCGCACAAAAGACGCGTGGTCGTGCCGCTGTTGCCGGTATACAGCGTTTTTTCGGGCTTTACAAGACCGCGCATACCGTTGCCGCGCACAGTCACCCTGTCGCCGCGCGCGTCGATTTCCACGCCCATACTGCGGAAACAGCCTATTGTGGACAGACAGTCCGCTCCCGGTAAAAATCCCGTAATTTCCGTAACGCCGTCCGCGAGCGAGCCTAGCATTACGGCGCGGTGCGATATTGACTTGTCGCCCGGCACAGTGAGTGCGCCGCGCGCGCTTTTTAACTTCTTAATCTCCATTCTTGTTCCTCCGATGTATTCTAAATCGATTATACCACAAATAAAATAAAAAGACAATACTTTCATATTAAATACAAGGTGGTGCGGCATGGAAAAAAGAAGCATAATAACGGGCGCGGTAATACTTATGGCTGCGAACGCCGTATCGAAAATACTCGGCGCGGTGCTGAAAATACCGCTCGCGTACATACTGCGCGAGGAGGGAATGGCGGTATACAACATCGCCTTCGAGGTTTACATAATGTTCCTCTCATTCATAATATCGGGTTTGCCGTTCGCAATATCGAAGCTCTCCGCCGAAGCCGCGTCGCGCGGTCAGCGGCTTAGGGAACGCAGAATAGTGTCGCTGTCAACGTGGCTGCTTATCGCGATTGGTGCGGCAGGATCGGTCATACTCTACTTTGCCGCGCCGTTTTTCGCGCTTGCCATGAAAGAGGAAAAGGCGGTGTACGCTATACGAATGATTTCGCCGTCAATCTTTTTCGTCGCGCTCGGAACGGGATACAAAAGCTATTTTCAGGGCGTGTCGCGCATGGTACCCGTCGCCGCGTCACAGGTCGCGGAAAGCTTTGTAAAGCTCATCGCCGGTTACGGACTGGCTCTGCTGTTTATACACGCCGGCACGGAGAAAACGGCGGGCGGCGCGATAATGGGCGTGACGGCAGGGGAGATAGTCGCGACGGCAATACTCGCATTCGGATATATTTTCCGTAAAAAAGAGGTTTACATAAAATCGGAAAACGCAAGCCGACGAGAAATACTGCGCGACCTTATGTCGCTCGCGCTGCCGCTTCTGTGCGCGTCGGTGGTATCTAACGCGCTCGGCACAGCCGACACGACGCTTACGAGAGTACGCCTTCTTGACGCGGGACTTACGCCGGACGACGCGCGTTTCCTCTACGGCGCGTACACCGGTTACGCACTCACGGTTTTCCACCTTCCCGTCGGAATACTCGCGACGCTCGGAGTGAGCATACTTCCCGTAATAGCCGGCGCGTACGCGTCGGGAAACGAAAGGAGCGCGGGGAAGGCTGCGGAAATGGGCGTGAAAATATCGGTCGCGCTGTCTGTGCCGTGCGCCGTGCTTATGTACGCGCTCAGCGGCGAAATACTCACGCTCCTGTTTAAAAACGACACGTCCGCGCTTATGCTCAGAACCGTCGCACCGTGCGCCGTACTCATGTGCGCCGCGCAGATGTCGGCTGCGGTGCTGCAGTCGGCAGGAAAGATAATGACACCGTTCTTTAACTCGCTCATCGGCATAGGCATAAAGCTCGCGCTCGGCTACATTTTAATAGGAAATCCCGAAATTAACATATACGGCAGCGCGATAGGCGCAATTGCGGCAAACGGCGCGGTCATGGCGCTCAACTTTATATCGCTCCGAAGAAAGCTCAACATACGCCTCAATCTCATGAACACGCTTGTAAAGCCGATATTCTGCGGCGCTGCAATGCTGTTTGTCATACAAATAATACAGCCGCCGCTTTCGGGGCTGGGAATATTCACGTACACCGCGGCTTTATCGGCTGTATCGTGCGCCGCGTACGCGCTCGCGCTGCTCGTTACGGGAACGGTCTCACGCGAGGATATACGGCTCGTCGCGGGGTGACACGGCGGCGGCTGAATAAAAATTTAAAAAAGCGTCTAAAAATTTAATATTATTCCTTGATTTTGCCGTGAAAAAGTGATACAATACCTTTATGTATATAAAAGATACACAAAATGACAAAAATAAAAGGAGGATTTTTTTCAGATGGCAAGGAAAATGAAAACAATGGACGGCAACAACGCCGCGGCATACGCATCATACGCGTTTACCGATGTTGCTGCCATCTACCCCATCACACCATCATCAACAATGGCGGAGGTCACAGATAAGTGGGCAGCCGCAGGTCAGAAGAATATCTTCGGACGTACGGTAAAGGTTGTTGAAATGCAGTCGGAGGCGGGCGCAGCGGGCGCTGTTCACGGTTCGCTTACGGCGGGCGCGCTCACAACAACATACACCGCTTCACAGGGACTTCTCCTTATGATCCCGAACATGTTCAAGATTGCGGGCGAACAGCTTCCGTGCGTATTCAACGTATCGGCAAGAGCTATCGCTTCACACGCGCTTTCAATCTTCGGCGATCACAGCGACGTTATGGCGTGCCGTCAGACAGGCTTCGCTATGCTCGCATCGACAAACCCGCAGGAAGCAATGGATCTCGGCGCGGTAGCGCATCTTTCGACAATCAAGTCGAGAATACCGTTCCTTCACTTCTTCGACGGCTTCAGAACGTCGCACGAGTATCAGAAGGTAGCTTGCTGGGATTACGACGAGCTTGCAAAGATGGTAGACTGGGACGCTATAAACGACTTCAGAAGAGGCTCGTTAAGCCCCGAGCATCCGGCTCAGAGAGGTACGGCGCAGAACGGCGACGTATTCTTCCAGGCGAGAGAGTCGTGCAACAAGACATATGATGCAGTTCCCGAGGTCGTAGAGGAGTACATGAACAAGGTCAACGCCGCAATCGGCTCGGACTACAAGCTCTTTAACTACTACGGCGCGCCCGACGCGGAGCAGGTAATCGTTGCTATGGGCAGCGTCTGCGACACTATCGAGGAAACCGTTGACTACCTCAACAAGAACGGTCAGAAGGTCGGTCTTGTAAAGGTAAGACTGTACAGACCGTTCTCGGCTAAGCACCTTATCGATGCTATCCCAGACACTGTTAAGAAGATTTCCGTTCTCGACAGAACGAAGGAAGCCGGTTCGATCGGCGAGCCGCTCTACCTTGACGTTGTAGCAGCTCTCCAGAACAGCAAATTCGCGGGTGTCGACATTTACGCAGGCCGTTACGGTCTCGGTTCAAAGGACACAACTCCGGCTTGCATTATCGCTGTATACAAGAACACGGAAAAGAGAAGATTTACGGTCGGCATAAACGACGACCTTACAAACCTCTCGCTGCCGCTTGACGAGAACCCCGACACAACGCCGGAGGGTATCACAAGCTGTAAGTTCTGGGGACTCGGCGCGGACGGTACCGTAGGCGCTAACAAGAACTCCGTTAAGATTATAGGCGACCACACCGAAATGAACGTACAGGCATATTTCGACTACGACTCAAAGAAGTCGGGCGGTCTCACATGCTCGCACCTCCGTTTCGGTCATCCGAAAATCACATCGACATATCTTATCAACAAGGCTGACTTCGTTGCTTGCCACAAGGCTTCATACGTAAGACAGTACGATATGGTTCAGGACGTTAAGCCGGGCGGCGTATTCCTCTTAAACTGCTCATGGAATGTTGACGAGCTTTCCGAGCATCTCCCCGGACAGGTTAAGAAGTACATCGCCGACAACAACATTCAGTTCTATACAATCGACGGCGTTAAGATAGGTAAGGAAATCGGTCTCGGCAACAGAATCAACACCGTTCTCCAGTCGGCATTCTTCAAGCTTTCGGGCATACTCCCCGAGGCTGACGCAATTCAGTACATGAAGGACGCGGCTACCGCTTCCTATTCAAAGAAGGGCGACGCGGTCGTTAAGATGAACCACGACGCTATCGACGCGGGCGCTCAGCAGGTTGTCAAGGTTGACGTTCCCGAGGATTGGAAGAATGCGGAATATGAGGATCTTGCGATTAAGCACGAGGGCGAAGGCAAGCTCATCGACTTCGTAAACGATATCCTCGTTCCGATAAATCAGTTCAGAGGCGCGAGCCTTCCCGTTTCGGCGTTCGAGAAGTACCAGAGAGGCGAAGTGCCTCTGGGCAGTGCAGCGTTTGAAAAGAGAGGTATCGCTATCGACGTTCCCGTATGGAACAACGAAACATGTATCCAGTGCGGCAACTGCTCGTACGTATGTCCTCACGCTTGTATCCGTCCCGTTGTACTCACAAAGGAGGAGCTTGACAACGCTCCCGAGGGTATCAAGTATCAGAACGCTATGCAGCTCGACGGACTTTACTACGCAATGGCTATATCGGTTCTCGACTGTACCGGCTGCGGCAGCTGCGCCAACGTATGTCCTGTAAACAACGCGGGCAAGAAGGATCCGGCTCTCGTTATGAAGCCGCTCGACGACAACCTTGACGAGCAGAAGGGTTATGACTACCTCGTAACTCTCGCGGAGAAGCAGGAGGTTCTTGACAAGTTCAAGGCTTCAACGGTTAAGGGCAGCCAGTTCAGAATGCCTTACCTTGAGTTCTCCGGCGCTTGCGCGGGCTGTGGCGAAACACCGTACGCAAAGCTCGTTACACAGCTCTTCGGCGACAGAATGTACCTTGCCAACGCAACGGGCTGCTCGTCGATTTGGGGCGGTTCATGCCCGTCAACACCGTACACCACAAACAGCGAAGGTCACGGCCCCGCATGGGCTAACTCACTGTTTGAGGACAACGCGGAGTTCGGTCTCGGTATGTACATCGCTCAGAACACATTGAGAGAAGCTAATATCGCAAGACTTGAGAAGATCGCGGCTGAAAACGCAGACGTTAAGCCGGCTGTTGACAAGTTCATCGAAACGAAGGACGACGGCGAGGCTAACAAGGTTGCGACAGACGAGCTTCTTAAGGCTATCGCAAACATCAACTCCGAGGAAGCTAAGAACGTACTCGCCGATAAGGAATTCCTTTCAAAGAAGTCCTGCTGGATATTCGGCGGCGACGGCTGGGCATACGACATCGGCTTCGGCGGTGTTGACCACGCTATCGCTTCGGGCGAGGATATAAACATTCTCGTATTCGATACGGAGGTTTACTCAAACACAGGCGGTCAGTCGTCAAAGGCTACGCCGACCGGCGCTATCGCACAGTTCGCTGCTGCCGGTAAGGAAGTCAAGAAAAAGGATCTCGCGGCTATCGCTATGAGCTACGGCTACGTATACGTTGCACAGGTAGCGCAGGGCGCTGACCAGAACCAGCTGCTTAAGGCTATGATCGAGGCTGAAAGCTACAACGGTCCTTCAATCATCATCGCTTATGCTCCGTGTATCAACCACGGTATCAAGGGCGGTATGACGATCGCACAGACCGAGGAGAAGAAGGCTGTACAGGCAGGCTACTGGCACTTGTTCAGATACGATCCGAGACTTGCCATGGAAGGCAAGAATCCGTTCCAGCTTGACTCTAAGGCTCCGACAATGGATTACGAGGAGTTCATCATGGGCGAAGTCCGTTACAACTCGCTCGCTCGCTCCAACCCCGAAAGAGCTAAGGAATTGTTTGCAAAGGCTAAGAAGACGGCGGAAGAAAAGTACGCACATCTTGTTGAGCTTGCAAAGTAATTAAAGCTTAATACGCCATAAAAAACATACCGCGCGAGCGGTATGTTTTTTACTTGCAAAATTACGGATTTAATGGTAAAATTATATACATACTATAAACAAAAAGGGAGATAAATATGAGTAAGCAGTATACGATAGACGATTTGCGCGATATTATAGTGACGCTCCGCGGAGAGAACGGCTGCCCGTGGGACAGGGTGCAGACGCATCAGAGCCTTAAAAAGGACATGATAGAGGAATGCTACGAGGCGATTGACGCGCTCGACAACGGCAGCGACCACGATTTCGCGAATGAGCTTGGCGACGTGCTTCTGCAGGTAGTGTTCCATTCGCGTCTCGCGGAGGAACGCGGCGCGTTCACGTTTGATGATGTGCTTAACGAGATATGCACAAAGCTCATAACGCGCCACACGCACGTGTTCGGCAAGGATAAAGCCGTGACGGCGGAGGAAGCACTCGGCAACTGGGAGAAAAATAAGAAAAAGGAAAAGCAGCTTGACACGTACACCGCCATGCTCAAAGACGTGCCGGGTTATCTTCCGGCGCTTATGCGCAGCGCAAAGGTTCAGAAAAAAGCCGCGGCGGCGGGCTTTGACTGGGACAGTACGGACGGCATATACGACAAAATATCCGAGGAAACAGAGGAGCTTAAAGAAGCGATCCGAACAGGCGAAGGAATAGAGGAGGAGTACGGCGACATCCTTTTCAGCGTCGTAAACCTCGGCAGGCACTTAAAGCTTACGCCCGAGATCGCTCTTTCAGGCGCGACAGAGAAGTTTATACGCCGCTTTGAAAAAATGGAAACGCTGTCGAAGGAACGGGGTAAAAATCTTGACGAATGTGATATTTCCGAGCTTGACACGCTTTGGAACGAAGTCAAATAACCCTTAAAATATACTTTTTTAGGAAATATTGGCTTAAAATGCTGTAAAACCCTTGACATATCGGGAAAAATGTACTAAAATAAGTAATTGGACAGGCGATTATATGCTTGTAACGTTTGAAAAAAAGATTAGGAGGAAAAAACATGAACAAGACAGAGTTAGTCGCAGCAGTAGCTGCAAAGGCCGAGCTCTCGAAGAAGGATGCTGAAAAGGCAGTTTCAGCTGTAACAGCTTCGATTTCTGAGGCTCTTAAGAAGGGCGACAAGGTTCAGCTCGTTGGCTTCGGTACATTCGAGGTTAGAAAGCGCAACGCAAGAACAGGCAAGAACCCCAGAACGGGCGAGAGCATCAAGATTAAGGCTTCCAAGGTTCCCGCATTCAAAGCCGGCAAGGCACTTAAAGATACAGTTAACTAATACACAAATACAAGGGCGTCGCTTTTATGCGGCGCCTTGTTTCATTAAACAAAAGTATATTTGAGGATATAATTATATGAGAATAGATAAATATTTGAAGGTCGCTCGTCTTATAAAGAGGCGCACGATAGCGAACGAAGCGTGCGACCAGGGCAGAATAACGGTAAACGGACGCGTCGTTAAAGCGTCGTACGACGTTAAGGAAAACGATATAATAGAAATAACGATGGGCGAGCGCGTCATAAAGGTACGCGTCAAGGCTGTGGCGGAGCATGTATTAAAGAATGACGCCTCATCGCTGTACGAGCAGGTCAAGTAATATTACCGTTGTCTCCGGCATAGATATATTGCGGGAGGGGATAGTATGGCGGAGAAGGAACACAGCCTGACGATGAACGGCAGAAAAAATATGTCGCTTACCGGCATAACTGACGTGAAGGAGTTTTCGGAAAACAGAGTAACGCTTAAAACACAGATGGGCGATATGTGCGTGCGCGGCAGAAAGCTCACGATAAGCCGCCTTGACACCGACACGGGGATACTCAGCGTAAACGGCGAAATCGATATGATAAAATACTCGTCACCCGCCGGCGGCGGAATAATAGAGGGACTTTTCAAATGATTTCGGATGAGACGGCTCTGTTCCTTGCCATGACCGTGTGCGGTGCTGCGGTGTCCGTGCTGTACGATTTCATGCGGGCAGTGCGCGGTGCGGTTAAGTCGGGCGCGGTTTTGACGGCTGTGACGGACGTCATATTCGCTTTCGTTTCGTTTGCTGCGGCGTCATGGTGCGTTCTTGTTTTCGGAGACGGTCGGCTAAGGATTTTTGAGGCAATCGGCATGCTCATCGGAGCAGCTCTATATTTTGCCGCTTTGAGCGGGGCAGTATATAAGATTTTCCTGTATTGTATAAAAAAATTTTTGAAAATAACATCATTTATTTTCAAAATACTCTTGACACCGCTGCTGTTTTTGTATAAAATTTTAAGAGTACCGATAAAAAAATGCGCGGAAAGCATTAAACAAAGGAGTAGAAACTCAAATGCTGAACAAACTGAAAAATCAGGTAGCAAAATATATAAACGCCCACAAAAAGGGACTTATAATCGCCCTCGTCGCGGTATTGGCTGGTTCAATGCTTTTAAGAGGCGTCATGCAGTATCCGAGGCTCGGCGCGCAGAAAAAGGAAATAGCGGAATTAAACAGCAAAATTGAATATGAAGAAGAACGCCAGAAGGAAGTCGAGGATCTGGAAAGCAAGGTAAACTCCGACGAATACATAAAGAAAATTGCCACGGAAAAGCTCGGACTTATTCCAAGCAACGCCAAGATTTTTGTTGATGTTTCCGGCGAACAACAGTAAACAGTAATGAAACAAGAAAGGTAATAAAGGATAGAATGGTAGAATTAGGTAATATAGTAGAGGGAAAAGTCACAAGCGTAATGCCGTTCGGGGCGTTTATAGATTTGCCCGGCAAGCAGTCGGGACTTGTTCATATTTCGGAGCTGTCGTCAAGATATGTTAAGGATATAAACGAGTATATCAAAAAAGGCGACGCGGTAAAAGTAAAGGTTATCAAAATAGACGACGACGGCAAAATAAGCCTTTCTATAAAGCAGGCTGAAGAAAAGAAGGAAAAGACCGGCCGCACAAAAAAAGCTCCGCATGAAAAAAAAGAATTTGTACGTCCCGCAGAGCTTGACTGGAGTACATCATCCGAGGGTATGTCTCTTGACGATATGCTATCCAAATTCAAGCAGGACAGCGACGAGAAGATGCAGTCGTTAAGACGCAGCAACGACTCCAAACGCAGCGGCGGATACAGCAGAAAGAGCAGCCATTCATATTGATAAAACAAGCCGGGCGGAAAGTTGTTTCCGCCTGTTTTCTTGCATAAAAAAAGTAAATCCGATATGGAGAAAAGTATGAGGACACTAAAGGAAAACAAAAGAACATTTCCGCTAATAGGCGCAGTCATAGTATTTGTGCTTGTTTTTTGTGTACTCTACCTCGGCAAAAACGTCGGACTGAGCGACAACGGCGATTTCCGCCGCGTACTGCTCGTAAACAACCTCGAATACGAAAACGACGACAACTACTATTACCTTTTCAAGCGCGATTACAAAATGAAAATAGAGGGCGATACCTTCGGTGAAAAAATGGCGTACCTTTGCCGCAACAACGACGCCGAGGAAATATACTCGTCGCCGCATTTTGTCATAATAAAAGCGTCAAAGCTTATGAATTTCCTCATAAATACGGTATTCCGCCGCGATGAGAGCCATTACGATATAGGCTGTCTCGCGTTTATATACACTCTTATGCTGTCGCTTGCGGCATGGGGAATTTTCACTTTTTTTGCCGACTCAAAAAAACGAATACGGATAGCCGTGTTTATAATTTTTATCGTGATGTTCTGCGACGCGGGTTACGTGCTGTACTTCAATTCATTTTACGGAGAACCGCTTCAATACGTGTCGCTTATGATGCTCGTCGCGCTTGGAATGTTAATATACAAACGACCTACAATCCCGAAGGTCGCGTGCTTTTTCATATCTCTTTACTTCTTCGCCGGAGCAAAGCTTGCCAACGTTCCTTACGCCGTAATCGCGTCGGTTCTGGCGCTTTCGTTCGCTTTTTTGAGAAAGGGGAGAGGGTACAGGATAGGCGTGGCTGTATCGGTTCTTGCCGCCGCCGCATGTATAGCCAACCTGTACGTCAGCATACCCGACTGGATGCACGACGATACAACATACCAGTCCGTATTTTTCGGCGCGCTCAAGGAGACTGAAACGCCGGAGCAGGACTTAATGGAGTTTGGCATAGACGAAAAGTATATGCCTCTTATAAACACCCACGCGTACATGCAGGAGGACGAATATCCGCTCGATATAAAAACGGACGAATTCCGCGAGGATTTTTACGAAAAGGTAAACAAGCTTGACGTCGTATTTTTCTATATGCGCCACCCGATAAGGTTTTGCCGCAAGGTCGCATTCGCTATAGAAAACGCGTCGTGCCTGAGACCGCTGAACCTCGGCACGTCCGAAACGGTTATAATGGACAACACAAACCGATACAGCCTTTGGAGCAACCTGCGCGTCGCCACAAAATTTCTGTATAATCCGATTATAGTTTTCCTGATGGCTCTGTTTTTAACGGCGTACGTCGTGCTTGTAAACGTGTTTCTTGTCAAGGAAAAGCGGGAAACAAACGAAAAGCGGCTTTACATAATCATGGCAATGTATATCCTTCTTGCGGGACTGTGGATAAATATGTGTCTGCCGATAATAGGCAACGGCGAAGCGGATATAATGAAACATATGTTCCTGTTTGAAAACTGCATGGACGTACTGACCGCCGGAATAATAATAGGCATAGTAAGCATGCACCGCCGTAACGCTGTTATATCGGTTACAGCGATCGCGGCTGTAATCGCGGCGCTGCAGATAGGCAAACCTAAGGAGACTCTGGAGTTCGGAACATACAACGGCAAACCGATACAATGGGAGGTCATGTCAACCGACGACGACGGCTCACGCACACTTGTTACGAAGCATTGTATTGAGCAGCTTGCGTTTGATACAAACGACAATATGTGGGAGACGAGCGATTTGAGAGAGTGGCTCAACAGCGATTTTGTGCGAGAGTTTTCGCTTGAAGAGCTTTCGCGCATACAGCCCGTGCAAAATGAGGTCATGCTTACGTATAACGATCGTCACATGGCGGAGAGCGGCGACCACACGCATATATGGAGCGCGACGAGAGACGCCGCCGCGGATTTGAGCGAAACGGCGTATAAGTATACCGTTGACGACATGGTATACATTCCGACGCTCGACATGATGGATACGATAGATGTGAACGGCTCTTACTGGATACTTTGTCCGTACGGCTACAACGAAAAGATGCAGCGGTACATGAAAAACGACGGCTTTGTGCTTCACACCAATGTAGACAACGTAAGGGGAGTGCGCGCGGTAATAAAGATAAGTCCGCAATAGGACGGGAAAAGGAAGTAAAATCATGAAAAGTGAAAGAAATATGACCATGCTCGCGGATTTTTACGAGTTTACGATGATGAACGGCTTTTTTGAAAAGGGCGAGAAGGATAAGACCGCATATTTCGATATGTTTTTCAGACGCGTGCCGGACGACGGCGGCTTTGCGATAATGGCAGGTGTGGAGCAGCTTATAGAGTACATTAAGGAGATTGAGTTTACCGCCGCCGATATTGAATATCTGCGCGGTAAGGGTATATTTTCCGAAGGATTTTTGGAATATTTGCGCACATTCAAATTCGAGTGCGATGTGTGGGCGATACCCGAAGGCACGCCGATATTTCCCGGCGAGCCGTGCGTAACGGTGCGCGGACCTGCCATACAGGCGCAGTTTGTTGAAACGATGGTACTGATCACCGTGAACCACCAGAGCCTTATCGCTACAAAGGCAAACAGAATAGTGCGCGCCGCGCAGGGCAGAACGGTTATGGAATTCGGCTCGCGCAGAGCGCAGGGCTATACCGGCGCGGTGATAGGCGCGAGAGCGGCGTACATCGGCGGCGTGGACGGAACGGCGTGTACCATATCCGACGAGCTTTACGGCATTAAAGCGCTCGGCACAATGGCGCACAGCTGGGTGCAGATGTTTGACAGTGAGTACGAGGCGTTCAAGGCGTACGCCGAAACGTACCCCAAAAGCTGCACGCTCCTTATAGACACATACAATGTTATAAAATCGGGCATACCGAACGCGGTACGCGTGTTCGACGAGGTGTTAAAACCGCTCGGAGCGCGTCCCATAGGCGTCAGGATAGATTCGGGCGATATAACGTACCTGTCAAAAAAGTGCCGTGAAATGCTTGACGCGGCAGGCTACGAGGACTGTAAAATCGTCGCTTCAAACTCGCTCGACGAGTACATTATCCGCGACATGCTGCTTCAGGGCGCGAAAATAGACAGCTTCGGCGTGGGCGAGCGGCTTATAACGTCGAAATCCGAACCGGTATTCGGCGGCGTATACAAGCTTGTAGCGGTCGAGGACGATGAGGGCAATATTATACCGAAAATAAAGATAAGCGAAAATGTGGCAAAGATTACCACGCCCGGCTTTAAACAGGTACACCGCCTTTACTCGTGCAGGGACTCAAAAGCGATAGCCGACGTTATAACGCTTCACGGCGAAGCAATAGACAGCGAAAAACCGATAAACATATTCGATCCCGAACATACATGGAAGAAGAAAACAGTCACCGATTTTTATTCGCGCGAGCTACTAAAGCCGATATTCGCAAAAGGCGAGTGCGTGTACGAAAGCCCGAACATCGACGTGCTGCGCGAATACTGCAAAATGGAGGTTGACGGCTTGTGGGACGAGGTAAAGCGCTTTGAAAATCCGCACACTTACTATGTGGACTTGTCCGATAAGCTGTGGAACATGAAGCACACCATGCTCGAGGAATACCAAAATTAAGAAACGGAGGGTAAAATGGAAACGAAATTACTTACCGCAAGCAGCGCCGATATTGCTCTTGCGGGTGAAATCATAAAAAACGGCGGACTTGTCGCGTTCCCGACAGAAACGGTGTACGGACTCGGCGCGTCGGCGTTTAATCCCGACGCGGCGCGCAAAATTTACGCCGCGAAGGGCAGACCGTCCGACAATCCGCTTATCGTGCATATATGCGATAAGGCGCAGATAGGCGAGATAGCGGAGGATATTACGCCGGAGGCTCAACGCGTAATAGATGCGTTTATGCCCGGACCGATCACGATAATACTCAAAAAAAATCCTGCCGTACCGAGCGACGTTACAGCGGGGCTTAACACAGTTGCCGTGCGTTATCCGTCAAACGAGACGGCTTGCCGCCTGATACGCGCCGCCGGAGTGCCGATAGCCGCGCCGAGCGCGAATTTGTCTGGCAAACCCAGCCCCACGGACGTGTCGCACGTGGTTGAGGACATGACGGGCAGAATTGACGCTATCATAGACGGCGGAAGGTGCGACGTGGGCGTTGAGTCGACGATAGTCGATTTTACCGACGAAACTCCCGTGATACTCCGCCCGGGCGGAATCACGTACGATGATTTGAAAAAAATTGTCCAGACGGTTACGATAGACAAAAATATCCTGCGTTCTATCGGCGCGGACGAGGTGCCGAAGTCGCCGGGCATGAAATACAAGCACTACGCTCCGAACGCCGAGGTGACCGTTATCGAGGGCGAAAAGGAAAACGTGCAGAGGAAGATAAAGGAGCTTTTAAGCGATAACGACGGCAAAATTGCGGGCGTACTCGCCATGTACGGTGCGGACTACGACAACGCCGTAATTCTGTCGGCGGGGGAGAGCAACAAAGAGTATGCGAAAAACCTCTTTTCCGCGCTCCGCGAGTTCGACCGTCTCGGCGTGGAAAAGGTATACGCGGAGTTCTGCGAAAAGGACGGCTACGGTCTTGCCGTTAAAAATAGGCTGTACAAAGCCGCGGCACAGAGGGTGATACACGTATGAAAACGAGGGTGTACATCGCGGACACGAGCGCGCTGCGCGACGATGCGGTATTCGGCCGCTGTCTTGCTCGTGTGAGCGGCGAACGCTTAAATAAAATAAATCGGTGTGCGAAGCACGATGATAAAATACGATCGCTCGCTGTAGGTTTGCTGCTTGAAAAGGCGCTTGACGACGTCGGTATAAGCGAGCGCGAAATACGTATCGGCTCCGGCGGCAAGCCGTATCTCACAAACAGTGCAATTTTTTTTAATCTGTCTCACTCCGGCGAACGGGTAATGTGCGCCGTATCGGACATGGAGGTCGGCTGTGACGTGCAGAAAATAGGGGAGGTAAATTTCAAAATCGCGGACAGATTTTTCAGTCCGTCCGAGCGTCGGCTGCTTAACTCTATAGAGGACAAAAACGAGAAAATCAAAATGTTTTACCGCCTGTGGACGCTTAAGGAAAGCTATATAAAAGCCGTCGGCACAGGGCTGAAAACGCCGCTCGGGAGCTTCTCCGTAACGACACGGGAGAACCTGAACGGATATCATTTTAAGGAATATTATATAAGTGACGGATACGCATACGCCGTATGCGGAAAATCGCCGTATTTTGACGAGCGCGCGGATTTGGTCGAATTGCTGTAATAATAGTCGAAATTTGTTGCCAAATTCTGTTAAAATTATGTGAAAAAAATATGAACATGCATTATAAAAATGATTGACATAATACGGAAAATAATGTATAATAAAATTACTAATAAAAACAGGGGCTTTATGATTAGCAAAGGAGTGCAAAATGAGAAAGAGTAAAATTATTTCGTGGCTGCTGGCGGCGTCGATGCTGGCAGTAACCGCAGTACCGGCATTCGCGGCGGCTCCGTCGGCGTATGACGGTCAGCCGTACGAGAGCGTTGGTTATTCGTCGGATGATGATCCCGACGGCGAAATCAACCTTGCCGTAATCGCTAACGGCGATGTTAACATCGGCGGAAGTATGGAGGTTCAGGGCAGTATTTATTCAAACGGTACAATTTATCAGAGAAGCAGCGGCGATTACAATACCGTAAACGGTCTGTTGATTTCCGGAACAGAGTATAAGTACGATGTGGAAAACTGGGTGCAGAATACTACCACATGGGATTGGGAAAGCACAACCGAGACTGTAACTTTGCCGTATGTAATGTTGGAGCAGGACGGTTCGCCGGTAACAAATACAGATAATATTAAGTATATGGGCAAGCCGAAATATGAAGGCTCGATCACTGATAAGGAAACGAGTTTCGATTATACTCTGCCCGAGGGTGTTTACACAACTCCCGAGGTTGGAAATGTTGTAGAGTACAGGGAAGCTAACCAGTGGGGTAACGAAGCTGCGGGCAATCTTCCCATAACGATTTCGGAGAGTACGCGCTTTAACAAGCTCTATCCGATGGGCGACGCGGTTACGATTGACGTATCAAAGGGTGACGTTGTTGTTGTAATCGACAATATGGTACTCGGTTCAGCTACTCCCGAGTTCAGAATCGTCGGCACGGAAGGCAATGATAATCAGGCATGGATTTATATAAACGGATTTGAGAATCCGAACAATAATATGTTCCAGATTATTGCCAACTTCAACGATGCACCGAACAGATTCTACACAACGGGCGACACAGCCACAGCCGAGGCTTATATGGACGAAGCGGCTTCACCCGACAGATTAAAGCTGTTCGTAACGCTTGAAGATACGAAGGTAGGAGCTTGCCACGTTTCGGGTGATGTATACTTCAACACAAATTCGCTCGACTTTGCGGGCGCAAGCTTGTTTAACGGTCATATCACAACAAACGCCGAAACGTTCAACGTAAATGACTCCGCATTCTTCAGAGGCGTTGTAATGGCTCCTTATGCCGATTCGTATGTAGCTCAGAGCGGTACGATTATCGGCCAGCTTTACACAGACACTCTTAAAATGGAAGGCTGGGGCAGAATCCTGTATGATCCCGATAAGCTGAGAGAGTATCCGTCGGAAATCCCGACGCCGGGCGATGAGCCTACACCGGAAGCAACACCCGAGCCGACACCCGAACCTACTCCCGAACCTACTCCCGAACCGACACCCGAACCTACGCTTCCCCCGCTTCCGTCGGGCAGTGAGATAGATGTTACAGGCGGTTACGCTTACATCTTCGGTTATGAACCGGATAGAATCCAGATGGTATGGGTTGACGATGAAGAAGGCGGTCACACAGACTGGGATATCGAAGTAAGAATGGCTCCGACAGACGCTGTAACAAGAGAGCAGGTTGCGGCTATGATTATGAGAATGATCGATCAGAGCTACGACACAAAGAATGCAAATTACGCGGTTACGCCCAATATGGAGCAGCACGCAGGCACATGGTACGAGAGAGGTCTTGCATATCTCGCAAGCAAGGGTACGTTTGACGGCATAGAGTCCGTTGACATCGGTCCCGTTACGAGAGGCGAGGTTGCGAAGCTTGTTGCGTTCGGTCTTAACCTTACAGACACAACCGAGACGACATTTGCCGACATCGAAAACAGTCCGTATAAGCAGTATATCGAAATCATGAACGCTTACGGCTACATGAACGGTGACAGCGAAACGGAGTTCGCTCCCGACAGAATTATGAACAGAGCTGAGTTCTGCTCGATGTTCAACAACATCATCGGCAGAAACGATATGGGACTTGAGGCACAGGACGGTTCGATCGTTACACCGCAGACCTACTACCTCGTAGACCTTCCCGAAGGAGAATGGTACACGGACATCATGCTTAAGGCTACAAGCGCGTATGACGATGATGGTCTCATAGACGTAGACACAAGACTTTCAAATATCAGAAATATACTTGACCACTACGATTCGCAGAACATTGCATAATCGAAAAATGAAACCTAAAAGACCTTCGGTTTATACCGAAGGTCTTTTTGTGTGAAAACGGTATAAAAGTCCATTATATATACAATATGTATAATTCCTAAGCATAGTTTGTATGCAAAACGGAGAAATTCAAATATTTGTAATATGCGGTATTGCACTTGAATTTTATAAGGAGTATAATGAATATATATAGTTTAACCATATGACAATGAGATAAGGAGGACAAAATGAAAAAAATAATTGCGGCTTTTGCCGCTGTCGCGATGCTCGCGGCACAGACTGCGGTGTTTGCCGCTGCGCCGGCTGATTATGACGGTTCGCCGTATGACGGTTACCCCGTTATATCAAAGGACAGCGACGGTGAAATCAACCTTGCCGTTATCGCAAACGGCGACGTAAAAATCGGCAACACAATGCAGATTGACGGTTCTGTTTACTCAAACGGAACAATATACGCGAGAAACGGTGCGGGCAACGTCATTAACGGTATGTTTATTTCCGGCACGAACAACGAAACACAATATGTTTCGGAATGGTCACAGGACGATTCGGGCAGTTGGGTGGAGAAAAAAACATATCTTGACGGCTACTATCTCTTAAATCAAGATAATGACGAGTTATTCAACGGTCAAGACAGCGCCACATACGGAACAAAACCCGAATACCAAACGGCTGTTAACGACGGCGCGACAAGCTTTGACTATGAATATGAGCCGTTCGAGGTTCCGACTGCGCCCGAATATAAAAATGACAATGTTTGGGGCGCGTCGGCAGAATTTAACGTTTACAACACCAATAAGCCCGCGAATAAGCAGCACACCTTTAAGGAGAGCGCATATGTAAAAGACGCGTTCATAAACGGCGGCTGGGGACACGCTATTATTGTTGATACCACGAAGGGCGACGTAAATCTTATCATTGACACGATCAACGACCTTTCCGGAACGATCAACATCCAGGTAGTCGGAGATCATGAGGCGTATATTTACTTTAACAATTACAAGAATACCGACGCATGGAATTCGTATTTCATCAACCGTAACAACCAAGCCGACGCTAAGTATTATCAGGATTATCCCGTAGACGGCGCGGCTGACCACACGCATGTATTCTTTAACGGCGACGATGTTGTGTTCGCTCATGACCAGATAAGCGCCAAGGATATTCACGTAAATGCTAAGAGAGTTGAAATTTCGGGCGCGACAAAGTTCTACAGCGACCTTTACACAAATGCCGAGGAGCTTGAAATTACCGGAGGAACGACTGTTGTAAGAGGTACGGTTTCCGCGCCTTACGCCGCATCCAAGGTAGTTGATTCTGGCAGACTTGAGGGACAGCTTATTACAAACACGCTAGAAATCAACGGCGCGGGCAGCATTATATGGAAGACCGACGCGGCTGAAAAGGAGATTGTTGAACCCACGGCTGAGCCTACTGTGGAGCCTACCGTTGAACCTACGGCAGAACCCGCTCCCGAGCCTGAAAAAGAGCCGCTTCCGTCCGGCAAGCCGATCGACCTTTCCGGCGCGGAATATGCGTATATATTCGGTTACGAACCCGCAATCCACCGTGTAACAGTGACTGACGAGGAAGGTAACGAGACAGGTGCATGGGACGTTCAGATTGAGGTAGGACCTAACGACAAGGTTACAAGAGAGCAAATTGCCGCGATGATCATGAGAATGATAGACCAGAAGTACGACACAATCGGTGTTGAATATCCGGTTACCGCGAATATTGCTTCTCACGAGGGAACATGGTACGAGAGAGGACTTGCGTACCTTGCAAGCACGGGTGCGTTTGACGGTATGGATGAGGTAACTCTCGGCCCCGTTACGCGCGGTGAGGTTGCAAAGCTCGTTGTATACGGACTTAATCTGACGGAGACCGGTGAAACGTCGCTTACGGATATTGCAGACAGCCCGTACAAACCCTACATTGAGATTATGAATACTTACGGCTATATGCAAGGTCATGACGACGGCACGTTCGCGCCGAACGAATATATGACAAGAGCGCAGTTCTGCTCGATGTTCAACCAAATTCTTGACAGGGAAGACGCGCCGCTCGAATCTAAGAACGGTATACAGATTACTCCGGAGACATATTATTTCACCGACATATTCGAGGGTGAATGGTACACGCCGGTAATACTTCGCGCGACGAGCGCATACGATGCGGACGGCTATGTTGACATTGAAACGAGACTTTCAAATATCAGAAACACGCTCGATGCTTACGATTCACAAAAGCTGTTCTAAAGCAAAACAAAAAATACCTAACCTGCGGGTTAGGTATTTTTTTGTTCTTGTATTCAGCTTTGAATTTCTTTATCTATCGCTTCAGCTGCGGCCTTACCCGCGCCCATCGCGAGTATAACCGTCGCCGCACCCGTTACAACGTCGCCGCCGGCGTATACGTGGTCGCGCGACGTTTTGCCTGTCGCTTCGTCCGCTATTATGCAGCCCTTGCGGTTTGTTTCAAGTCCCTTTGTCGTCTTTCTTATAAGCGGGTTCGGAGTTTGACCGATTGCCACGATAACAGTATCGATATCGAGTATCTCCTCGCTGCCCTCAACGGGTACAGGTCTGCGTCTGCCGCTGTCGTCAGGCTCGCCGAGTTCCATATGTATTACCTCGATATTTGTCACCCAGCCGTCCTCGTTGCCGATAAATCTTGTCGGGTTCTGCAGCAGCTTAAATATAATACCCTCTTCCTCGGCGTGGTGAACCTCCTCGGCTCTTGCGGGAAGCTCCTCCTTGCCGCGTCTGTACACGATATACACGTTCTCCGCGCCGAGACGCTTCGCACTTCTCGCGGCGTCCATAGCAACGTTGCCGCCGCCGAGTACCGCGACATTTTTGCCGACATACACAGGCGTGTCGTATTCGGGGAACTTGTAACCCTTCATCAGATTTATTCTCGTAAGGAACTCGTTCGCGCTGTACACACCGTTAAGGCTTTCGCCCTCAATACCCATGAAAGAGGGGAGACCTGCGCCGCTGCCGATATAAACAGCGTCGTAACCCATCTCGTCAAACAGCTCGTCTATCATTATCGTCTTGCCGATAATAACATTCGTCTGAATATCAACGCCCATAGCGCGCAGATTATCGATTTCCTTCTGCACGATATCCTTCGGCAGTCTGAACTCCGGTATGCCGTACATAAGCACGCCGCCCGCCGTGTGGAACGCCTCATAAACCGTCACCTTATAGCCGCGCTTCGCAAGGTCGCCGGCAGCCGTAAGTCCCGATGGGCCGCTTCCGACAACGGCAACCTTTTTGCCGTTCCACTCCGGCACTTCTATTTTATCTTCCACGTGCTGCATATGCCAGTCAGCCGCGAAACGCTCAAGCCTGCCGATACCGACGCTTTCCTGCTTGATACCGCGCACGCACTTCGCCTCGCACTGCTTCTCCTGCGGACACACTCTGCCGCATACGGCGGGGAGAGCGTTCGTTTCCTTGATCTTCTGATACGCGCCCTCAAAATCACCCTCGGCTATGCGCTCGATAAACTCGGGTATTTTAACGCTTACGGGGCAGCCCTGCATACAAGGTCTGTTTTTGCAGTTAAGGCATCTCTTAGCCTCGTCTATAGCCATTTCCTCGGTGTAGCCCGTTGTTACCTCGAGGAAGTTCTTATTTCTCTCATTGGGACATTGCTCCGGCATCGGATTTTTGTCCGGTCTCATATTAGGCATAGTCTCAATCCTCCTTATTTGTTCTGCCGATACGGCAATGACCTTCGGCGCACGACCTTTTCTCATAGTCCGCAAACATTCTTCCGCGCTTCATAGCGCTGTCCCAGTCGACCTTGTGACCGTCGAAGTCGGGGCCGTCAACGCACGCGAACTTCGTCTCGCTGCCGACGATAACGCGGCAGCCGCCGCACATTCCTGTGCCGTCTATCATTACGGGGTTCATCGAAACCATTGTCGGTATGCCGTAAGGCTCTGTCACCTTGCACACAAACTTCATCATAACGAGCGGACCTATCGCGATTACCTCGTCAAACTTTTCGCCCGCGTCAATCTCCTTTTGAAGCATATCGGTAACAAAACCCTTGTTGCCGTTTGAACCGTCGTCGGTCGCGATAATGAGCTTATCCGCGACTTCCTTAAGTTCGTCCTCAAGAATGATAAGCTCCTTGTTCCTAAAGCCGGTGATAACCGTAACGTTCGCGCCAAGCTTGTGAAGCTTCTTAGCCTGAGGATACGCTATCGCCGTACCGAGACCGCCGCCTATCACGGCAACCTTCTTCTTACCCTCGAGCGGAGTAGGCGTGCCGAGCGGACCTGCGAAGTCAAGCAGATATTCGCCCGCCTCAACCTTCGATAAATCCTGCGTCGTTTTTCCGACAATCTGAACGATTATCGTAACGGTGCCTTTTTCGCGGTCATAGTCGTTGATAGTGAACGGCACTCTCTCGCCGTACTCGTCAATTCTCAAAATAATGAACTGACCGGGTTCAGCCTTTTTCGCGATTAAAGGCGCTTCAACCTCCATAAGGAAGATCGTCGGGTTTAAAACCTCTTTTCTTACTACCTTGTAAGCCATTTATTTCACCTCTGTAAAAAAATTCACGTTTTTTCGCTTCACCTTTTATGATAACATATTATCATGTTTTTTTCAATGCTTTTTGACTTACTTTTTTGATAAATTCTTCCATATCTGTCGGAATTTTGCTTGTAAATTCAATCACATTTCCGTTTACGGGGTGCGTAAAGCGTATAAAGCTCGAATGAAGCATCTGACGGGGAACAAGAGTTTTGTTTTCCACTCCGTACAGCCAGTCGCCCGCGAGCGGATGATCTATATGCGCCATGTGTACGCGTATCTGATGCGTGCGCCCCGTTTCAAGCGACATTTCAAGCACCGTATAATCGCCGAGCCTGTCAATAACCTTATAATGCGTCACAGCCTCGTGACCTGCCGCGCTAACGCACCGCTCGATCTCGCTGCCTTCCTTTCGAGCGATCGGCGCGTTCACCGTTCCGTCCTCCGCAACATCGCCGCATACGACGCATATATATTTTCTCCGCAGCTCACCCTCGGAAATTTCATCGGCGAGACGCGCGTGCGCGTAACTGTTTTTCGCGACTGCCATAAGCCCCGACGTGTCCTTGTCGAGACGGTTCACCGCGCGGAACAGGTGTTCCTCGCCGCGCGACATGTAGTGGTACATAACCGCGTTCGCGAGCGAGTTCTCATAATTTCCGACAGATATGTGCGTCGGCATGGCGGGCGGCTTGTTCACAATTAAAACGTCCTCGTCCTCGTACACAATATCGATCGGTATGTTCACGGGTACAATATTCTCCGACGCTTTATCGCGCATCGTCACCGTCACCACGTCGCCCGACTTTACCGTATCGATTGTTCTTATATGACTGCCGTTCAGCTTAAGACCGTCGGGCGCGAGCCTAAGCTCCTTTATTAGCGACGTTGACATCTGAAAATGCCGCCGCAGCACAGTCATAACCGTTTCACCGTCAAACTGCGGCTCGACGGCGTATTCAAGCACCCGTTCCATCAGTTGTTAAAGCCCTGCAAAAGCTTTGTCGCATACGCGCCGTCAACCTGCTCCCAGTCGAAGCTGTACGGCTTAACGCCCGATTCGCGCAGACTTGTATCGACCGTTTCGTACGTTGCAATCGGCACGCGGGAGGTGTACGTCTGATTTTCCCTCGCGTCGTATATCATAAACTCTATCTCGTCGCCGTCGCGCTTACCGAAGCGGCATACCCTGTCAACGCTCTTGTCAACGTCCTGCGACAAAATCATCAGTTTTATCATCTCGACCGTTTTATCGTTCATGCCGTTGTCGAAAATCAATATCTTTTCCAAAAGCTCGTTATAGTCGGTCACGAACCGCAGATTGTAGCCCTCGAGGTTACTAAGCTCGCCCGACTCCTTCGATGTTTTTCTGATATTGTCGAAAAGCTGTGACTTTAATATCGGATCATGGCACGGCGAAAACGAAATCATAAGCCGCTTTTCCTCGTCGTGGTAGAGCATCGGCGTCGGCATAAGCGCCGCGTGACCGCACGACGGACAGCGGAACATATTAACCTGACCGCGCAGCAAATCCTGCTTTAAATCCACGCTGTCGCTCACCGTGACGGAGTTCCAGACGGTCACGTCCGTCATCTGCCCGCACTTCGGGCAGCGCACGTTTTGTTTTGAATTAAGACTCATTTACTCTCAGCCTTCCTTATCATATTATCGGCGGCGACGATTATACCGAGCTTCGCGCTCTCATACGTAAGACCGCCCTGCATGTACGCGATATACGGCGGCTTAATAGGGCCGTCGGCGCTTAATTCTATCGACGCGCCCTGCGTGAACGCGCCCGCCGCCATTATAACCTTGTCACTGTAGCCGGGCATATCCCACGGTTCGGGCGTTACAAAGCTGTCGACCGGCGCGCCCTTCTGTATGCCCTGGCAGAACCGAATCAAATCGTCCTCGTTGCCGAACTTTACGGCTTGTATAATATCGTGGCGTATTTCATGCGGCTTCGGACTTACCTCGTAGCCGAGCTTTTCAAATACCGCGCTGCACAGTACAGCCGCCTTCATAGCCTGCGCCACCGTATGCGGCGCCATAAAAAGCCCCTGGTAAAGCTGACGGTTAAAGCCGAGCGACGCACCCGCCTCCTTGCCGATACCGACCGATGTCAGACGGTAAGCGCAAAGCTCAACATACCGCTTTTTACCGGCAATATAACCGCCCGTAGGCGCAAGACCGCCGCCCGGGTTTTTAATGAGCGAGCCTGCTATAAGATCCGCGCCGTAATGCGTCGGTTCTTCAGTGTCGGCAAACTCGCCGTAGCAGTTATCCACAATACAAATCGTGTCGGGGGAGATGCCCTTTATAAATGAAATCAACTCGCCTATCTCCCTCGCGCTGTACGTCGGTCTGTCGCCGTAACCCTTGCTGCGCTGAATTGTCACCGCCTTGATCGGCTTTGACGTAAGAACCTCTTTTATCTTCTCAAAGTCAGGCATGCCGTCGCTTAAAAGGTCGGCTTCGATATAATCCACGCCGAAATCACATAGCGAGCCGTCGCCCGTCTTGCCGCCTATACCGATTACCTCCGTAAGCGTGTCGTACGGTCTGCCCGTGACGGCGAACAGCGTGTCACCGGGACGCAGCACAGCGAAAAGAGTCGTCGAAATGGTGTGTGTACCGGAAATAAAATTGTGGCGCACAAGCGCGTCCTCCGCGCCGAATATATCGGCGTACACCTTATCGAGCGTGTCGCGCCCTATGTCGTCGTAGCCGTAGCCCGTAGTCGGCATAAAGTGTGTGTCCGACACGCGGTTATCGGCAAACGCCTTCATAACGCGCAGCTGGTTTATTTCCGCAATCTCGTCTATCCGCGCGAAGCTCTCGCGAACCCCGCGCTCAGCCTCGTCCACAATATTAAGCGTTTTCTCCGATATGCCGAAGCTGTCTTTTATATACGTGTTTTTATCCATAACCAAAATCCTTTCGGTATCGTATTAACCCAATAAGTATACCATTTATACCGCGCCGCGTCAAGAAAAAAGAACGCCGCTTTTTGCGGCGTTCCGTGAGTAACACATTATATACTCTTAATAATCTTGAGCCACTTCTCATATGCTGCGTCCCATGCCTCGCTGTCCTGCGGCTCGTATTTCGCGATGTCGAAGGAGTTTCTTACGACCTTGCGTCCCTCGTTTATGTCCTTGATCGCGCCCATAGCCATAGCCTGCACGATTACGTTACCGATACTTGTCGCCTCAACGGGGCCGGTGCTTACCGTTCTCTTTGTGGCATTCGCGGTGAACTGGCAGATCATCTTGTCCTTAATTCCGCCGCCCACGATATTTACGACATTGTATTTGTTGCCCGTAACTGCTTCCATGCCTTCTACGGTCTGACGGTACTTAAACGCGAGGCTCTGCGCGATACATCTTACAACGTCGCCCTTTGTTTCGGGTACCTTCTGTCCCGTCTTTGCGCAGTAATCCTTAATGCGCTGCGGCATATTGCCCGGTGTCTGGAACGCGGAGTAGTCGGGATCTATAAGGCTCGCGAACGGCTCGGCGGCGTTTGCCTGTCTCTCAAGCTCGTCGAAGCTTAAAAGCTCGCCCTCTCTGTCCCACTGACGGCGGCTCTCCTGAATGAGCCACAGCCCCATAATATTTTTAAGGAAGCGTATCGTCTTGCTCACGCCGCCCTCATTTGTGAAGTTGTACTCGAACGCACCGTCGGACGTGTTGGGCTTGTCAAGCTCCACGCCCATAAGCGACCACGTGCCTGACGAAATATATATAAAGTCCTTCTGATCCACAACCGGCACAGACGCAACCGCGCTGCCCGTGTCGTGCGACGCGACGGCGACAACGGGTACCTCAGCTATACCAAGCTCCTCCGCGAGCTCCTTTTTAACCGTTCCGACAATCTCACCCGGGAATATGACCTCGGTCAGAATATCGGTAGGTATACCCATTTTTTCGAGCATATCATAAGACCACTCATACTTTTCACTGTTATAGAACTGCGTCGTTGACGCGTTTGTGTACTCCGTCTTTTTAACGCCCGTAAGGAAGAAGTTAAAGAGGTCGGGCATCATAAGCATTGTTTTCGCGTTTTTGAGCGATGTGCTGCCGGAGAGCTTTTCGGAAAGAAGCTGATAAAGCGTGTTGAACCAGTTAAACGCAATACCCGTCTCCTTGAAAATCTCCTCCTTCGGAACGAGCTTAAACGCCTCGTCGTACATACCCTCGGTGCGCGTGTCGCGGTAGTGGTAGGGATTGCCCAACAGCTTGTCATGCTCGTCCAAAAGACCGTAGTCAACCGCCCAGGTGTCGATACCGATACAGTCTATGTCGCGGTCGCCGGAGTTCGCGCACTTTAATATGCCCTGCTTGATCTCAAAAAACAGCCTCAAAACGTCCCAGTGCAGATCGCCGTTGATGTTTACCGGATCGTTTGAGAAACGGTGCTTTTCCTCCAGTGTGATTTTCTCGCCGTCAAACTTCGCCAGCATGGCTCTTCCCGAGGACGCGCCGAAGTCAAACGCCAGAAATTTGTATGTCTTGCCCATAATACACTCCTCTTTTCTTTTAATATATTTACTAAATTTATTGTATCATAGCAGGTGAATATTGTCAATAATTAACATTGGTTTTTTAATACGGCGGGATATACAGCAATACGAATAAGGCGGTACGGCGTATACAGCTTTTTTTGTGTAAACCGACCGAATGTATTGCCCGTTTCTTGACTTTAAGGTAAAAATGTGGTATAATTTATACTCAGATTTGCATACACAAATGTAAGACATCATAGGAGGTATCATCATGAACATTTCAACAAATCTACGCGCAATCGACACGATTAAGAGCGAAATACTTTCAGAGGTTGCAAAGCTGTACAGGACGCTTGCTGACTATGACGAGGTCGGCGGATACGAGAGCGTGTCAAATGAGATAGCTACCATAATAGCCATGAACTACATACTGGCAAGAAGGCTCGGACTGACATTTTCGGGCGTGGACAGCAAGATTTCGGAGCTTTTGACAATCGGCGAGGAAAACGGACACGAGCTTGAAATAGAGTTCGCCGACATGTCGGACTTGAAAAAGTATCTGAAAAACCGCTGACACGACGCGGACAATGCCCGCATGGAGGAACATTATGAGTAATCATTACGGAAAACTGACTACCGCATACGCGATCGCTGCATATATATCCGCAGCGCTGCTTATAGCGGGCGGAATTTCCGTTGTGTTTATTCCGAACGCGTATATCGGCGCGGCGGAAATGGCTGCGGGCGTTGTTATATTTTTGCTGATGCTGATACTCAGGGGATACAGACGGAATATAATAAACAGCTATCTGAACCATATCGAAAAAAGCAGCGGCGTAATGGCTTCCAATCCGATGAACGCGCTGCCCGTTCCCGCCGCGGCATGTCATATAGACGGAACGGTAAAGTGGTACAATGAGATGTTTGCGGATGTGTTCGGCAATGACGATCTGTACGAAACAAAGATCGAGGACGTAATACCGGCGGTAAAATGGGGTACAATCCTCAAAACACCGTCCATATACCAGAAGCAGATTAAAATCGACGACAAATCCTTCTTATTTGCGGCTTCGGCGGTAAAAAACAAGCAGCAAGGCTCGTCGCGCGACGAGGATAAGGTTTCCGTATACATTTATCTTATAGATAAGACGACCGAAAACGAGATTCAGGCAAAATACGACAATGAGCGCACCGACGTTGCCATAATAAATATCGACAACTACGATGACGTGCTGCAGCGCGTAAACGACAGCGAGCGTCAGCAGATATTGTCGCATATACGTCAGTGCGTAAGCGAGTGGGCGGCTGAATCGGACGCTATCGTAAAATCCACCGACCGCGACAGGTATTATGTTTTGTTTGAGCATCGTTTTCTTCAGATGTATGAGGACAAAAAGTTTGACATACTGAATAAGGTAAGGAATATTGGCGATGAGATAAAGCTGCCGGTAAGCATAAGCATAGGAATAGGCATAAGCGGCACTCTTGCCGAAAACGACACGTACGCGCGTAACGCGCTCGACATTGCTCTCGGCAGAGGCGGCGACCAGGTAAGCATAAAGAATGACATTCAGTATCGGTTTTACGGCGGTACGGCGCGCGACTACGAAAAGAGTACGCGCGTAAAGACAAGAGCGTTTGCCGTCGCGCTGAAGGATTTTATAAAAAAGAGCGACAAGGTTATACTTATGGGACATTCGGCTGCCGATTACGACTGCTTCGGCGCGGCGATAGGTCTGCAAAGGGCGGTACGGGCGCTGGGTAAAACGCCGTATATAGTTGTTGACAACAACTCTCCGGCAATCAAAACTCTGTATAACGACATCAGGGAAAATGAGGAGTATCAGGGCATGTTTGTCGACGGTGACAGAGCGCTTGAGCTATTAACGCCTGACACTCTCGTTATTGTACTCGATACTCACAGACCGTCGATGCTGCCTTGTCAGGCGCTTGTTCACAGAGCGTCGAAGGTCATACTCATAGACCATCACAGGCGTTCGACCGACTTTATAAGTCCGTGTTCGCTTATATATCACGAGCCTTACGCGTCGTCTACGTGTGAAATGGCGACCGAGCTTCTCGAATATATGGATCTCGGAAGCGCGCTCACAAGCATCGAAGCGGAAAGCCTTTACACCGGCATACTGATAGACACGAAGAATTTCATGGTCAAGACCGGCGTGAGGACATTTGAAGCCGCGTCGTACCTGCGCAGGCTCGGTCTTAACACGGTCGGTATAAAGCGTCTGTTTAACGTGAGCAAGGAGGATTATATTTACCGAAGCGACATTGTAAAAACGGCGGAGGTTATTGCGCCGCATATCGCGGTGGCGCGCTGCTACGGTAAAATACCGAACGTGCGCGTTATAGCGTCGCAGGCGAGCGACGAAATGCTCAATATCGCGGACATACACGCGTCGATCGTCGTTTATCCGCTTGACGGGGCGATAAGCGTAAGCGCGAGGTCTTTGGGAGATATAAACGTACAGCTCATAATGGAAAAGCTCGGCGGCGGCGGTCACAGCACCGTCGCGGGAGCGCAGATAAAGGACAAAACCGTGGATATGGTTGTGGAGGATGTTAAGGACGCCGTTTACAGCTATATCGCGGATCAAGAAAATTAAAACGGCGGAGGGACAGAGATATGCAGGTTATTTTAACACAGGACGTTAAGGGACAGGGCAAGAAAGGTCAGATGATTAACGTATCGGATGGGTACGCGAGAAATTATCTGCTGCCGAGAGGATTGGCGCAGCCCGCGACAAAGTCGAATATAAACGTAATGAAGGGCAAGCAGGAATCCGCGGAGTACAGAAAGCAGAAGGAAATAGAGGAAGCAACCGAGATCGCCGAAAAAATGAAGGATATGACCGTTACGCTTAAAGCGAAGGCGGGCGAGAACGGCAAGCTTTTCGGCTCAATAACGTCAAAGGATGTAGCTGAGGCGCTTAAAATGCAGCACCATATAAAGCTTGACAAAAAGAAATTCGTTATGCCGGACGGAATAAAGACGCTCGGCACGTCAACCGTCAGCGTTAAGCTCTACAGCGGCATAACGGGCAGTCTTACGGTAACGGTGGAGAAGATATAACCTTAGGGGAGGAAATATTATGCCGGAGTCAGTAACGCCCGTTGACGTTATGGGCAGAGAACTGCCGTACAGCCAGGAGGCAGAGCTTGCGGTTATCGGCAGCGCGCTGTCAAACGCGCACAGTGTAGCCGAATCTGCGGAAATAGTCGCTCCCAAGGACTTCTATTTCCCGCAGAACAGAGAAATATATAATTCAATTCTGGAGCTGTTCAACGAAAATCTGGCGATAGACTTTATAACTGTCAGTGAAAATCTCGCGAGAAAGGACAAGCTTGAAGCGGTGGGAGGCGTTGAATACCTCCGGAACGCCGCGACGAATGTTCCCACCACTCGTCATGTCACGTACTATTCGCAGATTATCAAGGACAAGTCCACGCTTCGCTCGCTTATACAGCGTTCAAACGCCATTTCCGATATGGCGTACGGCGAAGAGGATAGGGTGGAGCGTATCGTTGACAGGGCGGAACAGATGATTTTTGACGTGTCCGCATCGCGCGAAAGCGGCAGTATATTGCCGATAAGCCAGATATTCCTAAGCACGTACGAGCAGCTTGTCGAGAACTCCGCGAACGGCGGAGGAATAACGGGACTTGCAACGGGTTTTGACGAGCTTGACAGGCGCACCGGCGGACTTCACGGCGGCGAGCTTGTACTGATTGCCGGACGTCCCGGCATGGGTAAGTCGTGTCTTGCGGTAAATATTGCGGAACACGTGAGCATGGACGAGAACAAAACGGTCGCGCTCTTTAATCTTGAAATGCCGCGCGAGCAGATCGTAAACAGAATTATAAGCTCACAGGCGCTTGTAAACGCCACCAAAATACGCACGGGCGAAATATCGGGCGACGACTGGGAGAAGATAGGGGCCGTCGTTGACCGCGTCGCGACCGCACCGATGCACATAGACGATACCGCGTCCGTAACGGTCGCGGAAATACGCGCGAAATGCAGACGGCTTAAGCAAACGAATAATCTTGCGCTTGTGGTAATAGACTACCTTCAGCTTATGCAGTCGAGCGGACGCGCCGATAACCGTCAGCAGGAAATATCGGAAATATCGCGTTCATTAAAAATTCTTGCCAAGGAACTTGATATTCCGGTAATCGCGCTGTCACAGCTTTCGAGAGCCAGCGAGGCGCGTAAGGACAGGAGACCGCTTCTTTCGGATTTGAGAGAGTCCGGCGCGATCGAGCAGGACGCGGATATTGTGCTTTTCCTGTACCGCGAGAGCTATTATAACAAGGACAGCGAGCAAAAAAATCTTGCCGAGTGCATAATAGCCAAAAACAGAAGCGGCGAAACCGGTACGTTAAACCTCGGCTGGAAGGGCGAATATGTGAAGTTCCAAAATGTGGATTACAGATCAGAAGAAGAAAAATGATTTTAAACGCAATAAAAAAAACAATATCCGAGTACGGTCTGCTGCGCGGCGGTGAGAGCGTGCTTGCCGCTCTTTCGGGCGGAGCGGACAGCGTGTGCCTCACGCACGCGCTTTGCGCTCTAAAGGATGAAATCGGAATAACCGTGTCGGCGGCGCACGTAAATCACGGAATACGAGGCGATGAAGCCGACCGTGACGAGGAGTTCGCGAGACAGCTCGCGCTGTCGCTCGGAATAGAATTTTATTCGGTAAAGCTCGACATTCCGGCCAAAGCCAAGGAAAACGGAGTCAGTGAGGAAACCGCCGGCAGAAATGCGCGCTACGCTTTTTTTGACGATTTGTGCCGAAAATACGGCATAGATAAAATCGCAACGGCGCACAATAAAAACGACAACGCCGAAACGATAGCCATGAATTTTATACGCGGCAGCACGGTAAAAGGACTAAGCGGCATACCGCGCATACGCGGCAGCATCATAAGACCGCTTCTCGATGTAAGCCGCGCCGAAATAGAGCGCTACTGCGCCGAAAACAAGCTTGAATACGTCACCGACAGCACAAATCTGTCGTGCGATTATACGCGCAACAAGGCGCGGAATATACTAATACCGCTTATAGAACGCGAGTTTAATTCATCGTTTACCGAAACGGTCACGAAAAATGCCGTTCTTGCCGCGGAGGACAGCGCATATATTGATAAAACAGCGCGCGCGGAGTATGAAAGAATTGTCACAGACGGGCGCGCGGAGATTAAAGAGCTTATGAGCCTTGACGCTGCGGTAAGGCGCAGGGTTGTGTACTGTATGCTGTCGGAAGCGTCCGGCACGAAGGACGATATCGGCGCGGCGTATGTTAAAAGCGCGCTGTCGCTTGCCGAAAAGCAAAGCGGCGCGTCGGCGGATTTTCCGCACGGCGTAAGGCTGAGGAACGAGTACGGATTCCTCGTCGCGAAAAAACGCGCCGAAGCTACGAACCCGTTTGAATACACACTTAAATCGGGGGAAAATTATATTTATGAGCTTAACGCGGTCGCGACGGTCACGGCTGCGGAAAAACGCGGGCGTGACGGAGCGGTTTATCTGTCAGCGAGTGAGGACGATAAAATAATAATCCGCAGCAGACGCGCCGGAGATGTATTCCGTCCAAGCGGTATGACAGGCTCAAAAAAGGTCAAGGAATACTTTATAAACGAAAAAATACCCAGAGACAAGCGTCCTCTTGTCCCGATAATCGAGATAAACGGCGTTATCGCAGCCGTGGGGAAAAGGGTTGACCGCCGCTTCCTGTTCACGGGTAAGGGTATAAAAATAGATTTTACTGAAATTCGGGAGGTAGAAGCTTGAATAAAAAGAAATTGCCGGGAATAGGTATGTGGTTGGTTCTTATCATATCAATATATCTTATATATTCGATAGTCGTGAACATGTTCGCGTCGCTTCCGGAGATGGAGTATTCGGATTTTGTGAGAAACATACAAGCCGAGAACATAACCTCTATGAGCTTGGAGGGCAATACTGTCACGGTCACGGGCAAGGACGGCGGCAAAGCCAAGGTTACGATACCGTCGCTCGAAACGATGCAGTCCGACATAGGCGAGGAAATAAACGCGCAGATGTCGGCAGGCACGCTTACGCAGAAGGCGCATGAATCGGGAATTTCGTGGGTGGCGATAAGCAACATACTTTCCACGGTTATAATTATAGCGTTTATGATATTCTTCCTCGGCAAACGCGGCGGAGGTAATTTTACGAAAAGCTCCGCAAAGCTCGTCGAGGGCAAGACGGGCATAACCTTTAAGGATATGGCCGGCGCGGACGAGGCTAAAAAAGAGCTTGAAGAAGTGGTCGAGTTTCTCAAAAACCCCGACAAATTCACGCGGCTCGGCGCGCGCATACCGAAGGGCGTACTGCTCGTCGGTTCTCCCGGTACGGGTAAAACGCTGCTCGCAAAAGCCGTTGCCGGTGAGGCGAACGTGCCGTTTTTCCAGATGAGCGGTTCAAACTTTGTTGAGCTGTACGTCGGCGTCGGCGCGTCGAGAGTGAGAAATCTGTTCCAGCAGGCGGAGAAGGCTAAGCCGTGTATTATATTCATAGACGAAATTGACGCGGTCGGCAGACAGCGCGGCGCCGGTATGGGCGGCGGCAACGACGAGCGTGAACAGACGCTGAACCAGCTTCTTGTTGAAATGGACGGTTTCAGCGACAATGAGGGAATTATAATAATCGCGGCGACGAACCGTCCCGATGTGCTTGATCCCGCGCTTTTGAGACCGGGACGTTTTGACAGACAGGTAGTTGTAGGTATGCCCGATTTGAAGGGCAGAGAGGATATACTGCGCGTACACTCGCGCAACAAGCCGCTTGCCGACGATGTTGACCTCAAAGAAATCGCGCGCGCGACAACAGGTTACAGCGGTGCAAACCTCGAAAACCTGATGAATGAGGCTGCCATAATAGCCGCGGCAAGAAATCATCCGAAAATATCGCGCCACGATATAGAGGACGCGAATTTAAAGGTTATGATGGGCAACGAGAGCAAGTCGCGGAAGATAAACGACGAGGAAAAGAAGCTCACAGCGTACCACGAAGCCGGTCACGCCGTTATTACAAAGCTCATATCGACCGATTCGCATGTGCATAAGGTATCCATTATGCCGCGAGGCAGAGCGGGCGGATTTACAATGTCCGTGCCGGAGGAAGATAAGAACTACCATTCGCGGAGCGGTATGCTGGAGGATATAATGGTAATGCTCGGCGGACGCGCGGCGGAGGAGCTTACCATGGACGATATAAGCACAGGCGCGTCGAACGATTTGCAGCGCGCCACGTCTATCGCGAGACAAATGGTCGTAAAATACGGCATGTCTGAGACTGTCGGACTTGTGTCATACGACAGCGGCAATGAGGTATTCCTCGGCCGCGACCTTGCCCAGACAAAGCCGTACTCGGAAAAAACGGCTGCCGATATTGACGGAGAGATAAAGAAAATCCTCATGTCGCAGTACGACAAAACAAAGCAGATACTCACCGATAATATGGAGGTTCTCGAAAGGGTGGCGAATAAGCTCATAGAGAAGGAAACTATTGACGGCAACGCATTTAATGCGTGCTTTGAAAATTAAGAGAAAAAACGGGTGAATTTTCATCCGTTTTTTTATATGTAGACAAAACGAAAAAAATGTGATAAAATGAATATGTATTTTATATTAAAGATACGAAAGGGTAATGTTAATGAAGGAAAGTGAAAAGAATGTGCCGTCCGTGGTCGTGAAGCGGCTGCCGAGATACTACCGTTATCTTTCGGAGCTTTTGAACCAAGGCGTAAAGCGCATATCGTCAAACGCGCTGAGCGATAAAATGAACGTCACGGCTTCACAGATAAGGCAGGATTTTAATTATTTCGGCGGCTTCGGGCAGCAGGGTTACGGATATAATGTTGAATATTTGCACGGCGCTATCGGCGATATTCTCGGTCTTAACGACGGCGACACGATGGTAATAATCGGCGCGGGCAATCTCGGAAAGGCGCTCGCGAGCCACGATACCTTTGAGAAGCGCGGTTTTAAGCTTGTCGGCATTTTTGACAATAATCCCAATGTGATCGGCACGGTAATAAACGGCAGAGAGGTAATGGACGTAAGCGATTTGGAGGATTTTATACAGCGCGAAAGAGTCGATATAGGCGTAATCACCGTTCCGCACGGCGCGGTCGAGGAAACCGTCGAAAGACTCGTAAAGAGCGGCGTGAAGGGACTTTTGAACTTTTCGTATATGGAGCTTAAGCTCGGCAAGGATGTGGCTGTTGAAAATGTACACCTGTCAGATCCGCTTATGACGCTGTCGTATAAAATCAAGGAGAAGAAGCAGGAGAACGAAGCATGAAGGTTATAGCGTTTGTCGGACCGAGCGGTACGGGAAAAAGCTACCGTTCCATAACTGTGTCGCGCGAACACGGCGCGGACGCGATTATTGACGACGGTCTTTTAATATCGCACGGCAGAGTAATCGCCGGCGCGTCGGCTAAAAAGGAGGCTACAAAAATCGCGTCGGTCAAGCACGCGCTGTTTATGAACGACGAACAGGCGCGTGAAATAAAGGACGCGCTAAAAGAAAGCGGCGTTAAATGTCTTATGATACTCGGCACGTCGGACGCTATGGCTGAAAAAATAGCCAGAAATCTCGGCGTCGGTGAAATAAGCGAAACAATACGCATTGAGGACGTCGCGACAAAAAACGAAATGGATATGGCGATACGTATGCGCCGTGTCGAGGGTAAGCACGTAATACCCGTTCCGACGTTCGAGATAAAGCAGGACTTTTCGGGATATTTTCTTCACCCGCTGCGCCGCTTTTTGAAGCGCAGCAACGTTGAGGCGAACACAGGCGCTGCCGATAAATCAATCGTGCGTCCGACGTTTAGCTACATGGGCGACTACACCATTTCGGATAACGTAATAAACTCCATAGCTGTGTACGAAGCCGAAAAAACCGAGGGCGTTGCGAAGGTGTTAAGCATTAACCTCCGTAAAACGCAGCACGGCGTACATATCGACATGACGCTTTCGATGCGCTACGGCTTTAACGTGGCGGCGGTGTCAAAGGAAATACAGCAGGCGGTGCGCCGTAATATTGAGGAATACACGTCGATAAACGCAAGGCGCGTAAACGTGCTTGTAAGAAATCTTGTGAGAGAGTAAAGAGGGAAGGGAGCCGTATGGATAAATTTGAGCTTGTTTCGGAATTTGAGCCGCGCGGCGACCAGCCGCAGGCTATTGAAACGCTCGTAAACGGCGTGAAAAACGGAGAAAAATTCCAGACGCTTCTCGGCGTTACCGGCTCGGGCAAGACGTTTACAATGGCGAATGTGATAGCGAAGGTGAACAAGCCTACGATCGTGCTTGCCCACAACAAAACTTTAGCGGCACAGCTTTGCAGCGAGTTTAAGGAGTTTTTCCCGAATAACTGTGTTGAATTTTTCGTGTCGTACTACGACTATTACCAGCCGGAGGCGTATATTCCGCAGTCGGACATATATATCGAGAAAAACGCAATGACGAACGAGGAAATAGATAAACTTCGTCACAGCGCCACATTCGCGCTTTTAGAGCGCAAGGACGTCATAATAGTGGCGAGCGTGTCATGCATATACGGTCTCGGCGATCCCGACGACTATAAAAACATGATGCTGTCGCTGCGCGTCGGTATGGAGCGCGACAGGGACGAAATATTAAAAAAGCTCGTCACTATGCAGTACGAGCGCAACGACTTGAATTTTGTCCGCAACAAGTTCCGAGTGCGCGGCGACGTGCTGGAAATATTCCCGTCAAACAACGGCGACAACGCCATACGCGTGGAGTTTTTCGGCGACGAGATAGAGCGTATATGCGAAATAAACGTGATAACGGGCGAAATAATCGGCGTAAGGCAGCACGCGGTAATATATCCAGCGTCGCACTACGTTACGACCGACGACAAGATGAAGCACGCCATGCAGACGATTGAGGAGGAAATGTGGGAGCAGGTAAAGTATTTTAAGGAGCATGATATGCTTATCGAGGCGCAGCGCATACAGCAGCGCACTCTGTACGACCTTGAAATGATGCAGGAGATAGGCTTTTGTCAGGGCATAGAAAACTACTCGCGCCACATAAGCGGACGCGCGCCCGGAAGCGCGCCGTTTACGCTGCTTGATTATTTCCCGAAGGACTATCTTATGATTATAGACGAGAGCCACGCCACCGTTCCGCAGGTGCGCGCTATGTATAATGGCGACCGAGCGAGAAAGGAAACGCTTATCCGTTACGGCTTCCGTCTGCCGAGTGCGGCTGACAACAGACCGCTTAAATTTCCCGAGTTTGAGAAACGCTTAAATCAGGTTATCTTTACGAGCGCAACACCGTCCGACTATGAGCATGAACATTCAACCGTTGTCGCGGAGCAGATCATACGTCCGACGGGACTGTTGGATCCCGAGATTGAGATTAAGCCGACGGAGCATCAGATAGACGACCTTATCGGCGAGATAAACAAGCGCACGGAAAAGGGCTTCCGCACGCTCGTGACAACGCTCACAAAGAAAATGGCGGAGGATCTCACTGACTACCTCGGCGGCGTCGGTATGCGCGTGAGATATATGCATTCCGATATTTCCACGATCGAGCGAACGGAGATTATAAAGGATCTGCGCACGGGCGAGTTTGATGTGCTTGTCGGAATAAATCTGCTTCGTGAAGGTCTCGACATTCCCGAGGTCGCGCTTGTGGCGATACTCGACGCGGATAAGGAAGGCTTTTTGAGAAGCGAAATGTCGCTTATACAGACGATAGGCAGAGCGGCGCGCAACAGCGAGGGACGCGTCATAATGTACGCCGACACGGTAACGGGTTCGATGAGGCGCGCTATTGACGAAACAAACCGCAGAAGAAAGCTTCAGGATGAATTTAACAAGGCGCACGGCATTGTGCCGAAAACGATAAAGAAGGATATAAGGGATATTATAGAGTCGATGAAGCCGCTTGACAAGGGCGATACGCCGCGCGAGCAGCTCACGATAAATTACGATAAGGAAATAGCCGAGCTTGAAGCAAAGATGCTTCGGGCCGCGGAGAATCTCGAGTTTGAGGAGGCGGCTGTTTTGAGAGACAGAATAAAAAGACTTAAAAAGGAGGCAGGACTGTGACACAGGAAATGCTTGACAAGGTAAAGGCGATAATAACAGCCAATATTCTAACGCCCGTTGTTTATTTTATAGAGAACGAGGACACGCTCGAATTTATATGCTTCTGCGACAGGCACATAACGATGCAGGAGATATACAATGTCGAACAGATGATAAAAACGGTGACGGGACAAAACGCCGAAATAATAGACATAAGAGAATTTTCCGAGTCGGAACGGCTCGAAGTGATACATAACGCGGAGCTTATACACAGCGAGCATCCGATAATAGAGTACGTGTTCGCGCAGTCAATGGTTGAGGACTACAGAGCGGCGATGGAGCAGCGCAGGTCTATGCTCGACCGTCAGCGTGAAACGGGAACATTTTATTTGCAGTAAAGGGTAAGACAATGGAAAAGGATATTATCATAAAAGGCGCGAAGGAACATAATCTCAAAAACATAGACGTGACAATACCGCGTGACAAGCTTGTGGTGCTGACCGGTCTTTCCGGCTCGGGCAAGTCGTCGCTCGCGTTTGACACAATTTACGCGGAAGGTCAGCGCAGGTATGTCGAGTCGCTGTCATCGTACGCGAGAATGTTTCTCGGTCAAATGGACAAGCCTAACGTTGATTACATCGAGGGACTTTCCCCGGCGATAAGCATCGACCAGAAAACAACGTCAAAAAATCCGCGCTCGACGGTCGGAACGGTGACGGAGATTTACGACTATCTCCGTCTTATGTTCGCGCGCATAGGCATACCGCACTGCCCGAACTGCGGCAGGGAGGTAAAGCGTCAGAGCATTGACCAGATCGTGGACGCGGTTATGGCTCTCGACGAGGGTACGAGAATACAGATACTCGCGCCGGTAGTCAGGATGAAAAAGGGCGAGCATAAAAAGGTGTTCGAGAACGCGAAAAAGAGCGGTTACGTGCGCGTTAAAGCAGACGGCGTGATGTATGACCTCGGCGAGGAGATAGAGCTTAAAAAGACGCAGAAGCATAATATAGAGATTGTCATAGACCGTCTTATAATCCGCGACAACATAACGCAGCGCCTTACCGACTCGCTCGAAACGGCAATATCCCTTACGGGCGATTTGGTACTCGTGGAGGTCATAGGCGGCGACACGATGTCGTTTTCACAGAATTTCGCGTGTCCCGACTGCGGTGTAAGCCTTCCGGAGCTTGCGCCGAGATTGTTTTCGTTTAACAACCCCTACGGCGCGTGTCCTAATTGTGACGGCTTGGGTTCGCTGCCGAAGATCGATCCGGAGCTTGTCGTAAGTGATGAAAATCTGAGCCTTCTCGAAGGCGCGATAACGGCTACGGGCTGGTCGAACGCCGGCAAGAGCGACACAATGGCGCACACGTATTACACCTCGCTCGCGAAGCATTACAAGTTTGACATTACAAAGCCGTACAAGGATTTGCCGGAAAATATAAAGCACATAATTCTCTACGGCACGGACGGCGAGCAGATCAAAATGCAGTACAGCCGCGACGGCAGAAGCGGCACGTTCACCGCGCCGTTCGAGGGCGTAATAACAAATCTCGAACGCCGCTACAACGGCAACACGTTCGACTACGTGAGAAACGATATTGAGAAATATATAAACGACGTTACGTGTCCCAAATGCAAGGGCGCTCGTCTTTCCGACGCTGTACTCGGCGTGACGGTCGGCGGTGTGAACATATACGAGTTTACGTGTATGCCGATTAAGCAGGCTATGGAGTTTATGGAAAATCTTAAACTTACCGACCGCGAGCTTATGATAGCCGAGCAGGTTATAAAGGAGATAAAATCGAGGCTTAAATTCCTGCTCGACGTGGGACTTGAATACCTCACGCTTTCGCGCTCGTCCGGCACGCTGTCGGGCGGTGAGGCGCAGCGTATACGTCTTGCGACGCAGATAGGCTCGGGACTTATGGGTGTACTGTACATTCTCGACGAACCGAGTATAGGACTTCATCAGCGCGACAACAACCGTCTTATAGAAACGTTAAAGCATCTGCGCGACCTCGGAAACACGGTCATAGTCGTTGAGCATGACACCGACACAATGCTTGCCGCGGACTGCATCGTTGACATCGGTCCGGGCGCGGGAGCGCAGGGCGGCAGACTTGTGGGTTACGGCAGTGTGGAGGATATTATAGCGTCGCCCGAGTCGGTAACGGGCAAATACTTAAGCGGCGAATGTAAGATCGACGTTCCGAAAATGCGCCGCATACCGATAGGCTGGATCGAAATTAAAGGCGCGAGGGAAAACAATCTCAAAAACATAAACGTCAAAATCCCGACGGGTGTTTTAACGTGCGTCACGGGTGTGTCGGGCAGCGGCAAGTCGTCGCTCATAAACGAGATACTGTATAAAAAGCTCGCCCACGTATTAAACCGCGCGAGAACGCACGCCGGAGCGCATAGGGAGATTACGGGCGTAGAGCAGCTTGACAAAATTATCGACATCAACCAGTCGCCCATAGGCAGAACGCCGCGCTCGAATCCCGCGACGTACACGAATCTCTTTAACGACATACGAAACGTGTTCGCGCAGACGAACGAAGCGAAGGTTCGCGGCTACAAGTCGGGAAGGTTCAGCTTTAATGTGAAGGGCGGACGGTGCGAGGCTTGCTCCGGCGACGGTATAAGAAAGATCGAAATGCACTTCCTTGCCGATATATACGTTCCGTGCGAGGTGTGCAAGGGTAAGAGATATAACCGCGAAACGCTTGAGGTTAAATATAAGGGCAAGAACATTTACGAGGTTCTTGAAATGACCGTTGACGAGGCGTATGAGTTTTTCGGCAATATCACAAAGATAAAGCAGAAGCTCCAAACGCTTAAAGAGGTCGGTCTCGGATATATCAAGCTCGGTCAAAGCTCCACTACGCTCTCCGGCGGTGAGGCGCAGAGAGTAAAGCTCGCTACGGAGCTTTCGCGGACAAGCACCGGCAGAACGATATATGTTCTCGACGAACCGACAACGGGGCTGCACACCGCCGACGTGCATAAGCTTACGGAGGTGCTTGACAAGCTCGTTGAGGGCGGCAATACCGTTGTTGTAATCGAGCATAATCTTGATGTTATAAAGACTGCCGATTACATTATCGACATGGGACCGGAAGGCGGCGACAACGGCGGCAGAGTCGTCGCGCACGGCACGCCGGAGGAGGTCGCAAAGGTCAAAGGCTCGTACACGGGACAGTTCCTCAAAAAAATGCTTAAGTAACATGCACGGGTATTGACAAACCGCAAAACAGTGCTATAATTATTATAGAAAATATATTCTTCGGGGTGCGGTGAAATTCCCTACCGGCGGTTACAGCCCGCGAGCCATTTTGGCATGATTTGGTGAAATTCCAAAGCCGACGGTATAGTCCGGATGTGAGAAGGTTAGTTTATAACGGCTCTGATGTTATTTGGAGCCGTTATTTTTTATGATGCGGGAAACCCCTCAGTCAGCCTCCCCTTGAGGGGAGGTGGCATTGCGAAGCAATGACGGAGAGGTGGCAAAAGCCGCACAACCACCTCTCAGTCGCCTGCGGCGACAGCTCCCCTCGAGGGGAGCCTCTTTAGAACGCCGCACTCGGAGGGGTTATATAATACAAACAGGAGAACATAAAATGGACGAACAATTTATGCGGCGCGCAATCGCGCTTGCCGAAAAGGGCGTTGGGCGCGTTAATCCCAATCCGCTCGTCGGCGCGGTTATCGTGAAAAACGGCGTTATTATCGGCGAGGGGTATCATGAAAAATACGGAGAGCTTCACGCGGAGCGAAACGCGTTTAAGAACTGCAAAGCGTCTCCCGAGGGCGCGGATATGTACGTCACGCTCGAACCGTGCTGCCACTACGGCAAGCAGCCGCCGTGTGTTGACGCGGTGATTGAAAATAAGATAAAACGCGTGTTTATCGGCTCGGACGATCCAAATCCGCTCGTAGCTGGCGGCGGTATAAAAAAACTCCGCGAGCATGGAATCGAGGTACACACGGGCATTCTAAAGGACGAGTGCGACGCGTTAAACGAGATATTTTTCCACTATATCAGCACGAAAACGTCGTATGTGATGATGAAATATGCAATGACCGCCGACGGAAAAATCGCCTCGCGCACGGGCGACAGCAGATGGATCTCAAATGAAAAATCACGCCGTATTACGCATGAGGACAGGAACAGATATGCGGCGATAATGGTCGGTATCGGCACGGTTCTGGCGGATGATCCGAGCCTTACCTGCCGTATCGAGAACGGAAACGACCCGATAAGAATAATCTGCGACAGCAAAATGCGTCTGCCGCTCGACAGTGAAATCGCGAAAACAGCGAACACCGTCCGCACGATCGTTGCCGCCGCTATGCAAAACGCGGAAAGGGAAAAGGCGTTAAACGAAAAGGGAATAGAGGTAATTTATGTTCCAGACCAAAACGGACACGTCGATTTGGCGGAGCTTATGAGAAAGCTCGGCGAAATGCAAATTGACAGCGTTATTCTCGAAGGCGGCGGAGAATTGAATTTCGCGGCTCTGCAAAGCGGCATTGTAAATAAAGTAAAGGTATTCACCGCCCCGAAAATAATCGGCGGTACTGATGCTAAAACGCCGGTCAGCGGATCGGGAATCGAGCTTATGAAAAACGCCGTAAAGCTGAAATTAAGAGCCGTATCGCCGGTTGACGGCGACATAATGGCGGAATATGACGTGATAAAGGAGTGAAGCCCATGTTTACGGGTTTAATTGAAGCCGTAGGAACGGTGACGGCGATAAACAGGCAGCGCGGAACTGTGACGATAAAATGCGGCATTACCGACGGTATTGAAATCGGCGACAGCGTTGCGGTAAACGGCGCTTGCCTGACTGCGGTTGAGGTTGGAAGCGGCATTTTCACCGCGGACGTAATGAATGAGACGTTCAGCCGCACCGCGTTGGGCGCACTTTCGGTCGGCAGCCGCGTTAATTTGGAGCGCGCTATGAAAGCCGACGGGCGCTTCGGGGGGCATATAGTTTCCGGGCATATTGACGGCACGGGGACGGTGACAAATATGCGAAACGACGGCAATGCGGTTTGGGTGACAGTCGCGGCGGAGAGTGAAATTCTGCGGTATATCGTGGAAAAGGGCTCTATCGCGATCGACGGGATAAGCCTGACGGTCGCGTACGTTGACGATAAATGCTTTAAGGTTTCGATAATTCCGCACACTGGCGGCGAAACTACGCTGCTCGAAAAACGTGTCGGCGATGCGGTAAATCTTGAATGTGATATAATCGCGAAGTATGTGGAAAAGCTGATGCAGCCGCAGGAAAATATTCCGAAAAGCGGCATAACGTATGATTTTTTAGCTGAAAACGGATTTTAAGGAGGTTGACATAAAATGCAGTTTAATACAATTCCCGAAGCAATAGAGGATTTGAGGCAGGGAAAAATGATAATGGTGGTTGACGACGAGAATCGTGAAAACGAGGGCGATTTAATCGCCGCGTGCGAGTTTGCCACGGGTGAGATGCTCAATTTCATGGCAAGCTATGCTAAGGGGCTTATTTGTATGCCGATGTCGGCTGAGTGGGCGGCGAGGCTTCATCTTTTGCCTATGGTAGCCGACAACACAGACAATCACGAAACGGCGTTTACCGTTTCTGTTGACGCTGTCGGCACGACTACGGGTATATCCGCATACGAGCGCGCCGACACGGCAAGGAAAATCGCCGACGAAAATGCGCTGCCGTCGGATTTTCGCCGACCGGGACATATGTTCCCGCTTATCGCGAAAAAAGGCGGCGTGTTTGAAAGAAAAGGTCACACCGAGGCAACAGTTGACTTGCTCAAATACGCGGGCTTGAAGCCGTGCGGACTGTGCTGTGAGATTATGGCGGAGGACGGTCACATGATGCGTCTGCCGCAGCTTACGGAGTTTGCGCAAAAACACGGATTTACGCTTATCTCGGTGGCTGATTTGGAAAAGTACCGCCGCGAGCATGAGGTTATAGTTGAGTGCGTGGCGAAGGCGAAATTTCCGACGCGCTACGGCAAATTCACGATTCACGGCTTTGTGAACAAGCTCAACGGCGAGCACCACGTCGCGCTCACGATGGGCGAAATGAACCCCGACGAGCCGATTTTATGCCGCGTACATTCGGAGTGCCTCACAGGTGACGCGTTGGGCAGCGCGCGCTGTGACTGCGGTCAGCAGTATGACGCGGCGATGAAGCGAATCGCGAAAGAGGGCAGGGGAGTGCTGCTCTATTTGAGGCAGGAGGGGCGCGGAATAGGGCTTATAAATAAGATCCGCGCATATGCATTGCAGGATCAGGGATTGGATACGGTAGAAGCGAATCTCGCGCTCGGTTTCCCCGAGGATATGCGCGATTACAGCGTCGGGGCGCAGATATTGGCGGAGCTTGGCGTAGGCAAAATGCGGCTCATGACGAACAATCCGCTGAAAATCGACGGTTTGGAAAAATTCGGGCTTGAAATAGTCGAGCGTGTGCCGATACAAATAGAAGCGGGCGCGGACGATGAGTTTTATTTGCTCACAAAACAGCATAAAATGGGGCATTATTTGAATTATGATAAGGAATAAAAAGGAGGAAATAACCATGAAAATCTTAGAAGGAAAATTAGTTGCAAAGGACATCAAAATCGGCATAGTAGCGTCGCGTTTCAACGAGTTTATCGTATCAAAGCTCATAAGCGGTGCGGAGGACGGGTTGCTGCGGCATGACGTAAGCGGGGATAATATTACTCTCGCGTGGGTACCCGGCGCTTTCGAGATACCGCTTATGGCTAAGAAAATGGCTGAGAGCGGCAAGTATGACGCGGTGATTTGCTTGGGCGCTGTAATACGCGGCGCAACGTCGCATTATGATTATGTCTGCAACGAGGTTTCAAAGGGCATCGCGCAGGTGTCGCTCGTTACGGGCGTTCCCGTAATGTTCGGCATACTTACAACCGACAACATCGAGCAGGCTATAGAGCGCGCCGGAACTAAGGCGGGCAATAAGGGCTACGACTGCGCTCTCGGTGCGATTGAGATGATAAATCTCGCGAAGCAGATATAAAAAAATCCTGATAACCTTCAACATTTTTGCCTTTTTAAACGTTATATAAGTGAAAGCGGATAAAAGGGGCGGTGAGGTATATGACGATAGATGAGCTGTACGGGGAGTTTTTCGACGAGCTTGTTTCGTGGTGCGCGGCTATGTGCGGCGACGAAACGGCGGCGGAGGATATGGTTCAGGAGGCTTTTGCGCGCGCGCTGAGCCGCTCCGACACGCTTGAAAAGCTCCATCCGCTGCAGTCACGCGCGTGGCTTTATACCACGATTAAAAACATATACCTCGATCGTGTGCGTCATTCCGCTTTTGAAACGGTCGCGGAGGAAAATGCCGAAATCGCCGATATATGCGATGATTACGATATGTCGGAAATCAAGCAGCTTCTTGATGCTCTGCCGGATATTGAGGGTATGCTGTTTAAAATGCGATACCTGTACGGGTATAATTCAAAGGAACTCGGCAGCGCGTTCAATATGCCCGCGGGAACAGTGCGTTATAAGCTGTCCTCCGCCCGAAGGAGATTAAAGGAAATGCTTGAAGAAGGGAGTTTTTAAGATGAAAAAAACATTGGAAATCGTATCTGAGCTATGCGACGCGAGGCACATAACCGAGGCGAAATATGAGGAATACGAAAAGGTCATAATTCACACGGAAATTTTAATTGTAAATGAGAAAAGTCACAGGCTGCTCAGAGAGCTTAACGCAGAAATCAATGCCGAAAAGATAATTTCAACGGAAAAGGAAGTTGATATTATAACAATAAACGCTTCGCACAAGATAACCGCGAACGCGCTGCCAAAACCCGGCTCGATCCTTACCGTGAACGGCGGGCTTGAAATAGAGCCGGGCGCACGGGAGGCTGTAAGTCGATACGCGGCAATTATTGTAAACGGCAATCTGGAGTGCCCGGAGAGTATGATGAGCGAGCTTGCCGATATAGATGTAAACGGTATGATAGGAACATACCCGGACGGTTATGTAAAGCTCAAAAATAACTTTGTGATTGACAAATACTTTCCTGTACGCGCGTCGGATAATGGCAGATATTACGCGGGAAGCGCCGTAAAGCTGATCGATAAATCGGTTGATACCGCAAAACTGATTGAAAAAAACGTGCGGTTTAAGACGAAGCGTTTTATCGTGCCGGAGGAAATGCTCAATGAATGTCTGCCGATGTTTGATGAAACCGTGGAGCTTTTTGTCGCTCCGGAGGGATTTTCGATTGCCGACGGAAGCAAAAAACTCAATGAGGAGCTTGTAAACGAATACGGCGGAAAAATATTCATATACGGCGATCTTGACGCTCGGGGAGACATCACGGATGTTTTGCGTAGAATTGAACGCCTCGAGGTCACAGGCAAAGTAAAGGTCGATAAAGAAAATGAGGAAGCGTTTAGAGCGATTGGGGCAAAGTACAGAAGGCTTGATGTCGTAATAACCGAGCGCAAGGAAGGAAATGGATCGCTTAACGCCGCCAGCCTGCGCATAACAGCAGTAATGCTGGAGAACTCGGAGAACGTCGTCGAAATAGGAAACGCAGCAAGCATTGAGATAGACGAGGATGTCACGGCGGAGAGCATCGAGAAAAAACTTAAAGTGGAAAACGCCGCAAAAGTGGTGTGTTCCGATGAACAGTATGCCGCAGTGTGCAAGGTTTGCGGCAACGCCGCTAAAATCAGTGTTCGCGATAAAAACCGCGTTGAAATTACCTGCGAAAGATACGATATGTAATGGATGATTAAAAAAATCTCTTGACAAACCGGCGTCAAAGTGTGTATAATACAAATAAGGCGATGACAAAGACAGTAGTTTCACGCAAAACCAAACGAGAGAGAGAACGGCGCGGCTGGGAACGTTCTTTTGGGGGCGGGGAATGAACACCACTTTGGAGCCGCGCGCGGAACGGTTTTCCTATTATGCGCGCCGTATACCCGAACGATATCGGGGAAAATGAAGTTATAAATCAGGGTGGAACCGTGCATAGTATGCGCCCCTGAAGAAAGGATATAAAAATATCCGTTTTCTTCGGAGGCGCTTTTTGTGTGAAAATCTCCGAAACGCAAACGGAACAAAAAAGGAGAGGATTTTAAAATGGCTGAAATCACAGAAATGAACGAGCTGCAAACGCTTCGCCACAGCGCGTCGCACGTGCTGGCGCAGGCGGTGAAAAGGCTTTTCCCCGACACAAAGCTTGCGATCGGCCCGGCTATTGACACGGGCTTTTACTACGACTTTGACACGGAGCATGCGTTTACTCCGGAGGATTTGGAAGCTCTCGAAAAGGAAATGAAGAAAATCGCAAAGGAGAACCTTAAAATCGAGCGCTTCGAGCTTCCCAGAGCCGAGGCGCTGGAACTTATGAAGGACGAGCCGTACAAGGTCGAGCTTATAAACGACCTGCCCGAGGACGCGACAATATCGTTCTATAAGCAGGGCGATTTTACCGACCTCTGCGCTGGCCCGCACGTAAACTACACGTCGAAGGTAAAGGCGTTTAAGCTTCTTTCCGCTACGGGCGCGTACTGGCGCGGCGACGAGCATAACAAGATGCTGCAGCGCATTTACGGCACGGCGTTTACAAATAAGGCTGACCTCGAAGCGCATCTGGAGCAGCTTGAAGAAGCGAAGAAGCGCGACCATAACAAGCTCGGACGTGATCTCGAACTGTTTACGACCGTTGATTATATCGGTCAGGGCTTGCCTATAATGCTGCCGAAGGGCGCGAGAATAATTCAGACGCTCCAGCGCTGGGTTGAGGACGAGGAGCAGAAGCGCGGCTGGCAGCTTACGAAAACGCCGTTTATGGCGAAAAGCGACCTTTATAAAATCTCCGGTCACTGGGATCACTATCAGGACGGTATGTTTGTTTTGGGCGATCCCGAAAAGGACAAGGAGGTTTACGCGCTGCGTCCGATGACTTGCCCGTTCCAGTACCAGGCGTTTTTGAACCGCGGACGCTCGTACCGCGATTTGCCGATGAGACTTAACGAAACCTCGACGCTTTTCCGTAACGAGGCGTCGGGCGAAATGCACGGACTTATCCGCGTAAGACAGTTTACGATTTCCGAGGGACACCTCATGTGTACTCCGGAGCAGCTTGCGGGCGAGTTTAAGCACTGCCTTGAGCTTGCAAACTATATGCTTGACGTACTCGGACTTAAGGAGGATATAACCTACCGCTTCTCGCAGTGGGATCCCGACGACAGAGAAAAGTATATCGGCACAAAGGAGCAGTGGGACGAGGCGCAGGGCGTTATGAAGGATATACTTGACGAAATCGGTCTCGAATACAAGATAGGCATAGGCGAGGCGGCGTTCTACGGACCGAAGCTCGACCTTCAGATTAAGAACGTACACGGCAAAGAAGACACGCTTATCACGATCCAGATAGACCAGATGCTTGCCGAAAAATTTGGTATGGAGTACACCGACAGGGACGGCACGAAAAAGAACCCGTATATCATCCACAGAACGAGTATCGGCTGTTATGAGAGAACGCTTGCGCTCCTTATCGAAAAGTACGCCGGCGCGTTCCCGACATGGCTCGCGCCCGTGCAGGTGAAGATTTTGCCGATAGCGGACAGACATCTCGATTACGCTTACGAGATTAAAAAGAAGTTTGAGGAAAGCAATATATGGCGCGTGGAGATCGACGACAGAAGCGAGAAGCTCGGCTATAAGCTCCGCGAGGCGCAGCTTGAAAAAGTGCCGTATATGCTCGTTGTCGGCGACAAGGACGCCCAAGCCGGTACGGTATCGGTACGCTCCAGAAAAGAGGGCGACAAGGGCGCTATGGAAATCAGCGAATTTATAGCGCAGATTAAGGAAGAGATCGACAATAAGGTGAGATAAGTAACCGTTTTCCCTTTGCCGGCATAGTATAACTTATGCTGCAAGGGGAGAGGTGGTTGTTATGAGACTCGGTATATCGTACGCATCAAGGCGAAGAACAAGGCACGGCGGCAGGCTTGGTATTGTATTGTTTGCGGCTATGGTTTTCGCGGGCGTAACAATAACGATTCTCATACGCCTTCAGCCCGTCGTGATCGACTATGCGGAAAAATACGCGTCATCCGTCGCCGACAGTGTTGTGAATAAGGCGATACAGGAGGTCTACTCGGACGGCGACTATTCCTGCACCACCGAAATAAGCGGTAAAAGCGTCAGGACGGTGGAAACGGACACGGCAAAAATAAACCGCCTGAAGTCCGCGTTAAATCAGGCGCTGCATGACGGCATGAGCGAGTGCGAAACGGTGTATATACCGCTTGGCAGCGCGCTTAACTGGTATTTTCTGTCGGGTATGGGGCCGAAGATACCGATAAGAATATGTCCCGTCAGCGTTATAAATATGGACTTACGCGACGATTTTTCGTCAGAGGGCATAAATCAGGTGTACCATAAAATCTATCTTGACGTGACGCTTGAAATGTCGTATATCGGGCTAATGTCCTCGCGCTCGCAGACGGTACGCACAACGGCGCTTGTGAGCGAGACGGTAATCGTCGGCGATACGCCGGAGTATTACGGCACGGGAGAAATTGCCGTAGAATAAGGAGTTAAAATGAACGAAATACAAAAACGTATCGGAGAACTTAGGGAACGGCTTAACTATCATAACTATAAATACTACGTTGAGGACGCGCCGGAAATAAGCGATTTTGAGTTTGACGCGATGCTCTCGGAGCTTGAAAGATTAGAGGACGCGCATCCCGAATACAAGAGCGCGAACTCACCGTCCGTGCGTGTGGGCGGCGAGGCTGTGACGTCGTTTGCGCCAGTGCGCCACGAAGTGCCGATGCTGAGCCAGCAAAAGGCGTTTTCAAAAGCGGAAATACTCGACTTTGACAGGCGCGTTAAAGCCATTGTTCCCGATGCGAAATACGTTGTCGAGCAAAAGATAGACGGTCTTTCGGTGTCGCTTGAATACGTGGACGGCGAGTTTACGCGCGGCTCAACTCGCGGCGACGGCGTGACGGGCGAGGACGTGACGGAGAACCTGCGCACTATCCGCTCGATACCGCTTACGCTGCGCGACAAAATACCGTTTCTCGAGGTGCGCGGCGAGGTGTTCATGTCGCGCGACAGCTTTGAGAAGATAAACGCGGAGCTTGAAGAAACGGAGCAGCCGCTTTTTGCAAATCCGCGCAACGCTGCTGCGGGATCTCTGCGTCAGCTTGATCCGAAAATCGCAGCAAAACGAAACCTCGATATATTCGTGTTCAATATTCAGCAAATACGCGGAGTGGAAATAAAGTCGCACACCGAAGGTCTTGAATTTTTGAAGGCGCAGGGCTTTAAGACAATTCTCGACAAAAACGAGTACGCAAGCATCGAGGACGCGTACAAGCGTATTGAGGAAATAGGCGAGGAGAGGGGAGAACTCTACTTCGATATTGACGGCGCGGTCGTAAAGGTAAACGACCTCGCGTCGCGTGAATTGCTCGGAGACACCGCCAAATTCCCTCGCTGGTCAATAGCGTACAAGTACCCCGCCGAAAAGCAGACGACAAAAATACGCGACATAAAGGTTCAGGTCGGCAGAACGGGCGTTTTGACGCCGCTTGCAATTCTCGACACAGTACGTATCGCCGGCTCTAACGTGTCGCGCGCGACGCTCCACAATCTCGACTATATACGCGAGAAGGATATCCGCATAGGCGACACGGTCGTGATTGAAAAAGCAGGCGATATTATTCCGGCCGTGGTCGAGGTCGTAACCGACGAGCGCACGGGTGAGGAAATTGAATTCAGTATGCCGCCGCATTGTCCCGAATGCGGCGCGCTTGTCGTGCGCGAGGAAGGCGAGGCGGCGTACAGATGCACCGGCATTAGCTGTCCGGCGCAGAGAAAGAGGAATATTATACATTTCGTGTCGCGCAGCGCGATGGATATAGACGGCTTGGGACCGTCGATCATAGAACAGATGCTTCAGCGCGGACTTATAACGGATGCAGCGGATTTGTATTATGTAAACCCCGCCGACATTGCGGATATGGACAAGCTCGGTGAAAAATCGGCGCAGAACCTTATAAACGCGCTCGAAAAATCCAAAACCAATCCGCTCTACCGCCTTATAAACGCGTTCGGAATACGTCACATAGGTGAAAAGGCAGCTAAAATACTGTCGGCGCACTACAAAACGCTTGACAACCTGCGCGCCGCGGCGGCTGACGAGCTTACAATTATACCCGATATAGGCGAAAAAATGGCTCTGTCCGTCACGGAGTTTTTCGCGGAGGAACAGAACAAGGAATTTATAAAACGGCTTGAGGACGCGGGCGTGAGATGTGTTGACGATACGGAAAGCACGGCGCGTGACAACCGTTTTGAGGGTAAGACGTTTGTGCTTACCGGCACGCTTGAAAAATACAAGCGCAGCGAGGCCGGCGCGATTATTGAAAGCTACGGCGGTAAAACGTCGTCGAGCGTGTCGAAGAAAACTGATTATGTGCTTGCCGGTGCAGAGACAGGCAGTAAGCTCGACAAGGCTAACGCGCTCGGCGTGACCGTTATAAGCGAGGACGAGTTTGAGGAGATGATAAAATGATAGAGGAAAAAGCGTTCGCGATGAAGGACGAGCTTATATCCGTGCGGCGCGCTCTTCATAAAATCCCCGAAACGGCGTACAGTGAAGTAAAAACAGCCGAATATATAAGGAATAAGCTCAAAGAATACGGAATACCGTATGAAATCGTGACGGAAACGGGTACGGTCGCGACGATACGCGGCAAAAACGGCGGCAAAACGGTGCTTTTGCGCGCCGACATAGACGGACTGCCGATAAACGACGAAAGCGATTTTGAAGTAAAATCCGAGCGCGAGGGATATATGCACGCCTGCGGTCACGACATACACGCCGCGTGTCTTTTGGGGACACTAAAGTTGTTGGACGAAATAAAGGGGACACTAAACGGCAACGTAAAATGCGTGTTCCAGCCTGCCGAAGAAGGGGACGGGGGAGCGCAGCCGATGATCAAGGCCGGCGTTATGGAAAATCCGCATGTTGACGGAGCGTTCGCGCTTCACGTCGAGTCGCTTGAAAAGACGGGCAATATACAGGTTAAGGACGGTTCGATTATGGCGTCGCCCGATGATTTTAAGATAACAATAACCGGCAAAGGCGGTCACGGCGCGTATCCCGAAAAGTGCGTGAATCCGCTGACGGTCGCCGCGGAAATACTTGCAAAATGCCACGAAATACCGAAAAAATATAGTCTCCCGTGCGTTGTGACGATATGCGAGATACACGGCGGCACGTGCAGGAATGCCGTTCCCGACACGGCTGTAATGACGGGTACGGCGCGGTCATTGGACAGCGGCACGCGTAAAAGGCTTGTTGAGCTTATAAACGAAATCGTAACCGACACGGCAAAAAGCTTGGGAGCAAAAGCCGAACTTGACTTTAACATACTTTTTCCGCCCGTTGTAAACGACAGAAAAATGAACGATATTGTGCGGAAAAGCGCGGAAAAGCTCGACTGTGTACAGAGTGTGGTTGAACTTAAAACCGCGTCAATGGCGGGCGACGATTTTTCATATTTCTGCGAGCTTGTGCCGTCGTCTTATTTTAAGCTCGGTGTCGGAAATGAGGATACAGGAGCCGTTTATCCCATTCACAGCCCGAAATTCAAGGCTGATGAGGATGCGCTGCCGATTGGGGTATCTGTTTTAGCACAGTGTACTGTGGATTTTTTAGATACTTTTGAGAGATAGGTTTACATAATATTTTTATGTAAACTAAATTTACATTATTTGGAAAAATATGGATAAAATTATAATTGTTGACTGCAGAGCGGACAACGAAACAATAAAAGAATTAGAAAAAACATGCAACGCGGTTATTCCGACGGTAAGGCTCAATTGTCTGTACGACGCGGTCGCGTCGCACGCGGATATGCAGATACATTATCTCGGCAGTGACCGTTTTGTTTGCGCACCCGAAGCGTACGGGCATTATAAAAAGCTGCTGCCGACCGGATTTGCGCTTATAAAAGGCAGCGCCGGCTTAAGCCCGAAATATCCCGACGACATTGCGTACAATGCCGCTGCACTTAAGGACTGCGTGATTTGTAAATCGCGCTGTACGGCGATAGAAATTCTCAAAACGTATGGGAGTAAGGGTGCGGACATTCTGAACGCCGCACAGGGGTATGCAAAATGCAGTACGTGCGTCGTAAACGGTCATGCAATCATAACGGCTGACAGCAGTATATCGGGCGCAGCCGAAAAGCACGGTATAGACGTTCTTAAAATACGTGAAGGTCATATAGAGCTTCGCGGAATGAATTACGGATTTATCGGCGGAGCGTCGGGACTGATTGATAGGAATGTGCTGGCGTTTAACGGCGAACTGTCAGCGCATCCGGACGGCGATAATATAAAAAACTTCTGTAAAAACCACGGCGCAGAAGTAATTGAACTTAAAAAAGGCATACTGACCGATATAGGTTCGATTATAACCAATACGGATTTTTAATGCCTTAATCCTTAAAATTATGCTTCCAAGTAAAATAAAGAGCGATTTATCCGACTTGGATTTATATTTTGCTATAACTCCCTTTCAGAGGTTCAACTCCTATTTTTCCTGCGGATGCTTTTCGAGCCAGTCTATTATGTCAAGGCTCTCATACAGCGGCTTGCCGTCGATGAACAAACACGGCACTTGATCCTTGCCGCCGATTTCCATAAGACGCTTAAAATCCTCCTCGCTTTTCATTACGTCATGCATTTCAATATCCGTTCTGCCGAGACGCTTAATCGCGTCAAACACTCTCACGCAGTACGGACATGTGTCAAATTTGTAAAGCTCCAGTTTCATTTTTTATTCTCCTTTTATAAATTATTTTCTTCAAATATAAAATCGATCTGCCGCGACAGTATATCACTGCGTATAAGCGTAACTCTCACCCTATCGCCCGCGCCGTACATGCGACCGCCGCGCTTGCCGTTTGCAGTGCCGTTTTGCTCGTCATACATATAATAGTCGTCATTCATACTTTCATAGCGCACAAGTCCTTCAACAGTGTTGTCCAGCTCAACGAATATGCCAAAGCCCGTCACGCCCGATATTACGGCGTCAAAGCTCTCACCCACAAACCTGCTCATATAAGCGGCTATCATTAAATCGTCCGCGTCACGCTCCGCGTTTTCGGCGGTTATTTCCGCTTCGCTTGAGTGTGACGCCGCCTCGGCAATTCCGCGCGGCGATATGTTTTCTCCGTTTATGAGCTTTGTAAGCACGCGGTGTACAACAAGGTCGGGATAACGGCGTATCGGCGACGTAAAATGGCAGTAGTATTTTGCCGCAAGTCCGAAGTGACCGAGGTTGTCGGGTGAATATCTTGCTTTCATCATCGCGCGCAGCATTTCACTCGACACCGTTCTTTCGCCCGCGCTGTCCTTAACCTCGTCCAGCACGCGCTGAAAATCCTTCGGAGTCACCGCTTTGTCCTCTGCACCGGTGTTAATCTGCAATCCGTATTTTAATATAAGCTTGTTGAAATCGCGTATTTTATCGACCGACGGCGGCTCATGCACGCGGTATATAAACGGTATATCTGCTTTTTGAGCCGTTTCCGCAACCGTTTCATTTGCCGCGAGCATAAATTCCTCAATCATTCTGTTTGACACGCCGCGGTCGGCGGCTGTTATATCCTCAACCTCTCCTTCGGCGTTCATCACAATATGACATTCGGGAAAATCAAAATCAATAGCGCCGCGCCGCATACGCTTATTCCTTAATATTTCAGCAAGACGCTCCATTTCACGCAGCGCCGGCAGCATATAGCCGTACCTTTCGTTAAGCGCGTCGTCCGAGCCTTCAAGGAGCGTGTTTGCATTATTGTATGTCATGCGTTCCTTTGAACGTATAACCGTTTTCGCAAGGCGGCTGTTTACAACATTTCCGCTCCCGTCAATTTCCATAGAGCATGTAAACGCAAGCCTGTCCTCGTCGGGGCGAAGCGAACATATACCGTTTGACAGAGTTTCGGGAAGCATCGGTATAACCCTGTCCGGCAGGTACACGCTTGTGCCGCGCTCGTACGCCTCGGTATCTACGGCACTCCCCTCCCCTACGTAGTACGACACATCCGCTATATGCACATGAAGCATATAGTTTCCGTTATCGAGGCGTTCAACGGACACCGCGTCGTCAAAATCCTTCGCGTCGTCACCGTCTATTGTAAATATAAGCTCCGACCGTCTGTCCTCTCTGCCGTTTATTTCGTGTTCCGTGACGGTCTTTGCGGTATGCGCGGCTTCCGTAAGCGTCTCCGCGTCAAATTCACGCTTTATACCGCTGCTTATAACTATGCCCTCCATAATTCCGCTTACGGAGCTTTCATCGCCGAGAACATCGGTAACGGAAGCGTATATCCGCCCGTCGGCATTGTAATCGAGATCGGAAACCGCAGCCCTATCCCCCACCGCCGCGCCGCAGCTGTTTTCGGGCGCGATATATATTTTGGAATATATCCTTCTGCTGTCGGGACGCAGACACAGACAACCGTCCTTTTCCTTATATATAACTCCCACAATCGTTTTATTTGCGCGTTCAAGCACACATATAACATTGCCCTCTCTTTTGCCGCGTCCGGATGCGCTGTTTAGTTTTACAATAACAGTATCGCCGTTTAGCGCGTTCGCCATATCAGAGCCTGATACAAATATGTCCCCGCCGTCCTCACACGCTACAAAGCCGAAACGACCTGACGGATTGCATATAAGCGTGCCGGTTATACCGCCTTTTATATCCACAGGCATATATCTGCCGCGCTTGCTCTTAGCAATCCTGCCCTCGCCAGTAAGCTCGGCAAGGATGTGTTTGAGCCTCTGCATGTCGGTTTTCGGCACTCCCAGCACAGCCGCAAGCTCTCCGAATTTAAGCGGTACATATTCTTTTGAATTTATATATGAGGCTACTCTTTCTTTCCTGTTCATGGTCATCCTCCGTTTTCTTTCCTATATATTTTACAATAAATTCGTAATATGTCAATATAAAATTTTATTTTGCACACAATAAATGTAACACTTTTGTCACATTATAGTAACATAATTACTATTGACGAAATATGCGGTTAGTTGTATAATAACCTCGTGCGATTTGTTAAATACGCTTTATTTTTAGCGAAAAAAAGAAAGGAATGAAAACGCAAATGAAAAATAAGAGCATAGCAACTCTTACTATTGTTGTGCTTGCCGCGTTGCTTCTCAACTATGTCGCATTCTTCGGAATCAACATAGGCAGCTTTGAGTACGGCGGCATGTTCGGCAATAACGGCATCAAAAAAGGTATTGACCTTGCCGGCGGCTCGGTTATAACCTTCCAGGCTGTCGAAAAAGACGCAAACGGCAACAAAATCGGAGATATTGTTCCCTCAAACGAGGATATGACGTCCTTAAAGGGAATTTTCGATTTACGTATGCAGGCTGAGGGTTACACCGAAGCGCGCATATCGAGCAGCGACGACGGTAAAATCACCGTTGAAATCCCAGAAATGCAGGATACGGACGCTGCCGCGGAGCTTCTCGGTACAACGGCGAAGCTTACATTTAACGACGCGGACGGCAATGTAATTCTCGACGCGGGTACAGACCTTAAGAGCGCATCGTACGAGTTCGGCGCAACCGAGCAGGGTACGGCGGCAACACATCACGTTAAGGTTGAATTTAATCCCGACGCGAGACAGAAGTTCGCGGACGCAACAAGAGCGGCTGCGGCACGCGTAAGCGAAGGCAAGAACTACATCGCGATCGTAAAGGACGGCGAGATTGTTTCGCAGCCGAGCGTATCAAAGGAGATCGACGAGTCGTCTTGTGTAATCACAGGTCAGTTTACGGCTGATTCGGCAAGACAGCTTGCGAACCAGATCCAGTCGGGAAGCCTTCCTGTTGACCTCGAAATCGCGGGCGCGAACAAGGTCGGAGCGGAGCTTGGTCCGGACGCGCTGAAGAACAGCATTATCGCGGCGGCGATCGGTCTTTTGCTTATCATGATATTCATGATCGTTATGTACAGACTTCCCGGTCTTATCGCCGATATATCGCTTCTCATATATGTAGGTCTTATGGCGCTTATTATGGGACTGTTCCACTTTAACCTCTCCCTTTCGGGTATCGCGGGTATCGTTCTTTCGATCGGTATGGCGGTCGACGCGGACTGTATCATCTTCGAGAGAGTTAAGGAAGAAATGCGGCTCGGAAAGACGATAAGAGCTTCCGTAATGTCAGGCTTTGACAAGGCGTTCTCGGCAATCTTTGACTCGAACGTAACAACCATTATTACTTGTATCGTTCTCATCCTGTCAAAGATAAGCACAATCACAGGCTTTGCATGGACGCTCGGTATCGGCGTAATACTCAGTATGTTTACGGCGATTGTAATTACCAAGTTCCTTATGAAGCAGCTTTTAGGTATAGGTATTGAGAACAGAAGCCTGTTCTGCCCCGCAAAAGCTAAAAAAGGAGGTGCGGAAGCCAATGTTTAAGAATTTAACAAAGAACAGATGGAAATTCGCCATCATTCCCGCACTTATAATAGTCGCAGGAGCAATTTTCGGTTTCATACACCAGTCAAACGAAGGATTTTTCAATTTTGACGTTGAGTTTATCGGCGGTACAAGAATGGAAATCGACTTAAAGCAGGCTTTTAATAATGACGAAATTGCACAGCTTGTTCAGGAATCAACTCCGGAAAATGTAAACGCCGTCATTCAGAAGGGTAACACAGATACAACGGTTATTATAAAGGTTCCCTCGCTCGGCAATACGCCCGTTACGGCGGAAGCGGCTCCGGCTGAAGGTACGGATGCGGCAGCCGCTGATACGTCGTCAAACGCGAACCAGATAAGAACGGTTGACGATGAGATGAGAGAGAATATTATAAACGCTCTCAAGGACAAGTATCAGATTACGGATGACAACATCATATCCGTAAACTCAGCGTCGGCAAGCTTCGGTAAAGAGGTTCAGACAAAGGCTATTCTCTTTACACTTATCGCGATAGTTTGTATTCTTATATACATCGCTATCAGATTTGAGTGGAGAAGCGCCGTTATGGCGGTTATCGCGCTTGCGATCAACGTGCTTATCATGGCTTCGGTTTATACCATTACGTATATTCCGCTTAACACGACATTTATCGCGGCGATGCTTACCGTTATCGGTTATTCAATCAACAATACGATCGTTATTTTTGACAGAATCCGTGAGAACATGAAGCTGCGCAAGAAAAACGAGACAATTTCCGAGATGACCGACAGAAGCATACTTGAGACTATGGGCAGAACGATTAACTCAACAATCACTACGCTCATCACGATCGTGCTTATCTACATTCTCGGAGCGTCTACAATCAAGGATTTCGCACTTCCTCTTATCGTAGGTATCATCGCAGGTGCGTATACGTCCATATTCCTTGCAAGCACATTCTGGGCTGTTTGGAAGGAGTCTGATATTCAGGCTAAAGCGCTTGCTGCACAGGACAGAAAGAACGCGAGAAAGAAGAAGTAATTTACAGGCAAATATAACAAGCGGTTCGCATTGAATCGCTTGTTTTTTTGCTTTTTGTGTTGACTTTTTGACAGCGGTATGGTATAATAACCTTCGTTGCGGAGAGGTGGCCGAGTGGTCGAAGGCGCAGCATTGGAAATGCTGTAACGGGGTAACTCGTTCGAGGGTTCAAATCCCTTCCTCTCCTCCACGTCAAACCCTTTGCTTACGCAAAGGGTTTTTATGCTTAAAATAAAAGGGAGATAAAATCATGGCTAAAAGGCTTACAGAAGAGGAAGAGACTGCCCGCGTTTTGGATATGTATGAAATAGAAAACCGTCTGCGCCATGACGGTTACAGACTTATAGCAGGCGTTGACGAAGCAGGACGCGGGCCGCTCGCCGGACCGGTGTACGCGGCTGCGGTTATACTGCCTGAAAACCTGGTTATACGCGGAATAAACGACTCAAAAAAGCTAAGCGAAAAGAAGCGCGAGGAGCTGTTCGACGAAATAACGAAAAAGGCTGTTGCTTACTGCGTAGCGAGCGTGGACGAAAAGCGTATAGACGAAATCAACATTTTAAACGCCACGTTTGAAGCCATGAACAATGCGGTAAACGGTCTCAAAATTGTGCCGGATTATGTTATAATAGACGGCAACCGCATATCCGGTATGACCGTCCCCCATGAAACGGTCGTGAAGGGCGACAGTAAAAGCGCGTCGATTGCTGCGGCTTCTATTCTCGCGAAGGTGAGCCGTGACCATTTTATCCGCAATATTGCCGAAAAATACCCCGAATACGGCTTTGAAAAGCATAAGGGATACGGCACAAAGGAGCATATCGAAGCGCTCAAAAAATACGGGCCGTGCGAGATACACCGCAGGAGCTTTTTGACTAAGATATTGGGTGAAAACGTATGAAAACACAGACAATAGGCGGTTTCGGCGAGGACGCGGCAGCAGAGTTCCTCGAGAATGCCGATTACGAAATTTTAAAACGCAATTTTCGCCTCAAAATGGGCGAGGTAGATATAATAGCCGAAAAGGACGGCTGCATCGTGTTTGCCGAGGTTAAAACGCGCAAATCGACCGCGTTCGGCGAGCCTGCCGAATACGTTGACAGCCGCAAGCAGGAGCGCATACGCCGCGCCGCCGCGTGCTACACGGACGTTGTAAACAATGATGTGCGGTTCGATGTTATAGAAGTGCTGTACGAGGGCGAAGGCGAGCGCATGAAAGTTACAAGAATAAACCACATTGAAAACGCGTTTTGAGGAGGGTTTAAGATGCCTAAATTTTTTGTGCCGAGCGGCAACGTGCAAGGCGAGCATATCATAATAGAGGGCGGCGACGTCACGCATATCACGCGCGTGCTGCGTCTCGGCATCGGCGACACCGTTACCGTCTGCGACAGCAGCGGCAGCGATTATGAGGCGCGTATCGCGTCCGCAGAGCCGAACAGACTGGTGTGCGATATAATCTCAAAGCAAAAATGCGCGTCAGAGCCGGACGTAAAGGTGACGCTGTTTCAAGGGCTGCCTAAGGGTTCAAAAATGGAGTATATCATCCAGAAAACAACGGAACTCGGCGTACAAGAGATTGTGCCGGTAAAGCTTGCGCGGTGCGTGTCGCGCGTGGAAAGCAAAAAGGACGAGGCAAAAAAGCTCGACCGCTGGCAAAAGATTTCCGAAGCCGCGGCAAAGCAGTCAGGCAGAGGCATAATACCCGAAATTAAGCCGTTTATGACGCTCGATGAGGTGATAAACACATCAAAGGAATTTGACCTGTTTTTCGCCCCTTACGAGTGCGAAGAAAAGCAAACGCTGCGCGAGGTACTGCTGTCAAAGCCGGAGATTAAGTCGATAGGATTTCTGATCGGACCGGAGGGCGGTTTTGACATTACCGAAGCGGAGAAAATAAAAAAGGCGCTCCTCCCCACCGTCACGCTCGGCAAACGTATTCTGCGGACGGAAACGGCGGGCGAAGCGGTACTCGCCATGATTATGTATGAATTGGGAGATATAAATTAAAACTGCGGGGACACTAAAACTTTAGTGTCCCCATTTTAGTGTCCCCCGCTATTTCCACTCAACCGTAAAACCGAGCACTTCCGCGGCGAAGCGGACGGGGATGTATGTTCTGTTGTCCTTAATAATTACCGATGTGTCCATTTGGACGGGTTTATCGTTGACGGTCATAATATTGCTGCCGAGTGTAAGTGTTATCACGCCGCCGTCGCGAATTATTGTGGCTGTTTTAGTGTCCTCGTTCCAGTCAACATCACAGTCAAGCATTTCCGCAACGGCGCGCACAGGTACCTGCGTGCGGTCATTATCGTCAACAAACGGCTTTGCGTCCGGGAAGTCAACCGCCTTGCCGTCAACGCTTATCGACATGTCCGCGCCGTTTACTTCAAGCGTTTTCGGTTCAGGTTCGGGTGTCGGTGACGATGTTGCTTCCGGCTTTGCAGCAGACACGGGCGTTGCTTCGGGAGCAACGGTCGGTTTGGCGGTGGGCGCATTGTCCACGTTTACCCCGTTATCCGCCAGTCTCTCATAAAAATAATCCAAGTTGTTCTCCACACCCTCAAATGCGTAAAAATCCTTTGACAGCTTAATAGCGTTATCCTTGATTATAACATTATCCTTTGTCAGTAAGCCGCTCTCTGGAAATGCCGTTCCCACTGTTGGCGCTCCTTCAAAGGTTACTTTTTCAATCAATTCACATTCTCTGAACGCGCCGTCGCTTACCGTTTTCACGTTTTCGGGTATAACGACCTCTTTAAGCGTTGTATAAGCGAACGCACTCTTATCTATACTTTCAAGCGATTTCGGAAGCGTGACCGTATCCATATCGCGGTATGCAAAGGCGTATTCGGTAATTGACTTTATGCCTTCCGGCACGACGGGATTTTTATCATCACCGAGATATTTTAACACAGTGTCCTCCGCAACCGCAAAATCCTTGTAGCTGCCCAAGCTTTTATCTGTTTTGCCTTTGAGATACTTCTCCTTACACCATTCCGAATCTCTGACGGCATTATAGATTTTAACGGTCATGTCGGAGTTAAATGTAATTTCGTCCGCAGTCAGCCACGGCGGATCGTCAAGCATAGCGTCGGGAATATTTATCTCCCGCTTCTTCGTACCGGAAAACCATGCTTTATCAGGCATTTCCGACAAACTGTATGGCAGATGTACCTTGCCGAGACTTCCGCTGTACGAAAACGCTCCGCCTCCCAAATATGTAACCGTATCCGGAATTATTACATCGCCCGACAAGCTCTTTGTGCCGTAAAACGCGTATTCGCCTATCGACTCAAGTCCGTCGGGAAGTGAGATTGATTTCAGCTTCGGGCAGTCGCGGAACGCATCGTCTCCGATTGTTTTCAGCGTGGAGGGCAGTGTAACGCTTTCAAGCTCGGGACAACCCATCAGGCATTGGTACGGAATTTCAGTAATTCCCTCGCCGAATACGGCTTCCTTTAAATCCGTGAGCCTTTGTACTTCGCCGCTAAGCACGCAGTCAAAAGTTACGTCACCGCCAACGACGAGCTTTTTAATACTCTTCGATTCGCGTGAACGGTATAAGCCTTCCACAACGGAGCCTTCGGGAACAGTACATATCCCGTCGTCGCCGGCGTAATACAAAATTCTGTTCGTACCATTTAAGTAAACCAAACCGTCCGTGACTTCCGTATCGTCCCCGCCCGCGGAAAACACGACCGCATTTATTGCTGTAAGCATTACAGCAAACGTGACAAATAACGAAATAAACTTTTTCATACTGCACCTCTCCTTTTTAATAAAATACTTGGTTATATTATAACAGAAAGTAAGATTTGTGTCAATATACACAACGTATAAAGATGTGTATGTTGACATATTATTTATGTATAATTAAAGAAAGGAGGGGCTATGCCATGATACATGAAAGAATAAAAATGCTGCGTGAACAGTACAATTACAGTCAGGCGGATTTGGCTAAGCATTTGGGTATTGCGAGAACGAGTGTGCTCGCATGGGAAAATCAAACGTCAGTGCCTTCGATGAAGCACATAATTGAAATGGCAAAATTGTTTCGTGTAACCACCGACTATCTTCTTGAAGTCGATAATAAAAGATTATTGTCCCTTGAAGGGCTTACGGACGAAGAAATCAATATTATATGCGGATTGCTAAATTATTTCGATAAATCCGAATAATACGTTTCCCCGTCCGTAAACGTCAGGCTTTATTGACCTGTTCGTAATCGAGTACGGTTGTAAGCGGTTCTATCACATCGAGATATTCTCGGCACGCGCGCTGTGCTTTTTCGAGGTTTAATGACCTGTAATTTCCGCACTCAATCTCACTCGCGCCGAACACCTCTCCCCTATGGTCTATGGTCTTTTTCAGTATGTCCTTGACCGTTTCAAGCGTCTTTTCGGGCGTTACCGTGCCGCGGACAAGCAGGTAAAAGCCTGTCTGACAGCCCATAGGTCCGAAATATACCACATCATCTTTAATATCGCTGTTGCGCGCGAAAGTGGCAAGCATATGCTCTATCGTGTGCATCGTTTCATTGTCGAGATAACCGCCTTGGTTCGGCTTTACAAAGCGCAAATCATATGTCACAACGTCGCCGTCGGTGCGCGAAATGTATATTCCTTTATTGAGTTTTCTGTGGTCAACTTGAAAGCTTTTAATTTTTTCCATTTTATTTTACTCCCTCCAGAAATTTAGTGATAATTGCAACGCTGTTCGCCGCTGCTTTTTTCGCGAATGTCGGGTAGTCGTCAACGCTTTCCTCGTTCGCACCGTCCGACAAGGCGCGTATTACCGCAAAAGGCACGCCGTTCATCGCGGCGGCGTGACCGATTGCCGCGCCTTCCATTTCAGCGGCTATGGCGTTAAATTCCGATTTTATCGCGGTGCGCTGTTCATGCGTGCTTATAAACTGGTCGCCCGACGCTATTGTGCCGCGCTCGTAATTTAATCCGAGTTCCTTAGCCGCGGCGCATATCATGTCCGTTACGCGCGGATCAGTTTTAATATAAACAGTGTTAAGACCGGATATAAAGCCCTTAGGATCGCCTATCGGCGTAGTGTCCATGTCATGCTCGCACACCGCGTCCGCGACGGCAATATCGCCTATACCGAGCTTTCCCGACAGTCCGCCCGCCACGCCGACGTTTACAATGCAGTCGGGCGACCAGCGCAGTATCATTGTCTGCGCGCATACGGCGGCGTTTACCTTGCCCACACCCGCAACGGCGACAACGGTGTCCGTGCCGTTAATGCGTCCTCTGTAAAATTCCATACCGCTCACCTTGTCGGCAACGGCGTTATCCATCATGTCCTTAAGCGCCCTGACCTCAATATCCATCGCGCCTATTATTCCTACCTTCATTATATCAGCTCCTTTTCCTTAATTATACTATGACATTTCGCCGCATGTCAACGGTCTGTTTTCCCAAAATTCACCGACCTTTGACAATATGATTATAATGGTGTATAATATTTAAGTTAGGAGAGTGTAAGATGGATTTTGTGGCAATAGACTTTGAAACCGCTATGTCGAACTTCACGAGCGTGTGCAGTCTCGGTATATGCGTTGTGGAGAATAATATTATAACGGACAGAAAGGAAATACTTATTCGTCCCGAGCCGTTTGAGTTCAACGAATATAATGTAAAAATACACGGTATTACGCCCGATATGGTTGCGGACAAGCCAACATTCGATATGTACTGGGACGAGATCAAGCCGTATCTTGACGGCAAGACGGTCATAGCTCATAACGCGGATTTCGACGTAGGCGTGCTGTGCGCGACGCTGGAATATTTCAACATACCGCGCCCCACGTTCGCTTATTTATGTACCGTTAAGCTGTCGCAGAAGGCGTACCCGGAGCTTGAGAGCCATAAACTGAACAAGCTCTGTGACGCGCTCGGGATAAAATTTCATCATCACCGAGCGTACGACGACGCTTACGCCTGCGCGTGCGTTATGCTTAGGATTCTGGAGGATTACAGCCTGTTAAATCTCGCGGAGGTCGAGGAGTGCTTTGACATCGGAATAGGACATCTGACGCCCGATTCGCACCGTAAATTCACCAAGAATAAGCGCAAAAGAAAGCATGAGGAGAATGTGACGGGCTGACAATTTGCATAATTATTTGAGATAAAAAAACTCTAAATCTTGCAACTTGCATATTGACAAACGATTTTTTAGAGATTATAATTATAGCATAATTCGGATTAGAAAAACTCAATAGCAGATTTTTGATAGAACAAAGGTGTTTTATATTGAAATAGATATAATTCACCTTTTTTTCTTAAATATACGAAAATCTGCCGTTGTGAATTAAAAATCAGGAGGTATGGTAAAAATGAGTAAAGTTGATGAAATGTTCGGAAGCAAGGTGTTTAATCTGCCCACGATGAAGGAGCGTCTGCCGAAGGATATTTACAAGTCGCTTGTAAAGACGATTAACGACGGTACAAGGCTCGATATAAACGTGGCTAACGCCGTTGCGCACGCCATGAAGGAGTGGGCTATCGAAAACGGCTGCACGCACTATACGCACTGGTTCCAGCCTATGACCGGTCTTACGGCTGAAAAGCATGACGCGTTCATTCAGCCGACCGAGGACAGAACGGTATTTATGGAGTTTTCGGGTAAAGAGCTTGTTATGGGCGAACCCGACGCTTCGTCCTTCCCCTCCGGCGGTCTTAGAGCGACGTTTGAGGCGAGAGGCTATACTGCATGGGATCCGACGTCGTTTGCGTTCATAAAAGGTCATTCGCTGTACATACCGACCTCATTCGTTTCGTACACGGGCGAGGTTCTCGATAAGAAAACGCCGCTGCTTCGTTCCGAGGCGGCTATTGACAGAGCGGCAAAGAGAGTTCTCGCGCTGTTCGGCAAGCACCCGAAGCGCGTTGTGGCTTACGTTGGCCCCGAACAGGAGTATTTCCTTGTAGACAAGAAGCTCAGAAATCAGCGTAAGGACCTTCTTCTTACGGGCAGAACTCTGTTCGGCGCAAAGCCCGCAAAAGGTCAGGAAATGGACGACCATTATTTCGGTCAGATCAAAGAGCGCGTTGCAAACTTCATGCGCGAGGTTGACGAGGAACTGTGGAAGCTCGGCGTGCTTGCAAAGACAAAGCATAATGAGGTCGCTCCGGCGCAGCACGAGATTGCGCCCGTATTCGCAACCACAAATATTTCAAACGACCATAACCAGCTCACAATGGAAATATTAAAGACGGTCGCGGATCATCACGGTCTGTACTGCCTGCTTCACGAAAAGCCCTATGAGGGCATCAACGGTTCGGGTAAGCACAACAACTGGTCAATCGGCACGTCCGACGGCGAGCTTTTGTTCAAGCCCGGCAAGAATCCGCAGGACAACGCGCAGTTCCTTCTGTTCCTTGCGGCTGTTATAAAGGCTGTTGACGATTACGCGGATATTTTGAGAGCTTCCGTTGCAACGGCGGGTAACGACCACAGACTCGGCGCGAACGAGGCGCCTCCGGCTATCATTTCGATTTACCTCGGCGACCAGCTTGCTGCTGTAGTTGATAAGCTCGTTAAGCATAAGGGTATTAAGTCCGACGAGGGTTCGATTATCGCAACCGGCGTTGACTCGCTCCCCGACATCGAGAGAGACACGACCGACAGAAACAGAACGTCGCCGTTCGCGTTTACGGGTAACCGTTTCGAGTTCCGCGCGCCCGGTTCAAGACAGTCGATCGCCGGTATCAATATTGTTATTAACACCATCGTTGCGCAGACGCTTACGGAAATCGCGGACGCTCTCGAAGGCAGCAAGGATATTAAGAAGGACGCGTTCGACCTTGCCGTTAAGATTTTCTCCGACCATAACAGAATTATCTTCAACGGCAACGGCTACAGTGACGAGTGGGTTAAGGAAGCTGAAAAGCGCGGTCTTGACAACCTCAAGACAACGCCGGACGCACTCCCCCACTTTGTATCACAGAAGTCAATCGACCTGTTTACGAAGCAGGAGGTATTCACCGAGGTTGAAGTTAAGACGCGCGGCGAGATTATGATGGAGGAGTACGACAACACGCTCCACTTCGAGATGCTCACCATGCTTGAAATGGCTAAGCAGGAGATTCTCCCCGCATGCCTGAAGTATACAAAGTTCGTAACCGACGACCTTGCATCGAAGAAGGCGCTCGGAATAGACGCTCCCAACGAAGCGGCAAGAGCGAAGAAGCTTACCGAGCTTACAGAGGCGCTCATGGAGAAGATCGACGCGCTTGACGCGGCGACGGCTGTTCCCGACGAGGACGCTTACGCAATCGGTATGTATTACAAGAACACCGTTATTCCCGCTATGGATGAGTTGCGTAAGGTTGCCGACGAGCTTGAAACGATCGTTTCAAAGGAATACTGGCCCTTCCCCACTTACACGGAGCTTTTGTATCACGTATAATAGACAATACAAAAAAAGGATTGCTTTTGCAATCCTTTTTTTAATTCTTACCACATCTGTGCCGCGCCGATTATTGTATTTATATCCTCAATGCTGTGGCGTTCCATGTAGCTCTGCATATCTCTTTTTACGTCATATATAAGGTCGGGTTTCGCGAAAAGCGACGTTCCGAGCGCGACAAGCGACGCGCCCGCGAGCATAAGCTCTATTACGTCGCTGCCGGTCATAACACCGCCCATGCCGATAAGCGGCAGCTTTACGGCGTTATGCACCTCATGTATCATACGTACCGCCACCGGCTTTACCGCGGGCCCCGACAGTCCGCCGGTGTTGTTCTTCAAAATCGGTCTTTTCGTTTCAATATCAATTTTCATGCCGAGCAGCGTGTTTATGAGTGACAATCCGTCCGCGCCGCCGTCCTCGGCTGCTTTAGCAATCTCCGTAATTGACGTTACGTTCGGCGACAGCTTTACGACAAGCGGCTTGGTGCAGCGTTTTCTTACCTCTTTCGTGAGCGAATTTACCACGTTCGCATCAGTGCCGAAGGCAAGTCCGCCGTGCTTTACGTTTGGGCAGGAAATGTTAAGCTCGACTATCGCCGCGTCGGTAGCCGAAATTATTTCTGCCATTTCGCAGTATTCCTCAACGGTGTTGCCGGATATGTTGACTATGACGTTCGTGTCGTACTCCGCGAGTATCGGCATGATATGCTCCGCGAAATACTCAACGCCCGGGTTTTGAAGTCCTATGCTGTTCAAAATTCCCGACGGCGTTTCGGCTATTCTCGGAGGCGGATTGCCCGCGCGCGGCACTCTCGTAAGCCCCTTTGCGCCTATGCCGCCGTATTCCGCGAGCGGCGCGAACTCATTGTATTCCATACCGAAGCCGAATGTTCCCGAAGCTGTTACTATCGGGTTCTTAAACTCCACGCCACAGAAATTTATTTTCATATCAGTCATTGAGCGTTACCTCCTCGCTGTAAAATACGGGGCCGTTGGCGCACACCTTTGCGTAACGCTCCGTGCCGTCCTTCTTTGTTTCGCAGGCGCATGCGAGACACGCGCCTATACCGCAGCCCATGCGCTGTTCGAGCGAGATCTGGCACGGTATGCCGCGTTCTTCGGCTATTTTCTTGACGGCTCGCAGCATCGGCATAGGGCCGCACGAGTATATCATGTCGCAGTCGTTAAAATTGAGGTAGCCCTCCATCGCCGAAGCGATGTAACCGTTGTAGCCGTAGCTGCCGTCGTCCGTACCGACAATCGTCATTGACGATACCGCATCAAACTCGTCCTCCATAACAACGCGCGACTTATTTCTGAATCCCAGAAATACCGCCGCGTTTGTAAGCTGTTTCGTGAGCTTGTAAAGCGGGAATATTCCGATACCGCCGCCTATTACGATCGGTTTTTTAACGCTTTGCTTTATCTCAAAGCCGTGTCCCAGTGGTCCTACAACATCTATTTCATCATCGATTTCCTTTTTCGCGAGCAGCTTTGTTCCCTCGCCCTTTACCTCGAATATGAAGCGGATCTCGCCGTTTGACGCGTCGCATATGCTTATCGGTCGGCGCAGAAACGTGTCTCCGCCGCACGCGATATGCAGGAACTGCCCGCACTGTGCCTCGGCGGCTATGTCCGCGCTCTCTATCGTGAAGTCAAATATGCCGTCCGCGATTTCGTTTTTCTTTATAAGCTTGCATATTTCCTGTTTTTTCATAATGCTGTCTCCTTATTTTATCACGGACGTAAGCTCGTCTCTCATGCGTATTGCTTCCGCTCTTGCCGCTTCGGCGAACTGTTCCTCTTTCCAGCCGCCTTTTTTGTACGCGCACATGATACCGCGCGACGAGTTTACTATCGCGCCGAGACCGTCGCAGTTAAAGCACGGCACAACATCCTTCGCACCGCCGCCCTGCGCGCCGTAGCCGGGTACGAGAAAATACGACTGTTTCATTATTTTGCGAAGCGCTGCCGCCTGTTCGGGGTATGTCGCGCCGACAACCGCGCCGACCGCGCCGTAACCGCTTTCGCCTATTGTGTCCGCGTTCCACTTGTTTACGCACTCCGCGACCTTTTCATAGATATGCGCGCTGCCCGCGATTAAATCCTGAAGCTCGCCCGACGAGGGATTGGACGTTTTTACAAGCGCGAATATCGCCTTGTCGTACGTCTTGCAGTCATTTACAAACGGCATTACTCCGTCCGTTCCAAGATACGGGTTGACCGTCACGCAGTCAACGCCGAACGCTTCCTCCTCAACGCCGTCAACGGCTGTTTTACCGAGATACGCCTTCGAGTACGCCTCGGCTGTTGAGCCTATGTCGTTGCGCTTAACGTCGAGAATGACGTACAGTCCCTTTTCCTTAGCGTATTGTATCGTTTTGTGAAGCACTGTTTCGCCGCAAAGTCCGTACATCTCGTAAAACGCGCTCTGCGGCTTCACCGCCGGTACAATGTCGTAAAGCGCGTCAATAAGACCTTTGTTGAACTCCCATATTGCCGCGCACGCGCCCTTTAGATTCTGACCGTACTCGGCGTATGCTTTTTTTCGTATATATTCGGGTACGTAGTCGATTTTCGGATCAAGTCCCGCGACCGACGGGTTGCCCTTTTCCTTTATTTTTTTTACAAGTAAATCTACCGACATGTTATTCCTCCTTACAGCCGTTTACACAAGTATGCCTCGGTTTACCTTTATTTTGCCGCCCACGATAACGTATTCGGGCTTGCCCAAAAGCTTAAATCCGTCGTAGGGCGAGTTTTTGCTCTTTGAGTGGAGCTTCGTTATATCCACCGTCCATTCCTTATTCGGATCAAAAACCGTAACATCGGCGGCGTTGCCGATTTTAAGATTGCCCTTGTTAAGCCCCAGAATGCGCGACGGATTGACTGCCATTTTTTCAATAAGCTCGCTTATCGTCAAAATTCCGGGTTCTACAAGATATTTAAGTCCAAGTCCGAGCGACGTTTCAAAGCCGACTATGCCGTTCAGCGCGAGCGCAAACTCGCAGTTTTTCTCGTCTATGTGGTGGGGAGCGTGATCAGTTACGATACAGTCTATCGTTCCGTCCTCAAGTCCTTCCTTTATCGCCGCGACGTCGTCGTCGGTGCGCAGCGGCGGGTTCATCTTCGCGAATGTGTTAAAGCCCTCGACCGCCTTTTCCGTAAGCGTAAAATAGTGCGGACACGTTTCACATGTGACACGCACGCCGCGCTTTTTCGCCTGACGCACAAGGTCTACCGAAAGGCGCGTGCTTACGTGCGCGATATGCACGGGCGTTCCTATCGCTTCGGCGATTATAATATCGCGCGATACCATTACTTCTTCCGCTGCGCGCGTTATGCCGCGAAGTCCCATAGCAGTGGCGACCGCGCCCTCGTTCATGTAGCCGCCGTCGGCAAGTCCCAAATCCTCGCAGTGGGAAATTACCTTCATATCGAACATGTCGGCGTACTCCATCGCGCGGCGCATAAGTCCCGATTCGGTAACGGGACGTCCGTCGTCGGAAATCGCGACCGCACCGGCAAACTTCATCTCGCCTATCTCGGCAAGCTCCTCGCCTTTAAGCCCCTTAGATACTGCGCCTATCGGGTACACGTTTACGTGTCCGACTTCCTTCGCCTTATTTATAATGTACGAAATAACCGTCTCATTATCAGCTACGGGCTTGGTATTAGGCATACACGCAATCGACGTTATACCCCCCATTACGGCGCTTCTTGTGCCTGTTTCTATGTCCTCCTTGTATTCCTGCCCGGGATCGCGGAGATGACAGTGCATATCCACAAGACCGGGCGATACGATTTTGCCCGCGGCGTCGATAACCTCCATGTCGATACCCTCAAGCCCGAGGTCGTCGCCTATTTCGGAAATTACACCCTTGTCAATGAACACGTCCGTAACCTTGTCAATGTTGTTTTCGGGATCTATCACTCTGCCGCCTTTTATAAGTATTCTCATTATCCGTCATCCTCCTCTGTGTCAAATCCGCCTCTGGAAAGAAGATACATTACAGCCATTCTGACCGCGACGCCGCTCGTCACCTGCTCGTTTATAACGCTCGCCTCGCCGTCTATGACGCTTGTGGAAAATTCAACGCCGCGGTTCACGGGGCCGGGGTGCATTACAAGCGCGTCGGGTTTGGCGTATTTGAGCCGCGCGTCGTCCACACCGAAAAATCTGTAGTATTCCCGAAGGCTTGGGAACAGTCCGCTCTTTTGGCGTTCGAGCTGTATTCTCAGTCCCATTACAACGTCGGCGTCGATAATGGCTTCCTGTATGCTCTTGAACACCTTGCAGCCCATTTTCTCCATGCCCTGCGGTATAAGCGTGGCGGGACCTCCGACGCTTACCTCCGCGCCGAGCTTTGTCAAGCCGTATATGTTGCTCCTTACAACTCTGCTGTGCTTTATGTCGCCTATTATAGCGACCTTAAGACCGCCTATATGACCTTTCTTCTCCTTTATCGTGAGCATATCGAGAAGCGCCTGCGTCGGGTGTTCGTTCATGCCGTCGCCGGCGTTTATGACCGACGCGCTCACAAGCGGCGCTAAAAGGTGCGGCGCGCCCGACATGCTGTGGCGCATTACGAGTATATCCGTACCCATGGCGTTGATCGTGTTCGCGGTGTCAATGAGCGTTTCGCCCTTCTGCACCGACGAGCCGCTCGCTGTTATGTTCGCCGCGTTCGCGCTCATGTACTTCGCCGCAAGCTCAAACGAAAGACGCGTGCGCGTGCTGTTCTCGTAAAAGAGGTTTACTACCGTTCTGCCCTGAAGGTGCGGCGTTTTTTTACTCGGCTGCTTTATTATAAGCTTCATCGTTTCAGCCGCGCGCAGTATGTTTTTTATCTCCTCGGCGCTCAAATCCTTAAGCCCCAAAAGGTCTTTTCTCTTCATCTTCTTCCCTCTCTTTCACACAGAGATACCTTGCTTATCTCACCGTCCGTCACCTCGACGTTTATATATTCGTCCGCGGAGGTCTGTATGCTTTTGCCGATATATCCGGCGCTTATCGGAAGCTCGCGTCTGCCTCTGTCCACAAGCACCGCAAGCTCTATCCTCTCCGGTCTGCCCATGTCGAAAAGCTCATCCATGGCGCAGCGTACCGTTCTGCCCGAGAAAAGCACGTCGTCCACAAGTATAATCTTTTTATCCTCTATCGTAAATGCAATATCGCCTCCCGCCACAACGGGGTGCCTGCCCAAACGCGTCAGGTCGTCGCGGTAAAAGGTGATGTCGAGACTGCCCAGCGGCAGACGTATATCCTCTATCTCCTTTATCCGCTCCAAAAGAAGCTTCGCGAGCGTCACGCCCTTCGTCTGTATTCCGATAATGACAAGGTTGTCCGTGCCTCTGTTACGCTCGACTATCTCATACGCCATACGGCTTACGGCGCGCTTTACCGTCGCGGCGTCCATCAGCACCGTTTTTTCGATGTACTCTGCCATACGCTTTCCTCCCCTGTTTCAAAAGTATTTTATCCTTAACATTATACACCATTTTTACCGAATTGTCTATATCATAGTAAAAATATTCAAAAAAATAAAGGTAATTATGATTTTTTTGTAAAATTCTCTTGAAAAAATTGTCATTTAGTGATAAAATATATGTAACTATTTTGAGAACATATATCTGAAAATACGGAATTTGAAAGGAATTGAGGTAAATGGAACGTACGATACTTGTAATTGAGGACGAGCAGAACATCAATGACATACTTACATTTTCGCTTGGTAAGGAAGGCTATAAGACGCTTTCCGCGCTTGACGGCGTTAAAGGTCTTGAAATGGCTCTGACGGAACATCCCGATCTTATTTTGCTTGACGTAATGCTGCCCGGACTTGACGGCTGGGAGGTCTGCAAAAAGGTACGCGAGCAGTCGCAGGTTCCCATTATAATGCTTACGGCAAGAGAGGACGAGGTTGACAAGGTACTCGGTCTTGAGCTTGGAGCGGACGATTATATTACAAAGCCCTACTCCATGCGCGAGCTTGCCGCGAGAGTTAAGGCAAATCTCCGCAGAAGCGCGGCAGCGGCGGCGCCGGCGCAGGAATCGGATACGGATAATCAGGATACAATCGTATCGGGTGATTTAACGATTAACATAGACCGCTACGAGGTATCGAAGAACGGCACGGTTATAGACATAACGCTCAGAGAATTTGAGCTTTTACGCTTCCTTGCGCAGCAGCCCGGAAAAATCTTTTCGAGAGAAAAGCTGCTCGAAAACGTATGGGGTTATGAGTATTACGGCGATGTGAGAACCGTCGACGTAACGGTAAGACGTCTGCGCGAAAAGATCGAGGATGATCCGAGCATGCCGAAATATATAATCACAAAGCGCGGAGTGGGTTACTACTTCAACAAATAAAACAAACCTAAAAATAAGGCACCCGAAACGATATGTTTTGGGTGCTTTACCGTATTTTTACCGAAAGGATTATTGCATATTATGTTTAAAAGCATACGATGGAAAATAACGCTGCTGTTCGTGCTGCTTGTGCTTGCAACGGAACTTTTAATAGGCAGCTTCAATATATTCGGAGTCGCGAAGTACTACCACAGAGCTTTTTCCGACGATATAAACGAAGTGTTTGACGCGGATGTTAAAAATGATTTACTTGCCGCGGCAAACGAGCTGCCCGTCCCGTCGGACGAAGCCGACGACCGTTCGCTTACAATATCAAACAAAACCTTTAACAGCGTGAATATGATAAACGACGTGCTGTCGTCACATTCGGGCAGGCTCGGAATAACGTCGTCAAGGGTGTATTATATAATCGAAACCGCATCCGGCGACGTGCTTAAAGCGTCGGACGGCTCGTCGTCGGTAAACTCAACGCCCACCATAGAGCAGGCGGCTGAGGGCAGCGAGCAGAAGGAAACGAGTATAACAAAACCATATATGGACTACGCGCTTCCGCTGATAAACGGCGACGATATGAGCTTTATAGTATATGTCCGTGACGATTGCTCAACTCAGAGAGCCGTTACGCAAAACCTTATACGCATATTGCTGATTTCGCTGCTGTTGTCGCTTATCATCTCGGCTGTTGTCGGAATACTTATAGCGCGTTCGATCACAATTCCCATACAGCAGCTTTCGATTAAGGCGCGTAAGCTCGCGGACGGCGACATTAACGCTCTTGAACACTCCGACACCAACGACGAGCTTGGCAACCTTACAAATTCGCTCCTGTACCTCGCCCACACAAGAAAGCAGTCGTCTGACCAGGCTATGGGTGAGAAAATCAAGGTTGAGACTATACTTCAAAACATGAACGACGGCATTCTCGCATTCGATATGAAGGGCAGACTTCTCCACTGCAATCCCGAAGCGAAAAAGCTGTTAAAACGCCGTTACCTTGACGACATAAATTTTGACAGATTTTTCAAGGAGATAAACGCCGATATAAAGCTCGGAGACCTTTTGTATATGCAGACCGACGGCAGTGTGGAGCGTGAGATTAAGGTAGCTAACCACTATCTGCACCTCAATTTCGCGACCTTTAAGGCGGAGAATAAGGCGGGCGGTATTATAGTTGTAATACACGATATTACAAAGCAGGAAAAGCTGGAGCAGTCGCGCCGCGACTTTGTTGCGAACGTGTCGCATGAGCTTCGTACGCCGCTTACGACGATTAAATCGTATTCGGAAACGCTTGCCGACTCGCCCGATGTTGACAGAGAACTGCAGGTGCGTTTCCTTGACGTTATAGCGTCCGAATCGGACAGAATGGCAAGAATTATAAGCGACCTTCTGACGCTCAGCGAGCTTGACGAAAACCAGACATTCTTAAAGCCGCCGGAGAAGATTGACGTTAGGAAAATGCTTGAAACCATCGTTGACAGAATGGATCTGCAGGCGAAGAAGAAGCGGCAGACGCTCACGTACACGCCGATTAACGATGTGCCTATAATAACGGGCGACCGCGACGTTCTCGAAAGAGCGATTATAAACGTAATTTCAAACGCATTGAAGTACACGAGCGAGGGCGGCACAATCGAGGTGTATTCGAGCAAGGTTTACACCGATATAAATATTAAAGTCCAGGACAACGGTATCGGTATAGCGGAGGATAAGCTGCCGCACATATTCGACCGTTTCTACCGCGTAGATAAGGCACGCTCGCGCGACACGGGCGGAACAGGTCTCGGTCTCGCAATTGCCAAGCAGTCGATCGAATCGAGCTTCAACGGTAAGATTAAGATTTCAAGCGAGCTGCACAAGGGTACAGAGGTTACTATTTCCATTCCCGTAAATGAATAACGTAAAAAAGACTTCCCGTCGGGAAGTCTTTTTGTATGGTTTAATTTCCTGTGCTGCCGAAGCCGCCGTTGCGGGCGGCGTCAGCGTCATCGTCAACGGTTATGCCGTACTCGACGAATATTCCCTGGCAAAACCCCGCGCCCGCATCGAGCGACACGGTTTTGCCCTCGTTTGAGTCGTTCATTATCTTGCAGAAAATATGCCCCTCGTTGTCGCTCATGTAATAGTCGCTGTCGATTATGCCGACGGTGTTGTTCATCTGCAGGCGGAACTTAAAGCCGAGACCGCTTCTGGGATAAATTTTAAGCACCCAGCCGTCGTCTATTTTTACGCGTATGCCTGTAGGTATCTTCATGCTTTCGCCGGGCGCGAGATTAACGGCGCACGGCGTGAAAAAATCATATCCGGCACTGCCAGCCGTAGCGCGCGACGGCAGCTTTACAGAGTTGTATATCTCCTCTATATTCCCCGTCTCGCCGAACGTGTCTGTCCAGTCAGCCTTAAACCGCTCCATACTCACCTTCTCAAATTTTGCTATTCTCCGCATTTGTTTATTCTCCTTTTATTTCATGACAAGAACCGTCTTGCCGGTTTCGAGACTTTTCTTAACATCTATGACCTTCTGATTCGAGCTGCCGCGCCACGGCAGATTTACGTCGCGCAGCGCATCTATGTACCTGCCGTCCACAAGCACGTCTACCATGCTCATAAACGGCAGATCCTTGACCTCGTGCCATTCGTAGCCTGTGTAGAGCCACACGGTTTTATCGGGGAATTTTTTCTTGAACCGTTTTATAACTTCACCTACGTCTCGTCGGTTGCGCGGATGCAGCGGATCGCCGCCGCTTACGGTAAGTCCCGATATATACGGCTTGTCCGCTTCTGTGAAAAGCTCCTTCTCTGCCGCGCTGTCAAATTCCAGACCGCCGTTAATATCCCATGTCACCGGATTTTGACATTTTTCGCACCGATGACCGCAGCCGGCTACCCACAAAACAACTCTCAGACCGTCGCCGTTAAGCATATCGTCCTTTGTTATGTTGTGATAGCGCATTTACATACTTTTCCTTTCCGCTATTTCCGCCATTTTCGCGCTGTTGAGACGCGTGTCGCCCTTTACGCGCGAATACGACAGATAGCCGTTCATTCTTTCTATTTTCGTAAGATTTCTGCTGCCGCACTTCGGACACACATCCATTTCAAGCTCCTCGTAGCCGCAGTCGTCACAGTATGCGAGCGACATATTAACGCCCTCGTAAAAGCCCATATCCATTGCGCGGCGAACGAGCGTCTTTACCGCTTCCCTGTTGTAGTTTACGGGATATTTCACATACTGGATTTTACCGCCGTTGCACAAATTCCAGAAGCGTTTTTCGAGATCCTGCTTCTCTATCGGCGTAATGTCCTCGGTAACGTGGCAGTGGAAGCTGTTTGACACGTATTCCCTGTCGGACACGTTCTCGACTATGCCGTACTTCTTCCTGTACTGCGTCACCTGCAAGCCGCAAAGCGACTCGGCGGGCGTGCCGTAAATGGCGTAGAGCCTGCCGTCCTCCTTCTTAAACCTGTCTACCATATCGTTTATATGCCGCAAGGTTTCAAGCGCAAATTCGCCGTCCTCGACGAGCGACTTCTTGTTGTGAAGCTGCTGAAGCTCATTGAGAGCCGTTATTCCGAACGACGCTGTGGCGGACTTCAGGAGCGGCTTGATCTTGTCATGTATGCCGAGATGTCCGCCGTAGAAGCCGCCCTCGCAGTAAGCGAGCGGATTCGTTGACGCGCGCATTTCACCGAGATAGTCGTATGTGCGGAGATGCAGATTTCTGATAAGCTCAAGATAATAGTCAAGCACCTCAAAAAAGTTCTTGTTTTCCTGCTTAGCCTTTGAGTAAATCATCGGCAGGTGAAGCGACACAACTCCTATGTTAAAGCGTCCGACAAATACGGGCTTGTCGTTGTCGTCGGCAGGATTCATGCCGCCTCTCTCGTACCACGGCGACAGGAACGCTCGGCAGCCCATAGGTGAAATAATCTCGCCGTACTTCTTGTACATTGACGGCACGTAACCCTCGCCGGTAAGCGACAGCCAGTCGGGGTACATGCTTCTCATCGAGCAGTCTATGCCCGCTTCAAACACGTCCTCCAATGGCTTGTCCTTGCCGTGGAGGTTCTCGTCGTACAGGAATACAACCTTCGGGAACAGAACGGGCTTTTTGTGACCTTTTTTGCCCTGACCGCCCTTTCTTACATTCAGCATCGTAATTGACGCCATTTTCGCAAAACGTCCCGTACCGGTGCCGATTGTAACGGTTATAAACGGGTAATCGCCGCGGCTTGACGATACGGAGTTAAACTTGTACTCCCAGCCCTGGAAGCCCTGCTCAAAATCTCTTTGAATATCAGCCATTGTCACCTTGTCGGCTTGTTCCTCGCTGAGTCCCAGTGACGTATACTTATCCATGTAAAGCTTATACGATTTTTCGGCGTACGGCTCAAGAATTTTATCCGCGCTCGGCACGGTAAAACCTCCGTACTGCTGCGATGCGGCTGACAGAATAATATCGCCTATCACGTCGAACGCAACGTCGAGCGTCTTAGGCTCGTTATACCACAAATTGCCCATTTCAAAGCCGCCCGACAGCACGTTTTCAATATCGAACAGACAGCAGTTCATAGTGTCGCGGCGCGCCGACATATCATGAATATAAATGTAACCGTCACGGCATGCCTGCAGTTCCTCCGTTGTCAGGAAAAACTTCTTGTAAAGCTCCTTGTTAAGCTGGTTAAAAATCAGGCTGCGCTTTGTTGACACGAGCGCCGAGTCGGTATTTGAGTTTTCCTTGTCGCCGATGTACATGATGGACTGGCTCTTTTTGTAAACCTCGTCGAGCATCTGCACAAAGTCCTGCTTGTAATTGCGGTAATCGCGGTAGCTTTTCGCGACCTTCGGATTTACTCTTTCAAGCGCGCCCTCGAATATGTTGTGCATCTCGGCAATCTGAATATCCTCCTTACCCATAGCCTCCGCCTGCTCTGTCACGAATTTGCAGATGAAGTCGATATCCTCGTCCGTAAATTTCACAAGAGCGCGGTACGCGGACTTATTAACAGCCGCGACAACCTTCTGCACATTAAATTCTTCCTTCGTATTGTCCTTTTTTACGACTCTCATTTTTATCACCTCTGTATTTTACACGAGCCATTACATACAATATATTGTGTTTATATATTATTATAACACCAATATATAGATTTTACAATAGTTTTATTTACAATATCCGTTAAAATTTCCAAGACATTTTTTACGCGCCGCTCTAAATATTACATGACTATACGCACGTTTAACGCGGATAATAAGGTTGGTTATTTAATATCAGCCAATTATATCGGTAAATTACAGTATATCACACGGAGGTAAAAAATGAAAGTAGTTTTTCAGAGTTTTTGTTTATACTTACTCGGCGTTGTCGCGGACGCGTACAGGCTGAGCTTCAACCGCGCTGTGCGAAAAGCGGCAAAAAGCGGCGATATGTCCTCTCCAAGGCTCACGAAAATGTCCGACAGGAGCTATTCCTTGTATCGGCGTTTTTATGAGCTTGAAAGCAGAATAAGCCTTGAAATAGAGCTTCTGTCGCGCGCGCAGGCTATCCGTTTATAAGCGCGGCGGCTATGGCGCGGGCAACGTCGCGTCCGCCCTCTTTGGCTTCGTCGAGAGTGTTGCCGTTGCTGCCTACCTCAAGAATAAGGCTGCCGCGTGTTGTGTGACCGTTAAAGCGTTCGGTACGCAAATTTACGGGACGCATAAGTCCCGGGTACATTATTTCCGCGCTGTTCTGTATTTTGGCGGCGAATGTCAGGTTGTCGCGCCAGTTGTCGTGCCACAAGCCCATGCTGTTCGTGCCGACAACGAGCATTACCTGCGCCGTCGGTACACCGTTCTGCTCGCACGCTACACGCAGGCGCGAGCCGTCGCTGTACACGAACGCGTCGCGGTGAACGTCAAGCACGACCTGTATGGACGGATTTTCTTTAAGCACGCTCTCTATTGTCGACAGAGCGCGGGTATACGAGCTTTGGTACGACGGATAATCGTGGTATGTTTTGTCATGTATAACGCCTATGCCGTAGCTTGTGAGTACGTTTTCTATCTCGTTGCCGACGGCAATGACATTCACATTTTCATCGGTATTGCGCTCCGTTTCGCCGCTCATCTCGTCGCCGCAGTAGCATTCCGTTGTGTGCGTGTGCATAATAAGCACAAGCGGCTTGCCGTCCTCCGGCGTTATTGCGAGTTTGTCGGCGCACATCGCGTCAAGATCAACGTCGTAATTTGTGGCGTTGTTAATTTTAAGTCCCACCGATGCGCATACGGCGCTGTGGTCGGGCAGCGCGGCAGGCTGCGTATTTTCTTCGGGTACCGGCGTTTCTTCCGGCTTCTCGGGTTCGGTCGGCTCGCCCTCGTAGTTGTTTTCCGGAGGCTGTTCACCCTGCGGGGTTGTCCCTTTTATCGCGGCGCTGTACTCGCCTATCACGGAACCGGGATCCGACAAATCTATTCCCGTGATTTTTTTCAAAATATTTCCGTCGCCGGCAACGGGAATGCCCTCTTCAAGTATACTCTCGTAGTCGTCAGCCGGCGAAAACGCCTCTTCAACACGTACCGCAGCCGCGCCGCCGCTCTTTATGATTATCGGCGCGGCTATACCCGCAGCGGCGGTGCACAATATGACGGCTGCCGCTATGCGCGTCTTATTTTTTGTTAAAACGATAGTCTTGAATTTCATTATGTAACCTCACGATTGCTTGTATAAACTCTTATTTCTATTCATACGCCGCGTTTACATAAATATGTTGTTATTTTTTTGAAAAAAAGTCTTGCATTTTTTTATCGGTTGTGGTACAATATTGAAGTTATTACGGACAGTCCTCTGCCTCGGTCGGCACGAAAGTCTTGAAATTTAAGGAGGAATAATGATGAATACACAGGAAATCATCAATAACCTGACAAAAGACCAAATCAGAACAGACCTTCCGGAACTCGTTGTGGGCAACAACGTAAAGGTTTACCAGAGAATTGTCGAGGGTTCGAGAACGAGAACTCAGATGTTTGAGGGTACAATCATTAAGGTTCAGGGAGGCGGCATTGCCAAGACATTTACGGTAAGACGCGTTTCTTACGGCGTAGGCGTAGAAAAGACTTGGCCCGTTAACTCGCCCAACATCGAGAAGATCGAAGTATCGAGAAAGGGTAAGGTAAGACGCGCGAAGCTTTACTATCTGCGTGACAGAGTCGGCAAGGCGGCAAAGGTTAAGGAAAGAATATAATGCTATCCTTAGCGGATATGAAAGGGACATTGTTATGTCCCTTTTTTTCACACTGACCATGCAATAACGGAGGGATATATAAATGAACGAAAATAACGAAGAAATCAAAAATGAAAACACCGCAGCGGAAACGGCTGAAGGCAAAAAGGAAGAAGAAAAGAAAATATGGTTTCAAAAATCCGAAAAAAGTAACATGATGCTTCCCACCGCCGCGTTCTGGCACGAGGTTCTCGAATGGGTGGTAACGCTTGCGGTAGCGTTTGCCGTTGCGTTCGCGATCAAGCTGTTTGTGTTCGATATTGTCAAGGTGGACGGTTCGAGCATGGTGCCGACACTCCACGACGGCGACAGACTTATTGTCACAAAGCTCGGCTACAAACCGAAGCAGGGCGATATTATAATCCTCGACAGCACCTACAAAAAGCGTATGGAGTACTTCGACAATTTGGCGGAGGATAAGGGCAAGGATGAGCTTTCGTTTGCAGAGAAGTTTTTTGCCGAAAGAGTGGGTATGCCCGCGCAGCTTAAAAAGAAATACTATGTAAAGCGCGTTATCGCGCTGCCCGGTCAGACCGTTGACATATCGGACGGACACGTTTACGTGGACGGTGAGATTCTCAATGAGCCGTATTATGACGGCACAACAAGTCCGCTGTCCTCGTCATCCATGACATATCCGCTTACGGTCGAGGAAAATACGGTGTTTGTAATGGGAGATAACCGCAACAACAGTAAGGACAGCCGCTCGTCGGATCTCGGTCTTGTGCCGTATGAAGCCGTACTCGGAAAGTCGCAGCTGCGTATATGGCCCCTGAACGCCATTGGTACGACAAAATAGGTGTAACAATGCAGAATTTACAGTGGTACCCCGGTCACATGGCAAAAACGCGCCGCATGATCGAGGATAATCTGAAGATGATAGATGTCGTTATCGAAATTCTCGACGCGCGTATCCCCTATTCGGGACGCAACCCGAATTTCGACGATATAATAAAAAACAAGCCTCGGCTGCTCGTACTCAACAAATCCGACCTTGCCGACAAGCGCAGAACGGATATGTGGATCAAGTGGTACGCCGACAGAGGCGTAAGGGTAATACCGATAAGCTGCGCCACAGGCGCGGGGCTTAACAAGGTTCTTAACGAGGCTAATGCTCTTGTCGGCGACAAGATAGAGCGCGAGAAGGAAAAAGGCAGAAACAGGACGCTGCGCATTATGACCGTCGGTATACCGAACGTCGGTAAATCCAGTCTTATAAACCGTCTGCTCGGCAAGGCGAGCGCGAAAACGGGCGACCGTCCAGGCGTTACGCGCGGTAAACAGTGGCTTAAAATTAAAGGCGGCGCGGAGCTTCTCGACACGCCGGGCATATTGCCGCCGAAGTTTGAGGATCAGGCTGTGGCTGTGCGGCTCGCGTACACGGGCGCGATCAAGGACGAGATTATGAATACGGAGCTTCTCGCCTACTCCCTGTGCGAATATCTGCGCGACAACTACCCCGACGAGCTGTGCGCAAGGTACAAGCTCGATACGGTTGCGGAGCTTAAGGGCTACGAGGTGCTTGAAAAGATAGGCAGAAAGCGCGGATTTGTAATATCCGGCGGCGAGGTTGACATGGAGCGCGCCGCAAACACCGTTTTAGACGAGCTTCGCGGTGCGAAAATCGGCGCGGTAACGCTCGAAACGCCCGACGATATTGAAGAATAATACGTAAAAACATATCGTATAATGCGATATGCTTTTTATATAAAAAAATACGAAACGGCTGTATACCGTTTCGTATCTAAAATCAATTTTATGTAGCTTAAATTACTTAATGATGAACTTGTCGAGTTCAGCTACAAAAGCGTCGCAGTCGTCGCTGTGAACCTCTACCTTTATCGGCTTTGAGAGGTCAAGGCTGAATATACCCATGATTGACTTAGCGTCTACAACATATCTGCCGGACGTTAAATCAACGTCGAAATCATACTTGCTTACGGTGTTCACGAAATCTTTTACGTCATTGATTGAACCTAACAGAAGATTAAATGTTTTCATAATTATTTCCTCCTCATTTTCATATCTTTCCTGTTTGTGTCTTTGTTACACATTCTAATAATACATCTTTTTTCCCAAATAGTCAATAGGTATTGCTTTTTTTTGTTAAATTTTATATAATAATGCTAATGCGGATATTGAAATGGTCAATATTTTGGTAAATCTGTTTACATAAAGAGGTAATGAAATGAAAAAAACGGCATTTTACACGCTCGGTTGTAAGGTAAATCAGTATGAAACGGAGGCAATGGCGGAGCTTTTCGCGGATGCAGGGTACGAAATATGCGATTTTTCCGAAAAAGCGGACGTGTACGTTATAAATACATGCTCTGTAACGAATATGGGCGACAGGAAATCGCGGCAGGTTATACGCAGGGCTAAAAAGACGAACCCCAACGCGATTGTGGCTGTAACCGGTTGCTATGCTCAAACCGCGCCCGATGAGATACTCGGTATAGACGGCGTGAATATCGTTATAGGCACAAAAGGCAGAGGCGATATTGTGCGTCTTGTCGAGGATGCGGCAACGGGCGCACCGGTAAATTGCGTGTCGGATATAATGACGAACCACGAGTTTGAGGAGCTTAATATAAAACGCTACATGAACAGGACGAGGGCGTTTATAAAAATTCAGGAGGGGTGCAGTCAGTTCTGCTCGTACTGCATTATTCCCTACGCGCGCGGTCCGGTGAGAAGCAGAAATGCCGACGAGGTTATATGCGAGGTTAAGCGGCTCGCGCAAAACGGCTACAAGGAGATTATTCTCGTCGGTATACACGTCGCGTCATACGGTAAGGATTTGAATGACGCGAGCCTTGAAAAACTTATAACGGAGCTTGACGGCATAGACGGAATCGAGCGTATACGGCTTTCGTCGATCGAGCCGATGACGCTCGACCAAAAGTTTATTGACAGCATAAAGTCGTCGAAAAAGCTGTGCCATCACTTCCATATTTCATTGCAGTCGGGCTGCGACGAAACGCTTAAACGCATGAACCGCAAGTATACGCCGGAGCAGTTTGCCGGAATTGTGGACGGCATAAGAGACGCGTTCCCCGACGCGGCGGTCACGACTGATATAATGGTCGGTTTCCCGGGTGAAACGGACGGGGAATTTGCGCAAACGGCGGAATTTGTGAGTAAAACGGCATTTGCTGATGCGCATATATTCCAGTACTCGCGCCGCAGAGGTACTCCCGCGGCAAAGCGCGCCGACCAGGTTTCGCCCGAGGTAAAGGAAAAACGCGCAAAAGTTATCGCTGAAATTACCCAAAAAAGCCGTGACGCGTTTCTTGCGCGGTTTGTCGGCAAAACGATGCGCGTGCTGTTCGAGCAGCGCGCCGCCGACGGTATGTTTGAGGGAAAGACGGATAATTATATCACCGTTCACGCGCCGTCGGACACGGATTTGAACGACGAGTTCCGCGATATTGCGCTTGAAAAGCATGAGAACGGCGTAATGTACGGTCATATCGTCGGATAAGAAAAAAGCGTATCGCAATGATACGCTTTTTACGTTGCTTAACTTATTCGTCCTCATCTTCGTCAGCGCCGATGTTAAACTCAAGCTCTATTTCCTCGTGGCAGTTCGGACATACGATCGCGCTGTCCTCGTCAATCATGTCAAAGTCAATCATAACGTCCTCACCGCAGTTTGGACACTCGATTTCAAAGTAATCTCCGCCGTCCTCGTCAAGCTCGTCGTCATAATCGCTGTCGTCGTAATCGTCATCAGCGTAGTCACCGTCGTCGTAATCGTCGCCGTAAAGGTCGTCAGCCATAGAGAAAAGTACTTCGTCAAGCTCGTCGGTTACGTCCTCAACGTCCATAACTCTGTCCTCAAGCTCGCTTATCTTATCAGCCATAGCTCCGATAACGTCTATAAGCTTCATAATGAGCTTGCCCTCGTCGCTTTTGGGGCTTATGTCAAGTCCCTCGGCGTAACCCTTAAGGTATGCCGCCTGTTTGATTAAATCTTCCATAGTATACCTCCTACAGAATTACTTTACGCGTTCCATGTACTCGCCCGTCCTCGTGTCTACTCTTATCATCTCGTTCACGTCAATGAACAGAGGAACGTTGATAACCGCGCCCGTTTCAAGCGTAGCCGGCTTCATCGCGTTTGTTGAGGTGTTGCCCGCAAAGCCCGGCTCTGTTTCCGTTACCTGAAGCTCCACGAATGTCGGAGGCTCCACGCCGAAGATATTGCCCTTGTAGGACATAATCTTGCACACGTCGTTTTCCTTGACGAACTTCATTTCATTCTCGATCTCACTCTTCGCAATGTCGATCATGTCGTAAGTTTCGTTATCCATGAAGTGGTAGAAATCGTCGTCGCCGTAGGAATACGACATATCCTTTCTGTCAATGTGCGCTTCCTCGAATTTTTCGGTCGGTCTGAAGGTCTTTTCAACCACGCCGCCGTTTATTACGTTCTTGAGCTTCGTTCTTACGAACGCCGCGCCCTTGCCCGGCTTAACGTGCTGAAACTCGACTATCTGGTATACGTTACCCTCAGATTCAAACGTTCTGCCGTTTCTAAAATCACCTGCTGTAATCATAAAAAATCCTCCTGTGTCATTTGTTTCTATTCCTAATGTATATATTCTAATATATTTTGCCCGAAAAGTCAACATAAAAAGAGCCAAAACTTGGAATTTGGCTCTTTTCGTGCGATTTAATTTTCAATCTGTGATTTTACAAGGCTTTCGCCGCAGTAAATTTCGCGCAGCTTCGGCTTTTCTATCTTGCCCGTCGGGTTGCGCGGCACGTCGGCGAATATGATTTTGCGCGGACGCTTGTAGCGCGGCAATTCGAGACAAAACTCGTTTATGTCGTCCTCGGTGCATTTTACGTTCGGCTTAAGCTCGATTATGGCAGCCGTAATTTCGCCCAAACGGTGGTCGGGCAGACCGATTACGGCTACATCCTTAATCGCGTCGTTCTTTCTTAAAAAGTCCTCGATCTGTACCGGATAGATATTCTCGCCGCCGGAGATTATTACATCCTTCGCGCGGTCAACGAGGTATATAAATCCGTCCTCGTCCTCCTGCGCGACGTCGCCGGTAAGGAGCCAGCCGTCCTTTAACACCTCGTCGGTCGATTTTTTATCGTTGTAGTAGCAAAGCATTACGCCGGGACCTTTTACGCATAATTCGCCGACCTCGCCCCGTTTAACCTCGCTGCCGTCGGGATTTATGATTTTCGTTTCCCAGCCGTAGCCCGCCTTGCCTATCGCGCCGACCTTGTGTATATTCTCAATGCCGAGGTGTACGCAGCCCGGGCCTATCGACTCGGACAAGCCGTAGTTTGTATCGTAGTCGTGATTGGGGAAATGCTCCTTCCAGCGCTTGATAAGGCTCGGCGGCACCGGCTGCGCGCCTATGTGCATGAGCCGCCACTGTGAAAGGTTGTATTTCTCCGGCTTTATCTCACCGCTGTCTATCGCGTCAAGAATGTCCTGCGCCCACGGCACGAGCAGCCACACTATCGTACATTCCTCCTCCGATACGGCGCGGAGTATCCACTCGGGTTTTATACCCTTCAGAAGCACCGCCTTGCCGCCTGAAATAAGCGAGCCGAACCAGTGCATTTTCGCGCCCGTATGGTAGAGCGGCGGTATGCAGAGGAACACATCGTCATGCGTCTGACCGTGGTGCTTCTGCTCCACATTCGCGCTGTGCATAAGACTTGTGTGGTCGTGCAGTATCGCCTTCGGGAAACCCGTCGTGCCGGACGAGAAATAAATTGCCGCATGGTCGTTGTCGGTAATCTCCACGTCCGGCTTTATCGAGCGCATAAACTTCACAAGATAATTGTAGCTCTCCGCGAACGTCGGGCATGACGCGCCAACAAAGAACGTCTGCTTCACGTTCGGTATTTTATCGCATATTTCCTCCACTCTGCCGATAAACTCCGGCCCGAAAATCAGCGCGTCCGCTTCGGCAAGCTCAATACAATACTTTATTTCGTCGGCTGTGTAGCGGTAATTCAAGGGTACGGCTATTGCGCCCGCCTTGAGCGTGCCGAAATAAACCGGCAGCCATTCAAGGCAGTTCATCAGAAGTATAGCCACCTTGTCGCCCTTCTTTATGCCGCGGCTCAATAAAAGATTTGCAAAGCGGTTAGCGCGTTTGTCAAATTCCTTCCATGTGATTTCGGTGCGTCCCGCTTCCATGGGGTTTGTTTCGATAAGCGCGTACTCTCTCCACGTGACCTTTGAGTGTTCCATCACCTTCGGATTTATTTCAACGAGCGCGACCTCATCCGCGTACTGCTCCGCGTTTCTTTCAAGCAGTTCTGTAATTGGCATTGTTCTCTCCCCTTTTCGCGCGGCTTATTATTTGTCCTCTTCCTTTATTGCGAATACGCCTTCAAGGAATTTGTCGTCAAATTTCTTTGTAAACGCCGACACAATCGGTACGACAACGAGCGACACTGCCATAGCGCATACGCCCATTTCCGGAGCTTTCGCCGCTGCGGCGTTGATCGAGCCGCCGGATATCGCGAGTACGATCGTCGGTATCGCAACGGTCAGGAAGCCGCATATCATACCTGCCCACGCACCCGCTTTCGTAATCTTCTTGGAATAAATACCCCATATGTACGGGCCTATGAAGCAGCCGGACACGATGCCCCAGCTGAACGACATGATGTTTACTATAATACTGATATTAGCCGTTGCAAACAAGTACGACAGTCCGACAAACACGAGGCAGAGTATTCTTGTAAGAAGCATCTGATTTTTCTCTGCGTAGTCCTTTTTAATCGCGGGTATGAGGTCGACCGAAATCGACGACGACGATGAAAGCACTATCGACGACAGTGTTGACATTGAAGCCGACAGAAGCAGTACGAGTATTACCGCGAATATGATTACGGGTACGATGCTTGCTCCGCCGCCGAGAGCCTTTACGAGTACGTTCGGGATAACCGAGTCAACGCCGCCCTCGGGAAGCGCCGGCAGTATAAGTCTCGAAAGCGAGCCGATAAAGTACGCGCCGCAGCCGATTATGAGCGAGAACGCCGTTGAAATGATCGTTGCGCGCGGAATCGACTTTACGTCCTTAATCGCGTAGTATTTGCTTACCATCTGCGGAAGTCCCCATGTACCGAAGCTTGTGAGGAGTATATTTACGCAGAGGAACTGCCAGCTTGCGCCGCCGAACCAGCTCGTAAGCTGCGCGCCCTTGCTGACGCCGTTTTCCGTAACCTGTGAAAGTCCCGATATAATATTTGAAAATCCTCCGACGTTCGGTGAATTAACAACGGCTATAACCATTGCTATAACGCCGACAATCATTATAATACCCTGTACAAAGTCTGTGTACGCTGTCGCAACGTAGCCGCCGAGTACAAGATACGCCGCCGTAAGCACCGCTATTATAAGCAGCCATACGTTTATAGGCACGCTCGGGAACACCGTCTGGAACATCGTTCCGAGACCTTTGTAAACAGCCGCGCTGTACGGTACGAGAAATACGAATATGATTATTGCCGAGAAAATTTTAAGAGCCTTGCAGTCGTAACGCGACTCGAAGAAGCCCGGCATGGTCTTAACGTTCAGCGTGTGCGTCATTGTACGCGAGCGTTTCGCGAGCAAAAGCCACGCCACAAGACAGCCGAGTACCGCGTTGCCTATGCCTATCCACAAGCTGCCCAGACCTATGTTCCAGCCGTGCTGACCGGCGTAGCCGACAAAAACGACAGCCGAAAAATACGCTGTGCCGTACGCGAACGCGCTTACCCATGCGCCTATTTTACGGTTTCCCAAAAGAAAGCCGTCAACTGTTTTTGCTTTTCTTGTGCTGATGATTCCGATTGCCACCATCGCGAGCGCAAAAATAACGAGCGCCACTATAGTGACGGTTTGAATGAGTTGTAAATTTTCCATTTCCTACCTGTCCTTCCTTACTTCTTTGGATTTTTTGGATTTTAAAAATGATGTCTCCCCCGTACTGCAAAAAACTACGGCTAATATTATACCATATATAGTGGTATAAATAAAGCTGTTTGTCTGTTTTTTTCCGTTTTGCATAAAAAATTGACTTCGTTTTTGTATATTTGTGATATTAAAAAAAGAACCCGAAGGCTCTTTTTTTATACATTTTATTTTACCGACGCGGTTATCTCGTTGCCGAGGGTATCGGTGAATTTGTACTCGTAGTCGGTATTGAACATATCATCATTGTTCCAGCCAAGCTCCATATCCTTGAGACTCTGCGCCACCATTGACGCCCACTTCTGCGCCGCGGCATACGATGAATGGAGCGTGTCGCCGCCGACCTCGGTGAGGTTGTAATTCTTCGTAATCACGCCGTCGGCATTGCCGCCGTAAAGCGAATAAAGGAAATCGTAGCTTATCTTTGAGAGGTCAATATAGAGACAGTCTTCGTCAACCGCCGCGTCTATAAGATAGCTGCTCCATGAAACGGACGGCTTATAGTCATGCTCGGACGCATTGGGCGTGACAAGTATGGGGATTACATCGTTTTCGCGGCACTCCTTAATCATAGCCTTGACGCACGCGGTCATTTCCTCGCGCGTTGAGTAGCTGCGGTCATTGTAGCCGCACTCGATAAGGCAATATGTAGGACGGTTGTTCACAATCGACGGGAATGCTGTATCGTAAAGTCCCTTTGCGTACTGTCCGCTGTTCGCGAGATTTATGACGTCGGCGTTAATGTAGTTGTCCAAAACCTGTCCCCAGCCTGTTCTGCCGCCGCCGACCTCCTTTTCATAGCTGCCGTAGTAATTGCACGCGAGCGAGTCGCCGATTATGTATATAAGCGGCTTTGTGTCAAGTCCCGAACGCGTCAGGCTTACGCTGTCCATAAGCGTCGAGCCGTCCGTCATAGAAACGGTCACTTTGCCGCTGTCGCCGATATAGAAATCCTTGACCGTGTACTGCGAACCTTCGGTGAGCTTTCTGTCCGCATCGCACTGATCTACGTTGTTGCCAGCCATAAAGCCGTTTACAAATATGTCTCCGCGCTTCGCCTCACCCTTTTTGAAGGTGATGTTGTAGCGGTCTGTGAGGAATGTGCCGTCAAGCGTTACTCCGTCGGCGCAGTTACCGATGTTTTCATACGTGTAAACCGGTGAAATCTGGTACCATATTCCGCTCGGCACACACGTTACCTTAAAGCCCTCAATAGTCGTGTCGCTGTCCTTTATTTCTTCTATCGAGCCGTCCTTGCAGAAATAGACCTTCTTTGTGCCGTTCGCGGCAGATGCCTTGTCACCCGCCTTTACCTTTTTGCTGCTCACGTTTCTCAGCTCGCCGCTCGCAAGATAATACGCCGTAACGACCGTACCGTCCTCTTTTACCGTGAACGCGGGTATGTCGCTGAGTTCAATGTCCTCCGAGCCGTTCCACCAGCTTACCCTGTAGCCGGTTATATGCTCGTCGGGAGTTATTTCGTTCTCAACGTATGAAACATCGGCTTCCGCAACTCTGTCCATGTAGCAGCCGTCAACCACGTAATCTACCGAAACCTCGTTGTCAACGCCCGTGTAAGCGTTCGCCGTAATTGTGGCTTTGCCCGTGCCGACTGGTGCAAGACGGCCTGTCGAGGTCACTTTCAGCACGCTTTCATCGGACGACTTAAAATCCTTGAGCATATACGATCCCATCTGCATATCCGCGCCGTCCGTCTTTACGCCATAAACGTCAAACGCAAGATCAGTGCCGTGCAGATTGAGATAAACTGTACTCTTGTCCCAATCGGTTATTTTCGCGTTGCCGGCAATCTCTATTTCCTTCTGCACCGTTGTGCCGTTGTACGACGCGGTCAATGTCATCTTGCCCGACGCACCCGCCGCTGGACTTACCGTGCATACGCCCTCAAAAGGCGGATAAGGCGTTCTGTTGTGCGGCGGCATTAAAACCTCCGCAATATCCGAATCGGTCGTAAATTCAACGTGCGTTCCGTAGGGCGTGTACTCGGGTACGGCTGTGTACGTATATGTGCAGTCGCTTTCGTTTGCAAACGATATGCCGGTTTTAACGGGCGGCACGATTTTATCGGGGCCTTCTATCGTGATTTTTGTCGGATCGGGGTACGATACGCCGATATAGTCGAGAGCCGCGCCCTTGCCCGATACGGCGTTAATTTTGCTCACCGCGACGCTTTCACCGCCGCTTGCCGCGTCGTTTACGCAGTAGAGACAGTCGTTCTGCTTTAAGAATACCTGACCGTTTTTCGTGTCGTAAAACAGCTCAAAGTCCATGTTGTCCTTTTCGGCAATAACGGTATCGTTCACACTCATGGTTTCGCCGTCATAGCTTATGCGCACCGGTATATTGCAGTCGGATATAACGTCTACGTAACCGTCCTTGTCGAACGTGACGCGACCGAATACTCGCGTCACCTCGCGAGCGTCTATCCCTTCTCCTATTTTATACTCGCCGTCAAGCGCGAGAGTACCGTTAATGTCGCCGAAATCGGATTCGTAATACTCCGCGTCCGTTTCGCACGTGAGCGGTATATTCACATCCGCACCGTCAGATGTTATCTTCGCCGTTGTTTCGGATTCGCTGTAGCCGTCCTTATACGCCTTAATCGTCACCGTCTCGCCCTCGGGATATGACGGGAGCGTTATGTGTCCCGTTTCGTCGGCTTGGAATTTTATGCCGTTTACGACGAGATTAGCGTACTGCGTGGAGTTTATGTTAAGGTCGCGCAGCGGCTTGCCGTCGCCGACGCTTATCTCGATTTTACTGATGCACACCGCACCCCACTTGTCGGCGTGAAACTCGATCGCGTTTGTGCTTTCGCCCGTTACGACGCTTTCCGTCCGCCATGTGTCGAAGTTGTCGCCGTTTATCGAAATGTAGCGGTCGGCAATTTTAAGGTACGCGTAAGGATCGTCTGTGTTTCTGAGCGTTGAGCCGTTGTTTGTGACAACAGGCTTAGCGAATGTCAGCGTAACCTTGCTGCCCGCCGCAATTTCGGGCATATTGAGCGTTATAATCGCGTTATCGTTCACGTTCGCGCAGCCGAGATATATGTACGAGCCCGAAGCGGTAAACGTGTTGTTTACGGGAAACGTTCCCGCGTCCTTGTTGTGAGTGAGATCCGTTATTGCAGCGTATTTGCGGTTCATGTCGCCGGAGGTTGTAACAGTTATGTCCTTTGTGAGCGCAACATCCGTTATGTCGTTCGGCGAGCCGTCGGTTATTACGTTGTTGCCGCTGAACGTGTACGTAACGCCGTTCGCCGCGGCCGCTCCGATGCCTGCCGCCGACACGCAGAGAAACGCCGAAAGTATAATTGCCGCTGTCTTTTTCATGCTTTTATCTCCTTTTTTATAAAATCATTGGTTTTATGCCCATGACATTTTGAGTTGCTTTTTATTCTCGCAGCAATCGGCAAGATACAGATTGATAAGCGTTTGATAAGGTATGCCCGATGTGTCGGACTGTTTCTTAAAATATTCAATCGTATCCTCGTCAATGTTTATGGTTATCTGCTTCTTCAGTTTCTTCGCATACGGATTTTTCCGTGCGTTTGTAAAATCATACTCTTTTTCCATTTTTATCACCTCAATTATAATATTGTCTTTCTTCGGATTTTGTCGCCTTTCGAGCCGATATAATCCGTATTACCGATTCCGATTCACGATAGCAATGACATACCACAAGCAGATTGGCTCTCTTGCTGAACCCAAGAATTATAAATCTCTCCTCCTCGCTTGAGTGCTTAGGATCATCAATTACCAGCGCTTCATCATCATAAAACACCGTTTTGGCTTCCTCAAACGATATTTTATGCTTTGATTTATTGATTCTGTTTTTATTTTCATCCCATTCAAATTTTATTCTGTCCATAATTATATTATAATTATACTATGTTCATTTGTCAATCTATTTTTTTCATACACAAAAACAGACCGCATATCTATGCAGTCTGTTCGTGTTCTGGCGCACCCGACGGGATTTGAACCTGCGGCCTCAAGAGTCGGAGTCTTGCGCTCTATCCAACTGAGCTACGGGTGCGTACCCGATTATTTTACCATATCATTTTAATATTGTCAAATGCGGATTTTTGTGTTATACTCATATAGACGGATCAAATCACGAAGGGAGAGTGTGTATATGCCTATCAAAATTCCGGATAAGCTGCCGGCGACAAGCCAGCTTCGCAGGGAGAATATATTTGTAATGAGTGAAAAAAAGGCTATGCACCAGGATATACGTCCTCTTAAAATAGTAATAGTAAATCTGATGCCTACCAAAATAACGACCGAAACGCAGCTGTTACGGCTTTTGTCCAACTCACCGCTTCAGGTCGAGATAGATTTTCTGCAAATGGACTCGCACGAGTCGAAAAACACGTCAGCCGAGCATCTGGCGGCGTTCTACAAGACATTCGATGAAATAAAAAAGTCGAAATACGACGGCATGATTATAACCGGCGCGCCGGTCGAGAATTTGGAGTTTGAAGAAGTCGATTACTGGGACGAGCTTGTTGAGATAATGGAGTGGTCAAAGACGAACGTCACCTCCACGCTCCATATATGCTGGGCGGCGTTCGCGGGCATGTACTACCATTACGGCGTACCGAAGCACCCGCTCAAGGAAAAATGCTCCGGCGTGTTCCGTCACCGCGTAACGCGCAGAACGGCTAAGCTCGTGCGCGGGTTTGACAGTGAGTTTTACGCGCCTCATTCGCGCCACTCATGCGTTTTACGCGAGGATATTGACAAGGTTAAGGAGCTTGAAGTGCTTGCCGAGTCGAAAGAAGCGGGCGTGTATATCGTGTTCACAAAGGGCGGCAGACGCATTTTTGTGACCGGTCACAGCGAGTACGACGCAAACACATTGCGCGACGAGTATTTCCGCGATCTCGAAAAAGGTCTGAACCCGCAGATACCGAAGCACTACTTCCCCGCCGACGATCCGACAAGACGTCCGGTCGCAAGGTGGCGCTCGCACGCGTATCTCCTGTTTTCAAACTGGCTCAACTACTTCGTATACCAGATCACGCCGTATGACATTGACAGTATCAACTAAAACGTAACGGGGACACTAAAATTACTTTAGTGTCCCCGTTCTCGTATATATACCCTTTATCCTACGTATGCAATTTTATTTTTCAGCGTTAAGTATAAGCATAACATTCTTCCGCTCTATGTCGTTGAGGTTTCCGTCGTCGTCGCTGTAATTGTAATTCGGGTTTATGTGGTACCACGACTTAGCCGAAAAATACTTGCTGTACTCCGCTGTCTGGAACTTACGTCCGTGACGCGCGTAAATCTCGTTACGCGCAAGCGCAAGGTCGTACTTTGAAAGTCCGCTTATGTCGCTCTGCGTCAAGAGCCTTGTGCCGGAATCCGGCAGAATGTAGTCGCCCTCGTATTTCGTCATACTCGAAATTTCATAAATGGTGCTACCGTTGTAGCTTTCGCCCGTAGCGTCCGCGTCTATCGTGAAGGTTTTGCCCTTAATCTGATCGGTCGTGCTGCCCTCCGACACGTTCGCGTAATACCGTACGCCGCCCATTACGAATGTCATCAACGGCTTGCCTGTCGCGCTGTTGCGTACAACCTCGCCGCCCGTTACGAGCTTTGCCGAAATTTTATCCGACACAATACCGCTGTCGGAGGCGTTCTCGTATGCTGCTGATGACGAGCTTTGCGACGATGAACCGGAACCGCCGCCCGATGAAGCGGACGATGAAGTTGAGCTTCCTCCTGAGCTGCCTGATGATGTTGTTCCGCTTGATGAAGATGACGAACGGCTGCCTGACGAGCCGCTTCCCGTTGAACCGCCGCTTGATGTGCCGCCTGACGAAGATGAACCCGATCTCGGCGACGACGCACCCGACGATGTGCTTGTCCATGACTGCGCTCCCGAGCTGTTACCGTTCTGTGTGCCGGTCGCCGGCGCGCCTGAAGGCGCGACGCTTGCGGTCGGTGCAGCCGACGGATTTACCGAAGGCAAAGCCGACGGACTAACCGACGGTGAAGCGCTCGCTGACGGAGTCGGAGAAGCCAACGGCAGCGTTTGCTCCGTCGTTACCGTATCGCCGTTTATATTTTTGATTAAATAATGTGCGCCTATGCCCGACGCACCCGCGGCAGCCGCGCAGATAAGCGCAATTATCGCTATCTTTTTTCTCTTCTGTTTTTTACGTTTTTCGTTACGTCTTTTTTCGATTTCGGACAGCTGCTTTTTCTTGTCCTCCATCATTTTTTCCATTTGCTCGCGGCGTTTCTTTTCGTTATCGTCAAAAATATCCCCGCCGTTTTCGCCGACGGTCTCCGCACCTGCCGAAACCGCGGCAGCGGCAGCAAGCTCATCCGTATTCAATACCTTTGTATCGCCGTTATCCACGGAAGCGTCCACCTTTGCTCCGCAAAATTCACACTCTTTAGCGTCATCGGGTATCTGTGAGCCGCATTTATTACATAACATATATCCGACCTCCGTTTCCTCCTATACACGCTTTAATTATATAGGTTTATCCGTTTCAAATCAATATCAGCGTCTTTATATGTGTGTTACAATAAAAAGACAAAATATGACTTGCCATATAATTTTTCCCAATATTTTAAAATATAAACAAAATAAGGACAGAAACGGTGTGAAAACAGAGTTTGTACAGCGCATATTATGTTTTTAAGGGGGTGCGGGCAAATGCTTGGGATATTTTTTGAATGGATACAGACTGTACTTATACTCGCGGGATATGTAAGCGGGAGCGCCGCGTTCCCGAAGCCGCTGACTGCGGAGGAAGAAAAAAAATATCTCGCCGAGTACGCCGAGGGCAGCGAAAGTGCGAAAAATATTCTGATAGAGCGCAATCTGCGTCTTGTGGCGCACATCGCGAAAAAGTATGCCGACGATAAAAATACCGAGGATTTGATTTCAATCGGCACGATCGGACTTATCAAGGGTATCAACACGTTTAATCCCCGCAAGAACAGCCGTCTTTCCACATACATATCGCGGTGCATCGAAAACGAGGTTCTCATGTATATGCGCAAGGCTAAGAAGCTGCAGAACGAGGTTTCAATCGAGGAAAGTGTCGGTTCGGACAAGGAGGGCAACAATATGACGCTTTCCGATATACTCACCGCAGACGACACCGATGTTTCGGAGATTATTTCGGATAAAATCGAGGCGCAGAAGCTGCGTGCCGCGATAAAAAAAACGCTCACCGTAAACGAAACGAATATAATCTGCTGGCGTTACGGTCTCGGCGGAGGCAAACGCAAGACACAGCGCGAGGTCGCGGATATTCTCGGCATAAGCCGCAGCTACGTTAGCCGTATCGAAAAACGCTGCCTTGAAAAGCTCGCGGCGGAGCTTAAAGGGACGCTGTAACACTTAATACCGTCCGCTTGACATTGTCCTTGGGATTTGTTATAATAGGATCGGCAGAGGTGATGGACGGGCGCTCGCCTTCGGAAACGGAGGTCATCTCGTATGTTGTAGCCTCTGTTTTTTGTGTCCGAAAAAAAGCCGATATACAAATACCACCCTCATAAAGAGAGTGGTATCTTTTGTTTGCATAATGTATCAGTACGGCTGTACAAAAAGGTACGAGGGAATGTACATATAATTTGCCAGATGATAGCTGACGGTGTGCGCTTCGATCGGATTGCCGTTTTCGTCATGGACATAATACGTCACTCCGCTGTCCGCCGCGTCACCGGTTAAAACAGTACTCTCGCCTATAATAAGCGCGGTGTAATATCTTTTACCGTCAACCTCAAAGTATGAGGAATTGCCGTCATGCGATATTTCGGGGAATTTTCCGTCACTCGCCATTACAGTCGGTTCTTCGTTAAACCTAAGCTGCTCGAACTTCTGATTTTCCACAAGCACGATATACGTAACATTACCCTCGTCGTCAAGCACTATTCGCTTTATCGGATCATTTGGGAAATACCGGTCATTGACCTTTGTTTCCGACAGGTCGAGCGACGCGTTCTGCTCCGCGACAGTGCCTATAATTACGCGCTCGCCTTCCTCATAATACGACTTTGCGTCAAGCTTATTTTCACCGTCAACGTCAATCGGGCGGCTCAAAAGCACGTCAAACGTTCCGTCCTCATAATAACGCTTTACCTCGAGTCCGTCCGCGAGATGATAGCGAATTACAGAGGTGATCCTGAAATCGTCTCTGAACCACTCGTCTGTCACCGGTCCCGTACCGAGTCCGGCAAAAGCATTCTTCTGCAAATTCTTTATGTGCGAGAATACGCCCATCGGCGCGTATGTAACGCCGTCCTTCATTATAACGGGGTGCGACGTATCGCGATATTGACTGTCGTCAATATCGAATCTTATGCCGTACTCGCCGACGGTTATCTCCGCGTTTACATCGGTGTTCTGCTCGTCGGAATGGAGCGCAATATTGATTTTGCCGTTGTCGTAGACTATGCTGTCGTTACCCACACCGCAGGCGTTAAGCGTTTCTCTTAATGGCAGGTATACCTCGTGATTGTCTGTAAACGGCTTGTTCCAAAGCTGCACAGCCTCGCCGTTATAACTTACCTCAATACCGTTGTTGTCATTCACTATGCCGTTTGCCGCGCCGCTCGCGAATACTGCCGCGCTGAGCATAACCAACGCAGCAAGCACTCCCGAAAACGCCGCTGCACCCTTTACAGGCTTTGCGGAAGCGATACCCTTAAACCGCTTCTCAACAGCCTTTTTACCTGTATACATTTTTGTCGTGTAAAAATTCCTATACATAACTTTTTCCTCCTTTTTCGGTCATCAAATTCACTATTGTCCGCATATACGCTTTCTTTTCGCTCTCGCTCATACGTTTTGTGACAGCCGTGTCGCAGGATATTTCGCAGTCCTCGTTTATGCGCCTCACGAGCTGATACGCGAGCGGGTTGAACCAGTGCAGCGCGTTCACAATAAGCGCGAACAGCTTATAACACAGGTCGAGCCGTTTACAATGCGTCAGCTCGTGCATAAACACATGACGAAGCTCCGGTTCCGTAAGCTCCGATTCGGGCAGAATGAGCGTCGGTCGGATTATCCCGACCATAAGCGGCGCGTCCGTCAGAGGTGAACGCTTTAACGTTATTTTACGCTTTATGCCGATTTGTGATTTTACCTCGTCAAGCAGAACGCATTCCGCCGAGGTTGAATTTTTGCCTATTAAACGCTTGAACCGCGCGTAGCTTATTGCCGCGCCGATTAGGAATACAGCCGCACCCGCAAGCCATATGTATTTAAGCACGCCGATTGCATTTACGGCATACGTTCCGGCTCTGTTTTCCGTTTCCGGCGCAACAGCCTGCTGTATATTATCGGCAACGCCGACATCCGCGTTTTGCTCCGCCTGCGGCATTACAGCCACGTCCGACTGCGCCTCGGCTTTTTCTGCCTCTATCGGTTCGGGATATGGGCTGTACGATGTGCCGAAGCTTATCGGAATAAGCATAATAACAAGCGCCGCGAGGTATATGTAATACTGCCACGTATATCCGAACAGCCTGCTCGTAAGCGGTCTTAACGTTATAAGCAGCAGAGTGAACAGTCCGCCTACGCACGACGTTATGACCGCTCCCGTGAAAATTTCGCTTAATCCTCCCATAAGTCAAACATATCCTTTATATCCTTAACATCGTCGCCGCTTAACTGCTTGTTCTCAAACAGCGCCGCAACAAGATTTTTTACCGAGCCGTTGTACAGGCGGCTCACAAGCGATTTCGTCTGCTCCGTCTTGTACTCCCGCTCGTCGATAAGCGGAGAATAGTAAAAATATCTGCCGCGTTTTTTATATGTCACCGCACCTTTTTCATACATTCGTTTCAAGAGCGTGGCGATTGTGGAGTATTTCCACTTTTTCATTTCCTCCCTTTCGGAAATGTCCTGCGCCGTCATAGGCTCGTCAGCCGACCACAGCACGCTGATAATCTCATATTCCGCATCGCTGATGCCTTTATCCTTACCGCCGGTCATAATTATTACCTCCTTTATATTCAATCTACACATGTAAATCTATTCTTATTTTACAACTGTAGATTGAATTTGTCAATACCTTTTTACAAAAAAACTCACGGATTTTTCCGTGAGTTTACTTTTTACATTATCTGTCTGCCTTCAAGAGCCTTGACAAGCGTTATTTTATCTGCGTATTCGATGTCGCTGCCGACGGGTATGCCGTGAGCGATACGCGTTACCTTAACGTCGAACGGCGCGAGCAGCTTCGATATATACACTGCCGTTGCCGTACCGTTGACGGTCGGATTTGTAGCCATAATGACCTCTTTGACCTTGCCGTCCGCGAGCCTTAGAAGCAGCTCGTTTATTTTTATGTCGTCGGGCGTTATGCCGTCCATCGGCGACAACGCGCCGTGAAGCACATGGTAAAGACCGTTGTACTCGTTCGTTGACTCAATCGCCGAAACGTCCTCGGGACTTTCGACGACGCATATAACCGACGCGTCGCGCTTCGGTGACGCGCAGATTTTACAGGGGGACGTGTCGGTGAGGTTCTGGCATGTCGGGCAAAACTGTATCTTTTCCTTCGCCTCGGTTATGCACGAAGCCATGCTTTTAGCCTCGTCCGCGCTCATTCGCTCCAGAATATGGAACGCTATCCTCTCCGCGCTCCTTCTGCCTATACCCGGAAGCCCCTCAAATTTTTCTATCAGATTTTCTATAGCTGTTGCGTGCATTGTATCAGAAAAGTCCGGGGATATTTATTCCGCCTGTTATGGCGCTCATACCCTCCGCCATCATGTCCTCAGCCTTCTTTATAGCGTCGTTTACCGCTACCATTACAAGATCCTCCAGCGTTTCAACATCGTCGGGATCAACCGCTTCGGGGTTGATTTTAAGCGAGAGGATTTCCTTTTTACCGTTGGCTGTTACCGTTACCATGCCGCCGCCCGCGGTGGCTTCAACGGTCTTTTCCTCTATCTCCGCCTGAACCTTCTCCATTTCCTCCTGCATCTTCTGCGCCTGCTTTACCACATTCGACACATTTCTGTTCTGGTTCATGCCTGAACCTGCAAATCCTTTGTACTTACCCATAAATTTATACCTCTTTCTGAATTTATTGTTTTATTTATCCTTCCTCGTCGGACGGCAATTCGTCCTCTTCGAGGAACTCTTCCCTGTCGTTGTCGTCGTCGCTGAACGAGGACTGCGAAAAATCGTCGTCCTTCGCCGAATATCCGACAAACTCGCTTTCATCCGCGTCCTCTATAATTTCGCCGAAGTTTTGGACGAGATTATCTATCGGATCTTTTGAAACCGGCTTATCCTCCGATGTGCCGCCTTCCGACGGCTTCAGGCTCCATACGTCGGGCAAATCATCGGGAAGGTCGTTTTCATACGCGATTTTCACAATATAATCCGTACCGCTCGCGCGCTTGAAAAGCTGCGTCAGCTTGTCCTTATAGTTTGCGGCTATATTCGCCCCAAACTCACCGTTTTTAAATATCAGTATGATTCCGTCCGCGTCAATCGTGATATTCCTGTTTCGGAGCGCGGCAGTCAAATAGCCTGCCGAACGTATCATTATCCTCGATATGTTTTCCCAGTTACGCGCCGCCTTTACAAGCGGATGGTCGGCTGTAAGCTCGTATTCGGGAATTGGATTGTAAAGTCTTGCAGAAACCTTTTTCTTTTCCTCCGGCTTCGGCTTATCGTCGGGCGCGTTTTGCTCGATTTTAACCGTAACGCCGTCCTTTACCTTATCCTCAAGCTTCTTTATACGCCGTTCGAGCGGCGCTGTATCCGTTACCGCTCCGCCGGCGACCTTCGCTTCAAGCGACGTGAGTCTGTCCATCAGCGCTTCGGGCGACGAGTCGAATTCGGGACGCGATATTTTTATGAGCGCAACCTCGTAGATTACCCTCGGCATCCTCACCCACTTTGCGTCTGAAGCCGCGTCCGACAGCACCGTTACGGCTCGCGAAATTTTCTCAAACGACATCCTGTCCGCAAGCGCTTTCAATTTTACCACATCTTCGGCGTTTAAGTCAAGTACATCTTCGCTTTTATCGCTGATCTTGCACAGCATCATATCACGCAAATTCTGTACAAGGCTGTCCATGAACACCTTTAAGTCCTTGCCCTCCGCAAGCACGCCGTCGATTACGGATATAATTGTTTCCGTGTCGCCGTCCGCTACGGCTTTTATTATTTTGTATATGCTGTCGGCTGCGGAAATACCGAGTACGGACGTTATGCTTTCGGCTGTCACGGAAGAGCCTTCAGCCGACACGACTCTTTCGAGAATACTCAATCCGTCGCGCATCGAGCCGTCGGCAAGACGGGCGAGCATTTTGTACGCGTCCTCGGTTATATCAAATCCTTCGCCGTGCGCTATTTCCTTCATTCTTAGGATTATGTCCGACGGCTTTATACGCCTGAAATCGAACCGCTGGCAACGTGACAGAATAGTCTGCGGCACCTTGTGCGCCTCGGTCGTCGCGAGAATGAATATAACGTGTTCGGGCGGTTCTTCGAGCGTTTTCAAAAGAGCGTTGAACGCGCCGGGGCTTAGCATATGCACCTCGTCGATAATATACACGGTGTACTTCGCCGCGGTTGAAACGTAATTCACATCGTCGCGTATCTCGCGTATGTTGTCAACGCCGGTGTTAGAGGCGGCGTCTATTTCCTTTACGTCAAGAATACTGCCGTCAAGAATACCGCGGCATATCTCACATTCGTTGCACGGACTGCCGTCCACAGGGTGCAGGCAGTTTACGGCGCGCGAGAATACCTTTGCGCACGTAGTCTTACCCGTGCCGCGCGTGCCGCAGAAAAGGTATGCGTGACCGATTTTGCCGCCGGTTATCTGGTTTTTAAGCGTCCTTGTGATATGCGTCTGACCCACAATATCCTCAAAAACCATGGGCCGCCACTTACGGTAAATCGCCTGATGCGCCATATCCTCTCTCTCCTTTCCGCGTCCGTTACAATAAAAAACGCCGTCATGGCGCGTTATTATTCACAAAAAGGCTCCGACCGAGGTTACCGCAACACATCGAACGCACTGCTTATTGCTGCTTGGTTCCCCATCTGACAAGGTTCGCAGGTTTCAATCGCGCGGGCTCGGTCATCATCGCCTACCGTTCAAACTATTAAGCTGTTATTCAGTACTCGTATATTTTACCACGTTTTTTGCAAAACTGCAATAGGTAATTTGAAATTTTTTCGCGTAAACAAAATTGAATGTACGCTGTCAAATTTGCTTGATATTATATTTTTAATATCCATATTTTGCATTTAATATTTCAATTTCTGCTTCACGTTGTTGCTCATACATTTGAATTTGCTGTGCAAGGGCTGTTACTGCAGCGCTTGAACCATAACCACCGGAAAATGTATTGGACGATGATTGTACAGCGCTAATCATTGCATCGTATTTTGCATTTATTTGGGCAAGCTCATTCTCATATGCTGCTTTATTATAAGATTCATTGTCATAATCCATGCCATGATTTGGTAAATAATCGTTTTCAACGTACAAATCGGGTGCAGATTGTGTATTGCCTAGATGATTTTGTGGTTGGTTAAACGAATTTATATAAGGCTCTGAATCTTTATTATTGTAATAAGTATCAGATTTTCCTTTCTGGTCTGACACAATAATTCTTGTCATTGTATCGTCACCAGAAAAAGTAATAATACTTTGATCGTTATTATATGAGAACAATATTGCACCAGTTTCGTTTGCATAGTTTTGATCAAAGTAAAAGTCATATTCTTCTAATAACTTCATATATGCTGCCAATTTATCACTTGTTAGTTCTTGATTATTATAATCATATATATATGCATTATATCCGCTTATCTCGGGTTGCATTGGTTGTTTTTTTTCAATTCTAGCATTAGGGGCAGGAATACATGTAAATTCATCAAAAAATAGTATCCCATTCTGCTGATTTGTATTGGATGTTATGTGTACACTCTTTGTATTTTCATCCCACAATACGTTGCACCCGCTTGATTCAGATATCAATCTAACGGGAACAAGTGTCCTTCCATTAATAATAGGTATTTTTTGCTCTATTTGCTTTGTATGTTTTTTGTAAAATTCAGAAACATCTCCATTGTTTAACATAACTTTGTTAAAAGCACCGGAACGAAACACACATATAGCATTAATACCACAATCAATTATAATTGAAGTATCATTTTTTATATCAACGGCAGTGATGACTTGATATATATTATCCCAGTCAACGTAATATCCTAATGCCTCAAATATAGCTCTCATCGGAACCATGGTATAATCATCAATAATCTGAGGTGGAACATCAAACGCAATTTCACTGTTATCCAAGAATACTTTTATTTCATTTTCAGCATATGACGGCATAGTTGAAAGTGAAAATAGGATTGAAATTGCCAAACAACAACTAGTAATTTTAACGACTAATTTTTTCATAACAATCTTTCCTTTCCTTATGTTTATTTTTTTAGAATTTTACGCAAATAAAATGCGCAGCCTCATTAGTTCATCAAGCCGCGCATTAAAAAAACGCAGCTTAGAACTCAATGTTACCACACATTTCCCATACAATAATTAAATAAACAACGGGATAAGAGCTAAAGCTTACGCCTTTTCCATAGCGTAAGCCGTTGTTTATTAAATTATAGGAGAAATATGTGGTAACCATATTATAACATTATTTTCTAAAATTGTAAAGATGTAAAAGAAAATCCGCACGTAAAAAAAGTCTTTGCAAAGCAAAGACTTTATAAACAAGCCGCACAGAGCGGCATGGTGCGGATAACAGGACTTGAACCTGCATGAAGGAACCCTCACTAGAACCTGAATCTAGCGCGTCTGCCAATTCCGCCATATCCGCATATTGCTCATCTATTATACCAGAAGAAATATCAAATTGCAAGTCTTTATTTGAATTTTTTTGAAATAAAAATACAGCGCCCGATAAAGTGTATTGACAGCGCGGCGTAAAGATGTTATACTTTATTCCGTAAGCGGATATAATATATAAGAGTTATCCGTGCCAATATGGGGCTGCAATGGCTTCGACGGGGACGATGAACGCCGAACAGCGAGCGGTGGTGAGCGCCACCTTAAAAGCTCAAACCTAAATATAAACGCTAACGATACAGAATTAGCTTACGCTGCCTAATTGCGGCGTTGTCGCCTGCGTGAGTACCGCGGCGCGCAGCCGGCATCATTTAAGCGGTGAACGTGAGTTAAGGCCCGCTCCGACCTTTTCCATGATTTAGGAGCTACCGACCGTATAGCTTGGACTGCGAAGCGGTGCGGAAGGGAATTTTAACCGCAGTCTGCGCTCGGAGAGGTTCGACCGGACTTGTTTTCGGACAGGAGTTCGATTCTCCTCAGCTCCACCACAACGCGAAGCGTCGAACACAGGTTCACGCCAGCACAAAAAGAACAGCCGTCAGGCTGTTCTTTTTTATCGTATATTCCCTGCCCTTTGAGATAATTATACGGCTTTATTTACAGCCTTGCAAAGCGGCGTCATTTCATCGTGCTTCCATACAAACAGCTTTATATCGGCAGCGTCCGCCGCATTGTCAAAGCCGAATGTGAACATCTTTTTCCCGCCGCTTATAAGAAGCGCGTTCTGCTTGCTGACTCCCGTAAGTCTGCCGTCGCCGTCATATACTGCAATTATAACATCAACGTCGGCGTCGCCGGCTGTGTTCGTAACATTCGCGAAAACCGCGGCGCTGCTGCCGGTTATAACGCTGTCCGTAATTTCCGCGCTGACTGTGCCGATCGTGAATGCGTTTTCGTTATATGCGTAATCGGCGACGGAAAATTCAAGGGTTTCTCTATCCAAGTCGGTCACGTCTATTTTTATTTCCTCTTTCTGTTTAGCCTTTATCGGCACCGTAACCGTTTTATCCGATGCGTCCCACGCCGTCGCAACCATTAGGTATCGGTTGTCGCTCGCCGTAAATGACGCGTACGTCTTGCCATTCTCCTCGTAAATTCTCGGATTTTGTATTTCGGGGAAAGTGTTGTCAATATACAATTTATACGTTTTTTCCTCACGGCTGCTGTTTCCGTAGCCGAGATTGCCCGACAAGGTCAAGGTGTAATCGCCCTCGCCGTAATTGGCGACGATCTTGCTAATCGCCAGTTCAGCGGCGGCCCCTTCCAAACGCGCAAGTCCTCCTCCGACCGGATCTTCGCTGAGAACAGCGCCGCTTGAGTCTTTAAGTGTGAGCTTAACGTCCTTCAAGGAACGGAGCATACGAACGGACAAGTAATAAGATTTAGCATCCGATAGATTTTCCGAAAATCCCACATAAGCTTCGTTTTCATATTCACTCTTGTCGCCGTCTTCGGCAAATATGTTTGTACCAAGCGGCGTCGGGTTACCCGCCACGTACAGTATCAAGCCCCCGTTTTTGACGCTGCCGCCCTCCTCGAAGTACGACGGAGGCATAGCGTTAAACGCTGTCCAGTCGCCGTAGAAACCGGTGTAGGGGATACTCGCCGCCGTTACCGAGTCGTCACTTGAGGAAAGTACAACAAAGCCGTCAACCCAAAATCCGTTTGTAAAGATTTCTTTATTTGCCGCCGTCTGAGTGCTGTCGAGATTTATTTTAAGCGTTATTTCTTTTTCCTCATTTGCGGACAGCGTCACGCTTGCGGGATTGTCGCCGGCAGGCTCAAATTCAAGCGGCACGGAGTCGGTAATCATGTTTTTGCCGTCTTTTTCCTCGTAATTATCCGTGAACGCGTAAATTTTAATCTTGTCGTAAGTTACCGGCTCGCTCGTCAGATTTTTTGCCGTAAATTTAAGCGTTATTTCATCCGTCAAGTTATCTTTAAGACTGAGCTTTGACTTACCGTTGTCACCCTTTAATATTACCGGCAGCGTCAGCGCGTCCGAAAGATTGGCAAGTCCCGCGCCCTGCCGTCTTGGCGATTCGGGGAGCGTCTTTGCCTCGTCTTGGAACACAATATCAGCCGAACTCATCAAAATATTTTCCATAAGCGCGACCTTGTCCGCACCCTTCACATCGGGGTACTTTGCATCCGTGAACGCGCTCATAAGCGCCATCGCGCCCGTTATTTGCGGAGCCGCCATGGATGTACCGCTGTCGTTTGCGTACTCATCGTCATTTCCCGCTGAAAGTATATCACTGCCAGGAGCCGTAATTTCAGGCTTAAGCTCAAGGTCGGACTGCGTGCCCCAGCTTGAATAGTACGCCATGCCCGTTTCGCTGTCCTTACTTTCTATACTTTCTCCGGGGATAGTCTTAATTGCTTTGTTTTCCGCGCTTTTAAGCTTTTCGCCGATGGATTTGCCGACCAATATACCCGGCATTTTTTCATCGCTTGCCGTGGTTACGGAGTCAAATTCTTCATCCTCCGATACGAATATAACACCAATGACGCCCATTTCAAGCAGTTTATCGCTTTTCACATCCGACTCGTACGGAGTTACCGCTATTTTACCCGAAATATCGCCCATTGCCTCAAAATCGTCGAGCGTATCGCCGTAAACGTAATCATAGTACTTATCCGCGAATTTTCCAAAAAACGGTTCGCTGTGCTGAGGTATGCTTATTTCCTCGTCATCGCCGACAGTAATTTTGCCGAATAGCTCCAATTTCTTACTCGGATCAATCGATGCGACGGCTGTGAAAGGTGAAAAAGAAGCGGGTATCTCATTGTAGGTATAGTCGGGGTGGTCGGTCGTTTCATCGTATCTGTCAAAGTTACCCGCCGCGCATACTAACGCTATACCCGCGCCGCGCAAATTATCCGAGGCTTCGGCATACGGCGTATGCTCGGCAAAGACGCTGCCGAGACTGATGTTTACCGTGCCCACTCTCATCTTTGACGCATCATCCATTGCGGCTATGATTGTACTGAGATACATCGAGCCCTCACTGTCCGCCACCTTCATAAGCACCAGCTGCGCCTCAGGCGCGACGCCCGAAAATGTAATACCCCCACACACACCGTTTTTACCCGCCGTTATACCCGCGACAGAAGTACCATGTTCAATAGCCGCGTCGTACGTGTCCGCGTCACTGTCGGCGTAATCGTACGCGAACGGGATTTTTTCGCTTTTGTAAACCTGATTTGCCGATATATTGGCGTTAAACTCGTTGTTTTCGATATATTCCTGTATTGAGCTTTTCGTAAGCTTCGGCTCTTCAACGCCGGACGCGAAAAAATTGTGCGACGTGTCAAACGCGGCGTCTATAATTGCCACAGTCTGTCCGCGTCCGTCATAGCCCGCGTCGTACATCGCCTGTGCGTTCATCATCTGCGCGCCGAAGCCGGGGCTGATGCTGTCGTTTGAATCGGGCTCGGTCGGTATTTCAAACTTTTCCGATATATAAACGTTTTTAACGCCGTCAACCGCCTTGATCCTTTCAATATCGCTTTTGTGAGCCTCCATCGAAAAGCCGTTTATTACGCTTGTATACGTAAATCCCGAATTAACGTCGGCGTTTGTGCGTCTTTCTATTGTGGACTTTACAGCCGACTGCGCGCTTAAAATACGCGCTTCCGTTTCCTTCGCCTCGTCCGTACCTATATATTCCGCTGCGCCCATGCGAACCGCGTTTTTAGCCGCGAGAAGCGGCGCGCCCTCGGTTTCGACTATAAGAGTAACCTTTTCATCCTTCGCCGCCGCGGGTATATATGCCGCGCAAAGAAGCAGCGACGCCGACAATACGGCTGAAACAATCCTTTTATACATATACAAGAGTCCTTTCAATAAAGTTGCTTATAGTTCCATAATTATTTTATCATAAAAATAACTGTTTGTCTATTGACGTTCACGACGCAAACGGCGATTTTTAGGCTGCTTAGCGGCCATATAATCCCAATACTTATATTTTTAAGCCACCGAGTACTTCGCCGATAGGCGCGTTTATAACAAGCTCCGCTCCGCTGTCGGCGGGAGTGGGAGCTTTATTTATAATTACCAGATGCTTGCCGCCGAAATAGTTTACAAACCCCGCCGCGGGATAGACGTTAAGCGATGTTCCGCCTACTATAAGCGTGTCGGCCTTTGAAATATACGACACGGCGGAGCGTATCGCGTTGTCGTCGAGCATTTCCTCGTACAGCACAACGTCCGGCTTTACGATGCCGCCGCACTCACACCTCGGTACGCCCTCCGACGCGGCAACATAGTCTATGCCGTAAAATCTGCCGCAGTCCGTACAGTAGTTGCGGAGCGTTGAGCCGTGAAGCTCTATGACGTTTTTGCTGCCCGCAGCTTGGTGTAATCCGTCAATGTTCTGCGTTATAACGGCTTTCAGCTTGCCCTTTTCTTCAAGACGCGCAAGCGTGAGGTGCGCCTTATTCGGCTTTGCGCCTTTTATGAGCATTTTATCGCGGTAGAATTTGTAAAATTCCTCGGTTTTATTCATAAAGAATGTATGGCTCAATATTGTTTCGGGCGGATAATCGTACTTTTGATTATACAGTCCGTCCACACTGCGGAAATCGGGTATACCGCTTTCGGTCGATACTCCCGCACCGCCGAAGAATACAATGCTTTTGCTGTCGTCAATTATTTCCTGAAGCGTCATTGTTACCGTCCTCCTTATCGTCCTTTTCATATATCAGCTTATCGAGATTCTCTGCAAGCTCAAATTTCCTGCAGCCGGCTATATATCCAAACGTCGTTGCCGCTATCGGAACGATAATCATAAGCGCAATCGTCAAAATTCCTATATATCCATGCTGCGGATCGGTCATAAAGCCGTTGTAGGCGAATGATATTATATTAAATATAAAGTTGTACGCAACGGCTCCCGCGCCGCTGAGCGCTCTGCCGCCCTCCTCAAGCGGCACAGAACACGCCGCCCACACTATTTCGTGAACGGCAATAAGCAAAATGTTAAGCGCCGCTACAGACACGCCGAACAACGCGCCCTTTACCTTACTTTCCTTAAGCGGCGTATAATCCTTTATGTCTCGGTTCGCGAACTTTTTGGAAGTGATGTAAAGCATTGCCGCCTCAACGCCCATAAGTCCTATAGACAATATCTGCTTCGCGATGTTCATATCGGTGAACTGGTAAAATATAAACATTCCGAAAAGAGCGGCAACGGCAGCCGCCGCGAAATAGGTCAGTATAACGTACATAAATTGGTAACCCACCGTTGTTTTCATTGAATCTCTCATTGTTTATTCTCCTTTCGCAGCGCGGCATTCATACCCGCAATATACCCCGACGACCATGCCCACTGCAGATTGTAACCGCCGCAGTCGCCGTCGATGTCGAGTACCTCGCCCGACGCGTACAGACCGCTTACGATTTTTGACTCCATTGTGTTTTTGTCAAACTCGGACGTCACAGCTCCGCCCTTAGTTGTTTGAGCGTTGTTCCATGACATTGTGCCCTCAATCTTAAATTCCCACTTCTTCATTACAGCCGCAAGGCGCTCCGTTTCCGCTTTTGTAAGAGTGCGGCTCGGACGTGATAGAGGGGTAATTCCCGCAGTTTTCAGCAGTGCCTGTCCGACGCGCTTGTCGAGCATACCCGTAAAATAGCTTTCGAGCGGCACGTCAGCCATAAGATGCGCGCGCTCTGTAAGCATAGCCGTAAGCTCTTCCCTGCCCGTTCCGCTCATAACGTCGAGCGAAACGGTTTTCTGTTTGTCAAGATATGCCGTGAGCGAAAAAATCGCTATGCCCGACAGTCCGTAGTCGGTAAAAAGTATTTCGCCGTACTCACTCGCGCCGTCAATGCTTGCCTCCGCCGTGATTTTTATGCCCTTTAGCTTCCGCACCGTGTCCGGCTCGGTTTTCATCTGCACGAGCGACGGACGAGTGTCGGTCACAGTATGACCTAACCCCTTCAGTATATCGTAGCCGCCGCCCTTTGAGCCGAGGTCGGGCGCGGCTCTGCCGCCTGTAGCGACTATTACCGCATCAGCCGTTTCGCTTTCGCCGCGGTACGGTATGATTATGAAGCGGTTATTTTTATGTTTCACGCTTTTGACCTCGTAATTTGTCACCACTCGTACGCCGAGAGCGTCCAGCTTGAGCCGCAGCGCGTCAAGCACGGATGAGGCGCGGTCGCTGTACGGGTACACCCTGCCGTCCGGCTCTGTTTTTGTCAGCACGCCGAGAGACAAAAAAAATCCGAGCGTATCCTCCACCCAGAATTTTTCCTGCGCGCCGCGCACGAACCCGACGTCCGCGCCGTGATAATGCTCGGCGGACGCATTCATATTCGTCATATTGCAGCGTCCGTTGCCGGTGGAGAGTATCTTCTTCCCCACACGCGCGCCGCTCTCGTATATCGTGACGCGCGCGCCTTTGCTTGCTGCGGATATTGCCGCTGCCAGTCCCGACGCGCCGCCGCCTATAACGGCTACGTTATTCATCAGCCGTTTCACCCTCTTCCGCCGCTTTTTCGGCTTTTGCCTTTTCGCGCGTTTCAATATAGTCGGAAAGGACTATTCTTATAATGGCGAATATCGGCACGGAAATAAGCATGCCTATAAACCCGAACAATGAGCCGCCGACCGAAATCGCGAATATTATCCACAGCGGGCGCATTTCGAGCGAGTCGCCCATTATTTTCGGTCCCAATATGTTACCGTCGAACTGCTGCAGTATAAGCAGCACAACAGCCGACCAAAAGCCCTGCCAGAAGCCGCCGGTAAGAAATGTTATGAGTATGGCGATAACGCTTGAAATAATCGAACCAAAATACGGTATCATGTCCATCAAGCCGATAAATATACCGAGAATAAGCGCGTACTTTACGCCCATGAGCGACAGTATGACGCTGCACAGCACAGCCATAATTATGCTGCATGACAGTCTCGAATATATATAATTCGTGAATACCTCGTTTGTCTTTTTTGTGTGAACCGTGATATATGTTACTGTTTTATCCTTAAACAGCAAATTCATAAGTCTCACAAACAGACGGCGCAGGCGATCCTTGTCGAGCAGCATATATATCGACGCGACAAACGCGACAAACACATTCAGGAAGCCGCTCGTAAAATTCACAACACCGCGCGCGTAGGTCTGAAGAGTTGACAGGTCTATGGTGCTTATGAACGCGTCCACCGCCTTGGAGAAATCCACAGTGCGAAGGTTCAGCCTCTGCGCAAGGCTCGACTCGTTTATGAAGCGCGAAAGCGATTCGGCGTACGAGCCGATGTTTTGAACAAAGTCAAGTAAATTCTCGACAAGCGCAGGTATAAGCAGGTAAAGCAAAAACGCCACAACAAGCAGCGCGGCGAGGTACACCGCCAGTATACTGAGACCGTGCGAGTGCTTGCTTATAAATGACCGTTTAGACCGCGCGAACAGCTTTTCGAGCCGCTTTGCCGGCATGTTAAGAATGTACGCTATTACGAACGCGCCGATAAACGGCTTCAATGCGCCCAAAACCGCGCCGAACCAGCCCGCGATGCTTCCGAAATTGTCAAATGTCTTGTATACCGCGATCACCGCAACGCTGAATATAAACGCTGCGATATATCCCGAATATTTCTTAAAGCGGTTCATTCTCTCACCCCTTGTTTTGTGCCTTATATAACTATGACAGCAAGCAAGGCGATACGCATGCGTATCACCTTACCGCCGTTCCTTTTATTCATGTAACACGCTAACCTTTTTATTTTGCTTCCGCTACGATTACAAACAGCTTACCCACGAAAACGCCGTTTGAAACCGTACCCTTAACCTCTACCGTCTGACCGATCTGAACGTCCTTCATCTTCTTGGACTTGCCGTCAGCCGCCACAAAGGTCGTTGAGTCGTCCTTGCAGAATACGTTTATGGGGATTTCCGAGCCGTCCACCTTTACGCTTACAACGCCGAACGAGGTGTTGATACCCGTTACAACGCCGGTAACGTCGCCGGACGATTCCTGTGTTGAGGTGGCTGTAATCTTTGTGATCGCATCGCTTTCTGTGGTAACCTTTACAAGGTCTCCCACTCTGAAATCGTAAAGCGAGCCTTCCTCGCCGTTAACTGTTATAACAACATCCTTCGGTATTGTATATGTCTTTTCCTCACCCTTTACGTTGAGCGTCATGGTGGAATCGGGAGAAGCTATCGTAAGGCTCTTTATCGTACCCTCAACATTCTTTGTCGTGGACGTCGCCTGGATTTTCGTTATAACGTTGTATTCAAGCTCAAGTTTTACCTTGTCGCCGGGATATATGCTGTCAAGACCTACGGTTATGTCGTTTTTCTTTACCGTTACATCGCTGCTTACCGCATACGTCTTGCCGTTATATTCGTCGTCGCCGTGCGAAATCGTGATATGAACGCCGTCCGTTATGTCAACGTTTTCAACAACCGCTCCCGAAATGGTTACGGTCTTGTTGTCGCCGCTTATCTTTGCAACCTTTCCGTTTTTAAGCTCAAGCGTAAGCACGTCGCCCTTTGTGAAGCTTCTTACGGTCGCGGGGCTGCCCTGATATGTCACCGAAAGGTCGGGCAGACATTCGTAGCTCTTTGTCTCGCCGGTTTCGTCAAGCGTTATTCTGACAGATGTTTTGCCGGAGGTTGACGCGTAGTTTACGTACTTGCCGACCACCGTTTCGTTCGGAAGTTCGGAAACAACTTCTACGGACGCTGCGTTCTTGCCCGAAAGCGTGACTACCGCTTCGACATTCCCGGGCATATCCGCCGGCTGCGTTTCGTCCCCAAGATTCTTGAAGCTCGTCTCATCGCCGTAGGAATACGTTTCCTCCTCATCGTCGTCGGTTTTAATCGTAATTTCTGTTTTATCGGTGTCAATACCCGTAAGAACTCCGCTTATAAATTTATAATCCGTCTTGTCAACGGTGCGTGACAGCATTACGGCGATCTGACTTCTCTTTACCGGTGTATTCGGAGAAAACAGTCCGTCGCCCATTCCCTCCATTATACCGGCGTCGCTCGCGTATGCCACGTACTGGATCGCGTTGGACGGCACCTCGCGCGCGTCGTTGTAGTCAAGCACAACGCCGAGATCCGCAAGAGCCTTTTCCTCGCCACCCATTGCCTTTGTGATTATGACAGCCGCCTCGTAACGCTTCATCGGCGTTGACTTTTCATTGTCGAGAAGGTATGTGTCGAGGTCAGCCTTTTTGAGCGCACCCTTATACATGAGATAAGCTATTTCATCGGTTCCCCATGTAAGCTTGTAATTCTTTATAAGCGCGTCGTATTTGTCGTGCGCGATTTTGAGAACCTCGGCGTTCGCCGCGTCGTTTGAACCCATAGCTCTTGCAAACAGCGAAAGAGCCTCTTGACGCGTAACGTCGTTGTCGGGCCTGTACGTTCCGTCCTCGTAACCCGATATAAGTCCTTTTGAGTGCATATCAAGTATGTACGGCTTTGCCCATGCAAAATTTTCCGTGTTAATATCATTGAACACGCTTGAACTCGTTGACGGTGCGGGCGCTGCCGTTTCGTCTTCAGACGTGTCGGTCGGTTCCGCGAATACAGGCAGCGCCATTGAAAGCGCCACAGCTGCCGCGAGAGCTGTTTTTATAAACTTGTTCATAGTATTTCTCCTTTTCTATACATAGTATGTTAACATAATTCTATCATATTTAATGAGTTTTCGCAACATTTTTCGCGCCGTTTATGTGACAATATCATTACGTATGCTTATCTTTTGTGTTTCTCCCGCAAAAAATCGGAAAAACAAGCAAATTACAGTATTGATATTGACCGAAAAACAATGTATAATAGTCCTGCGGCGATACCGCCGCCTTTGCATATATAATATAACATGCATAAATTCCGAAAGGAGAATGAAAATGGAAAAGGTTAAGATGTGGACGGAGGACGTTGTTATACCGACGTATGAAGCCGGCAGGGCGAGCAAGCTTCCCATGTTCCTTGAAAAGCGCGTTTATCAGGGAAGCTCCGGCAGAGTTTATCCCCACCCCGTACGCGAAAGCATATCCGATGAAAAGATCGATAAAAGCTACACGGCGGTATATCTCGAAAACGAGTACCTCCTTGTTATGGTGCTGCCCGAGATAGGCGGCAAGATACACAGAATATATGATAAGACAAACGGCTACGACGCTGTGTACCACAACGAGGTGATAAAGCCTGCGCTTGTAGGGCTTGCCGGCCCGTGGGTGTCGGGCGGTATCGAGTTTAACTGGCCGCAGCATCACCGTCCCTCGACGTTCGATCCCGTTGACTTCACGACGATTGAAAATGAGGACGGCAGCGCGACCGTTATAGTCGGCGAGATAGAGAAGATGCACCGTATGAAGGGTATGGCGCGCTTTACGCTCTACCCCGGCAAGGCGTACCTCGAAATCAAAGGTCAGATATATAATCAGACCGACAGACCGCAGACATTTCTGTGGTGGGCAAATCCCGCCGTGCCGGTGAACGAAAATACAAAATCAATATTTCCGCCCGATGTTCACGCGGTAATGGATCACGGCAAGCGTGATGTGTCGCGCTTCCCCATATCCACAAGCACATATTACAAAATGGATTACAGCGAGGGCGTGGACATTTCGATGTATAAGAATATCCCCGTTCCCACCTCGTATATGGCGTATCACTCGGACTATGATTTTATAGGCAATTACGACTACGGACGTGAAGCCGGTCTTTTGCACATAGCCGACCACCACATATCCCCCGGCAAAAAGCAGTGGACTTGGGGCTGCGGCGATTTCGGCAAGGCGTGGGACAGAAACCTCACCGACGAAAACGGCCCGTACATAGAGCTTATGACCGGCGTGTTCACCAACAACCAGCCCGATTTTACGTTTATCGCTCCGTACGAGGAAAAGACGTTTACGCAGTATTTCCTGCCGTACAAGACGGTCGGAGCGGTAAAGAATGCGTGCCTTAAAGCCTCCGTAAATCTTGAGGTTAAGGACGGTAAGGCATGCATAAGCGCCTACTCGCCCGAAAAAATAACGGTGAACGTTACTCTGTCGGGCAGAATTGAGAAAAAAACGATAAAGGATGCGGAGCTTGCGCCCGATAAACCGTTTTACGAGGAAATAGAGCTTATAGGCGACAGCGAGGAGGACTTAACGCTGACGCTTACGGGCAGCGACGACAATGTAATAGTCTCATACACGCCGGAGCCGAAAACATACGAAAAAACACCGGCGCCCGCCGAGGCGTGCAAAAAGCCGTCAGAGATAGCAACAACAGAGGAATTGTATCTGACAGCGCTCCATTTGGAGCAGTACCGACACGCCACGTTCTCGCCGGAGGATTACTACCTCGAAGGTCTGCGCCGCGATAAGACGGATATACGCCTTAACAACGCTTACGGCAGATATCTTTACGAGCGCGGACTGTTTGAAAAAGCGGAAAAGCATTTCCGAGAGGCGATAAAAAAATCGACGTGGAAAAACCCCAACCCCTACGACTGCGAGCCGTATTTCAATCTCGGTCTCGCGTTAAGGAAGCAGGGTAAAACCGACGAGGCGTACGACGCGTTTTATAAGTCGATCTGGTCTGCCGCGATGCAGGACAAGGGATTTTATCAGCTTGCGTGTATCGACGCGTCGCGCGGCGACTACGACAAGGCTCTCGCGTTTTTGGAGCAGTCTCTCGCAAGAAGTATGCACAACCTAAAGGCGCGCAACCTTAAAACCTCGCTGCTGCGTCTTACGGGCAGGCTCGACGAAGCGAAAGAGTTTGCGCTCGCGACGATGAAGCTCGATCCGTTAAACTACGGCTGCCGTTACGAGCTTTACCGTATCACGGACGATTTCGCGGTGCTTAACGAGCTTACGACAATAATGCGCGGCGACGTGGACAGCTACATCGATTTGTCGCTTAATTACGCCGAGTTCGGGCTGTGGGACGAGGCGGCGAAGGTTCTCGCGCTCGTGTCGCAGGCTGACAAGCCGATGCTGCATTACTATATGGCTTACTATTCAAAGAGCGAGATAGAGCTTGAAGTCGCGGCGAAATGTAACTGCGATTACTGCTTCCCCGTCCGCCACAACGACATGCTCGTGCTGCGCTACGCGACGGAGCATAACAAAAGCGACGCGAACGCGCCGTACCTGCTCGGTAATTTGCTGTACGACAAGGGACGCTGGGGCGCGGCGTTCCAGTGCTGGACAAAATCGAACGAAATCGACTCGTCAAATCCGATTGTTCACAGGAATTTGTCGCTCGTGTACTTCAACAAGCTGCGCGACGAGCGCAAAGCCGTTACGGAAATGGAGCGCGCGTTCAGACTCGACCATGACAATTCGCGGCTTTTGTACGAGCTTGACCTCATATACAAACAGACAAACGTGTCGGTAAAGAAGCGGTTAAAGCTGCTTTCCGACAATATCGAGCTTGTGAAGGAGCGCGACGACCTTTACACGGAGTACGTGACACTCTTAAACAGCGACGGTCAGTACGATAAGGCGCACAAGGCTATCGCGGCGCGTCATTTCCACCCGTGGGAGGGCGGTGAAGGCAAAATTACCGCTCAATATAAGCTCTCGCTCGTCGGACTTGCGCGCGAATGTGCGGGGAATGACGACTATGAGGCGGCAAACGAGTATCTCGAAAGCGCGCTCACGTACCCCGAAAATCTCGGTGAGGGCAAGCTCATAAACGCAGCCGACAACGATATTTATTACACACTCGGCAGGGCTAACGAAAAAATCGACTACATAACGGCTAAGGATTATTACGAAAAAGCGGCGGAGGGTGACGGCACGATAGGCGATGCGCGTTACTACAATGACCGTCCGCCCGAGGTTCTGTTCTATATGGCGCTCGCAAAGCGCGCCTTGGGCGACGAGCGAAGCGCAAAGGGTATGTTTAACCGTCTTATTTCCTACGGCATGGAACACATGGACGACAAGGCTGAGTTTGACTATTTCGCGGTGTCTCTCCCCGACTTCCTTGTGTTCGATACCGATATGAGCAGGAAAAACCGCGTAACGTGCAGCTATCTCGCGGCGCTCGGATTTTACGGTCTCGGCGACAGCGAAAACGCGCTTGAGTACGCGGATAAAGGTCTCGGCGAGGACGTTTCGCATCAGGGACTTATCGAACTAAAGAAAATTATGAAAAGAGGTATATAATATGCGTGCTTTGGATTTGTCGGGCGAATGGCGTTACGAAACGGATATTGAGGATAACGGCATTAACGAGCGGTTCTTTGAGCGCGAACTGTCACGCACGGGCTTTAAGCTTCCCGGCGACGCGTGCTCTAACGGCGCGGGCAAAACGTACACGCCGCCCGCGGAGCTTTGCTATGAGGCTGTGAGGACGCTGCGTCCCGAATATGAGTACATAGGTCCGCTGTGGCTGCAGCGTGAGTTTGAGCTGCCTGAGGATTTTGAGGATAAATGTCTGACGCTCTTTTTCGAGCGCATAAACGGCGCGTCGGATCTGTGGATCGACGGCGTGAAAATATCGAGGCGCGTTATAAGCCTGTGCGCTCCGCACACGTATGACCTTACCGGCAAAGTTAAGGCGGGAAAACACACGCTGACGCTGCGGTGCGACAATTCAAACATAATGTCGCTTGAAGGCATGTCGAGCGGTTACAGCGTTGACACGCAGTCGATATGGAACGGCGTTATCGGCAGCATATATCTCAAAAGCGAGGAAATATTCCACCTGTCAAATATACAGATTAAAACAGAGAAATTTGGCGTAAGCGTGAAAGCGTCGGCGCACAGCGACTGTCTCTACCCCGACGACCGCCGCGATGTCCGTATAGAGGTTTCGGCTGAAACGCCGTCGGGCAGAGTGCTTAAAGCCCGCAGTTATGATTTTACACTGTACAACAAGGTGCAGCCGCTGCGTTTTACGTATCCGATACGCCACAGAAAGCTCTGGGACGAGTTTAATCCGTCGCTGTACAAGCTGCGCGTGAAAATGATAAAGGACGGCGTGACGGTCGATGAAAAGACCGTTCCGTTCGGTATGCGTACCGTCGGCACGGAGGGTACGGAATTTACGGTAAACGGCAGAAAAACCGCTCTGCGCGGCACTCTCGACTGCGCGATATATCCGCTTACCGGCTATCCTCCGACCGAGCTAAACGAGTGGCTCAGGGTGTTTAACACGGTGAAGGAGTACGGTCTTAACCACGTGCGTTTTCATTCGTGGTGTCCGCCCGACGCGGCGTTCAGAGCCGCTGATATGACGGGCGTGTACGTTCTCGCGGAAATGCCGCTGTGGCTCAACAAGGACGTATCGTCAATATCCGCGGGCGACGACACCGCGCACGAGGTATTTTTCCACGCCGAAGCAAAGCGCATATCGGAGACGTACGGCAATCACCCGTCGTTTATAATGTTCTCGAACGGCAACGAGAATCTCGGCGATTTTGAAATGCTTGAGGATATAACGACGCAGATCAAGGCGCTCGACAGCCGCAGACTGTACACGCTCACGTCGAATTTTGACCGTCCCGTGTCACCTGCCGACGACTATTTCTCGGCATTCGAGGCGGGCGGCAACAGAGTGAGAGTGCAGGTGTTCCATGACGTCATATCGGAGCATACGCGCCTTAATTATGACAAAGCGATAAAGAATATGCCGCTGCCGGTCGTGTCGTTTGAGGTCGGTCAGTACTGCGTTTACCCCGATGTTGACAGCACGTGCGATTACACGGGCAGCTTAAAACCTGTGAATTTCGAGTTTATAAAACAGGAAATGGTAAAACACAACGTATATAACATGCTCAGCAAATTTAAGGACGCGTCGGGAGCGTTCGCGGCGATGATGTATAAGGAGGAAATCGAAGCCGCGATGCGCACTCACCGAATGGGCGGTTTTGAGCTTCTGGGACTGTGCGACTATACGGGACAGGGTACGGCGACGATAGGTATGCTCGACGTGTTCTGGAAAAATAAAGGAATTATATCAGCCGAAAAGTTCCGCGAGTTCTGTAACCACACCGTGCCGCTGATGAAGGCGGACAGGGTATTTATGAACACCGACACGTTCAAGGCGGAGCTTGACCTCTACAACTACGGCGAAAAGCGTATAAATATGCCGCTGTTTAAGGTTGAGGTGATTGACGGCGGCGAGGTTGTATTGGAAAAGGAAACGCGCTCAAAAACGGTGTCCTTCCCTCTATACTTCGTAACCGAGCCTAAAGCGCTGACTATACGGGTAAGCGTCGGCGAATATGCGAACGAATGGGAAATTTACGTGTACACCGATGAAAAATACATAAACGAGGTATCGCTCACCGACGGCGCGGACGAGGAATTTTATGAAATCGTCAAAAACGGCGGTAAGGCGATTGTGAGCATGAGCAAGGACAATCTCGCAAATCCGATCGAGGGACTGTTCAAGCCTACGTTCTGGTCGCCGGCTCACTTCCCGTCAGAGCGCACGAACGGTCTTATGATTGACAGCGGAAGCGGCGCGTTTGAGAAATTCCCGACCGGCGAATACGGAGGCTTTCAGTGGAAGCACCCGATCGACAACTGCGTGTGCGCCGATGTTTCGGGCATAAATCCGGGCTTTAAATATCTTGTCGAACCTGTGCCGAACTATTACAGCAACATACGCCGCTCGCCTTTGTTTGAGGCAAAAGTCGGCAACGGCTCGTTCCTGTTCTGCGGCTTTGATTTGTCGGTTCAAAAGCCGACGGTACAGGCTTTGAGGAACAGTTTACTGTATTATGCCGCGTCCGACAGCTTCAATCCGAGCGGTACGCTTACCGAAGAAGAAATAAAAAAATTATTCGCATAAAACACATAAAAACAGAGCGCCTGTGACGCTCTGTTTTTATGCAGTCGCTTTCCATAACCCGTGCTTGTTGCAGTAAGAATAGACCTTTACGGGTATATTTATCGGGATTTTGAATGTGACTACGGGATCGTCGCCCTTTTTCAGCATAACGCGGCGCGTCCGGTACTTGCTCTTTACCTCTATCCACAATATGCTATGCTCGCCGCTCATCGGGTGCAGCGTGCCGCCCACGCTTACGGTCAGGCTCTTATCGCCGCGCGTAACTATCGGCATGTGCTTTTCTTTAAGCTCGCTAAGCTCGTTGGCGCGCATAAGCTGCGTTTCGTGTCCGCAGCAGTAAAGCTCGTCGCAGCACTGCGGCGTTATCGCTTCCAGAATCGCTCCGCATTCCGCGCATCTGTAGAATTTAGGCTCGTATACCATATCCGTCCTCCGTGGCGTTTTGTTATCATAGTGTTATTATTTACATTTCGCGGAAAATTATACTACAGTCTCTCGGAGATAAACAGAAACGCGAGCGCGGCTATAAGAAGCTTGTCGTCGCAGCCGTCTGCGAGAAGTATGAACGCAACGGCAAGAATGATTATTTCATCGCTCGAAAGATCGCCTAAAATCGACTTGATTTTAGTGTCCCCATTTTTGATTTTAGTGTCCCCGTTTCGTGGTTTAGTGTCCCCCGAATGCTCATTTTTAGTGTCCCCCGTACGCTGCTCCTGCCGCCTGACGACCGGCATATCCTTATAGCTGTAAGTTCTGTACATTCCGCTCCTCCCCTTCCGCGCTTATTTGTATCCCATCGCCCTTATGATATTTACCGCGCCTATCATTTTTACCATGCCGTCTATCGTCTGCCGTCTGCCTCCGTGCATGTACGGTTTAAGAGACAGCAGCAGGTTTGTTCTCGGATCGGAATGATTATTCGCAAGATTTTCCGCGATGTTTTTAAGCTGTCCGAGTGACGCAAGGCTGTCCGCGTCGGGCGTTTTGCCGCCTCCGCCGGATGAAAGAGAGTTTACCATGCTCTTTATAGAGTCGCCCGCGTCGCTGTCAAGCAGGCTTTTAATTGTTTCGGATATGTCAGCCATCTTAAACACCTCACATATTTTTCATTATTTTTTTGATGTCCGAAGCCTTTAGTCCCGCGATACGCTTTTGTATCTCCGCCTCGTCGAGCTTTGAAAACTCGCGGATGAGACGGTCTTTGTCGGCGTTTGAAATTTGATTTTTCAGTCTTTTTCCGTCGGCGCTCTGGAGAAATCTGTTTATCTCCCGAAGCTGGTTTTGGTCAAAGTCCTGAAAAAGCTGCTCAAATCTGTTCATATTAACCTTTCCTTTCCATGTCTATATTTATGTCTCGCTCTGTTATTATATGCCCGCGCGGGCGCAGATGAGCATGTACTTTTACCGCAAAACGCAAAAATACCCCCGAACAATCGTTCGGGGGGCGTTATGTGCCGTATTATTTATCCAATACTCCGCCGAGCATTTCATACGCGGTCTCGAATTGCAAATCCCTAATCATATCATAGTCAGAAACGAGACTTTCAATCATCTTCATGGTCGGCGCGTCAAGCACTCCGTATGAGAAAATATCGTTCATACTCTGGAACACTTTGATCGTGTCGTAAAATTCCTCGTCAAACACCTCGTTTATCTCACCGTCGTAATTGCCCATAAGATTCAGTCTCTCCTTCGCCGCCTTCACGTTCGGGTGCGACTGTCCGAGCGATATGTTTGTATTGTAGTCAAACTGCGTATACTCCGACGTGTCAAACTTTGAAACCTCGTTTTCAACATATTTGTCGGGCGTAAGACCGATTTTGTTTATCTCCTTGCCGTTGCGCGTAATATATTCTCCCGCAGTGAGCTTTATTATCGAGCCGTTTTGCAGAGGATATATGTTCTGTACGACAGCCTTACCGAAAGTGGTCGTACCGATAAGCGTGCCGGCTTTCGAGTCCTGAAGCGCGCTGGCAAGTATCTCCGACGCCGACGCGGTATGTTCGTTCACAAGCACCGCAAAGTCAAATTCCTTTTTCGCAAGTGTTGAGGTGTATGTCGCGTTATCGGACGGGAGTCTGAACTTCATGTCGATTATTTTTCCCTTAGGCACTATCTGCTGCGCTATGGCAATAACCGTGGCGGTCACGCCGCCGCCGTTGTCACGCAAATCAAGCATAATCTTTTTTACGTCATTCTCGCGCATGAAATTAAGCGCGTCCGTAAATTCCTCGTCGGTGTCCACGCCGAATGAGTAAATTCTTATGTATCCGATATTGCCGTCATATATCTGCGCGTCAACCGTACCCATACTTATCGAAACGCCGCGCGTAACCGTTATATCCTTTTCATCGTCTCCGCGCCGAACCGTGATTATGACGCCGGTGCCTTCATCGCCGACTACCATGCCGCGCACCGCATCCATACCTATGCCGCGCACCGACACGCCGTCCACCTTTGTGATTATGTCGCCTATTTCTATGCCCGCGTTTTTCGCGTTATCGTTATCCTCGGCAAAGCCCGTTACCTCAAACAGTCCGTCCTCGTTTTCAGTCATGGCTATTCCGATTCCGTACGACAGGTGGGAAAGATTATCCTCGAACTGCTTGTACTCCTCTGCGGTGTAAAACTCGCTGTACTCGTCAAGACTTCCGAGCGTGTCCTTTAGAAGTTGCACGAGCCTGTCGTCATCGCCGCGCAGATACTCCGACAATCCCTGCTCAATTATATAATCCTTGCTGTACTCGTTTATGTAAAGCTTCGATATATAATCGGCTATCTGGTCATACGCCATGTATTCGCCGCTGTAGTCTATTTCGGGATCGACCGTTTTCTCCGGCGCCGCGAACGCGGACGCGGAAGAAAGCATCGAAACAGCCAGTATAATCGCCGCAATCTTTTTCATCTTCATAGTTCCTACCCCTTTGTAACCGTGATTTTCATATTGTTAAAGTATTTTTCGTCTTGTATCGTGAGCGTATACGCAAGCTCTATCTCGCCTCCGTACTCGGACAGATATGATATAAGCCTGTCCGTTTCAAGCTCCATATCTATCGTTCCGTACGGCGTTGCGTACGGAAATGAGTGTCTGTGTCCGGCTCTGTATATCATTGATGAGCTTGTGCTTCCGCGCCGCCTGATTGTGAGACTGTCACCGTCGAGTATGAGCATTGACGAGACGCTCCCGCTTTCATCGGTTTCTTCGGTTTGGTACGTTATGTACTGCTTGCCGTTTTTTTCACGAAAGCTGCCGAGCGCCGTTTCTTCGATAACATTTTGCTCGCCGTCTATCGTCTGTATGTTCCTGACTACTATTTTATACGAATCATCAGTATTTTTCAATGTCAATTTTACTCACCTGTCCGTTTATTTCCCGTTCAAGGAAAATACCGCCGAGTTCCTCAAAGCTTGAAATATCGTCGCTCACATAGTAGCGGTACTGCTCCTCGTCTGTAGCGGCGGAGTGCATCATCTCTCTGTCAAATTTCTTTTTGAGGTACTTTGCGACCTCCGCGCCCGAGTTTATAAGCGTAACGCCGCCGCCCATGTACTCGCCTATCGTTTTTGCAAGCAGCGGGTAATGTGTGCAGCCGAGGATAAGCGTGTCAACGCCCTTCGAGCGTATTTCCTCAAGATATTCCTCGACTATAAGCTTCGTCACCGGCGAGTCGAAATATCCGTTTTCAACGAGCGGCACAAACATCGGACACGCCTTGGAATATACCTCCATATTGCCGTCGTAAGCCTTTATCTGCTTTTCGTACTCGCCGCTCTTGATCGTTCCCGATGTGCCTATTACGCCGATTTTACCGTTCCTTGTCGCTCTTACCGCCGCGTAAACGGCTGCGTCTATAACGCCGACTATGGGAACGTCAAACTCGTTTTTTATCATCGGCAATGCGGCGCTTGAAGCCGTGCCGCAGGCTATGACGATTATTTTAACGTCGAATGTTCTTAAAAACCGTATGTCGCCGCGCGTGTATTTTAAAATCGTGTCGCGCGAGCGTGTACCGTAAGGCACTCTGCCGGTGTCGCCGAAATATATGATGTTTTCGTTCGGAAGCTCCTGCATTATCTGCTTTACGGCGGTGAGTCCGCCCAGTCCCGAATCAAAAACGCCTATGCTTTTATTATTCATTATTTAACCCTTTCGAGCGCAAGCTCTATCAGTCTGTCCAGAAGCTCGCCGTATTCTATGCCAACGGCGCCCCACAGCTTCGGATACATGCTTATATTCGTAAAGCCCGGCAGCGTGTTTATCTCGTTTAACAGCACCTTTCCGTCGGAGCTTCTCACAAAGAAGTCAACTCTCGACAGTCCGTCGCCGTCAAGCGCCTTAAACGCGCGCACCGCGTACTCTCTTATCTGCTCTATCGTTTCTTCGGGAAGGTCTGCCGGTATTTGGAGCTTTGTGGAATTGTCGTTGTACTTCGCGTCGAAATCGTAAAACTCGACCGTCGGCATTATCTCACCGACTGTCGCAGCCTTCACGTCGTCGTTGCCGAGTACGGCGCACTCCACCTCGCGTCCGTCTATGTTTTCCTCAACAAGAATTTTTCTGTCATATTTTGCCGCGTTTTCAAGCGCCTCTTTAAGCTCCGCTCTGTCATGCGCCTTGCCTACGCCGACCGAAGAGCCTGTTCTCGCGGGCTTTACGAAGCACGGATAGCCGAGATGTTTTTCTATCTCGTTCATCTTTTCCTCGAAGTCGTCGTTTTTGTTTACAACAACCCAGTCTGCCTGCGGTATGCCGGCGCTTTCAAACACGATCTTAGACGAGGTTTTGTCCATGCCGTTCGCCGACGCCATTACGCCCGTGCCGACATACGGTATGCCCGACAATTCAAAAAGTCCCTGCACCGTTCCGTCCTCGCCGTACTCGCCGTGAAGCACCGGAAAAATTACGTCTATCTGTATTTTTTCAACGCCGTTTTCGTCAATGACGAGTATGGCTTTATCCTCGCTGTCGGGAGATATTATCGCTTTTTTCTCGTTCGCCGTGTCCTGCTCCCACTCGCCGCCTTCTATATTTTTAATATCTCCTGTATAGAGATACCATGCGCCCTTTTTCGTTATGCCTATCACATATATATCGTATTTGGATTTGTCGAGATTGTTAAGTACGGAAGTTACAGACTTCCTTGAAATGTCATGCTCCGGCGACCTGCCGCCGAATATGACGCACAGCTTTTTCATTTTATGTATTTCCTCCCGTTAACATACTTATATACAGTATAGCTTTTTTCGCGCGAAAATTCAAGTATTATGTCGCATTTTTTCTGAGCTTTTCCAAAATACGGCAAAAATGCTCCGGCAATTCGCTCGTAAATTCCATGGTTTCACCCGTTGAAGGGTGGGTAAAACCTATTGTCCGCGCGTGCAGGAGCTGACCGTTAAGTGAAAATTTTTCCTTTTTTATCCCGTAAAGCGGATCTCCGACTATGCTGTGACCGATCGAAGCCATGTGAACGCGTATCTGGTGTGTGCGTCCCGTTTCGAGCGTACATTCGACGAGCGTGTAGCCGCCGAACCGCTCCAGCACCTTAAAATGTGTCACCGCCTCGCGTCCGCCCTGCACGACTGCCATTTTCTTGCGGTCGGAGGGGTGACGCGCTATCGGCTTGTTTATTGTACCCTCGTCCTCTTTTATGTTGCCGTTTACGAGCGCGGTGTATTTGCGCATCGGCTTGCGTTCTTTAAGCTGCCCGGACAGCGCAAGGTGCGCCTTGTCGTTTTTCGCCGCAATAAGAAGTCCCGACGTGTCCTTGTCTATGCGGTGTACTATTCCCGGGCGTATCACGCCGTTAATCGCGCTTAATGAGTCTTTGCAGTGGTACATAAGCCCGTTTACAAGCGTGCCGCTCTCGTTTCCGACGGCTGGGTGTACGCACATTCCCTGCGGCTTATTCACGACTATTACGTCGTCGTCCTCGTACACTATATCGAGCGGTATGTCCTCAGGCTGCGCAGTCATTTCCTCCGGTTCGGGCATTGTCACCGTTATTTCCTCGCCGCCCGTTATTTTGTATTTTTTCGTAAGCGGCTTATCGTAAAATGTGACAAGACCGTCCTCGCACAGCTTTGCGGCGTAGCTTCTGGAAAGGTCGGAAGCTTCGGATATGAATTTGTCGAGACGTTCGCCGATATGCTCATCCGTCGGCTTCAGTATTATCGTGTTCATATTTATCCTCTTTGTTAAAAAATATCTCGTACACAATGAGCAGCAGCGCGCCGACGGTAATGGCAATGTCAGCCACGTTGAAAATCGGGAAATGTACGAACGTTGCGCGGATAAAGTCCACGACGTATCCGCGCGCTATGCGGTCTATAGCGTTGCCGAGCGCGCCCGAAAACAAGAGCGTCACAGCGGTGCAGAGCATCGGGTGCGTCGGCTTCTTTTTTATCCACCATATGACGACCGCCGCGCAGAACGCGACCGATATTACGCTTAAAAGCGACATTCTGCCCGACATAAGCGAGAATGCCGCGCCTTCGTTCCTGACGTACGTTATATCGAAAAGTCCCAAGGAAAACGCGGTTTCGCCGACCGTCATATTCGACGCGGCGAGGTATTTCGTTATTTGGTCGGCTGCTGCCGTAAGTATACTTATAACAAGCCAAATCATATTTATTCACCTATATATTCGAGCGCGGAAAGTATTTCGCCGCGCGTGACGTCCGTTGTCTGCATTACCAAGCCTATCTCCGTCGGCAGCACAAATTTCAGCTTTCCGGCGATTTTTTTCTTGTCCTTCTGCATATATTCAATGACCGTCTCCGCCGGCGGCAGCTTTACACGCGTTTTGAAGCCGTACAGATTCAATATTCGTTCTATGCGAGAAAGAGTTTCCATATCTATCATATTGCGCTCTTTTGCTATATATGACGCGCCTATCATGCCCAAGCCCACACATTCGCCGTGCGTCATTTTGAAGTCGAACGCCGACTCGACCGCGTGACCTATCGTGTGTCCGAAATTCAGTATCGCGCGTAGTCCGTTTTCCTTCTCGTCCGTCTCGACCACAGCCGCTTTTATCGAGCAGTTTATTTTGTCCATTTTTATAAGCGTATCGGCGTTTAATGCCTTAACGCTGTCGGCGTTTTGTTCGAGGTAGCGGAAAAAGTCGCCGTCGCGGATTATTCCGTGCTTTATTACCTCGCCCATGCCCGACACGAATTGCTCCTGCGGCAGTGTTTTGAGCGTTGACACGTTGATGTACACAAGCCGCGGCTGACGGAACGCGCCCAGTATGTTTTTGCTCTCCATAAAGTCGATGCCGGTCTTGCCGCCGACGGAGCTGTCGGACTGTGAAAGGAGCGTCGTCGGTATCTGAATAAAATCTATGCCGCGCATGTATATCGCCGCGGCAAAACCCGCCATATCGCCGACCACGCCGCCGCCGAGCGCGGCAATCATGCTCTTGCGGTCAAGTCCGTGATTTATGCACGCGGCGCATATACCGAGTATTGCGTCCATGCTCTTGTGTTCCTCGCCGGCCGGGAACGCGTATACCTGCGCGTCGTAGCCGTTTTCGCAGAGCAGCGTTTTGACCTCGTCGGCGTACAGCTTTTCGACGTTCGTGTCAGTCACAATCAGCAGCTTTTTCGGCGCGTTTATTTCACGCATTGCGTCCGGCAATGCGGTGAAGCTGTCGGTGAATTTTATGTCGTATGAATTTTCGCCTAAGTTTACGTGTAGTTTTTCCATGGTTATGTGTCCTCCGTGGTTTTTTGTTATCCTCTACAGCCTCAATGACGGTACGGCGTTCAATGTCAGGTCGGCGCGGGTACCGTTGAGGTATTCATAGTAGCCGGCGCAGGCTATCATCACCGCGTTATCGGTACAAAGCACCGGTTCGGGGTACAGCACGCGTATCCCCTTCTTCCCTGCTTCTTCCGTCATTTTCTTACGCAGCGCGCTGTTTGCCGCAACGCCGCCAGCTATTGCTATTGTTTTACTGTTCTTTATCATCGCCGCTTCGATCGTATGTTCGCACAGCACGTCCGTGACCGCGTCCTGGAAGCTCGCGGCAATATCGGCTTTGTTGTACGTTTCGCCGTTTTGGTCGAGCCTGTGAAGATAGTTAAGCACGGCGGTCTTAACGCCGCTGAACGAAAAGTCGAGCGACGCACCGTCCATTCTGACGCGCGGGAACGCGACAGCCTTCGGATCGCCCTCCCTCGCGAGCTTGTCTATTAAAGGGCCTCCGGGGTAGCCAAGCCCCAGCACGCGCGCGATTTTGTCGAACGCCTCGCCGGCAGCGTCGTCGCGCGTTCTGCCCATTATTTCGTAATGCGTGTAGTCCTCGGCGTACACGATATGGCTGTGACCGCCCGACGCGACAAGGCACACAAACGGCGGCTCCAAATCCTTATGCGCGACGTAATTCGCGGTTATATGCCCCTTAATGTGATGTACGGGTATCAGCGGCTTATTCAAGGCGTAAGCAAGCGCCTTTGCCGTCGATACGCCGACGAGCAGCGCGCCGACAAGCCCGGGACCGTACGTTACGGCGATCGCGTCAATGTCGTCGAACGTCACGTTCGCTTCGCCGAGCGCCTCGTCTATCACGCCGTCGATTACCTCTATATGCCGCCGCGACGCGACCTCCGGCACTACGCCGCCGAATTTTTTATGAATGGCTATCTGCGTGTTTATCACGTTCGACAGCACCTCTCTGCCGTCGCGCGTAACCGCCGCGGCTGTCTCGTCGCACGAGCTTTCTATTCCGAGTATTAGCATTTTATCACCCTTTCGGCGTGAACGTCCTTGTCATTATGTAGGCGTCCTCGCCGTTATCGCTGTAATAGCGTTTCCTCTCTCCGAGTATTTCAAAGCCGAATTTTTCGTAAAGCTTCTGCGCCGCAGCGTTGCTTTTGCGCACCTCGAGCGTCAGAATTTCAAGCTTTAATTTTTCGGCTGTTTTTATCATTTCCGCGACAAGCGAGCTGCCCACTCCCCTGCGGCGGTATTCGGGCAGCACCGCAACGTTTGTTACATCGCCCTCGCCCGACACGTTCCAAAATCCCGCGTACCCGACGCATTTTCCGTTATCCTTCGCGGTAAAGTATATCGCGAGATTGTTTGCCATTTCGTCATGGAAGGATTTCTCCGACCACGGCAGCATGAAGCATATTTTTTCAAGCTCCGCGATTTCCGGTACGTCGTCGCGCGTCATTCTCGTTATCTCAATCATTTTCTTCCGCTAATCTCTCCGCAACGTCAGTTAGCAGGCTGTAAATCTCTCGCGCGCACTCGTTGTACTCGTCAAGTCCGCCGCCGTACGGATCGGACACGTCGCCGCCGTCGCGCGCGTACTCCGACAGCGTGTAGACCTTACCCTTCGCAATCGGTTCAAGCACCGCCTTGTGCGCCGCCGTCATGGTGAGAATAAGGTCGCACTGCTTTATTAAATCCTCCGTCACAGGCTGCGTCAGGTGGTTCGTGAGGTCTATGCCGTACGGTATCATCGCTTTTATAGCGTTGTCGCTCGCTTTTTCGCCTTCTGCGGCGAAAAGTCCGGCTGACTCTATACGCACGTCCAAGTCCTGCTCGGTTGCGATTTTGTCCATAAGCGCGGCAGCCATCGCGCTGCGGCACGTGTTGCCGGTGCAGACAAAGAGTATATTCTTGCTCACTTTTGTATTCCTCCGATATGTTTATACCTTTTCAGTATACCACATATAAGAGAAAATTTCCAGTATTATTTATATGTTTTTGCTTTTTATTTCAGCGTAAAAAAATAAAGCGGTACAGCAGGTGCGCGATGCACAAAGCCCCGTCGCTCACGTCCGAAACGAGCCTGCTGATACCGCTTCAGCTGTAGAGCAGCAATCACTGATAATGCGAGATAATTCGCCCCAGTTGCACGCCCAAGACGTAGTTACTGATACAGCTTATACTGTAATATACCACCAAATAAAAGGATTGTCAAGCGTCCTGTTATATAATACAAAAAGGCGTCGGAAGTGTCAGATATTCAAAAGATGAACCCCTGACAGACGCCTGATAACGCTCTCCCGAACAATGCCTTCATTGATAATATACCACCGAATAAAGGGAATGTCAAGCGTCCTGTTAATATAATACACAAAAAGAGAACCGTGCGGTTCTCTTTTTATGTTGATTTATGTTTATCTGCCTATTTTATACGCGATGTCGTTCCAAAGAAGTTCCTTCTCGAACGATTCAACGGTTGTGTCCGCGCCGATATGCACGAATTCTATATCCATCATAGCCGCCCAGTCCTTCATCATTTCCGCCGTCACGTCATACGATAGCACGCTGTGATGCGCGCCGCCGGCGAGGATCCAGCAGGTCGCGCTCGTTTCGAGCGACGGGAGCGGTTTCCACATAACTCCCGCAACCGGTAATTTCGGCATTGGCTTTAACGGATTGCACGCCTTGATGTCGTTTACGATAAGACGCATTCTGCCGCCCATATCAACGAGTGATGCGACAATCGCGTCGCCGTTTTTCGAGCCGAACACAAGTCTCGCGGGATCGTTTCTGTCGCCGATACTTAAGGGATGAACCTGAATTTTCGGCTTGTCCGCCGCGACGAGCGGGCATACCTCGAGCATATGCGCGCCTAAGATATGTTCATTGCCCTTTTCGAGGTGGTATGTATAGTCCTCCATAAACGCCGTGCCGCCGTCCATACCCTCAGCCATAGCCTTCATTATAGCGTCCATCGCCGCGACCTTCCAGTCGCCCTCCGCGCCGAAGCCGTAGCCGTCAGCCATCATGTTCTGCGCCGCGAGTCCTGGAAGCTGTTCAAGGCCGTGGAGCGTATCAAAATGCGTTACAAACGCGCTGTAGCCGTACTTTTCGCAAATCTTGCGGATTGCGATCTCCTCCTTCGCCTGATAGCGAACGGCGTCGATGTTGTCCGTGTCCATGGTATAGCGCTCGTTGTACTCATCCATCTTCGCGTCAACCTCAGCCTCGGTCACTTCGTTAAGCACGTCAACAAGATCGCCGACCGCTCTGTACTCTATATCCCAGCCGAATTTAATCTCGGCTTCGACCTTGTCGCCCTCGGTAACCGCAACCTGGCGCATATTGTCGCTGAAACGAACCATTTTAAGCTCCTGACTCAAAGCGTAGCCGCACGCGCTTCTCATCCAATTTGAGAGCTTTTTTTGCGGCTCTTCGTCCTGCCAGTAGCCTACGATGATCTTTCTCGGCATACGCAGTCTCGAGCCGATAAAGCCGTGTTCGCGGTCGCCGTGCGCCGACTGATTGAGGTTCATAAAGTCCATGTCGATCTCGTCCCACGGGATCTCGCGGTTAAATTGCGTATGGAAATGGCAGTACGGCTTTTTGAAATGCTTCAGACCGTTGATCCACATCTTCGACGGGCTGAACGTGTGCATCCACGCGATAACGCCCGCGCACTTGTCGTCATGCGACGCGTCCTTGAACACAGCCGTGACCTCATCCGGAGTTTTGACCGTCGGTTTCAACACGATTTTACACGGCAGTTTGCCCGAAGCGTTCAGTCCCTCAACCATTGCCGCACTGTCAAGAGCGACCTGATCGAGCGTTTCCTGTCCGTAAAGGTGCTGGCTGCCGGTGACAAACCAAAACTCAAATTCCTTTATTGATTTCATTTTTATCCGCTCCTTTTAAACTCGTCCGCTTGTATGAAGCGAACGGTGATACTGTTTTGATTATAACACGCGCCGCGCGGTTTTTCAACCGTTTATTGGAAATTTTACTTTATTCCAAATCAAAAACCCCGAATCCGGCAATATACCGTTTTCGAGGTTTTTGAGGTATTTTTAATGAAAAAACTTACTTAATCATTGAAGCGACTTCGTCAGCGAAGTTTTCTTCCTTCTTTTCAAGACCTTCGCCGGTCTCGAAGCGTACGAACTGCTTTAATGTAATACCGCCCACGCTCTGAACGTACTTTGCGACGGTTTCCTTATTTTCAGCCTTAACGTACTCCTGTTCGAGAAGGCAGATTTCCTTAAGCTCCTTCGCAAGACGTCCCGTAATCATCTTCTCGATGATATTCTCGGGCTTTGACGCGTTCTTAGGATCGTTCTTAAGCTGCTCGATAAGAATTTTCTTCTCGTGTTCCTTGTAGTCCTCGGGAACGTCGTCGGACGAGAGGTACTTCGGATTTAATGCCGCTACCTGCATTGCAACGTTCTTGAGACATTCCTTTGTCGCGTCGTTGTTTTCCGCGTCAGCCTCAACAAGTACGCCTATCTTACCCGCCGCGTGAATATACTCAACAACAGCGCCTGTCGTTTCTATTCTCGCGAAACGTCTGATGTTCATATTCTCGCCTATCTTCGCGATTTTTGCTGTGAGCATTTCGCCGATTGTCGTGTCGCCGCACTTTGTTGCCTTTAATTCCTCAACGTCAGCCGGATTTGCTTCCGCTACCGTCTTTGCAACGTCCGAAACAAACTGCTGGAACTCGTCGTTCTTCGCAACAAAGTCGGTCTCCGAGTTTACCTCAACGAGAACGCCTATGCTGCCGTTTACGTACGCCTTAACTATACCCTCTGCAGCGATTCTGCCGGCCTTCTTTGCAGCGGTCGCAAGTCCCTTCTCTCTCAAATATTCAACAGCCTTTTCCTTGTCGCCGTCGGTCTCCGTGAGAGCCTTCTTGCAGTCCATCATGCCGCAGCCTGTCATTTCTCTTAATTCTTTAACGTCCTTAGCTGTAAATGCCATTACGGTTTCCTCCTATATATTATTCCTCAACGGGCGCTTCTGTTTCTTCTTCAGCCGCTTCGTCAGCCGCGCTGTCCTCGCCCTGCTTGCCTTCGATTATAGCGTTCGCCATTGTTGAAGCGATAAGCTTTACCGCTCTTATAGCGTCGTCGTTACCGGGGATCACGTAGTCAACCTCGTCCGGATCGCAGTTGGTGTCAACGATTGCGACTACGGGGATGTTGAGCTTGTGCGCCTCGGATATTGCTATCTTTTCCTTTCTCGGATCCACAACGAACATTGCGCCCGGAAGCTTCTTCATTTCCTTAATGCCGCCGAGATATTTTTCGAGCTTGTCTCTCTGCGCCTTGAGCTTTATAACTTCCTTCTTGGGGAGCGCGTCGAATGTGCCGTCCTCCTCCATAGCGTTGATCTGCGCGAGTCTTTCGATTCTCTGCTTGATCGTCTTGAAGTTTGTGAGCATGCCGCCGAGCCATCTCGCGTTTACGTAGTACATACCCACTCTCTCGGCTTCCTCCTTGATGGAGTCCTGAGCCTGCTTCTTTGTTCCGACGAAAAGAATGTCCTCGCCCGAAGCCGCTACATCTCTTACGAAGTAGTACGCCTCCTCAACCTTCTTGACCGTTTTCTGAAGGTCGATGATGTAGATGCCGTTTCTCTCCGTGAAGATGTATTCAGCCATTTTGGGGTTCCATCTTCTCGTCTGGTGTCCGAAGTGAACTCCCGCTTCGAGAAGCTGCTTCATTGAAATTACGTTTGCCATTTTTTGTTTCCTCCTTGTTTTTTGTTCCTCCGTCCGCTTCGCCTTGCGCGAAAACCCCGGCAAAAGGGCAACCTTCGCACAATCCGCGGATGTGTGTATTTTGCATACCGCAGTATTTTACCACATATAATCAGAAAAATCAAGTATTTTTTTCTGTTTTGATGAAATATTTAATAACAAAAACAATTTTTGTTGTTTGTAAAGCAAAATGTTGACAAACGCTTTACAAACGTGTATAATATTATTGTGAAGGGAGTGATATATATGGCGCAGACAATGGTGAATTTCCGCATGGACGAAAACCTGAAAAAGTCAATGGAACAGGTGTGTACGGAAATGGGTATGAGTATGACAACCGCGTTTACAATATTCGCGAAAAAGGTAAGCAGAGAAAAAAGAATACCTTTTGAAATTACCGCCGATCCGTTTTATTCGGAGAGTAATATGGCTCAAATACACAAAGCGGACGAACAAGCTCGCGCAGGCAGAGTTGTTGTGAAAACAATGGAAGAATTGGAGGCAATGGAAAATTGAGTAAGATTACATTTGCCGAGGACGCGTGGAACGAGTACCTGTATTGGCAGCTCCACGATAAAAAGACGCTGAAAAAGATAAATTCATTGCTTAAAAGTATTCAACGCGAACCCTTTACGGGTGAAGGCAAGCCTGAACATTTGCGCAATACGGTTAATTGGAGCAGACGGATAAACGAAAAAGACCGGCTTGTTTACGAAGTATCTGACGGAATGATAATTGTCAAGCAATGCAAAGGGCATTATGACGACAAGTAGAAATGTGCCAAAACCCGCAAAAAAAGAAGGTCGTCTGACCTTCTTTTTTAATGCGTGAACGTCATGCCGTCAATGCAGTTGTCATACATGAACCGCTTGATTTTATCTGCGTTTCCCGTTTCATAATAAGCTATAAGCAATCTGTAAAATTCGCTGTTGTCACTCTGCTTGACGCTGATTACTCCATGACCGTTCTCTATCATAATTTTATTTCCTATAAGCATCGCAAGCCTTTTATTGCCGTCATAGAACATTTGCAGACGCATAAGCAGCAGTGTCATATCCAGCGCACATTCAGTGTGCGATATATCCGAACGGTGCATTACGGCATTTATTTCTTCCTTAATTTTGTTTTCCTCCGGCAGGTCGGGAGTCCAGTTCGTGCCTCCGATATGCACCTCGTCACGGCGAAGCGAGCCGGCATTGATAACGGTAAACTTTCCGAGCAGCATATGCGTATGCTTTATATATTCGAGGTCAAGCTCCGCGTTTATGTTTTCAAGAATATACTGCCACGCGTGTTTTAAGTCGTTTATCGCGTTGATTTCGTCGATTGTGTACCCCGATACGGATAATCCGTCGTAAATGGTCTGCGTGTCGGGATATGTTACTCCGATGCCTTCAAGATTCGCGCTTTTCCATATATAATCGACAATGTTCCGCTTGACGAAGAAAATATTTTCTTCCTGTGACATGGAAAATTTTGCCTGCATAATGACACCTCATTTCGCATCTGTTACGATACGGTAATATCCGCGAAAACCGCAACATTATTTTACCATACGGTAAGAAAATATTCAAGTATTTTACTGCTGCTTTTTCCTGCTTTCCGCTTTTGCGCGGAGTGATGTGTTGAGGATGCGTTTTCTCATTCGGAGGTGGTTCGGCGTTACCTCGACAAGCTCGTCGTCCGCGATAAACTCAAGACACTCCTCAAGGCTCATATCCTTCGGGGGCGTGAGCTTGAGCGCGTCGTCGCTGCCTGAGGCGCGCGTGTTTGTGGCGTGCTTTTTCTTGCACACGTTTACCGTAATATCCTCGAGGCGCGAGCTTTCGCCGACTATCATGCCCTCGTACACCTCTACACCCGGTCCTATAAAGAGCGTGCCGCGCTCCTGCGCGTTAAAAAGTCCGTATGTTATCGTTGTGCCGTTTTCCCACGCGATAAGCACTCCCCTGCTGCGCGCCGACATGTCACCCTTGTACGGCTCGTAGCCTTCAAGAATACTGTTTACCACGCCCGTACCCTTTGTGGCGGTGAGAAGCTCATTGCGGTAGCCGATAAGACCGCGCGACGGTATAAGGAATTCAAGCCTCGTGTAACCCGCCGACGCGGGCGTCATATTCGTCATTTCACCCTTGCGCTGTATAATGCCGTCCATAACGGCTCCCGTATACTCGTCCGGCACATCGACCGTCAGACGCTCTATCGGCTCGCACTTCACGCCGTCTATCGTTTTGTATATTACGACGGGATTCGATACCTGAAATTCGTACCCCTCGCGGCGCATATTCTCAATAAGCACCGAAAGGTGCAGCTCGCCTCGTCCCGACACGACAAAGCTCTCGGTCGTGTCCGTCTCGTCGACGCGCAGGCTCACGTTTGAGTCAAGCTCGCGGAAAAGTCTGTCGCGAAGGTGGCGCGACGTGACAAATTTACCGTCCCGGCCTGCGAACGGGCTGTCATTGACGCTGAACGTCATTGAAAGAACGGGATCGTCTATTTTTACGAACGGCAGCGGTTCGGGATTGTTTGTATCGCACACCGTTTCGCCTATGTTTATGTCCGTTATGCCGGAGATTGCCACGATGTCGCCCGCTCCCGCCTCGTCAACAGCCGATTTTTTAAGTCCGTCAAAGGTGTAGAGCTTCGTAGCCTTGGCGTGCGCGACCGTTCCGTCGTGACGGCATATCGACAGCGGCATATTCGTTGTAACGCTGCCGCGCTGTATTTTGCCGACGGCTATTCGTCCGGTGTAATCGTCGTAATCTATGTTTGAAACGAGCATTTGGAACGGCGCATTATCCTCGCAGTCGGGGCAAGGTATATAGCTCACAATAAGTTCAAAAAGCGCGGTAAGGTCGCCGTTGGGCTGTTCGGGGTTATATTCCGCGCTCGCCCAGCCGTCGCGTCCCGACGCGTATATTACGGGCGTGTCGATCTGCTCTTCGCTCGCGCCTAGGTCGAGGAACAGTTCAAGCACCTCGTCCACGACCTCATACGGGCGCGCGTTGGGGCGGTCGACCTTGTTTACGACTATGATAGGCTTTAAGCCGAGCGCGAGCGCCTTTGACAGCACAAATCTCGTCTGCGGCATACAGCCCTCGAACGCGTCAACCAAAAGCAGCACGCCGTCAGCCATTTCAAGCCCGCGCTCCACCTCGCCGCCGAAATCGGCGTGTCCCGGAGTGTCTATAATGTTGATCTTCGTACCTTTATAATTGAGCGACGTGTTTTTCGCGAGAATCGTAATTCCTCTTTCGCGTTCGAGGTCGTTCGAGTCCATTACGCGCTCGTCGACCTGCTCGTTCTCGCGGAACGTGCCGCTCTGCGCGAGCATCGCGTCCACAAGCGTCGTTTTGCCGTGGTCTACGTGCGCGATTATCGCTATATTTCTTATGTTTTCTCTTTCTGTCATACTAACCTTCCTTTATTGTATAAGCTCACGCCAGCCTGTGATGTAACGGTCGGCTGTTTCTTTCAAAAGCTCGGTGTCGTCCTTGTTTGAGTCGTCGTATACGGCGCACGTTTTAAAGCCGCCCTTTTTTGCGCCCCCGATACCTACGGCTATATCCTCATAAACTGTGCAGTCGGCGGGCTCAACTCCGAGCCTTTCCGCCGCCAATAGGTATATGTCGGGGTTTGACTTGTTCACGCCAACCTCAGCCGAGTACGCGCGCGCGTCTATCAAGTCCCACACGCCGAGACGCGTAAACGCCGCCTTGCAAAGTTCCTCGTAGCCCGACGTCGCGATCGCTATCTTAACGCCCTCATTGTGAAGCTTCCTCATATATTCAGCCGCGCCGTCCTTTAACTGTACGCTGTCTCTGTAATATTCGGCTGCCATGCTTTTGAGACACTCTAATATCTCGTCGAACGTCATGTCGAGGCCCAGTTCCTTTGATATAATCGGTATGGATTCCTCAAGCGTCATATCCATATACTTAAACGCCTCGTCCGCGTCAGCCTGTACGCCGTGTTCATCGTAAAACCGCACAACAAGCTCGTACCACATTTTCATCGAGTCGAGCAGCGTGCCGTCTACGTCAAATATTGCTCCCTTCAATTTTTTCACCTCAATGCAGTATTGTAGCACATATCATTATGTTTTGCAACATAAAATTTAAGCCGCGCGGCACTATGCGCGCGGCGCGGCGGCTGTACTCCCCTATTATCTTTTCCAAATTTTCACGTCGTCCTCGATTTCGTCCTCGCCCCATACCATGGTGTACATAAGCTCGTTGTTGTTCGCCTGACGCGACGCGCTGTCCACAACAAAGCCCGTTTGAAGCGAAAACGCGAACGCCTTCCTGTTTCTTGCGTAAATATCAATATGAAGGCGCGTGTACTCAGATTTAAGAAACGTTATAAGCTCCCTGCCTATTCCCTCGTTCTGGTATTCGGGATCTACAAACAGTCCGCATATCTCGTTACTCTCGTCCACGACGGTAAATCCGACTATTTTATTGTCCTTAATATAAACAAAGGTGTCCTTCTTGTCTATGTACTTTTGCTTTACATACTCATAATGCGTTGTCCAAAATTCAGACTCGACAAATGAGTTTGAATAGTTTGATGTGCGGAGCCACAAATCCATAACGTCGCGCGTCTCGCCCTTTTCCATTCTTCTTATCATAATATATCATTCCCGATTTCGTTATTTACCACTATAATATTACCACATTATGCGCCGACTTACCATTACAAATTATAAAAGTTTTGTTGACAAAACGATTTTTTTGCCGATACACTTGTTAAAGCAGGAAAAATGTAGTATAATTATTGTATATGATTTATTTGCAGAGGTAGAGATATGGACAAAAGCGTAAAATTATATGTGGTTGTTCCCTGCTACAACGAGGAGGCTGTGCTGCCAGAAACGTCGAAGCGTATGCTTGATCTGTTTCACAATATGACCGCGGAAGGTCTTATAAGCGTCAAGAGCCGTATCGTGTTTGTTGACGACGGCTCGCGCGACGGCACTTGGGATATTATAAGCTCCCTTGCGCATGAACACAGGGAAATTTCGGGAATAAAGCTTGCGCATAACGCCGGTCATCAGAACGCGCTTTACGGCGGTCTTATGACGGTTAAGGACGAGTGCGACTGCGCCATTTCGATTGACGCTGACTTGCAGGACGATATAAACGTAATTCCCGAAATGGTGAAGAATTTCAAAAACGGTTACGATGTTGTTTACGGCGTGAGAAACAAGCGCAATACCGACACATTCTTCAAGCGCACGACGGCGGTCGCGTTTTACAAGCTTATGAATCTAATGGGCGTTAAAATTGTGTTTAACCACGCGGATTTCCGTCTTATGAGCAAGCGCGCTCTCGACGCTCTCGCCGATTTCCCCGAAAGAAACCTGTTTCTGCGCGGCATGGTGCCGCTTGTGGGCTTCAAGTCAACAAGCGTATACTACGACAGAGCGGAGCGGTTCGCGGGAGAGTCGAAATATCCGCTCAAAAAAATGCTGTCGTTCGCGTTTGACGGCATAACGTCGTTCTCGATAAGTCCGATACGTATGATAAGCACGCTCGGCGCAGTCGTGTGCGTGTTCGCGTTCGCCATGGCTGTGTACGCGCTTGTGGAGAAACTTCTCGGCAATACAGGCGCGGGCTGGGCTTCGCTTATGATGTCGATATGGTTCATAGGCGGCGTGCAGCTTTTGGCGGTTGGGCTTATAGGCGAATATATAGGCAAGCTCTACAAGGAGGTCAAGCGCAGACCTAGGTATATTATTGAGGCGTATGTTAGCGAGGAGGACGATAGCGATGTATGATGTGGCGATAATAGGCGGCGGCGCTGCCGGAATGACTGCGGCGATTTATGCGGCAAGAGGCGGCATGAAAACGCTTGTGCTTGAAAAGCTCGCGTGCGGCGGTCAGGTATTAAAGACGCATGAGATAGACAACTACCCCGGTTTCGCGGACAACCCCACCGGAGAGGAACTTGCGGCGGCGATTGAAAAGCACGCGAAAAAGTATGACGTCACATTCGTGAGAGATAACGTGAAGTCAATCGAAAACGCCGAATATGACGTTAAGGTTATCCACACGCGCAGAAACAAGTACATGACAAAAGCCGTAATCTTCGCGACGGGCGCAGAGCCGAAAACACTCGGCGCTATCGGTGAAGCGGAGCTTACCGGTGCAGGCGTGTCGTACTGCGCGACGTGCGACGGCGCGTTCTTTAAGGATAAGGCGGTATGCGTCGTGGGTGGCGGAAACACGGCTATGGAGGACGCGATTTATCTTGCGACGCTCTGCTCGAAGGTGTATGTATTGAACCGTTCAAAGCGTTTTAAGGCGAGCGCGTCACTGCTTGAAAGAGCGAGATCGAACGGTAAGATAACAATTCTTACCGATACTGTCGTCGAGCGGTTTAACGGCACGGCTGCGCTTGAAAGCGTATCGGTAAAGAATGTGGTAACGGGTGAAAAAAGCGTGCTGAACGTGTCGGGCGCGATTGTGGCGATAGGTATTGTGCCGTCGTCCGCGCTTGCGGGTGAAACGGGTATAGCGCTGTGCGAGAGAGGATTTATAAAGACCGATATGTACCTCGCTACAAATATACGCGGTATTTACGCCGCCGGTGACGTAAGAGTGTCGCCTCTGCGTCAGGTAATAACCGCGGCAGCTGACGGCGCGGTCGCGGCGAACAGCGCGATAAATTATGTGAATGAACTGGGAATTAAAAGCGTATGAAAACACTTATCAAAAACGGAAAAATCGTCACTATGGCGGGTGACGTTATTGAAAACGGCTGTGTGCTGTTTGACGAAAAAATTTTGTATGTCGGCACTGATGAGCGCGACGCCGACAGCGTTATTGACGCGGAGGGCATGGTCGTCATGCCCGGCCTTATCGACGCGCACTGCCACGTCGGAATGTTTGAGGACTCGATAGGCTTCGAGGGCGACGACGGCAACGAGGACAGCGATCCCGTTATGCCCCATCTTCGCGCAATCGACGGCATAAATCCGTTCGACCGCGGTTTTGAGGAGGCGCGCAACGCGGGTATTACGACCGTTGTGACGGGCCCCGGCAGCGCAAACCCCGTGGGCGGTCAGTTTGCGGCGGTAAAAACATACGGCATATGCATTGACGATATGATCGTAAAAGCTCCCGCCGCGATGAAAATGGCTCTCGGTGAAAATCCTAAGGCGGTGTACAGTGAAAAGGAGGAAGCGCCCGTTACGCGCATGGGTACGGTCGCGCTGATACGCGAGCTGTTTATTAAGTCGAGGGATTACATGGAAAAGCTCGAAGCGTATACCGTCGACAGCGAGAATAACGAAAAGCCGGAATTTGATATTAAGCTCGAAGCGATGATACCGGTGCTTAAGCGTGAAATTCCCGTTAAAATCCACGCTCACCGCGCGGACGATATTTGCACCGCGATAAGGATAGGTAAAGAGTTTGACGTGGACGTTACGATCGAGCATTGTTCTGACGGCGATGCGGTCGCGCCGATACTCGAACGCGAAAAAATCCCCGTCATGCTCGGTCCGACGCTGTCCGACAGGAGCAAGCCGGAGCTTAAAAACCTCACGTTCGACACGTACAGGAATTTGTCGGAGCGCGGTATTGACGCTGCGATTATCACGGATCACCCCGAAATAACGATAGAGCATCTGCCGCTTTGTGCCGCTATGGCGGTAAAGCACGGCATGGACGAGGACAAGGCGTTAAGCGCGGTAACGAGCATTGCGGCGAAAAACTGCCGAATCGGCGACAGAGTAGGCTCTTTGGAGGTCGGCAAGGACGCGGATATAGCGGTGTTTACCGATTTGCCGACGCGTTTTGACGCGAAATGCGTCATGGTATTCATAGACGGCGTTAAGATCAAATAAGTAAAAAAGGTTATTAAAAATGAAACCATTTTTAATAACCTTTTTCATTGCGGTTCAAATTAAAGATAAAGAATTATCACAGGACTCGATTACTTAAGTCTGCTCTCATAATCCTCGATCATCTTCTTAACCATCTGACCGCCTACCGAACCTGCCTGCTTCGATGTGATGTCGCCGTTGTAACCCTGTGAAAGGTTAACGCCTACCTCACGTGCAGCCTCCATCTTGAACTGATCCATAGCCTGCTTTGCCTGCGGAATGTTGATTTTGCTCTTTGCCATTTCTGTTCCCTCCTTCACATTCAAAGTCCCAAATCTATTTAATCGTGTCGAATTTCATCGACACTGATACTATTTTGCACGCAAGCTAAAATAATATGCAAAATAGTTTTCGGTAAAATTTGCAAGGCGGATGTCGCGAAAATACATGCGGCGGCTCATTTCAAACTTTTAGAAAAAAACTATTGACATTAAACCGCGTTTTTGTTATAATAATCTGCGTCAGTGAATTTGACGCGAAAGCGGAGAGATGGCTGAGTGGTTGAAAGCACCGGTCTTGAAAACCGGCAGCGTGCGAGCGCTCGCGGGTTCGAATCCCGCTCTCTCCTCCATTCATTACATTTTATCAATATCGGTACTGCGTACGGCGCGGGCTGCTTTTTAAAGCGGCGGCTGCCCGAAAATCACCGTATGCCGTCTTTACGGAGAAGTACTCAAGAGGCCGAAGAGGCGCCCCTGCTAAGGGTGTAGGTCGGGAAACCGGCGCGAGGGTTCAAATCCCTCCTTCTCCGCCAGTAATTCCCACTGTGGGAAAACGGCGAAACACCATGAATCACCTACGATTCATGGTGTTTTTATGTCCGAAAATTTAACTACAAGACAACTACAGTTTACATTAGCTCCGTATCAATCATTCTTTCAAGCGGATATTATTATTTCGATATGAATATATCATAATCCGTATATAGAAAGGATGAGGTCTATGAAAAAATTTTTTTCACAAAAAGAACTAACCGCAAGTAAAATGTCCGAGGAACTTAAAGCGGCTGTAAGCGATACGCTGTGTATATTGGATAACTGCTACGGTACTGACAGGACGGACGCCAATCTCGGCGGATATGTGCTGATAATCGAAAATGAGGGTCAATTAGCCGACCTCGAAAACATATTCCACGAGCCGATAGAGCGCGTAATACCTGAATTTACCGATATAGTGTCCGATAATTACCTGAAAACTCTGTACATATTAAGCTCCGATTTTACCGTCACAATTCTATTCCCCGTAAAATATGCTCCGCCAATCGTAAAGGAAGGAGTCAGTCAATGAATACTACGGACAAATTTATGGAAAATTCCAAGGACAATGGGATTTGTATCGCTCCAAAAGGTATGCTACAATACCAAAGAGAGGTGATTTCGATGAGCGAGGACAGCAAAAATCTGCTTAACAAGGTATACAGAGATATAAGCGAGGAGCTTGGACTCGACGCGGCTATGACGATTCACCACATGTTCAAGGGGACGCAGGTATGCTTTCCCGTCAAATTTTTCGACCCGAAATATGTAAAGGAGATGATAGTGCAGGAGTACGACGGAAAAAATACCGCCATGCTGGCGAAAAAGTATGATTATTCGGAAAAAACTGTAAGGCGGATAATCAGAGACAGTGCAAAAAGAAAGGTGAGGTAAAAAATGGGATTCTTAGATGGTTTGAAAAGAGAACTTCAAAGTCAGCAGGAGAATCTGAGGCGTCGACAGTATGAAAATGAGAGAAATGCATATAGAGAATATGCAAATAAGGGCAGGGAAATGTCTAAATCTGATGATGCTAATTTAGCTCGCAAAGGGCGTGAGCTTCAAGAAAAGGCAACAGAACGGGAACGTCAGTTGAGATACGAAAGGCAGGAGTATCTTAGGAACAAAAGAGAACAGGAAATATATAACAAAATAAATAAGTAGGAGGACATTCAAATGGCTAAATCAAAAGAAACATATTTAAAAGTAGCTGAGACAAGAAAAAAAATAGCAGACAGGGCATGGGCAAGAGCAAAAAACAATCCCGATGAGGGATATCAATACCAAATTGCAAGATACGGATATCAAATGGCTGAAAATGCAAGGAAGGCAGCTAAAAAGGCAAAATAATCAGCAAATCTGGCATATGGACAATTAACTGTCCATATGCCTTTTTTAATTTCAAGAAAAGGAGTAACCACAATGAGTACAAAACAAAATACAAATACAAATACAAATGAAGCACTGAATTTCATTGCGGAAAATATCGACAAGCTGAAAATGCTGCTGTGTGCCTCTACGGGTGATAAACCCTTAAAATATAAGTTCATAGGTAAAAGAAGCACAAAAACGGTATTCATGTCGGTAAAGCTGCAATATCTGATAAACGAATACTGCATAGAACACGACGTAAAAATCGGAGATGTCATAGAAGCCGCAATGGTAGAATATCTGACACGTCATGAGTGGTCAGATAAAATATCTGCCATTCTGTCTGACAGTAACGGGAAAACGGGGGAAACGGGTTGACAGCCGCAAAATGGCTGTCGCACCTATATATTCCACAAAAACATAAACGGGAAATCCTTCGGGATAACCCGATAAATCTACGGGAGGAATGATAATGAATGATAAGTTAAAAGCCGTAGCATATGCAAGATTCTCCAGTGACAATCAGAGAGACGAAAGCATTGACGCTCAAATGTATGCCATTGAAAACTATGCCAATCAGCACGATATAGAGCTTGTAGGAACATATATAGACCGCGCGAAATCGGCAACGACCGACCAGCGACCTAACTTCCAAAAAATGATAGCCGACAGTGGCACAGGCATATTCGACGCTATAATCGTACATAAGCTTGACAGATTCGCAAGAAGCAAATACGACAGCGCAATATACAAGCAAAAGCTGAAGGTAAATAAAGTACGTCTTATAAGCGTAACCGAAAATATAGACGGTACGCCTGAATCTATCATACTGGAATCCGTACTTGAAGCTATGGCGGAATACTATTCAAAAAACCTCGCAAGAGAGGTCATGAAAGGACTGTGCGAAAACGCAAGAAATGCAGTACATACGGGCGGAACTCCGCCGCTCGGCTATGATATACGAGATAAGAAGCTGACCGTAAATCCACGCGAGGCGGAGGCTGTAAGAATTATATTCCGTATGTATAATGACGGTAAAAGCTACGGTGAAATAATAAGCACACTCAATAAAAACGGATATAAAACCAAGCGTGGTAAGGACTTCGGCAAAAACAGCCTGTTCGAGATACTGCGGAATGAAAAATATACAGGTGTATTCATATATAATAAATCAGCCGAGAAATCCGCAAAAGGAACATACAATCGTCATCAGTATAAAGATGATAGTCAAATAATACGGATAAATAACGGCTGCCCTGCTATAATCTCAAAAGACGAGTTCTATAAAGCGAGAGAGCGTCAGGAATACAACAGGACATCAGCAGAAAGCAACCGAGCGCGTCAGAAATATCTTCTTAGCGGTATGATATACTGTGATATATGCGGCTCGCCTATGCACGCAAACAGACGTAAAAGGGATTCGCAGATTACATATAGGTGCTGTAAACGGTATTCTCTTGAAAAATGCGAGTGCAAAGAGCTGAATCTGCACTGGGCGGATTCAGCAATCATAAAAATAATCAAAAACCATATACTAATCGAGAAAAATGTGCCTCATATACTCGACGCAATTCAAAAGTATAATGATACCAACTCACAAGTCGGGGCAATCTCGGAATATACAGCGGAGCTGTCACAAATACAATCCGCTAAGGAAAATATATTGGACGCAGTAGAAAGCGGATTCGCCAAGGAGCATTTCAAGGACAGACTGAACACCCTTATACAACGTGAAGCGTACCTGGAACATCAAATACGAATCATATCATCGTCAACCAATATCAATGTAACGAAAAAAGGAATACTGCTGCTGATAAATAAATTCAGACGGCTGGTAAAGGAAAACGATACTGTGTCGCTACGTATAATGCTCGGTGACTTCATAGATAAAATCACCGTCGATAACGATAATATGTATGTCCATATAAAAGGAGTATGGTGCGAAAATAAAATATTGTCTGTAAACAGATTCTAAACACCCTCAAAAACAGCAAAAACAGCGGTTTTAACGGCGATAATCTGTTTCCCGACCATTAGGTGCGGACACCTCTTTAAATCGAAGCAATTCTCTGCCTTGCTTGCAAGGGGAAGAGATTGCGAACGATTGCAACCCGCACAGCAGAGCGTTAGCTCTGTGCTCGGGTTATAATAAGAAAAGCTATAACGTCAAAAAAGTTCCAAAATCCTAATATAGATAATACAAATACCCCCAAAAACGACGTATATAGCTGCTGAGAACGTCAGTAATGTCACGTCCGTATAGGGGTACGGATGCAAGGTAAAAAGTACCGCGTTTAAAATGGCGCGGTACTTTTTTTTATCTTTTAAAGTGCAAAACAACAATCAATTAACATGGTATCCTATGCCATGTTGAATTTAAAATGATAAAACAGCGGTCACCTTAAGGGGATTTGATAGATTATAAGGTGCAACCTATTAAATTCTAAACCTATTTGAACAATTTATTAGGGTACACATGGACTGTTACATATTCCGTTGCGTACCTAATATTTTGTAAAGGAGGTCTGCAATATGACCAATAACAATTACGATTTCGATTTCAATAATGAAACCGAAACACTCTATCTTATACGCCTTAACGATAAAGGCGAGGAAACCTCACGGGAAGTCCTGTCGGCTCACTTCTATCCCAAAAAAGTGACACACGATGTTGACAGCGGCGAGATAGGCATAGTGCTTCATGCTGAATATCGTGGCAAAGTCGTCGAAAAGTCAATCACGCGCGACCAACTTCAGTCGTCCAAACTGGCAGAATTATCAAAATATGGATTCCCATTCTCGGATTCCTATGTCAGAAAAATGATTTTTGATTGGATTCTTGAAATCGAGGAACAGCTTAACCTTGAAGAAGTCACAAAGGAACTCGGTTGGAAGAAATATGACGGCAAAAAATATTTCCAACTGTCAGAGGCTGTGAGCAGAAATAATGAGGTTCAAGTGAAATACGAGGGAAACATAACTGTCGGCAAAAGCGGAGCATGGAAGGATTATCTTAAATTTCTTGAAATGAACGTGATACCGTACATGGCAACACAAGCTATAATCGCGTTCTCCGCAGCTTCTGCACTCGCCGCGTACATCAATCCTGAGTTGACGATTATATTTCACATGGAAGGCGCGTCAACTACAGGAAAAACAACTATGATACAGCTTGCCGCTTCTGTATGGGGTTCACCCGAAATCACTATGAACGGCGTGGCAAAAAATTGGAACACAACAAATAATGCACTGATAAGCGACCTTAAAGGGATTAACGGACTTACACTATGCTTCGATGAACTCGGAGCATCCAATTTATATGCCTCGAATCTGATATATATCATTTCGGGCGGCAACGACAAAAACAGACTCAATGATACCGAACCGCATAAGCCATTCGCGGTCAACATTCTGTCGAGCGGCGAACTTCCGATGAATACCGTAAACGGTATCAATGGTATCACTGTTCGGCTGCTCGAATTCCATTGCCAATGGACAGACAGTAAAGCACATTCTGAAGCAATAAAAAGAGGCATATCCGAGTGCTACGGACAGTTAGGTGCTAAATTTGCGAAGGCAGTCATGTCATACTCAAAAGACTCTCTAATAGCAATCATAGACGAAGTACAAACGAAAATTATCAGACACTATGCCGATAAGTTGGAGAGTTTACCTAAGTCGCATCATAGCGTGCTTAACCGCGCCATACAAAAAATTTCCGTAATAACTGCAGCAGCTATAATCCTCAAAAAGATAACAAACCTTGACTTCAAACCGTACCAAATCGCTAAATTCATCATAGAAAAATCATCGCTGCTCGATACTCAGATAGATGACTGCATGCAATTCCTTGAAGTCTATCTTGAAATTGCCTCAAGGCATATACGAATAAACAAATCTCCTCAAATCTATCGGTCAAATTTAGATAACCGACGCTACATAATCGCAAGGCGCGAATACTTCTACGATGTTATGTACAAACACGAGTATACGACATCTGATTGTAATAGATATTTACGCGAGTTGAAAAAACGGGGATTTCTTCACTGTGAAAGCGGGAGATTATACTATCGCCGCGATTCAAACGGATACCGTACCACATATATTGAGCTTGACACTCGGAAACTGGATTCCGAGGGCATATTTTATGATGTCTGACTAAGGGGGGCAAGGCAAATGAATACGAACATTATATGCAGAATTGATGAAGAAACCGCCGCCGAGATTATATATAATATTTTGTTTAACGGCACTCTCGGAGGTGATGACGAATGAGTAGCATTACACAAGCACAGCGTCTATCCCCTGATTACAAAAAATACATAGCTTCGGCAAATTCACTAAATGATGACCGCCCAATTCGGGCGGTCATCTACACTCGTGTATCAACCGAATTACAGCCGCAATCCGCGCTTAAAAGCCAAGAGGAAGTATCGAGGGAGTTTGCCGAGCTAAATGGGATAGAGGTAGTACAAGTATTCTCTGACAGAGGTATAAGCGGAACAACCGACCAGCGACCACAATTTCAGGATATGATAAAATATGTCGCAAATAAAGATAACGCAATTCAGACCGTTATTGTATATAAACTTGACCGCTTCTTTAGAAACGAACAATTACACCACGTCTATGAGTATCGTCTCAATGAGCGTGGTATTTTTTTGTTGAGTGCAACCGAATCGGTAAACGGAACTGATATGGGAACTCGAATACTGAAAGCAGTAAGCCTTATCCAAAATGAGGAGGAAGCAGCAAAAATACGTCAGAATGTGCGCCGAGGTCAAACCTATACCGCAAAGCAAGGAAAGACAAACGGCGGCATAGCACCGCTCGGATATAATATAGACAAAGACGGTAAATATGTTATCAATGATAAGGAGGCTGAAGCGGTTAAAAAAATATTCACCATGCGTTCAAAAGGAATGACAAATAAGCAAATGGCGAAAAGTCTGAATAAACAGCACTATACCACCAAGATAGGCAGACCATTCACAAAAAACAGCTTCTATGAAATTATCACAAATCCGAAATATAAGGGGAAATTCACATATAACAGGTCATCATCCGTAACCGAGCACGGGAAACGCCCCAATCGGCATAAATATAAGGACAAATCGGAAATTATAGAGATAGACGGTCAGATAGAGGCTATCGTATCCCAAAAGCTATGGGACAGCGTACAGCCTAAGAAAACAGTAAATCGCAAGAAAAACAAAGGAAAATATCTATTGTCGGGCAAGGTAAAGTGTTCCGTATGCGGCGGCATATACCACGTTGACACGAAAAACGGTATCAAATACCTGCGACACGATAAGAACAAAACAAGCAAATGCACAAATTCAATACCTATGGAAGAAGTGGAGCAAAGGGTGATACAAAATATAACCAATCTCATATATCAAAGACAAAACGTAGATTACTTCATAATGAACTTCAGTCAAATTGCTCATAATCATTCGAGTAAAATCTCTAAAGATATCCGAACCAAGAAACAGAGAATATCAACGTATAACGCTAAGCTTGACAATTATCTCGAAGCTCTGTCCGAAGCAAAGGATAAGGATACCAGAGCCGCTATATATGAAAAAATCACAAAAATCCATGAAATCATCAATAACCTGTCAAACGATATAAAAAAGCTGAACTCGGATATACCAAAACAGCCTACTATGGACGAGATAATGAAATCCAAATCAAAATTCAGAGACTATATGAAAAATCCCGATAACATCATACAGGCAAAAGAGCTGATAGATAACATAGTAGAATGTGTATATATTCACGATAAAAAAATAACTGTGAAATTCAAAAAGTCACAATGCAGTAAATAACTAAAAATGGAGAAAATATAGGTGCGTACTGGATAAAACCCCTCTATACCAGGGGGAATATCAAATATACGCACCTTCTCCGCCACGAAAAACGGCTCAAAACTATAAGTTTTGAGCCGTTTTTTTATTTCACTGTCAGCATACACCGGCAATAATGAGTATCGTGTCCGTTTCCGATTCCCATATCACTGCCGCGTCAAAGGCTTCGGCTACCGCGCGTACGGAAAGGCAGGTTCTCCCGCCCCAAATCGTTTGATCAATGCCGATGGTCTGACATAATTATATTACGGATTACATACTTTGCACGGAGTAAGTCCCATGGCGCGCGCATCCTCTATACTTATTGCAATCTGACTCTTGCTTAAAGCATCCCTATCGCAACAACGATGCCGTTCCTATGAGTCTTACCCATTTCTCATATGGGCCTTGATGTATATACATAAATTCAAAGCAGTAAAGGAAATCCGTCACAAGCAGAATCATCATAAGTATTCCGATAACCTTTACGGCTCTTTTCGGCATATGATGTATGCTGTCCATAAGCGGCTCGTAGCAGTAGCCCATAAAAAGCGTTATTATCGCGGCAAACAGCATCGACGTCGGAATGGACGTGTATTTCGTTATGTGTAGCGGTATACGCGTATAATCCCAATACCGGAACCCAAACTTGTCCTCAACGATTGTGCCGAGCATTATTTCGCCGAGACTGACAATGACCATAGCTATAAGAAAATACAGAATATAACTCTGGCTGCGCGTAAGGTGTCTGTGATTTCTCTCGCCCACCCTTATGTTGTTCGGCGTTCCGACAAACAGGTAAAAACCGACAATCGTCAGTCCGTAGCCGAGAAGGAACGGCAGATTCATGCTCCTGTTGTCCATGTAGCCGCACGTTAAGGCAAGCCAGCCGTTTTCTATCTGAAATCCCATAAACGACACTATGACGGTCATTAAATTCAGTTCATAAAAATTATACGTTTTTTTCATATTTTACCACCACTAAATACTCTATGTAAATTCCTATCAATATATAATACCACGTTTTGATAAGATATACAATACCTTTAATCAAAAAATGCGTACTCAATAGTATTTTACATTCACTGTTTTGCCCATGCTGAGCGCCGCGTCCTTTATGCCCTCGACAAGGCTCATGCGCACTGTGAGGTCAAAGCTTACGCCCGTATCCTTATGTGCCTCGTTAATCGCCGTTCCGACAAACATATTGAGCGTCGTACATTCCTCGATGATAATACGCGCTGTTTCCGACGCGCCGTTTCCGGCATCAAGTTCAATAAAGAAGTCCGCGTCAATGTCGTCCGACGCGTAGCGCTTCAAAAGTCCGAGAGCCTTGTTGAGCGTAAGCACGCCCTCGGTAACAAGGTCTATGCCGTCAATATCGGCTGTCGGCGGAACGTCCGAATCGGCTGACGCAATATTCGTCTTTATCTCCTTACCGAGGACGCGCGCGGCAATGTTCGCGCTTGTGCCGCCGGAAATTATCTTTTTGCCGTCAGTCTCCATAAAGTGGCGCATCAGGCGCTCGTCGTCGTCCATGCTTTTAGGAGGCCCCGTGAACAGATTTACAATTTTTTCCTCGACCACGCGCGCAACGGCAACGGTAGTGTCGTCGCCCGGCTTTGATATGTAAAGCTCGTCGCACGCCTGGCTTAAAACCGACGCGAGACGCGACGCTGAATTAGTTTTCGGCACGCGGCTTAGCGTGTACTCCGCCATTTTGTCCCACGTCCAGCCGTTAAGGTCGAGTATGTCGCCCGCGCCCGCGTAGATCACGCCGTCGCTCATCAGCACGAAGCAGTCGCCTTTTTCGGCTCTGAAGCGGTACTCGCGTATCTTCTTGCCGCCTATTTCGCGCGTTTTGTACGGGTATTTCACGATTTCCTTATTCCTCACGAACACGCAGTCGGGGTTGTCGTACTCGACGAGATACGCGTCGCCGCCGTGCGATATCTGCAGTATCGAAAATGTCGCGTATGCCACCTTTCTGACGCTGCATATGGGGAGCGTGTTCGCGATCGTTTCAACGCACTCGTCTATCGTTGCGCCCTCGGCGGTCATTGTGGCGAGTATTTTCGAGGTGAGCGTCGCGAGTATGTTCGCCTTTACGCCGCTGCCCATGCCGTCGGCAAGTATCAGTATGTCGCTGTCGGCTGTTTTCACTATCTCAACCTTGTCGCCGCAAAGTTCCTCGCCGTATTTGTTAAGGCTTTTCCAAGCCATATCGGTCGTCACGTTCATAGCTTAATCCTCTAATATAAGGTCGCGCAGCTTTGTCATTGTGACCTTCGTTTCAGCCGTTGTTTCGCCGAGAAGCCCCGCGATCTCCTGCGCCACCGTCATCTGCTTGTCTATTACCTTCTTCGCTATATCCATAGCCTCGAGCTTGAAATTATAGTGCTGTTCCTTTATCTTTTCCTCGTTCGTTATGTCGTGGAATGTTAAAAGCGCGCAGTCCATATTCCCGATATACGCGACGTTCCTGCGCATTATAAGCCCCTCATGCTCCAGCTTTATTTTCACGTCCTGTATCGAGCGTTTTTCGCTTAACGCTTTTTCAACGTCGTCGGCTTCCATAAACTCGAATATGTACCGTTCGAGCGCCTCCTCCTTGCTTACGCCGAGAAGCGCCTGCGCCTTTTTGTTGCACTCTATGATACGCATTTCCGAGTCGATTATAAGTATCGCGTCGGGCGTTACGTCAAGCACGACGTTCGACATCGACTCCGACTGCATCAGCGTGTACGGCAGGCACATGTTGATTTCAGCCTTGCCGTTGTACACCGCGGCAGCCTTTTCACGGCACGTCGAATAGCCGCACGCGCCGCAGTTTAGCTCGTCCTTTTCGCTGTATTTGCCGATTGCTTTGAGTATCTCGCGGTACTCCTTCTCGCTCGGCAAGTCCTCGTGAAGCGAGCGGTCGCCGAACGCGCGTTCAAGCTCGCCAGTAGAGAGATATTCTATTTCGGACGGAGTTTTGTACGACGCGTCTCTTTCAAGCTTTACTCTCGCCTTTACGAACGACTTGTTCCACTTTGAGCTTGCCGGGCCTTTTACGCACCCTCCGGCGCACACGTTTGCTTCGATAAAGCATTTGTTAAGCCCGCCCTCTTTGAGACATTCGAGCATTTCCATGCAGTTTTTCAGGCCGTCCACCTGTACCTTGTCGTAGCCCTCCATGTCGTCGTCGGCGATTACCGACTGTATAACGCCGCCGCCTATCGGGTAAAGGCGGTTTACCTCGGGCGTGGGGTTCGCGAACGGCTTATCCTCACATTCGCGCACGTTTATTCCGGCTTCCTTAAACCAGTCGTCTATTTCCTCAAACGTCAGAATCGCGTCAACCGCGCCGAATATCCGCTCGTCGCCGACGGCTTCCTGCTTTTTCGCTATGCACGGTCCAAGGAATACGACGCGCGTGTCCGCGCCGTGCGTTTTCTTTATGTACCTGCCGTGCGCTATCATCGGCGACACGACCGGTGCAAGGTATTGCGTACATTCGGGGTAATACTTCTCCACAAGGTCGTTCACGCTCGGACAGCAGGTGGTTATTATGTTCTCCATTTCACCCTCGCGGATAAGACGCTTGTACTCGTTTGTGACCATTGCCGCGCCCTCCGCCGTTTCGCGCACCTCGTAAAAGCCGAGGCTCATAAGCGCGCCGACAAGCTGCTCCGGTCGGTCAAAATCAAGCACGCCCATGTACGACGGTGCGATCGAGATAACCGTCCGCTCGTTGTTTTTCAGGTATCCTTTCACGCGCTCAACGTCGCTCGCGAACGTTTTCGCGTTCTGCGGACAAACCTCGAGACAGTGACCGCAGTGTATGCACCTTTCCTGTATTATCCTCGCCTGCTCGTTCTGCACGGCGATTGCCTTCACGTCGCAGTTGCGCACGCATTTGTAGCAATGGCGGCACTTCGCGTCCTTAAAATCTATTACCCTCATCACGCTGCCCCTTCCGCGGTAAATTTACTCCTTCCACCATTATACCGCATCGTTAAAAAATAATCAATAGTAAAATACCGCCCTCGGGAGGCGTCGTTTTATACCGCAGCTTGATTTTTCAGCCGTTTCGGTGTATAATATCTCCGAAGGGGGAATTTCTGTGAAAAGATTTACTTTGGGTTTTATCATAGGCGGTATTATCTGCTCCGCGCTGACAGGTTTTGCGGTAGAATACGCCGTAACGGCAAACCCGTTCCCAATCAGAGTTGACGGCGCTGAAAAATCAATCGAAGGCTACAACATCAACGACAGCACATACTTCAAGCTCCGCGACGTCGCCGACGCAGTCGGTGGCTTTACGGTAGGTTTTACGAATAATACGATTACCATAAGCACATCACAAGAACCGTCCGAATCCATAAGCACCGACGGAGCTATTACAATTTACGAAGGTCAGACACGCGATAACCGCCTCGCGAAAGAGGGGGATATATTTGTCAAGGCAGATGGGACAGAGATAGTGTTAAAGAAAGATGAAGTAACAGGCGTGTTGGGGTATGGACAAGGCGTTGCGCCAGATGTAGGTATAATGGATGAGTTTGGGCAGGGAGACCAGATGACTACATTTCCTTTGAAACCAAATACTAAATTGACAACAGACAAATATGGTAATGACTCAACAGGCTCTTGGACTGCTGCATCAGCTTATGAAGTAAATCCTCTGACCGGTGAGGGGCATTGGGATAAAGAATGGTCTGTTATTGCTATGAAAACGCGTCCTAGAACTCGTGGTACAGTATTTGGTGAAATTTCAGAAGATAATAACTTTATATGGGATGATGACGTTTGGGTGTATTTGGCTTGTGATAATGGACGCAGTATATTAGAGTATGTCAATACACATCAGTAATAGATAGGAGGAAGTAATTTCCATGAAAAGATTTACTTTAGGTTTTATCATAGGCGGCGTTATTTGTTCCGCGCTGACGGGGTTTGCGGTTGAGTATGCGGTAACGGCGAACCCGTTCCCGATCAAAGTTGACGGCATCGAAAAGTCAATTGAAGGCTACAACATCAACGACAGCACCTACTTCAAGCTCCGCGACATTGCCGACGCTGTGGGCGGCTTTACGGTAGGTTTTACGAATAACACGATCACCATAAGCACCTCGCAAGAGCCGTCCGAACTCACCGACGCTGATGAACCTATCATAATTTACGAGGGTGAGGTATCTCAAAGAAGATTCGCAAGAGAGGGCGACACCGTTATAAAGGCGGACGGCACGGCGGTAGTGCTGAAAAAAGGATCGCACGGAATTTTGGGCGAAGGTCAGGGCGTTGCGCCGGATCTCGGTTTGGAAGTTCCAACAGGCGGTAACAGAAGAGTTGAGGCATATAAGGTATTTTCAGGTTTGACAGACTTCAAGGACTCAACGGGTAAATCGGTTGTAAATGCTCATTATTATGTCAATAAATTAACAGGAGAAGGTCATTGGGGTTCAGAATGGATGGCTATGACCTCAGAGCCAACAACAGAGGGTACATTTGAGTATCAGTTGTCCGAGGATAAGAATTGGATTTGGTTATATGGCAGTTGGGCAGATATGTCTGTTCAAGAACCCACAGAAGCAGATTTACAGACAATACGCGATGCAAACGGTTTGAATTAAGATTTTGTGGTGTATGCCCTTGCTTTGATGAAAAAGTACATGCCTCTTGCGGAGCATGTACTTTTTCAAAATCAAATCTATACCAATCAGCCTATCATATCAGCGAAACCGGTCTGATCGAAAATGGTCCGGACCGTCTCGTTTTGTCCGGTTACGGTGAGGTTGCCGTTTCCTACCTGCTTAATCATGATAAGCAATACACGCAGTCCCGCCGACGAAATATATTCAAGCTCGGACGCGTCAACGGTGATTTTTTCAACCTTCTCCCGGGCCGTCGTTTTCTCGTAAACTCCCAAAAGCTCCGGCGCGGTTACGGAGTCAAGCCTGCCGCGGAGCGCAATTTTCATCTCACCGCCGTGAGCGTTTGCCGTTACGCCGAACGATGCGCTTTCGTAGTTTTCTTCCGTTTCCCTGTAACTTTCGTCGGGCGTAAAAATCCATATGTACACGTTTTCAAGCGACTTTATATAATCCGCTTTCGCCTCGTCGGAATAATCCGCAAGACTGCCGATTTCCGTCACATAATCCGATGTGGGCACGCGCTCCCACTTTAAGCCGACCGAGCGGAGGAAGCTCGTTACAGTTTTCATTGTGTTTTCAAAATCGTAAGCCAGAACGGTCATGTTCTGCACTTCTATATTTGTGTCCGACTGCTCGGCGTATTCATTCATAGTCTTTACCAAATCCTCATACGCGGCTTTGCCGTGAACAGCCGTAAGCGCCGCCATAAAAAGCGGGTTCGCATCCGGATCGGACGTTATCCACCGTCCGCCGAACTCCTTGAGCAAACGGCGTATATTCGAGCAGAGCTCCGTAAGCTCGGAATTGCTCAAATACGTGAGCAAGCCGTCGGATAGTATGGTAATCTCGCCTTCAACCGTTTTTAGTGCGTCACGAAGCGGGCGGTAATTTGTCGCGTCCACGCTGTGGTACTCCGTGTCCTTTATTCCGCGCTCGGCGCACATCTCACCGATAACCGGAGCAATTTCGTCAGTCATAATCGGCAAATCGCAGCCTATGTAATGCATATCCTTACACGGCTCGTACAGCGCGCGCGGCGTATATCCGCACCCAATATCGACAACTGTACTGTTCCTATAGCTGCCTACGATTTTGTTGATTGAGCGGAAGCGTGTTTCCGTCATGACAGTCAGTTCACGACTGAGCGCGACCTCCTGTCTGACCCCCCGCACCGAGAAGCGTGTCGGCGTCTATGCCGAACTTCTTTGCCAATACCGGCGCGTCCTTGTCGCCCGCGATGCAGAGATGCAGCAACATGGACTTCGCCGTATTGAATATCGGATTTGTTTTTTCTCTGAGTTCCTGTTTGTTGTCCAATTTGTGTTCCTCCTTTAATATATTTTTATGTTAAGATTATTATATATGCAAAAACATTGTAGCATTATATACCGCTAAATTCAATATATTTTTCTGCATTTTGGTGTAAAAAACCGTGAAAATAAAGCGCGGCATACAGCCGCGCAATTTTAATACCTGTTATAATTTTTGACCGCTCTGTCCATATTGCGCTTCGCGTCCTTTTTCGCGATGTCGGCGCGTTTGTCGTAGAGCTTCTTGCCCTTCGCGACCGCGAGCGACATTTTCACGCGCGAGCCTTTGAGGTACACGCTCAGCGGTATGAGCGAGTAGCCGTCCTGCGCAATATAGCCTATGAGCTTTATTATCTCCTTCTTGTGGAGCAGCAGCTTTTTTTCGCGAAGCGGATCGCGGTTAAAGATGTTGCCCTGCTCGAACGGGCTGATGTTCATCTGCTTTACAAACACCTCGCCGCCCGTTATCTGCGCGTAAGCGTCGGATATGTTGACCTTTCCCGCGCGCACCGATTTGACCTCCGTGCCGAAAAGCTCGATTCCAGCCTCGTACGTTTCCTCTATGAAATACTCGTGGCGCGCCTTTTTGTTCTGCGCCAGAATTTTTATGTTTTCCTTTTTGTCAGCCACAGCGCGCCCTCCTTTCATTAACGTGTTTATTTTAGCATATTTGGGGTGCGTTTACAACACAAAACGTTCGTCATTTTTTGCGTTCGCCGCGCATATTGTACCGTTTTTCGCCTTCCTTGTACAGCTTTTTCTCGTATTCGCCGGCGCCCTCAAGCGACAGCGCAGGTACTTTTGCCGGATTTCCGTTTTTGTCGAGCGATACCATTGTGAAAAACGCGGTCAGCGCGATTTGCTTTTCGCCGCTTATGAGATTTTCGCTCTCCACCGTCACGAAAATTTCCATCGACGTGCGTCCGGCGTATATCACCTGCGCCTTGCATGTCACAAGCTCGCCTATGTGTATCGGTTTTTTGAAATTGATTTCCGCTATCCGAGCCGTTACGACGTTCGTGTGCGCGTGCTTCATCGCAGCTACGCCGGCGGTCGAGTCCATGAGCTTTATTATTTCTCCGCCGTGTACGTTGCCGGCGGGGTTCGCCTGCATCGGCATGACCTCCTGAGCCAGCACCGAATATGACTCCTTCATCGTTCTTTCGATTTTCTTTGCCATTTTAATTCTCCTTATCCGCGCGCGTCCGACAGCATTTGCCGCGCGTGCTTTAACGCCAATTCGCTTACCTCGCGTCCGTCTATTATGCGCGCAAGCTCCTCTTCCCTGCCGCGCTCGTCAAGCTCCGTAAGCGTTGTGCTTGCCATTTCGCCGTCCGTGTTTTTCTGTATCAGATAGTGGTTGTCAGCCGCCGCCGCAAGCTGCGGAAGGTGGGTTATACATATTACCTGCTTGTTTTTGCCTATACCCTTGAGCTTTTCGGCTATGCTTACCGCCGCTCTGCCCGAAACGCCCGTGTCTATCTCGTCGAATATGAGCGTGCCTACCTCGTCGGTGTCGGCAAGTATCGACTTTATCGCGAGCATTACGCGCGACAGCTCGCCGCCCGACGCTATTTTCACAAGCGGCTTTAACGGTTCGCCGGGGTTCGCGCTTATCAGAAACTCCGCCTTGTCCATGCCGTTGTCGTAAAACTCGTCCGCGCTCTCAACGCTTACGCTGAAGCGCGCCTTTTCCATGTTAAGCTCGCCGAGCGCGGTCTCTATGCGCTTTTCAAGGTCGGCAGCCGCTTTTTTGCGTATGTCCGTAAGTTTTTTACCCTCTGCGCGGAGCTTGTCCGTTGTTTCGTTTAATTGCGCCGTAAGCTCCGCCGTCTTTTCGTCGCTCAGCTTTATGTCGCTAAGCTCCTTTTCGGCTTCGGCAAGGTAGTCAAGAACAGCCTGCACGCTGCCGCCGTACTTGCGCTTAAGGCGCGCTATAGTTTCAAGGCGTTCCTCGGTTTCGTTAAGCTCGCGCTCGTCGTACTCCACACCGTCGCCGAACTCCTTTATTTCGTGCGCCGCGTCCTCCATTGTGTACATAATGGTGTTTACCGCTTCGCAAAGCTCGTTAAGACGCGGATTAAGTCCGCTTATGCGTGAAAGCACGTCCGCGGCAATGCTCACTCCGTCGTACGCGGGCTGCGCCTCGTCGCCGCCGTACAGGTTCGCGTATGCCTCGTCTATCGCTGTTTTTATCTGCTCCGCGTTCACGAGTATGCCGCGCCGCTCCGTAAGCTCTTCCTCTTCGCCGACGGCGGGATTCGCGCTTTTTATTTCGTTTATCTGATATTCGAGCAGATCCATACGCTGCAGCTTCTCGCGCTCGTCCATTTTGAGTGAATCAAGTTTTTTCACGATTTCGCGCCGCTCCGCGAGCAGAGCTTTATATTTGTCAAGCCGGTCCGCGTCGTCCGCGTAAGCATCGAGAAAGCCCATGTGGCGCGACGGCGTTAATAGCGCCTGATTGTCGTGCTGACCGTGTATGTTCACAAGGCTGTCCGATATTTCGCGCAGCACGTTGAGTGTCACAGCCATGCCGTTTACGCGCGCGCTGCTCTTGCCGTCGGCGGTCACGCGGCGCGTTATTATAAGTTCGCCGTCGTCCGCGTCTATGTCGTTGTCGGCGAGAAGCTCCCGTATGCTTTCGGGCGCGTCAAAAACAGCCTGTACGACCGCCTCATCGCTGCCGAAGCGTACAGCCTCCCTGTTTGCCCGATCGCCGAGTATCATGTTTATCGAGTCGATAATTATTGACTTGCCCGCGCCCGTCTCACCCGTGAGAACGGTCACACCGCCGTGAAAATCAACGGTCAGCTTGTCTATTACGGCAACGTTTTTTATGGATAAACCTGTGAGCATTTATGTCATTCTCCTCCGTTAAAAAGCTTCCTGAGCTTCTCCGTTATTTCACGCGCCTTACTCTCCGACGCGGCTATTATAAGCAGCGTGTCGTCGCCGGCTACCGAGCCTAAAAAGTCGCCCCTCATGGTGCTGTCGACCGAAGCCGCGACAGCCGACGCCATACCCGGGTACGTCCTTACCACAACGCTGTTGAGCGCGTACTCGACGCTGCGCACGGTGTCGGTTATCACGTTTATGCGCCTGTCCATTTCCTCGGGAATGTCGTCCGGCGAGGAATAGACGCTGCCGCCAGACTGCATGGGAATTTTTACAAGTCCCAAATCCTTTATGTCGCGCGACACCGTTGCCTGCGTCACCTTATAGCCGCACTTTTCAAGTTCCGCTATAAGCTGCTCGTGGGTTTTGATATTCTGCTCGTGTACGATGCGCAGAATCTGCCCCTGTCTCTTGTATTTCATTTTAAACAACCTCCGATGCTATGACAGCTTGCTCACAAGCGTGTCATAGAATGACTGATTTCCGATTTTGATAAGCTCAAAATCATATTCCGATTCCGTTATGATTACCTCGTCATTGTCCGTGATGCCGCACCTGATGCCGCCGTCCGCTGTCACAAAGGCTTCGCTGCCGCCGTAGAAGCTGTTAAGTCTGATTTTAATTGTTTTGCACGAAGGGAGTACCGCGCTGCGCGCCGATAATGTATGCGCGCATATCGGCGTCGCCACGAGTAGTCTCATACCCGGCTCGACCACCGGTCCGCCAGCCGATATTGAATAACCTGTCGAACCCGTCGGAGTGGCGATTATAAGTCCGTCCGCGCTGTAACGGTTCACGCGTTCGCCGTCCGCGAAAAGCTCGACCGCGATAAGCTGGTCGCCGAGAGATTTCGACACTACAACGTCGTTGAGCGCGTGAAAGCTCTTTTCGCTGCCATCCTGTTTGCGTATGACCGCCTTTATCATCATACGCTTTTCGGTGATGTAGTCGCCCGACAAAAGCTTTTCGAGCGCGCATTCGGTGTCGGACGGTTCTATTTCAGCCATAAACCCTATTTTGCCGAGGTTGATTCCGAGTACCTTCACGCCGTTTTCCGCGCACTCCGCCGCTCTTTGCAGTATCGTTCCGTCGCCGCCGAGCGACACCGCGACGTCCGCTCCCGAAAGAAGCTCGGAGCTTACCGCGTACCTTATCCCGAGCGACGCGGCTATATGCTCGTCGTCCGTGTATAATTCCGTTTTGTTCCTTAAAAAGCCGACGATACGCTTTGTGTTTTCAAGCTCTCTGTCCTTTGCCCCGTTTATTATCAAAGCCGTTTTCATAAACCAACACCACCTCCGCGGCGCAAAAGTGTATTTATATTATTATACACCGTCCGCCGTTATTTTTCAAGCTTGACCGCGCCGAGATAATACACGTTTTCGTAGCCGAGATATTCAAGACACAGCTTCGCCTGCATCGCGCGCTTGCCCGTCGCGCAGTAAACGATTATTTTCTGCGACTTGTCGGGTATAACGTGCTTCGCCAATGCGCCGACTGCGAGGTAACAGAGATTTACCGCGCCGTCCAGATGCGATTTTTCAAACTCGCTTTCCTCGCGCGCGTCAACAAGCACCGCGCCGTCTTTTACAAGCTTTTTCGCCTCATCGAGCGTTATTTTAACCGTCGGCTTGCTCTTGATTTCGCCTATGTCGTCCTTGTTCGGTACGGGAACGCTTCCCTCGGCTTCAATTCTGTAAACGATTACGCCGTGGCCGTTTACCCTTGCCGCTATTTCGTTTTCTATTGTAACGTCCGCGCCGTTTGTGATGTCCCTCGCGGATATAACCTTGCCCGTGAGTCCGACCTCTGAAAGTTTCGCGCCAATGTCAAGCGCGCCGGTGCTTCTATTTAAGAGCGCGACCGCCTTAACGCGCGAATTTTTCTCTCCCAAATCCTTTATCCATACCTCGCCTACCGTTTTACCGTCCGTGTCCTTTATCTCCTTCGCGGCATACGCCTGAAGGCACGCGCTGTCCTGATTTATTTCTATAAGCCCGCGGTTTTTGAGTATTTCGAGCGTTTCATCGCTTATTTTCGTGAGGTCGCAGCCAATCATAAGCGGCGTTGACATCATGCACCACATCGCGAAATGCGTCTTTTCCTCCTCGTACGTCATGCCGCCGTTGCCGAGCTGCATCATGTCGAGGTCGTTCACGTGTCCGGGCGACGCGTAACGCGCGAGCGGCTTTATCATGTCTATCTGGTACATTACAGAGTCAAAATTCGGGGCAATGTCCGCACCGGTACGCCACGAGTCCGCGACTTTCGCCGCCCACGGTCCGGGGAACTGCCAGCGGCAGATGTTGTACACAAACTGTCTGCCCGTTTCGTGACGAATATCATCTATAATATTTCCTATCTTCGTGTACTGCTCCTTTTCGTCAAGTCCGAGCCGCACGCCGCCGCACCAGTCGACCTTTATAAAGTCGTAGCCGCAGTCAATGAGGAACATACGCAGATCACGTTCCTCATAGCCGTACAGTCCCACGCCAGCGCCGTCCTTATCCTCGCCGTCGTAGTAGTGACCGCAGGTGTTGTCGCCGCCGTCGGTGTAAATCCCTGCCTTAAGTCCGAGCGAGTGAGCGTAATCGGCTATAACCTTTATGCCGTTCGGGAAACGCTCCTTGTGGAACAGAAGCTGTCCGTCCGCCGCGCGTCCGCCGAAAAAGCCGTCGTCCATATTAAAATACGTGTAGCCGCAGTCCGCGAGTCCCGTTTTCACGAGCGCGTCCGCCTGCTCCTTCATTATTTTCTCGCTTATATGCGTTCTGAAGCAGTTCCACGACGCCCAGCCCATAAGCGGCGTTTTCCTGTACAACTCTCCCATAGCGTCCTCCCGTATATCGCTTTGTTTTCCTATATCTTATCACATCGGGGCGAAATATGCAAGACGCAATAATTTATTTGCTTTTTTCGCCGTATTATGGTAGAATACGTGTAGATTAGCGAAAAGGAGACAACAAAATGGCGATTTCCTTTAAGGGCGCGAAAAAATACGCGAAGCATAACGGTTTTTCGCGTACGCGTGAAATTAAAACGCCCATTCCCTCGGCAATGCACCGCTATCCGCTCATGCAGAACGGCTTTACGCTTGAGCCGACTGTCGCGGAGGGTGATTTTGTGCTTATAGGTCAAAAGATAGCCGATATAGCCGAGTTTAACACCGTTCCCGTGATAAGCGGCTCGTCGGGCAGGGTGGTTTCGACCGATAACAACATTATTGTCGTGGAAAACGATATGATGCTTGCGCGCGCGCCGCACGTAAAGGCGGCAAAGCCCGTAAGCGAGCTTACGACGCGCGAGACGCTGTGGCTTTTGAGAGAGGGCTGCGTGTACGACAGTATACAGCGCGCGCCGCTGCACACTCTGCTTTCCGAAAGACGCGTGAGCGACTGCATAATAGTATGCTGCTTTGACTCCGATCCCTACGTTTCGTCGCCGCAGATGTCGGCAAGGGATAACGCGGCGGTGATCATATCCGCGCTCGAAACGGCTATGCGGCTGTCGGGTATAACAACGGCGTACGTTGCGGTCGAAAACGACACAAAAAAAACATTCGCCGATTTTAAATATCATCTGCGCTTCCACCCAAAAATCTCGCCCGTGCTTTTAAAGGCGCGCTATCCGCAGAGCAGGAGCGGGATACTCATAAACGCTGTAACCGGAAGTCCTCTTACAAACGCGCTTATACTGTCGCCCGAAACGCTCGTCAACATGTCGAATGTATTAAGCACGGGCGCACCGGTTACGGATAAGCTCGTGACCGTGTCGGGAGATGAGATTTTGGAACCCGAAAACTTCTCTGTACCGATAGGCGCGGCAATAGCGTCGGTAATAGAGAGCGGAGGCTACTCGTCGCCCGCGTATGTGATCGACGGCGGCGTTGTTGACGGAGAGCGTATAGCCGACCTTGACACGCCGGTAACGCACGACACAAAGGCGCTTATAGCGTTCAACGATGAAAAAAACATACCGAAATACAGAAAGCTGCCGTGACAATCACAGCAGCTTTTCTCGTTCGGCTATAAGCTTCAAAAGATACGACGCGCACTCTATAAAGTTTTCTATTTCCTCCGGTCGGGTGTATATGTATTCCCTGTCCGGCACTTCCTCATAATTCGTGTAGTAATCGGTAATGAATTTTATCTGCGCGGTTAGCTGTCCCTTTTCGTAATACGGCAGGTAGTCCTTCACCTCGGTGACGGTCGTCAGAATGTCGTAAACGGGGTGACGCTCCGACCTTTGCAGATACGCCGCGTCGATTTCGTTCCAGTCCCTTTTTATCACGCTCAGAAAATGCGGGTTTTTATCGTACTGCTCCCTGTACTTAATATGCGTCGGCATATACATCGTGACCGACCACATTATATCCGTCATAAGGTGCAGGTAGTAGCCGAGATAGAACCAGTAATCGCCGCCGTGCGCTCCCATGACGTACTGCTCCTTAAAATCCTTGTAGCGGCAGTCGTTTTTCGCGCCTGTCGGCGACCAGTGCGTCACCGTCGGGGGCGGCTCAAACTCGCCCTCGCTGTCCTTTTTACCGTAACCGCAGTCGGGCGCGACGGTACCCGTCACAAATTCCTTATGATATTCCTTCGGCACTCTGTCCAAAAATCTTCCGGCTATACGCAGATGCACTCCCCAAGTTGCCATTTTTACACCTCCAAAATTTTACCATTCGGCCTCCGCCGCAAGCTTTATAAGCCGCGCGCAGCTTTCTATGTCGGATAAACTTGCCGTTTCAGATACCGAGTGTATATACCGCGTCGGCACGGATATGCCGCCCGTTTTGATTCCGGCGCGAGTCAGATGAATAGCTCCCGCGTCCGTGCCGCCGTCGGTCATTATTTCAAGCGTATGCGGCACGTTGTTTTTTTGTGCCGTCTGAATGAGCCTGTCCCTTACGGTCGCGTCGCATATTACGGATCTGTCCATTACCTTTATTGCCGCGCCGCCGCCGAGCTTTACGCCGCTTTTGGGCATTCCCGGCACGTCTCCGGTGTCGGTTGTGTCAACGGAAATTGCAACGTCCGGCTCAAGCGCGAACGCCGCCGTTTTCGCTCCGCGAAGTCCGACCTCCTCCTGGGCGGTGAACACAAATATTAAGTCGTTCATATCTTTTTTTATTTCACTCATCGCAGCCATAAGCGCAGCGCACCCCGCGCGGTTGTCGAGCGCCTTCGATATTACCGTGTCGCCGCGCGTGTAAAAATCTCCGACAAACGCGGCGCAGTCGCCCGTTTTCGCGATTTTTTCAGCCTCTTCCCTGTTTTTAGCGCCCACGTCTATAAACATCTTGTCCGTTTTGGGCTTGTCGCCGAGCTTTTCCTCGTCGGCGGCTATCACGCCCTCCGCGCCGTTTAAGAAGCGCACGCGCAGGTTTACGAGGTTTTTGACGTTAAGTCCGCCGAGCGGCGCGAAATATAAAAATCCCTTTTCATCCGCGCCCGTTATTATAACGCCGATTTCGTCCATATGCGCGGCGAACATTATTTTTTTGCCGCTGCCGCATCTGCGCGCAATGAGGTTACCCATACCGTCGGCGTACACCTCGCCGCAGTATTTTTCAGCGTACCGCGCGATATAATCCCTAATATTGTTTTCGCAGCCCGACGGCGCGTCGATGCGCGTCATATCCTCCAGTAATTTCAAAATTTCCATTATATCAGTTCTCCGATTTTATTGAGGTATAGTTTTATGAATTTTTCCGCTTCTTCTATATCGCCCTTGTCGGCTATCGACACGGGTGATCTCGCATAGCGGCACGGTATCAAAGCGCTCACAACGCGTGCGTCCGTAAGCTGCGCCGCTCCGCCGTCGGTAAGGTCGGACGTGACGCCGCGGTTTACCCGTATGCCGCTTTCCTTTGCAGCGTCAAGCAGCTTTTCGGCAAGGCTCCGGTCGCTTATTACGCGCGCGTCGCGCAGACTTACCGTTACGCCTTCGCCGAGCTTTAACCCCTGCGCCCCGCAGCCGTACATGTCAGTCGTTTCGGCAGCCGTAACGGTCAGAACCGCGTCAGCGTTCAGCCTATGCGACACTGCAGCCGCGCCGCGCGAGCCTGCCTCGTGCTGAACGGTGAATACCGCGTAAAAGTCGTAAGGGTATTCGCCGCTAAGAGCATTTATGAGCGCCATGCACACAGCACTCCTTTCGAGCGCCTTACCCTTAACGCGTCCGCCGAGGTCGGCAAATTCCGTATCAAACGTCACATACTCGCCGAGATGCGCGCGCTTTTCCGCGTCACCTTTATCCTTCGCGCCGATATCTATAAACAAATCCTTTGTCTTTGTGACGGCTGCGCGCTCGCTCTTTGTGCGAAGATGCACCGCTTTCATGCCGATTACGCCCTTGACTCCGCCGCGCGTAAAAACGCACTTTGACACGAGCTTGCGCGCGTCAATGCTGCCTACAAGCTTGAATTTCAAATAGCCCTTATCGGTGATTTCGCTTATTATCATACCGACTTCGTCCATGGGAGCCGTCACGGCTATCGTTTTGCCGCGTGTTTTGCCCTTTTTGAGGGCGATCACGTTTCCCATTGTGTCAACGGTTATTTCGTCGGTTTTGTCCTTAATTTCGTCGGTTATGAGCCTTCTAACATTGTCCTCCGCGCCACTCACGCCGAAACCTTCGGAAAGCCGTTTCATAAGGTCAGCCATTTCGTATCGACCTCGCTTTCCTTTATAAATTCCGTGAGAAGCGCCGCCGTCGCTTCGGCGTCGGATATGTCGAGCGTTTCGACGGACGTGTGCATATATTTGAGCGGTATCGACAACAGCGCGGTAGGTATGCCGTCGCGCGCGGTCTGTATCTCCCACGCGTCGGTGCCGGTGTCGCCGCCCTCGACCTCTACAACAGCTTTTATGCCGTGCTTTTCGGCTGTTTTGAGCAGTCTGTCGGTAAGGCGCGGGTGAAGATTAGGTCCTACGCACACAGCCGTGCCGCAGCCCGTTTCAAACGCGTCCGAATTGTCGGGCGTGGCGGCGTGCGTAACGTCTATCGCTATTGCCATGTCGGGGTTTATACCGTAGGCGGTCGTTTTGCCGCCGCGGCAGCCGACCTCCTCCTGTACCGCCGCTACAGCGTACACGTCGACGTTCAGATCCGCATTCTGTATATTCTTCATCACCGTTATTATCGCCGCGACGCTTGCGCGGTCGTCGAGGGATTTTCCGCTGAATTGCGTATCACCCATACTGCCCACCGACTGCGCTATCGTTACGCTGTCGCCGACGGACACGCACTCCTTTACCGTCTTTGCGTCAAGTCCGGTGTCGATAGCCATATCGCGTATGTCGACGCTCTTGCCGTCCTCGAGAAAACGCTCGGGCTGTATTCCAATCACGCCCCACAGGTCGCGTTTTCCGTGAACCGTCACTTCGCCCGACGGGAGCGTCGTCCTGTCAACGCCGCCTACGTTTGTGAAGGTGAGATAGCCTTCGTCTGTTACCGACGTGACCATGAGTCCTATCTCGTCGCAGTGCGCCTCAATCATGACGGACGGCGCGTTTTCCTTTCCGCACCGTTTCACGCCTATCACGCTGCCGAGCGCGTCGGTTCTTACGCTGTCACAGTACGGCGCGAGAAGGTTTTTTATTTCGTCTGTTATTCTGTATTCAAATCCCGATATGCCGCGCATATCGCTTAACTGTTTGATTAGGTCTTTCATTTACCCCTCTATCTCAATTCATTCACTATCTTCTTAAACAAATGTCCGCGTTCCTCGAAATTGCGGAAAATATCGTAGCTTGTGCTTGCGGGTGAGAGCAGCACCACGTCGCCGCTTTCGGCGCGGCTTCTCGCGGTGTTTACGGCTTCGTCATACGTTGACGCGCGTATTACCTCTATATTCTTACCCTTTCCCGTACGCTTTATTTCCTCGTTAAGAGCATCGTTAATTTTTTTCGACGTTGCGCCTATGAGTATAAGCGTCTTGACATGTTCCGCGATAGAGGGGCCCAGCGAGTCGAACGGTATGCCCTTGTCCTTACCGCCGGCGATAAGTATTACCTTTTCGGGGAACACGCGCAGTGTGTTTATCGTTCTGTTCGGGCTTGAATCTATGGAGCTGTTATAGTAGCGCACTCCGTCGAATATTCTGACAAGCTCTATTCTATGCTCCACGCCGCCGAATGTGCGCGCGATATTCCGTATCACATCGTCGCTTACAAGTCCTGACACCGCAGCAATCGCAGCCATGTAGTTCTCTACGTTGTGCATACCGGGGATTTTGATGTCGTTAATATTGAGTACCTCTACATTTCCGCGCTTTATAATGTCGCCGTCAAGGTACACGTCAGCCGTCGAGCGTCTCGAAAAATACCTTACCGCGCCGCACGCTTCCCTGCCGATTTTGGCGGTCACGTTGTTGTCGGCGTTCACGACAAGAACATTGCCCTCCTTCTGGTAGCGCATGATGTTTTTCTTCGCGTCTATATATTCCGCGTAATCCTTATGCACGTCGAGGTGGTTGGGGCTGATGTTCGTTATAACGGCTATTTCCGGCGATTTGCGCATAGTGTGAAGCTGGAATGACGACAATTCCAAAATAACCCAGTCGTCCTCCTTCATCTTACCCGTGTCCTCAAGCACCGGCGCGCCGATATTGCCGCCGAGCCATGTCGTATAGCCGGCGTTTGTCATCATCTTGTGGATAAGCGTGGTTGTGGTAGTCTTTCCGTCGCTGCCCGTTACGGCGATTATGTGCGACGGGCATACGTCGAAAAACACTTCCATTTCGCTTGTGACCTTGCTGCCTCTCTCCTTCGCGTCGAGAAGCGCCGGCACATCGTAGCGCATACCCGGCGTTTTGAATATAATATCGCCGGAAAGGTCATTAAGATAGCCGTCGCCGAGAATGAGCTTTACACCGATCGCTTCAAGCTCGTCAGCCGTTTCAGCCATATCCTTCCTTGTGTTCTTGTCGCGTGCCGTCACCTTCGCGCCGTGTTCCGTCAGGAATTTTATGAGCGGCAGATTGGATATGCCTATGCCTATTACGGTAATGTCTTTCCCTTTTACCTCTTGTATAAATTCGTCAAGCTTTGTCATATTTTTATACCTCTCTGCTATAAAAATCGAAAAAGGCAGGATTTACCTGCCTTTTTTCATTACGATTATTCAGCGTCGTCCGCTTTTTCCTCCGCGGGAGTATCTTCCTCCGCCGGAGCTTCTTCTTCAGCGGGCGCTTCCTCTGCCGGAGCTTCTTCCTCCGCAGGCTCGATCTCAATCTTCTCGTCAACCTCCACATCGGGGTTTGTTGAGTATACGAGCGTTTCCGCGTTCAGGGGAACTTCATCCTCTTCCTTCTTATCTTCCACAATCTTTGTGGGAATAAGCGCGCTGATTGACAGGCTTATCTTCTTGTCGTCCCAGTTAACATCCGTTACCTGAGCCTCAACCTCCTGACCGATTGACAATACGTCCTCCGGCTTTCCTATCTTTCTGTCGGCGATCTGAGAAATGTGGATAAGACCGTCAACATTCGGGATAATCTCCGCGAACGCGCCGAACGGCAGCATGCGTACTATCTTACACTTTACTATATCGCCTATTGCAATCTTTGACTTCGCGATTTCCCACGGGTTGTCCTCAGCCTTCTTGTAGCCGAGCGATATTTTCTTTGTTTCGGGGTTGATGTCCTTAATGTATACTTCAAGAACGTCGCCCTCCTTTACAACCTCCGAGGGGTGCTTTATTCTGTTCCACGAAAGCTCGCTGATGTGAACGAGACCGTCCACACCGCCGATGTCAACGAACGCGCCGAAGTTTGTGATTGACTTTACAGTACCCTCGTACTTCTTGCCGACCTCGGCTTCCGCCCAGAACTTGGCTTCCTTTTCTTTTCTTTCGGCTTCTATTATTACGCGTACCGAGCCGATAACGCGTTTTCTTCTGTCATCAATCTCTATAATCTTGTAGTTTACAATGTCGCCCACAAGACTTTGAAGGTCCTGCACAAATCTTCCTGATACCTGACGCGCGGGGATAAATACCTGTGTGTCCTCCGTTATGGCGATAACGCCGCCCTTAACGGCTTTTGTAATCTTGCCTTCGAGGGTTCTGCCTTCCTCGTATGCTTCCTTAATCTTGATCCAACCCTCTTCGTTTATCACCTTCTTGCGTGATAAAACAACTTTTCCCTCACCGTCATTTACGCCTACAACATAAACCTTGATTGTGTCGCCTTCTTTTACAACATCCGACGGCTTAAGTGCGGGGTCGTTCGTAAGCTGATCCGCGGCGAGCTGTCCGTTATACTTAAAGCCGCCCAAATCAACGATAACTTCATTGCTGCGAACCTCTACAACCGTTCCTTCCACAATGTCCCCGTTATTCAGAGTCTTGCTCGAATACTGTTCAAACAGCTCCGCAAAGTTCTCCTCATTTTTTACATTTTCACTCATAGCCTTTTTTACCTCCTCGATAATACCTCCGGGGGTTGAAGCACCGGCGGTAATACCTATTTTATTATGTGTTTTTTTCGCGGGTAAATCCCGCACAGTTTCAACGTGATAGGTTTCGGGGCAGTTCCGTTTCGATATCTCGTACAGCTTTCTTGTGTTCGAGCTTTCTCTGCCGCCGATCACAATCATCATGTCCGAAATAAGCGAAAGCTCCTCCGCTTCCTTTTGCCTGTCTTTCGTCGCACTACATATTGTATCAAATATTAGGGTACTTTTGCAAGTTTTTTTTATATTTTGTACGATTTCACCAAAAAAATCCTTATTTATTGTTGTTTGTGCTACAATACAAAGCCTTTTTTCGGTCAATTCGGGAGGCGGTACATAGTTTTTGTCGTTTATGATAACCGCGCTGTCCGAACAATGACCGTTTATGCCTATGACTTCGGGGTGATTTTTGTCGCCGACTATCACTATCTGATAACCTTCGGCGTAATGCTCCGAGACGATTTTGTGTATTTTGGACACAAACGGACACGTGAGGTCTATGCACTGTCTTTCGCCTATCTCCTTATACACATCCTCACCCACGCCGTGCGCGCGTATCACGACTGTGCAGTCCTTCGGTATGTCGCTCACGCGTTCATACGATTTTACGCCCTTTTCCTCAAGCTCCGCTATGACCTGCCCGTTATGGATAAGGTGACCGAGCGTGGCGATTTTGTTTCCCTTTTCTATCTCGGCGTAAACTCCGTCCACGGCGCGTTTCACGCCATAGCAGAAGCCTGCCGTTTTCGCAACCGTAATCATAGCTTTTCCCTTATCCTTGCCATAATGTCGTCAGCTGCAGAGAGCGTTTCCTCCTGCGTGAGCTTTTTGGTAAAGTCGAGGTACACAGGTTCGCCGTATGTGACGGTTATTTTGTGAAGCCACTTGTAATCGCCCGATATTGTCGCGGGGATTACGGGTACATTCGCGCGGTGCGCTATCGCGACCATGCCGGGCTTTGCCTTGGGGCGCGAGTTGTCGGTTACGCGTCTGCCCTCCGGGAATATCAGCATAGCGTCGCCCTGCGCCAGTATTTTGAGCGAGCCTTTTATCGCGCCCAAATCGCCGTGTCCGCGCGATATCGGGAACGCGCCGAGCGATTTTATAAGGAAGCCGAAAAATTTATTCTTAAACAGTTCCTCCTTCGCCATAAAGCGCAGCTTTCGCGGACATGTTATGCCAGCCATTACGGGATCCCAATAGCTGCGGTGGTTATACGCGATTATAACGCCGCCCTCCTTCGGTATGTTCTCCCTGCCGACCGTTTTTATACGGAACACGACGAGAAGCGCGACGCGCACTATCCATAACGCTATATTATAAAACATCTCTTATAAGCTCCTTTACGCGTTCTTTGGCCTCGTCAAACGTAAGGCCGGTCGTGTCGAGAAGCGTTGCGTCGTCCGCCTTTTTGAGCGGCGACATTTCACGCTCCGAGTCGTTTTTGTCGCGGTACTCTATGTCCTTTTTTAGCTTTTCGTAGTCGCACTCGACGCCCTTTGCCGTAAGCTCGTCATACCGCCGCTTTGCGCGCGCGTCGACCGACGCGGTGAGGAATATTTTCACCTGTGCGTCCGGCAGCACGGTCGAGCAGATGTCGCGTCCGTCCATTATCACGTCGGCGGTTTTCGCCATTTCGCGCTGCATCGCCACGAGCTTTACGCGCACCTCGGGTATTACGGCTACGTCCGACGCGCCGACGGACACGTCCTCCTGTCTTATACGCTCCGAAACGTCTTTGCCGTTTAAGTACACGCGCTGCGCGCCGTTTTCGTTTTTGAGCGCGATTTTTATCTCGTCGAGACGGCTTATGAGTACGGCGCGGCCACCATGTATATCTATTCCGTTCTCTATCGCGAAAAGCGCGGCTGCGCGGTACATCGCGCCGGTGTCTATGTAGGTATAACCCATTTCCTTGGCGACGGCTTTTGAAACGCTGCTCTTGCCCGCTCCCGCAGGTCCGTCAACGGCTACCGAAATATGTTCCATTTTAATCTCCTCCTAAATAACCCCTCCGTCGCCTACGGCGCCACCTCCCCTATTAGGGGAGGCTTACCTAACGCAGCGCTCCACGAAAGGCTCCCCTACTAGGGGAGCTGTCAGCACGTACTATTGCGAAGCAATAGTTATGCTGACTGAGGGGTTTATTTACCTGCCAAATCAGGTCTTAGCTTCTTCGCGCCGCGAAGGTAGACGTGATTTATCTCTTCCTTCGTCTTGTCGGTGTTGATATGTATCATAATGCGTATGCACTTTTCGAGACTGCCGTCAATTTCGGGAGCCTGCATATCGAGAAGCGGCACAAACGTAAGCCCGAACTCCCTTGCCGCCGCCGCCGGAAATACAGCCGTCAAGTCCTTTGTGACGGTGAAAATTATTGAAATCGAGTCGGCGCGCTTTAAGTCGTTCGCGTCCTCTATCGCCTTTATAAGCTCCAGTGTCGCGCCGAGTATAGACTCGCGTGTGTTCTCCTCCGCGGTCGTCGCGCCGCGTATTGCTCTTACTGCCATAATTATTTTCCTTTCGTTTATACTACTCTGTGTCCCATGCCTATCGCCACGTCATTAAGGTTCAACAGCCCTATCGCGAAAAATACGCACACGCTTATGTGCGCGCCGCAGCGCGCTATGCCTATTTTACCGCCGAGGTTAAGCCCGACGCATTTGTCAACTATCTGCTGCAGCGCCTCGTGTGCCGCTCCCGCGACCGCGCCTTCCTCGGCGTGCGTGGAGCTTATAACCCCCTCGCGCTTCGCCGCCACAACGGCGCGTTCGAGTATCTTCGGCACGGCGCTGAAAAAGTCGCTGCCGAAATCGATCGCCGCCGAGCGTATGCCGTTTGACGCGTTCTCGTCCTTCATCTTGATTTCCGCGTCGCGCGTGTCGGTCATGGCAATTTCGATTGCCGCCTTGCACACCTCTCTGCTTCCTACGTCAGCCATAGTTTATACCTCCCCCGACGCACTCTCTCCGGCAAGATAGCCGGTCGAAAACGCCGCCTGTAAATTATATCCGCCCGTGTAGCCGTCCACGTCTATTACCTCGCCTGCGAAGTACAAACCCTTTACGAGCTTCGACTCCATTGTAGACGGATTTATTTCCTTCACGCTCACACCGCCCGACGTTACAATCGCTTCCTCGACGGGACGCGTGCCGACCGCCGTAAGCGTGAGATTTTTAAGCGTCTCCACCACCGCTGCTCTTTCCGCGCGTGTTATTTCGCTTATGTTCCTTTGCTCCGGCACGCCCGACTGTTTTACGACTATCGGTATCAGCGCCTTCGGAAGGAGATCGTCAAGCGCGTTTATGAGCTTTTTACGGTTATACTTTTCAAAATCGCGCATTACGCGTGCCGTAAGCTTTTCCGTGTCGAGCGCGGGCTTTAGGTCTATTGATATTTTGTATTTCTCCGCGCCGATATTTTTAAGGTACGCGGACATTGACAGTATAACGGGCCCCGACACGCCGAAATGTGTGAACAGCATCTCGCCGAAATCGGAGAACACCTTTCTGTTTTTGCCGTCGTACGCCGTCACTCGCACGTTGCGCAGCGACAGCCCCATTACGTCTTTTACCCACTTTTCTTCGGTTATAAGCGGTATTAAGGAAGCTTTGGGCATCACGATCGTGTGACCGACCGATTCGGCAAGCGCATATCCGTCGCCGGTCGAGCCGGTTTTCGGGTACGATTTTCCGCCGGTGCATATTATTACTTTGTCGGCGGTTATTTTACCCTTGTTTGTCCTAACGCCCTTTACTTCGCCGTTTTCGGTTATGAGCGATTTAACGGAGGCGTGCGTAAGCGTTGCTCCGTGCGACAGTGCGTATTTTCTGAGCGCCTCGACAACGTCGGCGGCGCGTCCGCTTTCGGGGAACACCCTTCCGCCGCGCTCGACCGTCGTTTTAACTCCGAAACGCCCCACGAGATTTATTATATCACGGTTTGTAAAATTATACAAGGCTGAATACAAAAAGCTGCCGTTACGCGGATATTGCTCTATAAAATCGGATATGTCGGCGTTGTTTGTGAGGTTGCAGCGTCCCTTGCCGGTTATGCCCAGCTTCATTCCGACGCGCGCATTTTTCTCTATAAGCGTCACGTCAGCTCTCTCCGACGCTTTACCGGCAGCTGTAAGTCCCGCCGCGCCCGCACCGACCACAACAACTCTCATTACTTCACGCTCCATCCGTTCACGTTTCTGAAATGGCGCGTAATGGACGGTATTACCGGCGTTTTGAGCTTCGCGCCCGACATTACTATGCCCTTGCGGAAAAACAGTGCCGCAAACGGCATTTCGTCCGTGACGGCTGTGCCGTAGCTTCTGTAAAGCTCTTTAAGCTGCTCCTCGTCATACGTAATGCCCATTTGTCCGACAAGTGTGTCAAGAGAGGTGTTCACATACCCGAAGGAGTTTCCCGCCGACGATATGAGCATCGACAGGTCGTTGTTCGGAGGAAGCGTAATCTCGTCCACCACCACGTCAAAATTCGCGGTGTTTACGCGGTTCCTGTAGTCGTCGTACGGTACGGCGACAACCTCTGTGCCTATACCGAACTCGTTGAACATTTCGGCTATCCTGTTCGCTATCGCCGTTTTCTCCGCGTTGTCGCTGTCGGTAAGAATTTTAAGCGACAGAATTTGCTTCGCTCCGTTTACAGTGCGCTCGTAGTCGCCGTCGTCGTTCGTACCCCAGCCGTCGTCGCCGAGAAGCGACGCGGCGGTAAGCTCGTCCCGCCTGAATTTGGTATTCGTGTCATAGTTGTATATCGACGACGGGTTAATCGGCGCTTCGACAGCCACTCCGCGCGAATATATTACGGAATTTACAATATTGTCCTTATCTATCAGCTTTGATATGCCCTTCCGTGTATTAACTCCGTTCAGCAGAGGATTTTGTGTGTTAAAGCCGAGATACGTGAGACGGTTCGTCGTGTACTCGTTGACGTTCGCGCTGCCGCGCGGCGAATATGCGGAAAGATCTACCGTGTCGCCCGTCATGAGGTCAATCTCGCTCGCTTCAAACATCGATTCGTACTTGTCAAGGCTCGGTATCATATACGCCGTAATGCTGTCGATCTGCGCCCTGCCGCCGTGATAGCCGTCATAGGCGGTAAAAAGCAGTCTGCCCGACGTAGGCTGTGAATTGTAGCAGAACGGTCCCGTTCCGATGGGTATAAAGTTCTTTGAACCCGACATATCGGTGCGGTACTGCACTATCGGGAACGTCAGAAGCGTCACAAAATCCGGCACGGCGTAGTTGAGCGTTATGCGCAGCTTGTCGTCGTCTATGCCGGTGTAATCGGCAATATTCAAAACATGATCCGTATAAGCCGTTATGCCGGAGCGTATCTGCTTAATCGTGTACGCCGCGTCCATCGCGGTAAAGCGCGTGCCGTCATGCCACGTCACATCGGAACGCAGCTTTATTTCTATCGTCCTGCCGTCGGGCGAAACGGTGTAGCTTTCTGCCAGAACCGGCACGGGACGCATTTTCTCGTCTATGTCAAAAAGAGGCTCGTATACAAATTCCATCGCTTCCTTCACCGTTTCAGACGTGGTTAGAAGCGGGTTAAACGTGTCGTGGTCTATAATGCCGATGCTGATACTGTTCGATATTTCCGGCGGCGCAACCTCGCCTGCGGTCATTTCCTCCGCGCTTTCCTCGTATTCGCCTCTGAGCGTGTCGAGAAGCTCGCAGCCTGCAAGCGATATTAAAATTATTGCAGACAAAACAAGTGATACAATTTTTTTCATCTTTTTCTCCATGTTATATAAGCTCGAGGAACGCTCCCATGTTTCCCCGTTTACCGTTCGTTTTTCTGTGCGAAAATAAAAATCCGCTGTTTTCGTATGTGTCTATGCCGCAGTCGTCCACGCTTTTTACGCCCTCGGCTTCAAGCTGTATGCGAATCGCCTTCTGCATGTCGACGTGGTACTTGTCTCCGTATTTAACGGCTGTGTCCGAGCCGAATTCGCGAATAAAAATCTTGGCAACCTCATCGCCGACCTCAAAGCTGTCACGCTGTATGGACGGCCCTATCGCGGTGAGAATATCGGACGGTTTTGAGCCGTAATCGGCAGCCATTTTACGTACGACCTTTGCCGATATGCGTTCTACCGTTCCCCTCCAGCCCGAATGGGCAAGCGCGATAACCCGCCGCACGGGATCTAAGAAAAATACGGGCGTGCAGTCCGCGTAAAGCGTGACGAGCGGAATATTCGGCTTATCGGTTATGATCGCGTCGACGCTATCAAACGCGTTTTCTCGCACAACTCCGTTGCCGAGGTCGTTTTCCGACGCGGTGTGGATAATGTCGCCGTGCGTCTGATGCGACAGCACGAGGCGCGTGTAGTCTATACCGAGCGCGTTTGAGATTATCTCGTAGTTCTTGAGTACATTTTCGCGGTCGTCGTCGCAGTGGAAGCGTAAATTCATCGACGCGTAACAGCCCCTGCTCACGCCGCCCCCGCGCGTGGAAAACCCGTGGCGCACAAGTCCCGTGTCTTCAAAGGAGGATATTGTGTAAAACCTTACGCCGTTTTTGTCATTCAGCCTCCACATCGTCTTTCCCCCTGAAATAATCGTACACGCTCTGCGCCGCCTTGCGGTTCATACCCTCCGCGCGCATAAGCTCGTTCACGTCCGCTTCTTTTATTTTATCAACAGTTTTGAATTCAGTCAATAGGGCTTTTCGTCTTTTTTCACCGACGCCCTCGATTTTGTCAAGCTCCGAGGTGATTTTGCCGCGCAGCTTGCGGTGGTAGGAGATCGCCGTGTTATGCACCTCGTCCTGTATCAGCGTTATAAGCTTGAACACGGGGCTTGACGGATTTATGCCTATCTCGCCGTCCTCCGACACAAGCGCGCGCGTGCGGTGGCGGTCGTCCTTTACCATGCCGAAGGTCGGTATGTCGGTCTCTATCATTTCGAGAAGCTCCGTTATCGTGCTTAAATGTCCCTGTCCGCCGTCGAGCAGTATAAGGTCAGGGAGCGGCAGAAATTTTGCGTCCCTGCGCAAAAGCTCGCCGGTGCGGATTTTATCCTCCTCGTCGAGTGCGTGACGGAAGCGGCGGTATATTACCTCGCGCATAGCCGCGTAGTCGTTAGCGCCCTCGAAGGACTTTATCTTAAACAGACGGTGTCTGCGCTTCGCGGCTCTGCCGTTCTCAAACACGACCATAGCGCCGACGTTATCCTCGCCCTGAATGTTCGATATGTCGTACGCCTCTATTCGGTTCGGGCGCTTTTCAAGCTTCAGAATTTCCTGCATACTGTCGAGAACGGTGTTTTTCTCGCGCTCCTTCATTACGCGTATCTTATAATTGCCGAGCGCGACCTCGGCGTTTGAGTGTACCATTTCTATCATGTGGTGCTTTTCGCCGCGCACCGGGCGCGTGATCGTCACCTTTCTGCCCTTGATGCTGCGCAGCCACTCTGAAATCGCTTCAATATCGTCTATCTCGTATTCCGTCAGTATCTCGCCCGGGATATACTCCGCGCTCTGGTAAAACTGCTTCACGAAATCGGTCATTATTTCCTGCTCGGTCGAGTTTGTGACGTTGTCTATCTTATAGCTCTCGCGTCCTATCACCTTGCCGCCGCGTATGAAGAACATCTCGCAGAACGCCGTACCCGCGTCACGCGCGAGAGCTATCGCGTCGCGGTCGTCCTGACGGTCGGTGTTTATGATCTTCTGCTGCTCCTCTATATCCTTTACGGCGCGTATCTTGTCGCGTATGTCAGCCGCCTTTTCGTAGAGCATATTCTTTGACGCTTCGTTCATTTCGTCCGTAAGGCTCTGCAAAAGCTCGCGGTGGTTGCCGTCGAGGAAGCGGCAGATGTTGAAAAACACCTGTCTGTACTCCTCCCGGCTCACCTTGCCCGTACAGGGCGCAAAGCAGTTGTTTATATGGTAGTTAAGGCACGGTCTGCCCTTGCGTATATCGTCGGGGAATTTCCTGCGGCACGTCGGCGGCTTAAACAGCTTTTGCACAAGCTCGAGCGTGTTTTTGAGCGTAATACCCGACACGTAAGGCCCGTAGTACTTCGCGCCGTCCTTCTGGAGCTTGCGTACCTTTAAAAGCTTCGGGTACGGCTCGTTTATCGTCACCTTGATATACGGGTAGTGCTTGTCGTCCTTCAGGAGTATGTTGTACTTCGGACGGTGCTTTTTTATGAGGTTGCACTCGAGTGCGAGCGCCTCCGTCTCCGAATCGGTCACAATGTATTCAAACCACGCCACATTCGATACCATCGCAAGCACCTTCGCGGTGTGGTTTGAGTTTTTGCGGAAATACTGACGCACGCGGTTTTTGAGTATCTTCGCCTTACCGACATAGATAATGTCGCCGTCGGAGTTGTGCATTATATATACGCCCGGTCTGTCGGGCAGATTTTTCAGTTCCTCTTCCAAATCAAACATAATCGCAGCTCCTCTTCGCGCAGTCGGTTTCATTACAAAAAATAACTCTACAAAAAATGCAGAGTTATTTTATTCATGTTTAATATAAATTACTCGGAGAAGTTTGATTCAATAAGCTCTATCAAAGTCTTAACCGCTTCTTCCTCATCGCTTCCATCGGCGATTATGGAAATCTTCGTACCCTTTACGATGCCGAGCGAAAGCACACCCAGAAGGCTCTTTGCGTTTACTCGTCTTTCGTCCTTTTCAACCCATATACTTGACTTAAACTCATTCGCTCTCTGAATAAAGAATGTCGCAGGTCTTGCGTGCAAACCTACCGAATTCTGAACCGCAACTTCACTTGAAACCATGAACCTGTTCCCCCTGTCTCATTACTTAAGAATTTAATCAACTCAATTAACTATAATAAGAATACTAAAAAAAACCGTTCACGTCAATGCTTTTTTGAATTTTGTAACAATTTTTAGTCAAATTGTCTCAACGCGGTACCGTACATGGATTTTTTTTGTATAATTTAATTTTCTTCGCTGTCCGTTACGGGCGTGTCATCGGTCTGTTCATCCTCGGCGCCGTTTTTGCGGCTCATGAGTATTTCGCGCACCTGTCGGTCAACCTCGTCGGTAAACTCCTTGTGATCCTGCATGTACTTTCTGACGTTGTCTCTGCCCTGTCCTATCTTCTCGCCGTTGTAGCTGAACCACGCGCCCGACTTCTTTATGATGTCGTTTTCAACAGCGAAGTCAAGAATGTTGCCCTCTCTCGAGATGCCCTCGCCGTACATTATGTCGAACTCCGCCACCTTAAACGGCGGCGCGACCTTGTTCTTTACGACCTTGACGCGCGTCTTGTTGCCGACTATCTCGGTGCCGTTCTTTATAACCTCCGACTTTCTCACGTCGAGTCTTACTGACGAGAAGAATTTAAGCGCGCGTCCGCCGGGCGTGGTTTCGGGGTTGCCGTACATTACGCCGACCTTTTCGCGGAGCTGGTTTATAAAGATTACGACCGTACCCGAACGGTTTATTATTGCCGTCAGCTTTCTGAGCGCCTGCGACATAAGTCTTGCGAGTACGCCGACGTGCGTGTCGCCCATTTCGCCCTCTATCTCCGCTCTCGGTACGAGCGCGGCGACGGAGTCAATTACTATTACGTCAAGCGCGCCGCTCCTTACGAGCGCCTCGGCAATGTCGAGCGCCTGTTCGCCGTTGTCCGGCTGCGCCACAATCAGGTTATCTATATCCACGCCGAGATTTTTCGCGTACACGGGATCGAGCGCATGCTCCGCGTCGATAAACGCCGCTTCGCCGCCCATTTTCTGCGCCTCCGCGACAACGTGGAGCGCTACCGTCGTTTTACCCGACGACTCCGGGCCGTAAATCTCGATTATACGTCCTCTCGGCAGTCCGCCCACGCCCAGAGCCATATCGAGTGCGAGAGAACCCGTCGAAATCGCGTCGACGTCCGATACCGTAACGTCGCCCAGCTTCATTATACTGCCCGTTCCGTATTCCTTTTCTATAACGTGGAACACGGATTCGAGTGCTTTTTTCTTTTCATCGGTGTCGGTCATTTTGACAACCTGTGCTTTTTCATTTTTTTCCTTTGCCATTTGCTTAATCTCCTTAATTTATTTTATGGTTAAATTATAAATGAAACCGCGCTGTTTTGCAAGACTTTTTATCGGCCCGCACTCACAGAGTCCGTTTTATTGGACTTAAATATGCTCTTTAATGTAGCGGAACACCTCGCGGCACGTTTTTTCACGCACGTCCTCGCGGCCGCCGTCGTGGTGCATCTCGATAACCTCTGTTTTGCCGTTTATGCAAATGCCCGCGTACACAAGTCCGACGGGCTTTTCCTTTGTGCCGCCGGTAGGTCCGGCTATGCCGGTAATGCCGACGCACACGTCCGCGCCTGTGCGGTTTTTAAGTCCTTCAGCCATTTCGTACGCCGTCTCTCGGCTCACCGCGCCGACCGCGTCGAGCGTCGACTGCTTCACGCCGAGGATTTTCACCTTCGCTTCGTTCGCGTACGTCACGTACGATTCGTTAAGCACGTCAGCCGCGCCCGGGACGTCCGTTATAAGCGCGGCAAACATGCCGCCCGTGCAGCTTTCCGCCGCGCTGATGTGCATACTCTTGTCATCCAGAAGATGCACGACCTCGGTGTTAAGACCTTTCATGTCAGCTTTCATAATGATTCTCCTTATTCGGGAAATACCTCGATTTTCTCGATTCCTTCCATCGCCTGTTCTATAAGCGTCTCAATGTCGAGGTGCTTTTCCGATTTTTCGATATTTACGCGTCTCGGGTTAGTCGTGGGGTGCTTCGGCGTGAATACAGTGCAGCAGTCCTCGTACGGCAGGATTGACGTTTCATAAGCGCCTATCGCGACGGAGCGGTCTGTTATTTCCAGCTTGTCCATACCGATAAGCGGCTGCAGTATCGGCATATCAACCACCGCGTTCGTAACGTCGAGCGCCGCAAGCGTCTGCGACGCGACCTGTCCCACGCTCTCGCCCGTTATGAGCGCCTTGGAGTTATTTTGTCTCGCGATACGCTCGGCTATACGCATCATGAACCGCCGCATTACGAGCGTCATATGCTCCTCGGGGCATTTGCCGCGTATTTGTAGCTGTATCTCGGTAAACGGCACGATGTACAGGTTTATTTTCGACGTGTACCGCGCAAGTATCGACGCGAGCGTTATTACCTTTTCCTTTGCGCGGCCGCTCGTGTACGGGTAGGAGAAGAAGTTTACCGCGTCTATCTCCACACCGCGCTTTGCTATCATATGTCCGGCGACGGGGCTGTCTATGCCGCCCGACAGAAGGAGCGTCGCCTTTGAGCCTGTGCCTATAGGCATACCGCCCTGTCCCTTTATCCTGTTCTCGTCGGCGTACACGTACGCGTCAAAGTCGCGCACCTCGACCTTTACCGTCACGTCGGGGTTATGCACGTCAACGATTATGTCGGGGAACTCGTCGTCGAGATAGCCGCCGACTTCGAGGCATATCTGCGGCGACTTGTACGGGAACGCCTTGTCGGAGCGTTTTGCCTCGACCTTAAAGCGTTTGCCCGCCGTGAGGTCGTTTTTGAGGTACTCCTTCGCGACCGCCTTTATATCCTCAATATCCTTTTTGCACACCGCCGCCTTTGTTATCGCGACAAGTCCGAATACCATTGAAAGACGCTCCGCGACGAGGTCGATTTTGCTTTCGTCCTCAACTTCGACGTATACGGTCGCCTGCGCAAGACGCATTTTCGTTTCCGCGACATTGCGGAGCGCGTTTTTTATGTTTGACATGAGCATGTTCTCGAACCGCGCGCGGTTGCCGCCCTTTAGTATTATTTCGCCGTACTTGGCAAGTACAATTTCTTTCATCTACATATATCTCCTTATATTGCGCGCTTCCTCAATCAAAATCCGCGCCGCTTCGTCAATTTCGTCCTCGGTCGTTGTCGGATCGAGGCTTATGCGCACCGCGCCGCCTATTTCCTTCGCGCTGAGTCCCATAGCTGTCAGAACGTGACTCGGCTGCGGCTTGTGCGACGAGCAAGCCGAACCGGTCGAAACGTACACTCCCCTTGCCTCGGCGGCGTGAAGAAGTATTTCGGCTTTTATTCCGACGAACGACACGTTCAGTATGCTGCCGCTGTTATATTTGTCAGAACCGTTGAATTTTATGTTTTTGTCCTCCGACAGCCTGTCCGCGAGCCGTTTCCTTAACGATAAAAGGTATGAATTGTCGCCGCTCGTTTCCTCAGCCGCCGCCGCGAACGCGAGTATACCGCCGACGTTTTCCGTGCCGGGGCGCATTTCGCGCTGCTGCTCTCCGCCGTAAAGGAGCGGCTTTATAAGGCGGAAGTCACGGACGTACAGCGCGCCCGTACCCTTGAAGCCGTGTATTTTGTGGGCGCTTATCGTAATTAAGTCCGCGCCGACATTTCTCACGTCGAGCTTGCCGAACGACTGCACGCAGTCGCAGTGGAACACCGCGTTCGGCGCGTTTTCGGCAATCAGCTTTTTTATTTCGTTTACGGGCTGGATTACGCCCGTTTCGTTGTTTACGTGCATCACGCTCACAAGCGTTGTGTCGTCTGTGAGCGACGATTTAAGCTCGTCAAGGTTCACGCGTCCGTCGCTGTCCGCGCCGACGTATACGACGTCGAAGCCGTCTTTTTCAAGCTGCTTAAATGCTTCGAGTACCGACGGATGCTCGATTTTTGACGTTATGACGCGCCTGCCCGTTTTGATTTTCGCGCGCGCCGCGCCGAATACGGCGGTGTTGTTCGCCTCCGTGCCGCCGGACGTAAAGAGCAGACCTTTCGCGTCCGCGCCGAGCTTTGACGCGATTGTTTTGCGTGCGCCTTCGACGAGCTTTTCAGCTTCAAGCCCCAGCCCGTGCAGCGACGACGGGTTGCCGAACGCTTCGGCTGCCTGTATCATCGCTTGTACGGCGGCAGCGGACGGTTTCGTCGTCGCCGCATTGTCAAGATATATCATGTGGAATGTTCTCCCTTCAAATACGAGTGGCGGAACATGTGGGCGGCTACGTGAGGCCCCCTTGTCAAAGGGGGCTGTCAGCGGAGCTGACTGGGGGATTCCTTTTCGATTTTTATAATGAATCCCTCCACCGCCTTCGGCGGTCCCCCTCCCTTTAACAAGGGAGGCTAACGGGCTGTCGAGGGCGCCAGCCCCTACGGCACACAATTTCAAAAATACGGGTGTAGGGGACGGCGCCCCCGACGTCCCGCATTTACACGCATAAATCATAATTTACCGATACAATGTATTACACCTTCCGCACCTTTATGACAAGCGCGATTCCGTTTTCGGCTGTCACCGCGCACCTATCCGCCGTCATGACGTTGCTCACGCCGCGGCTTTTGCCGAAATACAGCGTCTCTCCGCGCAGCGGATATTCCAGTCCCTCTGTGACAACACCCTCCAGATCGCCGTTTACCGGCACTATCGAAACGGTGTCGCCCTTTCTGCCCTCAATTTCAACCTTCGTTTTCAGCATATAAATCTCGTTGTTATCGTCAATCAGCACGCCGTTTTCACATTTCGCGAGCAGAAGTATATCCGTAACCGTATGGTCTGCTCTGTCTCCCGTCATGGCGAGAAGCACCACGCCGTCACAGCCGCGCCCCAGGGCGTATTCAACGGCAAGCTCGCCGTCGGTATAGTCCTTGCGAGTCGGGTAGCGTATCACGTTTTCCGCGCTCTCATACCCCACCGCGCTGTCAAAATCGCCTATTATAACGTCGGGCTTTACTCCGAGCTTTACGGCGTGGTTACAGCCGCCGTCGGCGCAGATTATGAAATCGTCCGCGCGGATTTTGCTTTTGATGTAACCGTAGTCGTTTATACTGCCGTTACCTATCACAACCGCTCTCATCGCATAAGCCTCTTTATATTGCTCTCTATATCGCCGTTAAACACCGCGCTGCCAGCCACGATCACATTCGCACCCGCGGCGAGAACGGAGTCGATATTGTTTTCCCTTACGCCGCCGTCAACCTCAATCTTGAAATAATCGCCCTTGATTTCACGCAGATATTTTATTTTTTCGTTTACGGCGGTTATGTATTCCTGACCGCCATAACCGGGTTCAACGCTCATTACAAGCACCATGTCAACCTTTTCAAGGTACGGTATTATTCTTTCAACGGGCGTGGCGGGGTTTATGGAAATTCCCGCGAGCTTGCCGCGCGAGCGTATCATTTCTATGCAGCGGTCGGGGAAATCGGTCGCCTCTATATGGAACGTCACGCCGTCCGCGCCGCAGTCTATGAAATCGTTTATATACCGTTCCGGCTCGGTTATCATCAAATGCACGTCAAAAAACATATCGGTGTACCTGCGTATTGATTTTATTACGGGCATGGCAAACGAGATGTTCGGCACAAAGTGTCCGTCCATTACATCTATGTGCAGCCACTCGGCGCCCGCGTTTTCACATTTTTTGATTTGCTCGGCAAGTATTCCGAAGTCAGCCGACAGTATCGATGGCACAAGTATCATTTTATTAACCATTCCTTTGTTTGTTTTAATTTTTCGTAAAGCTCACGGTAGCTTTCGTACCGCGAATGCGCTATTTTACCCTCCGCGAGCTTGTCCTTTACGGCGCAGTCCGGCTCGTTTATATGGGCGCAGCCGCGGAAGCGGCATTTACCGTCACAGTCCGCCATTTCGGGGAAGTAACGCCATAGTTCCTCGGCGCGTATACCCTCCACTTCAAGCTGTGAAAAGCCGGGAGTGTCCATTACGTAACCGCCGTCCGCAAGCTCGAAAAGCTCGACGTGGCGCGTCGTGTGCCGTCCCCGACGTATCTTTTCCGACACCGCGCCCGTTTCCAAATCATCGTCCGTTATAAGGCTCAAAAGGCTTGATTTGCCCACGCCCGACAGTCCGGCGAACGCGGTGCTTTTACCCTTTAGGAAGGAGCGGAGCGCGTCTATACCCTCGTTTTTCTCCGCGCTTACCTCTATCACATCATAACCCGCCTTCGCGTACGCGTCCTTTATCTCTTCGCTTTCGGCGAGGTCGGTTTTGTTTATGCACACCGCCGGCTTTATGCCGCTTATTTCGGCGTTTACAAGCATCTTGTCCGCTACCGTGAGGTTCGGTGACGGTTCGGCGGCGGCTATTACGATAAGCATTGTGTCGATATTCGCGACGGGCGGACGCAGAAGGTACGATGTGCGCGGCACTATTTCGACAATGCTGCCCTTTTCGCCGTCTGCTTCAATCGTCACCCTGTCGCCTATCGTCGGGGTTATTTTTTCCTTTCGGAACACGCCCCTCGCCTTACATTCGTATACATTGTGAGAGGCTTTTACATAGTAAAAGCCTCCTATACCTTTTATTATAATTCCGTTTACGCGCATAATCAGTTAAAGTCTATCGTCTTGTCCGCAACCTTCGCGCCGTCTATATACGCCTGAACCTCAGCCGTACCGCTGCCCGTTATGTCAACGCTTACGCTGCCCTCATCCTTTGAGTGCGTCTCGCTGTGGATGGTTCTGCCGTTTACGAGGATCTCAACATTGACGTTCTCGTTTTCCGTGTCGGGTATTCTGACTGTAAATGTTCTCGTCGAGCTGCCGCCCGATTCTTCGCCGCCGTCATCACCGTTATCGGCAGGCGTTTCCGTTTGAGGTTCTTCCTCCTGCGGCTCACTCTCCTGCGGCGCAGCTACAGCCTCGCCGCTCGAAACGACGATATTTACGTACGAGCCTTGAACTGCCTTGGTACGCGCGTCGGGGCTCTGCTGTATTACCGTACCCTCCGGCGACGACGACGCTTTTCTCTGAACCGAGCCGACAATAAGTCCTGCCGACTGTATTCTGCTTTCCGCGTCGCTTACCGACGAGCCTATTACATTCGGCACGGATACCGGTTTTTCGGCAGGTGACGCCGATGCGCCGGACTGAGGTCCTTTGCTGACGGTGAGCTTAATAGCGTCCGAATCCTTCTTGAGCTTCGTACCCGCAAGCGGTATCTGGCGTATTACGTTGCCCGACGCGATCGTGTCGGAAAACTCCTCTATAACGTCGTACGTAAGTCCCGCGTCGAGAATTTCCTTTATAGCCTCGTCGATATTTTTATTCGTAACGTTCGGGGTGGGTATGTCGCCGCCCGAAGCCCCGATTGAAATCACGAGCTTGATCTGCGTACCCTTCGGAACTGTAACTCCCTCCTTCGGATCCTGATCTATAACGCAGTGTTCCGCAACGGTGTCGGAGAATGACAGCTCTCTTTCAGGCGCTATCGCCAGTCCCTTGCTTTCCGCAAGCTGCACGGCTTCCTGCTCTGTCATGCCTGCAAGGTTGGGAACGGTCGCCTCCTTGCCGGAGTGCACCATCCACCATACGCCCACCGCGATAAGTCCCACGGCGATAATCGTCGCGAACGCGAGTATTATTGCTATTCTGTCCTCTTTTTTCTGCTTCTTCGTGTTCTTCTGAACCTCGGTCTTGCGCTTTGTTCTGCCTCTGTTCTCTATTTCGGGTTCATCGTCGTCCTCGGCTACGGAAGGAATGTCGTCGTCAACGATATAATCTTCCTCCTCGCCGTCAGCCGTTTCTGTCGACGAAGCAGTACCGGATACTGTCTTGCCGCCAGCCTCTTCACGGCTCGGCAGCGGCTCGTCCGCAAGAACGGCGTGCAGGTCGTCCACAAGCTCCGACACGCTCGCGTATCTCGCGCTCTGATCCTTTGAAATCGCTTTCATTGTAACGTACGCAAGATCCGACGGCACTTCAAGGTTTACCACCTTCACATTCACCGGCTCTTTTTCAAGGTGCATAAGCGCGACCGACACAGGAGTGTCGCCGTCAAACGGCACTTTGCCCGTGAGCATTTCGTAAAGCACGATACCGAGCGAATATATGTCGCTTCTCGCGTCGGTAACGCCGCCGCGCGCCTGTTCGGGCGATATGTAGTGTACGCTTCCGAGAACATTTCCGTTTACGACGGTCGTGTCGCCGGCTACGGCTTTTGCTATGCCGAAGTCCGTTACCTTCAGGATTTTATCCTTTGTCATAAGGATATTCTGCGGCTTTATGTCGCGGTGTACTATGTTTATCGAGTGCGCCTCGTTTATGCCCTGACCTATCTGTATCGCGAAGTCGCACGCCTCCTGCCAGGGAAGCGCGCCGCGCGTTTTTATGTATTCCTTCAAGGTTATGCCGTCAACGTATTCCATAACCATATAGTTTATGCCGTCCTCTTCGCCGACGTCGTATACCGATACTATATTGTTATGCACAAGGCTCGCCGAGGACTGCGCCTCCTTTACGAAGTTCGCGACTACCTTCTTCTCGTCCTCGAGCGAGTCGCGCAGCACTTTAACCGCGACGTAGCGGTTAAGGAGCGTGTCCTTCGCCTTGTAAACGGTAGCCATTCCTCCCGTTCCTATTTTTTCGAGCATTTCATATCTGTTGTTTCCCAGTGTCTTTCCTTCCAGATTTTCGCTGTTCATTACTCGTTCTCCTCCTTAAACGCCGCTACTGTAATATTGTCTCCGCCGCCGCGCTCGTTCGCAAGCTCCATAAGCTTTTCGCACGCATCCTGAAGCGGCTCGTATTTCTTTATATGCGCCAGAATCTCGTCGTCGTCGACGTAATTCGTAAGTCCGTCGCTGCAAAGCAGGATTGTTTCACCGCTGTACGGCTTTATGGAAACGTCGACCTTTACGGTGTCCTCCGCTCCCATGGCGCGCGTTATGTAATTCTTCCTCGGGTGATGCTTCGCCATTTCCGGACTTATCTCGCCGCGCGACACAAGCTCCTGGACGTATGAGTGATCTCTCGTCAGCTGCCGTATATCGTCACCGACCGCGTAAGCGCGGCTGTCGCCGACATGGGCCGTTATTATTCTGCCGCCGTACAGCATGGCAAACGTCGTCGTCGTACCCATGCCCATTATCTTGTAATGGTCTTTGGCGTAATTGAATATTATGCTGTTCGCGGAAATAAACGCCTGCCTTACAATTTCGCCGGCTTCAACATAGTCAAGCCCCGGCTTTAATTCGCTCGCAAGTCTGCTCTCGATTATATCGACAACCATCATACTCGCGACCTCGCCCGCCTGATGTCCGCCCATTCCGTCCGCGACTATCGCGTACGGGAAGGTGTCGTCCTCGTGTATTATGTAGTTGTCCTCGTTGATTTTCCTGCGCTTTCCTATATCGGTAATCGCACCAAACCGCATCCGGAAATCACCCCTTTCTTTTATATTTATTATATTATACAACACATTTGTGTAATTTACAATAATTATAACACTCTTTTTCGCAGTTGTCCACAGGAAGCTGAAATATCGCTCCCAAGTTCTCTGCGGACGGTCGCGTTCACGCCGAGTGATATGAGCTTGTCTCGGAACGCGTCTATTTCTTTGCGGCTCCCCTTCTCGTATTCGCGTTCCTCAACCTTGTTTACGGGTATGAGGTTCACGTGTGCGCCCATGCCTTTTATAAGACGCGCAAGCTCTGTTGCGTTCTCCGCGCTGTCGTTTACGCCGCGGATAAGCGAATATTCAAAGCTGATCCGTCTGCCGGTCGATTTGAAATAGCTTTTGCAGGCCTCGATAAGCTCGTTTATTTTGTACTTGTGATTTACAGGCATTATCGTATCGCGTATCTCGTCATTCGGCGCGTGGAGGGATATTGTGAGCGTTATCGGAAGGTTTTCCTTCGCCAGATCGTATATCCTCGGCACTATGCCGCACGTTGACAGCGTTATGTGCCTCAGTCCTATGTTTAAGCCCTTTTCGCTGTTTACGTTATGCAGGAATGTGATTATGCTGTCGTAGTTGTCGAGCGGCTCGCCTATGCCCATTATAACGATGTTGCTTATCCGCTCGCCTATGTCCTTTTCGGCAAAAATCACCTGATTGAGTATCTCTCCGGCGGTGAGGCTTCTGTAAAGACCGCCTATCGTCGAGGCGCAGAAGCGGCAGCCCATACGGCAGCCGACCTGACTCGATATGCAGATCGTGAGTCCGTGGCGGTAGCGCATCACGACGCTCTCTATACAGTTGCCGTCCGGCAGCTCAAACAGGTACTTCACCGTTCCGTCAAGCTTTGAAACGTACTTCTCGCGTATTTTAAGCGTCGAAACGTATGTTTCCTTTTCGAGCTTTTCGCGCGTCTTTTTCGATATGTCCGTCATTTCGCCGTAGCTCAGAGCACCTCGGCAAAGCCACGAAAATATCTGCGCGGCTCTGAATTTCGGCTCGCCTATGGATTTTAAATATTCCTCGAGTTCGTCAAATTCAAAATCCTTCAAATCTATCATGCGTTTTTCCTCATCTTACATATATAAAACCCGTCCGTACCGTCAATCTGCGGATAGAAGGTCTTTTCGCAAAGCTTTTCAAAACCCGCGTTATCGCGCAGGAAGCCGCCCGTAACGTCCTCGTTTTCGCGCTTTTCTATCGTGCAGGTGGAATACACGATTTCTCCGCCCGTCTTTAAGTACCGCGCGGCGTTATTAAGTATTGCGCGCTGCGTTTCGGGAAGATCGTTGTCCGCGTCGTAGCCGTATTTTATTTCAGGCTTGCGGCGGATTATCCCGAGACCGCTGCACGGCGCGTCGCAAAGTATTTTGTCCGCGCTTTCGGCGTATTTCGCGTCGAATCCGCGTCCGTCGCGAAGATCGGTTTCGATTATCGTTATACCGAGCCGCTCCGCGTTTTTACGTATTAAATCGAGCTTATGCCCGTATATGTCAAAGGCAAAAATTTTACCCTTGTTTTCCATTATTTCAGCCATGTGCGTCGTCTTGCCGCCCGGCGCGGCGCACATGTCTATTACCGTTTCGCCCGGCTTCGGGGCGAGTATTTCCGAAGCCTTCATAGCTGCCGCGTCCTGAACGGTGTAAAAGCCTTTTTTGTAAAGGCCGTCACGCGCTATGTCAAAGCCGGCGGACGTTATATAACCGTCCGTAATTTCAGCCTGTACGCCGTTTTCGTTAAGGCGCACGAGCAGGTTTTCGGGCGTTGTTTTTAATCGGTTAGGTCTTAGCGTCAGCGGCGCGGGTTTCAAGTACGCGTCCATAAGCTTTTCCGTAAATTCATATCCGAACCGCTCCGTCCACTCCCTGCAAAGCTCCGTCGGGAACGAGTATTTTACCGATAGGTATTCCGTTTTGTTCGTCGGGTACTCTATCTCAGAACGCTCCACACTCCTTAAAACACCGTTTACAAACCCTGCCGACGACGCGTGACCGTAACGCTTCGCGAGCTTGACGCTCTCGTTTACCGCCGCGCTTGCCGGAATTTTGTCGGCGAATTTAAGCTGATATATTCCCATCCGCAGTATTATGCGGATATATTTTGAGATTTTTTTGAGCTTCAGCTTCGAGCGGCGCGTTATTATATAGTCGAGTGTGAGCCTTTTGTCGGTCACTCCGTACACGAGCGCGGTTACAAGCGCTCTGTCGCGCGCGTCACATTCGCCGAGCGCAGTTTTAAGCGCGAGATTGGAGTACGCGCCGTTGTATTCTATGTCGTACAGCACGCGCAAAGCGCGTTCCCGAGCGTCCATCAGTCTCTCCTTCGCGTCGCTATAAGCAAAAGACGCAGGAACTGCAAAGCGGTTGACACAAGCGCCGCAACGTACGTCATAGCCGCCGCCGTAAGCACCTTGCGCGCACCCTTTAACTCGTCGCTTTCGAGTATGCCCATACTGTCGAGCGTTCTCATCGCTCTCGCGGACGCGTTCGTTTCGGTCGGGAGCGTCACAAGCTGGAACAGCACAACCGCGCCGAACAGTATCGCGCCTATCATCGCGAGCGGCGTAAAGCCGAGTATAAGTCCTACGATGAACAGCGGCAATGACAGGCGGTTGCACACGTTTACAAACGGCACTATGCCGTTGCGCACCTTGATCGGGGCGTAGCCCGTCTGATGCTGCACCGCGTGACCGCACTCATGCGCCGCGACGCCGATCGCTGCTATTGACGTCGAATTATATGTCGAGTCCGAAAGGCTCACGATATTTGTCTGGGGGTTAAAGTTGTCGCTCAATTCGCCCGCGATATGGACGATTTGAACATTTTGAAGTCCGTTCGCGTCGAGGATCATCCGCGCCGCCTGTGCGCCCGTTATGTTCCTCGCGCTCCTTACGTCGTTGTAGCGGCTGAACGTGCTTTTAACACCGAACTGCGCTATCAATGCGAACACGAAGCCCGCAAGCACGAGCAGGTATGTCCAGTCGAGACCGTAATACATATTCATAAAAAGCTGGTTCATTATCCTTCCTCCTTACCGAGTATTAAGCCGATTTCTATCTTGTGTCCCCGCGCGTAGTCCTCGACGTTCATGCGTCTGGAACTCGGGAACTGCGCCTCTGTTACGTACAGTACGCCGCTGCCGCACGCTGTTTTCATACCCCTGCCTTTTTCGAGCGAGAGTATTTTACCCGGCGTTTCACCGGTCTGCTCATCATCGGCGTATGCTGTTATTATTTTAAGCGGCTCGCCATTGTAGTATGTGCTTGCCATGGGCCACGAATACATGCCGCGCACAAGACATGAAATTTCCTCCGCGCTTTTTGTCCAGTCAATAACGCCCGTTTCGCGCGATATTAACGGCGCGCGCGTGCTTTCGCTGTCGTTTTGCTTTACGGGTGTAATGCCGCCCTGTTCGAGCGCGCCGAGCGTTTTTACAAGGATCTCTCCGCCCATTACCGCGAGACGGTCAAAAAGCTCCTCCGCCGTTTCGTTTTCGCCTATTTCCGTTTTGGCTTTTAAGAGCATATCGCCCGTGTCAACGCCCTTGTCCATGAGCATAGTCGTAACGCCGGTGACCTTTTCGCCGTTTATGACCGCCCACTGTATCGGCGCGGCTCCGCGGTACTTCGGGAGCAGCGACGCGTGAACGTTCACGCAGCCGTATTTGGGGTAGTCAAGCACGTAGTCGGGAAGTATTTTGCCGTAAGCCGTGACGACTATAACGTCGGGCTTAAGATTGTCGAGAACGGGCATTAACTCGCCGTTTCTTATTTTCTCCGGCTGGTAGACCGGTATACCGCTTTCAAGCGCGGCAATTTTTACTTCGGTCGGGACGGTTTTGTGTCCCCTGCCCTTCGGTCTGTCGGGCTGCGAAACGGCTCCGACAACGTTTTTGCCAGCTCTTACGAGCGCATTAAGAGATTCTGCCGCGAAGCCGGGCGTTCCCATAAATAAAATTTTCATGCTTGATCTCCGTTTTACCGTTTCGTGTACTCCGTCACCTTTTCGGTGAACACGTGTCCGTCGAGGTGATCTACCTCGTGGCATATGGCGCGCGCCAAAAGTCCTTCGCCGGTGAGCTTGAACCACTTGCCGTTTCTGTCCTGCGCCTTTACCGTCACCTTATACGGACGCGTCACCTTTCCGAAAAGATCAGGGAAGCTGAGACACCCTTCGTCGTCGGTCTGTTCGCCGCTTTCCTCCGTTATTTCGGGGTTTATAAGCTCTATTTTACCCACGTCGGGGATATTTTTCTTTCTCTTTTTGTTCGCGTCGCTTATGTCTATGACGACGGCTCTTTTAAGTATTCCGACCTGCGGCGCGGCAAGTCCAACGCCGTCCTTGCTTTTCATCGTTTCGTACATGTCGTCCAACAGAATATGCAGCTTATCGTCGAAATTTTTAACCGTTTTGCTCGTTTTACGGAGAATTTCGTCGTCTCTTAATCTTATTGCGCGTATTGCCATTTGTTTCACCTCTAATATATCATGCCCGGAGATTTGTCTATAATTATGTTTACTCCGTCGTAATCCTTATTTTCTCTCACAGCCGCTTCCGCTTCTGCAAGTATTTTACCGAGCGATTCGTCGTCCTCGCATTTCATTATTATCTGGTAGCGGTACTTGTTGTTTATTTTCGCCACCGCCGACGGTATCGGCCCCAGAACCTGCACCTTCTGACCGAGCGCCTTAACGTCGCCGACCGCCTTTGCGAAATAGCGCGACGCCTGCGCCGCCGCGCCCTCGTCCTCGGAGCGGAAGTAAACGCCTATCATGCCGCAGAACGGCGGATACCACAAAAGCTTCCGCTCCGCTATCTCGGTTTCGTAAAATTTGAGGTAGTCGTGCGTTTTCACAAGGCTTACCGCCTCATGCTCCGGCGTGTACGTCTGTATTACGGCTCTGCCGGTCTTTCTGCCTCTGCCGGCTCTGCCCGACACCTGCTCCAAAAGCGCGAACGTGCGCTCCGCAGCGCGGTAGTCGTTTACGTGCAGCATCGTGTCCGCCGTTATCACGCCGACGAGCGTCACGTTCTCAAAGTCGAGACCTTTCGCCACCATCTGCGTGCCTATAAGTATGTCGATCTTCTTTTTCTCAAACTTTTCAAGTATTTTTTCGTGCGACTGTTTTTTACCCGTCGTGTCCATGTCCATACGTATCGTGGACGCGTTCGGGAACAGCCGGTGTATTTCCTCCTCCACACGCTGAGTGCCGCCGCCGAAATGGCGTATATATTTACTGCCGCACGACGGGCATATCGTGTAGCCGTCGCGCTCAAAGCCGCAGTAATGGCACTTCAGCCGCCCCGTGAATTTGTGGTACGTGAGCGATATGCTGCAGTTTTCGCACTCCGGCACGTAGCCGCAGGTGCGGCACGACACGAACGACGAAAAACCGCGTCTGTTCAGAAACAGTATCGTCTGCTCGCCGTTTTCGAGATTTTGCTTAATTTCGCGGTACAGCCTGCGCGAGAGCATGCTCTTGTTGCCCTTCGCAAGCTCGGTGCGCATATCCTCAACGTAAATTTCGGGCATCGCGTTATTGTTAAAACGCGAGTTCATCATTAAAAGCTCATACTCGCCCGTTTCGGCCTTGTAGCGGCTCTCGACGCTCGGCGTCGCGCTCGCGAGAACAAGCTCCGCTCCCGACTGTTTTGCGCGGAACGCGGCAACCTCCCTGGCGTGGTAGCGCGGCGTCATTTCCGACTTATACGTGTCGGAATGTTCCTCGTCCATTACGATTACGCCTATGTTTTTGAGCGGCGTAAATATCGCGCTTCTTGCGCCTATCACTATGTCCGCGCCGCCGTCGCGTATCTTTTTCCACTGGTCGTACCGCTCGCCCTGCGACAGCGCGCTGTGGAATATTGCCACGCTGTCGCCGAAGCGCGACTTGAACCGCGCCACCGCCTGCGGCGTAAGCGATATTTCGGGTACGAGTACTATCGCCGTTTTGCCGAGCGAAAGCGCGTACTCTATCGACCGCATAAAGACCTCGGTTTTGCCGCTGCCCGTTACGCCCTGCAGCAGAAACGTCTTGCCGCAGCCGTTTTTTATCGAATTGTTTATCGCGTCTATGGCTTTTTTCTGTTCAGCCGTCGGCGCGGGCTTCTCCGCTTCCTCAAACAGTCTGTTCGCGAACGGATCGCGGTAGACGGTCGTTTCAAAAATTTCGATGTAGCCCTTGCCGCGCAGCGCGTTCACCGCCGACGACGTGCCGCCGGCAGCCTCGTAAAGCTCGGACAGCGTCACGTATTCCTCGCCCGCGAGGTATTCGAGCATCGCCGACTGCACCGGCGCGCGCTTTATAAGCCTTTCCGCTTCGCGAAGCGCGTCGTCCGCTTCAACGATGAGCCTTGCGCAGCGAACCGACTTGTCGCGCACGTTAGCCCTTTGGCGGTACTCGCGGCGAAGCGTGCCGTCCTTGAGCATTTCACGCACAGCCGCGCGTACGTTTCCCTTTACGTTTTCCTCGAGAAACGCGTATTCCGCTTCGTTATTATTCGCTTTGAGCGTTTCCGTTATGCTTTTTCTTATGTCGGACTGCCCGTCCGTTTCGTTTTCGAGAATTATCCACTCGCGGCTTTTTAAAGCCGTTCCGGCGGGTACAACCGCGCGTATTATGTCGAGGTACGGAGCAAGGTACTTTTCATGCATCCACTCTATCACTTCGAGCATATCCGCGTCGAACGCCGGTATGTCATGCGCAAGCTTTCTTACGGACTTCATATTTTTCGCGCCGCTCTCGCTGCAGAGAGCCATGCAGTAGCCTTCAAGCTCCTTGTCGTTCCTGCCGAACGGCACGAGCAGACGGCTGCCGACGCGGATCTCGTTCTCGATCTCCGCCGGCACAAGATAGTCAAAAGGTCGGTCAAGACTTTTTGATTTATTGTCCACAATAACCTTCGCAATCATACAAATTCAGTCCTATCGGTGAATTATTCCTCTTCGTCCTCGTAGTCTACGACCTCAACGCCGCCCTCTTCGCCGAGCGTCGAGCCGAGCGACATTATCGCCGCCTGCTTCTCGTCCTCCCAAGCCTTCGCGCGCTCTATAGCGCCCGAACGCACATAGCCTATCTTGCCCGACATGATTTCGTCGGCGGCTATCGTTACGGGCTTTTCAACACCGTGCGCTTCCTCGTCCGACGTGCGTTCCTTGCCGATCATTCTCGCGCGCTTCGCAGCCATCGCCACAAGCGTGTAACGGCTGTCAACACACTTTGAAAGCTCTGTAATTCCGGGTTTGATCATCATAATTATATTCCTCCAGTTTAATAATTTTCCGATATAAGTTTGTCTATAAGACCGCGCTTTTCCGTTTCCTCGCGCATGGCGTCCTCGACCTCTTTGACGCAGTCGTCGAGCGAATCGTTCACGAATATGCGGCTGTAGAGCGGCGACTTCGTAAACTCCCATTTCGCCGTTTCCATACGCTCCTTTATCTGCTCGTCCGTTTCGCGTCCGCGCTCGGTGAGCCGCTTTTTAAGCTCCGCCATGGACGGCGGAACAACAAACATAAGTATTGCGTCGGGAAATATGTTCTTGACCTTCAGCGCGCCCTGAACCTCTATCTCAAGAAGTACGTTTCGTCCCGCGCTGAGCATATCCGCGACGGCTTTTTTCGGCGTGCCGTAGTAGTTGCCGCCGTATTTCGCGTATTCGAGCATTTCACCGTCCGCTATCATTTTTTCAAATTTTTCGGTTGTTGTGTAGTTGTAGGTTACGCCGTCCGTCTCGCCCCTGCGCATTTCGCGCGTCGTTGACGATACGGACAGGAACACGTTATTGTCCGCGTTGGCTATGAGCCGCTCGCAGATCGTTCCCTTGCCGGTACCCGAAGGCCCCGACATTACGAATAATACTCCCCTACTCATTTTTATCCTCCTCGCCCGTGTCGGCGCCGAGCCTTGCCGCAACCGTTTCCGTCTGCAGCGCGGACAGAACGATGTGATCCGAGTCTGTTACTATGACGGCTCTGGTGCGTCTGCCGTAGGTGGCGTTTATAAGATTACCCTTGTCCTCCGCCTCGCGGATTATGCGCTTTATAGGCGCGCTGTCGGGACTTACCACGCTTATCACTCTCTCAGCGTTTACCATGTTGCCGAATCCTATGTTTATAAGCCGCATTTTTATCCCTCTATTCTTTTCTATTCTATGTTCTGTATCTGTTCTCTGAGCTTTTCTATCTCGCCCTTAAGCTCCACGACGATTTTCGCTATCTCTATGTCGCTCGCTTTTGAGCCTATCGTGTTTGTTTCCCTGTTTATCTCCTGTATCAGGAAATCAAGCCGTCTGCCCGCCGGTTCGCCGCTGTTTATTATCGCGTTAAACTCTACAAAATGACTCCGCAGTCTCACCGTTTCCTCGTTTACCGCGATCTTGTCGGCGAATATCGCGACCTCGGTGAGCAAGCGTCCCTCGTCAACCTCTCTGTCCTCCAGAACCTCCTTGATTTTATCGTAAAGGCGGTTTCTGTATTCCTCGACCGTTTCGGGTGAACGCTCGTCCACACGCTCCACGAGCGTTTTCATGTACTCTATGCGCGCCTCGAGATCCTGCTGTATACGCTCGCCTTCTCTTTGGCGCATAAGCGTGAACGCTTCGAGCGCGCCGTCGAGAGCCGCTTTGACGTTGTTCCATATAGCGTCCTCGTCCTCGTCTTTTTTGACGACGGTGAACACATCCTGATTTCGCGCCACACCCATAACCGTTATGTCGTCGGTGAGCGAAAACTCGTCGCGCAGCTTTTTCAAAGCCTCGATGTAGTTTTCCGCCGCGGCGCGGTTTATCGTGATTTCCTCGTCAACGCTTTCGTAATTCTCAATCGTCAGCGAAATATCGACCTTGCCGCGCGTTATGCTTTGTGCCGCGCGCTTTCGTATTTTATCTTCGAGAAACGCATAGCGGCGCGGATATTTTATCGTAAAGTCGCTGTAACGGTGGTTTACCGACTTTACCTCGACATATATTCTCTTGCCGTCGGCTATCAGCTCCTGTCTGCCGTAGCCCGTCATGCTTTTTAACATTTTCGCTTCAATATCCCCTTTCGCTTGTCCGCTTCGGACGCGGACTTTGTATCGGATAGGCATAATTACCCATTATCCATATAATTATACCACACTTTTCCCGTTTTGTGTAGACCTTTTTGAAAATTTTTCTAAAAATTTTTATTTCCGTGCTTTTTCCTTTGTATTTCCGCGCACAAAAACGGGGACACTAAAATTTTAGTGTCCCCGCTGTTTTAGTGTCCCCTTTATCCTATATTACTTTTATCAGCCGTCAATCGTTACCGACCGACTCTCACCGTTCCAGCCGACGGTCAGCCCAAGCTCCTCGGCTATGACGCGAATAGGCACATACAACTGCCCTTCCACGTATCTCGCGCAGTTTCCGAGCGGCACATAATAGCCGTCCGCTTGGTTTTTGCGCATACCAATCATATAAGGAATTATTTCGAGTGTCGTACCGTTCTTTTTAAGCGTTGTGAGGTAGTATGCTTCGTTATATGTTCTCTCGCAGCCCAGCTCGTCAAACACCTCGACCGGTACAAGCGTTGCGTCGTTATGCAGAACGCACTTCTGTCCATACGCCGACGGCTTTCCGTTTACAAGCAGAGACATTTCGCCCATTTTCAAGTCAAAATTGCCGGCAAGCGCCGCGTGCTCGTCAATATACAGCGCAGGGCACTCGTACTCAACTCCGTCAGCCGTTTTTTCAATTCCCGACGTGTATTTTTCGGCAAAGCCCGACGCAAGCGCCTTTTCCACGTCGCCCTCCTTATACGGATACTGCGACGCAAACGCGTGGGCAGTATCATACAATTCCTCGGCTTGCGGCTCGGCATATGCTGCGATACCCGCCGCCGACAGCATTAACGCAGCCGAAGCCAACAGTGCAATAATTTTTTTCATGATTTTTTCTCCTTTCTTCGTAATCGGCACTCCGTGTGCCTATAATGCTATTATAGCACCCCCCCCCCCGAAGTTTGTCAACACCTTTTTCAATTTCCGCCAAAGGTGGTTGGGTTAGTGATTTTCAAGGAGAATGTGTTATATAGTAAATCTATAGTAATATTGAAATTTTACTTTGTCAACCCCTTTTGTTCAAGTGTTATGGTAATCATGTCTAAATGTTGTTTTTCGGAGGAATGTGTATAATAGCGGACGCTCTGAAAAATTTCTTTTTGCCGTCGTACTCCCATGTCATTTCGCTGCCGTATTTTTTTAGCGCGTTGTTTATGCTCTTTATTCCCACGCCGTGCAGCTCCGCGTCAGGCTTTTGCGTGAGAAGCTCGCCGTCAGGCGCGACCGGTGCTTTGTCCGTATAGTTCTCCACTCTTATCGCGGTATACGCCTTGTTTACCGTATACAAATCGACGTATACCTCTTTTATTTCCGCGTTTTGAGCGGCTTCCGCGGCGTTGTCGAGCATATTTGAAAAAATCGCCACCACGTCTATATCGGCAATGAAGCCGAGCGTCGGGGATTTGGAGCGGATATGTATTTCGACGCCGCGCCCGTGAGCTTCCTTCACCTTTTGAGCCAAAAGGATATTGAGAATTTTGTTGTCGGTGTAACGGGTGTAGTCAAGCTCGCGCTGTGCAAACCGTATATTTTTCATATACTCGCCCGCCTCGGCGTTGTCCGACGCTATAAGCTCCTTTAACACGTCGAGATGCTTATGAAAATCGTGGCGCATGATTTTTGTGTTCTCGTATTTTTCGGTAAGCAGACGATAATCGTACAGTTCCTCTTTGTTCCTGTTGTATTCATCCTGCAGCATTTTAAGCTCCCTGTTTTTGTTGTTAAGTCCCATGTTTATGTAATACGTTACGAGGTTGACGAGAAAGAAGATGATGTTCAGAATTAAAAACAAACTCGTGTCTATATCCTTAGACATCATGTACGTAAGACATGCCACGGTCAAAAGAGGGACGAACGATAACGCCGCGGGCGTTCGGCTGCCGTACTTATCATCGTTCTTCGGTGTGAAGCGTTTAAGTATGAGAATACCTATAAAATAAAGCACCTTGCTGACGATTGCCAGCATCATATAAGCATACGCCGGATTTGCACCCGAATTGATGTCCCATCTTATATGAAAATACCGAAAACCCATAAGATACAGAACGAGATATTCCCCTATACACGACAGCACGTCCAGCATAAGGCTGTAAAATGCCGCGCTGCTGAACCGCACGTTGTAGCAGTATATGAGCATCGTGGTATTTATTATGAAAAAGCACAGTACCGAAATCGGCGGGATGTTCATAAGTCCTATCGAGAACAGCGCCGCGTAGCCGCACAGTGATATAAGGATGCTTTGAAGATAGCTTTTGCGCGGACGGAAGCTTGTGTTCGCGTAGAATACGAACATCACGCACTCGAAAAAGTGTCCCAGTATGTATCCCAAATGAATTGTCATTGCAGTCCTCCGCTCCATTCCCGAAACCGTTTGTTGAACACCGCATACTTCCTTACGGAAAGAAGCGGTCTGTAAAGCGTTCCGTCATGCTCGCATATTATTTCGTCTCTGTTGTAGTCGAAAACGTAATTCATGTTCACATAGCAGCTCCCGTGCGTTTCGGTGAAAAACTCGTCGGAAAGCTGCTTTATTACGCTGCGGAACGTGTCGTATGTTTCGACCGTGCCGTCCGTGGTTACTATATGCGTGAGCCTGCCGCTGTGGTAGACGTATATGATGTTCTTTACAAGTATTTTTACCTTGCGTTTACCGCTCGTAACAGTTACTGCGGCTCTTTCATGCTCAATTCTCTTTACCGCCGATTTAAGGCTGTAGAGAAGGCGATCCTCGTTAATCGGCTTTGTCCAGAACCGAAAAGCGTGGTTGTCAAGCGCCTCGTCCATGTAGTCCTCGTGGTGCGTCACGAAAAATATGAGACACTGCGGGTTTTTCCTGTGAAGCGACTCGGCTGTTTTAATTCCGTCCAAGCCGTCCATCTCAACGTCGAGAAATACCATGCTGTACGTTTTCGGGGAGCTTAACATATCCTTTGACGCGGTAAACGTGTCAATCTCCCATTCGGCGCAAACCGCAGGCATATTCCTTTCGAGGAGCGTCCTTTCAAGCTCCACATCCTCTGTCTCGTCGTCACATATCGCGATATACACAGGCTCTCCCCCTCTCGTGATAAGATTACAGATATATATTACAACAAAACGGCGCGGATTGTCAACTTGTGTTTGGGCGCAAAAAAATACCGCGCACGCGGCGCGGTATTTTTTTACTGTGTTTAAGCTGTTACGCCGTTAAGGTCGGATATAAGCTGCATAAGCTCCGAAATATCCTGCGCGTTTTCGGGAGCGGTGATTTCCCCGCCGCCTTCGCCCGTCTTTGAAACGGCTGTCACCTTGGCGCTTACCTTCTGTCCGCCGTTTAGGGCAACGTTGAATTCAAGCGTTGAATTTGCCTGTTCTCCGGTGTATTCAACCGACGCCTTCATCGTAAATTCGTCGTACATGTCGAGCGAGAATCCGAAATATTCCTCCATGCCCTTCTTGTCGAGTTCTACGGACGCGCCAGTGCCGTTGTCCGTTTCCTCGATTTTAACGCATTTATCGACGTACTCAAGCGAGTCCATCATCGCAGCGATATTCGTTATCTGCCGGAACTGCGCGTCGCCCTCGGTTGTTACCATTGACTTTAACATCGCCGCAATGTCGCTGCTGTCGCTCTGTGACGCAGCCTGCATCAGATCGGCAGCCTGAGCGCCGTACATGTCGGCTATATTTAAGCTGTACCACTGATCAGCCGTAATAGGCAGATCCAGTTCTTCTCCGACATCAAAGCTAAAGTAAATTGTACCGTCCTTATATATGAATTTCGTCGGCATTTCGTGTGTTTCGCCGCCGCTTGTCACAGTCATTGTGCCGTCAACAGACGCGCCGTTCTTATTGCTGACTGTCGCGCTGCCCTTGAAAGCCGTTGTTGTTCCCTCGTTCTCGCTGCTTATCTCAACGTCGGCTGTCGAAGCGTCAAAATCGTCACCCTCGATCGATTGAAGCTTCTTAATATTCGGGATGAGCGAGTCAACGTTCGCAAAATACTCGTCATAGTCGGCGATTACAACGGTCTCTGTATCGCCGTCCCAGCCGACCTGCATACCGAGCGCGTTTGACATAAAGCGTATCGGTACGAGCGTTCTGTCCTCGACAATAATCATCGGCACGTCCATTGTTACCGTGGATTTCGCGCCGTTGTCGTCAACGTTGATCGTGTCGTCCATAAGGGTGAAGTCTATTGTTTTTGTACCCTTTGACGCCGTTACGTGTCTTGTCGCCTCGTCGTAGTCAACCGTCGCACCCATGGACTCAAGAGCCGCACGGAACGGTATCATAACTCTGCCCTCGGTGTTCACGGGCTTTACGTCCTCATATGTTACGGGCGTGTCGTTGTAGATGATATGTATTTCATCCTGTCCGAGCGCGTTCATAATCTTCGCCGTTCTGCTTTCGGCAAATGCGGCGTTTGTGCACGCAAGCGCAAGCGCAGCCGCGGCAATTACCGATATTATTTTTTTCATTTTTACATTACCTCCATTTATAATGATAAACGTATTTTAGCACATTAAAGTTAAATAATCAATATTTTTATTGTATTTTTTTTTGAGTTGTGTTATAATTATGCACAATATCTGTAAAAGGAGACACTGTTATGGCATTTGATGCTGCCGTGGTGCGCTGTCTGGTGAGGGAGCTTAACGAAACAATCATCGGCGGACGCATCGACAAAATATATCAGCCCGAAAAGGACGAAATAACGCTCGGTATACGGACGTTTGAGAATAATTATAAGCTCGCGCTGTCGGCAAGCTCGGCTCACCCGCGCGCGCATTTTACGGACGCGTCCAAAAAAAATCCGCAGACTGCGCCGCTTTTTTGTATGCTTTTAAGAAAACACATCGGCGGCGGCAGGATTACGGCTGTGGAACAGGACGGATTTGAAAGAGTTATAAGGATTTCGGTCGAGAGCTATGATGAAATGGGTGATCTCACCACAAAGTACCTTATCGCCGAGATTATGGGCAGGCACTCGAATATTATTCTGACCTCGGGCGATATGCGTATCATCGACTGTATAAAGCGCGTCGATTTTACGGTAAGCTCGGTAAGGCAGCTTTTGCCGGGGCTGTATTACGAGAGTGCGCCGCCGCAGAATAAAATCGATTTGACCGACATCGGCGAAACGGTCAAGATAGATTTTTCGTCGCCTGCGGAGTCCGCCGACAAGGCGGTGCTTTCGGCTGTCGCGGGTATAAGTCCGCTCACGGCGAGGGAAATCGTGTTCCGCGCATTCGGCAGAACGGACGTGAGGTGCGCGGAGCTTACCGACAGCGGCAGGAATAAAATACTTTACGAGGTTGTGCGGCTCGCGAAGGCTGTTAGGGAAAACAGGTTCGAGCCGTGCATGATCACCGACGCGAGAACCGGTAAGCCGATGGATTTTTCGTCAACGCCCATTGGGCAGTACGGCGCGCTGGCTGAGGTGAAACGGTTCGACAGTATTTCAAGGCTGCTCGACGAGTTTTACACGTCGCGCGACATGCGTGAGCGTATGCGCCAAAAGAGCGCGGATCTTACAAAGCTGCTCGGGAATAATATAGAGCGTTTGTCGAAAAAAATCGTGATACTGCAAAAGACGCTCGCCGCGTCGAAGGATAAGGATAAGCATAAGATTTACGGCGACCTTATCACCGCGAACATTTACGCGATCGAACAAGGTATGAAGGAATTTGAGGCGGTGAATTATTACGAGGACGGTTCGCCGACGGTGAAAATCACGCTCGATCCGTCGCTTACGCCGTCACAGAACGCGCAGCGGTATTACAAGCGTTACAACAAGGCGAAAACCGCCGAGGTCGAGGCGGCGAAGCAGATCAAGGCGGCGGAGGCTGACCTTGAATATCTGGAGAGTACGCTCGCGGCTGCCGAGACCGCCGACAGCGCGGAGGATTTGAATGCGATTCGCGCGGAGCTAATGAACGAGGGGTATATTCCGAAGCGCCGCGACGGCAAGGGGCGAAAGCAGGCGGCGGCAAAGCCGAGACATTTTGTTTCGTCCGACGGCTTTGATGTGTATGTGGGAAGAAATAACACACAAAACGATTATCTGACGCTGAAGTTCGCGAATTCGTCCGATTTGTGGTTCCACACGAAGAAAATACACGGCTCGCATGTGATTATAAAGCTCGGCGTTAATAAGGACGTGCCGCATGAGACGATACGCGAGGCTGCCGAAGCGGCGGCGTATTATTCAAAGGCGCGCGCGTCGTCGCAGGTGCCGGTCGATTATACGGTCGTCAAGAACGTGAAAAAGCCCAACGGCGCAAAACCCGGTATGGTGATTTACGACGGGTATAATACGATATATGTTACGCCAAAAGAGCCGAGGGCGGAGTAGGTATTATCATTTCTCCTTGTTATCATCAGTCGGGAACGGCTTCAAACCGTCTTACCACCCAAATACCCGTTTCGTCCTGCCGCGCCGGCTTAAACAGCTCAACATGATAATCCGTTTCGCCGGCGGTATAGATGGCGTCAATGAAAATCCCGTTTTCCGACAATACGGTGATTTCACCGTCACCGATACCGTTTGCGCGGGCGTATTCTCGGCTTGTCTGCTCCGGATAAAACCGCCACACATTCTCTCCGTTGTCCGCATGAAACTGAATTGAGCCGAATTGACTGTACACAAGATTTTCCGCGTTATCATAAACACTATGTATAATCTCATAAAGCCGCGTCAGCAAAACCACGCATTTTTCTGCGGTCAGGTTCTGCTTTGGATAAAAGTACCCGCTGCCGTCGCCGCGCATAATCCCAAGCTGATACATACTGTACACGCTGTCACGCGCATTTTCGGAAATATCGCCGTTATCCGTAAACCGGAAGTCTGTGCTGTCGGTGTTGTATATCCCGCAAAAAGCGCTCAGGTTCACATAATCGAACAAATTTTGCAAAAAGACAGCCGCATCCTCCTGTGTCACAGGGTCGTTGGGACAAAACTGCGTCTCTGTTTTGCTCGGCACAATGCCCATGCAGTACATATCAACTACCTCCGAATTTTGGTTTTGCCTAACATCGGTCAGTTTTTCTTCCATGAGCCCGTTGCCGTACAGTGTGATGCCGCTTTGCAGACATAATGCCTCCGCAATCTCGCAAAATTCCTCTCTCGTAATCTCTTTTTGATAGTCGTCAAAGGTGTACCACGTCCCTACAAGACCGTATTTCTCGGCTTTTTTGAGTTCCGTGTCCGCCCACGAGGAAGCTTCGCCGTCCAGCTGTCCCGCGAACACGCCGCTTGCGAATATGGTTGTGGTGAGCAGTGCGGCGGATAAAATTGCGGACACGACAGCGGCTGCTTTGCTTGTTTTTCGCTTGTTCTTAATCATTTCAAATCTCCTTTTTAACGCATTTTTACTGCCCGTCATTCCTGTTGTGAGATTAGCCGCGCTCCGTCCGGCAGGCAGAAGTGAGAGAATTGTGTTCACATAGCTTTGTTCCTCCTCCGCGCTCATTTCTCTTACGACCGACAGGTCGCAGGAAATTTCACATTCCGCATTGATTTGCCGTACCACGCAGTAAATGACTGGGTTGAACCAATGCACGCATTTTACAATCACGGCGAACCATTTGTACAAAATATCCTTCCGCTTAAGGTGCGTCATTTCGTGGCGCAGAATGTTAAGAAGCTGCTCCGTCGTAAGCTCTACTGCGGGCAGCACAAGCGTCGGCTTGAAAATCCCGACCGTAAACGGTGAGGACGTGTTGTCCCATACCCTGACCGTAACCCTTTTATCCGTAAAATTTTTTAGCTCGGGGCATGGCACAACGACGGAGTCTCGGTGCAGTTTGACAAGCAGCCGTATGTAGCCGATGATGTTGAAGAGGAAAAACGTTACTGTGCCGATAAGCCACAAAAGCGCGAAAATGTCGAGTTTGCTGTCAATCATTCCTTTGACACGCGTAACTTCCGATTTTATTATATTCGGCTTTTCAGTGACCATATCAGCGGCGGCAATAGGTTGTGATACGTTCGTTTCGACGGTCTGTTCGGCTGTTGTCGTGTACGCCGTGTTGATCGGCGCGGGTTCGGCTTTTTGCGGCGCGGCAAAACGAACCGGCAGCATCATTGCCAGAAGCACCGCAAGCCAGATATAATAGCGCCACGAGGCGGAAAAAATCTTTTTTGTTATGGACTTCAAAAGCGCGATAACCGCCGCGAGACACGAACCCGCGAGCGACGTTATCAAAAACGCCGTGAATATTTCGGCAAGCATTTATTTCTCCTTTTTATCAAAAACCGCTTTCAGTTCCTCAATGTCCTCGTCGGTAAAGTTTTCGCCCTCAAACAGAGCGGCGACCATTTCCTTTGCCGAGCCGTCGAAAAGGCTTTTGACAATTCCGCTGACGCGCTGCTTCTTATATTCCCTTTCGGAGATGAGCGGTGTGTAGTAAAGCGCTTTGCCGCGCTGCTCTGCGGCAAGTGCGCCCTTTTCAACCAGCCGCGCGAGGAAGGTCGCTATTGTCGTGCGTTTCCAGCCCTTTCCCTCGACCGCTTTACCTATCGCGGCAGAGCCTATCGGCTCTTCCGCTCTCCACACGGCCTTCATAATTTCGAGTTCAGCGTCACCTATACTTAAGCTTTTCATAAGGCATACCTCCATTATCTCTACATTTGTCGACATATATAGTCTACCACGGTAGACGTTATTTGTCAAGTGTTATTTTTATTTTTTTTCACAAACGCAAAAGCTTGCGGACAAAAGTCCGCAAGCTTTTTTGGGTGGTTATATATGTCAATCTCGCATGGAGAGATTAACCTAAGTTTTCGTTGTATGACTTTACAAAGTCGGGGTAAGCCGAAGGCAGTCCGTGTTCTGTGGAGTCAAGTCCCTTGATTTCGTCCTGAGGCTTAGCTCTCAAGATACCCGCCTTCTTAAGTATCAGGAACAGTGCGCCGGAGGTAAGCACCGCCCAAGCGATAAGGCATACCGCGCCGAGAGCCTGAACGCCGAGAGCGTGGAAACCGCCGCCGTAGAACAGTCCGGGAAGGAAGCCTTCGCCCAAAAGTGCGGGATCGCTCGCGAACAAGCCTACCGCGATAGTACCCCAAAGTCCGCATACGCCGTGAACGCTTATCGCGCCGACAGGATCGTCAACATGAAGCTTTGCGTCTATGAACGGAATCGCAAGGCACATCAGCACGCCGCCGACAACGCCTATGATAATCGAAGCGAACGGTGATACGACGTCGCAGGGAGCGGTAATCGCAACAAGTCCGCCGAGGATACCGTTGAGCGTCATCGAAACATCGGGCTTGCCGTAACGGAACCATGTGAAGAACATTGATGTAATAGCCGCCGCGCATGCCGCGAGGTTGGTTGTGATGAATACCTTAGCCGCAACCTCAAGTCCGCCGTCCGACAGTCCGCCGGTTGAAGCGGGGTTAAATCCGAACCAGCCCACCCAGAGGATAAGCACGCCGAGTGCGCCGATAAGAATGTTGTGTCCGGGAATAGCGTTCGGCTTTCCGTCCTTTCTGTACTTGCCGATTCTCGGTCCTAAGATAGCTGCGCCGACAAACGACATTGTGCCGCCGAGCATATGTACGATAGCCGAACCCGCGAAGTCGTGGAAGCCCATTTCTGCGAGCCAGCCGCCGCCCCATACCCAGTGACCTGCAATCGGGTAGATAAAGAGCGAGATGCACGCGCTGTAAATGCAGTAGGCTCGAAAATCCGTTCTGCCCGCAACCGCGCCCGATACGATCGTCGCCGAGGTCGCGCAGAATACGGTCTGGAAGAACAGCTTGGTGTAATCCATGTTAGCCGCCGAGGAGAAGCCGTTCATAAACATGTCGCCGAACGGAATACCGATAAAGCCGTTGCCCTCGCCGTACATAAGTCCGTAGCCGATAATCCAGTAAACGATTGAGCCGAACATAAAGTCAACGATGTTCTTCATTATAATGTTACCGGTGTTCTTGCTTCTCGTAAAGCCCGCCTCGACCATTGTGAAGCCGGTCTGCATGAAGAATACGAGTATGCCGCCCAGAAACAACCAAAAACAATCCACAATATGCGTTAAAACATCCATAGTCATAATAATCAATCCCTCTTTCTGTCCCAATTCGCGTTACAGTAACGCTTCTCTGTCCTCTTCGCCGGTTCTTACCTTTATAACGCGCGATACGCTTGAAATAAAGATTTTGCCGTCTCCGATTTCCCCCGTGCGCAGTACGGCGAGCGCGGTGTTTACAACGTCGTCGACCGGTACGGAGCATACTACCATTTCAACCTTTACCTTCGGGAGAAGGTCTACATTGTATTCAACGCCCCTGTAATGGTGGCGCTGTCCCTTCTGTACGCCGTAGCCCATTACGTTCGTAACGGTCATGCCGTTGATGCCGATTTCGTTGAGCGCATTCTTCAGCTCTTCGAGCTTCGACTGCCTTGTAATGATTTCGATTTTTGTCATTTCAGCCATGACAAATTTCCCCTTTCTTTTCCGAACATAAAAGCGTGTTCCCCCTTTTCGGGAGAACACGCCCTTGTGTTCGTATGATTATTTAAGAAAAAGAAAAAGCGTGTCCGCAATCTGTATTGCAAACACGCCTTTGTGCTTTTCCTTAACTTCACCTGTATTATACGCCGACCGTTTTTATTTGTCAACCGTAATTTTTATTTTTATTAAATCGGTAAAAATTACACGCCTCAAACCGACTAATTTTATGTAATCTTTACAACATGCGTGAATTATAAATAAAAATTACGCATAGAATACATTGTGAGAGGTGATAAAATATGTGGCAAAAAATTAAGCCGTACGTTATATCGATAGCGACAGCGCTCGCCGTGGGCGGTCTGTCGGCTGTGTTTACGAGCGGCAATATGAATATGTACGATACTCTTAACCGTCCTCCGCTGTCGCCGCCGATGTGGCTGTTCCCCGTCGTGTGGTCGGTTTTGTTTATCCTTATGGGCGTGTCGAGCGCGATGGTGTACGTTAAGAAAAACGAAACGGACGTGTCGGGCGCGCTTAAAATTTACGGCTTGCAGCTTATCGTAAACTTTTTCTGGAGTATAATTTTCTTTAATATGCGCGCATACCTTTTCGCGGTCGTGTGGCTCGCGCTTTTGTGGATCTTGATTCTGATTATGATAATAAGCTTCCGTAAAATCAAGCCGCTCGCGGGGTATCTGCAGATACCGTATCTGGTGTGGGTGAGCTTCGCGCTTTATCTGACTGTTATGATTTATCTTCTTAATTAAATGCAAAAAAAGACGGCAGACGCCGTCTTTTTATCTTCAAAAAATCAGTTCTTCTTTGTTGTCTTTGCCGCAGTCTTAGCGGGGGCAGGCTTTGCTTCACTCTTAACGGGAGCGCTCTTTACTTCCGTCTTTGCCGGTGCGGGCTTTGCTTCGGTCTTTACTTCAGCCTTAGCCGGTGCCGCCTTCTTCGCGGGAGCTGCCTTCTTAGCAGGAGCCTTCTTTGCCGGAGCTTTCTTTGCCGGAGCTTTCTTTGCAGCCGTCTTCTTTGCGGGAGCAGCCTTCTTTATTGTTGACTTCCAATCCGCAATCTTCGACGCGTCGCCCTTTACGGACGCCTCACCGTTTGCAATTGCCTTGTCAAGTGTCGATCTGCCGGCGAGTACCGCAAGAAGAGCAGACTTTGAAATATCGAGAACAACATCGTTGTCATAGTAATCATACGGCTCGACTGCAAGCTTACCATTCTTTGCTTCCGCATAAAAAGTGCCGCCGCAATCTTCGTCCGTGAGGGTTACCTGAATTGCAAAATCAGCTACTCCGCTCGCATCCGCGTTATCGAACTTACCCTTTACCTTTAAAAATGCCTGTTCAAATGTCATTTTTAAATCTCCTTTCAATTTCGGACAGTTTGAAGCTGTCAGTCCTTTTTGCACAATAATGCACTTTCATTGATGATATATAAAGTATACTCCCTTTTTTTCTCCATGTCAAATATAATTTACAAATTTGTTACTTCTAATTACATTACGGCTGATTTTGGCAGCCTTTAATGTACGGATAGACGAAAAAAGACGGTTCGCGGTGCATTATACGGAAAATAACAGTTGCAAAATTACGGAAAATAGGCTATAATATAGTTGTATACTTTATACGTATGCAAAGACGATACGCGGCAGAGCTTTTCCGCCGCCGCGCGCCGCTGTACGCTCACTTACCCGGCGCGCATAAATCGCATGTGAGCAGAAAGGCTGTGGATTACAGATATGGCAGATGACAGAAACAAACCCGGAAGGACGCCGAGTAATTCGGGCGAGGATTTCGACTGGGACAAATACGACGCTATGACCTCCGGCTCATCCGACCAAATTCAGTCACGCAGGTCAAGGCGCAGCCGCGGCGACGTTCCGGCGGAGCAGTACGATATGCCGAACGCAGCGCCTTCGCGCCGTAATCCTTCCAAAAAGGGCAAGAGCAAAAAGAAGAGGAAAAAGCTGACGGAAAAGCAGATACGTTTCCGCAGGAGACTGCGGCTCACCATATTCTCGGTTATATTTATAGGTATAGTTATCGTATCCGGTATGCTTGTCGGTATGTACGCGGCGGTGTCGCGTGAAATTAAGGATATGAATATCCGCTCGCTCGCGCAGAACACTTCCTCCGCCATATACTACATCGACGACAACGGCAACGAGCAGGAGCTTGAGCAGTTAAGCTCCGACACGCGCAGGATATGGATAGACTCTACGCAGATACCGCAGGTAATGAAGGACGCTATTGTGTCAATCGAGGACGAGCGTTTCTATAAGCATCACGGCTTCGACTTTAAACGTACCTTCGGTGCGACGACGAAATGGGTGCTTTCAAAGGTGGGCATAGGCACAGCCGATTACGGCGGCTCGACGATAACGCAGCAGGTTATCAAAAACATAACGAACGAAAAGGAAAACACGCCCGCGCGTAAGGTCAAGGAAATTATGCGTGCGATCGCGCTCGAAAACGAGCTGAGCAAGGACGAAATACTTACGATGTACTTAAATATCGCGTATTTCGCGAATAACTGCAACGGCGTTGAGGCGGCGGCTCTGACGTATTTTGACAAAAACGCGGCGGATCTTACGCTTCCGGAGGCGGCTTCGATCGCTGGTATCACGCAGTACCCGTCGGAATATGATCCGTTCACGCATCCCGAAAACAATATAGAAAAGCGCAATATCGTTCTTAAAAAGATGAATGAGCTTGGTTACATCACCGATGCCGAATACAGCGAAGCGTCCGCGAGCGACCTTGTCGTAAGCAACGCGAACCGCTCCGGCGCGGATCAGATGACGTCGTATTTCGTGGATCAGGTCATAAACGACATCGTAAGTGATCTCATGGAGCAGAAGGCGTATTCCGAGGATTTCGCGACGCGCATGGTATATAACGGCGGTCTCAAAATTTACGCGACGATAGATACCGATATTCAGGATATTATGGAGGACGTGTTCACCGATACGTCGAACTTCCCCGGCACGGGCGCGGGCGCGCAGTCGGCTATGGTTGTGGTAGATCCGTACACGGGACAGGTAAAGGGTATTATGGGCGGTCTCGGTGAAAAGACGAACGTGCGCGGCTGGAACAGAGCGACGCAGATGACGCGTCAGCCCGGTTCGTCGATAAAGCCGCTGTCGGTATACTCCCCCGCAATCGACACCGGCAAGGTCAGCGAGGTCACGACGGTGGTCGACGAGGAAATAACGATAGGCGACGACAAGTGGAAGCCTAAAAACTCTTATGACGGCTTCCTCGGCGATATGACGGTTAAAGAGGCCATTGCGCGAAGCGCGAATATCCCGGCGGTTAAAATACTCGATATGGTGGGTATACAAACGTCGCTCAGCTATCTGCGCGACAAATATCATATATCGACGCTTGTGGATAAGGACAGAAACTACTCGTCGCTCGCTTTGGGCGGTCTTACCAAGGGCGTGACGGTTGAGGATATGGCTGCCGCTTATGCGACATTCGCGAACAGCGGCAAATATATAAAGCCTCACACGTATACTAAGGTGCTTGACGCACAGGGCAATATCGTGCTTTCAAACGACTCGAATGCCACGCAGGCAATAAGCGCCGCGTCGGCGTATATAATGACCGACCTTTTGGACGGCGTTGTGACAAGTCCTTACGGTACAGGTCAGAGTGCGCAGCTCGATTCGATGCCCACCTACGGCAAGACGGGTACTACGGACGACGACTGCGATAAGTGGTTCGTCGGATTTACGCCGTATTACTCTTGCGCGTGCTGGTTCGGCTTCGATAATCCAAGCTCGCTTTCGGCGGCGGGTATATCGGGCAACCCCGCGATAAGCGCATGGCGCAGAGTTATGTCGAGAATACATGAAAATCTGAACGCCAAGGAAATTCCGCGTCCGTCGGGCGTTGTGGAAGCCACGGTATGCGAAATTTCCGGTGATTTGGCGACGGATTCGTGTCCTTCCGCGACGGGTTACTTCGTTGAGGGAACAGTACCGCGCTCCTACTGCGACGCGGAACACGCGGGCAGGCACAAGGACGACAATACTCCGGCTCCGACCGCTTCGCCTACTCCCGACGCGAGCGCTTCCCCGTCGGTATCGCCCACCTCGACGCCCTCCGCCGTTACGGATACGCCTTCCTCCGGCGGCACATCGTCGGGCGGCGGCACAGCCTACGACGATGAAGATGAAGATTACTCCGATTACGATGAAACGGACGTTTCGTCCTCCGACGATGAGAGCGACGTTTCAGACGAGTCCGGCGGCGATGAGAGCGGCGGCTCGACAGAGGATACCTCGGGTGATGAAGAATAAATATTCAACGGAACGCTCCGCACGGAGCGTTCTGTTTTTATAAAAAATGACAAATTTAATACAATATATTGACAAATTATTTGCACGGTGGTAAAATATATTGAAGTGAGTAAAGGAGAGAATTGCATCATGGCGTTTAATATCAGGGAAAGCTTAATATATATGCGCGACGGGTTATATAATTCCCCCTTTATTTCTGTTTTTGTTTTTTATAAAAATGATTGACAATGGATTTATTCATTGTCATTTTTTTTGCAGGCATTATGTGAGAAGGAGTTTGAGTATATGAAAGGACAGCTTATTTTGGAAAACGGCGCGAGGTTTGTCGGCGAGCTTTTCGGCGCTGACGCGAATATCGTCGGCGAAGTCGTGTTTACCACCGGTATGACGGGCTATCAGGAAACGCTTACCGATCCGTCGTTCGCGGGACAGATCGTTACAATGACGTTCCCGCTCATAGGAAATTACGGCATTAACTTTGAGGATATGGAGGCTAAGCATACGAATCTTAAGGCGTTCGTTGTGCGTGAGAAGTGCGACTTCCCCTCAAATTTCAGAAACGAGATGAACCTTGACGACTTTCTGCGTCAGCAGGGCGTTGTCGGTCTCGAAGGCGTGGATACGCGCGCGCTTACGCGTATACTGCGCGACGCAGGCGTTATGAAGGGCGTTATTATGAAGGGTGATCCGTCGGATAACGATATAAAGATTCTGATGGATTCGATGGATAACTCGAAGGTTATCATGCAGACGACAACGGACGGCATTTACACCGTGAACGACACCGGCAGAACGCACATAGCGTTTATAGACATGGGCGCGAAGCAGGGTATCGTAAGGGATCTCGCGAAACGCGACTGCCGCCTTACCGTGTTCCCCGCCGATGTGAGCGCGGATAAAATCGACGCGGTAAAGCCCGATATGATATTTTTGTCGAACGGCCCCGGAAATCCGCTTGACGCGCCGGGAACGGTCGACACCGTTAAGGCGCTTATCGGCAAGTACCCGATTTGCGGAATTTGTATGGGACACCAGATTATCGGTCTCGCGCTCGGCTGCAAAACGAAAAAGCTGAAGTTCGGCCACCACGGCGGAAATCATCCGGTAAAGGATTTAAAGACCGGCAACGTCTACATCACGAGTCAGAACCACAACTACATCGTTTCCGACTATCCCGATGAGGTCGAGGAAACGTTCGTGAACGTGAACGACGGCACGTGCGAGGGTATACGGCACAAGACGCTTCCAATCATGAGCGTGCAGTTCCACCCCGAAGCGTCGCCGGGGCCTTTGGACACAGGCTGGCTGTTTGACAGATTTCTAAAGGAAATATAATTTGTAGGGCGGTCATTGGCCGCTCGCACCACAAATTTAAGAACGGAGGATTATTATGCCATTAGATAAAAGTATAAAAAAGGTTCTCGTAATAGGCTCGGGCCCTATCGTAATAGGACAAGCCGCGGAGTTTGACTATTCAGGCACGCAGGCGTGCCAGGCGATCAAGGACGAGGGCATAGACGTTGTTCTCGTAAACTCCAACCCTGCCACGATAATGACAGACCGCGGCATGGCTGACCAGACATATATCGAGCCTTTGACCGCCGAATATGTGGAGAAGATCATACAGAAGGAGCGTCCCGACTCGATTATCGCGGGCATGGGCGGTCAGACCGGTCTTAACCTCGCGTGCGAGCTGTACGACAAAGGCGTATTCGACAAGTACGGCATGAAGGTAATCGGAACGTCAATCCCTTCAATTAAAGAGGGCGAAGACCGCGACAGCTTCAAACGTCTTATGGAACGCACAAATCAGCCTATCGCGCCGTCGGAGATCGTCACCGACCTCGAATCCGGTCTTTTGTTCGCGAAGCAGATAGGCTATCCCGTTATCGTGCGTCCGGCGTACACTCTCGGCGGAACGGGCGGCGGTATCGCCGAAACGCCCGAGCAGCTCGAGACAATATTGGCGCAGGGACTGCACCTTTCGCGTGTCGGTCAGGTGCTGCTCGAAAAGTCGATAAAGGGCTGGAAGGAGATCGAATTTGAGGTTATGCGCGACGGCGCGGGTAACTGTATAACGGTCTGCTCAATGGAAAATATAGATCCCGTCGGCGTTCACACGGGCGACTCTATCGTTGTCGCTCCCGCGCTTACGCTCGCCGACAAGGAATATCAGATGCTCCGTAAGGCGGCAATCGACATTATAAATTCAATAGAAATTAAGGGCGGCTGCAACGTGCAGTTCGCGCTCGATCCCGACAGCTTTAACTACGCCGTTATCGAAATCAATCCGCGTGTCAGCCGTTCGTCGGCGCTCGCGTCGAAGGCTACGGGTTATCCGATTGCCAAAATCGCGGCGAAAATCGCGCTCGGCTACAATCTTGACGAGATCAAAAACGCCGTTACGGGCAAGACTTACGCGTGCTTTGAGCCTGCAATCGACTACATCGTAACGAAAATCCCGAAGTGGCCCTTTGACAAGTTCTTCGGCGCAAAGCGAAATCTCGGCACAAAGATGATGGCTACGGGCGAGGTTATGGCGATCGCGAACACGCTTGAAGCGTCGCTTTTAAAGGGCGTCAGGTCGCTTGAAATCAACCAGTACACGCTTGAGAGAAAGTCGTCGAGAGAGCGCTCGACGGTTGAGCTTCGTCAGCGCGTTATCGTTCCCGACGACGAGAGACTTTTCGACCTCGCGGAGCTTATAAGAAGAAATTACAACATGGACAAGCTCGCGGAAATTACGGGCATGGATCCGTTCTTCCTCAAAAAGATAAAGAATATCGTTGACGCGGAGGAGGAGCTTAAAAAGCACAAGCTCACCGACCTTAGCTACGATATGCTCAAAAAGTACAAGAAAATGGGCTTTTCTGACAAGGGTATAGCGGAGCTTGTCGGCTGTCACGCTAACGAGGTATTCAATCTGCGCTCGATGCTCGGCATTACGCCCGTTTACAAGATGGTTGACACGTGCGCGGGTGAGTTTGAGGCTGTTTCGCCGTATTACTACTCTACATACGACGATACGACCGAGTCCTTCCCCTCCGACAGGAAAAAGGTAATCGTTATCGGCTCGGGCCCTATCAGAATAGGTCAGGGTATTGAGTTTGACTACTGCTCGGTTCACTCTGTTCTGTCGCTCGAAAGGGCGGGCGTTGAGACGATTATCATAAACAACAACCCCGAAACGGTTTCCACGGACTTTGACACGTCGGACAAGCTCTATTTCGAGCCGCTGACCGAGGAGGACGTTTACAATATAATCCTGCTTGAAAAGCCTGACGGCGTAATACTGCAGTTCGGCGGTCAGACGGCGATCAAGCTCGCGAATTTCCTCGCGGATATGAATGTGCCTGTTCTCGGAACGCAGCCGAAGTATATCGACGAGGCGGAGGACAGAGAAAAGTTTGACGAGATGCTTGAAAAGCTCAACATAAAGCGTCCTAAGGGCAAGGCGGTGTGGAGCGTCAAGGAGGGCGTCGAGGAAGCCGATAAGCTTGAATATCCGCTGCTTGTGCGTCCGTCGTACGTGCTTGGCGGTCAGGGTATGGAAATCACGAGAAACGAGATCGATCTCGTGCGCTACCTCACCGACGCGTTTGAAAAGGACAAGAAAAATCCCGTGCTTATCGACAGGTACCTCGGAGGCAGAGAGCTTGAAGTCGACGCGATATGCGACGGCACGGACGTACTTATTCCCGGTATAATGGAACATCTTGAGCGCGCCGGTATTCACAGCGGCGACTCAATATCCATATATCCGCCGCAGAATGTGCCGCAGAATATTATAGATAAAATCGTTGACGTTACCTACCGTATCGCGCTGGAGCTTAAAGTTATCGGTATGATCAACATTCAGTTTATAGAGTTTCGCGGCGAATTGTACATCATCGAGGTAAATCCGCGCTCGAGCCGTACCGTGCCGTATATCACGAAGGTTACGAATGTACCGGTAATCGACATTGCGACGAATATAATGCTCGGCAAGACGCTTAAAGAAATGGGTTACTCGACCGGTATCGCGCCGAAAACAAATACAGTCGCAATAAAAGTACCGGTGTTCTCCACGGAGAAGCTGCCGCGCGTCGAGGTAAGTCTTGGTCCTGAAATGCGCTCGACCGGCGAGGTACTCGGCGTGGGACGCGACTTCCACGAGGCGATGTATAAGGGCTTTGTCGCCGCCGGTACGAATATACCGAAGGTCGGCTCGACAATTCTCGTGACGGTGCGCGACCTCGATAAGGAGGACTTCCTCCCCATCGCCGCGCAGTTCCACAGGCTCGGCTGTAAGTTTGTCGCGACCGCGGGTACGGCGAAGCTGCTTGAAGAAAACAACATTCCCGTACAGGTCGCGAAGAAGATAAGCGAGGGTGTGCCGAATGTGCTTGACGTTATAAGAAGCGGTATGATCGACCTTATCATCGACATACCGAAAAAGGGCGGCAACGCGAACAGTGACGGCTTTAAGATACGCCGTACCGCGATCGAGTGTTCCGTTTCTATCATGACGAGCCTCGACACGGTTAAGGCTATGGTGGACGTTATGAGCCATCAGTACACGCCGGAAACGGTTGATGTAATTTCACTTTCGGATATAAAATAAGACGCAAAAACGCCTTCATCGTTTGATGAAGGCGTTTTTTGTTATTCCAGAATTGACAGGTCGTCCGACTCGCACAGACTGCTCAAGCCGCAGAGCGCGAGGATTTCGTCGTAGCCGTTTTCCGAGACGAGAGTTGACACGCTTTCAAGGTAATATCTCAAATCAACCATGTCGATGCGAGAGCAGTTTTCAGCCATAAACGGCGCGAAACAATGCGCGTAGCTGTCCTTTATGAGCAGCACCCTTTTGCCGTTCGGATTTCCGTTGTTCACTATGCTTTCAAAGCCGTGGTTGCCGTCGAGGTACACGCTGTACTTATCGCTTTCCGAGAGATGCTCGCGGAAAAACATACCGTTCCGCTCTCCCCCGCCGTCAATCGTGACGGTTATGTCAGACGGATACTCCCACATTTCTATTACATCGGGCTTTGTGAGCCACAGCGCAGATTTTGAGTAGGACGTGCCGTAGAAGCCGTCGGTTTTCGCGACGGTGTAATCCGCTTTGCCGCGCGGTACGATACCCTCGCTCTTCGCCCACAGTCGGTACGCGGTGTACGCGCCCTCGCTCGTCCAGTGGTGGTCGGTTTTGTAGTAAAGCTGCGCGTCGTTTTTTCTGCTTAAAAACTCGTCGGTTGGATTTATAAGCTCTATACCGGCTAGCATATTTTCAATATACGATATTATTTCGCCGTCGCGGTACATACGGTGGTTCGCGGGTAAAAGCTCCGGCATAATATACCCCGCCGTCGGCACGGCTATGAGCTTTGTCACAATACCGGTTTTCGACGCGAAGCTCACAAGCGCGCTTATATTTTTGTCGAGCCTCGCCTTGTCGAACTTGACGGGGACGGTAAAAAGACAGCCGTCTCTGCCTTTGTATATATCGTTCGAGCCGTTGCGTCCCGTCGCGAGCATGAAGTACGCGTCGGCTGCCGCGAACGTTTCGCGCGCGGGAAAATGGTCGGAAATGTAGCCCTCAAAATCACTCTCCCACTTGCCCGACAGCGCGGTTTGAGCGGTGAATTTCGGGAACCTTGCAAGCGTACGTTTTTCGCTTTCCGACACGGCTTTTTTCGGCAGCGCGGCGGTAAGGATTGCCATTGCGCCGATAAAGACGCAGAACATAACCGTTATTATTTTGTCGCGTATTTTCATGGTTATCACCTTCTTTGCCGCGCCTTAAAATCTGAAATACAGGAACGGGTTGTATGATTGGTTCACGAGCGACGCGGTACACAGCAAAAGCACCGCCGCGCAGAAAATCACCTCGCACACGGCGACGGCTTTTTTATCTCGTATTTTCATATAAATATTTTTCGCAGCCGGAAGCGACGCGAGAGCCGCAGCTATGAGAAGCGGCAGATAGGATATTATGCGGCTTAACGCGTCGTGCGTTATAATTCCGCCGCCGAGCGTGAACATGCTGCCGATATAAGCCATTACCGCCGTCATGTCATCGAGGCTGAATATCATCCAGCCGATAAGTATAAGCGCGAGCGCGTATATGTGCCGCACGGCTCGCGGAAGCTTTTCAAGGTACTTTCCGTACACGTATTTTTCAAGCACAAGCAGCACGAAGTAGTAAAGTCCCCATAATATGAAGTTGACGCTCGCGCCGTGCCACAAGCCCGTCAGAAACCACACGGCGAACAGGTTGAATATGACGCGCGGAGTGGTGCGTCGGTTGCCGCCGAGCGGAATGTATACGTAGTCGCGGAACCATGTGCTTAACGATATGTGCCACCTGCGCCAGAACTCCGTTATGCTCTTTGAAATATAGGGGTACTCGAAGTTGCGCATGAAATTAAAGCCGAACATTTTACCCAGTCCCACAGCCATGTCGCTGTAGCCGGAAAAGTCGAAGTAAATCTGGAACGCGAACGCGGCGGCGCCCGCCCAAGCGGCGATTATTCCGCCGTCCGCGCCTTTAAGGCTCTCCCACAGCACTCCAGCCTGATTTGCGATAAGCACCTTTTTGGCAAGTCCGACGAGAAATATCTTAACGCCCTCACTGAACGCCGAAAGCGTTTCGCGCCTGCCCGTAAGCTGCGAAGCTATATCGCGGTAACGCACGATCGGTCCTGCGATTAGCTGCGGAAAGAATGATATGTACGTGCCGAGGGACACTAAATTTTTCTGCGCTTTGGTGTCGCCGCGGTAAACGTCGATCGTGTATGAAACCGTCTGGAACGTGTAGAACGATATTCCTATCGGGAGCGGTATTTTTATTTTCGGCATCCACGCAAACGGCGGAAGCGCGCGGAGCAAGTCCGACGCAAATCCCACATACTTGAACACGGCGAGAAGCCCGAGGCTTATTGTAAGCGACAGCGCAAGGTACAGCTTTTTCCTCCGCGGCTGTTGTTCTATCATGACGGCGCATATGTAATTTACGATTATCGACACGCACATCACAACGACGAACACAGGCTCGCCCCAGCCGTAAAAAACAAGGTTCGCAAGTAAAAGAAAGCCGTTTCTGAACGGCTTTGGTGTTATGTAGTATATTGCCAGTACCACAGGCAGGAACACGAAAAGAAACAGCAGACTTGAAAAGTACAACGCTATACCCCTCTTTCTTTTCCTGTTTATTATTTTGACGTGCTTTCGGTTATGATCTCCATAGCCTTTACGCTGTCCTCGCTCGCGCAGTAGATAACGGTGTCGCCCTCGACGGTTATAAGCGAGTCCTCAAGCTTCGGAACCTCGCTCGGACGGTAGTTTTCGTACTGCTCCGTCTGCGAGTCAACGTACTCGTACAGCTTTTCCTCAACGTCCTCGGTGTCGGTTGTTTTTATAACGATAATCTCGTCAACCACCGCGCTCGTACCCTTGAACGCCGCGCACATAATAACCTCGTCGTCGTCAAGGTCGAGACGCTTTTTCGTAACCTGCTCGCTGACTTCGGTAAGAGTTTCGGCAAAGCTCGCGTTGTTCAAAAGCTCCGTCGCGACCTTTGTCGCGTCAATCTCCTTTTGACCGCAGCCGGTGAGCGTCAGCATAAGCGTTAATGCGGCAAGAGCCGCGATTGTTTTTTTCATCTGTTTGTCCTCCGCTAAAATTATTCGTAATTATTCTGAATGTATAAAAGGCATTTTTCGTAGTATTCCTTGCCGAAATGCACGCCGTCGGTCGCAGCGCCGACAGGAAGGTTGCCGTCCTTATCGGCGACCGCGCTGTATACGTCCGCGTAAACGGCGTTCTTTTCCTCCGCAAGCGTTTTTATAATCTCGTTATACTCGCGTATACGGTCATTGTTTGTGACGTTGATATTTTCGTCCGACGACTTCTTTGTGACCGGCGTAACCGACAAAAGATATACGCGGCTTTCGGGGCAAAGCTCCCTGACCTTGTCTATAAGCTCGCCGTAATCGTCCGCGAATGTTTCGGGATTTACCCAGCCGAGCTCGTTTTCGCCGAAAATCATAAATATCCTGTCGTAGCTTTTGCCGTTATCAAGCTCATCGGTAACCGGCTTCTTTTCGTCGTCACCCTCGAGCGCGTCGTCAACCGAAAGTCCCGTTCTCGCGAAAAAATCCGCCTCCGGCACAAGCGAGTACGTGTACAGATCGTCCGCGAATGAATTTCCGATAAACGCGCTGTTTGCGTAGTAGTCCTCGCTTATAACGTTCGGATCTATGTGGATTTCCTTCGGTTCGGGCGAAGGCGTTGCCTGCGCCGCGATTTCCGCCTCGCGCGCGCGTTTTTCCTCTATATGCTTTGAGATTGCTGTTACGCTCACCGCTGTTATCACAATCAAAAGCGCCAGCGCCGCGGCTGCGGCGGAAGCAAGAATTATTCTGTGGTTGCGTATCCTGCGTTTTTGCTGTATCTCCTCATGTTTTCTGTGTATTTCCTCAAGCCGTTCCTTCTGATTCAAATTGTATCTCTCCCCGATATATAAGGCGTTACGCCCAAAAAAAGGCACATGACGCGCCTTTGTAAATTTCCTTTGACTATATGATAGTACCACTCTTTAAGTTTATAGTCAATAGTTATTTTGTCACAAAAAACAGAAATTAGTCGAACCTGTGTTTTATAACATGCAATAAAATACGGAAATAAATTTTATTGTATTCTTGCGCGCGCATAAGGTCGGCGACTATGTGCGGCGATTTAAAATCGTCCGGCACGTCCGCGGCAAAGGTGTCTGCAATTTCCTTTATCCGCGCCAGTCTCGCCTTCTTTTTGAGCTTCATGTGCGGATTAAACAGCACGCAAAGGCTCGAAAAGGTTTTCTGGAAATAGTCACGGTAGATTATGTCGCGGACTTCGATGTTGTCTCTGTTCCACGCGTACACGATGCCGAGCATATACATGGTGTGTTCCCTTACCGTGTCGAACATATCGTAGCGGTACTTGTCCCAGAAGCGGCGGCAGGTGTTTATATAGTAGCGGCAAAGCACGTCGCCCGTAAGAATAAAGCTGTACGCGTGACTTATATAACGCGCGATAAACACGTCGTCCTCGCCGTAGCGTATGGAGGGAAACTCAATGCCGTATTCGCGTATTATGCTCATTTTGTAGAGCTTGTACCACGGCGCGCCTTGTATGCCGCGCGGCTCGAACATCAAAAGCTGCCCGCCGTAATCGGCGCGGGCTTCGCTTCCCGTGCGGCGGTAGCCGTCCTCCTTTACGACGGTGCGCGTAACCTTTTGGCCGTCAAACATCTCAAAGCCGCACGCGGCAAGGTCGCTGCCGCTTTCCTCAAGCACGGTGACAAGCCGCTCTATAGCGTTCGGCTTTATATAATCGTCCATGTCAAAAAAATAGACGTAATCGCCCGTAGCCTTGCGCAGCGCAAGATTGCGCGCGACGGCAGGTCCCTCGTTGTTTTTCGAGAACACCGCTATGCGCCTGTCGCGGTCGGCTTCGGCGAGACACTTAAAGTATGTCTTGTCCGTCGAGCCGTCGTCTATTATTATGATTTCGAGATTTTTATACGTCTGTCCGGTAATGCACGCCACGCCCTCTCGGACGCAGTCCTCCATGTTGTATACCGGTATTATTACGCTTACCTTTTTCATCCTGTTATTTCCTTTATGGCGTTAAAATTTCGTTCGCAGTTGTTTTTGTCGCGGAGCGTGAAAAACGCGTTTATCCTGTCCGCGTACTTCTTTTCCGTCACCGCGCCGTTTTCGAGTATTTTGTTAAGTCCCGTAAGCAGCGCGTCCTCGGTCTTTACGACATCTCCAAAAGCGTCGCGGCTGTAGCTGAAATACCCCTCGCCGTAATGATTTTTCCTGAAGCTTTCCTCGTCAAACTGGTAGAAAATCATAGGCTTTCCCATGTACGCGTAATCGAAAAACACGCTCGAAAAATCCGTTATCAGAATGTCGGAATTTATAAGCAGGCTTTGAACGGTGCTGTCGCGGAAGGATATAATCTTTATCCTGTCCGTACCCTCGAAGCAGTCTATGAATTTCTGCAGCTCCATATGCGGATAAAACAGCGCCTCATATCCGTATTTTTCAATCATCGCGTTAAACCGTCCGCTTTTTATAAGGCTTGAATACGTCCTGAAATACCCGCTTTCCTCAAACTGCTTTTTGTCCGCCCTGCGCAGGTCGTACCGCCATGTCGGCATTATGAGGATTTTCTTCGACGGCTTCTCTATTTTGTAAAGGTCGTCGTAGCGGCAAAGTCCCAAAAGCCGTACCACGCCGTCTCCGTAGCCGTAATTGCCGCGCACGTACTCGTACTCCGGCTTTGCGGAGCAGACGAAAAGGTCGGTGTTTACGTTGTTCGCGTAAAGGAACGTGAGATTGTCCTTTATGATTCCGTGCTGGAGGAATATCTTTTTCCCCTTTACAAGTCCCATCCTGTCGGCGCGGACAAAAAAGTCTATATACGGCGTGTAACCCATTATGTGCGTGCTTATCTTTACGTCCGATATTGCAAGCGCGAGGAAATGAGCGAATGAACCGTACCGTATCACATTGCCGAGCGCCTTTACGCGTGGCGCGTCCGGAGAGGATTCGCTTATCACGTAAGCCGCGTTTATTTCGGGGTGGTTCTGCGTCACGTACTTGAAGAAGTAGTAACCGTTGTCGCGCGCGTCAACGCCGCGCTCCGCAATAAGCCACAGACCGCGGTACTTTTCGTTATTTTTGACAAACGGAGCGCATATAAGCGCGGCGGCGTATTTTACGGCACAGCAAGCGTAGCGCGCCGCTTTTTTTATGAGCAATGCCGTATTCATACATACACCTCCGCGTTTTATTCAACAAAGGCTGACGCGTTTTATCCGTCAGCCTTATAATATACGTTTAACCCTCAAAGCCGTTCGGGTGGTTCGACTGCCATCTCCATGTGTCGGCGCACATTTCCTCAATGCCGCGCTTAGCCTCCCATTCAAGCTCCGCCTTTGCTTTTGCCGGATCGGCGTAGCACTCGGCTATGTCGCCCGGACGGCGAGGCTCTATCACGTACGGCAGATCCTTGCCGCATGCCTTCGAGAATGCCTTTACGATCTGGAGTACGCTGTAGCCGTTGCCCGTGCCGAGGTTGTAGATGTGAACGCCCTGCTTGCCGGAGCAATGCTCTATCGCCTTAACGTGTCCAACCGCGAGGTCAACGACGTGGATATAGTCGCGCACGCCCGTGCCGTCCGGCGTCGGGTAGTCGTCGCCGAACACGTGTACCTTTTCGAGCTTTCCGACAGCCACCTGCGCGACGTACGGAAGCAGGTTGTTGGGAATACCCTTGGGATCCTCTCCCATCTTGCCGCTCTCGTGAGCGCCTATCGGGTTGAAGTAACGCAGAAGCGTTACGCTTAATTTCGGGTTCGCTTTCTGCGCGTCGGTCATGATGCGCTCGATAAAGAGCTTCGTCGTGCCGTAAGGGTTGGTCGTGAGTATCTTGTCGCCCTTGTTGTCAGTCTCGACGATCGGCACTCTTTCGGGATCGCCGTAAACGGTCGCGCTGGAGGAAAATACGATGTTGCTGCAGCCGTACTTTTCCATAGCCTGCATAAGGTGAAGCGTTCCCGTGATGTTGTTGTCGTAGTACGCGAGAGGTATTCTCGTGCTTTCGCCGACAGCCTTAAGTCCCGCGAAATGAATTACCGCGTCGATCTTATTCTCCTTAAACACCTTCTCCGTCGCCCCGCTGTCGAGAAGGTCGGCTTTATAAAACGGGAAGTCCTTTCCCGTAATCTCCTTTACCGCGTCGAGGCACTTCTCGCTCGCGTTGTAGAGATTGTCAAGCACAACGATTTCGTAGCCCGCGTTCAAAAGCTCCACGCAGGTGTGGCTGCCTATGTAGCCCGCTCCGCCTGTTACAAGTATTTTCATAATATTTTCCTCCCTTTCAGTCATTAACAATATTATACATCATAACGGGAATTTTTTCAATAGAAAAATGACGGCAAAGCCGTCATTTTTTATTTTACGCTTTCCTTTGTCTTTTCTATCTTTTCAGAGCTTACCGTCGGTCCGTGGTGGCGCGTCGGCTCCCACTCGACCTTTTTGAATATCGCCGCTATCGACACCGGCACGTATGTAAACTGGAATATCGGGAAGGTGAACATGTACTTGAATTTCTTCCACCCGCTCGTGTGTATGTGCTTCCTTTCGGCTATCGTCGTAATCATTCCCATAAGGAACAGCATGAGGTACACTCCGCATATCCACTGACCTATCGATATGAATATCGGAAGGCAGCTTTCGCCGTTTATAACCGCCGCGACCGCTGTTACGGCGTTTATCACGATAAGCACGAGCGTCGCGAATATTGCAGGAAGCACGGTCATCGACATATCGAAGCACGTTCTGCCGTTCCGCCTGAATATCGACTTTACAAGATCCGAGCCGTACTTGCCGAACACCTGAAGGAAGCCTCTCGCCCAACGTAATCGCTGCTTCCACGACTGCATAAACGTCTGCGGCTGCTCGTCGTAGAGTATCGCGTCACTGCAGAAGGCGATTTTCTCGCCTTTTATCGAGTTCGCGACCGAAAACTCTATATCCTCCGTGAGCAGGAAATACTTCCAACCGCCCATTTCCTTGATTATATCCTTGTGCACGAGGAAGCCCGTGCCGGAAATGGCGCAGCCGCTGCCCAAAAGCATACGCGAATGGTTCAGGAATTTCGACTCTCTTATGTACCAGAGCGCGTAGCCCGCCGTTATCCAGTTCGTGCCGTAATTCGTGGAATTTCTGTAGCTCGTGATTATCCTGTGACCGTCCGAAAAAGTACGGTTCATCGCGCTTATGTAGTTCGTGTCGAGGATGTTGTCCGCGTCGAATACCATGAAGCCGTCGTAGTAATCCTCGCCCTTTTCCTTAAAAATGCGGTTTATCGCGTAGTCGAGGGCGTAACCCTTTCCGACCTTTTCCAAATCGTTTCTCACAAATACAATAGCTCCCGCTTTTTCAGCCGCGGACGCCGTATTGTCGGTGCAGTTGTCGGCTATGACATACACGTCCACAAGCTCCTGCGGGTAATCCTGATGATGTATCGAGTTTACGAGCGTGGCTATTACGTTTTCCTCGTTTCGCGCCGAAATCATTATAGCGTATCGGTGCAGCGTCGTTTCCCTGTGCGGCTTTTCCTTTTTCACGTATGGTATTATAAAGTATATTATCTGATAAAAGTAGAGCAGGAAAAATATTATTCCCACAATCAGATTTACAGTTATGACAGTTTGAACCATGTTACTCCCCTTTAAATTAACCGCCAATGATATGCGTTAAATTTCCATGCCTAAAGGTGGTGTGATAATGTTACCACAAAACGGCAATTAAGTCAATACAACTTTTGTTATATTTAAGAAATAAAATTTATCGTTACGGAAAATATATTGGTGAAATACGGAAAAATACTTGTAAATTATAAAGAAGTGTGATACAATATATAGTAGTTTTTTTAGGAGATTTTGCCATATGATTACTATAATTGCCAAATTTGACGTTATACCCTCGCATATCGAGGAGTTTACGAAATGCGTCATAAACTGCGTGCGCGAAACGAAAAAAGAGCGCGGATGCCTGTCGTACAAGTTCTTTCAGAACAGGCGCGACAAGTCGAAGTTTACGTTTATCGAGGAGTGGCTCAACGATACCGCGATAGAGCAGCACAACAACGCGCCGCACTTCAAGAGATTTCTCGAGGAAATACGCCACCTCACGAACGGAGACGTTCAGATAGAGCAGCTTGAAAAGCCGCCTTCGGTGTTCCAGTGAAAGGATAACCGTTATAAGGAGAGGATTTTCTTTGCGTGAGGCTGAAGAAGCATACAGAAAAATTATAGACGCAAACAAGGACGAGTGTATTAAAAGCGCGGCGGTTCAGCAGGAGTACGTAAAAACGCAGACCGCGCGGTACCACGGGTATTTCGTTCACACTCTCTATATCCCGAAAATGTTCACGGAGGATATGGCTGCGTATATCGAGAAAAACGCGCTCGTGATGTACGGCATTTTGGAAAAGGTCATAGCGCGTTACCGCTCCGACGCGGCGTACAGGGCGCTGTTCGGCTTTGACGAGAGGCTCGAGCGGCTCATACTGCGTCCAAAACATTACGATTGTCTCCTGCCCATGGCGCGTATCGACATTTTCTTTAACGAGGACGACTACTCGTTTAAGTTCTGCGAGTTCAACACCGACGGCTCGAGCGCGATGAACGAGGACAGGGAGCTTAACGAGGCGATCAAGCTTACATACGCGTTCGGCGAGTTCCAAAAAGAGTACGACACGCGGACGTACGAGCTGTTTAATTCGTGGGTGCGCGAGTTTAAGCGGATTTACGCGGGGTACGACAGAGCGGTTGAAAAGCCGTATGTGGCGATCGTCGATTTCTTCGGCGGCGACGTGAGCCGCGAGTTCACGAATTTTAAAAAGGCGTTTGAGGACGCAGGGCTTGAATGTGAGATTTGCGAGATTACCGATTTGAAATACGAGGGCGGCAAGTTGATATCGCCGTCGGGCAGAAAAATCGACGCGGTGTACCGACGCGCCGTGACGTGCGATATTATGCGCCGCTACGACGAGGTGCAGCCGTTTATACGCGCGGCAGAGGATAACGCGGTATGCCTTATCGGCGACTTTATGACGCAGGTCGCGCACAACAAGATTGTGTTCAAGGTTCTGCACGACGATATGACGAAAGCGTTTCTGACGCGTGACGAGCAAAAGTACATAGACGAGCATATCCCCCGCACCGTTTCACTCACCGAGGACAATGTAAACAGGCTCGGCGTGCTTGAAAATAAGGATAAATGGGTTATTAAGCCCGAGGACTCGTACGCGTCGCGCGGTGTTTACGCGGGCGTTGAGGGCATGACGGACGCGGAGTGGAAAAAAGCCGTTGCGGATAATATCGGCAGCCACTATCTTTTACAGGAATACTGCGAGCCGTACGCGTCGGTCAACATCGACCTCACGCACGATAAAAACGCCGATTACCGCAAATATTCCAACATCACGGGAATTTATATGTACGGCGGTAAGTTCGCCGGTTTGTATTCGAGAATAGCGCGTAATACGATTATCTCCACCCAGTACAGCGAAATGTCGCTGCCGACGGTGATCGTGAGTAAAAAGACTTCACTGTAAATATGAAAGAGCGTATCGTAATGATACGCTCTTTTTGTGTTTACACAGAAATATTGTTTTTATTGCTCAATGACTGTTAAAGCCGTTATTTTATACGCCCGATTACAGCCGCACATTCGGCGCGGGTGATGTATGTCTTAGGATCAAATTCATCACCGCGTCCGACCATGATGCCCTTCATCGTGCAGAACATCACGCCCTCTGCAGCCCAGTCGGAAATTTCGGCAAGGTCGGCGTAGCCGAGCCGTATCGCCCATTCACCGACCGGTCCTTCGCCCTTGTAATCGTAGTACGCTTTTATTATTTTCGCGGTCTGTTCGCGCGTCACGGGATCGTTCGGACGGAACGTGCCGTCGCCGAAGCCTGACAGTATGCCGTTTTCGCTGCCCCACGCTATGTACGGCGCGTAATACGCGTCCGCGTCAACGTCGGTGTACTCCGTCGCTCCCGACGCTTCGGAAACGCCCTCCATACGACCGAGTATTGCCGCGAGCATTCCGCGCGTGAGCGTCGTGTCAGGCTCGAACCGCGTTTCGCTGACGCCGCTCATTAAGCCGGTTTCATACGCGTTCTTAACGTCATTGCAGAACCAATCCGTTTCCGCAACGTCCGTAAACGGCAGCGTTTTTTCCGTGTCGCTCGGTTTTGACGTTGCCTGCGGTTCTGATGTCGGCTCGCTTGTCGGTTCGGGCGACGCGCTTGCCTCCGGCGCAGGCGTGGTCGTAGGCTGCGGCGACGCCGTGGGTGTCGATGCAGCTCTTCCGCGTCCGCTGCCGCTTCCGCGCGATGTGGATGAGGATGTCTGCAGCGGCTCAACCGATATTTTCTTTACAGGATTTCCGTCCGCGTCAACATAGCCTGCCTTGTCGCTGTTGTATGTCACGGTCTTGCCGTCCGATACAGCCGAAACACCGGTAAGCTCCGACGCGGAGGCGCTCATAGCACCCTCCGCCGTAAACGTACAGCTCTTATCCATATTCACGGTTATAGCCGCATTACCCTCACTCATCGCCGCAACTCCGTAGCCGTACTCCGCCGCCGCCGACGCGTCAATTGAGCTGCCGCCCGAAAGATTAATTTCTCCGTCACCGTAATCACTCCATGCGAAAAGCGCGATTCCGTAAGAGCTATACGCATCCGAGGACAAAGCCGTAAGGCTCGACTTATCCTTTACCGTAATACTGCTCGCCGAGCAGCCGATACTGAAGGATTGTTCCGAATCACCGCCCTTGCCGCCTTGCGCGCTGACCTTCGCGCCGCCGCTTATTGTCAGATCATGGGGCTCTACATTCGGATAATCCACGTATATACCGGCTGAAAAATTGTCGGAATCACCGCCGACGGCGTTTAACTCGGCGATAGACACGTTAAGGTCGTCGCAGCTTACTATGCCGGCGCTGTCGCCTACGGGCTCCCCTATCGTTTCGTCATACACAACATCTCCGCCGCGCGCGGTAAGACTGCCCTTACCCGTTATAGTCAGCGGCGTAACCGTGGCAGAGTTTACAATACCCCAGCTGCTTAAGTTTGTCACGCTGCCGCCCACAGCCTCGAGGTGTCCGTCTATGTCGAGCGTATTGCCTCCCATACAGTATATACCCGAGCTGCCGCCGATACCGTCGCCGAGTGTAAGACCTGAAAAGCCGCCGTAAACCGTCGGGCTTTCACCCTCGGGAACGTAAAGCGCTGTGTCCTTGCCCAGATACAGTCCGTCCATAAAGTCTGTGTAGAATTGGAACTCGGATGTGAGCGTCAGCTTATTTCCTTCACATTTTGCGCCCGGGACTTCTATCGGGTCGGAATACGTTACATCTATTACATCGCCCGTCTCCTGATCGAAACTGAAATCGCATGTTTTGTAAAGCTTACTCGTTTCGCCGTCGAAATAGAGCGGATAGTCCACGGCTGCGTTCTTGAACAGAACGTAATTCGCGCTATCGTCCGTGCCGGCAAGCATGTATGTATCGTCCTTGTATTCAAGCTCGCCTTTGTCGCCTCTCTCGTTGCCGCCTACGGCGCTTACACCGCCCGCCGCTTTCGCGCGGCTGACCGCGCCGCCGTTTTCGGCAATCGTGTACGATGATACGCTCGCGTTATCCGTAACGTAAATCTGAGCCGCGTCGTCCTCCGACAGACCTTCGCCTGTTCCCGACGCGCCCAGGATACCCCAATCCAATATGCCGCTGCCGTCGCCGTTATAGTCACATTCCACTTCAACCGAGCTTTCGCCCGACGCGCGTATCGCGCCCGGTTTTGTTTCCGAGTTTCCGTACAAAATCAAGCCGCCCTTGGTGATAACGGACGCGTTATCCTCCGTCACCACGTCATAGCCGTCCCATATTCCTATACCGCTTGCATCATATCCGCCCGACGTGTCAAACACCGCGTCATCCTTTACCGTGAGCTTGCGCGACATGCTGCTTACAGCCTTTTTATCCATGCCTGCCATCGCGTACGCGTATACATGCGCCGAATTTTCAATCGTGAGGCTTTCGGTCGTCATCATAGCCCAGGAATGGTCCGCGCCGAAGAACTCAGCCGCGATTACCTCACCCTTGCCCTTTACCGTCAAATTACCGTACGTCGCCAAGCCGAACGTTCTGCCGCTGCCGTTGGCCGACACGCTCAGCGCGCCGTCCGCCTGTATAACGCTGTCGCCTTCGAGTATTATTCCGAATACGTTTGACGCGTCGGGATTGTCGGGATCTGCGGCAGCGTGGTCAGCCGCCGACAGCGCCGCGCGGCTGTTTTCGGGAATGCTGAGCGTCACGCCGCCGTCCGCTATAAACGCGCATCCCGCCGTTGTGGAGAACGCCGCATCGTAAAGCGTGACTGTATTGCCGTCCGCACTAAGTCCTTCGGGAAGCGAAGTAAGCTTCTCACCGTCCTTGTTATTTTTACGGAAGCCCGTATCCGCGCTGTAGAATATCGTATAATCCGCCTTGGGAAGGGCTTCGATTACCGCTCTTTTAGCGGGCTTGCCCTCGGAATCGACATAGCCGTACACATCCCCGCTGTATGTAAGCGGATTGTTTTCGCCGTCCTTCACGTCTATACTGCCGAACATTCGTCTTGCCGCGTTGATAGCCATCGTGTCGCCTTCAAACTCCATACTGCCGTCATCCGGCATATTAACCGAAATACATTTTGTACCGTCAAATTCCTCGCTGTCAAACACGAGCTCGCTCAGACCGTATGACAAATCTCCGCCCGACGCTTTTCCGTATACCGAGGCACTGTCGATTATATCTATTTCGCTGTTATCGTTAAGCTCTATGCCGAGACCTATTGCGTTCACCGACTCCCCGTAGGTGTCGAGATGCAATTCCGAATTGTCGCTCATAAGCAGCTGTGACGTGACACAGCCGAAGGAGTCTACGTTTCCGCTTCCTCCGGCCGCGGACGCCGATACATACGCGTCACCGTAAATGCCTATGCCGTCACTTACACCGGCGGTTACCTCGCTTTCGTCGAGAGCGCCGCTGAGCATGCCGATGGACTCTCCGTCGGCTCCCTCGTTATCCGCGTAAATACGTCCTCCGTCCGCCAATACCAAGCTGTCGAACACCAAAATTGCGCGCCGTCCGTAAATTCCTATGCTTTGGTGAAAACCGTTCGCCGCGTTCACACAGCCGCCGACAGACTCCAATATGCCGCCTCCCGATACATTCACACCGCGGTCGCTGTATATACCGAAGCTGTCCTTGTCGTTTCCGTATCCGCCGGACACGTGGAGCGCGCCGAACCTGCTGCCGCCGGCTAATTTTAAGGCACAGCCCTTCATCGAGTAAATTCCCGCGGTAAACTCGTTATCCGTGAGACTTCCCGCAATTATTACCGGGTGCTGTCCCTCGTTGACGTTAATATACGTATACTCCGGCAGAACAAGTCCCAAATCCGCCGAGGTGTAAAACTTAAAATCGCTTGTGAGCGTGAGGTTCTCACCGTCGCCCGCTGCGCCCGGAACGCTTTCAATCTTATCGCTGTAACCGTTTGTCTCGTCATAGCTCTTATAGAACGAGCTGTCGGCTGTATTGTAGTAAAGCGAATAATCAGCCGTTTCGCCCTTTGTGAAGTTGATGTACTTTGCGCTATTGTTATTGCATGTATATGTATGTTTATCGGTGTCAAATTCGGCAATATTCATGCTGCTGTCATATATAGCATCTCTGCCGAGAGCATTAACGCTTCCCGTCGGCGCTTTGAATTTCAACTCGTCCGCGCTGCCGTCACTGTTTTGCGTATAAGCCGCCATGTCGCCGTACGCCGTAACAATTGATACGGGATCATCACTTACGCTGTCGTCAATCGACATTCTTACTCCGCCGAATTCCGCGTCGGGATTTTCCTCATCGGAGAAGTAAAATTCAGCTATTCCGAAGCTGCCTTCGCCTCTGCCGCACGCGAATATATTACTGTCATTGTCGGATGTGACGGTTCTTGTTCTTTCGTCCGTGATACCGAGCATGAGACCTACCGATGGGTAGTCGTCCTCCGCACCGTCCACCTTCGCACCGCAAGCGTAGATCGAGGATTTATCACGCGCCTCAATACTTGACGTATATATTCCGTAGGTGTAGTCCGTGCTGATGCCGCCCGCACCTATGATAACGGCTTCATCCGTCGCCGATACGGTTCCGGAGCCGAAGGTGCCGTCCGCTTGCTGCCTGTCCTCCACCATTATGCCGACGCTGCCGCCGTCGCCGGGTGCGCCCGCGCCGACAAGCGAAGCGCCTTTTACGCTTATTGAATAATCTGCGTCCACGCCGGTGGACTGAACCTGAGCCTTGCCGCCGTATGCTGCGGTTACGCCCGTGCCGTAAACGTTCAGATTGCCCGCGTATATTCCCCAGCTGCTTACTGTGCCGCTGTTAAAGGCGGCGACAGCCAAATTACCGCTTGTGTTTGTGTTGATGTTTAATGTGGTATCGCCGTAAATAACCGTGGGGTACGAGTCCTCTTCCTCCGTTTCCTCCGGCTTGTACGCACCTATAACCATTACCGCCGAATCGTCGGGAATGTTTAGCGTCGTTTCGCCGATAAGCTTAAGCGTTTCATGCGCCGACGAGATTATAACCGTGTCGCCTTCGGGGAATGTGATTTGACCTGCGCCGTAATCCAAGTCATTCAAATCAACGTCAGACTCCGCGTCGGTGTAAAACGCCCCCTCGTCGGACTCAAAGCTTAAAACGCTGCCGGTCTTTATGACGTTAAATTTTGTTTCGTCAAACAAAGCCGCCAATTGGTCTGCCGTCTTGTCCGCAGCACCGTCCCAGTCCACGTCCTTAAACGCGCCCCAGTCGGTATCGCCCCAGTTGATTTCGCCGATTCCGCCTGTGTAGCTGTCAGACAGTCCGGCTATAGACGGACGCGCCGTCGGCGCGGCAAACGATACCGCAGGCAATAGCGATAAAGTCATTGATGCCGAAAGAATAAATGATAAAAGCTTCCTCATACGCTTCATGATGATATCCTCCGTTATAATTCAGAAATGTTACTCTCTATGTAAGGGATATTTCCCACCATTGATATTTTACCACATCTTATACTGTATTTCAAACGTAATTTACGCCAAAAAACAGGTGTTTCACGCCGCGCCGTATGCTTTTCCCGATATACAGAATGTACGGAAATATATTCATACGCTCTTTTACAATTCGGTTCCGCCGGTCATTTATGATTTGTCTGTTTTATTATTGCAAAGAAAATGTAACTTGTGTGTATGCGTGTTTGGGAGTATAATTGTAATTGAAACGGAGATGTTATTATGAGTAAGCACGCGAGACTGATGAATTTTTTGTCGAACCTGCCCGATTTCGTTTTTGACTACATAGAGATTTCGTACAGCGGCGAGAGCATTAACACGCAGATCGGCTACAGCATCGATATAAAGACGTTTCTCGAATACCTCAGGCAGTTCAAATTCAAGGACGTTGAGCGGCTCGAGGATTTTACGCTCGCGCATATGGAGCAGGTCACGCTCAGGGATTTAAACGCGTTCACGGCATATCTTAAGGAGTACGAGACGGATACCGTAACGATTGACGGCAGGCACGTAAAGCGTGTGCGCAAAAACAGCGCGTACGGCATTAACCGCAAGCTTTCGGGCATACGCGGTCTGTTCGCGTACCTGTACAAAAACGATTTGATTTCGCAGAACGTTACGGACAAGCTCGATTTTAAGAAGATACACCAGAAGATGAAGCGTCCGCTGACGACGCAGGAGACAATAAATCTGCTCGACGTTATCTACAACGGCGAAAAATATTACGAGGGACGCGACCTCACCGAGTACAACAACCGCAAGCTGCGCGACATTGCGCTGTTCACGGCGTACCTCGGCACGGGCTGCCGCGTGAGCGAGCTTATAAACCTCGACGTAAAGGACGTTAGCTTTGACACGTCGTCGTTCGTCGTAACGCGCAAGGGCGGCGACGAGCAGGAAATATTTATGCCGGTACAGGTGGAAAACGAGCTTTACAATTACATGCAGGAACGCGCGGAAAACAAAAACGCGAAGGACGACGCGCTGTTTTTAAGCCGTCTCGGTAAGCGCATGACGGCGCAGGGCGTGGAAAAGCTGCTTAAAAAATACTGCGCGACGGTCGGCATATACGACAGCGACAAGGCGCGTCCGCACGCGCTTCGGCGAACGTTCGCGTGCAATCTTATAGCCGACGGTGTTGATATAAAAATGGTCGCCGAGCTTATGGGGCATAAAAATATCGAGGTCACGCACCGCTACTACACACAGTACGCGATAGAAAGGCGCAAAGAGGTCATGCGCGGATTTGATATTAAGGGAAACAGATAAAAAGCGTATCATGCGATACGCTTTCTTCCGGTCTAAGATATTCCTGCTACCATGCCAGCGGCTTCATACCCGTAAGGCTGTCCCATACGAATACTTTCGCGTTCGCACCATGGGAGTAAGTTTTTGTTTCATCGGGTGCGAATGTCTCGGTTTGTGTATGCACATCGCTCAGCGCCCCGTTGGAGTAATCGGCGACAATTACAGCAGCCGATTGAGTATCGGATGTGGCATTATGCACTTCAAATGTACTGTCGGTTTTCGTCACCGTAAAAGGCGGTTTTGGAATGGTTATCGCTCCGAAACTTTTGTAAGAAGTTTCGTTTCCCGCTTTATCGTAAACGTATATATCAGAATAATATATCTCGTTCTCATTATTATGCTCCGAGATATTTATTCTGCAGCTTGCTTCATTCCCCGATATGGTCGCTTTATGCCATATAATGTCATCTTGACCGTCTTTCGGTGTCCATGAAGGCACCAACACCTTTTCCACTTTTGCATTATCCTTAACTGTGCATTTTACCGTATATCCGCTGCTGCTCAAATTAACTATTTGAGGATTTGCAAGCTGCGGCGGCTCGGTATCCGGCGGAATACTGACGGTCTTACTACCCAGTAGCTCATTATTTCCGTTCCCGATATTTATTCCGTAAATATATACCGGCTGCGAGCCTGTTTTACTTACGGCAATCGTTTCTTCATATCCGTGATAATCTCCCACACCGTAAGCGGCATTAACATCGGTGCGTAATTTGTCGGCTCTTATGGCTGTTCCCTCCGCATCGGCGGATCCTGCCGGTCCGCCGACATACACATGAACGTCAATTTGAGAAGATGTATCGTTGGGATCATACGCCCACCCTCGGACGGTTACGGTTCCGGGATTAGCCGAACATTTGTCAAACGCGCCCACGGGATTTGGATTTGTAATATTTACGGTTTTGCTTCCCAGTCTCACATTATCACCGCTGCCAACGTTTATCGCATAAATATAAACGGTCTGCTGTCCTGTTTTGCCTACACTGATAGTATCTTCAAAGCCGTGATAATCTCCTACTCCATATGCTTTATTCACGTCAGGTCTGTATTTGTTTGCTTTAATGACATGCGCCCCTTCAGCATTACCGGAACCTGCTGAGCCGCCAACATATACATGAATATCAAGCTGAGCAGATTTATCATCAGGATCATATGCCCACCCTCCGATTTTAATTGTGCCTATACCGCCTGTACAGCTATCTATTGTGCCGGTAGGATTGTTACCACCGCCGCCGCTTCTGTTGGTTATATACCAATAAGCCGAGCAACCCGCCAATTTGCCGGATTGTCCGCTTCCGCTCAATATTGAATCAGACAGTTTTATACGCCCCGGCGTTTTCATTGGATCTCCGCAATAAAACGTATCGCTTGAGCTGTCATAATCTGTTACCAATACGGCGTGCGGCTGCGACGTATTATATATTACAATGCCTTCGGGGTGTTGGTTCAGCATGGAAATCAGTTGTTGTTTTATATTGGAAAAATAGTCGTGTCCTACTTTAATTCCGTTATATGTAAAATTGAAATACAATCCCGAACCTTCCCTCCACGCGACTGACCTTAATGAGTTTTCCGTTATCGCCGTCCAATTTTCATTATCAAGTATAGCTCTTCTCCTAAGCATCATAGCTGCAGAGGCTAAAGTACAGGTATAATTCGTCTGTTGTTTTAGAAATACATCGGAGTCGTTAATTGACTTTGCCATTACACTATTCACAGGCAGACAAGTAAACAGTACGGCAAACAGCATTATCCACAACAAAATTTTTCTTTTCATAAAAGCACCTCCTGTTTTGACATTCCCAAAATGTCAATATTATATGTATTATAGCATATAATAAGGCAAATGACAAGTACTAAATGTCAAAACGGAGGTATTTATGTTTAAAAATAAGTCGGAAAAAGGGAAATTAAATATCTGCGGTGAAAATGTTGCAAAATACAGACTTCTTATGCAGCCCAAAATGTCTCAGCGCGCACTCGCGGATAAACTGCAAATTCTGGGTATTGATGTTGATAAGAACGCGATACAACGAATTGAATGCGGAAAGCGATTTGTTACCGATATTGAGATAGTCGCGTTGGCAAAGGCATTGAACGTGGATATTCACAGTCTGCTGAAGCAATAAAAAAATACGGCGATATGATGTATCACCGTATTATATGACTTTCTTTATTTCTTAAAAGTATTTCTTATCATATTCATTATCTTGTTATTTTCAATAAATTCCTCCTGCTTATCGACGAACCAGAGCTTGTCGGAGTCAATATGCTTTACGGAATAGATCGTGTCGATAATCATCACAAGCGCTATAAACACCGCCGAACATTCCACAAGCGCGGGATTCATGGTATCAATGACGCCTATCGTCGCGGGGCCTATGAATTTCACAAGCGCGACTATTCCGAAGCCGAAAGCGAGCAGGCTTATAATACATATTCTGCCGTTTATGTTGAGCGGCCAGCCGGTGTAGTCCCACCACCTACGGTCAAAGAGCTTTTCCAAAAGCCAGCCGACAAAATATTCGAGCGCGCCGCAAACCGCCATACCTACCGTGAAAAGCACGAGCGTGTTCCCCACCCTTCCCAGAAGCACAAGTCCGAGAAGTCCGCCAATACCGTATATCGGGCAGAAGCAGGTCGTGAGGAAACCGCTGTTCACGCGCCTGCGCTGCTGAACGGTGTAATACACGCACTCCCACGCCCAGCCTATAAAGCTGAAAAAGGCAAAGCACAGAAAATATTTACACATTTCCATTGTCATATATCCCCTCTTACATTGCGATTATCTGTCTGTATAATTCAGTGTACGCCACAGGGTTCTTTGTAAGCAGGTTCTCATACGGTCTTTTTCTCTTGAACGTCTCGTAGAGTGAGCAATATTTATCAACCATGCAGACTATCCACCCTTCGCGGCATTTCGGCGGCATAAGCGTCAAAGGGAACATGTGCTTTTTTATTATTTCCTTTTCCGTGTCCGTCAGCTCGAAATCCCGATCGGCGTTTACAAGCGCCGCCTTGGGGTGGGTAAAGCCGTGAATTCCGCGTCCGTTTCCGTCATGCCAGTCGTACAAAAAATAATCGTGCAGCAGCGCGCCGCGGATAAGGTCGGTTTTCTTGTACCTTATACCGAGCATTTCCGCAAGCTTGATGCTGTAATACGCAACGGCAATCGTATGCTTTAAGCAGCTTGTGCTGCCGTGCTGTGTGTATTCGTCCATTTGCCGCAGCTTTGACTGCTCCGAAAGGCGTTTCATACAGAACATAACAGAATTCATATATACACCAAACCCTTATGCACTATTCTAACAGATATATTATAACCAAATACGGGTAATATGTCAATGTGAAATTTATGTAAACTCACAAATTGTTATGTGATTGTAACAATCCATAACAATTTTTAACATTTTTCAACAATTTACGGGTTCCGCCCGAAAACGAAACCCGCTTTAGCGTTATTTATCCTGCGCTACTATTATCCGTATTCTGCCGCCGTTTGACTGCGCCTTGTCGTAATACGCGGTCATGATGTAATCGCCCGATATTGCGTCGTCAAGCGGGATTTTCAGATATGTATTTAAGTCCCTCTGATAATATACAACAACGCTGTCGCTTAACAGATAATCCTGATAGCCTATCGTCGCTGTGGTGTTCGTGAGGTCTGTTATTTTGCCGGAGTATGCTGTAAGTGAACGGAAGCTGTCAACATATGTTCCCGATACTTTTATTTTGCATGGTCCCTTAGACGCAGATATATTTGCGCCGTAGCTATACGTGCTGCCGTCAACCTCTATTGTCAACGTATTTGATACTTGATACTCCTTTTCTGTTGTTACATCTGTTTGTCTCTCTACAAGTTCAAACTGTGGATCACCATTAGCGTCTGTAATTGGATTTCCTTTATCATCAGTCTTTAGACGCGTATCATATGATGTTTGCTTTTCGCCTGTCGGAACCATCGCTGTTGCAGTACTTTTTTTAGAGCTTAATACAAATCCGTAAGTATACATATCACCCGTAACTTCCCGAAGTATCAGCTCGTCAATTTCTCCGGCGCTGTTTGTCGAGCTGTAAAGCACACTTGACGGGTTGATTGTTATTCCGTCAAGGCGCTGCGGATACACTCTTTTGTATGCCGGTATTGCGTCATAATAGGCTTCCGCCGTGTCAAGTATCTTTACGTCGTCCGCAAGGTACTCACCGCCTATCATTCCCTTTGAAGCGTTGACTTTGCCCGACACGGAGCCGCTTTTGCTCACGGAAAGCATCGCCTGACCGTCTTTGAACGTTACTCGCACGGCAGAGTTTACCAATGTTTCGCAATCATTTTTTGTCGCGTATTCCCTTGTCGAGCCGTCGGGAGCGACTATTGTCGCATAGTAGCTTGAATATACGGTGTTGTCGGGATTTGTAAAGTCCTTTTTACCCGCGGCGATTACAAAGCCTGCAGCAGTTCCCGACGATGTACCCGATGATGTGCTTGCCGAAGCCGAACCCGTTCCGGCTACTCCGGCAATTTCACCCGTTCTGCCCAAGAGAACGGTAACGGTGTCGCCGTACTTAAACGAGCCGCTCGAGGAAAGCTCGCGGAACGCTTCGACGCCCTCAACGTTATATTCCTTGCCGGATATTGTCACACTCTCCGGCGAATCCTTTGTCGGCGACGCTTTTTCATACACGCCCGTTACCTTGTCGGTATAGGCGAATACAACGTCAAGAGGCTCGCTGTAGTAAACTATATCGTTCACGCTTACGGCTGAAACCGTACTCTCCACTCCGCCTCGGAACACCTTTGACGAGCTGTTCGCGCCGACCTGCGCAGTCCAGTTGTCGGACGTGACCTTGACGGGGCCTGTGAGATTATTCGTGTCATACACAACGTAGTCAACCGAGCCGTTGTCGGTATACTTTACGTTAAGCGTGTCGCCCGTTTTGAGCGAGCCTTTTATCGCGGCGTATGTCGTGCGCGTCTGATTGTTGTATACAGCCGCGCCGTCGGGTATGTCTATTTCCTCAAAGCCGCCGCTGCGGTAGCCGACTATAGACGCGTCGGCAAGCACCGAGTACACAAAATACGACTTGTATCCGTTCGACTTCTTGTCCGCGTCCGGTATGAACGCGACAAGCTCGTCACCGTCTCGCACATATATTGTACCCGTCATTCCCGTAAGGCTGTCAAAGAAAAACGCACCCTTGTCAAACGTTCCGGCCGACGTGTAAACCTTATCCGCGCCGAGCGAGTCGTCCTCGTTCGCAGTGGCAATCACGTCAACGTTGTCCGTCTTTGACATGTTGAACACGGGATCCTGCGAGGGACTCGCGGGGATTGACGCTTTAATCGCGTTATATGTAAGCATCATAATCTGACGGCGGTCAAGCTCGTCGCCTATCGACGCGTTCACGTTGTCAAGAAGGTTTAAGCCCTGCGCCTTTGAAATCTGACCGTATGGGTACGCGTCGGCAAAAGTGCTGTCGTCATAGCCGAGTACTCGCAGCATAACCGTTACCGCTTCCTCGTATGTGACGGTGTTTTCCGGGCGGTAGGTCGCGTCGAGATAGCCTACCACGTAGCCCGCCGATACGGCTGCCCTTATGTAGGGCGCGTACCATTTCGTGTACGGCACGTCGCGGAACGGCGACTGTTTAAGTCCCACCGCGACACTGTCCTTGTTCGGCGACGCGGCTATCGCTATTTTCGCGAACTCCGCGCGCGACACCTTTTTGTCAAGCATCATGTCGCCGTTTTCATCGCCCTGCATTATTTCAAGCTCGCGCATAAGCACCGCCGCGCCTTCCTCCTCCATTGCCGAAAAGGCGTGTGCCGGAAGCATTGCCGGCAGCGCGAGAAGGGATATTGTAATTAAAAGCGAAATTATCCTTTTCATATTATTTCCTTTCATTTAGTCGTATCTGAGCGCGTCTATCGGGTTTAGCGCCGCCGCCTTGCGCGCGGGCATTACGCCGAAGAACACGCCTATCATCGCCGATACGGTGAATGATACGATGATCGAGGTCGTTGTCGGGCGAACCGTCAGTTCAAGCAGCACGCCCGCTCCCACGGCGAGCGCGGAGCCGACTATTATTCCTACCACTCCGCCCAGACAGCTTAACATTCCCGCCTCTATCACGAATTGGGAAAGTATGTCGCGCTGCTTCGCGCCGAGTGATTTGCGTATGCCTATTTCGCGCGTTCTCTCCGTTACGGACACAAGCATAATGTTCATAATGCCTATACCTGCAACCACAAGCGAAATCGCGGCTATCGCGACGAGCATCGCTTCCATCATGGACAAAATGCTCGACACCTGGTCGGCTATGGCTTTGAGCGCGGTTATGTTGTAGTAGTCGCTGTCGCCTATCGCCTTGTCGCACATTTCCTCGATGAGCGCCTCCGTCTGCTCGACCATGTTCTGATTGAGCGCGTAGACGGCGTAGCTCGACACCTTCGCGTTCTTATTCGTCGAGGTTGCGAGAGTGTACGGCAGGTATATGCAGTCGTCGTCGCCGCCCTCCTCGGAATCGTCCTTTTCCTCGAGTATGCCGACGACCTCGTAAGGCACGCCCGTTATTTTTATCGTCTGTCCCAGCGCGTTGCCGCCGAATACCTCTTTGGCTATGTACGTGCCTATTACGCAGACCTTTTGACGCTTTTCTATGTCTATGAACGTAAGCTCGCGTCCGTATTCGACGTTGAGCTTTTTAAGTCCGAGATATGATTCGTTCACGCCCGTTGCGGTGCTTTGTAGCGAGTCGTTGCCGTTTTTGATTACCGCCTGCATCGTGACCGTCGGCGACTGTCCGCGTATTACGTCGGGGTGTTCGTCGGCGAGTGCCTGCACTACCTCCGGCTTTAATTCCTTGTTCGACCTGTCCATCACGTTTATGAGAACCGCGTCTATTCCGACGTCCTCAAAAACGCTGTTTACCTCGTTCGTCATGCTGCTCATAAGGCTTACAAGCGATATTACGGCTGTTATTCCGATTATTATTCCGAGCATGGTCAGCATCGAGCGCATTTTGTTGCTTAATATGCTCGACACCGCCATCTTAAAGCATTTCCACAGGCTCATCACGTCGCCCCCTTTGCTTTCGCGTCCTCGGGAGCTTCCTCGCCCGCGCCGTGCATTTTCATAACGGTAACGTCGCCCTCGACGGGGCCGTCGTAAACTATTTTGCCGTCGGTTATTCTGATTATGCGCTTCGCGCGCGCGGCTATCGAGTTGTCGTGGGTTATGAGTATGATTGTGTTGCCTTCGCGGTTAAGCTGCTGCAGAAACATCATCACTTCCCTGCCCGTGCGCGAGTCGAGCGCGCCGGTAGGCTCGTCGGCAAGTATTACCGACGGATCACCCGCAAGAGCGCGGGCAATAGACACTCTCTGCTGCTGTCCGCCCGACAATTGTGATGGATAGTTGTGTGCCTTTGACTTCAAGCCCACGCGGTCAAGCGACTCAAGCGCGCGTCTGCGCTGCTCGCTCTCCCTCATGCCCGCGTAAAGAAGCGGAAGCTGTACGTTTTCGAGTACCGTCAGCTTCGGCAAAAGGTTGTACTGCTGGAATATGAAGCCGAGCATTTTATTGCGGATTTCGGCAAGCTCATCCTGCGTGTAGTTTGTGATTGCCCTGCCGTTCAGCTTGTATATGCCTTTTGTGGCTACGTCGAGGCAGCCGATTATGTTCATGCAGGTGGATTTGCCGCTGCCGGACTGTCCGACTATCGCGACAAATTCACCCTTGTCTATGGTGAGCGATATACCGTCGAGCGCGTGTACGCTTACGCCGCCGGTGCGGTATATCTTATATACGTCTTTCATTTCCACAAGCGGTGGCATATCCTTGTCATCACCTTTCATGTCAGATTAGTAGGAATATTATCTGTCCGGAGGTCCGCCCATGCCGCCTCCTGCGCCGCCCTGACGCATACCTCCGCCGGGTGCTCCGCTCATGCCGCCTTGCCGCATACCGCCGTTCATACCCTGCATTCCTTCGGGCATGCCGAAGTCGGCGTCCTCACTGCTCGATTTGGTGTTGAGCGTCCGCACGCTGTCACCCTCGCCGAGTCCGGATTTGACTTCTATGTAATCGTTGTCGTTAAGTCCCGTCTCTATCTTTATCGCGCGGTAACCCTCGGGTATCTCTATATTAGCCGGTACGTCGGGAATGTCTTTTTTCTCGTCGGGATTCTCGCGGCGCTCGTTTATCGCGTCGGTAACGTCGCCGGTGTGCTGCGTGCCGTCGTCCTTTACGAATACGATGTTGCCGCGGTTAATGCTGTTGACGGGTATGGTGAGCGCGTTGTCGGCTTCCTCCACAACTATTTCCGCGTCAACGTTCATGCCCGGCAAAAGCGCGCCGTAATCTTTAATCTGAATCTCTATGGTGTAGGTCGTTACGCCGTTTGTGTTCACGCCGTCAACCGGCACCTTCGTGACCTCGCCCTCAAACTCGCCTTCAACCGCGTCGGCTGTTATTGTTGCCTTTTGTCCCGTTTTTACGAGCGCTATTTCCGTTTCGTCAACCTCAAGGGAGATTTTCAGGCTCGAAAGGTCGTATATTACGCAAAGCGCCTCTGTGCTGTTCGAGGAGTCGCGCGTGTCGCCGTTTTTCGCGTTTTTCGTCACGACCGTACCCTCGATCGGAGCTTCAACCACAAAATCGTCAACCGCGTCCTGAGCCTTTTTGAGATTTGTTTTCGCGTCGTCGAGTGCAAGCTGCGCGGATTTTATGGAGCTGTCCTGTGAGAATGTGTCGTTTTGGATCACCTGCTTCTGTAAGTTCAGCACCGCGTCGTCGTATGACAGCTTTGCGTTGTCGAGCGCTGTGGTGACAGTATCGGATTTTATATACGCGACCTGCTCGCCCGCGTACACGCTGTCGCCTTCCTCTATGTATAGAGCCTCGACTTTTCCCGATGTTTTGGCAACGAGCGTCTGCGTGTCGATGTATTCAAAATTCGCGCTGTCGGCGCACGCCGCACCGTTTACAACCGCGCTGCCGCGGTCATCCGCAGTAAGTGCGCCGGGATTTGCAACCTCGATCGTGGCGTACACAAGCATATTGTGCGCCGCAGTTGATACGGCTGCGGACGATTTCTCCGTCACCGTTCCGTAAAGAACGTCGCCCGACGCGGTCACGGTAACCTCCGCACTGTCGCCGACGGCCACGCTCTCCGCGTCGTAGTCGTTAAACGGTATGCGCAGCTTCATCATGCTGTCGTCGTATACAGCGGCAAGCTGCATACCCGCGTTTATATTGTCGCCCTCTTTGACCGCTATGTTTGCCGCCTTTCCGCCTATATCGGTTTTAACGTACTGGTCGTCATATGAGCTTTGCGCGTCGTTCAGGCTGTTGAGCGCCCTCGTGACCGCGTTCTGCGTACTCTTTGAGGTGATATCGTTTGTGCTTACTGTGTTCGACTTTTGCTTTACGGCGTCTACGTATGCCTGCTGTGCCTTCGTCACGGCGTTCTGCGCCGTGGAAAGCGAGTCGCGCGCTTCCTCGTCGTCAAACTGGTAAAGCTTGTCGCCCTTTTTGACGGTGTCGCCCTCCTTGAAATAGTCAGCCGTAATATCGCCCGACTTCATCGTCATAACATCGTACGAGTCGTTCGGCTCTATTGACGAGGAACCCGTTATCGACTTCTTTATCGTGCGGCGTTCCACAGCCACGTCCGTATACATATTTTTCAGTTCTTCCGCCTCTTTAATTTTCGATGATATGACGTTGGCAACCACAAGTCCTATAATCACAAGGGCGATTATACCGAATATAATAAATTTCTTTTTCCTTTTACGCTTTTTGGGATCCTCGGGAATGTTTTCACCGAGGTTGTTTTCTTCCTCCGCGTCGTCGGAAAACGTAAGCGTCTCGTTTACCGCTTCCTGCGGCGCATCATAAGCTTCTTCGGTTGTGCCGGGCGTGCTGCCGCCTTCAAGCTCTGCCATACTGTTTCCTCCCTGCTATTAGTTTGTATTTAATCCGATTATACGGTATCGGGGATTATATCCTTGTTATTTTCTCTGAATTAACTAATATTTTAACACTTTATTATAGGTATGTCAAGGCGCATGTATGTATTTATATGCGGTTTCACGCGCAATTTTCCGCTTTTTGCGTCCTGTTCTTCACGCGCAATAATACACCAAAAAGACATCGCGAGATGCCTTTTTGAATTTACTGTTTTACGCTGTCTCCGCGTCGGTGCGCATACCGTTCATTCCGTGTCCGCCGCGCATACCGCCGCCCATGCCTCCAAATGCCGACGTGCCGACGTTTGTTATGATGTCCGACACGGTGAAGCTGTCCTTTTCCTCACCGTTTACGTATATTGTGTACGTTTCGCCCGTCACAAGCTCCGGCGACGAGAATATAAACGACTGGTACGCGTTTTTGCCTGTGTGCGACGCTATCACCTTTCCGCCGGAATTTTTAACCTCGGTTTTCGTTCCCGCCTCCGCGTTTTCGGAAAGCGTGTAACAGAGTACGTTCTGCTTTGACGCGCTGCCGGGTGCTTCAACCATTCCCGCCGCGCTTACAGCCGTAAGTGTGCCGCCGTTTACCATCATCGCGCCGTCATGGTCGAGCGCGCTGTTGCCGCTGAATGTTGTGCCGTCGATCGTGACCGTGCCGCCGTCCATGACGATCGAGCCGTTCGAGTCGATTCCGTCGCCCATCGCGTTAATGTAGACCGTGCCGCCGTTTATCTGAATGTGATGCTCAGTGCTTATTTCGGAGCTGTCACGGTTCATGCCCATACCGCCGCGCATGCCGCCGCCCTGCATTTGCGGCATCGTCTGACCGTCAGGCATTTGCGGAGTTTGACCGTCGGGCATTTCGGGCGGTGTCTGACCGTCCGGCATCGTCATTCTGTCCGTCGGCATTTGACCGTCGGGAAGCGTAATATTTCCGCCCATACCGCGACCGCCGTGTCGCATTTCACCCGTGCCGTCATTCGGCGGCGTCATGCTTCCCATATCGGGACGCTCCGTACCGTTCGGCATTGCTTGACCGTCAGGCTGTACCGTATTCCTGCCCATACCTCCGAACGTATTTCCGCCGCCCGCGTTAATGCCGTCGTCGCTCGCTGTGACGCTTATATCGCCGTCGTTTATCGTCATAACCGTCTTTGTTTCAATACCCTCGGTTGACTTTGTTATATTCACCTTGCCGCCGTCAAACGTGAGGCTGCCGTGAGCCGATATGCCCTTATTGTCGGACGAAACCGTTATATCACCGCCCGAAATTTCCATGTCCGAGGTGCAGTGGATCGCGTGGTCGGTCGTCGTAAGATTGAGCGTGCCGCCCGATATGTCAACGAGCCAGTCAGCCTTTATGCCCTTGCTCGACGCGTCGCTTGCGGTGTCGGTCTGCGTTGTTTCGGTCGGTGCTTCGGTCTGCGCGAACCGTCCGAATTCCCTCGTCTCGGACGCTGACGGCGCGACCTCGCCTGTTGTTGTTATATTTACCTCGCCGCCCGACACGTCTATTATCTCGCCCGCCTGCATACCGTCGCCCTGCGCGTTTACCGTGAGAGTGCCGCCCGACACGGCGAGCGTGTCGTTTACGTTAATGCCGTCGTTTGCGGCGTTTACCGTTATGCTGCCGTTCTCTATGTCAAGGCTGTCGCTGCAGTCGATACCGTTATTGTATGACGCGTTTACGGTGAGAGAGCCGTTACCCTTGATTTCAAGATTGTCGCGCGACGTGATCGCCGCTTTTTCGTTTTCGTCGCCCGACGTGTACTCCGCGCCGTCGCTTATGCTGTTTTCGGTGTCCTTGCTTACGGTGATGTACGCTTTGTCGGCGTTCTTTACGTATATCGCCGCACCGTCTGTATTCGTAAGGCTCATGCCCGAAAGCCGCAGCTTCGCTTTATCCTCCGTGTCAACGATTATCTGACCGTCGGAACATTGTCCCGTGACGGTAAAATCGCCGCCCGACGTTATCGTTATAACCTTACCCGACACGCTCACGCCGTCGCCCGTTACGTTCATTTTATCAAGGTCGATCGTTCCCGTGTTTTTCTCCCACGCGTTATCGTCCTCATCCGCGGGAGTTGTGATTACCACTGTGCGGCTTCCCTCGTCCCACTCGGCGTCAAGCCCCAGAAGGTCGCTTATCGCTCTTACGGGTACGAGCGTTCTTCCGTTTTCTATAACGGGAGCAGTGTCAAACGTGTATGTTTCGTCGTTTTTCGTCATGTCGCATGAGTCTATTGTCATGGTGATTGTTTTCGATTTTTTCTTTGACGTTATCGTTTTGCTGTAGCCGTCCCACTTCACCTTTGCGCCGAACGCTTCAAATATCGCGCGCATAGGCACCATTACTCTGTCGTTTATGATTTCGGGTTCGGCGTCAAGCTCTATTGTCTGCCCGTCGTACGTCACCTTTATGCCGTCCGTGCCGCTTTCCGCAGCCGTACACCCGCCGCAGAGCGTGACCGTAACCGCTGCCGCTGCCGCGATGCTTACCGCTCTTTTAAATATATTCCGTTTCAACTCTATCATCCTCTCAAAGCTCAATATGTTGTTTTCTTTTGACTGAGTTAATTATATTACCGTTTTCTTAAATGAACCTTAAAAAACGCAGAAAATTTTAATACAAAAAAGCGCGGCAAGAATGACGCGCGATAAAATATCTGGGTATATTTTTGGGGAATGGTGCGGTCTGAGCCGCGTCATTCCCCAAACAAAATCTTACTGTTATATATTTTGCCTCACGGATATTTTTGTTATATGCGTTCGGCAATAAGCTTTGCCATTTCCTTTGTGCCGACCTTCTTCATACCGTCGGACATTATATCGCCTGTTCTGTAGCCCTCGTCGAGTACCTTTGAAACAGCCGCCTCGACAGCGTCAGGCTCGTCCTTCATATCAAGCGAATAGCGTAAAAGCATGGCAGCCGAAAGGATCGTCGCAATAGGATTCGCTATATCCTGCCCCGCTATATCGGGGGCGCTGCCGCCCGACGGCTCGTACAAGCCCAGCTTTGTTTCGTTAAGGCTTGCCGAGGGCAGCATACCGATGGAGCCTGTTATCATAGAAGCCTCGTCGGATAAGATGTCGCCGAACATATTCTCCGTAACCATTACGTCAAACTGCGCGGGATCCTTTACGAGCTGCATAGCCGAATTGTCAACGAGCATATGCTCAAGCTCGACCTCCGGATAATCAGCCGCGACCTCGTTTACTATCTTCCTCCAAAGGCGCGACGAGTCGAGAACGTTCGCCTTATCGACGCTTGTGACCTTCTTTCTGCGCTTCATAGCGACCTCGAACGCCTGCACCGCTATTCTGCGTATCTCATTCTCGTTGTATGTAAGCGTATCGACCGCCGTCATAACGCCGTCGATTTCCTCTGTTTTACGCGCACCGAAGTAAAGTCCGCCGGTAAGCTCGCGCATGATAAGCATATCGAAGCCCTTAGCGCTTATTTCCTCCTTCAGAGGACACGCTCCGCTAAGCTGCGGATAAAGTAAACACGGTCTTAAATTAGCAAAAAGACCAAGTTCCTTGCGTATTTTGAGAAGTCCCGCCTCTGGGCGCAGATTTGCCGGAAGCTTGTACCACGGCGATGTCGTTGTGTTGCCGCCGATAGAACCCATCAGCACCGCGTCGGACTTTTTGCAAATATCGAGCGTTTCGTCCGGCAGCGGCACGCCGAATTTATCAATGGCGCATCCGCCCATGTACACTTCCGTAAAATTGAATTTATGTCCGTACTTAGCCGAAACCGCGTCAAGCACAGTAACTGCGGCGGAAACGACCTCCGGACCTATCCCGTCGCCCGGAATAAGGGCGATATTGTATTCTCCCATGATTATTTTCCTTTCTTAATATACTCCACCAATCCTCCGGCGTTGATAATTCCCTGCATGAACGGCGGAAACGCTGCCGCCTGGTATGCGGCGTTCTTTGTCTTGTTTGTGATAACGCCGGTGTCAAAATCTACTTCTACCTCGTCGCCCGCGTCAATGTCCGCCGACGCTTCGGCGCATTCGAGTATCGGAAGTCCGATGTTTATCGAGTTTCTGAAAAATATTCTCGCAAAATCCTTCGCGATCACGCATGAAATACCGCTCGCCTTTATCGCTATCGGGGCATGCTCGCGCGACGAACCGCAGCCGAAATTCGCGCCGCCTATCATTATGTCGCCCTTGGAGTGATTGTTTACAAAATTCTTGTCAATGTCCTCCATGCAGTGCGACGCAAGCTCCGCGGGGTCGGTCGTGTTTAAATATCTCGCGGGGATTATTACGTCGGTGTCTATATTATCGCCGTATTTTATGGCTTTTCCGTTTGCTTTCATAGTCTCATTCCTTTCATTATTTTACATGATATGGCTGGAGAAAATTTTCGCAGATTGCCGTCAGATACGCAGAGTGCTGTACGCGCTGTACCGCCTCTGCGGATTTGGCGGTGAGATGCGGAAATTTAATCAGCCATAACCTCCTCGGGGGAAGAAATTTTGCCTGTAATTGCCGAAGCCGCCGCTACCTCGGGGCTTGCAAGGTATACCTCGCTCTCGACGTGTCCCATACGTCCTACGAAGTTTCTGTTCGTGGTCGAAACGCATCTCTCGCCCTCGGCTAAAATACCCATGTGACCGCCCAGGCACGGTCCGCAGGTCGGAGCGGAAATTACGCAACCCGCCTCAACGAGCGCCGCGAGCGTTCCGTCCTTTAACGCTTCGAGATAAACCGCCTGAGTAGCCGGGAACACGATCGCGCGTATGCCCTTCTTTACCTTCTTGCCCTTTAAAATTTCAGCCGCGCGTCTTAAATCTGAAATTCTTCCGTTGGTACACGAGCCGATCACGACCTGGTCGATCGCGACGTCGCCCCAGTTTTCGGGAGTACGCGCATTTTCGGGCAGATGCGGGAACGCTACCGTGTGCGGAACTTTCGACAGATCTATATCTATGACTTTAACATATTCCGCGTCCGCGTCGGCTGTGAATACCTTGTATTCTCTGTCCGAATGAGCCTTCATATACTCAACCGTGAGGTCGTCTACCTCAAAAATGCCGTTCTTCGCTCCGGCTTCGATCGCCATGTTCGCGATAGTGAAACGGTCGTCCATCGTGAGCGAGTGCATACCCTCACCGGTAAACTCCATCGACTTATAAAGCGCGCCGTCAACGCCTATCATGCCGATTATATGCAAAATCAGATCCTTGCCGCTCACGTACTTGTTAAGCTTTCCCGTGAGATTAAACTTTATCGCCTCGGGGACTTTGAACCACGCCTTGCCCGTTGCCATACCCGCCGCCATATCCGTCGAACCTACGCCCGTCGAGAACGCACCGAGAGCGCCGTATGTACAAGTGTGCGAGTCCGCGCCGATCACAACGTCTCCCGCTACAACAAGTCCTTTTTCGGGAAGGAGTGCGTGCTCGATTCCGACCTCGCCTACCTCAAAATAGTTCACGATGTCGTTCTCGTTCGCGAATTTACGAACCTTGAGCGCCTGCTGCGCCGATTTAATATCCTTGTTCGGCGTGAAATGGTCGGGCACGAGCGCGATCTTCGCCTTGTCGAACACGCCGCCGCCGATCTTATCAAGCTCGTTGATAGCGACGGGCGACGTGATATCGTTGCCCAGAACCAAATTCAAATCCGCCATGATCAAATCTCCCGCCTTGACGGACTCCTGTCCCGCAGCCGCGGCGAGAATCTTCTGCGTCATTGTCATTCCCATGTAAAAATCACCTCTAAGTTTATAATTGTTATTATTTTATCACAATTCCGTAAATCTTGCAATACGTTTTCGGGATTTTTTACTCCTGCAGTATCCGCTTGCTGCGCGCGGCGAACATAACCGTTGTGGTGCAAGCCGCTATAACGTCGCTTACGGGTTCAGCCAAAAGCAGTCCCCACACGCCCATGCCGCCGATTTTCGGCAGTATCAGCGCGAGCGGGAAAAGCAGGATTATTTTCCGAAGGCACGCAAGAAACATTGATATCTTCGCTTCTCCGAGCGCCAAAAACGTCTGCTGACACGCGCTCTGCGCGCCCATTATCGCCATACCCGCGAGAAATACGCGAACGCCGTTACGCCCGATATGTATTAGCTCCGCGTCGCTTGTGAACATTCGCATAAAAAGTTCGGGGAATGCCTCGATCACGCCGATCACCGCTACCGAAAATATCACGCTCGCCGCGAACAGCACGCGAAACGCCTTTTTTACTCTGTCCATATTCTTCGCGCCGAAATTGTAGCTTATGATCGGCTGCGCGCCCTGCGAAAAACCCTGCATCGGCATCCAGATAAGCTGCGTCAGGCTGAACAGTACCGACATAAGCGCAACGTGCAGGTCGCTGCCGTATTTTAACATTCCGTTGTTAAAGGTAAGCTGTATAAGGCATTCCGTAGCGTTCATCACAAACGGCGAAATTCCGAGCGACAGCACCGACAGCACTACCGCGCGGCTCAGCTTCAGATTTTTTAAACGTATCTTAAGTATCGTCTTTTTTCCGGTCAGGAATTGCACAACCCATACGCACGACACCGCCTGCGCTATTATCGTCGCGAGCGCCGCTCCCTTTACGCCCATATGGAACGCGTATATGAAAATCGGATCGAGAATTATATTTATAACCGCACCGATACAGACCGTCGCCATACTGATTTTCGTAAAGCCCTGATTAGTGATGAACATATTAAGCCCCAAAACAAGCTGCACGAACACCGTTCCGAGAAGATATATTCCCACGTAATCCGACGCGTACGGCAAAGTGCTTTCACTCGCGCCGAACAGCAATAGTATTTTGTCCTTTGTGAGCAGAAAAAACGCCGACAGTACCACCGAAAATATTATCAGAAGCATAGCGCAGTTTCCGAGAATTTTTTCGGCTCTTTCGTTGTCGCCCTCACCCATCGCGATAGCCGCTCTCGGCGCTCCGCCCGCTCCGGCGAGCATGGCGAACGCGGATATCAGCATTACGATCGGAAACGTTACGCCCATGCCGGCAAGCGCGAGCGAGCCTGTTTCGGGGATATGTCCGACGTAGATCCTGTCAACTACGCTGTAGAGCAAGTTCACGAGCTGCGCCAGCACCGTCGGCACGGCGAGGCGGAACAGAAGTCCCGTGACGGGAGCTTTTCCTAGTATGTTTTCGTCAGCCATTTATATCACTTCCGTATGTTATTTCACCTTTTTAAGCTTTGCGAATGCTGCCATAAGCCTCTTAAATCCGACACTTTCAAAGTCGATTTCGAGTATGCAGTCGTTACCGGCGGGCGTTGCCTTAAGCACCGTGCCGCGTCCGAATGCGCGGTGTTCGACCGTGTCGCCCTCCTTGAACGACAAAAATTCGGCTGCGGATAACGACTTCTTTTCGGGCTTTAAATACCTGTTTTTGTTTGTAGTCACTATATCGCCGAAGCCCGCCATGCGAACGCTTTCGGCAAATTTCGGGAACACCTTTGTCCTGTCGTCGAGGTATTCGGTCGGTATTTCCTCAAAAAATCTCGACGGCAGCTCTATATTTGTTTTGCCGTGGATTGTACGGCGTATCGCCTTTGTGATGTGGAGCGTGTCCTTAGCGCGCGTTATCGCGACGTAGCAGAGGCGGCGCTCCTCCTCTATGTCGTCCTCACTGTTTATCGAGCGTATACCGGGGAAAAGTCCTTCCTCCATACCCGTAAGGAAAACGACGGGGAATTCAAGCCCTTTCGCGCTGTGTATCGTCATAAGCACAACGGCGTCCTCGTTTTCGTCGTAGCCGTCGAGGTCGCTTATAAGCGAGATACCTTCGAGAAATTCCGCGAGCGTTGCCTCCTCGCTTTCCTTTTCAAACTCCGCTATGACCGACATAAACTCGCCGAGGTTTTCAATCCTCGTCTTGCTCTCTGTTGTGTTTTCCAAAACGAGCGCGGGCATATATCCCGTGTCGTTTAATATCCTCTCCGTAAGCTCATGGAGCGGAACAGCGTCCTTTATTTTACGCAGCGCCTCTATCATCTCCGAAAACGCGAGCAGCTTGCTTATCGCCGTCTTAAATTCGGGATAATTGTCGGCGTGCGACACGACCTCATAAAGCGGAAGCTCGTTTGCAGCCGCGATTTCACGCGCGCGGTCGAGCGTCGCGTTGCCTATTTTACGCTTCGGCTCGTTTATTATCCGCGCGAGGCTCACGTCGTCCTTCGGGTTGTGGATAAGGCGCAGGTACGCGATAATATCCTTTATTTCCTTGCGCTCGTAGAACCGCAGTCCCGACAGCACCTTATACGGGATATGCTCGCGCATCATGATTTCTTCTATAACACGCGACTGTGCGTTCGTACGGAACAGCACCGCGCAGTCGCCGAATACGCCGTTTTCCTCGTAATATTTTTTTACCTCGTTCGCAACATAGCGCGCTTCATCGTACTCGTTCGCGCCTGTGAATGTTATCACCTTGCCGCCGTCGCCCTTTGCCGTCCAAAGCTCCTTGCCGAGCCTTCCGCGGTTGTGAGCGATTACGGCGTTCGCCGCGTCGAGAATGTTTTGCGTGGAGCGGTAGTTGCGGTCGAGCGTGATTTTTTTCATGTCGGGAAAATCATCTTCAAAATTTAGGATATTTCCTATATTCGCGCCGCGGAATTTGTATATGCTCTGGTCGTCGTCGCCGACTACGCAAAGGTTGCGGCTGCCCTGTGCGAGCAGATTTATGAGCATGTACTGCGAGTTGTTCGTGTCCTGGTACTCGTCAACAAGTATGTAGCGGAAACGGTTTTGATAGCGCATAAGCACGTCGGGGTTTTCGCTTAAAATTTTGACCGTGTTTAATATTATATCGTCAAAATCGACCGCGTTGTTGTTGTAAAGCTTCGTCTGATAGCGGTAATATATTTTAGAAATAATGCTCATTCTGTAATCGCTGCGGTATGTGTTTTCAAACGTCGCGGGATCCATAAGGTCGTTTTTCGCGTTGCTTATTATGGACAGCACGTTGCGCGGAGGAAAGCTTTTTTCGTCAATGTCAAGCTCACGCATACATTCCTTTAAGACAGTCCGTGAATCTGCCGTGTCGTATATCAGAAAGTCGTGTCCGTAACCGAGAAAGTCAATGCAGTTCCTTAATATTCTCGCGCAGACCGAGTGAAACGTACCCGCCCAAATATCAGCCGCTTCATCGCCGAGAAGCTTTTCTATACGCGTTTTCATCTCGTTTGCAGCCTTATTTGTAAACGTTATGGCAAGTATGTTCCACGGATTTATCTTTTTTTTGGAGATCATATACGCGATTCTGTTCACAAGCACCGTCGTTTTACCGCTGCCCGCGCCCGCAAGCACAAGCACCGGTCCTTCCGTTGCAAGCACCGCTTCCCTTTGTCTGTCGTTTAATTTGTCAAGCATCTTATACATAATATTTTCTCCCGTAAAGGCGTTTATTCTAACTAAATATCCGCCCGCTTCGGCGGACGGAAAAACTCTGACATACTGTATTTTAGCACATACGGGCGTAATTTGCAAGTCAAAAATAGGCAATGCGCAAAACAGCCGCGCAAATTCAAAAATTAAAATTATGTAAAAAAATTAAAGCCAGTTCTGCAATATCTTTTGCCGTATACCAATACGTCATTTCGGCAAATTTAATGAGTGAAAGGCGGTGAAAGCGTTTGACAAAAAAAGCTTCAAAAATTTTATTGTTTTTTATGATTTTTTCGCTGTGCTGCCCATTTGTATACGCCGACGAAACGCGCGTTGTACCCATGGGCAGAACGGCGGGAATACAGATTTACACCGACGGACTTCTCGTTATAGGCATGAGCGAGATCGACGGTCGGTGCGCAGCAAAAGAGGCGGGCATCTGCGTAAACGACAGGGTGACAAAGATAAACGGCAGCGGCGTTACAACGTCCGAGGACTTTGCCAAAGCGGTAAACGAGCATCCCGAAGGGTTAAGTCTCGAAATAGAGCGCGGTGACCGTCCGTTTACGGTAAACGTATGCCCCGCGCCCGACAATGACGGTGTTTACCGTCTCGGGCTTTGGGTGCGCGACAGCTGCGCCGGTGTGGGAACGGTGACGTATTACGATCCTCAAAGAAAAACGTTCGCCGCTCTCGGTCATTCTGTAAATGATGTCGATACAGGAGATATTTTATCCTTAAAATCGGGAATTATACTCGATTGCAGCATTCTTTCCGTGACAAAAAGCAAGCGCGGTTATCCGGGTGAAATAAACGCGTCCTTCGGCGATATGGTTCTGGGTGACGTAAACGCAAACACGGGCGAAGGTATATTCGGCGAAGCGTCGGAGAGCGGCTTTTTCTCCGGCGGTGAAGCGCTGCCCGTTGCCGCGAGAAGCGAGGTTCACACCGGCGACGCTTATATTATGTCCGACATGTTCGGCGGCAAGCTTGAAAAATATTCTATACAAATAAAGAAAATCACCGACAGCGCGGATAAGAGCCTTGTCGTGGAGGTGACCGACAGACGGCTTATCGACAGCGCGGGCGGTATCGTGCAGGGCATGAGCGGCTCGCCTATCATACAGGACGGCAAGCTCGTCGGCGCGGTTACGCATGTGTTTATAAACAGTCCGGCAAAGGGTTACGGCACGCTTGCCGAAAGCATGATCGACGCGCAGCGAAGCGCCATGTAAACAAAAAGACCGCGTCTGCGGTCTAAAGTTCTATAAGTTCCTTCGGAGAGTGTGTAAGATTACGAGCCTTACCGTCCTCGATGACGATAAGATCCTCTATTCTTACTCCCCCGAAGCCGTCTACATATATGCCCGGCTCAACTGTTATAACGTTGCCGTTTTCGAGTTTTGCATTGCACCGCGGCGCGAACGACGGACTTTCGTGTATCTCTATGCCTACGCTGTGGCCGAGACCGTGACCGAAATTATTTCCGTAACCCGCGTCCGCGATAATGTCGCGCGCAATCTTGTCCACATCGCTGCACACCGCGCCAGCACATGCCGCGTCAATCGCGGCGGTCTGCGCTTTAAGCACAACATCGTATATCTCCCTCTGACGGTCGTTTGCCTTGCCGGCAACGACAGTGCGCGTCATATCGGAGCAGTAGCCCTCGAAAACGCAGCCGAAATCAAGCGTCACGAGGTCGCCTTGCTCAATCGCCTTGCCGCTCGCAACTCCGTGCGGCATCGCGCTTCTCGCGCCCGACGCGACAATAGTATCAAACGACAGTGCGGACGCGCCGTTTCTTTTCATGAAAATTTCAAGCTCGAGAGCGATGTCACGCTCGACCGCGCCGGCGCGTATCATGCCGAGTACGTGCGAAAACGCCTCGTCGCCTATTCTTTCGGCTTCGGATATGCGGCGTATTTCCTCACTGTCCTTTACGCTGCGCGCTTCGTCTATGACCTTCTGCTTCTCCACAAGCGCCTGATGATTTGCAAGCTTCATCTTAAGCCGCTTATGTTCGCTCACGCACATATGCGCGGACTCGTAGCCTATATAATCAGCTGAAATTTTTGAAAATATTTTTTCAAAGCCGTCCTTTATATCTATTACCTCGTAGCCGCTCGCCTGCTCGCGCGCCTGAATCGTATAGCGCGAGTCCGTTATTATAAAGCGCGAATCGTGCGATATTAAAAGGTACGCGTCGCCCGACGTAAAGCCGCTGTAGTAAAATATGTTCGGGTAACTCGATATAAGCGCGGCTTCGTTGTCGTGCAGTCTTTCGCACAGCCTGTCAACTCTCTTGTTCACCTTCATCATCCCTTATCCGCAAGATATTCGAGCGCAAGCTCGTATCCCTTAAAGCCGAGACCGCAGATCTGACCGTCACATTCGGGAGCGGTCACGCTCGTGTGACGGAATTCCTCGCGCTTGTGTATGTTTGAAATATGCACCTCAACGGTCGGGATTTTAACTGAGCCGAGCGCGTCGCGTATCGCGTATGAATAGTGCGTGTGCGCGCCGGGGTTCATTATTATACCGTCGTACACGCCGAGAGCCGAGTGTATTTTCTCGACGATCTCGCCCTCGAAATTGCTTTGGAAAAAGTCAACGCCCACACCGAGCTTTTTTGCCTTTTCCGTTACGAGCGATTCAAGGTCGCTTAGCGTGTTTTTGCCGTAAACATCGGGTTCGCGCACGCCGAGCATATTTAAATTTACTCCGTTTATCACAAGATATTTTTTCATATCGTTTCCTCCAGTCTTTTAATTTCGGACATAAGCTCGTCCACAATTTTATCCTCGGGTACTTTTCTTATAATCTCGCCCTTGCGGAATATAAGTCCTTCTCCCCTGCCTCCGGCAATTCCGATATCAGCTTCGCGCGCCTCGCCCGGACCGTTTACCGCGCAGCCCATAACGGCTATTTTAAGCGGCTTTTTGAGATTACGCGCGCGCTTTTCAACCTCGTTCGCTATCGGTATAAGGTCGATCTGCGTTCTGCCGCACGTCGGACAGGAAATGATTTCCGCGTTCGTTCTGCGCAAGCCGAGTACCTTCTGTATATCGTACGCCGCGTACACTTCTTCTACGGGATCGGCTGTAAGCGATACGCGCATTGTGTCGCCTATGCCCTCGGCTAAAAGCGCGCCGATACCGACAGCCGACTTAATTGTTCCCGAGCGGAGCGTTCCCGCCTCGGTAACGCCTATATGTAACGGTATATCGGTCATTTCGTCAAACAGCCTGTACGCTTCAAGCATTTTCGGCACATCGGACACCTTTATGGACACAACTACGTCGTGAAAATCAAGCTCGTCCAAAATTCGGACGTGACCTAAAGCGCTCTCGACAAGCGCGCGCGCGGTAACGCCGCCGTACTTTGCGAGCAGATTTTTTTCGAGCGAGCCGCCGTTTACGCCGATACGTATAGGAACGGCGCGCTCCTTTGCCATTTCAACAACCTGCCGCACCCTGTCGCGGTCGCCGATGTTGCCGGGGTTTATTCTGACCTTATCCGCGCCGTTTTTCATACATTCGAGCGCGAGACGGTAGTCGAAATGTATATCGACCACGAGCGGTATATGAATTTGCTTTTTTATTTCTTTAACAGCCTGCGCCGCCTCCATATCGGGTACGGCTGCGCGTATGATCTCACACCCCGCGTTTTCAAGCTCCGCAATCTGATTCACCGTTGCTCTAACGTCGCGCGTGTCGGTGTTGCACATTGACTGTATCGCGACGGGGTTACCGCCGCCTATTTTAACGCCGCCGATATTGACCGTTCTCTTTTGTTTCCTCATTTTTAACCTCCGAATAAGCTCATAACGTCCTTAAACGATATGAAAATCACAAACAGCAGCAAAAGCGCCATTCCGACGGCGTGTATAATACCTTCCTTGTCGGGCGGCACTCGTCTGCGCGTAATCATCTCCCACAGCACAAACAGTATTCTGCCGCCGTCGAGCGCCGGTATCGGCAATAGGTTGAAGATACCGAGGTTTATCGTTAGCAGCGCGATAAGATTCAGCACGTCGAGCCAGCTTCTGCTGCCGGAATGTACGGCAGTGTTCACTTCGCGGACGATACCGACAGGGCCCGACACCTCATGTATGCCGATTTTGCCCGTGATGATCTGCCAGAACGACTGGTACACGAGCTTTACGACGAATTTCGTTTCGTTCCACGCCTCGCCCCAGACGTTAAAGGCGTTTATTTCCTTCGGCTGCGGCGTGAAACCGATTATATAGCGCGTTATTGTTTTCGTTGTGCCTAAGAGCGTCTCGTCCTTCGGGTTATCCTCGGAATACGGCACAAAATAGCTTTCACTATCCGTGCCGTTTATTTTGACGCTGACGTTTACGCCGTCGTCGGTGTAGCTTTGGTCTATGATCTGCTCCGTCGGCTTAAATTCAAGCTCATGCGTTTCGTTTCCGCGCTTTACTTTGATCGTGGCGTACTCGTCCTTGCGGAAGTTTTGAGTGTAAAGCGTGATATCGTTGTAGCAGCTTACGCCCTTACCGTTTATCGCAACGATTTTGTCGCCCGCCGTCATGCCGCTTTGCTCGACGTAGCTCCCCGGCACGACCGACTGCGCAACGTTTGTTGCCACGGGCGATATTGCCGGTACTATAAACATGAACAGCATAAATCCGAGTATTATGTTGAATATTCCGCCTGCCAAAAGCACCAAAAGTCTTTTCCACGGCTTTTGGTTCACAAAGGATCTCTCGTCACGTGTGTCCTCGTCCTCGCCGTCGTCGAATTTGCAGTAGCCGCCGAGCGGAAGAAGGCGCAGAGAATACTGCGTTTCACCCTTCTGCTTCTTGAATATCAGCGGGCCCGCGCCTACGGAAAACTCGTCAACCCTGAATTTAAGAGCCTTAGCAACTATAAAATGACCGAATTCGTGAAACGAAATCAGCACAAGAAACATTATGACGGATACAATCGCCGTTACCACAAAAAAGCCTCCCGTATTTACATACTGTATACAATTTCCTTCGCCGCTCTGTCCGTTTCGAGAATGTCGTCAAGCGAGGGATCTTCTATATTTTTGATATTGTTCATAGCATTTGCTATCGCGTCGGATATGCCGAGGTAAGAGAGCCTGCCGTTCATAAACATATCGACAGCCGCCTCGTCCGCGCTGTTAAAGACCGTCGGCATAACGCCGCCCGTTTTCATCGCGTCGTATGCGAGCTTCAGGGCGAAAAACGTTTCCGTGTCGGGTTCTTCAAACGTCAGGTCGCGGTACGCGAAAAGGTCAAGCTCGTTGCCTTTCATCGGCAGTCGGTTCGGGTACGTGAGCGCGTACTGTATCGGCAGCTTCATATCCGGCACGCCGAGCTGCGCTATTACCGCGTTGTCGCAGAATTCCACAGCCGAATGTACGACGCTCTGTCTGTGAACGAGTACCTTTATATTCTCCGTGCCGAACAGCCACCGCGCCTCCATGACCTCCAAACCCTTATTCACGAGCGTCGAGGAATCTATCGTCACCTTAGCGCCCATGTCCCAGTTGGGGTGCTTTAACGCGTCGGCGGGCGTTATATTCGTAAGCTCCGCTCTTTTTTTGCCGAAGAACGGACCGCCCGACGCGGTGAGCAGTATACGCTTTATTTCGCGCCTGTCGCGGCAGCATTCGAGCGACTGAAAAATCGCGCTGTGTTCGCTGTCGACCGGCAGCAGCTTTACGCCGTGTTCATTCGCGAGACGCGTCACAATATGACCGCCCGTTACGAGCGTTTCCTTATTTGCGAGGGCTATATTCTTCCCCGCCTTTATTGCTTCGATCGTCGGCAAAAGTCCCGATATGCCGACAACCGCAGTAACGACCGTTTGAGTTCCGCCGGCTGTCGCGGCTTCCGTAAGTCCTTCTTCGCCAGACACTACCTTTATATCGGTGTCCGCGAGCTTTATTTTGAGTTCCTTTGCCTTATCCCCGTCCGTAACGCACACAAGACGCGGCTTAAACTCACGCGCCTGCTTTTCGAGGAGCGCGGTATTTTTCCTTGCCGTCATTGCCTCGACCTTTATGCCCCTATACTCTCGCACAATTTCAAGCGTTTGAGTGCCTATCGAGCCTGTGGAGCCGAGCAATGATATTTTATGCTCAAATTCCATATTATATAACTCCGTATACCGTCATTTGTTTATGCCACGGAAAGTATCGCAGCAAGTATGCCGAACACAAACGGCGAGATAAACATAACGCTGTCGAATCTGTCCATAAAACCGCCGTGTCCCGGGAAGAACGTTCCGAAATCCTTAACGCCCGTGTCTCTCTTTATCGCCGACGCGACAAGGTCGCCTATCTGACCGAACAGCGAGCCGGCAACGCCTGTAAGCGCACCTACGGCGAGCCACGGCACATCAAGACCGAGCGCGTTATTCAATATGAAAAGGTACAGCGTGCATATTACAGCCGCGCCGACAATGCCGCCGATAGCGCCCTCGACGGTTTTGTTGGGACTTACATGAGGTATCAGCTTATGCCTGCCGATAAACCGTCCCGTGAGGTACGCGAAGGAGTCCGACGACCACGCGCACAGGAATATAAGCATCATGTAGCCGTTGCCGAAATATTTCTTCGACAGCATTATGCACGCCATTGAAACCGTGACGTACATGGTGAGGAACGCGTTTGAAAGCACTTCCCTGTAATTCCACCGTCCGTGCAGTGCCACAACAAGAACCATATTTATAAATATAATGAGTATCGCAGCCATCGCGCAAAGCTCCGCCGTTGTGTGGAAATTATAGCCTATAACGAACGGAACGCCGGCAGCCATAAGTATAGCCGAGCATATAAAGCCCGTCACGCGCATCGCCTTTGACGCTTTTGAAGCCGCGTAACATTCATGCAGCATTAAAAGTATTACAACGGCAATCGCGGCGGCAAACACAATATCGCCGACCAGCTGACCGAAGAAAATTTCCGGCAGGAACAGCAGCGCAAAAAACAGCAGCAGCGCCGCCACAGAAGTTATCACTCTCGTTTTCATTCGTCATATCCCCCCAAATCTTCTTCCTCTTTGTCCAAACTCACTAACGGCATGTCTGAAATCCGACGGCTTAAAATCAGGCCAAAGCTTATCTGTGAACCACATCTCCGCGTAGCTTACCTGCCACAGCATGAAATTTGAAAGCCGCATTTCGCCGCTCGTCCGTATAAGTAAATCCACGTCCGGCTGACCGTGCGTGTAGAGTTTGCCGTCAACGGTTTGCTCGTCAATATCGCCCACATCGAGCGCGCCTCTTTGCACGTCGGCGCATATCTCTCTCACGGCATGAGTTATTTCCTCTCGTCCGCCGTAGTTTAAGGCTATGTTTAGTATAGTTCCGGTGTTATGCTCGGTCAGCTTTTCCGTCTTTATAATCTGCTCCTGTATTTCCTCACTTAGCTCCGCGCGCGAGCCGATAACGCGTATTACCGTGTTGTCGCCCGCGAGGTTTTTCTCCGCGTTTTTGAGGTAGTCGAGAAGCAGAGACATAAGGTATTTTACCTCGTCAGCCGGCCGTTTCCAGTTCTCGGTCGAGAACGCGTACACCGTCACATATTCTATACCGAGCTTGTTCGCCTCGGTAACTATTTTTTTCAGTGCCTCCGCGCCCGCGCTGTGACCGGCGCTGCGCGGCAGTCCTCTTTTTTTTGCCCACCTGCCGTTGCCGTCCATGATTATACCGACGTGGCGCGGCAGATGCTTCGGCTCCGTGCCGATTTTTTCTTTACGCTTAAACAGCATTTCCTATCCCTTTCGGAGTTTTATTTTTGATATTAAAACGCGGGGGCGGATAATATCCGCCCGCGCAACGTCTTATACATCCATTATTTCCTTTTCCTTCGCGGCGCAGATCGAGTCGATCTCCTTGACGTATTTGTCGGTAATGTTCTGCACGTCCTTTTCCGCACCCTTAACGTCGTCCTCGGTCATTTCGCCGTCCTTTTTCTGCTTCTTAAATTCCTCCAAAGCGTCGCGGCGGATGTTTCTTATCTGAATTTTCGCTTCCTCGGTGTACTTCTTGACCGTCTTCACAAGCTCTTTTCTTCTCTCCTCCGTGAGCGGCGGGAAGTTAAGGCGTATAACCTTGCCGTCGTTCTGCGGCGATATGCCGAGGTCGGAGGCGTTTATAGCCTTCTCTATCTCCTTTAACACCGTCACATCCCACGGCTGAATCACGAGCAGTCTCGGTTCGGGCGACGAAATCGAGCCTACCTGCTGTATCGGCGTCATTGTGCCGTAGTAGTCGATTGCGACCTTGTCGAGTACCTGCGCGTTCGCGCGTCCTGCGCGGATCGTTTTAAGCTCCGACGCGTACGCGTCTATTCTCTTTTCCATTTTACTTTCTATTTCGGGATATTTAGCCATTTTCGTGTCCTCCTTTATATTTATGTATTAAAGCTTTCCGTCCTTGTTTACGAGAGTGCCTATCCTGTCGCCCTTAACGGCTCTTACGATATTGTACGGATCGTTAAGTCCGAATACGAGAATGGGCAGGTTGTTGTCACGGCACAGCGACGCCGCCGTCGAGTCCATAACGCCGAGATTTTTTGAAAGTATGTCGCTGAATGACAGCGCGTCATACTTCTTTGCGTTCGGGTTAATATTGGGATCGCTGTCGTAAACCGCGTCGACCTTTTTCGCGAGCAGTATCACGTCCGCCTCCGTTTCAACGGCTCTTAACGCCGCGGCGGTATCGGTCGACATGAACGGATTGCCCGTGCCGCAGCCGAATATTACTACTCTGCCCTTGTCGAGATGTCTTATCGCCTTGCCTCTTATGTACGGCTCGGCTACCTGACGCATTTCTATAGCCGTCTGCACTCTTGTCGGCACTTCGAGGTTCTCGAGCGCGCTGCACAATGCAAGCGCGTTTATTGCCGTTGCAAGCATTCCCATGTGGTCGGCGCGCGTTCTGTCCATGTTTTCACCGCTTCTGCCGCGCCATATGTTTCCGCCGCCGACAACTATGGAAACCTGCACGCCCATATCCGTTATCTTCTTTATATTCTCGCTTATGCTTGAAATGGTCGGCTCGTCAAGTCCGAAGCCGTTTTTCCCCGCAAGCGCCTCGCCGCTTATTTTAAGCAGCACTCTTTTGTATTTTGCTTTCATACGCGTATTCTCCCTTCGTTAAGAGACCGTTTATTGTCTATTATATCCATTATACACGAATATAAGGCTTTTTTCAATACATATTTTACCGATACCGAAATTTATTCGCCGCGCGCGGTCATAAACTTGTAAACCTCGGTACACATCATAATAAACGCTCCCGCTCCGTGAAGGTCGTTCGCGACGGTCGGGCGGTAGAAATAGTAGTCCTCGCGTCCCACGCCCGTGCCGACGCACACGCCGGTGACGCTCAGCTTATTGCCGTCGCTCTCCGTCTTTGAAAGCGCGCCGTTGTAGCCCGCGATAATCATGTCGTCGTATTCCTCGCCTATCACGCCGTTGTTGCGGAACTTTGCCGCCGCGTACGTTATGAGCGATGTGGCGGACGTTTCGAGCCAGTTGCGCGGATCGTTGACCTTGTCAAGCACCTGGTACCACATACCCGTTTCCTTGTCCTGATACGTCTTTAAAACATCAAGAAGCTCCTTGCCTATTTTTACGGATAACGCGTACAATTCGCTGTCCTTCGGTGCGAGCGACGTAAACTCGGACAGAGCCACTACGTACCAGCTCATCGCGCGTCCCCAGTGAACCTTTATAAGTCCCGTCTCACGGTCGGCGAAAATATGCTGATGCGTGTCGTCCCACATGTGATAGAGCAGTCCCGTTTCGGGGTTTGTCATGTTTTCGCGTATCAGCTTTACCTGCGTGCAGATCTTGTCGTACATATACGGCACGTTAAACTTGTTCGCGTACATGGCGGTGAAAAATCCCATCATGTACATCGTGTCGAGCCACATTTGGTTCTTGTTGCGGTACTTGTGCCACACTCCGCCCTTTGCGTTTGTGGGCCACTTTTCAACAGCGTCAAACATTCTGTCGAGCATTTTCTTGTACTTCAGATAACCTGTTGACTCGAACAGATTAAAGAGCAAAACGCCCGGCTGGATGTCGTCAAACTCCGTAAGGTCGGCGCTTGAGCTGTTGCCGTCCTCGTCAATATGCTTGTCAACCCATTCGCGTATGTACGTTCTGTACTTTTCCTCGTGCGACAGGTGGTATATTTTTTCAACACCCGTCAAAAATACGCCCTGGTGGTAGTGGAAACGGTCTGCTGGCGGCAGCGTGTCGGGCGTGTAGTCCCCCATAACGCTGTCGGCGCACATTTTCGCATAATCCAATGCGGTCGGATTAGCCATGATACATCATCCTTTCTTTTTATATTAAATCATATTTTTTTACAACCTCTGCGCGAGCTTTTCCGTGTTTTCGCGCCTGAATTCCTCGAACCTGTCCTCCTCGATTGCCGTTCTTATTCTTTCTGTAAGCTCGTTGTAGAAGTACAGATTGTGAATTACGCAAAGCCGCATCGCGAGCATTTCGCCCGCCTTGAACAGATGTCTTATATACGCCCTCGTGTACCTTTTGCACGTCGGACAGTTACATTCCTCGTCAATCGGGCGCGTGTCGAGCGCGTACTTCTCGTTTTTCATGTTCATCGTGCCGTGGCGCGTGAATATGAAGCCGTGACGCGCGTTTCTCGTCGGCATTACGCAGTCGAAAAAGTCAACGCCGCGGGCAACCGACTCTATAATGTTTGACGGCGTTCCCACACCCATGAGGTAGCGCGGCTTGTTCTCGGGCGCGTGCGGCAGCGTTACGTCCAGTATGTGGTACATTTCCTCATGGCTCTCGCCCACCGCCAGACCGCCTATCGCGTAGCCGGGAAGGTCAAGCTCCGCTATGCGCTTCATATGCTCTATGCGCAGGTCGTCATACGTGCCGCCCTGATTTATGCCGAATAAAAGCTGATTTTTGTTTATCGTTTCGTCGAGCGAGTTAAGCCGCTCCATTTCCGCCTTGCACCGAACGAGCCAGCGGTACGTTCTGTCGACCGACTGCTTTACGTAATCCTTCGGCGCGGGATTTTCTATGCACTCGTCGAACGCCATTGCGATTGTTGACGCGAGATTCGACTGTATCCGCATACTTTCCTCCGGTCCCATGAATATCCTGTGACCGTCTATGTGCGACGCGAACGAAACGCCCTCCTCGGTAATTTTGCGGAGCGACGCGAGCGAGAACACCTGAAATCCGCCGCTGTCGGTGAGTATCGGTCTGTCCCAGTTCATGAATTTGTGCAGTCCGCCGAGCTTTTTTATAACCTCGTCGCCTGGGCGCAGGTGCAGATGGTATGTGTTCGACAATTCGACCTGACAGCCTACCGTCCTCAAATCCTCCGCTGACAGCGCGCCCTTTATTGCCGCGAGCGTGCCGACATTCTGAAACACGGGAGTTTGTATTTTGCCGTGAACCGTGTCAAACTCTCCGCGTCTGGCAAGTCCGTTTGTGTGCAGTATCTTAAATGTTCCGCTCAAATTTTTCACCTCGCCGTGTCTCTATTTAATGAACATTGCATCGCCGAATGAGAAAAATCGGTACTTTTCCTTAACTGCCTCGGCGTACGCGTTAAGCACGTTTTCCCTGCCCGCGAGCGCGCTCACAAGCATTATGAGCGTCGATTCGGGAAGGTGGAAATTGGTTATAAGCGCGTCAATGACGTGAAACTCGCTTCCCGGGCTTATAAAAATATCCGTCCAGCCGGTCGCGCCCTTAAGCGGCCAGCCGTTCATACCCGCCGTTTCAAGCACGCGCGTAGCCGTCGTGCCGACAGAGATCACGCGTCCGCCGTTTTCCTTCGTTTTGTTCACAAGCTCGGCGGTTTCGTCGGGCAGAACGTAAAACTCGGAGTGCATTTTGTGGTCTTTTATATCCTCCGCCTTTACGGGGCGAAATGTACCCAAACCTACGTGCAGCGTCACAAAGCCGATGTTTACGCCCTTTTCCTTGATTTTATCAAGAAGCTCCGGCGTAAAATGCAGTCCCGCTGTCGGCGCGGCGGCGCTGCCGCTGTTTTTGGCGTACACCGTCTGGTACCTGTCCTTATCCTCGAGCTTTTTCGTTATGTACGGCGGAAGCGGCATTTCGCCGAGGCGGTCGAGAACCTCCTCAAACACTCCCTCGTACTCAAATTTAACAAGGCGGTTGCCCTCGTTTACAATGTCGATTATCTCCGCGCGTAGCTCCCCGTTGCCGAATACGAACCTCGCGCCCGGTTTTGCCTTGCGCCCGGGCTTTAATATTACCTCCCACACATCGAGAGAGCGTTTCGTGAGCAGCAGAAACTCTATCGCTCCGCCCGTACCCTCTTTAACGCCGTGCAGTCTCGCGGGTATAACCTTTGTGTCGTTTAATATAAGCGTATCGCCCGCGTCAATGTAATCTGCTATATCATAAAAATGCTTATGCTCCGTTTTTCCGCTGTCCTTGTCGAGAACCATAAGCCTCGACGCGCTTCTGTCGCTTATCGGCTCCTGCGCGATAAGCTCCTTGGGAAGCTCGTAGTAAAAATCCTTTGTTTTCAATATGCGTACCTCATTATGACTTATTTGTATTATTATAGCAAAAAATACGCCGCGTTGCAAGCACAAAATACAAAAACCTCCCGACTTTAAGCGGGAGGTCTCGTATTATCGTTTTTTTGCGTCCGCGCGCGTTGTTTCGTCGGGAGAATAGTCGTAAATCGCCTTGTACGATTTTCTTTCCTCCCTGCTCTCCGGCGCGAACGGCATAAGTCCCGTGCAGTCGGTTGCCGACGCGATATGACCGCTGTCGAGGTCGGACATTTCGGGACTGAATATCACATGGTTATTGTCTTTCTTTTTCACGTTGCTTCGCTCCTTCCGATTTTATTCTGCCCTTGACGTGCCGTTTTATTCCGAATGTACCGCGCTTTGCTCAATTCTGCACAAAAAATCACAACATCTTGAAAAAACATATTGAAATTTTCAATATATTGTGGTATAATATAGAAAGTACATTTAGCATAGGAGAGTAACGTTATGAGAACATTCAATACCGAAGATATACCCAGAACAGAGCGAATAGACAAGCTTTTGGACGACCTATTCGCGAAAATGCCCGAAATAGAGGCTGACAGAGCCGTGCTTCTTACGGAAAGCTACAAGCAGACGGAGGATTTGCCGAACGTAAAGCGCCGCGCAATGGCGTTTGAACACATACTCGAAAATATCCCCATAACGATCCGCGACAACGAGCTTATAGTCGGAAGCGCGACGAAAGCGCCGAGAAGCTGTCAGGTGTTCCCCGAATACTCGTATGAGTGGCTTGAAGCCGAATTTGACACGGTCGAAACGCGTGAAGCCGATCCGTTCCACATAAGCGAGGAAACGAAGCGTGCGCTGCGCGAGGTGTACCCGTACTGGAAAGGCAAGACGACGAGCGAGCTTGCAACGGCATACATGGCACCCGAAGCGAGGCTCGCGATAGATCATAACATGTTTACGCCCGGCAACTATTTCTACAACGGCGTCGGACACGTTACCGTTGACTACGGCAAGGTCGTGCAGATAGGCTTTAAGGGCTACATGGAAATTCTCGAAAACGAATTAAATAAGGCTAACGTCTACGACAGCGACTACTCAAAGAGACATGAATTTTTGGAGTCGTGCCTTATCTCGTGCCGTGCGGCTATAAATTACGCGCGCCGCTACGCAAATCTCGCGTACGAAAAGGCGCAGAAATGTACTGATCCGGTGCGTAAGCAGGAGCTAATGCAGATTGCGAAAAACTGCGCGAAGGTACCAGAAAACGGCGCGGACACGTTCTACGAAGCGTGCCAGTCGTTCTGGTTCGTGCAGATGCTGATTCAGATGGAGGCGAGCGGTCACTCGATTTCACCGGGACGCTTCGACCAGTATATGTACCCCTACTACAAAGCGGATATTGAAAAAGGTATACTGACGCGCGAGTTTGCGCAGGAGCTTCTCGACTGCATATGGATAAAGCTCAACGACCTCAACAAGGTTCGCGACGCGGCTTCGGCGGAGGGCTTCGCCGGCTACAGCCTGTTCCAGAACCTCTGCGCCGGCGGTCAGACGCGCGACGGTCTTGACGCGACAAACGACCTTTCTTTCCTTTGTATTCAGGCATCGATGCACACGCGTCTCCCCGCTCCGTCGTTCTCGGTTCGTATCTGGAACGGCACGCCGAACGAGTTCATGATAAAGTGCGCGGAGCTTACGCGCACGGGCGTGGGACTTCCCGCGTACTATAACGACGAGGTTATTATCCCCGCGCTTATGAGCAGAGGCGTTACCTTGGAGGATGCGCGCGACTACAACATAATCGGCTGCGTTGAGCCGCAGGCGTCGCATAAGACTGACGGCTGGCACGACGCTGCGTTCTTTAACATGTGCCGTCCGCTGGAGCTTGTGTTCTCTAACGGCGTTGACAAGGGCGTACAGGTCGGCTTAAAGACCGGCGATGTTCTGCAGATGAAAACGTTTGACGAGTTCTACGACGCGTACAAGGCGCAGATGAAGTACATGATACAGCTTATGGTTAACGCCGACAACGCCATCGATGTTGCGCACGGCGAGCGCGGACAGCTTCCGTTTGTGTCGATGATGATTGACGACTGTATCGCGCGCGGCAAGACGATACAGGAGGGCGGCGCTCATTATAACTTCACAGGCCCGCAGGGCTTCGGTATCGCGAATATGACGGACGCTTTGAACGCGATAAGAACGCTCGTATTCGATAAGAAGCTCGTGTCAATGGCTGAATTTAAGGACGCGCTTTTACATAACTACGGCAGAGGTCTTACCCCGAAGGCGGCTAAAAACGCCACGGCTGAGGTTGTTAAAAATCTCGCCGACATGGGTAAGCCGGTCACAAAGGCGCAGATTGAGGAAATTTGCAGAATGTTCCTTTCGGGTACGTCGTCAAAGGAGGACGTTGCGCGCTATGACAAGCTGCTCGAAATGATAGACGAGCTTCCCAAATACGGCAACGATATTGAAGAAGTTGACCTGTTCGCGCGTGATGTTGCGTACGTATACACGCGCGAGGTTGAGAAGTATTACAATCCGCGCGGCGGTCAGTTCCACGCGGGACTGTACCCCGTTTCGGCTAACGTGCCTTTGGGCGAGCAGACAGGCGCGACGCCCGACGGCAGACTTGCGAACACGCCTATCGCCGACGGCGTAGGCCCGCGCAGCGGAAGCGACCGTCTCGGTCCTACGGCTGCGGCTAACTCCGTCGCGAAGCTCGACCACGGCATAGCGTCAAACGGAACGCTCTACAATCAGAAGTTCCACCCGTCGGCGCTCAGCGGTATCGAGGGACTTAAAAACTTCGTTTCGTATATCAGAGCGTACTTCGACCAGAAAGGTATGCACATGCAGTTTAACGTCGTAAGCAAGGAAACGCTTTTGGACGCGCAGAAGCACCCCGAAAACTACAAGTCGCTCGTTGTCCGCGTGGCGGGCTACAGCGCGCTGTTCACAACGCTTTCGCGCTCGCTGCAGGACGATATTATCGCGAGAACGGAGCAGGCGAATTTCGTTGACTAAAGCTGTAAAAGGGATTTAACATGGAAAATTACTTAAACGCAAAAGGCCGCATATTCGACATACAAAAATATTCCATACACGACGGTCCCGGAATACGCACGATCGTATTCCTGAAGGGCTGTGCTTTGCGCTGCCGCTGGTGCTGCAACCCCGAGTCGCAGGAATTTGACGTTCAGCCGATGATGTTCGAGGGTAAGGAAAAAATCATGGGTAAGGACGTTACCGTCGCGGAGCTTTTGCCGATTATACTTCAGGACAGGTTTTACTACGTGAGAAGCGGCGGCGGTCTTACGCTGTCGGGCGGCGAGTCGCTGCTGCAGCCCGATTTTGCGCCGCACCTTCTGCGCGCGACCAAGGAGCTTGAAATAAACACGGCTATCGAAACTACCGGCTTTGCGAAGTGGGAGACGATACAGAAATACCTCCCCTACCTCGACTATGTGCTTATGGATATAAAACACATGAACAGCGCGAAGCATAAGGAGTTTACACGTCAGCCGAACGAATTGATACGTGAAAACGCGCGCAAAATCGCGGAGAGCGGCATGGTAAACCTCACGATACGCGTACCGGTTATACCGACGTTCAACGACACGCCGTCGGAAATATACGATATAGCGATGTTCGCGGCGTCGCTGCCGGGTGTTGAGCATCTGCACCTGCTCCCGTACCACAGGCTCGGTCAGGGCAAGTACGAGGGCTTGGGCAGAGAGTATCTAATGGGCGATTTACCGCTTATACCGAACGACCATATGCAGCTTTTACTTGAAAACGCGAAAAAGAGCGGACTTAAATGTCAGATAGGCGGATAAAACGATTGTAAAAATTTACGGAAAATATAAAACGAGCCGAAAACATGTTTGTTTTCGGCTTATTTTTTTGTTGTATTCACTGCGCGTCGGCAAAGTACCAGTCCGACGAGAAGCAGTATCGGAAACAGCGCCGCGCATATAATACCGCTTTTGAGGTTGTCGCCGAACGCGCCCGACGCGGCTGCAACAAGCGACGGCCCCAATGAACAGCCGATGTCGCCGCCGAGAGCAAGCAGCGCGAACATAGCCGTGCCGCCGGTTGGACACCGTTCGGACGCCATGCTGAACGTGCCGGGCCACATAACGCCGACGGAAAATCCGCAAAGTCCGCACGCAATAAGCGACAGCGCAGGATGCGGCATAAGCGACGCGGCAAGATAAGCCGCCGCGCAAAGCGCCGCGCACAGTCCCATGTATTTCGTAAGGCTTACGCGGTTTGCGATCTTCGCGTGCAGCACGCGCGCGCTTCCCATAAGAACCGCGAAAAAGCACGGCCCAGCTATATCGCCGACTGTCTTGCTCACTCCCAAGCCCTGCTCGGCGAACGCGGACGCCCACTGGCTCATGGCAAGCTCCGACGCTCCCGCGCATATCATAATCAGCGCAAACACCCAGAATATTTTTGATTTCAAAAGCTCCGCGACCGTCATTCCCTCTCCCTTTTCGGTGAGGTGAGCTATCGGCACACGGGAGAAATACGCCGCGTTAAACAGCGGCACTGCAGCCCACGCGCACGCAATCACGCGCCACGCGCCGATACCGAAAGCCGCAAAAAAAGCTGTTGACAGCAAAATAACGGCTACCGAACCCCAGCAGTAAAACGAATGGAGCATACTCATCGCAGCCGTTTTCTCGTCCCCCGGCACAGCCTCCACTATAGGACTTATAAGCACCTCGATAAGTCCGCCGCCTATCGCGTACACCACCGAAGCAATGCACAGCGCGGTGAACGGATCGGGCAGTACGCTCGGAAGCAGCGCAAGCATTACAAGTCCCGACGCGGAAAAAATGTGCGCGGTGACAATGCATTTGCGGTAGCCTATTTTGTCGATGTACCTTGCGGATATTAAATCGACGAGAAGCTGTGTGCCGAAATTTACCGTTATAAGCAGCCCTATCTTTTCAAGCGATATTCCGTACACGTTATGGAACATCACAAAAAGCATGGGCGCAAAATTATTGACTATCGCCTGCGTGATGTACCCTATATAACACGCGGCGATCGTATGTTTATAGCTTTTGAATATTCTCATCTGTCTTTATTCATTTCCGTGAGCTTTGCGCCAAACCGCAGGAGGTAAAACCGGCTCTGAAGCTTTGTCAGGCTCTCTCCACAGGAATGCCTTGACGTCGTATTCCTCCGCATTGTGATTGAATGTCAGCGTCTTTTTTATTACATCCTCGGACAAATCAACAGCCTCGTACCTGCACTCAACAAGTCTGCCGTTTTCGTAAATCGCCGCGATAAGCACAGCGTCTCCGCTTTCGTCGGAACATTTGATTTCCGTATTGACGTTATTGCCTTCAGCCGCCGCGGTGAAATACTGCTCCGGCGTCGGTTCAGTTGTAGGCTCAGTGGTTGGTTCGGTTGTAGGTTCGGTTGTAGGTTCGGTCGTCGGTTCGGTCGTCGGTTCTGTTGTAGGTTCAGTCGTCGGTTCTGTTGTTGGTTCGACTGTCGGCTCTGTTGTCGGTTCTGTTGTAGGTTCAGTCGTCGGTTCGGTTGTAGGCTCGACTGTCGGTTCCGTTGTCGGTTCGGTTGTAGGTTCAGTCGTCGGTTCGGGCGTCGGTTCGGGAAGCATATTTATTTTGAGCGCGGGATTGTCGCGCATCAAAAGCTCGCACGCGCCTGCGCCGCTCGATCCGGGAGGAATGGCGGCGATAACCGATATTTCCGTTGTTCCCTTCGCAAAAGTTTTCACATAATCGGTTATATCTATCGCCGCTGCAATACCCGGCTTGAAAACGTCTCCTTGACCGTTTACCGTCTGGCATTTCTGCGAATAAACAGTTTGCTTACCCGACGGGTACGGATCGGAATTAACCGTAACGATTCCCGGTTCCCACGAGTTATCTGTTCCTATCAGATTGAAATAAAACTGTCTGTCTCTGGTGGTGGTTGCATATGATATTGCGGTAAATTCTATCGACGCGTTTTCAACCCTTGCCGGATCAAAGTCTTCTATTCCCGCAAATCCGAAATACGCCGCGCCCCACGTTTTACTGAAGCTGTTAAGCCAAACCTGACCGTCGGCGGGCTTCGGAGATACACTTGAGCCTATCTCGTTCCTCACCTTTGAAGCGGTATACGTGTCCGCGCTTATCTCATGCGTGGGTTCGGGAGTGGACGGAGTCGGAGGAGCGTCGTCCTCGCCGCCGGGGATATTTTTTGTTCTTACCGCCTCGTTGCCGTCAGCATCGACTGTTTTTACATACGCGGCAAATTTACGGCGGTCGTATATGTCGTTATCCTCACTCACGTAGTAGCCGATATGAGGCGGCTGGTTGTACGCGGTCTGCTGGCTCGAAACCTGCATACGGTACGCGCTGTCGTGCATAAGAGTGTATAGCCTGTGCTTTGTCACATCGGTCGTTGTAAATATTCTTAGTTTTGTATTATCAGAGTACGGATATATAACCTCCTCGCGCCAGTCGCCCAATATATCCGCCTGCAAAGCCGGATTTGCCTTCGTTCCGTTAACCGATATACAGCTATAATTTCCGGCGTTAAGCGCTGTAATAAATCCGTTTCCGTTCCAATTCGTTATGGTTGTTCCGTCGAGAAATTCATCGTAAACGTCGGCGTCCCAGAACACGCGGAAATTCTGCGTAAGATGTGCCGGAGCAGTCTCAAAAACTCCGTCGCCCATCATCATTTCCGGCCCTACCTGTCTGCCGCTGCCGGCATACGCGTGAACCTGATAATAGCCGCCCATTCCCGTATTTGCCATAATGCCGCGTTCCGTGTCGCCTCCGGCTGTCCAGTGCTTTATTATCGAGCCGTCGAACGGATCGATCACTGACATGCCGTAATTTATTTCAACCGATTTTCCGCTTTTTGTATTCGGTCCGCTGTCCTCGTGAACCGTATAAAATTCCATTCCATCGTGCGTCGGATCGTAGTCGGCAAGGTGGAGCGCGTCGCCGTGTTCCATAAACGTACACCAGCGCGGCTTTAATTTATTGTCGTCGTCTGCCTCCAGACAGAGCGCGCCCGTGAGAAATTCGTCTTTTCCGTCACCGTCAACATCTGCCACGGCGCAGTTGTGATTTCCCTGTCCCACATAAATTTCCGCGCCGCTGTAATAGCCGTTCACGCCCTTGTAACCGCTGACAGAGGATGTGTTGTATGTGTCAAAGCAGTAGTCGCAGTGCAGCTCGTTACCGTCGAACGACATAGCGCACGTGCCGCTGCGCTGCTGACCGTTGCGTCCCATGTAATATCCGCGGAGATATACCGCGTACGGCTTTACGCCGTCAAGATACGCGACCGAAGCGGTAAACCTGTCGACGCGGTTGCCTTGATCATCGCCCCAAACGGAGGCGCTTATTCTCTGCACGGGGTAGTAAATCGTATCGAGAGCCGCGCCCGTTTCGCCGTCAAATATGGTGAAATATTCGTCGCCTTCGAGAATATATCCGTCATCGTTGCGGTAATCCGCGCTGTTTTGTTCATCGGTAACATTTTTTATTTCATCGGCGCGGCTTGCAGCCGTCACGTATTTATTCTTTCCGTCCTTTGAGCCGGGCGCGGTTTTCATTGTGATTTCCGCTTTGCCGTCAAAATCAAAGTCGTATACGAGGAACTGCGTATAGTGTGCGCCTGCTCTTATGTTGACGCCCAAATCTATCGGATTTTCCCACATGGGCGTTCCGTCAAGCTCGTACGCGTCGATAATAACATTTCCCGTAACGCCGTTATATGAATTATCCTGACCGCCGCAGTCCCATTTTACGACAAGCTCATATTCGCCGTCGCCGTCAAGGTCGCCGACAGATGTGTCGCCTATCGTATAATCGACATTCTGATAAGCCGTTTCGGGATCGCGCCAGCTGCCTGACGAGACTTTATTTCCCGAAGAGTCCACGAAATAGTTCCATTTATCTTCCGTCACGAATTTAGGCAGACTTGCCGCGGCGGGCTTTCTGCCGAGCGGAATATCCTTATACTGCTGCGACCAAACGCTTACGGCTTCGCCGGTTTCAACGCTTTCGCCTGTTTTAACTACGGTATATTTATCCGCACCGGATGCGTTTTTATCGGTATAATTTGTGCTGTCCGTTATGTTTGACGCGACCTTTTGAGTTCCGCGGTACACGTCAAAGCCCTGCTCGTAGTTTTCCGTTCCGAGCAGCCGCCAGCTTATATACACGCCGTCCGACACCTTTACCGCGACCGTGCCTCTGTCCAGATATTCCATTTGGCGCGCCGCCTGTTCCGCCGACGCGTCCGTGTTTCTGTAAAGCGGTACAAATGCTACCGAAGCAAGCATCACCGCGCTTAAAATCAGACTCAAAAATTTTTTTCTCATATAGTGTCCCCTGTTAATTATGTTTTACTTTCTGCGCCACATATACGGCGAGAACAGCACAAGTATCGGATATATTTCAAGTCTTCCGACGAGCATTGAAACTGACAGCACTATTTTCGACAGTACCGAGAAGTCCGCGAAATTTCCGACCGGTCCTATCATAGGGCCTATGTTGTTCATGGTAGATATCACCGACGTTGCGGTCGTCGAAAAGTCCTTGTTGTCAAGGCTTACAATAAGTATCGCGAGCGCCATGAATATGAGGTATGCCGTGAGGTACGCGAGTACGCCGTGCCGAACCTCGGCGCTTATCTCCTTGCCGTCGGATTTTATCGAGTAAACGCTTCTCGGGCTTATCGCCTTGCGCACCGCGTAGCGCGCCGTTTTGCCGAGAACGATCGCTCTTATGACCTTAAAGCCGCCGCCCGTCGAGCCGGCGCACGCGCCGACAAACATCAGCATTACAACTATCATCTGTGACAGCATGGGCCAGCCGTCGCGCATCATGTCTCGCGAGGCGAAACCGGTCGTGGTGATTATCGAGTTTACCTGGAAAAAAGCGCACCGAAACGCTTCGGGCAAGCCGCTGTATATATGCCGTATGTTCAAGGTTATAACGAGCGTCGCAGCGGCTATAATGCCGAGGTACCAGCGAAATTCCTCGTTTGCTCTTATCTGCGCAAATTTGCGCGCTATAATCAGGTAGTAAATATTGAAGTTGATACCGAACAGCATCATATATATCGCGATTACGTATTCGATATACGCGCTGCCGTAATGCTCTATGGAGTTGTTCCATATGCCGAAGCCGCCCGTTCCCGCCGTGGAGAACGCGTGTACAACGCTGTCGTAGAGCGGCATTCTGCCTATCATCAGAAATATAATTTCCGATACGGTCAGCACGATGTAAATTAAGTAAAGTATGCGGAGCGAGTAACGCCATTTGCTTGAGATTTTGCCGATTACGGGTCCGGGCATCTCCGCTTTCATCATGTATGTCGTCTTTGTGTCCTTTGACGCGAATATCGCCATCGCGAACGCAAGCACGCCCAGTCCGCCGAGCCAGTGCGTGAAGCTTCGCCAGAACAGTATGCTCTTTGAGAGCTTTTCCACGTTGGCGAGTATCGTTGAACCCGTCGTCGTGAAGCCCGACACCGTTTCAAAGAAACAGTCGATAAACGACGGTATCTGCCTGCTTATATAGAACGGGAGCGCGCCGATAAGCGATATTATTATCCACGCAAGCCCGACGAGTACCATACCCTCGCGCGCGTAAAAGCCTTTGTTTTTCGGCGGTCTTATCGTTGCCGCGATACCGATAACAAGCGATATGACTATCGGCACGATGTAAGACACCGCGATGCCCTCTCTGTAATACAGCGAAAGTCCGAGCGGCAAAAACATTGTGATTGCCACTACCATGACTATTCTGCCGATTGAATATGCTAACATTCTGTAATTCATATCTATTCCCCGCTGCGTTTAATCCAAAATATCCGCGAGCGTCGATACGCGCTCGGTCGTTACGACTATTACCGTGTCGCCTATTTCCACGCGGCTGTCGCCGTCGGGAAGGAACATGCTGTTGCCGCGTGCTATCGCGCCTATCAGCGTGTTCTTTTTGAGGCGGATCTCGCTCAGCTTCTTTTCGGTGAGCGGACTTTTTTTCGTGACTATAAATTCCATTGCCTCCGCTTTGTTGTTTACTATTCTGTAAAGCGTCTGCATTTCGGTGTCCTGCGCCGACTTCATGGCGCGCGCGTACCGGATTATTATGTCAGCCGTGATGTTCTTCGGCGTGAGTATGCTGTACACACCCGTTTTTTCCATCAGGTCGCCGAACGATTCGCGATTTATTTTCGTGATTATTTTACCCACGCCGCGCATTTTCGCGTACATGGAGATTATCATGTTTTCCTCGTCTATGCCAGTGAGGGAAACGATGGCGTCCATACTGTCTATGCCCTCCTCGGTAAGCACCTGCCTGTCCGTACCGTCGCCGAAAACGACGTCGGCATTTTGGTAAGCCTCGGCAAGCGCGCGGCACTTGTCGCGGTTCTGCTCTATTATCTTTACGCTCATGCCGCTTTCGAGAAGCAGTCCTGCAAGGTAATACGATATTCGTCCGCCGCCTATCAGCATGACGGACTTTACCTTTCTGTTTATAACGCCGGTCACGCGTATGAATTTCGCAAGCTCCTTGTGCGACGCGGTGACATGTATTTTATCGTCCTTTTGCAGTATAAAATCTCCGTTCGGAATGTACACGTCCTCGCCGCGCTGTACAGCACAGATAAGCACCTTAAGCTTAAAATCCTTATTGATGTCCTTAAGCGCCTTACCCTCCAGCACGCTGCCCGCATTTACCTGAAATTCGATAAGCTCTATTCTGCCCTTGGCGAATGTTTCGGTGTTTATCGCGGCGGGGAAACGCAGCATTCGCGACACCTCGCCCGCGCTCGCGTATTCGGGATTTACTATCATGCTTATACCGAGCGCGTCGCGCATAAAGTCAAGCTGCTTAAAATATTCGCTGTTTCTCACTCTCGCGACGCATCGTTCCGCGCCGAGCTTTTTTGCCATTACGGCGCAGAGAGCGTTAAGCTCGTCGTTCGTCGTTACGGCTATAAACAAATCCGCTCTGCGCGTTTCCGCTTCGTCAAGCACAGCCAGATCCGCTCCGCTGCCCTCGACGCAGCGCACGTCGTACATATCCTGTATCGACTCGCACAGTTCCGGCTTTACGTCTATGAGAACGACATTGTCGCCCTCGCTTATAAAATCCTCGACAAGCTTTCGTCCGACCTTGCCGCCGCCCACAATTACAACATTCATAATCAATTCTCCCCGCGTTTCTCTCTCGTCATAAGCTTCATTACACTGTCGCGCGCGTTTGCTCCGTTAAACAGAACATCGTACGCCTCCTCGACTATCGGCATTTCCACTTTGTAGCGCTCGGCAAGCTCGTACGCCGCCTTTGCCGTGTTCACGCCCTCGACTACCATGTGTACCTCTTTTAGCGTTTCGTCGAGCGTTTTGCCCTGCCCAAGAAGTATTCCGGCGCGTCGGTTTCTGGAGTGCATACTCGTGCATGTCACTATGAGGTCGCCCAGTCCCGACAGTCCCATAAACGTCTCACGGTTCGCGCCCATAGCCGTTCCGAGCCGCGCGATTTCGGCAAGTCCCCGCGTCATGAGCGCGGCTTTCGTGTTGTCGCCGTAGCCCAGTCCGTCCGACACGCCCGCGCACAGCGCGACTATATTTTTTAGCGCTCCGCCCATTTCCACGCCTATGATGTCGTCGGACGTGTAAATGCGGAACATATCGCTCATCATTATATCCTGTATATATTTCGCCGTTTCAATGCTTTTCGACGCGATAACGTTTGTTGTCGGCAGCCTGCGCGACACCTCCTCGGCGTGCGACGGACCGCTCATCACGGAAATATCAGCCTGCGGTATTTCCTCCGCGTACACCTCGCTTAGGCGCATAAGGCTGCCTTCTTCAAGCCCCTTTGATATGTTTACCATTCTCTGCCCCGCTTTAACGTGCGGCGCGAGCAGCTTTGCGGTCGTGCGCGTCGCCGGTGAAGGCGCGGCGGTGATTATAAGATCCGCGCCGTCAACGCATAAAGCCTCGTCATGCGTGCAGGTGATGTTGTCGGGGAACGGTATGCCCGGGAGAAATTCCCTGTTCTCATGATCGCGGCACAGTCTGTCGGTTTCCTCCTGGATCCATGACCACAAAAACACGTTATATCCGCGTTCCGCGAGCATCACCGCGTTTGCCGTACCCCACGAGCCGCTGCCTATTACGGCGATTTTCATATCTTTTTCAGCTTTCATTGTCCGTCACCTTCTTTTCTCCCATGCCGAGCTTATTTTCCGTTCCGTGCAGTAAACGCGTTATGTTGGCGTGGTGTCTGCCGATAAGCAGCAGACCGAGAACAAACACGTATACAATCTGTGCTATACTGCATTTCCAGCCCATTATTATATTTACAATTTCAAGAATTATAAACAGCGCGCCGCCCACGATCGAGCCTAAGGAAACGTATTTTGTTACGATTATTATCGTCACCGAAATAACGGTTACGACAAGTCCTATTCTCCAGTCGAGCATCATAACCACTCCGAGACTTGTGGCAACGCCCTTGCCGCCCTTGAAGCCGAAGAATATCGGGAAGTTATGTCCCACAACTACGGCTACCGCGGCGAGGTATTTCGCCGTGTATGTAAAGGTTATGGGATCGAAGGTCATAGCCTCGACCTGGTCGAACGGATCGACGCCCGCCCTTGTCGTTACCGACAGCCATGTCTGCACAGTGTCCTTCATGAGATTTGCCGCGTACCACGCGAGCAGCACGGCGGCAATGCCCTTGGCAATGTCGAGAATCAGCGTCAGAACAGCCATTTTTTTGCCGTGCGTGCGGAGCATATTCGTCGCTCCGGCGTTGCCGCTGCCGCTGTTTCGTATGTCCTCGCCGCTTACCGCTTTTGACAGCAGTATCGAAAAGTTTACCGAGCCTATAAGATATGCTACTACGGCTATCGCGATGTATACGAGATATTGCATTTTTGTATTACCTCCGTTACAGCTTTTTTTCGTTCTTTTCGCGTATTATAAATTTAATCGGTGTTCCCTCAAATCCAAACGCCTCGCGGAACTGGTTCTCGATAAACCTAAGATACGAGTAATGGAACAGGTCTCGTGAGTTCGCGAACAGTACAAACGTCGGGGGCGCGGCCGAAGCCTGCGTGCCGTAGTATATTTTGAGCCGTCTGCCCTTGTCGGAGGGCGGCTGCTGCTTCGCTACGGCGTCGTTTATAACGTCGTTCAGCACGCCCGTCTTTATCCTGCGCTTATGCTGCTCGTTCACGGCTTTTATAAGCTCTAAAAGCTTTGAAACTCTCTGTCCCGTTTTTGCGCTTATGAACACCGTTTCGGCATACGACATAAACGCGAATTCCTCACGCAGTTTAAGCTCAAAATTGCGGAGCGTCTTGTCGTCCTTATGCACCAGATCCCACTTGTTTACGGCGAATATACACGCTCTGCCGCTTTCGTGAGCGTAGCCCGCGATTTTTGTATCCTGCTCCGTTATGCCCTCCGTCGCGTCGATCATTATGACGCACACGTCGCTGCGGTCAACGGCGGCGAGCGAGCGGACTATGCTGTAGCGCTCAACGCCCTCGTCGACCTTGCCGCGCTTGCGCATACCTGCGGTGTCTATGAAAAGAAATTTGTCGCCGTTTATTTCGTAATGTGAGTCAATAGCGTCGCGCGTCGTTCCGGCAATGCTGCTTACAATCACTCTGTCCTCGCCGAGTATGCGGTTTATAAGCGACGATTTGCCCGCGTTCGGCTTACCGATTACCGCGACCTTGATTTCATCCTCGTCCTCGCCTGTGTCCGCGTCGTCGGGGAACAGCTTTGTAACCTCGTCGAGCAGGTCGCCTATGCCGAGACCGTGCGTTGACGATATTGCGATCGGATCGCCCAGACCGAGGTTATAAAACTCGTAAAACTCCATAGGCACGTCGCCGGTGTTGTCCACCTTGTTAACGGCGAGCGCGATTTTCTTTTTCGCCTTAATAAGCATCTGTGCAACGTCAATATCCGTCGCCGTCACGCCGTCGCGCACGTTTACCATAAGAATTACCGCGTCAGCCATTTCTATCGCAAGCTGCGCCTGACGGCGCATCTGCACGAGTATCTCGTCCTTTGACGCGGGTTCTATGCCGCCCGTGTCAATAAGCGTAAAATGCTTGTCGAGCCAGCTTACGTCGGCGAAAATGCGGTCGCGCGTAACGCCGGGAGTGTCCTCCACTATGCTTATGCGCCTGCCCGCTATATAGTTGAATAACGTCGATTTGCCCACGTTCGGGCGTCCGACTATTGCTACCGTTGGTTTCATAAACAATTCCTTAACCGCAAAAAAAACGTATTTGCGGGCGGCCGATGACCGCCCCTACGATTTATTTGCGGTTTAATCCTTTCTTTTAGAACTCAAGCTCTTCGCCGAGTATTTTTTCTATAAATTCATACCCGTCGTTCAGAACGGGCGTTATTTTCACGTTAAGCGCCTTTTCCACATCCTCCGTAGTAACGTCGTCAAGGAAAATATTGTCGTCGTCGCGGAGCATGCTGTGCGGTATAAGAAGCTCGTCGGTGTCTATCCTGCCGCTAAGCTGCTCTATTATGTCGCCGCCGCACACAAGCCCCGACACCGTCACGCCGCCGCCGAAAAAGTTGTTCTTTATCGGGTACACGCTTACCGTAATGCCCTCGCATTTATTTTCGATTTTACGCGCAAGCTCCGTTATAAACCTGCACGCTATCTCGCCGGTCGCGACCGACACTCGCCGACTGCGCGTTTTTTTCGGCACAAGATTAAGCGCGCTTTCAAATTCCTCGCGCATACTCGCGATAAGCCCCACGCCGTTTTCTATCTGCGGAAAACCCTCGTATTCCTCCGCCGGAGGAATTTCAATTCCGGCGTCGGCGTAAAACTCGTCGGACAGGTACACAAGGCGCGTGCCGTATTTTTTCAGAAAATCGTCCTGTATCTTGCCGACAAATTCTATTGTCTCCGCGCTCGTTTCGGGCGTGAACGGCTTTAACGGGTACAGCCCTTCGCGGTAGCGCGTAAGTCCCACCGGCACGACCGATACGCTGTTTACGTTCGGGTAAAGCGCGGCAAGGTCGTAAAGCGTTTTTTTGAGGTGGTCGCCGTCGTTAATTTCGGGACACAGGACTATCTGGCAGTTCATGACTATTCCGTTCGCGGCAAACCGCTTCATTATATCGTAGCAGCTTCCGGCAAAGCGGTTGTTGAGCATTTTGCACCGAAGCTCAGGCTCTGTCGCGTGGACGCTTACGTTTATCGGCGATACGCGCATTTCGATAAGTCGGCCGATTTCGTCATCATCAAGATTTGTGAGCGTGACGTAATTCCCCTGCAGGAACGACAGACGCGTGTCGTCATCCTTAAAGTAGACCGTCTCGCGCATACCCTTGGGAAGCTGGTCGATAAAGCAGAAGATACACTTGTTCGTGCAGCTCTGCGCGTCGTCGATAAGTCCGTCCGCGAACTCGATACCGAGATCCTCGTAGTCGTTTTCGACCGTTATTATTTCGGTGTCGCCGTTTTTTTTGAGAACTTCGAGCGTCACCTCATATTCGGCGGTAAGATAGCGGTATTCGAGAATATCATGGAATCTGCGCCCGTTTATCGTCACGAGCTTGTCCCCTGCCTCCAGACCGGCGTCGTCCGCTATTGAAAACGGCTCTACATATTTAATTGTCGTATCCGCTTTTCTCATAGCCTTATCTCCGCCGCAATATTTTACCTATTATATTATCCCATATTTGGGAGAAATAATCAAGAGGAAATTGGGAATTTGTTGTTATTTTCGCTTACGGCGCACAAATTCCTCTTGTAATTTTACGGCACATATAGTATAATACGATATATAGGTATACAAAATATCGGAGGAATACATAATGAAAAGCTTTGACATCAGAACAAAGATATATTTCGGCGAGGGCGCGCTCGACAGGCTCAGCGACCTGCCGTACAAAAAGGCGCTCATAATAACCGATCCGTTTGTTGCGAAAAGCGGTCTTTTACAGATGATCACAATGCGTCTGCACGACGCTTACACGGAATTTGAGGTGTTTTCCGACGTTGTGCCGGACGCACCGATAGAGAAAATCTCACTGGGCGTTAAGAAGATGCTCGAATACGATCCCGACTGCGTTATAACCGTCGGCGGCGGCAGCGCGATTGACAGCGCGAAGTCGATACGCGAGTTCGCGTCACGCTCCACAGGCAGACATGTCGCGCTTATCGCGATACCGACCACGTCCGGCACGGGTTCGGAGGTGACGTCGTTCGCGGTTGTGTCCGATCCGGAAAAGGATATAAAATATCCGCTCGTGTCCGACAGTATGCTCCCGACGGAGGCGATACTCGATGCGGCGCTCGTTAAAAGCGTTCCCGCAAACGTCACGGCTGACACGGGTATGGACGTTCTCACGCACGCGATCGAAGCGTATGTGAGCATAAACAACAACGAATTTTCAGCCGCGCTCGCGGAAAAGGCGATTGAAATATGCGGCACATTTTTGCTGCGCTCGTACCTTGACAACAACGACGAACACGCGAGAAGAAAAATGCATGTCGCGTCATGTCTCGCGGGACTTGCGTTCAACAGCGCGTCGCTCGGTCTTAACCACGGTATCGCTCACGCGCTCGGCGGCAAGTTCCACATTCCGCACGGCAGGGCGAACGCGATGCTTCTCCCCCATGTTATCGAGTACAATTCCGGCATAAACAAGCACTCGAAAAGTCAGAAGGAGTACCCGAAGTGCGTTGAAAAGTACGTGAATGTCGCGAAGCTTCTCGGCGTAAACAACTTCAACGAGATCACGACCATCCGCGCGCTCGTGGGCTGGATGCAGTTTATGATGAAGGAAATGAATATCCCGATTTCGATTTCGCAGATAGGCAATATCGACAAAACCGAATACTTCAACGCAATCGACTCGATGGCTGACAAGGCTCTCGCAGACGCGTGTACCGCGACAAATCCGCGCGTGCCGACAAAGCCCGAAGTCGTGCAGATTTTGGAGCATTTGTACGAATAAAAAGCGAAAGAGCGTATCAACAAGTGATACGCTCTTTTATAATTCCGTTTAATTTCATTTCATCAGGTATTCGTCGACAGCCGCCGCGGCTTCCCTTCCCTCGCGTATTGCCCAGACGACAAGGCTCTGTCCCCTGCGGCAGTCGCCCGCCGCGAACACGCCTCTCAGGCTCGTCTTGTGGTCGGTTTCCTTCGCGCTTATGTTGCTCCTCGCGTCGGTTTCGAGCGTGAGCTGGCGGAGTAAGTCCTGCTCGGGGCCTAAGAAGCCCATAGCGATAAGCACAAGCTCGCAGTCGCGCACCTGTTCCGTTCCCTTTACGGGTACGGGCGCGCCCGTCGACCAGTCGACCTGTACGGTATGCACCGCCTTGACGCGTCCCTTTTCGTCGCCCTCGATTTTCGTTACCGTAGTGGTGTACTCGCGCGGATCGTGACCGTAAAGCTCTATCGCTTCCTCCTGACCGTAATCCGTCTTTTTAACTCTGGGCCATTCGGGCCACGGGTTATTCGGAAGTCTGTCCTCCGACATTTCGGGCATGATCTCAAGCTGTGTAACGCTCCTGCAGCCGTGACGGATCGACGTGCCGACGCAGTCCGTACCCGTGTCGCCGCCGCCTATCACGATAACATTTTTACCCTCTGCGCTTATGTACTTTCTGTCCTCAAGCTTGCTGTCCAAAAGGCTCTTTGTGTTGGCTTTCAGAAAGTCAACCGCGTAATGCACGCCCTTCAAGTCCGCGCCGGGGACTGTGAGCGGTCTGGGGTTCGCCGCGCCGGTGCAAAGCACTACCGCGTCAAATTCGTTTACAAGCTTTACAGCCGGATAGTTCTTGCCTATCTCGGAGTTTAAGCGGAACGTCACTCCCTCCTTCTGCATGAGGTCTACGCGCCTCTGCACAACTGACTTGTCGAGCTTCATATTAGGTATGCCGTACATCAGAAGTCCGCCGGCTCTGTCCTCGCGCTCGAACACCGTTACGCGGTGTCCCATTTGGTTGAGCATATCGGCAGCCGCAAGACCGGACGGCCCGCTTCCGACTACCGCGACGCGCTTTTCCGTCGATTTTTCGGGTATGCGCGGCACGACCTTGCCCTCGGCAAACATTGTGTCTATTATGTGGCACTCGATGTTTCTCACCGTTACCGCCGGATCGTGCATACCGAGCGTGCATGAACCCTCACAAAGCGCCGGACATACACGTCCCGTAAATTCTGGGAAGCTGCTCGTCAGCGACAAGCGTCTGTACGCCTCCTCGATATTGCCTTGGTACACGAGATCGTTCCACTCGGGTATGAGGTTGTTCAGCGGACAGCCTATCGATGTGCGTCCGACCTGCACGCCCGCGTGGCAGAACGGTATGCCGCAGTCCATGCAGCGAGCGCCCTGTAAGCGCAGCTTTTCTATGTCAAAATGCGTGTGAAATTCGTCCCAGTCCTTTATTCTCTCCTTCGGAGGTCTGTCCGCCGGGAGCTGTCTTTCATATTCCAAAAATCCTGTCGGTTTTCCCATTGTAATCAGCCTCCTTCCTTATGCTACTTCTATCTTCTTGCCGGTCACGTTCTCGAACGCCATAAGCATCGCCGTGTCGCGGTCAGTGCCTTTTGAAAGCTCGTCGTTAAGCACGGTTATGACCTTCTTGTAATCTCTCGGTATTACCTTTACGAAACGCTTTAATTCGCTCTCCCAGTTGTCGAGAATAAATTTCGCGACGTCGCTTCCGGTGTATTCGTAATGCTTTTCTATCATCGTGCGGAGCGTTTCCGCGTCCTTTTTATCGGGCTTTTCAAGCAGCACAAGCTCCTTGTTGCAGTTTTTGTCAAGGCTCTTATTCTTATCGTACACGTACGCCGTACCGCCCGACATACCGGCGGCGAAGTTTCTGCCCGTCTCGCCTATCACCGCGACGCATCCGCCCGTCATATACTCGCAGCCGTGGTCGCCTATACCCTCGACTACCGCAGTCATGCCGCTGTTGCGCACGCAGAAGCGTTCGCCGGCTATGCCGCGTATGTACGCCTCGCCCTTTATCGCGCCGTAGAACGCGACGTTGCCGATAATTACATTCTCGCTCGGATTAAATCTCGAATCGGCCGGAGGCACGACTATGATTTTACCGCCCGACAAACCCTTTCCGATGTAGTCGTTGCTGTCGCCTTCGAGCTTAAGCGTCACACCCGACGCGAGGAACGCGCCGAAGCTCTGTCCCGCGCTGCCGACAAAGTGCAGCTTTATGCTGTCGTCGGGAAGTCCCTCCTCGCCGTGAGCGCGCGTTATTTCGGACGACAGTATCGTACCCGTAACGCGGTCGATATTCGTTATTTCGAGCTTCGCCTCAATCTTTTTACCGTCGTATACCGCACCGCGGCAGATACGCAGGAGCGTGTTTGCGTCAAGCGTTTTGCCAAGCTCGTGATCCTGGTCAAGATTGTGGTAACGCTCGAAGTCGTTGGAGCATATCTTCGGCTGGTACAGGAGCGACGACAGGTCGACCTCCTTAGCCTTCCAGTTGTCCTCTATCTTCTTCTGGCTCAGTCTCTCGACGTGACCTATCATCTCATTCACGGTCTTTACGCCGATTTTCGCCATCCACTCTCTCAAATCCTGCGCGATAAAGCGCATGAAGTTTTCGACGTACTCCGGCTTACCCGCGAAACGCTTGCGGAGCTTCGGGTTCTGCGTCGCCACGCCGACGGGACACGTGTCAAGGTTGCATACTCTCATCATTACGCAGCCTATCGCAATCAGCGGTCCTGTCGCGAAACCGAACTCCTCCGCGCCGAGTAGCGCGGCAACGGCCACGTCGCGTCCCGTAAGGAGCTTACCGTCCGTTTCTATGACAACCCTGTTGCGGAGGTTGTTCATAAGAAGCGCCTGGTGCGTTTCCGCAACGCCAAGCTCCCACGGAAGTCCGGCGTGTCTCACGCTTGTTCTCGGAGCAGCGCCCGTGCCGCCGTCGTAGCCCGACACGAGTATTACGTCCGCGCGTCCCTTCGCGACGCCGACGGCGATCGTGCCGACGCCTGCCTCGGAGACGAGCTTTACCGTCACGCGAGCGTCACGGTTCGCGTTTTTGAGGTCGTGGATAAGCTGCGCCAAATCCTCTATCGAATATATGTCATGGTGCGGCGGCGGTGAGATAAGTCCCACGCCCGGCGTGGAGTGACGCGTTTTCGCTATCCACGGATAGACCTTCGCGCCCGGAAGGTGTCCGCCCTCGCCCGGCTTCGCGCCCTGCGCCATTTTTATCTGTATTTCCTTCGCGTTATTAAGGTAGTTTATATGCACTCCGAATCTTCCCGACGCGACCTGTTTTATCGCGGAGCAGCGCAGGTCGCCGTTTTCGTCGGGGGTGAAGCGTTCTCTGTCCTCGCCGCCCTCACCGCTGTTCGACTTGCCGCCGAGACGGTTCATCGCTATGGCGAGACACTCGTGCGCCTCCTTGCTTATCGAGCCGTAGGACATCGCGCCGGTCTTAAAGCGCTTTACTATACTTTCAACGCTCTCAACCTCGTCGATCGCGATAGGCTTGTCGATCGTGTTTATGTCGAGCATACCGCGTATCGTGCATTGGTGCTGTCTGTGCGAGTCCATTTCGGCGGCGTATTCCTTGTACAGCTTGTAGTCGCCGGTGCGGCAGGCTCTCTGCAGCTTGTATATGCTTTCGGGGTTGAACATGTGGTACTCACCCTTTGCGCGCCACTTATGCTCGCCGCCCGTCTTTAGCGCCTTTTTGCCCGTAACCTTGTCGAACGCTTCCTTGTGCCGAAGCAGCGCTTCCTTCTGTATGTGACCGAGACCTATTCCGCCTATGCGCGTCGTCGTGCCGGTGAAATACTTTTCAACCACGCTTTCCGTAATACCGAGCGCCTCGAATATCTGCGCGCCCTGGTACGACTGGATCGTGGATATGCCCATTTTGGACATTACCTTTACTATGCCGTGGGTGCAAGCGTCGTTAAACCGCTTTACTCCCTCGTCGTACGATACGCTTATGAGCTTCTGCTCACAAAGCTCTTCTATCGCCTCGTACGCCATGTACGGGTTCACTCCGTTTACGCCGTAGCCTATAAGGCAGGCGAAATGGTGTACCTCGCGCGGTTCGCCCGTTTCGAGTACGATCGACGTTTTAATACGAGTACCTCTGCGGATAAGGTGGTGGTGAAGTCCCGACGCGGCAAGCAGCGCGGGTATCGGGGCTTTGTCCTTGCTCACGCCCTTGTCGGACAGGATTATTATGTTGTAGCCGTTCTCTATCGCGATGTCGGCAGCCTCGAATATAGTTTCGAGCGCGGCTTCCATGTCATCCTCGCGTCGCGTGCTGAACAGCATCGGTATCGTTATCGACTTAAAGCCCTCAAGATCTATCGCGCGGAGTTTTTGAAGCTCCTCGTTTGTGAGTATCGGGCTTAACGCTCTCACCTTGCGGCAGTTAAGCTCCGACGATGTGAGAAGGTTCTGCTCGCAGCCGAAAAGCGTGTAGGTGGACGTTACGATCTGCTCTCTTATCGCGTCGATAGGCGGATTTGTGACCTGCGCGAAAAGCTGCTTGAAATAGTTGTACAAAAGCTGCGGTTTTTCCGACAGTACCGCGAGCGGTATATCCGTACCCATCGCGCCTATCGGATCGTCCGACTTTTCAACCATTTGGCGTATCGTTGCGTTGATTTCCTCCCATGTGTAGCCGAACGCCTTCTGACGCGTCAAAAGCGGCAGTTCGTCCTCGCCGTTTTCGCGGTTCACAAACATATTTTCGAGCGCTATAAAGTTGCGGAGCATTAAGTCCTCGTTCATGCTGCCCTTTGTCGTCGCCTTCAGGTTGTTTACAAGGTCGTGCCATGTGTCGCCTGTTTTCGTTGTCTTTGAGGGCAGCTTGTCAAGCTCGGTGAGCGTCTGCTTTACCCACTTGCCGTAGGGCTTGTGCTGCGCCTCGTACTTTTTGATTTCCTCGTCGGAAATGATCTTGCCTTCCTTTGTGTCTATAAGGAGCATCTTCGCGGGGCGGAGTCTCTCCTTCTTTATGATTTTCGCGCTGTCAATGTCGGTTACGCCGACCTCGGACGAAAGTATGATCATATCGTCGTCCGTCAGGTAGTAACGCGCCGGACGAAGTCCGTTTCTGTCGAGCGTCGCGCCAACGTAACGTCCGTCGGTGAACGCCACAGCCGCAGGACCGTCCCACGGCTCGGTTATGCAGGAATGGTACTCATAGAACGACCTCATATCCTTGTCCATTTCGGTGTTGTTCTCCCACGGCTCGGGTATCGTCATCATCACCGCGCGCGGAAGCGAGAAGCCGGAAAGGTGGAGGAACTGAAGGTAGTTGTCGAGCATCGCGCTGTCCGAGCCGTCCTCGTTTATAACGGGCAGGATTTTATCCATTTCACCCTCAAACTCCGGCGTCGCAAACATTCTTTCACGCGCCTTTACCCAGTTTACGTTGCCGCGTATGGTGTTTATTTCGCCGTTGTGGATTATGTACCTGTTCGGGTGCGCTCTCTCCCACGACGGGAACGTGTTAGTCGAGAAACGCGAATGTACGAGCGCGATCGCCGTTTCCATGTCCGCGTCCTTTAGGTCGAGATAAAACTCGTTTACCTGGTCGGGCGTAAGCATGCCCTTGTAGACGATCGTGCGAGACGAGAGCGACGCGAAATAGAAATAACGGTCTGCGCCCGTTTTTCTTATGCGCTTTTCCGCGATTTTACCGATGATGTAGAGCTTTCTTTCAAAGTCCTCCTCGGTCATTCCGCTTGTTTCCTTGCCGATGAATATCTGCAATATATGCGGTTTCGCCTCGCGCGCGGTCTTGCCGATGCACTCGCCGTAAACCGGCACTTCGCGCACGCCGAGCAGCTTCTGTCCCTCGCCCTCGATTATTTCGGCAAGGGTTTTGACGCTTTCGCTCCTCGTGTCCGCGTCGGGCGACAAAAACAGCATACCAACGCCGTAATCGCCCTTTTCGGGAAGGTCGATGTCCTCGTTGCGGCACACCTTCTTAAAGAATGTGTGCGGAAGCTGTATGAGTATGCCCGCGCCGTCGCCGGTGTCGGGTTCGCTTCCCACGCCGCCTCGGTGAGCGAGGTTTTTCAAAATCTGTATCGCCTGGTTTATTATCTTGTGCGAGGTTTTTCCCTTGATGTTTGCGATAAAGCCTATGCCGCACGCGTCATGCTCAAACTGCGGATCGTACATTCCCTGTTTTTCGGGCAGTCCGTTATACTCCATTTACCTCAATCCTTTCAAAAAATAAGGCGCTCCAACAAACACGTATATATGTGCTTATTGAAACGCCATTGTTTCATCATATCAATTATACCACCGTAACGCTGTTATGTCTACTGAGATATTTTACAAAATTGCCTTGATTTTTTCCATGGCTTTTATGGTATTTTCCTTTGTCGAGAACGCCGTAAGTCTCACAAAGCCCTCGCCGCTCGGACCGAAGCCGCTTCCCGGCGTCGTTACAACGCCCGCCTTGTCAAGGATTTTGTCGAAAAATTCCCACGATTTTAAGCCGTTCGGCGCTTTTGCCCATATGTAAGGCGCGTTCTCGCCGCCGTATACGGTAAGTCCCGCCTCGGTGAGCGCCGCGCGGATAATCTTCGCGTTTTCAAGGTAGTATGCGATCGCTTCCTTTGTCTCACGTTGTCCGTCCTCGCTGTAAACCGCCTCCGCCGCGCGCTGGATCACGTAAGGCACGCCGTTAAACTTTGTGCATTGACGGCGGTTCCAAAGCGAGTTGAGCTCCGTGCCGTCAATTTTAAGCGTATGCGGCACAACCGTGTACGCGCAGCGCGTACCGGTAAAGCCTGCGGTCTTTGAAAAACTCCTAAACTCGATCGCGACCTCCTTCGCGCCCTCGATCTCGTATATGCTGTGGGGAACGTCGGGGTTTGTGATAAACGCCTCGTACGCGCTGTCGTAAAGTATTACCGCGCCGTTCTCCTTCGCGTACTCAACCCACGGCTTTAACTGTTCTCTCGTCGCCGCAACGCCCGTGGGGTTGTTCGGGAAACAGAGGTAGATAATATCAACCTTTTCCTTCGGAAGCTCCGGCATAAAGCCGTTTTCCTCGGTGCAGGGCATGTAGTAAAGGTTATTCCAATGCTCACCCACGTAGTCGCCCGCGCGTCCCGCCATAGCGTTCGTGTCAACGTACACGGGGTATACGGGATCGCACACCGCTACCTTGTTGTCTACCGAGAAGATGTCGCCTATGTTGCCGCAGTCCGACTTCGCGCCGTCGGAAACGAATATCTCGCTGATGTCTATGTCGATGCCGCGTGACTTGTAGTCGCACTCGGCTATCTTCGAGCGCAGGAAGTCGTAGCCCTGCTCGGGGCCGTAGCCGCGGAAGCCCTCCGCTGTACCCATTTCGTCAGCCGCGGCTTTCATTGCCTTTATAACCGCGGGCGCAAGCGGCTTCGTAACGTCGCCTATGCTCATTTTGATAAGCTCTCTGTCGGGGTGCGCCGCCGCGAATTCCTCCGCCTTGCGCGCTACCGTTGAAAAAAGATACGCTCCCGGGAGCTTTAAGTAATTGTCGTTTATTTTTGCCATTGTTATGTCTCCTTTTTTATATTTCATTTATGTTTATATAATTTTAATATCGTGGTATTTTGTCGTAGGGGCGATCCTCTCGGTCGCCCGTTAGCCTCCCTTGTTAAAGGGAGGGGGACCGCCGAAGGCGGTGGAGGGATTCATTGTAAAAATCACAGAAAAGGAATCCCCCAGTCGCGCTACGCGCGCCAGCCCCCTTTGACAAGGGGGCCTTTCGTGGGTTCTCCCCTACTACGGCAATATTACACCTCAATTTCCCCGTCGAACACAAACGCTGCGGGACCTGTCATATACACCGCGTTTTCGTTTTCGTCGTACTTTATATGCAGCGTGCCGCCAAGAAGGACAAGGTCGGCTTCATTATCCGTAAGACCGTTCAGATACGCCGCGACAAGCGTCGCGCACGCACCCGTGCCGCAGGCAAGCGTCTCACCCGCGCCGCGCTCCCACACGCGCATCTTTATCGTGTGTCTGTCAACTATCTGCGCAAACTCGGTGTTGATACGCTTCGGGAACAGCTTGTGATTTTCAAAATGCGGCCCGATTTTCTCTATTTCAAGGCTGTCCGTATCGTCGATAAACGTCACGGCATGGGGGTTGCCCATGGACACGCCCGTCACCTTATACGTCTTGCCAAGAACCTCCACGTCCTCGCTTATAAACCGCTCCTTGTCGGAGTCAATCGGTATGTTCTTCGGCACAAGTTCGGGACTTCCCATGTTCACCGTCACGCTCTCCACCGTGCCTTCTTTCACGTTAAGGTCAAGAATTTTTATTCCCGCGAGCGTTTCAAGCGTCACGCGCGTCTTATCGGTAAGACCTCTGTCGTACACGTACTTACCGACGCAGCGCGTCGCGTTGCCGCACATTTCAGCCTGCGAGCCGTCGCTGTTGTACATGTCCATGCGGAAATCCGCCTTGTCGGACGGGCATATCAAAACAAGACCGTCAGAGCCTATTCCGAAATGGCGGTCGCTTACCCTTTTCGCGGTCGCGTTTATGTCCTCCACCTTTTCCTCAAAGCAGTTGACGTATATGTAGTCGTTGCCCGCGCCGTGCATTTTTGTGAATTTGAATTTATTCATATAACCACCCCTGTGAATTTTTTATATGCCTAATATTTGTCTTGCCGTATCTATAAACTTCGCGCCGGTGTCCATGCTTCGCTTTTGTATGAAGCGGTGAGCCGCCTCCTCGGTCATGGCGTGGTTCTCCATAAGATACGCCTTCGCGTTGTTTATTATCTGCTTTTCCTCGTCGGTTCGCTGTCTGCGGTGCTTTGTCCGCTCTATCATTCCGACAAAGGTTTCTATCGCGTTTAACAGTATCTGCCGGTTTATCGGCAGCGTCACAACAAATATATCCTGATTGTATATGTCGGAGCTGTGTTCGGCTTTTACGATGCTAATAAGCTTGTGTCTGCCCTCTATATCCTCGTACACCTCGTCAGCCACGCCGTCGGGCAGCTTGTAACCCATAATTATAAGCGTTTCGTCCATGCCGGACAGCGTTCGTACAAGCTCCGCTCTCGAACGGCACACGGCGCATACGTCGTAGCCGCTCGCGTCGAGCATTCTTCTTATTTTTTCCGCCGTTTCCGCGCGCGAAAAGGCGAGCGCTATACGCTTCACCGTATACCACCTCCATTACAATATTATTTTGATCAATATTGTATGAGGTAATTTTCCACTTCCCAGCTGTTTATCGTGCGGCGGTACGCGTCGTATTCCTTAGCCTTCGCGTTGAGGTAGCTCGTCACAAATCCCGCGCCCAAAAGCTCCGTCACAAACGCTGACTGCTTCGCGATTCTTATCGCTTCGTTAAGGCTTATCGGCAGCTTTCTTATGCCGAGCGCCTCTCGCTCTCTGTCGGACAAAGTGTAAATATTCACGTCTATTCCCGACTGCAGCTTTTCACAGTTCTTTATGCCCTCTATTCCCGCCTTTAAGCACGCGGCAATCGCAAGGTACGGGTTCGCCGTTGAGTCGGGCGAGCGCAGTTCAACGTACGGCGCGCCGGTTTCCGCGGCTCTCGGCACGCGAACGAGCAGGCTTCTGTTGTTTTCCGACCACGAAATGTAGCACGGCGCCTGAAAACCCGGTATAAAGCGCTTGTAGGAATTTACGGTCGGGTTCGTAAGGCACGCCATGTCGGGCGTGTATTTTAAAAGTCCCGCTATAAACTGCTTCGCCGTTTCGGAGAGCTTTTCGTTCTCGGCGAACACGTTTTCCCCGTCCTTCATCAGTGCCATTTTAAGGTGCATACCGCTGCCCGCGACGCCCTCGATAGGCTTCGGCATAAACGTCGCGTGAAGTCCGTTGCGCTTCGCGATCGTCTTTACGACGGTGCGGAAGGTAACGAGACGGTCGGCGGTCACGAGCGCGTCGTCGTGACGGAACGCAATCTCGTGCTGTCCCGGCGCTTTCTCGTGGTGCGACGTTTCTATTTTATAGCCCATTTCCTCGAGTGTAAGGCATATTTCACGGCGGCAGTTCTCGCCGTTGTCGAGCGGCGCAAGGTCGAGGTAGCCGGCGTTGTCGTGCGGTTCGAGCGTCGGCACGCCGCGCTCGTCGGTGTTGAACAGGAAAAACTCGCACTCCGGCCCTGTTTCAAGCGTGTAACCCATGTCCGCGGCTTCCTTTATCACCTTTTGCAGAATATATCGGGGATCGCTTTCAAGGCGTGTGCCGTCGGGCTTATACACGTCGCATATAAAACGCGCGACCTTGCCCTGATGCGGTCTCCACGGGAAAATCGCAAACGTGTCAAGGCACGGGCGCAGATACAGGTCGCTCTCCTCAACCGTTACAAAGCCGTCGATAAGAGAGCCGTCAAACATGCAGCGTCCGTCGAGCGCGTCCTCCAGCGCGGACGTGGTAATGGCGAGATTGCGCATATTGCCGAGTATGTCGGTAAACTGGAGACGGACAAAGCGCACGTCCTCCTCGTCTATAAGTCTCAAAATATCCTGTTTGTTCATAACAGCACATTCCTTTCTTGTCCGATAATCCTAAAAAAGGCGCTCCTTCTCCACGAAAGAAACACCTTTGCCTCGCATTTAATTTTAGCATAGGGGACTTTATTTGTCAAGGCTTTTTTGTACGGAATGGAAGGCAGGTTTTATTGCATAATAATGTGAAAGGCGAAATTGTTTTTTGTCGAATATTTGCGATAACGGTTGATATTAGTATTGAAGTATGGTATACTTGATTTATCAGTTCACGGTGGAGGGTACAATACATGAAGAAGAAAATATTAACCATAGTTTTAATTATTGCGTTGATTATAGCTTGTATATACGGATATTTGTTTATACGATCGTGGGTACTGTAAGGCGGTGTCCGGGCATGAAAGAAAAAATTTTTAGGGATATTAAAATCGTAGTAGTGACATTGATATTTATGTCCGCCATTGTGCTTACCTTTATTATATCGAGAAATATCGCTCTTAACGGCGAAAGCAAGATAACCGGCGAAACGATCAAAAAGTCTCTGGCCGACATATCCGAACTCAATACCGCCGAATATTGTTATACACATGTGGTGTCATATAACAGCGGCGACCAAAAGATATTTTGGGGAGCGGTTACCGTTCCTTATACAAGCTCGGAGGGAGTATATTCATATCAAGGCACTGTAACCGCAGGAATTGATTTTTCTAAAATCGAGGTAACGGTTGACGAAACGGAAAAAGAAATAAAATTTGTTTTGCCGGATGCGGTCATTACAGATTCACATGTCGATAATGACAGCTTGGAAACGTATTATGAACATAATAACGTTTTTAATCCTATGACAGTTATTACTTACAACGAATTAGTGCGGCAGGTAGATGAGGCTGAACGTGAATCCGCTGTACAAAACGGATTGTTGGAACGAGCAAACTCGAACGCGAAAATTCAGATTGAGAGTTTTGTTCGGGCTATGTACGATATGGATAATTACAAAATAATTTTTGAAACGGCATCTCAAAATCAACCCGCTCCGACAGAAAATCCGCTTGAAGCGCAGGAAGGCGCCGATATACCCGAAACAGCTAAATAGCCAGCGCGAAAATCACATCTTCTTTTATACGAGGAGAGTGATATATATAAATAACGGAAATTTTATTGAACCGTAACATAATATGTGCTATACTTATTTTGCCGTAAAATTTTACGGCAGATAACATAGGAGCGGCGGCGGCTGTTCCGACACTCTCGTAAAGGGGGTGTTATGATGGACATAGTATTTCAGCTGATAATTTTAATTGTCATCTTGGAAATCATCAGGAACATAAAGAAATAAGCCGCCCCTACCGCTAATAGAGGCGGCTTTTGGCTTATGCCAAAACAACCACTAATTGCGGAACGGTCAAAACCGCTCCTTTGTTACCTTTACTATATCATACAATTTTAATTTTGTCAATATTTCTTTTTCATCAGCACGCCCGCGCCGCAGAAACCGCCGTTCGGGCAAACGGTAAGAACTCCGTCTTTTACTTCCGCTTTAATGTCCGTATCCGAATACACGTCCGTAATATCGTAATCCCCCACCGGCACTGATATTGTGTTCGGCGCGTTTTTGAATGTATGTATTACACAGAGTGCGGCGTTGTCGTTTACGCGGACGACCGCCTGGTACCCTTCGGGGTGGCGGTACGAGGTCACGTTTTCGCGGTAAATGCGCGTAAAGCCGTTTTTGATTACAGGCGCGGCTTTTTTGTAAAGCGCTATTCCGCGGTCTATCGCGTCCCACTGAGCGTCAGACAAATCGTTCACGTCGCCCGACAGACACATTCTGCCCAAAAACGCAGCCGACACGCTGTAGGCAATTCTTTTCACCGTGTCGCTCTTTCTTATAACGCACCATATCTGGCTTTGACGCGGCAGTATTGCGCGGTGCAGATTGGCGGCGATTATCGGTATTTCAACGCACTCGTGCGCGTCCGAAAACGACGCCATTGACGAGAGCGCCATAAACGACGGCTCGAGCCTTCCGCCGCCCGACGCGCAGTTTTCAATCACAAGTCCGTCGATTTCACGCTTCATTTTTTTGAAAAATTCCTGCCCCGCGAGCTGGTTAAGGCGCAGCCCCTCGCCGAGACTGTCGCTGTTATCCGCGCCTATGCCTATCGTTTCGTTGTGATCGACCTTTATGTACTCAAACCCGTTTTCCCTCATAAAATCTATAACGCGTTCGGTTAGATACGATTGTACCCACTCGTCGTTCATATCCCAAAAGCGGCGGTTCACGGTCGTGAGCGTCACGCCGTCACGCTTTAAAAGATGCTCCTCGTTACGGTACGCGCGCGACCTCTCGCCCGCGTTTTCAATCTCAAACCATATACCAGCCTTCATGCCGCGCGACCTTATAAGGTCGGCGGTCGCTTTTATTCCGTCGGGGAAAAGCGTCGCGGACGGAACGTAGTCGCCCATGCTTATGTCCCACCTAACGCCGTCCTCCTTGAACCAGCCGCAGTCTATCACAAAATAATCTATTCCCTTCCCTTTTATCGCGTCGAGTATGGCGGCGATATTGTCGTGCGACGGATTTCCCCATGTGGTGCAGTACTCGTTAAATATCACCGGGAGACCTTCCTCGCTTTCGGGAACGTCGAGTGCGTCCTCCTGCGCCTCGTTAAGACGCGCGGCTATATCGTCAATATTGCCACTGCAAACGCTTATAACCGCTTTGGGCGCGGTAAACGCTTCGCCCGATTTTACGGTTTTCATCCAGTGACCAAACTCACGGTCGGCAAGTCCACCCGATATTCCCACACCGTCGTCGGCGCGTGTTATTTCCATCTGCCACGACGACGGGCAGCCTATTCTCGCGCCCCAAATCAAGCCGTTTTGCGTGTCCTCGACGGCTATGAACGGTATGTAATTTTTCGCGGGCATCGAGCCTACCTGTCCGAAACGAACGCTTTTGTAATGCCCCATTGTCCAGCTGTCCTCAAGAAGCAAATCCTCGAGCGGTTCGGTCACAAGCCGCGCCTCCAGGCTCCATTTTGAGCGCAGACGGTGGAGCTTCATCGTGTTTTCACCCGCGCCCTCAATATACGGCGATATGCCGCACAGCGCGAACGACGACAGCATTTCAAGCTTTATGTCGTTTCCCGAATTGTTCGTAAGCTCGGTGCGTACGGTGAGGTAACGTCTGCCCTCTTTATGCGCGAGCGTGTGTTTTATTTCTATACCGTTTTCCGATTTCAGATACGTCACAACCGCACTGTCCGAAATCTCGCGTCGGTCGAACTGCATAGTGTACGAATCGGGGCTTAACTTCATGCTTTCGCCGCCGAGGTAACTGCCGCTGTACACGCTTCCCGCTATTTTTACCTCCGCAAGCGGCATTACTTTTGCGCGTCGGTTTTTGAGCGGCATATCGGCGTCGGGCAGTATGCAAAGTCCGACCACGCCGCTTTCCGCGTCCGTTATGTAGCGCGCCGTTACCGCGCCGAATTTCTTTTCAAAAATATTTTCTTTCATAATTTTACCTGAACAAATTTACTATATTGTTTAACGCGCCGAATGAAATAAGCGACATGATAAGTCCGGCTGTCATTACGCCGAGCGCGATAAACAGAAATGATTTTTTCGGTTTAAGTCCGAACATCACCGCAAGCAGGCTGCCCGTCCACGCGCCCGTTCCCGGAAGCGGTATCGCGACGAACAGAAACAGCCCGAGGTAGCCGTATTTTTCTATCTGCTCCGAATGTTTCATCGCCTTGTTTCTCATCCATTCGGGGAATTTTTTAAGGTGTTTCGTCCTGCCCATCCACTCGAATATACGTTCTATAAACAGCAGTATGAACGGTATCGGCAGAAGGTTCCCGAGTACCGCCGCGATATACGTCGGCACAAGGCTCGTGTGCAGCAGCAGCGGCGCGATAAGTATACTGCCTCTAAGCTCCAAGATAGGTATCATTGAAATTATGAATATTATAAACTCGCCCGACAGCGAATTTTTAAGTCCGTCAACTATTACGTTTACCAAGCCGTCCATATATTATCCTCCTTAAATGATGTTTACATATCATATTGAATTATACAATTTTACAGTCCGTTCGTCAAGTAAAAGATTGCCGTAAAATCACTTCCTTTCTACACTGCGCAAAACTATATTTTGTTATGCTCCAACTTTCAAACAAGTTGTTCATTTTCAGACGCAAAAAGAGCAGGTAATCTTTTCAGACTATCTGCTCGGTGATGCCGCCGATGGGCGGTGGGTATTAAGTTGTAGCTTACATCATCTTTTCACAGTCGATTCCGTAAATTCATATTTCCTGAGAATCTTTCTGAATATAAGGCATATAGTGATGCCCGCAATACCCAAAATAAACATAACAAGAGCGGCACCGGAGCCTTTTCCCACTCCAAATATCCTTGCCAACAATCCGGCCGAATTTGTTTGTGCCATCAACGGCTCACAAACTTTGTCCACCATGAATCCGCCAACAAAGGTGCCGATAGGAATGGTAAAAAACTGCATTGTGTTCCGACAGGAATAAACACGCCCCTGCATTTCCGTTGGAATGGTATTGCGCAGGATCACATCGAGGTTGGCACTCATTATTGGAACAACCGACCACCCAATGATTTGAGCAATACACCACCATATTGGCATCCGTGTAAATGCAAGAATGAAATTTTCTGTACCCAGAGAAAACAACATTGTCAGAAAAATAACCCGAATGCGATTT
>CANQKM010000002.1 GCA_947624485.1 uncultured Clostridia bacterium
ACGGAAAGAGAAACGCCCTTTTGCAATCACAAATTCCATAAAGCCTGTGTCCTCGTCCTCGGCGATCCGCTTACATAAATTTGGATAGCTGCGGCTGTATGCCGTCAGTCTGTTTTTGAGGTCGGTGTTATGGGTGCGGATATTGATGTTTGGGCTTTTTTCGTCAAACCATATTTCGGTGGTCTTTTCCTGTTTCGTCAATCCTGTTTTCAAGTTCTTTTCACTCCTATTCAAAATTTTACCCTGTTTTTGCTTTCACTCAAAAGATAGGGGTATTTTTGATGATTTTTCTCGGCTCTTGGCTTGGGAAAAACGGAAATTTTCAAATAGAAAACGCTCCGGCGATGTGTTCCTCGTCCAAAGCGTTTCTATCGGCTGATTTTCAAATTTTACGGCTCTTGACCGTCAAGCGACCTTTTTTTCTTTTGCCGTTTTTTCGGCGGCTTCTTTCGCACGTTTGCGCTCCATACATTGTCTGTGCTGTTCGTTTTTCCTTTGCCGATATGCCGCAAGACGCTCGGTTTCTTCCTGCGTGAGCGGAAGTCCCGCTTTTTTCATCTTGGCAAGCTCTGTTAGGGAATGGGATTTCGGCGGTTTCGGCGGCTCGCTTGCTTTTTGCCTTGTCCGCTTCGCTCGGTCACGTTCCCGATTTTTGGCTAAACGGATTTCTTCCTTCGCCTGTTCTTCCGGCGTGAGCAAGCCCGCCTTTTTCCTTGCGGTAAATTCCCGTTTTTCCCGTTTGCGTTTTTCGTAACGCTCCTTTTTCAGTTCTTCTGAACGGGCTTTTTTTGCCGCCTGTTCTTCCTGTTTGCGTTTTTGGGCTTCCAGTTCCATAGGCGTGACAATATCGGCAGGGACTTCAAAATTGCCGATAAAGTTCAAATAAATATCAAGCCTTTGGCGGCGGCTGTTTCCTCTGCCGCCTGTGGCTTCGTGAACGATAACTTTTTCAACAAATTCATTGAGCATTGGCGTTGTCAGTTCCGAAAAATCGGTATAGCGGTTCGCAAGTTCAATAAATTTTTCTGTGTTCAGTCCCTCGGCGTTCCAATCGTCAATTTGTTTCTGCCATTCCGTCATAGACGCTTCAAGGGCGGTCTGTTCCTCGTCATACTCCGCAAGCAGACGTTCAAAATGTTTGTCGGGTATCTTGCCTGTTGCGTTCCCTTCATATAGTTTGCGAATTAGTTTATCAAGTTCCTTTTGGCGGTGTTTGGCTTCGCTTAATCGCTGTCGGTACTGTTTAACATTTTCCTTTTTCTGCGTTGTTGATGCTTCCCGCACACGCTCGATAAATTCCGCTTCGTTGTTTTTGACATACCAACTCACACGTTGTATGGCGGTAAGGATAGCCGCTTCGATCTTATGCGTGGGGATATAGTGCATTGTGCAGTCGGTAGTAAGCTGGCGGTAGCTTGAACAGTTATATGCGTCATCTATCCACTTGCCTTGTACCAAACTGTGGCGGTGCGTCAGCTTTGCTCCGCAGTCGGCGCAGTAAAGCAGTCCCGTCAATCGGTTTGGGGCGCTGCTTCGCTTTGGCGCCCGCCGTTTTGTTTGCAATAACCTTTGGACATTGTTCCACATTTCCTCGTCAATGATTACAGGAATAGCGTTCTCAAAAACAAACTGTTCTTCGGGCTTAGTCTTGCGGTTATTTTTCGTCTTATAATTCTCGCAGACGGTTTTCCCCAACACCTTTTTTCCTGTATATTCGGGACGTTTGAGGATATATCCGATTGTTGTGGCAGACCACGCATAAGGGTCGGCGTATCTTGCCGCCCGTACCGGCTCGCCTATCCGTTTCCAATGCTCGGACGGAATAGGGATTTTTTCAGATCTCAGTTTTCTTGCAATATTGTTTACGCCCTCTCCCGCAAGAACTTCTTGATAGATACGGCGCACGACAGCGGCGGCTTCCTCGTCGATTATCCACTCATTTTTGTCCTCTTTGGACGCAAGATAACCGTAGCAAACAGAGCCGGAACAGCGCAGCCCCTTTTCCATTCTTGACTTGAACACGCTCTTGATTTTGCGGCTTGTATCGGCAACATACCACTCGTTGATTACGTCACGAAAGATAGACATAATATCAAAACCGTTGGCGGTATCAAGATTGTCGTTTGCGGCGATAAAACGGACGTGGTACTCGTCAAAAGTCCGCTTCAAAAGTCCCACTTCCACCACGTCACGCCCTATTCGGCTTTGGTCTTTGACAATGACGGTAGCGACATTGCCCGCTCGGATTTCGTCAAGCATAACGTCAAGCCCCGGACGCTTAAACGTCGTGCCTCGCACCCCGTCGTCCGTAAAATGACGGAGATTGTGAAAACCGTTTTTTCGGGCATAATCTTCTAAAATCCGCTTTTGATTTTCGATAGAAACACTTTCTCCTGTACGCTCGTCATCGTGGGAAAGTCTTTCATAAAGGGCAGTGATTTTCCTTTGTTCCTGTGTTCGCTTCATACTTTGTAAACCTCCTTTTTGAGAATTTTTTATCCTCTGTCCTTATTATACCGTCCCTTTCGGGTCTGTGACAACGTAGGAGCTGTGCATCTGCATTAAATTCGGTTTGATAAAAAACCTCGTTTTTCCGCTTCCGCTGCCGCCCACGACAAGTACATTTTTGTTTCTTGCGTTTTTTGGATTTTTCGCACGGCTGTTCATTGTCAGGCGTTCCGTCTGAGTGAGGATAATATTATTTTCAAACTTCGGGTCGATGAAAGGAGCAATATCCTCATGCGTACCCCATCGCGCCGAACCGTATTCCTCATTCTTTCGGAACTTTTTTGCGTTTTTTCCCCGAACATAAATGACAATTCTGAGAATTACCGCAACGGCGATGCCGAACAGTAAATCCGTCGGATGAAAGCTCGGTAAGAGCGACGCGAACGCTCTGCCGTAGCCGATGTTCAGATGCAGGAGCTTCTTTGACAAATCCGCGCCGGGAGTGAGCCTAAAGCCCTGCGCCACTTTTGTGGCAAGCATAGCAATGAATAAATACGGGATATTTGGAATAATGAGTTTTTTGTAGTTTACCTGTTTCATAGCTCCAACCCCTTATCCTTATTCCGAACCTTCGGTTCTTTGGTCTGGACAAGCTCGCCCAATGCTTTGAGCTTTTTAAGGAGCGACGGTTTGGATTGCTTTTTAAGCTCAGACTGCGCGTATTCGGTCATTGCCGATTTAAGCGCGTCCCCGTCCCGTGCTTTGAAGAATACAAAGTATTTCGGGACATCTGCGGTCTTGTCCTTTCTTATGGCGTAGTCCACGCCATATTTTCGGGCAATTTTCTCAAAGCCTTTGATACTCTTATCTTCAATCTCCACTTTGGTTACGCCGACATTTTGACCGATTAGCTCCTCGACAGACTGCTTGCCCGTAGGCTTCACGTCCTGCACGGCTTTGTTCTTGGATTTTGCATTTTGATAGGCAAGATATTTCCGTAATGCTTCCTTTAACGTCCTGCCCGTCATTTTTGCCGTATTGACAATCAGCGTAACCGTCCTGTTTTCAACTTCTTCTTGCATAAATCCACCTCCTTCGAGCATGAAAAAAGGAGTAAACCTAAAAGATTACTCCGTGCCGTATATGCGGGGGCAAGTTTACTTTACCCACGTCTCGCCACTTGTCTTTGTGACCGCCATGTGCGTGTTCGCAGCTTCGGTTATCTCGTAATATGCCCAGTAGCCTTTGTCGGTCAGGTCAGTAAACCTGTTCAGTGTCGAAAGGTTTTTATTGACGTACTCCGTATCGGCTTCGCGTTTCGTCACGCGGTTGACGATGGTTACAACTTCGGCGCGAGTAATGTTGCTGTCCGGCTTGAAAGTACCGTCAGCATAACCCTTTATCCAATCCATAGCAATCGCGTTGTAGATGTTCTCCGAAGCCCAATGTGATTTGGGAACATCACTGAAGATGTTGCGGCTTGACGATTTAACTTTATCGAACATTCCATAGAACCGCATACACATTGTCACAAATTCGGCTCTCGTGATCTGCTCATCGGGTCTGAATGTGCCGTCGTCATATCCTACTATAATATTGTAGGTTTCTAGATAAGCGATATACTCGCTGTGCCACAGATTAGCGGCAATATCCGTAAACTTCGACTTCGCGCCTGTCATTTTTTCGCCCTTACGGTCGGCAATATTTCGGGCGAAAATCGCCGCGGCTTCGGCGCGCGTCATGTTGCCCTCCGGCTTAAATGTTCCGTCCTCATATCCTACAATGTAGGACTTATGCTCTGTCGCGGGGAGTACGAGCTTGCCGTTCGTATCGGTAACGCCGTTTGCGGTGTTGCCTTTTTTGTCTTTAAGCGTAACATCAATGTTCGGCGCAGGCTTGTTATTTTTATCGGTAACAACTATGGTGTAATAGTTATCGCTGTCGATTGTTTTACCGTTCGGGAGCGTCAGCGTGATTTTACCGTCCTTTACGGATTTTGTGACATTTACAGCCTTGCCGTCCTTGTCTGTCACCTTTACAGTGTAGGTGGTAGTAACAGAAACGCTACCGCCACCGCCGCCACCACCGTGACTTCCGCCACCGCCCGACGATGAGCCGCCGCCACCGCCGCCTGACGAAGACTTTTTGGGAAGTGTAACCTTGCCGCTTGTATTGGTCACGTCTGCCGCCGTTGCGTTATTCTTATCGATAATGGTTACGCTCATACCCTTAACAGGCTTCGCGTCTTTATCGGTAACGGTTACAGTGGTCTGATTGCTTGTCGTAAGTGTGTTCGTATCGGGCAGCTTGACACTGATTTTACCGTCCTTGATTTCAACAAACGCGTTTTCAATCTTAGCCTTTGTATCCTCGACAACAATAGTATATCCGTCAACAACAGCGTTGCCGTCCTTATCGGTCATATCCTCCGAAAGCGGGGGAACAACTACCTTGCCGTTTGCGTCGGTCGTTTCCGTTCTGTCACCGCCGTTGCTGTCTTTGACGTTTACGGACATATCCTTAACGGGAGCGTTATCCTTATCGGTTACTGTAACCGTCGTTCTGTCGGCATAGTCGATAACCGTTCCGTCGGGAAGTGTAACGGTGATTTTACCGTCCGCAATCTGTACTTTTGCGCCCTCAATATTGCCCTTTGTTTCTGTTGCGACATTGACGTTATACATATTTCCGTTTTCGTCCTTAACCTGTGCGTTACCGTTCGCATCGGTACAATCCGTGTCGGAAACAGGCACAACCGCTATACCGTTGCTGTTGGTAATATCCGAAGCAGTACCACCATTTATATCGGTTACAGTTACCGTGATACCCTTTACGGGCGAGCCGTCGTTCTCGTTGATAACGCGAATATTTACCTTGTTATCCACCGTAAGCGTTTTATTCTGCGGCAATTCGATTGTCAGGTTTCCATCATCCTGTAATTTTACAAGACCAAATTCCGTAATAGCTCCGTCATTATCCCATACGAATACGCGGTATTTGTAATTCTTGTTCTGCACAACCGCGCCGTCGCCCATATCGGGCGTGGGAGTAGGCTCGCTCGGCTTTTCAGTAGGCTTTGCTGTTTCGCTCGGTTTTTCTGAGGGAGTAGGTGTCTGTGTCGGATCGGTCGGCTTTGCCGTTTCACCGGGGTTCAGTGTATCTGTCGGTTTCGGCGTTTCTGTCGGTCTTTCCGTGGGAGTAGGCTTTTGCGTCGGCTCCGACGGCTTTTCAGTCGGTTTTGCCGTTTCACTTGGCTTTTCCGTTACATCAGGCTTCGGAGTAGTTTCAACGCCGGGTAACGGTGTAGCTTCCGAGCCGGGGTCGGGCGTGGGTGTAGGTTTTGCAAGAGGAGCTTCGCTAAGCGGAGGAACGATTATAATACCGTCCTCGTCCGTAAGCTCTGTGCGCAAACCGCTGCCGTCTTTATTGTAGACGCTGACCTTCCAATCTTTAACAGGCGTTCCGTCAGAACGCATTACCTTAACCGTAGTACGATTATAGTAGTCAATCATTTTGCCCTCCGGCAGGCATACAAGCACGGAATTATCCTTTGCGATGAGCGTAATAATCGCATCCTTAATAAGTCCATTTTCGTCCGAAACTGTCACGATATAATCATAAACCTTTTCGCCGTCCTTATCTCCGACTTCACCGTTGCCGTTGTCGTCGGTAATATCGGTATTGCTTACGGGGAGCGTTATCTGTCCCTTGATATTTGTATAGCCGTTTTCTATAAAGTCAGCATCACCGATAAGCTGAACACGCAGACCGTTCACAGGCTCGCCCTTTTCTGTAACAACCGTCACAGTCACGCGATTATCCTTGTCAAACGGCGTACCTGCGGGCAACTTTACATTTATAGAATAATTATCGCCTACGGTCACACCGCAGTCCGTGATAAGCTCGCCGTTCCGGTCAGTTACCACGACAACATAGGTGTTATCCTTATCCGCAACAGTGCCGTTACTGTCGCCCGTGGACGAAGATGTGTTCGGCACTTTAAGCTGTCCGTTAGCATCTGTCTTGCCTGTCGCGGCGTTATTGGAAGTATCGGCAACAAATATGCTGATACCCTCGACGGGCTGCTGTGTTTCGCTGTTCGTTACCGTAATTGTGGTAATATCGTCAGCGCTCAATAATCTTCCATCGGGCAGCTTGATTGTGATGTTGTCGTTTTTATCAATGGAAATCTCGCTGTTGAAAATCGGCTTGTTGTTCTTATCGGTAATCAAAATACTGTAATCGCCAACCTTTGAGCGTCCGTCCTCATCGGAATTATCCTTATCGGAAAGCTGCGGTATTTCGACTGTTTCCAATGTTTCACCACATACAGTACATTCCTTGTGCTTGCTGCCGCTATGCTTGATTGTCGCGGGAGTGTCGATTATCCATTCGGACGGCTTGTGTCCTGCCGCTTCAACATAGTTAATCTTGTGCGTCTCGCCGCATACGGAACAGGTGATTGTGGTATATCCGAGCTCCGTACACGTCGGATTTGTTACAACCGATTTATACTGATGTTCAGCCTTTGCGGTTTCGTTGCCCTTGTAGCTTGCGCCGCATACCTCACAGGTAAAAGTGGAATATCCCAACGACGTACACGTCGGCGGCGTTACAGTTTCCTTGTAGTTGTGACCTTTCGCGTCCGTATATGCGCCGGTGTAGGTGTCGCCGCAGTCCCTACAATTAAATACCGTATAGCCCATCTCGGTACAAGTCGGCTCGGTCACGGTTTTATCGTAGTTATGCGGCAGCTTCGCCTTTTCGTTTCCGACATACGAAGCATCGCAGCGTGAGCAGTTAAAGGTTGAATAACCTATTTCCGTACACGTCGGCTCTGTCACCGTTTCAACATAACTGTGTCCTTGCGGGTTTGTGTAATCCGCAACGTAAGAATAATCGCAGTCCTCGCAGGTGTATGTCGTATATCCCATCTCGGTACACGTCGGCGGCGTTACAACAGATGTGTAATTATGCTCGACGGACTCCTTTTCGTCACCAATATATTCCTTGCCGCAGTCGGGACAGGTATAAATCGTATAGCCTTGCGATGTGCAAGTCGGAGGTACGACCTGTTTCGTGTAATTATGGGGAAGTACCTCTGTATAGTCCGCAACATAGCTGTCCGCGCAGTCCGCGCAAGTGTAAGTGGTAAATCCCATTGTCGTGCAAGTTGCCGGAGTTACGACCGCTTGATAATTATGCGGCTTTTTGTCAACATAATCACTCGTATATTCATCGCCGCACTCGGTACAGGTGTAGGTGGTATATCCCATAGCCGTACACGTCGCGGGAGTAAGTACGCTGTCGTAGTGATGCTCCGTCTTGTCCGTGTAGTTACCGACGTAAGATTTGCCGCAGTCGTCACAGGTATACGTTGTAAAGCCCATCGTCGTACACGTCGGAACGGTTACGGCTTCCGAATAATGATGCCCTGTCGGGAGTTCCAAAATCGCGCCGCATACTGTACAAGTCTGAGGTTCGGTACACGTCGCCGCCGCGCCGGGAGTATGACCTGTCGCCGATTTCGCTTCGTGCTTTGTAGCGTCACAGTGCTTGCATTTGTACTCCAACAATCCCTCGCCATTGCACGTTGCGTGGGTTATCTCGCGACCGTTATCCCATTCGTGACCCGTCGGGTCTTTATAATCGGAAACATAAGTGTCACCGCAGTCGGCGCAGGTGTAGGTGGTAAAACCGCGTCCCGTACACGTCGGAGCAGTCACTTTCTCGCGATAGTCATGCTTTGCAAGCGGCGTTAAGTCCGTGATGTACTTGTATCCGCAGTCAATACACTTATGCTCGGTGTAGCCATTGGTCGTGCAAGTTGCCGCCACATTCGTTGTCTGATACTTGTGGTCGGTCATTGACGTTGCCTCCGTGTAGAACGCTCCGCATTTACTGCACGAATGAAGTTCTAAGCCGCCCTGCTGACAGCTCGCCTCGCGGATTACAACAGTCTTGTAATCGTGTCCGGAAGCAGGAACATAATTCGTTTTCTGTAACGCACCGCAAATGCTGCACTGGAAACGGTCATAACCAAGCTCCGTACACGTCGGGCGTACCGTTTCAAGGAAACGGTAGTCATGAACGTGCGGCGTTGCCGTATCGCTCTGTGCTTTTGAGCTTGAGTTGTCCGCAAGCAGCCATACATACGATACGCCGTTTTCTTTCATACTCTCGCCAGCGTAACGATAAGTAATCTCATAGTAAACAGGGTAGTAGCCCGCTTCGGTGTAATTCGGCGCGGAAGTAAGGTTACACTTGTTTGCGCTCTCACCGTAGCGGATACTTGTGTTTACGCCGCTCTCCGATAGGTCGGACAATGTGATAGTGTGCGCCGCTCCGTCAGCTATGCCGTAGTAGCTCTGCACAACGGATTTCGCAACAGCGTATTCGTTTTCGATAAATCCGCAGTCCTCGCATTCGCCGGTGATGTGGAAACGCTGATTTCCAATCTGCGCGTCTACAATCTCAGTTATTTCGTGCGGTTCTTGCTTGTCCGCGGCTCTTGCGTATGTGCCGTGACAAAACTGACAATACTTACCCTTTTTAAGTGTGGTCGTGTGATTTTCGTTGTCATACGGTGTATACGTCGTGTTGTCGAAGTCAAGGAAAAAGTTGTAGTCACAGGCGTTAAGACTGTAAACGTCCTTACCGAATGAGTACGAGCTCCCTCCATCTACGACATTCAACGTACCGCAAACCTCACATACGGATTTCGTCCAGTGATAACCCGTGAAAAAAGCATCAATGCCGGGAGTTCCGTCATCAAGGTTAGCCTTGCTTGTACCATCTATACAAGTCCCGTCTGAGTACAACACGCTACGATTTAATGCCGTTTCGCCGCTGCGGGTGTACTCCGGCACTCTGTAACAGGTTTGGGGAGTAACATGACCGCATACCTCACAATTTGCCGTGCCGTATGTGACGACAGCATTTGCATCAAGTTCGCTTGTTCTGTTGTTTGTGGCAAGCCACACATCGGCGGGATCAACATACGCGTTCGTTTGCGCCGCGAACACGCTGACAGACGGGAATGAACCGAGCATTGTGACCGCCGCGAGCAATCCCGACATTACGGATTTCATAGAATGTTTAATTCTCATAATTTTAACCTCCAGTTTTATTTAATTTTGTTGTCGATGTACTAAAAAAACCGCACTAAGGCGGTCTGTACCGATAAACCAAGTATCGTCTCATACTTACAACTCCTGTCCTTTGGATTTTGCGTCCGTTTGTTTATTCGGTTCGATTTTTTTCGGCTCAACGGGTATTGCCATAATGCCTTTACCCATTTTCAAAAATGCTTCGGGTTTCTTGAACATTTTTTCAAACTTTTCCCTGTGTTCGGGCGGTAGTGATGTAAAGTTTTCATCGCCCGCACCGCATACGAAGAATGTTCCGGCGATAATTTCCAAGACGTTGCCGCTCTCGTCCTTGATCGCTCGGTTCAGTTCCGAGCCGTTAATTTTGCCTTCTTCATTACACACAAGCACAACAGGCTCATTGAAAGGCGAGATAGCTTCGATATATCCGCCGACGAGCTCCTGCATAGAAGAAAGCCCTGCGTCGATAGTGGTCATTTCCGCATATTGACCGGGCTTTACGAGCAGGACTTCCAATGTATTCGGTTTTTCAATTTCTATTCCGTCATTAGCGTCATAGTCAACATCCGTGAAATCGCTGTCGGTTAAGATAATTTCCGAGCTTTTCCACATATCCTCAACCATCTGCATGGCTTCATCTCTTGACTCGGCTTCGACGGTAACTACTCTTTCGAGCGTTTCTGTTATTGTTACCTCAAACTCTTTCATAGGTTAGCTCCTTTCTGCTTCCTGTTTCTTTGATCTGTTTTTCATCCAGTTATTCAACAGCTTCAAAATGGTGTTTTTCATTTGACGCGGTGTAAACGAGCGCGGAAAATATTTCTTTATTTCGTCGGTATTTATTACGATTTTATCAAGCTCGCTTTTCTTTTCCTCCGACATAATCTCACGCATTGCCTCTGCGGTACATTGTCCTTGTTGACTTAGTTTTTTAATACGCTGAGCCTGTGAAAAGGACGGGGTATTCTGTGAATATTCCATTGCGTCTAAAAAACCCTGCTGTTCGTCACGCGTCAATGACGCAAGTTCGACCGCAGGGGTAAGCCCGATTTCTTTGTTATCAACTTTTTCCAATAGCTGTGGCTCTAGTTTGGCAAGACGGATAAATCTCTCTATACTTCTGATACTTTCGCCTGTATCTTGCGACAGCTTTTCTACTGTCCACGACTTTCCGCCATTTTGGCGGAAAGTTGATTTTCCGCGCTGTCCCTGATGTTTTAGGGCTTCAGCTTTCATTTTATACGCAATCGCTCGCTCACTCGGCAGGATATTTTCTCTCTGTAAATTGCTGTCCACCATAGAGATAACCGCTTCATCGTCCGTAAGGTCTTTTACAATGACGGGCATTGTTTCAAGCCCTGCGGCTTCACAGGCGTACAGTCTGCGATGCCCCGATATGACTTCGTAACCTCCGCCGGGGTCGGGACGGACAACAGCGGGAGAAAGTACGCCTACCTGTGAAATGCTGTCTATGGTCTGCTGCATAAGCTCATCGTCCAATACCTTGAACGGGTGATTTTTGAATGGGTGCAGTTCCGACAGCTTCACATTTACGATAACGTCCTGCTCCGTATCAGCTTTTTTCTTTGCCGGCATTTTTATCACCTCCGTTCTGCCGTAAGCGGCAGTTATTCACGTTTACCGTACAAGTCGTGCCGTACCATATTGGCAAGGTTTATGTCAGCCGTTGCGGATATGTTAAATAGCGACGTTATGAGATAGGCTTTGATGTTATGGATTTTCTCATTACGTCTTGAGAAGTCGAGCAAAAACGCTTCCAATTTTTCGTAATTGATTTCAAGAAACCTCTGCCTGACAAGCTCGGTCGGATACTGCTTTTTCTCTATGGTGTAGTAAGGCGTGTCGATGGTAAGCACTTCGGTCATTACCGCCACAACCTCGTCTATGACGGCTTTATCGTGGTTGAGTATGAGAGTGTCGTACTCGATATTGCTTTTAATCAATTCCGTGTTTTTTCTGTATCTATCCATCAATCCCGTTTGGTCGGTCAAAGAGCCGCACGCGCTCTGATTGGTAGATAAGTATTTAATATCATCAGTATTTGATTTTTTAGTATTTGTTTTATCTTTATTTATTTGCGTTGGATTTTCCGTATGCGGGTTATCCGTATTCGGATTTTCCAAACGCGGGTTTTCCGACATCGGCTGTTCCGTGATTGGATTTTCCAAACACGGCTGCGGCACTTCATAAATGGTATATTCTATCGCCGCCATTTTGCCGAGCTTGTCACGTCCCTGTTTCCGAGTAATATATCCGGCTTTTTCAAGCTCCAAAACCGCTGTGCGGATTGCGTCAATCTTTTCCTTATTTATACGGGCAAGACCTTTTAGAGTATAATCCCAATCGCTCGGTAACGACAGCATTTGTGACAAAAGCCCTTTCGCCTTTAAGGATAATTCCTTGTTGCGTAGGTGATGATTGGACATCACGGTAAATCCCGCGCTCTTTTTAACTCTGAAAACAGCCATTTCAGCTCCTCCTTTCCGTAAAAATATTTCAGTGTATCAGAGCTTTCGCCTGCCGACAGTTTTGGGCGGCTTGAACAATAACCGCATCGGCAAGAAACACATAATTTTCCTCAAACATATCTCTACCTCCTTAAAATTTGGAATAAAAAAACGCGTTCACATAGCTCATACCGAGCAAGCAAACGCGTGTTCAAATTCATTTTAATTTTATTAAATTGTGTCAGACTATGACAAACTCATCAAATAAAAATCAAGGTAAAAAATCAAGATTTTGCACTCAAAATTTCACCCATCATTTAACCCATTTGGGGTCTAAAAAGTGAATTTCACCCCTATTTAACCCCTATAAATTGATTTATTTTGAGTTAAAATCTGTCAAAATCCGTTAAACCAAACAGACAAATCAGCGCACACAAAAACCCCGAAAGCCGCAAGGCTACGGGGTTTTTTGTAATTCTGTGTAAAAATTTATCTCTTCGAGAACTGCGGAGCGCGACGTGCGGCTTTGAGACCGTACTTCTTTCTTTCCTTCATTCTTGAATCTCTCGTCAGGAAGCCCGCAGCCTTAAGGTCAGGTCTGTACGTTTCGCTGTCAACCTCGAGAAGCGCTCTCGAGATACCGTGACGGATCGCGCCCGCCTGACCGGTGAAGCCGCCGCCCTCAACCTTGGCGATAACATCGAACTTATCGCCTGTCTTTGTAAGCTCGAGCGGCTGACGAACGATAAGCTTCAAGGTTTCGAGACCGAAATAATCATCGATCGATCTGCCGTTTATTGTAATAGCGCCGCTGCCGGGAACAAGACGAACTCTCGCAACGGACGACTTTCTTCTGCCTGTGCCGTAATACTGTTCTTTTGCCATTTTCATATCCTCCTTACTTTATTTCGCCTGTCCATTCGATAGGCTTCTGCGCCGCGTGCTCATGCTCAGCGCCCTTGTAAACGCGAAGTCTCGTGAGAGCCTTTCTGCCGATCGTGTTGTTCGGCAGCATACCGTTTACGGCGTACATAACAGCCTTTTCGGGCTGCTCAGCCATAAGCTTGTCGTAGTGTATCTCCTTGATACCGCCTACCCAGCCTGTGTGATAGTAGCGAACCTTCTGATTGAGCTTGTTGCCGGTGAGGATGATCTTATCGGCGTTAATGACGATAACGTGATCTCCGCAGTCCACGTTCGGAGTGAAGGTGGGGAGATGCTTTCCTCTTAAAATACTTGCGACTGTCGCTGCAACGCGTCCGAGCGGCTTGTCCGCGGCGTCAACCACGTACCACTTGCGCTCAACGTCAGCCGGCTTCTGCAAATAGCTTGAATTCATTGTTGTTTCCTCCTGTTTTAATCAATATGTTAAGATTTTCTCAACTCACAACGGCTATTTTACTATCTTTGCCTTCCGTTGTCAACACTTTTTTTGCTCAAAACAAAAATTTTTATATAAATCTTTCAAAATCGCTTTTATTCTCATTTATACTCTTGTTTTCTCGCACTTCATTTTATTTTTGCGCGGCTTGACTTATGAGCGTATATGGGGTACAATATATAATAGGAAAGTATGGGGGGCGGTGAAGGAAGTGCGAAAAATAACGGGGGAAAATTTCGATTTCGGATCGAATTGCTTTGACCTGCTGCGCCTTTTGAGCGCGTTGCACGTCATGACGCAGCACATACTGCGCCATATTCTTCACGTTGAAACGCCACCCTTTTTTAACTGGTGGAGCGGAGTCGTCGTGCTTTTCTGCATAAGCGGCTTTCTGATACCGGCGTCAATGGAGCGGAGCAGGGGAACGGGCGAATTTCTCAAAAAGAGAGTGCTGCGCATAATACCGTCGCTCTGGATATGTATAATAATAGGCGTGCTTGTTGCCGCCGCGTTCTGCGGATTTGTCTGGAACGGCACGTTTACGACATGGTTCATCGGTCAGCTCTGCTTTATACGCGACTTTCCGCAGCCCGATTTTATATCCGCGTTCGGAACGGGTAACTTTCAGGGCAATTTGTGGACGATGATTTACACGGTGCAGTTTTACCTTATCACCGCGCTCGTGTACAAGGCGCTTAAAAACCGCAGGATAGGCGTGTGGATAGGCGTGCTGGTGTTTTCGATGGCTTTAAATATCGTCACGCCGTATGTGCAGTCGAGCGTGCCTGTGGCGGTAAAGAACGTGATTTCACACACGTGCCTGCCGTTTTTCTACATTTATTTCGCGGGCTGGTTCATATACCGCTGGCGTGAAACGATCGTACCCATGCTGTGCCGCGCGAAGGTACTGCTCGCGCTGCTCATAATCGGGCGCGGAATATGGCTCATGAACGGCGCGCCGCGCGTGGGCGAGTACCAGGATATGGTAATAGTGCTTTTGCTTATCATGCTCACGGTAGGCGTCGGCTACAGCTTCGGCAAGCTTAGATTCGGCATTGATTTGTCGTACGGACTGTACCTGTACCATATGATTGTCGTCGATGTGTTCGTGCATCTCGGACTTACCGGCAATATCGGCTATGTAATCGCGGCGTACGCCGTTTCGGCTGTATTGGCGTTTATATCGTATTATCTTGTGGACGACACCGTCGCGCGGCTGTTCAGGAGCAGACCGCGCGTCCAAACGGTTATACCGCCGCCCGCGCCGCCGAAGCCCGAACCGGTAAGCGTTGAAGCGAAAGGCGGCGGCGAAAGTGATTTTTGATTTGATATTCGGAGGAAATAATGGCTGAAAAAAGCGTTTTAATAGGCATGTCGGGCGGAGTTGACTCGTCCGTCGCGGCTGCGCTGTTAAAGGAGCAGGGTTATCATGTGATCGGCGCGACAATGCGGCTTTGGACGTACACGGACGCGGCGGACTCAAGGCACGAGGGCTGCTGCGCCGAAAGCGCGGTCGAGGACGCAAGGCGCGTGTGCGACAAGCTCGGCATAGACTTTTACGTTATGAATTTTAAGGATATGTTCCGCGACAAGGTGGTCGATTACTTTGTGCGCGAGTACACGCGCGGCAGAACGCCTAACCCGTGTATCGCGTGCAACAGATATCTGAAATTCGACGCGTTTATGAAAAAGGCGCTCGCGATGGGGATAGATTACGTCGCGACCGGTCACTACGCGAAAATAGAGCGCGGCGCGGACGGCAAATATATACTCCGCGCGTCGGAGGCGGCGAAGAAGGATCAGAGCTACGTTTTATATAACTTCACACAGGAACAACTCGCGCACACGCTTATGCCGCTCGGAGACTATGACAAGGATTGGGTGCGCGCGAAAGCGGAGGAACTGGGACTCGGCGTGGCGCACAAGCGCGACAGTCAGGAAATATGCTTCGTCGAGGACGACGATTACGCAAGATTCATCACAGAATATTCCGGTTACACGCCGCGCGAGGGCGACATACTCGACGTAAACGGAAACGTCATAGGCAGACACCGGGGGCTTATATACTACACGATAGGTCAGCGCAAGGGCATAGGCGCTTACGGCAGACCGATGTTCGTAATGAAGATAGACGCGGAAAACAACACAATAACGCTCGGCGAAAAGGGCATGGAATTTTCGTCGGAGCTTACGGCGGAGGACGTGAATTTTATATCGGGCGAAACGCCGAAGAACGAAACAAACGTGACCGCGCGCATACGCTATCAGGCTTCGCCGCGCGAGGCGATTTTAACGCCGCTTGAAAATAACAGGGTACGGCTCACGTTTAGGGAGCCGGTACGCGCGGTGACACCGGGGCAGGCGGTCGTGTTTTACGACGGCGGCATTGTTCTCGGCGGCGGAACGGTAATGTGAAAAGGAGGACGCTATGGACGCATTCATGGACAGGGTAATAAAATATATACAGCTTCTGCGCATAACGGATTTTATCGACGTTATCATAGTGGCGGTAATTTTCTATTACCTCATAAATCTTATACGCGAAACGCGCGCGATGCAGCTTGTAAAGGGAATAATATTCCTTTTCGCCGTGTTTTTCCTGAGCCAGCGGCTCAACCTGAACGCGCTCAACTACATACTCGGCGGCGCGATGCAGATAGGCGCGTTCGCGATAATCGTGCTGTTCCAGCCGGAGCTTAGGAGCCTGCTGGAGCGTATGGGACGGTTCAAGGTGGGAAGGATAATCGACTTCGCCGTGGACAACAGCGAGGAGGAGCTTGCGAAAACGATAGAATCCGTATCGCTCGCGGCGGAAAATCTGTCGCTCACAAAAACGGGCGCGCTCATAGTCATAGAGCGCAGCACGCGTCTGGGCGAGTTTATAAGCACCGGCACAATGCTCGAGGCGAACGTGTCGAGCGGACTTTTGGAAAACATATTCGTGCCGAACACGCCGCTCCACGACGGCGCGGTAATAATACGCGGCAACAAGATAATAACGGCGGGCTGCCTTTTGCCCCTCACCGCGAACAACAACCTTTCCCGCGACCTCGGCACGCGCCACAGAGCAGCGATAGGACTCAGCGAGGTAACGGACGCGGTAATAGTTGTGGTAAGCGAGGAAACAGGTAAGATCTCGATAGCATTAAACGGCTCGCTGACGCGCAACCTGACGCGCGACTCGCTCGGCAAGGCGCTTAAAAAGCTCATAATACAGAAGCCGGAAACGCAGCAGAAAATAGACAGGATAAAATTCTGGAAAACAAAGGCGCAGTAAAAACGGATCGAAGGGAGTTAGGTAAAATGGCTGATAGCAACGAAACAAAACCTCAAAAGAAAAAAATCCGCACAATGGCGCTTTCCATACTTCTTGCCGTGATTGTATGGTTCATGGTAATGTCGCTCACGAACCCGACAATAACCGTCACTCTCACAAATCTTAAGGTGCGGTTCGTCGGCGAGGCGACGCTGCGCGACAGGGATCTTACCGTGACGGGACGCGGGAGCATACCGCCGCTGTCCGTGACGGTCAGGGGCAGCCGAGGCGACCTTATGAATTATATGGACGACGTTTACATTCAGGTGGATCTGAGCAACATAACCGACGCGGGAACGTACAGCCTTACGGGTAAGCCGGTGATACCGACGACGCGCATAGGCGTTGAGAAGGAAAATTACGGAAACATCACCGTGAACGCGGAAAAAATCGTTTCAAAGGAGACGGAAGTAAAGGTGACGTATACGGGCGTTCCGACCGATAAGATTGTGCGCACCGACATCAAAAACCCCGTAGTTGAAATAAGCGGCGCGGAAAGCGAGATAAACGAGGTGGACGGCGCGCAGGCGGTAATAAACTGGCAGGACGTAAAGGAAGGCGAGGCAAAGCTCGAATATGCGCTCATAAATTCTTCGGGCGCGCCGATAACGGAAAATGAGACGATAGAAAGTCCGCGCAGCGAGATAGACGTTGTAAACAGGATATACGACGCGGTGACGCTGCCGGTCGAGGCGAAGCTGTCCGACGGATTAAGCGGCGGCTACGAGCTTGACAGCCCCAAGACCGAGCCGGACAGAGTGAAGGTCGGAGTGGAGGACGGAGCGGCTGTTCCCGAACGTCTGACCGTGACAATCCCGACGATAGAGAGTGGCGAAAAGGAGTTTAAAATAGACACGGCCGAGGGCATATACATACCGGCTGACAGCGCGGCGGTAAAGGTGAACGTCAGCGCGCACGAAAAGCCGGTTGACGAGAATAACGAAGAACAAAACGGAGACTAAACGATGGCAGACAGACTTGTAAGAGGAAACAGCGCCGACGGCACGATACGCGTATACGCGGCGGTAACGACAGACCTTGTGAATGAGGCGCAGAGAATACACGGCACATTCCCCGTGGCGACAGCCGCGCTCGGCAGACTGCTCACCGCGGCGGCGATAATGGGAGCGGCGGGACTTAAAAGCGATACGGACAGTATGACGCTGCAGATAAAAGGCAGCGGCGACATACGCGACATGGTAGCCGTGACGGACAACAAGAGCCGTGTGAGAGGGTACATTTCAAACCCGTACATCGACCGTCCGCTTAACGCCAAGGGCAAGCTCGACGTCGGCGGCGCGGTGACGGGCGTCGCGGGCGGCACATCGAATGACGGCGGATATTTGAGCGTGATACGCGATTTGGGCATGAAAGAGCCGTATATCGGACGCGTGCCGCTCGTGTCGGGCGAAATCGCGGAGGACTTGACGTACTACTACGCGAAAAGCGAGCAGATACCGACCGCAATCGCGCTCGGCGTACTCGTGAACACCGACGATAAGGCTCTCGCGGCGGGCGGGTACATGATACAGCTCATGCCGGAGGCGACCGACGAAACGGCTGTAAGGCTCGAGGAAATAATAAAGGAAGCGCCGCCGATAACCGATCTGATACACGGCGGCAGCGGTGCGGAGGATATACTTTTCCGCATGACGGAGGGCTTTTCGATGATATGCGAAAACAAGTACATCGTGCCGGAATATAAATGCAAATGCTCGCGCGAACGTATGGAGCGCGCGCTCGTCACGATAGGCGCGGACGAGATCCGCTCGCTGATAGAGGAACAGGGCGGCGCGGAAATGACATGCCGCTTCTGCGACAACAAATACAATTTCACAAAAGAGGAACTGACGGAGCTTTTAAGACAAGCGGAGGGCAAACGATGAACAAGAGCGAAATAAAATATCTCGAGCGGCTGTCAGAGCTTTATCCGACGGTGGACAGCGCCGCGACGGAGATTATAAACATGCAGGCGATACTCAATCTCCCTAAAGGAACGGAGCATTTTTTAAGCGACATACACGGCGAGTATGCCGCGTTTTCGCACGTTCTGCGCAACGGCTCGGGCGCGGTCAGCAAAAAGATCGACGACGTTTTCGGTCACACGCTGAGCATACAGGACAAGCGCGAGCTTGCGTCGCTCGTCTACTACCCGACGCAGAAAATAAGCTACATAAAGCATCAGGGCAAGGACACGGAGAACTGGTACAAAATAATGCTTTACCGTCTTATCGACATATGCCGCGTCGTATCGTCGAAATACACGCGCTCGAAGGTCAGGAAGGCTCTGCCGAAGGCGTACGCGTACGTCATAGAGGAGCTTATCACCGAGAAGCCGGAGGTACTGAACCGCGGCGCATACTTTGACGGCATAGTCGACACGATTCTGGAGGTCGGCATAGCGGAAAAGTTTATTATAGCGATGGCGGAGCTTGTACACCGTCTTGTCGTAGACCACCTGCACGTCCTCGGCGACATCTTTGACCGAGGCAGAGCGCCGCACGACATAATGGATAAGCTGTGCGACTACCATTCGCTCGACATACAGTGGGGCAACCACGACGTTATGTGGATGGGCGCGGCTGCGGGCAACACGACATGCATAGCGAATATTATCCGCAACAGCGTGCGTTACGGTAATATGGACGTTCTGGAGGACGGCTACGGCATAAATATGCTGCCGCTCGCGACGTTCGCAATGGCTGCCTACGAGGACGACAAGTGCGAGAGATTTAAGATAAAGCGGCTCGGCAGAAGAGTTACCGACGTTGCCGACAACGACATCGAGATGAAGCTGCACAAGGCGATAGCGGTTATACAGTTTAAGCTCGAAGGTCAGCTTATCGCGAAGTATCCCGAATTTGAAATGGATTCGCGCAGACTCCTGCACCGCATAGATTTCAAAAACGGAACGGTGGAGATAGAGGGCAAAACGTACCCGATGCTCGATACGAATTTCCCGACGATAGATCCCAAAGATCCGTACGCGCTCACCGAAAAGGAAAGCGAGGTAATGGAAAAGCTGCGCTCGGCGTTCGTGCGCTGCCAAAAGCTGCAGCGCCACACGCGCCTGCTCATGCAGAAGGGCAGCCTGTACAAGATATACAACGGCAACCTCCTGTTCCACGGCTGCGTGCCGATGAACAGCGACGGCACGTTCAAGGAAATGACGCTCGGCGGTAAGCGTTACGGCGGCAAGGCGCTCTACGACGCGTTCGAGGCGGCTATAAGACGCTCGCTGCTGTCGCCCGACATAAAGGAACGCGTGCGCGGTGCGGATTTGATGTGGTATCTGTGGAACGGTCCGACGTCGCCGCTTTTCGGGCGCGACAAAATGACGACGTTCGAGCGGTATTTTATAGAGGACAAGGAAACGCACAAGGAGCATAAAAACGCGTACTACACGCTCATAAACAATGTGGAAACAGCCGACAAAATCCTCGCGGAGTTCGGGCTTGACGAAACGGGACACATAATAAACGGTCATGTTCCCGTACACCAGGGCGAGGGTGAAAATCCGCTGAAGTGCGGCGGCAAGGTGATAATGATAGACGGCGGCTTTTCAAAGGCGTACCAGACCGTGACGGGCATAGCCGGCTACACGCTCACGTATAATTCCTACGGTCTGACGCTCACGGCGCATGAGCCGTTCAGCGGCGCGGAGGACGTTATTTACAATAACAGGGACATCGTGTCGAACCAGGTAGCCGTCAGACATTCGGCGAACAGAATACTTGTCGGCGACACCGATAACGGCAAACGGCTTAAAGAGAGAATAGACGATTTGAAGGAGCTTATTAAGGCGTACAGACAGGGCGTTGTCGCGGAGAAACGGTAAAAATTTATACGGGCGAACACGTTTACGACGCTGAAGCGTGTGTTCCACTTGCGGTCGCCGACGCGATGGACAAATACATGCAGGGACTTATGAAGGAAAGCGACCAGTAATCCCCATGCTCTTGCCGACGGGCTATACCGCAATAATTATACAAAATTCGAGCCTCACAAACAAAAAAGACTTCTCCCGAAGTCTTTTTTTCATACGCGATAAACAAAAATATGATTTCAGCAGGAGCGTTTTATACCATTCGTGCCGCCAAAGACACATTTCATGCCAAACGGTTGGAATTTTGCGTAAAAAACGATACAATAATCTTACATATATAATAATCATAAAATAAAAATATATTTAAGGAGGAACACAAATTGGATAACGAAAAGGAACTCAGGGAGCAAACAAATCCGATATACAATACGGCAAAAGCCGTACTGCTGCATTTCTGCATCGCGGGTGACAAGGACGCGCCGGTATTGGCTGAGAAATTCGGCGTAGACGCCGACTCTCTTATAGGTACGGAGGAGCAGAAGGTCGCGCTCAGCCTTGAACTGACCGTGGTTGTGGAAACGCGCTACATCTCCACGAACAAGGTCGTAAGCAATTACAAGGACAGCACTATTGTCGATATCGCATGCGGATACTCTCCGCGCGCTCTGAATGAGCAGTTTAAGGATATGCGCTACATAGGCTGCGACCTGCCGATCGTGACGGACGAGATCGCGCCGGTTATCTGTGAAATGTGCGCCGAGCGCGGAACGAAAAGCAGGGAATATCACGGTGCCGACGCGACAAATTACCGTTCGCTCCGTGACGCTCTTGGCACGGTTGACGGCGAGATCACCATAATATCCGACGGACTGCTCACATATTTGAGCAACTCCGAGCTTACCGAGCTTTGCACGAATATCCGCCGCCTGCTCAAGGAATTCGGCGGACGGTGGGTAACGTCCGACACCGACCTGAACCCGCTGTTTATGGCGGCGCTTAAGGCTGTCCACGGCGAAGCCGCGTTTGAGGATTTGGTAAAGACCATGAACGTATACGCCGAGCAGTCGGACACAAACATAGAAGTGCAGAATATGACCGTTTTGGCGTACGATTTTGAAAACACCATGAAAACGGTTACGGACTTCCTTCGCTCGGTCGGCTTAAAGTGGGAGCGCGTGCCAATGTCGGATTACGTGACGGAGATCGGCAGCCTTGCGGATTACTCCGACGAGGCGAAAGCGGATTATATAAAGTCGCTTGAAAACGTATATATCTGGATCTTCACTCCCGACGAGGATTTCAAGGAAACGGAAGAAAACTACGACAGCGCGTCGTTCGGCGTGACGGCTAACGCTCACGGCGGCGAGATGAAAATCACGCTCCGCGGCAGACTTGACTCCGTGACCGCGCCGGAGCTTCTGGGAGTTTACGAGAAAACGACGGCTCAGGAAAAGGTTACGAAAATCACCGTTGACGCGTCTGAGCTTGAATATATTTCGTCGGCGGGACTGCGCGTGCTGCTTCTTATGACTAAGCAGGCAGGCAGCGGCAACCTGACCGTAACCGGTCAAAACGAAACGGTCCGTACTATCTTTGAACAGACGGGCTTTACCGATATTATAAACTGCGCGGATTAAAACGCGGCAAAATCGACAGATGACAATTTAAGCGCCTCCGGGATGTAAAAGCTCGGAGGCGTTTGTGATTGACTTTATTTGTTAAGTATATTATAATTATAACATAAATCGCCCGCTTTTCGGATATGCGGTCAAAACGCGTCACCCGCATCCGAGCGGACGCGAAATTTTTTTCGGTTAATTTGAAAAAAATTATGGAAAATACAAAAATTTAATGCTATACTGTATATATACGAATGACAAAATTTGCTCGGAGGTATAAAAAGTGGCGAAGGCAAGCAGAAAGACCGCGGCTGTGCTGGGCGTTGCCGCGTTGTTTGCGGCGATAACGGCGTCGGGGTATCTCATCGAACGGTTCGACAGGGACGCGTTCATAGAGGAGAGCGTCGTCAGCGAGGAAAATGTGTATTACGCCGAGGAAAGCAAGGGCGAAGACGGAGCGCTGATAGACATAAATACCGCCGACACCGAAACGCTCGAAAAGCTCGACGGTATAGGCGAGGCTCTCGCAGAGCGCATACGCGATTACAGAGAGACGCACGGCGGCTTCGGCGTGATCGAAGAAATCATGAATGTGCCGGGAATAAGCGAGAGCAAGTTTGAAGATATAAAGGATGATATATGCGCCGCGCCGCGCGGCTGAAAGGAAGAATAAAATGAAAATACTTGTTGTGGACGACGAAAAGCTTCTTGTCAAGGCGACAAAATTCAATCTCGAACAGGAGGGCTACACGGTCGTCACGGCGTTTGACGGCGAGGAGGCAATACGTATCGCGCATGACAATACGATAGACCTCATCCTGCTCGACCTCATGCTGCCGAAGGTGGACGGCTTTACCGCCTGCCGCACGATACGCGGCTTTTCAAACGTCCCCATAATCATGCTCACGGCGAAAAGCGACGACATAGATAAAATACTCGGTCTCGAATACGGCGCGGACGATTACATAACAAAGCCGTTCAACATACGCGAGGTGACGGCGCGCATAAAGGCGATACTGCGCCGCGTAAGCCCCGAACCGAAGGGCGGACAGGAAAAGACGATAGTTTCCGGCGACATAACGCTCGACTACAATTTCAGACGTATAATGATGAACGACAAGGTAATAGAGCTGACGGGCAAGGAGTTTGACCTGCTTGAGCTTTTTGTGCGCAATCCCGGCAAGGTGTACACGCGCGAGAATCTTCTGGACATCGCGTGGGGCTTCGATTATCCCGGCGACGTGCGCACGGTCGACGTGCATATAAGACGGCTCCGCGAAAAGATAGAGAAAAATCCGGCCGAGCCGGAGCATATAAAGACAAAGTGGGGTGTCGGCTATTATTACAAAAATAACTAAGCTCTTATCAAAAATCAGAGGAATGTTCAGTTCAATGCGTTTCACGATGATTTCAACGTATATAGTAATCATCGTGATAACGCTTGTTTTGATGAATATTTACGTCGTTGTATCTCTTAGCGAAAGCCTTTACGACAGCGAAAAGGTAAACATGTACGCGCAGGCGAACATCATCGCCGAAACGGCCTCGGGCGTGTGGGGGAATGACGACAGCGCGACTGCGGCAAAAAAGCTAGAGCCGTTTGTCGAGGGTACTCTTGCCGGCACGAAGGTGCGCGGCGTTGTGACGAACACCTCGTACAACGTGATGTACGACACCAACACGGAATCGCGGCTCGCGGGCAAGGTGTTCATGAGGGACGTGTTAAACCGCGCCTTAAAGGGCGAGCAAGCCGACGCGACGACCGATTACGTAAACGACATGAAGATTTTGAGCGTAGCCGTGCCTGTTTATGTGAACAACAATATTGTCGGCGGCGTGTACCTTGCGAAATCCGTAAACGCCATTGAGGCGACGACAAGCTCCACAAGCACGAGACTTATGGTATTCAGCATACTTATAGTCATAATAATCGGTATGCTCAGTCTCGGCATGAGCTACATAATACTTTCGCCGCTCCAGCAGTTCCGGAGCGTCGCGAGCGATATTTCAAAGGGCGACTTTTCAAAGCGCATAAAGATAAAGGGAAAAAGCGAGATAGCGCAGATGGGCGAGACGCTCAATTACATGTGCGACGAGCTTGAGCTTTTGGAGGAAAAACGGCGCAAATTCGTGTCCGACGCGTCGCACGAGCTAAAAACGCCGATGGCGGGAATCAAGCTTATATGCGACAGTCTCGTATCGGCTGAAAATCTCGATCCCGAAATGGTAAAGGAATTTCTCGGCGACATGTCGGACGAGGTCGACCGCCTTACGAGAATTGTGGATAGGCTTCTCGTACTCACCAAGCTCGACGCGGGCGGCAGCTCTTTGAAGCTCGAGGAAACGGATATAAAGGTTCTCATTGACCACGTCGTTAAAAAGCTGACGCCTATCGCTACCGCGAAGGATATGGTAATATCCGCAGGCTTCCGCAGCGCGGAATACCCGCCGATACTGCTCGACTACGACAAAATGTACGAGGCGCTTTACAACATAGTCGATAACGCGGTGAAGTATTCGCCGGAGGGCGGATTTGTACAGATAGACGTGACGGCTGACAGCAACTATCTCACAATTAAGATAGAGGATAACGGCCCCGGTATACCCGAAGCGGAGCGAGACAGGATATTCGAGCGTTTCTACCGCCTTGACGATTCCCGCGCGCGCGACACGGGCGGCACGGGACTCGGTCTCGCGATAACAAAGGAAGCCGTGCTTATGCACAACGGCACGATAGAGGTTGAAAACGCGTCGGAGGTCGGCAGCGTGTTCACGATAAGACTTCCGTACAAGGTAAAGCCGCAGACGGACAGGGAGGGCTGAGGATGAAATATAAGAATTTATTTATGCCCGCCGCCGCGCTTATAATTTTGGCGGCTGTGATACTGACGATAACGTTCTGCACCGGCGACGGGGCAAAAAACCGCTACGATGCCGCGCTCTATTTCTATAACGAGCAGGAAACGACGATTGAGGCGGAGAACCGCACAGTACATTATACAGACCGCGGGGAGCTTGCGGAGCGTATAGTCGGGGAGCTTATAAAGGGCCCCGAAAGCGCGAAGAGCCGCCGGGTGATCCCCTCCGATGCGAAGCTCATATCCGTGAGCGGCGTTGAGGACGGCGAGGTAATAGTGAATTTCTCGAAGGAGTTTTGCACGGGCGACGCGAAGAACGATATACTTGCCGTATATTCGGTCGTCAAGTCGCTTTGCGCCGTGCGCGGCGTGAACAGCGTAAAGGTAGTCGCCGACGGCGCGGACATACTCGCGGAGGACGGCTCGATAATAGGCTTCCTGACCGACCAGGACATAAACCTGTCAACCGACACCTATAACAGCGAGATGCGCGAGGTAACGCTGTATTTCCCGTCAAACGAAAGCGGCGGCCTGGGCAGAGAGATACGCAGCATACGCGTCACCGACCAGCAGCCGCTCGCGCAGTACGTCATAAACGAGCTTATAAAAGGCCCGCAGACGGAGGGACTTTACGCGTCAATGAGCGGCGAAACGAAGATCCACAGCGTGGAAATAATGAACGGAATATGCTTTGTGAATTTTACGGAAAGCTTCATAGAGAAAAACGCGGGTTCTGCGGAGCAGGAAAGGCTTACGATAGCCTCGATCGCGGATTCGCTTACAGAGCTTGAAAACATTGACCGCGTTCAGCTGTTGATAAACGGCATGCGTGTAAACGATTTCGGCAGCATAAATATTTTCGGAATGTTCGCGCGCGACGAGAGCGTTATAAAATAACGAATGAGCCTTATCATTATTGACGCGGGCGCAAAAAGATGATAGAATAGATAAAACACACCGAAAACGGAGGGTATCACAATGCAGAATGAAACGATAATCGTACTCGACTTCGGCGGTCAGTACAATCAGCTTATCGCGCGTCGCGTGCGCGAGTGCAATGTGTACTGCGAGGTCATTCCGTACAGCGCGGACATAGAAAAAATAAAAGCGAAAAACCCGGCGGGCATTATTTTCACCGGCGGCCCGAACAGCGTGTACGCGGAGGATGCTCCGAAGTGCAGCGACGATGTGTTTAAGCTCGGCGTCCCGATTTTGGGTATATGCTACGGCAATCAGCTTATGGCTCAGGCGCTGGGCGGCACGGTCGAAACAGCCGACAAGCGCGAGTACGGCAAAACAGAGATAAAGCTCGGTAAAAGCAAGTTGTTTGAGGGCATCGAGGAAAACACGGTCTGCTGGATGAGCCACACCGATTTTGTGTCAAAGGTTCCCGACGGCTTCAAAATAACGGCAACAACATCAAGCTGCCCCGCCGCGGCATACGAGAACGAGGAAAAGAAGCTCTACGCCGTTCAGTTCCATCCCGAGGTAAACCACACCGTAAGAGGAAAGGAAATGCTTCGTAATTTCCTTTATAACGTCTGCGGCTGCAAGGGCGACTGGGTTATGAGCGATTTCGCGAAACGCTCTATTGAGGCGCTTAGAGAGAAAATCGGAGACGGCAAGGTGCTTTGCGCGCTGTCGGGCGGCGTTGACTCGTCCGTGGCGGCAGTAATGCTGCATAAGGCGGTAGGCAAACAGCTTACGTGTGTTTTCGTGGATAACGGCTTGCTCAGAAAAAATGAGGGCGACGAGGTTGAGAGCTTGTTCCGTGAGCAGTTTGACATTAACCTTGTCCGCGCGAACGCGCAGGACAGATTTTTAAGCAAGCTCGCGGGCGTGACAGAACCCGAAAAAAAGCGCAAGATAATAGGCGAGGAATTTATAAGAGTATTTGAGGCGGAAGCGAAGAAAATCGGCAAGGTGGACTTCCTCGTGCAGGGTACGATTTACCCCGACGTTATCGAGTCGGGTGCGGGCGACGCCGCGACGATAAAAAGCCACCACAACGTCGGCGGTCTGCCGGAACACGTTGATTTTAAGGAAATTGTCGAGCCGCTGCGCGACCTGTTCAAGGACGAGGTAAGGCAGCTTGGAATAGAGATCGGTCTGCCGGAAAAATTCGTCTGGCGCCAGCCGTTCCCCGGACCGGGATTGGCGGTAAGAGTGATCGGCGAAATTACGGAGGATAAGCTTGCGATACTGCGTGACGCGGACGCTATTTTCCGAGAGGAAATAGCGAACGCCGGCTTGGAGCGCGACATAAATCAGTATTTCGCGGTGATCACCGATATGCGAAGCGTCGGCGTAATGGGCGACGGAAGAACGTATGATTATACGCTTGCTCTCCGCGCCGTGACAACGACCGACTTCATGACCGCTAACTGGGCAAGAATACCGTACGACGTACTCGAAAAAGCGTCCAACCGTATCGTCAACGAGGTCAAACACGTCAACCGCCTCGTCTACGACATCACCTCCAAACCCCCGGCAACGATTGAGTGGGAATGATGTACGAAACGGCTGAACACCGCATAAATACTGGGTTTTTCGAAAATTAAAAGGTGTTTTGGCAACGATTTGGCAACATCTGTATTATTCATAATAATTAAGAGCTAACTGATTTTTTGTAAAATCGGTTAGCTCTTTTTGTCTTGTCATTTTTAATTTATTGAAAATGACACAGATTATTTGCTTTTAGAAGATTTTTTTGCTTCGGTGAAAATATCGCTGATTTGTTGTGACGGAACTTTAACCCATTTTTGTGTTGTATCAAATTCGGGGTAATGATAACGCCATTCGTCATATTCTTCTTTGGCGATATTGCCGTCATAAAACTTTTTGGCGGTTTCAAGCCAAGCAAAAAGCATTTTATGAAGATTAGCGGCAGAGTTGCCTTTTGATGTATCAACACGCAAACAAACATCTCCGTCTGTTTCTTCAATTTTTACGCCGTATATATCTTCCAATGCAAAGAGAGTGTGCATTAAGCCAACATAGCTGTCAATGTTGGGAACATTTAAGGCAGCAGGAGAAACTTCTAACACTTTGGCAAGGTCATTTGTTAAATTCTCTTTCGGTGTTCTTGTGCCCGATTCATATTGTGCCATACGAATATCAGCAGTCTTTTCATCAAAGCCGACTGCCATACCTAACCATTTTTGTGTCATACCTTTAAGATTGCGTAAAAAGCGTATTCTTTCACCTATTGCCATAATTTACTGCTCCTTTTTAATTTCTTATAGGTAGTATAACATATATGTTTAGTGTTTGTCAAGATAATATAAACAAAAAAGTTTAATATTTTTTCAAAAACCACTTGACATAAACAAAAATGTTTAGTATAATGATATTGGACTTAAACATATAAGTTTAATTTATCGCACAAGGAGGTGAAAAATATGGCAAATAACACTTTTCTTAAAGTAGAAGATGTTGCCGAAATTCTCGGCGTATCAAAATCATACGCATATAAAATTGTCAGAAGCCTTAACGCAGAGTTAAAGGAAAAAGGCTTTTTGGTGGTTTCAGGGCGTATCAACAGAAGATATTTTTTAGAAAAAGCGTGCTATGGCACAGATAAATATGATGAAAGGAATGAGTAAAATATGGCAGTTTACAAGGAAGAAAAAACAAATACTTGGCGAGTTATATATCGCTACACCGATTGGAAAGGTGAACGCAGGCAATCACAAAAGCGTGGCTTTGCTACAAAGCGAGAAGCACAGGCTTGGGAACGGGAGCAGCTTAATAAAACAAAGGCTGATTTGGATATGACCTTTGCGAGCTTCGTTGATACATATACGGAAGATATGAAAAGCCGTATTAAAGAAAACACTTGGCACACAAAGGAGCATATAATGCGAACAAAGATTTTACCATATTTCAAGAACAGAAAGATGTGTGAAATTGAGCCAAAGGATATTATTGCTTGGCAAAACGAAATGATAAATTCCGTTAAGAGCGATAACAAAAAATATTCCCCTGTATATCTTAAAACGCTTCACAATCAATTAAGTGCAATTTTCAATCACGCAGTAAGGTTTTACGGATTATCTTCAAATCCGGCAGCAAAAGTCGGTAATATGGGTAAGGAAAAGAACAAAGAAATGCAGTTTTGGACACAAGAGGAATATAAAAAGTTTGCAGAGGCGGTTATGGATAAGCCTGTTTCATATTATGCCTTTGAGATGTTATATTGGTGCGGTATTCGTGAGGGTGAGTTATTGGCATTAACACCGTCAGACTTCGATTTTGAAAAATGTACGGTTGCAATTACAAAATCATATCAGCGTTTTGACAGACGAGATGTGATAACAGACCCGAAAACACCAAAGAGCAATCGAGTTGTCAAAATGCCCGATTTTCTCGGTGAAGAAATACAAGATTATATCAAACAGCTTTACCACATCAAGCCTGATGAAAGAATGTTTGAAATAACAAAAAGTTATCTTCATCACGAAATGACAAGGGGAGCAAAGGCAGCAGGGGTTAAACGCATAAGGATACACGATATTCGTCATTCGCATATTTCCCTTTTAATAGAAATGGGATTTTCAGCGGTTGCCATTGCTGACCGAGTAGGACACGAAAGCATTGATATAACATACCGATATGCACATCTGTTTCCGACAACACAAACGGAAATGGCAGATAAATTAAGCACAATCAGAAAAGGAGATGAAGAAAATGTCAGCTAAAAATTTAGACAGCCACAAACGATGGAGAAATATCACAGTAGGGTTTCGGGTTTCTGCCGAAGAAAACGAACTAATAAACAAGGCAGTAAAGTTATCGGGACTACCGAAACAAGAATATTGCTACCGCAGATGTTTAGGTCAGGACATTGTTGTAGTGGGAAATCCGAGAGTATATAAGGCACTCAAAGATGAATTGCAGAATGTATTAACCGAGTTAAAGCGTATCGAAAACGAGAATGTGACAGAGGAATTACTGCAAACAATTCAGTTGATTACCTTAACTCTGCAAGGCTTAAAGGAGGACGAGTAATGAACACAAAAAAAGAAATGACTGCTCCGATTACATCTGTTGGCGCAGATGAAGAACAGTCAAATAGTATTAAAACCAACACTATTATAACCGATTATGACGAAAATTGCAATGCTTCTGATGATATTTTTCAAGAAATGCAAGAAGAATTTCAAAGAAGTTTGGAGCCGTCATATTTGAAAACAGTTTCTATGGATAAACTTTATGACACAGTTTACAGGAGCAGGCCGCCGATTATTGACGGCTTGCTCTATCCGGGAACATATCTTTTTGTAGGAGCACCTAAACTTGGAAAGAGCTTCTTAATGGCGCAGTTTGCATACCACATAAGCACGGGTAAAAGCCTATGGGGATTTGATGTCAAACAAGGCACGGTTTTATATCTTGCTCTTGAAGATGATTACCGAAGATTGCAGGAGCGTTTTTATCGAATGTTCGGTGATGAAAGCACAGACGATTTGTTTATAGCCGTAAATGCAGGTCAGCTTGGAAACGGACTTGATGAACAGCTTAACAGATTTGTAAATGAGCATACTAACACAAAGCTGATTATCATTGACACCTTGCAAAAGGTCAGAGAGTTCGGCGGTGATAAGTATAGCTATTCCAATGATTACGAGGTCATAACAAGGCTGAAAAAATTTGCTGATAATTTCGGTGTTTGTCTGCTCCTTGTTCATCACACAAGAAAGCAGCAGGCAGACGATAAATTTGATATGATTTCAGGCACAAACGGATTGCTCGGAGCAGCAGACGGAGCGTTTATGCTACAAAAGGAAAAACGCACTTCAAACAATGCGGTTCTTGAAATATCCGGCAGGGATCAGCAAGACCAAAAGCTGTATCTTGTAAGAGATACGGAAAAGCTGTTGTGGGATTTGGAAAGGTTAGAAACGGAGTTATGGAAAGAACCACCAGAGCCGATATTGGAAGCGGTTGCAAAGTTTATAACCTCCAACAATCCGCAATGGTCGGGAAGTCCTACCGAGCTTGTAGAAAAATTACAGGTTGATATGGCTGCAAATGTTTTGACATTAAAGCTCAATGTAAACGCAGGGCGGTTACTCAATGAGTACGGCATACGATATGAGTATGGCAGGTATCACGCAGGTCGCAGAGTGAAATTTTCACTTATAGAAAATTGAATTTTGCGTGACGGTGTGCGTCGGTCGTGTCGATGATTTTGATAGTGGTGGCGGTACTAAAAACACCGTCACCACCGTCACAGACCGACACGGATTTTTGGATAGGAAAGGATTGGATAGGATATGAAGAAAGTACAAATTTCAAGAGAGCTTTTTCTAAATCTGATTCGCTATCATTTTGCAGAAATGTATGAGCTTGAGGAAGATATAAAAAATGAGCTTGAAAACAAATTAAATTTAATGGTAATGCGTGAGTATTACACCACATATAAAACTGCTCCCACAGAGCAGGAGCGTGAGGAAGCACGCAAAAAATATCTCGATGAAAGAGGTGTACCTGAGAGCTTCAGGTGGTGATTCCTCTTTAAGAGATATTTACGGGAATGTGCCACATTCCCGTGTAGGCAATTAAGGAACGAAAGTGACGGATTGCAGATAGGTGAGAACGAGAAAATTTTGAGCGTTCTCCACCATTGCAGACGGCGGAATTTTTGTTGAAAAATATCTGCCGTTTGCGGTGTGTGTAGCCACAAGCAGCACACACTTCGGCGGTAGCCGAACAAGCCCTCTGCAAGAGCGCAAACAATCGTAGATTGCCGCATTTTTGTTGGCTCTGCTGACAAAAGTGCATTTGCGTTACTTTTGACAAAAGTAACAAAAGAAAAATTACTATAAAAGAGTACCCACTCTAACAGAATTGAGGTGAAAATGAATATGCAAAGAACAATATCCATAATGACAGGTAAAGGCTCGGTTAATCATAATGACCGAAAATTTACGGCACAAAATGTTGACAAGGAACGGACAAAAAATAATGTTGTGTACTGCAATGAAAACATCAGAACAGTATATCATAAATTATTTGATGATGCCGTAAAAAGATACAATGCAAAACAAACTCGCTCGGATAGAATTATCAAAAATTATTATAAAAAGATAAGTCAAGAGAGCAAACAGGAAAAACCTTTTACGGAGATAATAATTCAAATCGGCGATAAGGATAATATGGGTGCTGAAACGGAAAACGGACAACTTGCAAAGAAAATCCTTGACGACTATATGAAAGGCTTTCAAGAAAGAAATCCAAACCTATATGTATTCTCTGCTCACTTACATATGGATGAAGCAACACCGCATTTACATATTGATTTTGTTCCGTTCACTACGGACAGCAAACGAGGACTTGACACAAGGGTATCAATGAAAGGTGCATTAAAGCAGCAAGGGTTTAGCGGAACAGGTCGGAGTGATACGGAGCTTAATCAATGGCGTGATTCCGAAAAGGAAGTTTTATCAAAAATAATGCTTACACACGGCATTGAATGGGAGCAGAAAGGAACTCACGAAAAGCATAAATCCGTTAGCGAATTTAAGAGAGATAAGCTCATAGAGGAAGTCGAAAATCTGCAAGAACAAAAGAAAGACTTGTTGCAAACAATGTCAGCATATAAGCAGGCAGAAGAATATGCACATCTTACAGTACAAAAAATCAAAAACAATGACGATTTTGATATACCGGAGCCTCCGTCATTGATGACGGCAAAGACATATAAAACAAAATTTATAGAGCCGTTCATAAAGCGTATTATGAAAATAATTGAAAACCTTGCAAGGCGGTGTTATAGGGCGGAAAAACTTGCTGAACAGGCAGAAGCAAAAATCAGACCGTTAGAACAGAAAAATAAAGAGCTTGAAAATCGGCTGTGGTATAAAAATATGGCACTATCAAAAGCAGAGGTTAAGGTCAGAGATTTTGACAGAATACGAAATCATTTCGGCAAAGAAACAATAAACCAATGGCTGAAAGAAATAACAAGGCTTGGCAAAAACAGAAGTAAAAGCAGCAAGGAAATTGAAAGATAAAATATCCCTTTAATCACTGGTACAGGAATGTGCCACATTCCTGTGTGGGTGGTTAGCATAATAAAAATGACAAAACATTATAAAATTTATATATTCTAACTATTGATTTTTGGAGTAATATGTAGTATAATTTAAGAAAAGATTTGGAGGCGGACAAATGATTAACTTTTCTTGCTAATTTATGTTTAACATTATAGGGCTAAAGAGCCGTTATTTTGTTTTCGTGAAAGCAGGAAAGCTATATCTATAACTCCGCTGTATAAATAATATTATACTGTTTATTTGAGTCATAGGAAAATGCTTTCTTATGGCTCTTTTCTTTTGCATTGGGAGGTGTTTTAATGAACGATAAAATATCTATTACACATATTTATCTTCAAGCAAGGTTGATTTGTTTTGGCAGTGGTTGCTTGAAGTATCATTACTGCCGGTAATATCAACTCAAAACATTTGGAAATACAGTTTTAGAGGAGTGATAATAATGTCTTTAATAAATGTAAAAGATTTAACTTTTGCTTATGACGGAAGTTATGAGAATGTATTTGAAAACACAAGTTTTCAGATTGATACAGATTGGAAATTAGGTTTTGTTGGCAGAAACGGCAGAGGTAAAACCACATTTCTGAATATTCTGTTGGGTAAATACAAATATAGCGGAAATATAACTGCATCTGTTAGCTTTGAATATTTCCCGTATGAAGTTGAGGATAAAACCAAAAACACAATAGAAATTTTCTATGATATTTGCCCTAATTGCGAGGATTGGGAATTTATGCGTGAAATATCTTTGCTCGAAGTTGATTTTGATGTTTTATACAGACCTTTTTTCACACTATCAAACGGAGAGCAGACGAAGGTTTTACTTGCAGCACTATTTCTTGTTTCAAACAGCTTCTTGCTTATAGATGAGCCTACAAATCATTTAGACGAAAATGCGAGAAAAATTGTAGGCGATTATCTATGCAGAAAAAAGGGGTTTATATTAGTTTCGCATGACAGAAAATTGCTCGATACTTGCACAGACCATATTTTATCTGTAAATAAAACAAATATAGAAGTACGAAAAGGCAATTTTTCTACTTGGTTTGAAAACAAAACCCTGCAAGATAATTTTGAAATGAATGAAAACAAAAAATTACAAAAAGAAATTTCAAAACTATCACAGGCGGCAAAGCGTAGTGCATCGTGGTCTGATATGGCAGAAATGAGCAAATACAATACTAACAATTCCGGCTTAAAATTAGATAAGGGTTATGTAGGTCATAAGGCTGCTAAAGCAATGAAACGCTCAAAAAGCATTGAAGCAAGACAAGAAAAAGCTATTTCGGAAAAGTCAAAATTGTTACACAACATAGAGGAATACGAAGCACTTGCGTTAGCTCCTGCAATCTATACAAAAGATAGGCTGGCAGATGTAAGCAATCTTTCTTTATACTATGATAATAATAAAATTTGTGAAAATATCAGTTTTGAAATTAAAAATGGTGATAGGATTGCTTTATGCGGAAAAAACGGTTGCGGAAAATCAAGTGTTTTGAAACTGCTATGTGGTGAAAAAATCAAATACACAGGTGATGTGTGTATAGGCAATGGGCTTAAATTTTCCTATGTTTCGCAAAACACCGATACATTACAGGGCAACCTTTCAGTGTTTGCAAAAAACAACGGAATTGATGAAAGCTTACTCAAAGCAATTTTGAGGAAACTCGACTTTTCAAGGGAACAGTTTGACAAGGATATATCCGATTTCAGCAGCGGACAGAAAAAGAAAGTCTTGATTGCAAAAAGTTTATGTGAAAAGGCACATTTGTATATATGGGACGAACCGTTAAACTTTATTGATATTTTTTCGAGAATACAAATCGAAAATGTGATTTTGGAGTATAAGCCAACGCTGATATTTGTCGAACACGATATTTCATTCAGAGAAAAAATCGCAACCAAAGTTGTAAATATGTAACCGAAAAAATCGTGGTACAATTTGCTTAATGAGTAAAAGGTATCACGATTTTATTTGCATACTGTGTAACGCAATAGAAGCTCATTTTTGAGGCTTTGAATATAAAACCATTACCTTTATGTTTTTTGCATATTTTAACCGCATAAAATGAGCGTTTTTAACCTCTATTGCGTGACAAAAGTAGAACGATAGAAACCTATTTTTGAGGGTGGAAATATAAAATCCTTACCTTGTAAATTTTGGTTTTTGAAAACCGTATATAAAGGGCGATTTCGCACAGCTATTGTTCCACATACTAAGTTAAAAATTATGTAGGCAAAATTTATATAACTAATTTTTGCAAAAGCATTGATTTTATTGTGGCTTTGATGTATAATATGAACTGTCCAATGGCAACAATATGGCAACAAAAAATCGGATAGTCCATAGGTTGTGGATAATACAGATAACTACAATACCTCGTGATAAAATCTCTAAACAGAATTGTTTAAGATTTCTTTATCAGGAGCGAGTGGGAATAGTATCATAAGCCTTAGAAACCGCATGGTTGAGCCATTTTTGAAACCGTGATAACAAAAACGGCAACACTTTGGCAACATTTTGATTATTCATTATAAAAGAGCTAACTGATTTTTAAAAATCGGTTAGCTCTTTTGTGCTTTTTTAGTAAAATACCATAGATAGGTTATGTCGTCGAAAACTATTTTATTATTGTTTTCATCGGACACTACAATACCGTCTATAATGTATTCCCAACAATAGGTGTTGCCTTGGACAAACACACCTTCCGGCGGGATATGATGACATTTGCATAAATTCATCTGTTATTCCTCTTGCCGTTGTTTCTCGATTTATGAAAATCGTCTACAAGCATATCGCTTAACTCCTGTGACGGTGTTACTTTGACATATCCTTTTAGATTTGCAAAATCCGGATAACGATAACGCCATTTGTCGTATTCTTCTTTGGATATTTCACCTGCGTTATATTTCTCCGATTGCTCCGCCCATTGATAAACCATTTGAAGCAATTCGGGATTGAGCGTTTTGGTATTGGTGAAATGCAGCGTTACTTCACCGTTTTCGAGCGATGCTTTAATGCCGTGTATATCCTCAATCGCAAAGAAGGTGTGCATTAAGCCAAAGTCGCTGTCTATATCGGGAACCGCTAACGCAAGAGGAGAAACGTCAAGAATGTTCGCAAGGGATTTCACTACGTTTTCTTTCGGCGTTCTCGTGGAACATTCATACTGCGCCATGCGTATATCGGCGGACTTTTCGGGAAAACCGACAGCAATACCGAGCCACTTCTGCGTCATACCGCGCAGATTGCGGATAAAACGTATTCTTTCGCCTATTGCCATACTATTTATCAACTCCTTCAAGGGTTACTATGGTTTTAGTATAACATAAATGTTTAATGATGTCAAGGAAATGTAAACAAAAAAGTTTAATATTTTCTGAAAATATACTTGACATAAACGGGATTGTTTAGTATAATAGCAATAGTTAAACATATATGTTTAACTATTCGAATAGAAAAGGAGGACATTCATATGAGTAACACAACTTTCATGAATGTTGACGAGGTAGCCGAGGCACTGGGAACTTCTGTAGCCTTTGGCTATAAAGTCATCAAACAGTTCAACAACGAGCTGAAAGCAAAAGGATACTTTACCGTAGCAGGTAAAGTAAACAGGCAGTATTTCTACGAGAGAATCTGCTACAAGGGCAATTCTGCGGAAGGAGGTGAGGAAAATGCCGATTTATAAGGACGAGAAAAAGGGTACATGGTATGTTATGACAAGGTACACCGACTGGCAGGGTGTGCGCAAGCAGAAATGTAAGCGCGGCTTCGGTACTAAGCGTGAAGCGCAGAATTGGGAACGGCAGTTCAGTATGCAAAGCTCAGGCAATACAGACATGACGTTCGAAGCCTTTCTGGAGCTTTATGAAAACGATATGCGCCAAAGGCTTAAGGAAAGCACATGGGATACCAAGAGAAATATTATCAATACCAAAATTCTTCCCTATTTCAAAGATAAGCGGATGAATGAAATCACAACAAAAGATGTTATCGCATGGCAGAACGATATGCTTGCATACCGAAACGAAAAGCAGGAGCCGTATTCGCCGGTGTATCTCAAAACGCTTCACAATCAGCTCAGCGCGATTCTGAATCATGCGGTCAGATTTTATGATCTCAGATGTAACCCTGCGGCAAAAGTGGGAAATATGGGTTCGGAAAAGCATAAGGAAATGCTTATCTGGACTACGGAGGAGTATAAAAAATTTTCTGAGGTAGTTATGGACAAGCCTCTGTTATACTACGCTTTCGAGATACTCTACTGGTGCGGACTTCGTGAAGGCGAAATGCTTGCCCTTACCCCGGCCGATCTTGATTTTGAGAAAGGAACGATACGGGTTAACAAAACATATAAACGAAGAAACCGCCAGGATGTTATAACAACTCCGAAAACAGATAAAAGTAACCGGATAATCAGTATGCCGAAGTTCCTTGCCGAAGAATTACAGGACTGCCTGAAAATGCTCTACGGAATAAAAAAGACAGATCGCATATTTTCAGGCATATCAGTACACTGTCTGTACCGCGAAATGGAACGCGGCGCAAAGGAAGCAGACGTTAAACGCATCAGGATTCATGACCTTAGACATTCTCACGCATCACTTTTGATAAATCTCGGTTTTTCCGCTGTTGCGATTGCTGCCAGAATGGGACACGAAAATGTTGAGGTAACCTATATGTATGCGCATTTGTTCCCGTCAAAGCAAGGTGAAATAGCCAATCAGCTTCACGATTTGGGGAAAGGAGATTTTGAATAATGTCAGCAAAGAATTTAGATAAGCATAACCGTTTCAGAAGTATTACCGTCGGCTTCCGCGTTTCTCCCGAAGAACGGGAGGAAATCAACAAAGCCGTGTATCTGTCGGGACTTTCCAAACAGGAATACTGCTACCGCAAATGTATGAACCGTGACATAATTGTACAGAACAATCCAAGAGTGTATAAAGCGCTTAAAACCAATATGGAACAGATCTATACGGAACTGCAGCGCATAACTGATGAAAAGGAAATATCGCCGGAAATGCTTGAAACGCTCAACTTGATAGCAATAACACTTAACGGTCTTAAGGATAATTCGGATAAGGGCTGATTCACCAATCCGATGTATCAGCGAATAAGGAGGTACAGACAGTGAAGACAAAAAGATTTGAAATGAGACTTTCGGACAGAGAATATGAGATGATTCGGGAGAAAATGAAACTTTCAAAAATGCAGAACATGAGCGCGTTTATGCGGAAAATGTCACTTGACGGTATGGTAATAAATTTAGAACTTGACGAGCTGAAAGTTATCACTTCCCTGATGAAATATATCGGCAACAATATGAATCAGATCGCCGGAAAGCTGAACAAATCAAAAAACATATATTGCGAAGATTTTAAAATGATTGAGGAAAAACAGGATAAAATCCTTAAAATATTGAAACAGCTTTATCTGAAGCTTGCACAGATTTGAAAATAAGCGTTGGGGCTCGTCCCCAACGTGATACATAAAAATCAGCAAAACGTAGCGTTCATATAGCATCAAAAATAGCGCCGCAAGGTGCGTGGCTCAAAGATGAAATCTTTGTTCTGAGGGTTTGGGAATCCATCCCAACAAGCAAGAAATATATAATTCCGCCACAAAGCGGAATATATATTTTGATGTGTTTGTACGTAAGAACACACTGCTTGCCAAAGAATGTAACAAACTATTCAGACGGCATATTTACATAAAAATTTACGAAAGAGGTGTTATGAATGAAAAAGAGAATTTACGAAAATGGCATTGAGTATGTTCCGGTCGGAGATTATTACTTCCCCAACATTGCTCCACCGGAGAAAAAGCACAGTGTCGGCAAATACGGTATGCTTCATGAGGAGTATATCAAACAGTACCGCCCGACTTTTTATTCACGATTGATTTTAACCGGTAAGCTGAACAATTATCTTTATGAAATTGATAAAACCTGTCACGAACGGATCGAACATATGATTAAAGATATGGCGAAATACGAGGGTGTTACAGAGGAAATGAAAGCGAAAAATCAGTTGAAATGGGTCGGGCTTATGAACAATATTAAGGCATGTGCGGAAGAAATCATATATTCCGAAATTGTATACGCGTGAGGAACTTTATTATGAAAAATATCTTTAGGCCATTGTTGTGGATGGATACAAAAACGAAATTGTTGATTATCTACAGGTGTGTAAAAATGCAAGAAGCAAAATTCATCAATCGGTAAATCCATCGTTTGATTACAATACGGAATATGCTAAAGATAACTGTTACAGAGATGTTCCGGCAGGTGACAGCAGTATGCCCTTGGCTTGCAATCTTTTAGAAATAGGTTGACTCGGCGTTTTACCGGATCGGATGAAAAAGGGTTTTGCAAATCACAACATTCTTTGTCTGATTTTCAAAATGAGAATAGGAAAGCTCAATCCCAAAGTAGATGTTGTTTTATGTGTATTATCAAAAAAATAATACTCCAACAAGTTAATTGTACCCATATAATTTGATAAAAAAATCATATAATATTTTTATCAAATTTATCTTGACAAATTTGGGAATTTGAAGTACAATTTTATTATCCATTAATATGGGGGGGGTGTATTATGAGTAATTCAAATAGTGCCAAAACGATAAAAAACAGAATACAGTCGGCAAGCGCTGGGTCAGTATTTACTACTGTTGATTTTGCGGACGTTACAGAAAATTTGCGCGTAGGTGTTATTTTGGCGCGTCTTGAGGATGACGGAGTTATTCAGCGTGTTACAAGAGGCGTGTATTATAAACCGATTTATAATAAGTTTTTAAATGAGTATCTTGCGCCTGCTCCTACGCTTGTTGCAGAAGCAATTGCAAAGAGCAACGGTTGGACTATTGTGCCGTGCGGAGATACCGCGCTTAATGTATTGGGGCTGTCAATGCATGTTCCCGCAGTATGGTCTTATGTGAGTGACGGGAATTACAAAAAGTGTTCATACGATAATACAACGATTTATTTTAAGCATACATCCAATAAGGAAATATCAAAACTATCATATAAAACTGCCTTGATCGTTCAGGCGCTGAGGGCTTTGGGCAAAGATAATATTACTGACACTGTTATCGAGAAGATAAAAAACAACCTGACTTCAAAGGAAAAAAAGAAAATGCTTTCTGAGGCTAAAACAGTTACATCGTGGATATATGAATATATAAAGATTATTTGCAGGAGCGAATCAAAATAATCAACATAGCAAAAATAAAAGAATCTGACAAAAAAGCATTATTTCATAATACAGCAGCAAAAATGGGTATGACCGACGCAATAATCGAAAAGGATTTTTGGGTGTGTTATATGCTTGACTATCTTTTTCACCGCTCCGAGTGGAAAAATAATATTGCGTTTAAGGGCGGCACAAGCCTCTCCAAATCCTATGGTTTAATAGAACGATTTTCAGAAGATATTGATTTAATCCTCGATTGGAGAGTAATTGGATATTCACTGAACGAACCGTGGGAGGAACGCAGTAATACGAAGCAAGATTTATTCAACAAAGAAGCTAACCGTAGAACAGAGAAGTTTTTAAGAGAGAAGTTCATGCCGAGAATCTCTTCTGATTTGCAGAGCGAGCTTCCCGCGAATATTGACTGCTACATAGAAGAAAACGATCCGCAAACGGTGGTTTTTGCATATAGTAGAAGTTTTAATGATGGTTCGATTTTACCTGTGATACGGCTTGAAATAGGTGCGCTCGCCGCATGGACACCAGCTGCGGTAAAGCCTATAGCACCTTACGCTGCAGTAAAGTACCCAAATCTTTTTAAGCAACCTACTACGGATATTCTGACTGTTTTGCCTGAAAGAACATTTTGGGAAAAGGTTACCATTCTTCATCGCGAAGCAAATCGACCGGAGGATAAATCATTTCTTTTGCGTTATTCAAGACACTACTACGATTTATACTGCATGATGCATTCGCCTGTAAAGGAAGCAGCGCTTAAAGATACACCGCTTCTCGACAAGGTTGTAAAATTTAAGGAAAAGTTTTATCGTTGCCCCTGGGCAAAGTATGAGGACGCAAAAATCGGCACAATGAAACTTATGCCACCAGATGGGAATATACAATCGCTTAAAGACGATTACGAACACATGCAAAATATGATTTTCGGAAAAAAATATAAGCTCGATATGATTTTGCAGGGAATTGCAAAGTTGGAAAATGAGATAAATGAGGAAAACTATGAAATCAAAAGAAGCTAAAGCTCGAATAAAAATCAATAAATTACTTGAAGAAGCAGGTTGGCGTTTTTTGGACGATGCGAGTGGATTTGCTAATGTTCAGGTTGAGCCCAATGTAAAAATGACAAAAACACAGGTAGATGCATTTGGCGAGGATTTTGAAACTGTGAAAAATGGGTTTATTGATTTTTTGCTGCTTGATAATAATGGAAAACCATTTATAGTTCTTGAAGCAAAATCCGAAGATAAAGACCCGCTTGTCGGGAAAGAACAAGCAAGAGAATATGCAAAATCATTGTATGTAAGATATGTCATATTGTCAAATGGTAATCAGCATTATTTTTGGAACATAATAAAAGGAAATCCTCAAATTATAACGGCATTTCCGAGTTATGAAAGTTTAAGAGACAGCAAGGCTTTTAATGCTAATCCTGCAAGATTATACAACGAGGAAATTAAAAGTGATTATATAGCCGTTGTAAAAAATCCTAATTATGCAGAAGCGCCTGAATACAAAAATGAAGAAACAAGACAGCAGTTTATCTTTGACACTGGATTACGTTTTTTAAGACCATATCAGATCAATGCATTAAAAGCTTTGCAGGCATCGGTTAAAGCGGGGAATCAACGCTTTTTATTTGAAATGGCAACAGGTACGGGGAAAACGTTAACTTCTGCTGCTGTTATCAGACTGTTTTTAAGAAGCGGAAACACCAATAGAGTATTGTTCCTGGTTGATAGAATTGAGCTTGAAAATCAAGCAAAGAAAAATTTTCAAAACTATCTCACACCTGATTATCAAACTGTTATTTTCAAAGAAAATACAGATGATTGGAGCAAGGCAGAGATAGTTGTATCTACCGTACAGACATTAGTTGCAAATAATAAATACAAAAAGTTTTTTAGGCCGACTGACTTTTCTTTGATTATTGCAGATGAAAGTCACCGTTCAATTAATGGTAACAGTAGGGCGGTGTTTGAGTATTTCTTAGGATACAAATTAGGACTTACTGCTACACCAAAAGATTATATAAAGAACGTTGATGTGGAAAATTTGAAAGCCACTGACCCAAGAGCATGGGAAAAAAGGCAATTGCTTGATAGCTATAAAACATTCGGCTGTGAAAGTGGAGAGCCTACATTCAGGTATTCGTTGCTTGATGGAGTTCGTGACGGATATTTAATTAATCCTACCGTGATTGATGCAAGGACTGAAATTACTACCAAACTACTTGCAGAAGAGGGTTATGCTGTTATAATAACCAGAGACGAGCAAGACGAGGAACAGGAAGAAACATTTTTTGCAAAAGATTTTGAACGTAAATTCTTTTCATCAGCTACTAACAAAGTTTTTGTAAAGACTTTTATGGATAATGCATTAAGAGATCCGATAACTGGTGAAATAGGAAAGGGTATTGTATTTTGTGTTAGCCGTAGGCATGCGGCAAAAATCACTCAGCTACTCAATGAATACGCAGATAAAATTTTTCCTGACAAGTACTGCTCTGACTTTGCAATGCAAATAACATCTGACGTTATGAATGCACAAACATATACCACCAATTTTCAAAACAATAATTTAAGTGGAACAACCACATTCTTGGATGGTTATAAATCTTCGAAAACGAGAATATGCGTAACTGTTGGCATGATGACAACGGGATATGATTGTGAAGATTTGCTTAACATAGGCTTGTTTAGACCAATTTTTTCTCCGACTGATTTTATTCAGATAAAAGGCAGAGGAACAAGAAAAGCCACCTTTATGTACAGAGAAAAGATTAACGGAATTGTTGAAGAACATAAAGCAGAGAAAACAACATTTAAGCTGTTCGATTTCTTTGGTAACTGTGAATACTTTGAAGAGAAGTTTAATTATGATGAAATTATAAAATTGTCACGTGCACAGTCATTAGGAGGAATTGCTGATGTTCTCCCACCGCAGACTGAAGATTATGAGAATTTTAACCCTGACCAGTTAACTTCTATAACAGAAACTAAAATAGGTCTTAAAGGCATGAAAATTGATAGAATGTTCTTCGATAAATTTGAAGAAACTGTCAAAGAGGACGAAACAGCCAAAGCACAGTATGAACAGGGAAATTATCAGGCTGTTATTAGTTATATAGATGAGAATATAATGAATAAACCCAATGAGTATTACACATGGGATAAACTACGCAGAGCAATTGGTAGTGACAGACGCATATCTGCAAGAGAAATTATCGACAAGATATTTGGTGTATTACCGTTCTTCAAGAGTAAAAAAGAACTTGTCGAAGATGAATTTGAATCATTTATGCTTACAAGAACAGTCCCACAAGAAAAGTATTGGGACATTAAACAATTCTTTGAAACTTATATAACTGACAAAGATGTAAGACGTGCTATCGAGGATGAAGAATATCAGCTTTTAGGTACTGAAGTCAGCACATATACAATGTCTGATTTGAAAAGACTCGGCAAAGAGTCTATGCTCAGCATTGTTGATTACATCAAGGATAATGTAAATGTTTTAAGATTTATGTAGGAGGTTAACATGTTAAATTTTGATGTTAAACGTAAAATAAATACTTTACGTGATATATTGGTTGGTAAAGTGCCTGACCCTAAAGCTCAGGTAGAACAAATTACCATTGCCATGATCTATAAGTTTATGGACGATATGGACATAGAAGCGATGGAATTTGGTGGTGAACGCGTATTTTTCAAAGAAGAATATAAAAAATATGCTTGGTCTAACCTTATGAACTCTGAAAACAGCGGTCAGCAAAGATCTATTATTTACGCAGAAGGCATAGATAAAATGTCTATGAATCCTCATATCCCCCAACTGTTCAGAGACATATTCAGAGGTGCTTATATTCCATATAGAGATCCTGAAACGCTCAATATGTTTTTAAAGGAAATCGGCGAATTCTCGTATGATAACAGTGAGGATTTGGGTGATGCCTTTGAATATTTACTTTTAATAATGGGCAGTCAGGGCGATGCAGGTCAGTTCAGAACACCAAGACATATTATTGATATGATGGTTGAAATAGTTGACCCGAAGAAGAATGATACTATCCTTGATCCTGCATGCGGCACAGCCGGTTTTTTGATAAGCGCTTACAAACATATATTGAAAACAAATGTAGATGAAGATGGCAAGTCTACATTGACTTCTGATGACAAAAAACGCCTAACGAATAATTTTGCGGGATATGATATATCTCCAGATATGGTTAGATTGGCACGGGTGAATATGTATCTACACCGTTTCACAAAACCACAAATCAGCGAATACGATACTCTTTCAAACGAAGAAAAATGGGATGACAATTATGATATAATTCTTACAAATCCTCCGTTTATGACACCGAAAGGTGGAATTATTCCGCATAGCAGATATAGGGTGAAGGCTAAGCGCGCAGAGGTTTTATTTGTCGATTATATTGCAGAACACTTAAACCCAGCAGGAAAAGCTGCTATTATTGTTCCTGAAGGAATTGTTTTTCAGTCTGCAAACGCATATAAAGAATTGCGCAAATATCTTGTGGATGACGGCTTGTTATATGCTGTGATTTCGTTGCCCGCAGGTGTTTTTAATCCATATAGCGGTGTTAAAACAAGCGTTTTGTTAATTGATATGACATTAGCAAAAACGCGTGAGGACATTCTCTTCGTTAAAATGAATAACGACGGTTTTGATTTAGGTGCACAGCGTAGAGAGATTAAGCAAAACGACATTCCTGATATTGTAAATATATTTAAAGCATATCAAAAAGGTGAAGATGTCAGCAACAATTCTCTTGTTACTATAGCAAGTAAGGAAAAGGTTGCTGAACAGGATTATATTCTTGTTGGGGAAAGGCATAAAAAAGTGCCCAATGTTTCTTCAAATTGGGAACTTTTTGATTTGGGAACAGTTTGTGATATTTACAATGGTTCTACTCCTTCAAAAGATAAAATAGATTATTGGCAATCAGGAGATATATCATGGTTTACTATAAATGATATAAGAAATCAAGGCAGAATTATTTACAAAACAGAGCAAAAAATAACACAAAAAGCGTTAAAAGAAACAAGTGTAAAGCTATTGCCTCCAAATACAGTTTTGCTTTGTTGTACAGCTTCAGTTGGAGAATATGCGCTTACAAAAATACCGTTGGCTACTAATCAACAATTTAATGGATTGGTTATTAAAGAACAGTATAAAGATAAGATTTTGCCTGAGTTTCTATTCTATATGGCACAAAAATTTAAAGAAGAATTATATAGATTATCAGGACAAACATCTTTTAAATTTGTTTCGGTCAAAAATTTAAAACAAATTAGAATGCCTGTTCCGCCACTTTCTGTTCAACAAGAAATCGTGGAAGAAATAGAGGGCTATCAGAAAATTGTTGATGGCGCAAAACAGATTGTAGATAATTATACTCCTACTATAAACATTAATGCTAATTGGGAAACTGACAAGATAGATAATTTGGTCGAATTTGTAAGCGGAGTTACATTATCTGTCGGAGAGTGCGAAAGTGCATATGGAGTTCCTTTAATTACAATTGCTGACGTAACAGAAGACGGATATTTGAATTTATCTAACATTAGAAAAGTAGAAACATCAAAGAAAGTAAATATATTAGAAAAAGGAGATTTATTGTTTAATTGGAGAAACGGAAGCAAAAATTTAGTTGGCAAGACTGCATTGTTTGATCTTGATGGAGAATACATTTTTGCCTCGTTCTTATTGGGTATTAGACCTGATAAATCTAAAATAAACAGTGAATTTTTATGGGTACTTCTTAATCAGTATAGAGTTCAAGGTAAATATATGCAGTTTATGCGCCAAAATGTAAATGGACTATTCAACAAAGAAGAACTTAAAGAAGTTTATGTTCCCGTACCCTCGATTGAAGAGCAACAAGAAATAATGAAAAATATAAAAGAAGAAATGGCTATTGTAGAACAAAATAAACATTTGATAGAAATATTTGGACAGAAAATTTCAGATAAAATTTCCGAGGTTTGGGGTGAGTAATATGAATACTATAGAAGTTGGAAAAGAATATGTATCAAAGGTGCTTGAAAAAATTGGAGATTTGCCGATGAGTTCATTAAATGACTATTCAGTTGAAGACGATATTCCCGAACAAATCTATGAAATCAATAAGTTTCTACCTAAACTATTTAAGGATGATAGTGAAAGAACGTATATTGAGGCACTACAGCTTGCACTTGAGACCAGTTACAAAAATGGACTGTATCAGTTTGCATATATTCAATATCATATGCTTTTCATGAGCGTGTTATATTTTGTTGCTTTGAAAATTTCTTGGATGCATAAAGAAGAATTTGATAAGGTAATATACTATCTATCTAAGGGAAATATTAATACATTTTATGATTCAAAGAACACAAGAAATGGACAAATCTATTTTGGTAGCTTCGCTCTCATAAGTGAAAGTGATTTTTTCTTAATATTACGAGTCATAGGTATGGATGATGATATGTTAGGCAGACTCAGACCGTTTGTTGAAACACGAAATAAATTTGCTCATGCAAACGGTAACATGATGATGAAAACAGAAAGTAAGTTTGTTGAAAAGATTGAGGAATACAATAACGAACTCGAAAAAATCTTTAAATTGCTTGAGAAAGATATAATAGATATGTATTTTCAAACAATAACAGATCCTGATTTTTATGATCTGGAAGTAAGAAATTACATAGATACCGATGAGCAGATTATAGAGGGGTTTATAAGAATAAATTTGCTTTCAACGGCAGAGTTAAATTGTCTTAGAAAAAAGAATGTTTCTGAATATAAGGAACACAAGGGTTTTGAAGAAATAAAGAACCTTCATTATGCATTATGTCATTATTATGATATGATAAATACAGATGATGATTATACTTCTATTGATGATAAATATCTTCAATTCAAATACCATGATAAAGCTTTTGAATTCATAGAAAATGAATTGAATATATATGAGTCCTCTTGCATTAAAGAAGGCGATGAATTTCCACTATACGCATGTCCAAGTTGTGATGAAGAACAGTTGGTTTACGATAAGAAGAACAATAAATATCATTGTTTTCATTGTGACACTGATTTTTCAGGAGAAGAAATATTATTTTGCTCGGAATGCGGTAAGACGATGAAAAATGCAGAATCTTGTATATGTGACACGTGCCTCGAAGAAAAATGCAAAAAGAATAGCTAAATCTATCTAATGTGTATAATAAGGCAACATGAAAAAAGAACCAATTGTATTAAAAAGCATATTGATTGAATGAGGTGGTACAAATGGGAAAACAGACAAAAAAGAGTGGAAGTAATTTTGGCGGTGAATGGACAAGAGAAAAACTCACCATAATTAATGATTATTTGGGATTTTATGTCACTGCACTCAGCAAGCAAAATGTAAAACTTATTTATATTGATGCTTTTGCCGGTAGTGGAAAAACATATTTGCCAAATGGAGATCAAGTTGACGGTTCCGCCATTATCTCATTACAGTATGATTTTGATGAATATTATTTTCTTGAAATAGATAAAGAAAGAAAAGATGAATTGGAAAAAATAATAAAAACTCGCTTTCCTACTAAAGTTGATAAGGTGCATATAATAAATGATAATTGCAACAATCGTTTGGGAGACATCCTGAATAAGCTGACAATATATCAACGTGGTGTAATGTTTTTAGATCCCTATGCCCTTGAGCTTGATTGGTCAATTTTGTTGGCAGCGAGCAAGAAAAAAATACTTGATATATGGTATTTGTTTCCGCTAAATGCCCTTACACGTAATTTGCCAAAAGACAAAAGTTACACAGAGGCAACTTCAAAAAAGATAGATACTATATTAGGAACGCACGACTGGGAAAAAGCATTATACAAACTAGATCCTCAAATATCTTTGTTTGATACAGAAGACTATATTAGGGTCAATTTTGAGGAACTGGTGAAATACATTACAAACCGCCTCTCATCAACATTTGCATATGTTTCTCCGAGATCCAGAATATTAAAGAATAGCAAAAATAGTCCATTATTTATTCTGTATTTTATGATGACAAATAACAGTTATAAAGCAATTGGATTAGGAGGTAAAGTGGTCACTCAAATATTTGATAAGGTGGATAGAATAGCAAAGGATGTGCAAAATGAAGACAATACACAGACAATCCATGCTTTATAAAACAGGTGTTGAGTATGGAGATTATACATTAAATCATGTGCTGGGATGTGCTCACGGATGTAAATACCCGTGCTATGCCATGCATATGTCCAAACGTTTTGGTAAAGTAAGAACATATGAGGAATGGTGTGAACCAAAGCTTGTTGAAAATACATTAGAGATACTCGAAAAAGAAATCCCAAAGTTAAAAGATAAAATACAATTCGTTCATCTTTGTTTTACCACAGATCCGTTTATGTGCGGCTATGAAGAAGTATCAGATATGAGCATAAATATTATCAAGAAATTAAATGATAATGGAATTAAATGTTCGGTATTAACAAAGGGCATTTTACCCATAGACTTAGCTGATCTGTCATCTGAAAATGAATATGGCATTACTCTTGCTTCATTGGATGAAAGTTTTCGGAGTCAATTTGAGCCTAATTCGGCAAATTTCCAAGATAGAATCCAGGCATTACGTTCATTGCACGATGCAGGGAACTATACATGGGTTAGTATAGAACCATATCCTACACCTAATATTATCAAGCAGAATCTTGATGATATTTTACAGTCTGTAGACTTTGCAGATAAAATAATATTTGGACGAATGCATTATAATAGGCTTGTTACGGAATATAAAGAACACAAAAGGTTTTTTAATAACTGTGCAGATAAAGTTATTGAGTTTTGTGGTGACAACGGTATTGCATATCATATAAAAAAAGGAACACAATCAAAATGATAATTATATACGAGTTAAAATCAAGTGATAAAATTCATAAAATATGTTATATTTGTTTTTAACAAACAATTTTCGGATGGAATACGTCGATTAAAAAAATATTTTTAATTGTTTTTGCAAAAACTATTGACAAACTCAAAGATTTGTAATACAATGTAATACAAGAGGTGAGGTGATATGACGATTTCTTTGAGATTATCAGATGACGATACAATGCTTATCAAAAAATACGCTGAAATCAACAAGATGTCTGTTTCGGATTTAATACGGCAGTCCGTTATGGAGCGTATAGAAAATGAATATGACCTCGAAATGTTTGATAAAACTATGGCTGAGTACAAAGCGAATCCCGTTACTTATTCGCTTGATGAAGTAGAAAAGGAATTGGGGTTACAGTAATGTATAAAGTTAAGTTTACACAGCGTGCATTAAAAGATTTAAAAAAGCTCGACAAACAAACGGCAGCACTTATTTTAGGTTGGGTACGCAAAAATCTTGAAGGCTGCGAAGATCCGAGACAGCACGGCAAAGGACTTACGGCAAACAGAAGCGGAGAGTGGCGTTACCGTGTGGGAGGTTACAGGATACTCGCTGAAATAAAAGATAATGTTGTAACGATTCTGATATTAAATGTTGGGCATAGACGTGATGTATATGAAAAATAAGAAAGTGAGCTGTTATCACGGCTGATAACAATTTGATAAAAACACATCAGATAAAGCATGAAATATGTATAAATCAAGTTAATTTATCAAAGAAGCAGCCACAAACTTAAATTAATATGTTTAAGTTTGTGAAACCTATAACGAGTGGGAATGATATTCCGAGCCGTGGAAACCTCATGGTTGAGCCGTTTTTGAAACTGTGATAACAGAAACGGCAACACTTTGGCAACATTTTGATTATTCATTATAAAAGAGCTGACTGATTTTTAAAAATCGGTCAGCTCTTTTTGCTTTTTTAGTAAAATACCATAGATAGGCTATGTCGTCGAAAACTATTTTATGATTGTTTTCATCGAACACTACAATACCGTCTATAATGTATTCCCAACAATAGGTGTTGCCTTGGACAAACACACCTTCCGGTGGGATATGATGACATTTGCATAAATTCATCTGTTAATTCCTCTTGCCGTTGTTTTCCAATATTTTTTGATTGATTTAGTTGAATTGTAGCAAACTACTTGAAATAATAAGAAAATAGTGGTATAATATATTGTTGTGTCAGGTAGGAAAACAAGGTGAACTATGTGATACAGACTGTATAAAAACTAAATATATATGGTTTATTTGGTAGACATGCACATATAATCAAATAAATATATTTTTGATACATTAATTAAAAATGTTTTTGTGATATAATGCAAAATAATGTTAAAACTCGGCTTGATAAAATAACAGGATATTAATAGGAGGGTATATGAATATTGGTAATTTATGTATTTTGTTTCGTAGCAAGATACAACAGGAAGAAATAGATGAAATTTTAAAAGAATTTCCTGATATATCATCAAGTAATGTTAATATATTAGTACGATATAGCAGCGGTAATTACATAGTATGGTTGGATTGTGAAAACGAATTTGATTGGGAAACGACCAATTCTTTTGACGAGCAAGACAAAGATTATATTAATAAATATATGTCTAAAATAGGTGTGTTACAACATCAACCAATAGCTCGATGCCTATCAAAGAAACAATATAAAGAGTTTAATTATATGTTGGCAGAAACTGTTGTTTTGGTATTAGAAGGTGAATTGGATGAATTAGATAAACATTTATTGGAAATTGAATTATATTTGAAAAATAGGAATTGTGAAATCACGCGAAAGTGGCAATTAGAGTATTGCTTTATGATATTATTAATAGTGCTGTTGTTGTTTGGCTTTTTTAGATGTAATTATGAACATATTTCAATGTTTTATGGTATATCAAGTGATACAATGAGTATTCTAGGGTATTCTGTTTTAGGAACGATAGGAGCAACATTATCAATAATTCAAAAGAGTGGAAAAAAATGCTACGATTGTGAGTCTGGTAAATTTTTAAATTTTTTAGAAATACTATCTCGGATGTTTGCAAGCGTAATAAGTAGTTTTATAGTTATCTATTTATATAAATTAGACTTAATATTTGCAAATTTTTCATCTAATAAAAACACATCATATTGTCTAATTCTAATTTGCATTGTGGCAGGCTTTAGTGAACGATTGGTTCCATCAATAATTAGTAAATTTGAAAAAGGTGAAGAAGGTAAGGAGGAACAGTAAAATGATGAGAAAGGCGTTGATTATTTCTAACCCTGGTGAAATCGGTAGTGAGAATTATTGTGAGGGTGTAAAAAAAGATGTTGCTAATTATAAAACATTTTTAATGTCTCCTCAAGGTGGATATTGGTACGACAATGAAATTGTATGTTTAGAAAAGCCTTCCAAAGTTGTGCTAAAAATGTATATGGATTTGTTGAAGAATATAGAATATACCATGATTATTTTTTGTGGACATGGGTATTCATATAAAGGAGAAACAGTAATAGAATTGCAAAAAGATACAGATTTATATGCTTATTCATTAAAAAATGGAGCAAAAAAACGCACAATAATATTGGATTGCTGCAGAGTAAATGCAGAGGTGATAAATGAAAGCATTATACATGAATTTTCTGCAAAAATTGAAAAGCGAGCCATGGATGGTATGACTGCTAGAAAATATTATGATGATTTGATTGAGCAGTGTCATGAGGGTATTGTTGTTACATATGCTTGCGATTTAGACGAAACAGCGGGAGATGATAGCAGAAACGGCGGATATTACAGTTATTCTCTGTTAAAAAGTGCGAGAATGTGGTCTGAACAAACTCATTTTTATAGAGCATCTGAAAGTATAGTATCAGTACATGAGCGTGCCGCAAAATTAACAAAGGAAAAAAGTGGGTATCTTCAAAATCCTCAAATTGAAAAGCCTAGAACAACACCATATTTTCCATTCGTTGTTTGTATATAATATTAAATTATATAATATTTTAAACATTACTGTGGCAACAATATGGCAACAAAAAATCATATAGACAAAAAGTAATGAATAATACAGGCAATACAAATACTCCAACACAAATCACCCATACAAAATCGTTTAAGATTGATTTATCAGGAGCGATTGGGTATAAAAATCAAATCCCGAAAATCATGTGACAGCAGATTCCGGGATTTTGTTTTGTAAGGTGCCACTGTATTGATTTTTTTGCGGCGAGTATGATATAATCATTCCATAATCAACCGGAGTGACAAATCGGTAATCGGAGGTAGAATTTTACTGTGTTAGAACTTATTAAACGCTGTCCGGAATATGTTTGCGGATATAGGCAGTACTGTCAGGAGGCATTTGACAACAACATTATATATTTCCGTCCAACCGATCCGAAACTAATTGATGAGGAATGGTTTAGCCGGACGAAAAATCTGTATGACAAAAAAGAAACCGGTCAAATCAAACCCATAAGTTTTCACTTTTGGGCTGTCGATGGAGAAAAATTTATAGGTGAATTTCAGCTTAGAACCGAATTGACACAGGAAATAATGACCGGTATAGGCAGTATAGGATATGCAGTACGAGTGTCCGAACAAGGTAAAGGTTATGGAACGGAGATACTAAAGCAGGGATTTCATATAGCGAAAGAACACGGCATGGATAAAGTGCTTATGAATATCAACGATGAAAACCTTGTTTCAGCACATATATGCGAAAAACTTGGAGGGGAACTGATGGATAAAATACAATCATATAACGATGCCGAAGGTCATCATATTATGCGAAGATATTGGATTTACCTATAAAAATTCCCATTTATCGAACAGATAAAAACTAAATATCACAATCGAGAGCAATTGCAAGGTTGCTCTTTTTTGTCAGTTCCGCTGACAAAAGTACTTTTGCATTACTCTTGACGAATATATGAAAGGCTTTCAAGAGAGAAATCCAAACCTTTATGTATTCTCTGCTCATCTGCACATGGACGAAGCCACACCGCACCTGCACATAGATTTCGTACCGTTTACCACAGGAAGCAAGCGGGGACTTGAAACAAGAGTGTCACTTAAAAAAGCTCTCGAAAGTCAAGGCTTTGTGGGAACAGGCAGGAGCGACACGGAATGGAACAGGTGGGTTGAGCCCGAAAAAGAAGCCTTATCTCAAATTATGCTTGAACATGATATTGAGTGGGATAAAAAAGGCACTCACGAAAAGCATAAATCCGTCAGCGAATTTAAGCGTGATAAGCTGGTCGAGGAAGTTGAAGCTCTTGAAGATAGAAAGCAAGAGTGTATAGATGATATTTCCAAATACAAAAAAAGCGGAGGATTTTGCGCTTTCCACCGCTAAAAAGCTGGAAGATGAAGCCTTAAAAATGCCAGAGCCAACGCCCTTGATGCCCGCTAAAACGTATAAGACAAAATATGCAGAGCCGTTTATAAAGAAATTGATAAAAATTATCAAAGATCTCGCCCGAAGATGTTTCCGAGCAGAGAAAGAAGCGAAACAGTCTGTTTCAGAGATTGCAAGGTTGACCGATGAGAACAGCGAACTAAAAGCACGGGTATGGGATTTGAATATGGAGAACAGTCGCCTAAAGGTTCAAGTTCGTGATTTTTATAGGTTGAAGGAACATTTTGGGATTGATAATGTAAGGGAGATTTTGAAAACGGTGGGTAAGTTAAGACAAAAGAAAAAGACTGATTTATCAAGATAAACAATTATAAATATTGCTTGCCCACACAGAGATACAAAACATTTCTGTGTGGGTGAGTTTGTAAGTAGCTCAAAATACTTTCAATAAAAAGAAAATTCTTGAAATAGTATTGACATTATTCGAGCTTTGGAATATAATATATACGATTGGAGTGTATGACTATGACATATATATCTGCAAAAGAGGCAGCTGAAAAATGGGGTATATCGCAGCGGCGCGTTGCTGTTTTGTGCAGCGAACATCGTATCGTCGGAGCCTCAATGGTTGGCAATATGTGGATTATTCCTGACAATGCTGAAAAGCCCGCTGACGCAAGGATTACAAGATATATAGATAACTGTAAACGAGTGAAACCGTTTTTGAAATGGGCAGGCGGAAAGGGACAGCTGATAAGTGAAATAGAGCAGTATTATCCATTTGGAGACGGTAAAATCACAAAATATGCCGAACCGTTTGTCGGAGGCGGAGCGGTTTTATTTGATATTTTAGATAAGTATGATTTGGATGAAGTGTATATAAGTGATATTAACGCTGAACTTATCAATACTTATATTAAGATTCGTGACAATGCAGATGAACTTATAAATTTGCTGTATAGGTATCAAAACGAATATATTCCGCTTGCAACAGCCGATCGAAAAAGTTACTATATATCAAAAAGAGAGCGGTTTAATGAGTTAAAAATAAACGGCGATGAGGCGGAAAATACAGAAAAAGCCGCGCTTATGATTTTTCTAAATAAAACCTGTTTTAACGGACTTTACCGAGTGAATAGAAAAGGTCTTTTCAACGTGCCTATGGGAGCATATAAAAATCCGCTCATATGCGACGAAAACAACCTTCGCACAGTGTCGGACAAGCTGAAAAATGTAGAAATAGTCTGCGGTGATTACACCGAATCGGAAATGTTTATAGATGAGCATACATTTGTGTACTTCGACCCACCGTACAGACCGCTTACAGAAACGGCAAGCTTTACCGCTTACACGGAAAACCTGTTTGATGATGAAAGACAAATTGAACTTGCAAGATTTGTGGAGGCGATGAATAAAAAAGGTGCGAAAATTGTTATCAGCAATTCCGACCCGAAAAATTCATCTACCGATGATAATTTTTTTGATGAGCTTTACAAGGAACATAATATCAAAAGAGTGCAGGCAACAAGAATGATTAACTGTAACAGTGAATTAAGAGGGAAATTAAGCGAATTACTTATCGCAAATTATTAAGGAGAAAATTTTGTATGGAAATCAGAGAAGGAACACAGTTGATTGAACGTGGCACAAAAAAAGCAATTATTGAATATGTTTTCACAGAATATATTATCTATGTTTTTCAAGGCAGCCTGTCTCAGTTTGATATTGTTATAAAATATAAGAAAGACGGAACGCGCATAAGAACACCTAAGCATATTCATTGGGTTGTTGATATTTTGATGAAAATACAAGGCAATGAGCAATTAACCAAACATTATTTGAAGGCGATTCAAAAATGCTGGAACAGTTGTACACCTCTTGCAAATAACGATTTTGATACATTAAAAGAATTGATAGAAAACGGGGAAGCAGATATAGATATCCAGCAATATACACTGTTAAACGCATATGGCGAATATGATGTTGAGTTTCTGTATGTGTTGATGGAACTATTAGCGGTGCAGGAAAAGACAAATCGTGCTGATGCATATATGTTTGGAAATATCATATCCGAACTGCTTGAGGTTGACAGAGATATATTTAAAATAATATCAACCGCCGGATTTGGAGGAAGAAGATAAAAATATGGAAAACAGGGATTTTAACGTATGGTTATCGGGATTTCGTGACAGTATAGCCGATTACGGTTATTACATAGATTTTGAAAAGGTTCATAGAAATGTGGATAATATCAAAGTTGAACTTAACATCTTAAATTCACTTATTGGTTCTAAGGATATCGAATCTGATTTTGAAGGACTGATGATAAAATATCCTGAAGTATTAAAGTGCATTCCTCTGCTCTTGGCCGTTAGAGCAAATGAAATATACTGTCAGGATGAAAATGGTGGGCATTTATTTCAATTTGACTTTGGGGAATATCCTCCCAACAGCCATGCGCATTATGCAAAATATAAATACTTTATGAGAGAAACCGGACTTTTCGATTTGTTAGAAAATCATATTGTAAATAGTCTTGTTGACTATGCTACTGGCGTTGAAACGGGACTTGATTCAAACGGGCGAAAGAACCGCGGCGGTCATTTGATGGAAAACTTGGTTGAAAGTTTTATTGAGAAATCCGGTTTTATTAAAGACGAAAACTATTTCAAAGAGATGTATATTCACCAAATTACAGACAAATGGGATATTGATTTATCTGCTATATCCAATCAAGGCAAGGCGGAAAAACGCTTTGATTTTGTTATAAAAACCGATGATATGATTTACGCCATCGAAACAAATTTCTACGGCAGCGGCGGCAGCAAACTAAACGAAACTGCCCGCAGCTACAAAACGCTGGCTTTAGAATCCGACACTATAGACGGATTTACATTCGTATGGTTTACCGACGGTAAAGGCTGGACAAGCGCACGTAATAATCTTGAAGAAACATTTGATGTTATGGAACACATTTATAATATAAGGGATTTGGAAAATGGAATAATGAGCGAGGTTTTTAGATAATGTCAAGCAAAAAAATAAGAAAATGGGAGCCGGACGATTTTGAGCTTGAAATGACTACGCACTGGTCATTCCCGAAGCGCGGCGACTGGGCAACGCATGACGCAAAGTGGCGCGGCAACTGGTCTCCGTACATACCTAGAAATATAATACTTCGCTATTCGCAAGAAGGCGACTTAGTGCTTGACCAATTTGCAGGCGGTGGCACAACTCTTGTTGAGGCGAAGCTCTTAAATAGGGACATAATTGGTGTTGATGTCAATGACGCGGCGTTAGAAAGATGCAGAGAAAAAACCTCGTTTGACTATGAATCGGCAAAGGGCAAGGTTTATATTAAAAAAGGCGACGCAAGGCATCTCGATTTTATCCCGAATGAGAGCATTGACCTGATATGCACTCACCCGCCGTATGCCAATATAATTCAATACAGCGAGGATATTGAGAATGATTTATCGCGTTTGAAAGTTAAGGATTTTTTAAACGAAATGCATGATGTCGCGGCGGAATGCTACCGCGTTTTGAAAAAGGACAAGTTCTGCGCTATTCTCATGGGTGATACGCGGCAAAAAGGGCATATGATTCCTATGTCGTTTGAGGTTATGAACATCTTTCAGGATGCAGGATTTAAGCTAAAAGAACTTATTATAAAGGAGCAACATAATTGCAGAGCAACAGGCTATTGGAAAACAAACAGTGTGAAGTATAACTTTTTACTGATAGCGCATGAATATTTGTTTGTGTTTAGGAAATAGGAGTTGAGATGTTTTATGAATTTTTCTTATTATGATTTTGGACATTTGGATAGAGGAAAAATAATTGAAGTACAGCTATCTGCTGCCGCAAATGTTAGACTTATGGATTCTACTAACTATAATAACTATAAAAATGGAAGAAAGCATAGATATTATGGTGGTTATGTGAAAAGAAGTCCATATAAAATTATGGTTCCAAGCGCAGGCCATTGGTATTTAACTATAGATTTAGGTGGTTATTCAGGAACGGTGAAACATAGTGCACGGGTTCTGTCAGGAATACTGCCAACTGCGAGCGAACGACTTCCGCTTGTCCAGGAAACCAACTTGTATATTAATACTATCGATACAAATAAAGAATATGATGTGTTTATTTCGCACGCATCTGAAGATAAGGAAAGTGTAGTTCGTCCTTTAGCTATAGCTTTAAAAAATAAAGGCATCAATGTTTGGTATGATGAGTTTGAACTTAAAATTGGAGATAGTCTAAGACGGAAAATAGACCAAGGATTATCAAAAAGTAAGTTTGGTGTTGTAGTAATTTCAAGATCCTTTATAAAGAAAGGTTGGACTAACTACGAGTTGGATGGTTTAATGACTAAGGAGGTATCTGGTCAACAAATCCTTTTACCTATATGGCATGATATAACAAAACAAGAAGTAATCGATTATAGCCCTTCGCTTGCTGATAAAGTAGCGAGAAATACGAGCATAGAAACATTGGAGGAAATAGCGGAAGAAATTGCAGAACTAATCTTGCAATAACAGATAGAATTGTAAATTTTCGACTGTCGTGAGTACAATTTTAGTACAAAAATATCGGCAAATCAAATCACAATACTGAAAAATATGAAATGAAGGATATTAAATGCACGAAAAATTATAAGCAAATATATTGATAATCATAATGGTTAAGGTCTCAAAAGCGATGAAATTTAGATGCTGAGGTCATAACTCTATAAAGAAAACTTTAGAATAAAAGTGGAATGATATGGCTTTATTTTAAGGGGGTAGGGGGTAGTAATACACTATCATTATTTTACTGATTTTCAATTCTGAGCCCCTTGATTTTATTGAGGTTGAGAACGTCTATCATTCCACATATATACCTTCCTTTATTGTCGTTGGATTGAATTGTAACAAACCACTTGAAATATCGAGTCAATTATGGTATCATATATCACGTCAAGTGGCTAAGCGGATAAAATATGCGTGATACTATTTTGATACTAAAAAAATTTAGAACGAAGAATAATGAATAAACAAATTGTAGAAATATATCATGATAGCATTTATATGATAGCAAAATGATAGCAAAAGCGAGGATGCCCTATATAAATTGGATAATCTGAACCAAATAAAGCTATATCAAGTCATATTCTCTATACAAAGCCGTTTAAGGTTGGTTTTGTACTTAGGAGTGGGAATAATTCTACTAATGCGAAAAACCAAGTATTTATGCGGATTTTTGAACTTGCTGACGGTCTTTTGATAACAATTTGATAACAGCCGAGAGCGTGACGTTATCCCGAACATATCCAGCGGTTTGCGGGTATGGGGAAATTTTGAGGCTTTGGTAAAATTCATATTATAAAACCCTTAGCTGTGGAAACACGGCTGAGGGTTTTTGTCGTTTCGGCTATTTTTGCTTGAACTGCTCAACGATTGCGTCGCTCAATTTCTGCGACGGGATTTTCTTCCATCTTTGAGTGGTGTCAAATTCTGGATAGCAGTAACGCCATTTGTCGTATTCTTCTCTGTCGATTTCTCCGGCTGACAGCTTCGCCGCTTGCTCCTGCCACGCGGCAAGCATTGTGAGTAAATCATAAGAGTTGCGCCCTTTGGACTTGTCTACTTTAAGGCAAATTTCACCATCGGCTTCACCAATCGTAAGACCGTAAATATCTTCGAGCGCAAATAATGTGTGCATAAGTCCGATACAGCTGTCTATATCCGGCACATCAAGCGCCTGCGGCGAAACGTCAAGAGCGTTGGCTAAAGCAACGGTCAAATCCGCTTTCGGAGTGCGTGTCCCCAACTCATATTGAGCCACCCGCACGTCGGCGGTATTTTCGGAAAAGCCTATAATCGTACCGAGATATTTCTGCGTCATTCCACGAAGGGTACGAAAAAAATGTATTCTTTCACCTATAGCCATTGTAATCTACTCCTTGTTTATGAACTTTATCTAAGCATAACATATTTGTTTAAATTTGTCAATAAAAGTAAGCAAAAAAGTTTAAGATTTTATCAAGAAACTATTGACTTAACTTAAAATGTTTAGTATAATAGATATAAACAAATATGTTTAATAAAATTGAATGACCGTCCGAGCAGATATATCCCGCCAAGACCTTCCGAAAGGAAGCGAGCGTTCGTAATACGAAACGACACAGCGCCCAAAAAAGTTGCCTGTCAGGAAACTGTATCGGGTAGAGCGGCACAATACAAAGCGAAAGGAGTAATTGCATGGAAAACAAATTTATTCGTGCTGACGATGTTGCAAAGGAACTAAATATTTCAACGGCTCATGCCTACAAAATTATAAGAATGTTGAACGAAGAATTAAAATCTAAAGGGTACATCACAATAGCGGGCAGGGTAAACAAACATTATTTCAATGAGCGTCTTTACTCCGGTGAAAAGGAGGAGAGTTAAATGCCGATATTTAAAAATGAGAAAAACGGCAGTTGGTATGTCATGGCTCGATATGTTGACTGGCAGGGCGAGCATAAGCAAAAATGCAAGCGCGGGTTCAAGACAAAGCATGAAGCGCAGGAATGGGAGCGCGTATTCCAACAACAGCATACCGCAGATTTGGATATGCCGTTTGAAGCGTTTGTGGAACTGTATGAAAAAGACACGAAAAACCGCTTAAAGGAAAACACATGGCTTACAAAAAAGAACATTATTGACACCAAATTACTTCCCTACTTCGGGAAACTGAAGATGAGCGCTATTACCACACGTGATGTAATGGCTTGGCAGAATGAAATGCTCGCCTTTCGTGACGAAAGGCGCAAACCGTATTCGCAGACTTATTTGAAAACGGTGCATAATCAGTTGAGCGCGATTTTCAATTATGCGGTTCGGCATTATGACCTGCGTTCCAATCCTGCCGCAAAAGCCGGAAACATGGGTACGGAAGAACGTAAAGAAATGCAGTTCTGGACAAAGGACGAGTACAAGAAATTTTCCGAGGTTGTAATGGACAAACCCATGTCGTTTTATGCATTTGAAATGTTGTACTGGTGCGGTATTCGTGAGGGAGAATTATTAGCGCTGACTGCCGCCGATTTTGATTTTGAAAAAGAAACTGTCAGAATAAATAAATCCTATCAGCGATTGCACGGTGAGGACGTGATAACTTCTCCAAAAACAAAAAAGAGCAACCGCACAATCAAAATGCCGAAATTTCTCTGTGATGAGATGCAGGATTATATTTCTATGATTTACGGTTTGAAAAAGAAAGACAGGATTTTTCCCGTAACGAAAAATTATCTTCATCATGAAATGGACAGAGGCGCGAGGATTGCCGGCGTGAAGCGGATTCGCATACATGATTTACGGCATTCGCACATTTCTTTGCTTATAGATATGGGATTTTCTGCGGTAGCGATCGCGGACAGGGTGGGACACGAGAGTATCGAAATCACCTATCGTTACGCACATTTATTCCCGTCGAAGCAAGCTGAAATGGCGGATAAACTCGATTTTGAAAGGGCGGGATTTTAATGTCGGCTAAAAATTGCGATAATAAAAATCGCTGGAGGAATAAAACCGTTGCGTTCAGAGTATCACCCGAAGAAGCGGAGCAGCTTGATATAAGGGTTAAGCTGTCAGGCTTAACCAAGCAGGACTATATCACACATCGGCTCTTATGCAGAGATATAGTTGTTATGGGAAATCCGAGGGTTTATAAAGCGCTCCGCGACGAACTTCGCGCTGTGTTGACAGAGTTACAGAGAATAAATAGCGGTGAATGTGTCAACGATGAAATGATAGATACTATCCAATTAATTACCGCTACGCTTAACGGAATGAAGAATGAATAAGAAACTACAGTCTTGTGCTTGCTTCGGCGAGTGCAGGACTGTAATTTTTTTCAGAAGGAGGATTTGTTTATGGAAGATTTAGAGAAAAAAATTATACAGGCAAAGCATAGGCTCAAAGAAGCCGAAGCGCGAGACAGGGTTAAAGAGCGTAAAACTCGGACAAGGCGGCTGATTCAAGAGGGTGCGGTTTTGGAGAAGGTTTTACCGCAAGTATCTAATATTGAAATTGAGAATTTAGAGTGCTTTCTAAGAAATAAATTTTTATGAAATTTATGATAAAGGCTGAAATTGGGGCGTTCCGAGCAATCGGAACGCTCTTTAATATCCCTATGGGCGCACTTATACACCTTAACAGGAGTGTGCTCTCTGCCGAGGGCTGAACGAAAACAAGGCTCTTGTTTTCGTTATGGTGGGGACAAGGCATTTTCCCCACACCCCTTTTGCATACTTGCCGTTTATGTTACGGCAAGCCCTAACATAAACGGCAAGTCTAAAAATCGACCGTCATATTGATTTTTTACGGCGAATATGGTATGATTGTTTTGTAATCAGACGGAGCGATAAATTGAGGTTTTGGAGGGGAGAATATGACTTTTGAAAAAGCAAATTCAGACGATATAAAAGATTTGGTCGAATTAAGAATCGAATACTTATTAGAGGATTATGGCGAATTGACGCAAAATAAATTAACATTGATTACTGATAATTTACCTACTTATTTCAGCAATCATCTTAATAAAGATTTATTTGTTTTTGTGTGTAGAATTGAGAATATAATTATAAGCTGTTGTTTTTTACACATTTCAGAAAAGCCTCCGAATCCTGCTTTTATTAACGGAAAAATAGGTACAATACTGAATGTTTATACAAAACCTCAATTCAGAAGAAAGGGTATCGCAGGAGAACTTATTAAGTTATTGTTGATTGAATCAGAAAAACTACGCCTTGATTTTGTGGAACTGAAGGCTACAGATTCGGGATATAGCCTTTACAAATCACTGGGATTTGAAGATGTTACTTCAAAGTACCACAATATGAAATATATTATAGATAATCGAAATATAGGGAGGTATTTATGACTGTAAGAACAATAATGATATTTCCTGAATTTAAAAATATGGAGATAATAGATAAAATACGAAATCAATATGACTCTTTAGCTAATTTAGTGCGCCCGCATATAACATTAGTATTTCCTTTTAAAAGCAATATGGGCAATGAGGAATTGGAACGGATTTTGAATGTGCGCTTAATGCCTGTGAAGCCATTTAAGCTAAAATTGGGTGGTGTCAGCAAACAAAAAGATGCTTTTGGAAATTATCTTTTTTTAGATGTCTTGCATGGAATGGAAGAACTATGTTGTATTCATCAAATATTATATGAAAATGAATTTAAAAGGTTTGAATCGGGATTGCCGTATGTGCCGCATATGACTATAGGAAAATTTCCTACCGCAAATTTGTTAGAAAACGCTTTCAATGATATTCAATCTATGGATAATACTTTTAGTACAATAGTTAATAAGGTATCTGTCGAAATGATTGGTAATAATGAAGAATCAATTATTGTAATTGAAAAGGAATTAACTTGATAAATTCCCGTTTATCGGATAGATAAAAACCAAATATCGCAATTCAGAGCAATCGAAAAACGGTTGCTCTTTTTTTGCGCTTGAAAGGAAGTGATTTTATAGCAATCTATCATTGCAGTATCAAAATTATCAGCCGTGGGAAAGGCAAATCGGCGGTAGCCGCCGCTGCTTATCGGAGCGGTGAAAAGCTGACAAACGAATATGACGGAGTTACCCACGACTACACAAGAAAAAGCGGAATATCTCATACAGAAATCCTGCTGCTCGCTCACGCTCCGCACGAATTTTCAGACCGTTCTACTCTTTGGAACGCCGTTGAGAAAATCGAAAAAGCGAAAAATTCACAGCTTGCGAGAGAGATTGAACTTGCTATCCCGAAAGAACTATCAGACGAACAGCAGCTTGCGCTTGTCCGTGAGTATGTGAAACAGAATTTTGTGTCAGTCGGTATGTGCGCCGACATTGCCATTCACGACAAAAAAGACGGAAATCCTCACGCACATATCCTGCTCACTATGCGTCCGATCGAGCAGGACGGAACGTGGGGAGCAAAGTCCAAAAAGGAATATATCCTTGACGAAAACGGCGAGCGTATTAAACTGAAAAGCGGAAATTTTAAAACGAGAAAGGTCAATACCGTTGATTGGAATGAGCAGGATAAGGCGGAATTGTGGCGGGCAAGCTGGGCGGAAATCGCCAATCGGTATCTGGAGCAAAACGATGTTCCCGAACGGATAGACCACCGCTCTTTCGAGCGTCAGGGAATAGAACAACTGCCCACTATCCATTTAGGAACAGCCGCCAGTCAAATGGAGCGCAAAGGTATTCCTACCGAGCGCGGCAGGATAAATCGTATGATACAGAAAGCAAATCAGATTTTACGGCAAATCAATTTAAAAATCAGCGGCTTGAAGGAGTGGCTCGCGAAATGTTTTGTCGCAAGAAATACAGCTTCTTCCGAATCTCTCGCAATATTCCTCTCAAAATATTTAAACATGGAGCGCGAAAGAATCCGCAAATATTCGCAAAGTCAACAGCGGCAGTACGCAGCGGAAAACTTAAACAAAATCAGTAAAACGGTGAATTATCTGACCGAAAAAAGTATTTTTACCCTCAAAGACTTAGACACCGCTCTTTCCGGTATAAGCGAAAAAGCGTATCGGCTGAATGACAGCATTAAAACCAAGCAGACCCGCATTAAGAAACTGCAGGCTCTTATTGAACACGGAAACAATTACAACCGCTTGAAGCCTATCCATGATGAACTTAAAATTCTAAAAAGTGCGCGGAACAAAAAGCGTGAAAAGTTTGAACGCGAACACGAAAGCGACCTGATAATCTGGAACGCCGCCAACCGTTTCTTACACGCCAATCTGCCGGAGGGGACAAAATCATTCAGTGTTTCCGAGTGGCGGAAAGAATATACCGCGCTGAAAGCACAGTCCGCAAGCGAATATGAGGAACTGAAATCGGTCAGAGCAGAGGTGAAGGAATTACAGCAAATCCGCCGATGTGTTGACGTCGTGGAGCGAAGCGAACAGCGGGAGCGTATCACCGAACAACAGCGGCATACGGAACAGGAACTATAATTACTTTAAATACAGAAAAAGAACTGGACAAAACTTCAATGTGTATGGTATAATTATGCCATAGTTGAACAGAACGATAAATCGGGATTTAATTTGGAGGCATTGTAAATGGCAACAAAAAATTTAACTGACAAAGATTATATAGAAACCGATCGTCTTGTCATTAGAGAGATGAAGCAATCAGATTATGCTGCACTATGCAGGATAATGTGCGATGAAGACGTAATGCACGCCGCCTATGGAAGCGCATTTAATCATGATGAGGTGCAAGGTTGGCTCAACAGGCATTTGGAAAGATATATAAAGTTTGGTTTTGGCCTTTGGGCAGTTGTATTAAAAGAAACAAATGAAATGATTGGTCAATGTGGGTTAACGTGGCAGCGCTGGAGAGAGAAAGAGGTATTGGAAATCGGTTACTTGTTTCAAAAAGCATATTGGCACAATGGTTATGCGACCGAAGCAGCTATTGCCTGCAAGGAATATGCGTTCTCAGTTCTTAATGCAAGTGTTGTTTATTCCATCATCAGAGATACGCACACAGCATCGCAAAAAGTTGCACTTCGTAATGGTATGAAAATTATTGATAAGGATAGTAAGATTTTCAGAAACATAAATATGAATTTTTACTTATATTCAGTAGAACGCAAGAGTTGAGACGAACCGATATGTCGCGAAAAATTCCCGTTTGTCGAGGTGATATTTCTCAAATCACAACACAAATAAGGGCAAGTAAACAACTGGTCTTTTCATTTGGGCGCATTATACAGACCATTGAAATAATTTTCTGTAATTCTGCCGCTGGGCGCGGGTTTGGGTTCATGATATAATCTTCTTAAATAAATTTTTACGGAGGGTTATACCATGAATTTTATTGAAGAATTATACTATGGAAATATCAGACTGAGCACACAGGAGCATATCTCAACGGAAACGTACAAACAGGCAACGGCAATCATTTCAAGAATAACGGCGCAGCTGCGGGAGGCACTTTCCGATCCGGAACGTACTTTGTTAGAGCGGCTAATTGAAGCCAACAATGAAGTTATCGGAGAAACGGGCGCAGCCGAATTTAAGATTGGTTTCAGTCTGGGTGTTCAAATGATGATTGATTGCTATACTGTAAATATTGAGGAAAATTAAATCGTATTCGAGCCGTTCTCTTTGGTTTGAGAACGGCTCTTATTTTGTAGGTCACTCAATAGGACTGTTATTTTGGATTATGCCATATACTTTTATTCCTTTGCGAAAATCATCGCTGAAAATCCGCATAATACCTTGATAAACAACGCTCTATTGCGTGACATCGCAGGAAGTATCGGCAGCATAATAAACAGCTGCTTTTTTGCTTCATAGTGTAGAAATTTAATGCCGTTGTTGTGCTCGGTACTATCAAAAATATCCGCATTTTTAATCCGTTTTCGGTGCGGTTGAATGTAAACATAAGGGCATAATAATTTTTAAGCCCAAAAGCCTCGATTTTATGCGGTCGAATAAGCCAAAAATGCGGACAAAAGTGGGATGTTAGAACGGCGATTTTGGGGTAGGCAATATAGCGATATAGGATATGTCGGTTTTAAGGCAAAAAGCATAGGTTTTATGCGGTCGGGAAATCGTCTAAACTTCTACTGAAGCGGGTTAATCCTGTCCTCGTGAAAATGTAGAAATTTTTAAGCGCGTTTTCGACGCAGGCAGTATAACTATACGTTGGTAATCAAATTTGGCGGCTTCATATATGAAAAATTAAGCGCCAATGCGAATTTTACAAAATAAATTTTCTACTAAATATTAAAAACTGTAAGGCATATAGGAATTATTCTAACTGTCAAAATTTACAATATACAATGGCAATGCACGGACTCAGAAAGCCCGTCATTGACATACCGGAAAATCCATGCTATATTATAGCTAAGGCAGGAAAGTCGTGATCCGACTTTCCTGCCGGTAAAACAACGTTATTTTATCATAGAAAAATTGGATTTAAAGAAATTCTTCACACAGTCACGTTTGTTGTCTACTTGACGAGGAATAGTCTATGGTTGCCACTTTTATATTATCTTTGGTTTTGATTACTTTTCCTCACAGTACAGCTGTCCGCAGTTCATATTATCATTTTTATCGGAGCAAAATACGTAAGCCCTTATTCCATTATCCACTAATTTCTGCTTTAGTTCGTCTAATTTTTCTTTATCCGTACTTTTCAAATTATTTAGCCTGGTAGCGCTTGTTTCGTTTAATTTTGACACGCGGACAGTTATTTTTTCCTTTACATGCTTAAGTTTGTCTGCCAGGCGATTCACATCCTCGACTGAATCGTTTTTCCCTCTTATAACGATATAGTTGATACGGAAAAATTTTTCCTCGCTTGTTGATACGAATTTCAGGAATTCGTCCAAACCGGGCAACTCCGAAAAGTTATATATGGGAATCAGCTTCTTGACAAGGTCGGGATTATAGCTTACATATGTGTATTGAATATAGCGTATCGGTACATATCGGTTCAGAGATATAGTCTGTTCAAGCAAATCCCCGTCCCAGAAATTGGATGAAAATGTTATATTCAAATTACGGTAGCTCTCTAACATTTTCACAAAGCGAAATACGCTGTGTCTGTTAAAACGCAAATCACCCATTCCGGTTATTGAAAGCAACACGTAGGCGTGTTTATGCAACTCCTTTTTGTCATATATGTAATCGAATATGGTCTTCATTTGATTTATTTCCAGAGGATAGAATATATTGATATTCGAGGATGCACAATAGGTGCACTTCGAAGGGCAGCCGAAGCTTACAGGCATTTCAATAACCGATTTCTTAAATTCATCCTGAGCGTAATGCTCAAAATACCCCACTTCATACACACCGAACGAATCCTCAAAAACATATTTTGTTGTTATCTCGCGGTCCCAATCGCTGCCCGAATATTTATTTTCTGTAGAAAAAACCTTTTTTAATCGCATATCTGTCACTTCTCCGCTTATTGTTTGCATTTCCATATCAATTGGGTCCAGCGTTTCGATAAAATCCGCCATATCATCATCTATCAGCTTCGCATATCGAGTTCCGGGCTGCAGCTCTATAAGCAAACTATCCTGCTGCCCGCTCGAGTTATGCGTATACGGGGACATAATACACTGCGTATCCGTTCTGATATAAAGATATGTAACAGATATCAAATCTACGATATATATTTTTAAATTATTCCAATATTTACTATCGACCTTCTCATGCAGCAGCACATAGAAATCAAACAATGTTCTCTCCAATTTGCTCATCGCTTTGGCGTGTGTTCTCTGCTGTCTTAATTCATATTCCCGTTTAACCCTATCAAGCATGGTTCGCGTTGCTTCCGGCATCAAATTGTCCATTGAGAGGACAATATTAACCATTTTGTTGTCGTTAAGCATACTTGCTATTTTTTTTACGAATATATCTCTGTATTCCGGCTTAAACCACTTGCTCAAGGAATGACCCACCAAATCAAGCCTGTTTCCGGAGTTGTTTATGATTTCATTCCAAAATTTTTGTTCACTATCAAAATATGATTTCGGACGTATGCTTATGACTCCCTGCTTGTATAATTTATTGCTTTCCTGCAAGCCGGCTTCTATGTCTTTAAGCCCTGCCGCCAGCTCGTTGTGGTCATCGTTTGTATATGCGCGCTGCAGTATTGCAAAAATACCGGAGGCAATGACCGAGCATAAAATCCCGAGCATGACATCCTTCCATAAAGCCGCGCTATCCGGAGAATTCGATCTTGAATCAACTATAAATACGCATACGATCAGCAAAACAGATACAATCGCGAACACAAGCCAAATATTGGAATGTCTGCCCCATACTTTATTTTTCTTTTTCTTTTCCATTTGATTTATCCCCCTCGGGTGGGATTTTCCCATAAATCTCCCGGTATTTTTTCAGCATATTTCTTTTGCTTATATTTTCATTTTCTGCCCTTTCTTCTTTGGTTTTGTCCGGAGAAAAATGCGCCTGGAAGTATACTTCTCCACGTTGAATAAATTGAGTAGCCACAAAAACAAAGATTTTTTCTATAAGCTTATAATGCCGCCTTTGCTTTTTTAAACTCAATTTATCGTCCGAATTGTTTGCGTCGGATGGGCCTGAAATCTCGTTAGGAGTAAGCTGACGCAAAAAAATATAGAAGCTTTTTTCCGCATATATCGAATAGTAGTCCCTCGCAGGAATAATGGTTGTTAACGACTTAATGTAATACTCGTCCGCCCTATATTTTACGTCCGCATCATTGCCTGACATTTCATTCGTTTTCTGTGCTACATCAAGCTCGCGGACAGTCTCCGGCTTGCAGAAACGCGCCGCCCGCTGTATCACAAAAAAGTCTCCGTCCTTAAGGGGTTGAATAAGATCGGATTCGGATTCATCGTTGGCTATCTGCTGAGTGATATATCTCACATGCTTCGCAATCTGAGAGCGGAATTCATCACCCGCAAATTCTTTGGTGTCTCCTTGTCCTATCCACTGACAAAGCTTCTCGCGAATGTTATCATCCGGGAAGTTAATGTCAATAAAGCTGTTAAACTCCGAATATGTCTTCCACCAAGGCTTAAGATATTTTCTTTCAAGACAGTCACCTATCAAATCATATACATGATTTACATTTTTCGCGACCTTTTCGAACTCCGGAATTTTATCGTGAGAACCGTCGCTGCACACATTATACACGGCGGAACGTATATCCTCCATGGATATGTTTCCTTTACTCAGAGAATTAATTATCTTATAGATTGCCTCTAGCAAAGGCTGCTCAAACGCGTCTTTTTTATCCTCGGTCGGTTTATCCTTGATCGATTCATCCTCGGTCGATTTTGCCTCGCTCATTTTGTTGTAAATATCGTTTAGCAAGAAAATCCAATCGCTGTCGGAACAATGCCGGTCGATAATTGCTTCCGGCGAAAACAGGCGGCTTTTCGATACCATTCCCAGCCGGGCGGTTCCGAATTTCTCTATTTCCTGAAATATTTTATTTTCCTCCGCTTTAATATTATCAAGCTTCTTGCAAAGCTTCGCGATTAAATTTTTAAAGTCGCGCATATTGTGATTCAGCCTTCTGAATATGTACGTATTTATGAAGTCGGAATATACAACGGCATGATGATTGTATACGTACATATATAAATCGTCTCTCGCTTCGATCATATTTTGCAGCGCGGATACCGCTCGGTTTGTAAACACTATCGAGTATTCTCCGTTTAAATGCATATTCCTGAACAAGCGCGAGGTGTCGATTCCCGGTGTTCCTATCTGTGTCATATATGAATCGCGCATAATATAATCAAGCTTGTCCATATCAAATATGGGCGAATTTATAAGCCGTACCATAACGTTCTTTTTTTGATTTTCCTTTAATGCTTTTTCGCCTTTTTCTTCGCCATCTGAAAAAAGATTTACAGACGTATCATATTCATATCCGAGAATACAGCGAATGACTAATTCTATGTCCACATATAAATTGTCTTCTAAATTTTCTTCGGGAAATAAATCGGCAAATTGTGTCAATTTATCATAGAATGTGTCCATAATAATTATACAGGATAGCTTTTCGTGAACCGCGCCGGGGATTTTTTTGCCATCGTCTATACGTTTTTTAAAAGCATCTTCCAAATTTTTTAAACGGTCTAATATTTTAGCCTTGTTTGAATCCTCGTCTGGGGCCTTGTTTGAGGTTCTAGCTGAAATTATAGCAAGCAGTTTGTTATCTACTTCTTTTTCGTCGTATTGCGTCTCGCCGAGATGAGAAAACGGGCAATGCCCGACGTCGTGCAGCAGTGCCGCTTCTGACGCGCTGAGTTCCATCCATGGCGTGAATATTTCCCCATCGTTACGGTTAGATGAAGTCGTCAACAAACCGGAGTCGTCATTAAGCAGACGCTCATTATGCTTAAGACTTTTTATTGCGCGCCTTGTCAATTCCATTACGCCTAAGGAATGTTCAAACCGGGTATGACGCGCTCCGGGATATACCGCCTGACATGTCAGCTGCCGAATGTCTTTCAGACGCTGAAACTCTCTTGTGTCAATGATGTCAAGTTCAAATTTTGTCAGAGATATATATCCGTGAACATGATCTCGTATGGATTTGGCTATTTCCGTGTAGTATTTTTCTTCAGTTGGATTGTACATATAAGCAGCCCCCTTTTCTTAAAGATTCCTCATATTTATTTTTTGAGACTTGCAGCCGCTATAATTATATTTAAATATATTTTAACATAATAATATATTTTTTTCAATACATAAATTCATTTAAGCAAATTTATTTGATTTTTCATTTTTATTCCCCAGCCAAAGTAAACGTTGGCAAATAACAATAATTGCATATATTTGGGCTTCTTTTTGAATATATCAGCTATGCTTTGCTTACGTTTTGACAGCAAAATAACAAGGCATTCGGCTATGATATAAAATATAAATTTTTTTGCTCCACAAATTCGTTTGGGTTATTCAATTATCTTTATTACCAATTATCAGCTTATTACTTTTTGACTGATAAATTCTATAGCCCGGCGATAATTGTAAGTATCATATTAGGACTCAATATCGAAGAAAATAATCTTTACAATGTGAATTGGAATTATAAAACGAAGAGCTTTTTGAAATTTTCAGAAAATTTTAAAATATCTTTTTTCAAATTATGGATTTGTGTGTTAAAATAGTTATACATAATGCAATAATAGCTCCAGTAATTTTAAAATGCCTGAAATAAGTCTACAATAAATATTTAAATCGGTTCAAAACTACTCAACCGCTTGACATTTTAGCAAATAAACAGTATAATGATACCATAAACAAGGAGCACCTTCCACAGCTAAAATGCTCTGTTATCACCTTGATAACAAAATGATAACAAGAGCATAAAACGGCGGAATAATATGAATTATTCAAATTTTAAAAAGACCTGTAAATAATACAAAAAATAATATCAAAACAAATTTGTTTAATAAGCATGGAGTGGGAATAGTAGACGACTCGGCAGAAACCGCGCTGTTATGCGGTTTTAGCGGATTTCAGACTTGATTTGATAGCAAAATGATAGCACATCGAAAAACACATTTATTGTAAGTTTCCGGTGGCTTTGGCGTAAAGATTACGTTTATATAGAAAAGGCATTATCGACTTTTGCGGTCGGTAATGCCTTTTTGCGTTATTTGTTGGGTTTATCCTTAAGATCATCTACAAGCATATCGCTTAACTCCTGTGACGGTGTTACTTTGACATATCCTTTTAGATTTGCAAAATCCGGATAACGATAACGCCATTTGTCGTATTCTTCTTTGGATATTTCACCTGCGTTATATTTCTCCGATTGCTCCGCCCATTGATAAACCATTTGAAGCAATTCGGGATTGAGCGTTTTGGTATTGGTGAAATGCAGCGTTACTTCACCGTTTTCGAGCGATGCTTTAATGCCGTGTATATCCTCAATCGCAAAGAAGGTGTGCATTAAGCCAAAGTCGCTGTCTATATCGGGAACCGCTAACGCAAGAGGAGAAACGTCAAGAATGTTCGCAAGAGATTTCGCTACGTTTTCTTTCGGCGTTCTCGTGGAACATTCATACTGCGCCATGCGTATATCGGCGGACTTTTCAGGAAAACCGACAGCAATACCGAGCCACTTCTGCGTCATACCGCGCAGATTGCGAATAAACCGTATTCTTTCGCCTATTGCCATAATAATTCAACTCCTACAATATGTTATTGATAAAGTATATCATATATGTTTAAGAAATGTCAAGATATAATAAATAAATTTGTTTAATATTTTTATATAAAACCTCTTGACATAAGCATAATAGTTTAGTATAATTAATATAAACTTATTTGTTTAAGTAAAAAAATAAATGACCGTCCGAGCAGACATATCCCGCCAAGACTTCTCATAGGAGAACGAGCGTATCTCGCCAAAGAGATAACGACACAGCGCCCAAAAAGGTTGCCTGTTAGGAAACTGCATCGGGTAGAACGGCGAATAACTATTATAGGAAAGAAGGTAAGGAATATGACTAGCAACACTTTTATGCGCGAGGACGATGTTGCCGCCGAACTTGGCGTTTCAAAATCTTACGCATACAAAATTGTGCGGCAGCTTAACGCCGAACTAAAAGAAAAAGGCTTTCTTACGGTTTCCGGCAGAGTAAACAAGAAGTATTTTATGGAAAAAGTATGCTATGGCACACACGAAAGGAGCGAAAATAACAATGTCGGTTTATAAGGATACAAAATCTAACACATGGAGAGCGGTTTATCGGTACACGGATTGGAAAGGAGACCGTAAGCAATCCCAGAAAAGAGGTTTTGCTACTAAACATGAAGCCCAGTCATGGGAACGTGAACAGCTTAACAAGTCAAAAGCAGATTTGAATATGACGTTCGGAAGCTTTGTGAAAATCCATTCGGAGGATATGAAAAGCCGTATTAAGGAAAACACATGGCACACGAAGAAAACGAGGTATTAAATGCCGCGGTGGCGCTATCCGGCTTGCCAAAGCAGGAATACTGCTATCGTCATTGTATGAACCGTGATGTGGTAGTACAAGGAAACCCGAAAGTGTATAAGGCGCTCAAAGATGAACTGAAAAAGGTACTAACCGAACTGGAACGCATCAGCAACAGCAATGTTTCTGATGAATTGTTAGAAACCATTCAGCTAACAACGACTACTTTGGATGGTATGCGAGGTGATGAAGTATGAACAAAGAAAAAGAAATGACTGCCGTAAACGCTTCTGAGGCAACAGAAGCACAGCAGTCATCACAACCTGATAATATTATAACCGAAAACAGCGGCAAAATCAAGTCTTTTGATGAAGATTATGATTTGTATCGGCGTGAAATGCTGCGTCAAATTGATATGACGTATTAAGTATGAAAACACGCGCTCCCATGAGGGACGGAAAATATCGTTGCTGCGGGAAAGTGCGTGACGATGGTGACGGTCATGACGATGTTTTGGCGGTATGTAAAAGACCGTCACTATCGTCACCACCGTCACGGAAAAGGCGGCAAGCGAAGCGACGAAGCCTTCCAAACGGTGAACGAAATGTTCGCCGTACACATACTCAGTCCCATATCGGTATTGAGTATGTGTTCCGTGTGCGAGGGCTGTACTTGCACACGGAAGCGGAAGTGGCGCTTACGCAATAAAGCCTCGCAGAGCGCAAACAGTCGCAGACTGCCGCATTTTTGTCGGCTCCGCTGACAAAAGTGCTTTTGCGTTACTCTTGACAAGAGTAACAGAAATCTAAATTAGTTGAACTGGGGTGATAATTCTATGAAAAGAACTATAAGCGTTATGATGGGAAAAGGTTCGTTGACACACAACAACAGAGATTTTGTTGCCGAAAATGTAGACAAGGAACGTATTCAAAACGACATCACATATTGCAATGAAAACATCAAAACAGTTTATCACAAATTATTCGATGAAGCGCTTGAAAAATATAACGCTAAACAAACACGCAAGGACAGAATGATTGGCGACTACTACGAAAAAATCCGAACAGGTAAGCAGGAAAAGCCGTTTTGCGAGATTATACTTCAAATAGGTGATAAAGACAACATGGGAGCGGAAACCGAAAATGGACAGCTTGCGAAGAAAATTCTTGACGAGTATATGAAAGGATTTCAAGACCGCAATCCAAACCTTTATGTATTTTCAGCTCACCTGCACATGGACGAAGCCACACCGCATCTGCACATAGATTTCGTACCGTTTACCACAGATAGCAAGCGCGGACTTGAAACGCGTGTGTCTCTCAAAAAGGCGCTCGAAAGTCAAAGCTTTGTGGGAACGGGCAGGAGCGATACGGAATGGAACAGGTGGGTTGAGTCCGAAAAAGAAGCCTTATCTCAAATTATGCTTGTCCACGACATAGAGTGGGAGCAAAAAGGCACACACGAAAAGCACAAATCCGTCAGCGAGTTTAAACGGGATAAGCTGGTTGAGGAAGTTGAAACTCTTGAAGACAAAAAACAAGATTGTATAGACGATATTTCCAAATATAAAAAAGCGGAGGACTTTGCACTTGCCACCGCTAAAAAGTTGGAAAATGAAGCGTTAAAATTGCAGGAACCAACGCCGTTGATGTCGGCTAAAACATATAAGACAAAATACGCGGAGCCATTTATAAAGAAGCTGATTAAAATCATCAAAGACCTCGCCCGAAGGTGTTTTAGGGCTGAAAAAGAAGCAAAACAGTCTGTTACCGAGATTGCAAGGCTGACCGATGAGAACAGTAAACTAAAAGCACGGGTATGGGATTTGAATATGGAGAACAGCCGCCTAAAGGTTCAAGTTCGTGATTTTTATAGGTTGAAGGAACATTTTGGGATTGATAATGTAAGGGAGATTTTGAAAACGGTGGGTAAGTTAAGACAAAAGAAAAAGACTGATTTATCGAGATAAACAATTATAAATATTGCTTGCCCACACAGAAATGCAAAACATTTCTGCGTGGGTAGGTGAAAAATAGAAATGTGGCTTAAAAACTGTTGACTTATTTGCGGATTTGTGCTACTATATATTGTATATGATTAGGTGTAATAAAAGCAGAGAGGATATAGATATATGATTACTGAAAAAATCGGCAAACGCATCAGAGAGTTGCGCAAAGAAACAGGGCTGAGCCAAGAAAAATTTGCAGCAAAAATTGGCATGGACAGAACTTATTATGCAAGCGTTGAATTGGGGAAAAGGAATATATCTATCATAAATCTTGAAAAGATAGCGCAAGGGTTAAACATATCGTTGTATGATATGTTTAATGGAATAGAATAATTTATTAGGAGTAATCAAATTGAGTTATGATATATGGAATAGACGATATACTGGTAGTAAGTATAAATTAGCAGAATGGATCGTCAGTCTTATAAATAAGAATTGCGTCGGTAATTCGTTTTGTGATATATTTGCCGGTACAGGCATAATAGCATATTCTATGATGCACAGCGTAGATAGCGTATGTATAAATGATTTTCTATTCTCAAATGATGTAATATATAGGGCTTTTTTTGAAGACGCTTCATATGATGCTGCAAAGCTTGAAAGCATAAAAGAATACTATCTCAAGAAAGACGCTGAAAACTTATCTGATAACTATTGCTCTAAATGGTATGGCGGTAAATTTTTTTCCCATAATGATGCAAAAATTATCGGGTATATAAGAGATAACATTGACTCATTAAGACACGAAATTAATGAAAAAGAAAGGAACATTTTGATATCATCACTTTTGTATTCGGCGGATAAATCAGCTAACACAGTTGGTCATTATGACGCATATATAAAAGGGAAAGAAATTAAAAATAGATTTACATTTGATTTAATAAAACCGTATAATACAAAAGGAAAAAGAATTATAATAAGTCGAAATGATGCGAATGAATACGCAAAAAAGCTGAAGTGCGATATAGTATATATTGATCCTCCTTATAATTCACGGCAATACAGTAGATTTTATCATGTCTTGGAGAATATAACTTCTTGGAATAAACCGAATTTATATGGGGAGGCATTAAAGCCGAAACCTGAAAATATGAGTGAATATTGCCGCAGCAATGCCCCAGTGGCATTCAAAAATCTCATAGATACTTTGGATTGTCAGTATATTGTTGTTTCATACAATAACACATACAAATCCAAAAGCTCCTCTTCAAGGAATAAAATAACTCTTGAAGAATTAAAAAATATATTAGAAAACAAGGGTACAGTGATGGTATTCAGTAAACCTCATCAGTATTTTAATGCAGGGAAAACTGATTTCACTGACCATAAAGAATATGTATTTATTGTAAAAGTTGGTGATTAAAATGATTGCAAAAGTAAAAGAAACGCTTAATCGTTCCCCATTTTTTTATGTTGGTGATAAATTTAAACTTTTGCCGCAGCTTAAAGATAATTTTCCAGATAATATAAATAGATTTATAGAACCATTCTGTGGAGGGGGAAGTGTGTTTCTTAATGTTGATGCAAATGAGTATTTGTTAAATGATATTGACACATATATGATACAACTTCACAAATTCCTACTCTCATACAGCGACAATCAGCAAGATTTTTGGGATGAATTAGAAAAAAACATCGAAAAATATAATTTGTCTGCAACATTTATGGGTAGAGATGTTCCTAAAGAAACAAGGAAGGAATTTGTTAAAACATACTTTGCAAAGTATAATAAAGAATCATATATAAAATTAAGAACCGATTTTAATCAAAACAAAGAAAATATGATGCTTCTGTATATGCTACTCATATATGGTTTCAATAGGATGTTAAGATTTAACGCCAATGGTGATTTTAATTTACCTGTTGGTAATGTGGATTTCAACAAAAATGTTGTCAATGCGCTTAATGCTTATTTTGACTATGTAAAGGACAGAGATATTCAATTCTTTAATATGGATTATCAAGATTTTATCAATAAAATAGAACCTACAAAGAATGATTTTATCTATTTAGATCCACCATATCTTATCACTTTTAGTGAGTATAACAAGTTGTGGGATGAGGACAGCGAAATGCGCTTGATACACTTCCTTGATGAAATAGATGAGCGTGGGATCCGCTTTGCCGTTTCAAACATTCTTTGGCACAGAACAAGATATAACGGAACATTTAATGAGTGGGCGCAACAGTATAATATTGTTCGAATACAGAGTAACTATATAAGCTATCATGATAATACTGAAAAAGATTCTTATGAAGTTTTAGTGAAAAACTATTAAGGTGGTGTTAGTATGGCAGGAACACGGAATGCAGAATATAAGCCGTTGTCATTTTCAACAACGATGAGAAATCCGGAAAGAATTGTTGATTTCTTGAATTGTATATTGCCTTATGAGGGACAACTTTTAAGTAATAGTGTAATTAACCAAGTGGCAATCAATCTTATTAGAAGGAAATTATATTGCCCTGTTTATATTAACCGGACACAAAGACTAAAGGATATATTAGGTAGTGATGAATATTTTGATATATCTAATGTCCAAGAGATAATGGAAAACAGCCCACAAGATCATAAAGAAGCCGGATTTGAAAAAGGCTGGCCGTCAAGATTTGATACTTGGTATAAACTACCCATGGAGTTTGGCTTCATATATTATGAAATGAACAAACCCATTGAGATTTCAACAACAGGACATATGCTGATTGATGCATTAAATGAAACACCTAAAAATGATGAAAAAATAAGGAATGTGTTTCTTAATGCCTTGATGAAGTATCAAACAAATAATCCATTTCGCAAAAATGCTAACGCAAACGCTCCGCTTTCGTTATTATTGAAAGTGATAAGATTGTTAAAAGGTGATAATGATGAAAATAATGCCGGAATATTCAGAAAAGAACTTTCGCTTTTAATATGTTGGCCGGATAATGATGCTGTATCGTTATATAATAAAATTAAAGAAATCCGGGGAATGCACGGATATAATTACGGTGATGAAATAATTTATGAAACGTGTTTGCAAATTCTGAATGCCACAGATGACCAAAGGAATAGATTTAAAATGAATCAAATAACCGGTGAAGCGGTTGATGAATTTATACGCAAAATGCGTATTACGGGTATAGTATCTTTGCGCGGGAACGGTAGGTTTTTGGACTTCAATTCTTTTGAATTGGATAAAATTAATTACATAATAGAAAATTATTCTGCTTATGACACATATACGGAAAAATATAATTATTTCAAGTATATGGGAGAGATTGACAGTAATATACTGACAGTTAACGAAGTGGAAAAGGCTGCAATTGATGATGTTAAGATTAAAACATTAAATCAATGGGCAAATGATTATAGCAAAGAGGATATTATAAAAGAATTACATATAGTTTGCAAAAAAACAGAGAGTAAAAATGATATACTTAAAATTATTGACAAGCCGACAAGATTGGAGTTCTTGACAAGCATAGCTTTAAAGCAAAACTTTGAAGATTTAGAGGTGTATCCAAATTATCATGTTGATGATGAGGGTCTGCCAACATTTACTGCTTCTGGAGGGATGGCTGACATTGAATGTTTTGATACGAATTGCAACTCTCTTGTTGAAGTTACACTTATGCGTTCAAAAAATCAAGCCACAAATGAAGTTCCAGCAATAACGCGGCATTTGCAAGAGGCTATTAGCAAATATCCAGATAAAATTGTATTTACTATGCTGGTAGCACCTTCAATTCATGCTGATACAGTATATATGACTGAATTTTCAAAAAGTCATTATCATGTAGATATTTTGCCGCTAACTATCATTGAGTTTATAGACCAAATTGTTTCTAAAGAAAGTATAGGGGAAATGCTGGAATGAGATAAATCTCATGTTAATCAGATCAAAAGAAAAATGATGATATTGAACAAGTTCAAAATTATGACAATGGTAATGATATTATGCTGGAAATTCAAGTTCTGTGTATTTAGATAATAGAACTAAATTAAGCAGTCTTTTGCCTTAGAGGGGGTACTGCTCATAATATACGATTTTGTTGAGAGCAATAAATCACTTGATTTTTTTGCAAGATTGTGGTATTATTAGAATATAATCGAAATAAACATAAGGATGACAAATAATGGAAATTATTAAATTTATTAATTCAACAGACTTAAATAATAAGAATGAAATTACCCGCTCCAAGCTACTGTGTTTTTATCATTATAAAGAAACTGGCGAAAAACGGTTTTCAATGTCTCTAATTTCCAATCTTTTGATTCAAAGCGGTTTTAATGCTCCGAATACATCTAGACTAAAGCAGCGACTTGTTAAAGGTAGAGATAAAGCCTTTATAGAATCAAAAAACGGAACGCCAACGCTTGAGTTTATACCAGTTATTTTACAAAGTATGGATAAAGATATTGGAAATTTGTGGGAAGATAGCGTGACGATTGTTTCAAATAGTGCATTAATTGATGAAGAGAAATTTTGCAACAAGAGAAATTATTTGGATAAATTAATATATCAAATAAATCATTCTTATGAAAATAATTGTTATGATGCAACCGCAGTACTAATGAGAAGATTATTTGAAGTGTTATTAGTGCTATCATACCAGAATATGGGTATTGATAATGAGATAAAAGATTCCTCTGGCAAAGGATATGTAATGCTTGAAAGCATTGTTGGTAATGCAAAGAACAATCAAACATTGAAACTATCAAGAATAAAGAACGAATTTGATTCTTTCCGTATGGTTGGCAATTTCTCTGCACATAACATTACATATACAGCCGGGAAAAAAGATATAGATAATATTAAACTTAATTATCGGGTAATGCTTGAAGAACTATATAATAAAGCGGGGTTAATAATATAATGGGAGAAAAGAAAGAAATTCGCGTAAAATTTGAAATTGGTGATATAAAGTTTGAGGCAGAAGGCTCTGCCGACTTGGTTGAAAGAGAACGTAGTATTTTTAATAATACACTTCTGCCGGCAGCAATAGAGGCAATTGTTCGTACTCGTGGCATTGCCCAAAATACGCAGCATCCGGACTCATTAGAAGCATCAGCTCAACCAGTTATTGCAGCCCCTGTAAACGCACCAACATTATCTGAACAAACCGATATAGCATTGACTGAAGATTTTTCTCGCATAAGTTTAGCATCTTTCGTTAATGCTAAAGGTGCAAATGAGCATTATGATTTTATTATCTGTGCAGTGTATTATAATGAAAAGCGAAATGGGATTTCCACCTTTTCTTCAGCTACATTAAAAGAATTATATTCGGATGCAAAAAGACCATTGCCAGGGAATCTGAGCATGTCTTTAAGTGAGCTGGTAAAAAAAGGGCTTATTATGGAAGACTTTTCAGCTAAAGGCGCAAGCCCTAAAGTTTATATTTTGACTTCAGAGGGTGAGAACGCTGTTATTAAAATGCAGCCAACAGCGTCAAAAGAAAAGAAAACCACATCCAAAACTCGCAAACAACGTCAAAAAACTGAATCATTATATGCTCAAATTAGTTGTGATGAATTGAATTTAAGCAAATATCCTGAAGTGAAACTGCTTAAAAGCTTCAAAGAGAAAATGATGCTTATCCTTTACATTGTCACCAATGAAGGGAAAGGCGAATGGTTTACAATGGCAGATGTTATTTTCCTTATGACAGATATTTTTGGCGAAGCAGCCACTAGCAGTCAAGTTAATGGTGTGTTTAGAAGAGAAAAAAGATGGTTTAAATCTGAAAACATTGACGGAAATAATAAATTAGTACATAGGAAGCTACTGAATGAAGGAAAATCCTATGCTCAATCTTTAGGTATTGCTATCGAATAACATGGCAACAATATGGCAACAAAAAATCAGACAGCTCAAAAATAATGAATAATACAGGCAGTACAAACACTCCAAGACAAATCACCCATACAAAATAGTTTAAGTGCGATTTGTCAGGAGCGAGTGGGAATGATATTCTACTCATACGAAAAAATCAAGTAATTATGCGTTTTTTCGGATTCACAAACGGTCTTTTGATAACAATTGGACAACACTCGATACATATAAAAGACCTTACTGATAGTAAAGCATCGGTGAACAGAACCGGTAAAACGGACAATAAAAAAGAGAAGGTCACCGCAGACTTACAGCTCCACGGTGACCAAGGCTTTCAGTATACTTCATATGCGTACTTTAATATGACTACATCATCCCAACATAACACAGTCAATGTCAATACGCAGAAATCCATATAATAATGCGATGGCAGAGAAATTTTCTCCATAGCCACTCTTTTTTGTACTGTCCGTATATTCTGGTACAGTTCAATGACAGCCTCTGTTCAACTTATTTTTCAGACAACTCATCCAATTTTTTCTGCATTTTTTCTTTTAAGACATTTTTTTGCTCTTCGGTAAGCGGTGCTTTAACGGCTGAAACAGTGTTATCCTTTGCTGTGGATAAATCCGTTATTTCTTTTTCAACCTTAGAGCATGCTTTTATAAAATCATTCTGCTCTACATAGTCTCTTGATTCCATTGCGGCGTTTACACATGCCGAAACAACAGCTTTGCGTATTTCTCTGCCGCAGAATTTGTAATTATCCGCCAGCGTTTGCGTATCTACATCTGCCGCCAACGGGATGCGGATATTATCACCCTTGATATGTACGTCCCATATTTTTTTCCGGCTTTTTGCATCGGGCTCGGTAAATTGTATGCTTATTAAACGTGTAAGAAATGCCTGATCGTAATTTATAACAAGGTTAGTCGCGAATATGACAATGCCCTTAAAACGCTCAAGACTAATTAAAAGCTGGCTTCTCATAGAATTGATTGCCTGCGCGGAACCGTCTGAAACGTTTGTTAATCGCTTGGACAGCAGAGAATCGGACTCATCGATAAAAAGAACTGCATCTTCACGTTCTGCCGCGCGGAAAATTGCCTTGACCATTTTTGGACCTTCGCCATGGAATTTACTTTCTATATCAGCGTATGTGGCGCAAAGTATTTTTTTGCCCAGCATTTTTGCGACAGCCTCCGCGGCCATAGATTTTCCGGTGCCCGGGGGACCGTAAAAACTGAGCGCCGACGTCGCCTGAGGAACAATAGCTCTTAATCCCCAATCATCAAACACCTTCCGCTCAACCTTAATTATACCTACAACTTCCTCTATTTGCTTCTTTACACTTTCCGGGAGTATTACCTGCTCAAATGAATATCGCGGCTCTTCCGCGTGGTAATTATAGGATAATCGTTCGTAATCATATTCGCTGCTTGCCGCCCGGGTATTTTCGGATTTGGGTTCATTATTACCTGCGCCTTTGCCGTCACCGGCGATATTGCCGGATTTCATCGGATTAAAAGTCGGATTAAAAGCCGCATAATTCATTTTAACGGTTATATTTTCAGCCGGGATACCAACGAAGGTATTCTTTATAATGTCGATTATGCAGTTCCGTATATCAAGTTCATAGCCCTCATACTTAGGCGTTCCCATCACATACACCTCACAGGCGCCAATGTTCGGTTTTACAGTTATTTCAACGTCTGTACTGCCGTAATATTTTTTTAATGCAGACGTCAGAGCTGATTTTACTGCACGCTGCTGTTCCGATCCTGCAAATTTTTGCATTGTCTCTGAAATACAAATATATACTTTCATTTATCCCTCCACTACAACCATGCCTTGACTGCCCAGAAGCCTTTTCACGTCCTCATCCAAATAGTCATTTGTATCTTGTATTACTTCTACGTTGTCAATTTTATTATTATTGTCAACTTCAACCATGACATGTGAATACCCCTCATTAACGAGATTGTCAAGAGCATCTACGGATACTCTGTTTTCACATTTATCAATAAGCTCCTCAAGATCGGCAACTGCCACCTTCTTTACTCTTTTTGCCGCGAGCTTTTCCTTAATTTTATTTTTTAACCATCTGAATGTCAGACTGACAGCATATGTAATAATTGCGCCTATGGTTATTAAGCCGACTATTGTTAAAAATAATCCCATAATATTACCTCCTGTAATGTATTATTGCTTATCCGTTACGATTTTAGTTTCCGCGCCGTTCATAAGGGAAACCAATTGATTGTCTATGGTTCTTGTATGTACTATACGGCTGAGCGTATCTGCATCTTCGGTTTCGATAGGTTTATTATTTTTATCAAGCATAGCCTGAATAATAATCAGCTTATCATTTTCGCTCTGCGGATCATAATTTTTCTTTACCGAAATTATAAAACCCGCCACATCAGAGTTCTTGCCTTTACATTCCTTATAAAACGCAAGACATTCTTCCAATGTAAAAATTTCCTTGTAGCCTTTTATATACATATACTGAGCCGCAGCATCTGTAAATTCGTCCGTCAGCTTCGACAGCTTTCCAAGGAGCTTGTCCCCAAACGTTCTGTTATCATTGTTTGAAGTCATTGTATACGCCTCCCTTTTTATATTCTTATAATATCGTATTCATCCAAATCATCTGACACATCATCGCCGCGGATTTCCATCGTTTGATCGCTGTAGAGATCCGACAATTTAACGGTGTTAGTGCAAGAGTCTATTTCAGTAACCAGCATCTCTTTAAGGTTTTTGTTCTGCATTTGTTCTCTTATGCGCATTTTGGTTACTGTTCCGCTGATTACAATAACGCCTACCGCAACCGTGGCAAGACCTAACAAAATCCATCCTAACATAATTATGCCTCCACTACAAGAACGCCGTCGCCTGTTTGTAACAAAGATTCAAGTTTATCGTCAAGCTTGTCGTATTTGATAAGCACAGAATCCTTTATATCATTTGTAGCCGTATCTATAACGGCAATAAGAAGATTATTACCGGAGATTGCGTCCAAATTTATATTTTGTCCTATTTTTGTTAATGTTTTCGGATTAACCTTGATAACGAGTCCCTTCGCTCCGGTTTTGATCACGCTTTCACGGCTTTTGAGCCAGTCTCTCACCTCAGCCATAGAAAACGTACTTGCATACATGGGAGCACCGAAACATTTTTGTAATATTTTTGAACCGTCAACATTTTGTTCGGAATTCATCCGATGTACCAAAGCATAAACCGCAACGCCAACCGCTATCACGCCTACACCGATTACCACATACTTTATCATAAGTTTACCTCCTTATTGATTTTGTTTGATTACTTGTTTTATAAACTCCTCAAAGGAAGACGCCAGCTTTTCTGCTTTTGAGCCGTCGCTCCCATGAAGCGTTGTATATACCTGCCCGTTCTTCATATATATAGGATCGCCGTTGCAGTCTGCGAAAATGCAGTCCGCATCGACGTAGTTATAAATACTTTGAAGCTCATTCATTTCCGAAAGAGACGTCATTCTTGTTATCCCGTGATTATACTTAAATTCCACATCAACCGGATCATACAAACTGTATAATGCCGGCATAGCTTGTGATACCTTGTTGTTATCACGGACTTTTTTGAACACATTTCGGCTGTCATTTTTTATCAGAGTGCTTACAAAATCATCATATATCATTTTTTCCTTTACTCCGTCAACAATTTTCTGTAATTCTCTATAACGTATTCCCTCAGATTTTCCTCTACTTGACGATTATGTAGTGTTTTTGCAATGTTTACCGTAAAAAACAGTATCCCTGCAGCGGTGGACACAACAAGTCCCGCATGACCGCCATATATACCTTGAGCTGCAATCGACACAGCCAAAATTGACATTGAAAACAACGCCTGACTTAATGTTGCATCTGTGGCAGCCTCGGGTGGCATTCCGTTGAGTCTGCATTGTACATATTGATAAACAGATACGATTACAATGGATAATATTCCTATGGACGCAAAATTTACCGTCATGCCTAAATTGGTTGTCAAATCAATTCCTATCCTTTCCAAAGCAACGCTGACAAGTCTTCCGCTCAAATAAGTCATCCCGGCAACTATGCCGGTCTCCGTTCCGGACTTGAGGGAATCGGTCATAATCGCACCTACATCGACGGAATCGATTCCGATTCTCGCAAGGTCGGCAATTACGTTCAATGCGAAACCTACTCCAACCCCGATGACGGCTGTTGCTGCGAGCCCTTTAAGCTCGTTGCCTATTATCCGCCGCCTGTTCGTGCGGGCGAGCATACTGTCTTTATCTATCAGTTTGCTGTCAGAATTGTTGCGGAAGTCGCCTCCATGCCCCTTTTGAAGGTGTTCTTGATGGCTTCTGTAAAATTTAATATTATCCGCGTCAACCTGCATATCGGGATAATCAGCTACATTTTTTTGATGGTGTCCCTCAGCGTGTCTTACCGAACCGTACTCCATTATTTGCGCTCTTTCGGAATCATTCCAATGCGCGGAACCATGTCCGCCCATTTGAATGTCAGCCTTTTCATACTTCCATGCAAGATCAACACCCTGATTTCTTGATCCTGTATACCCCGGATCTATAGACAGCTTTTCCGCAAGATTATTTTGCAGATTAGCCTGCTGCATAGTAAGCGTGTTTGACAACTCGGCGAACTCTCGATTAAACGATGCGGTGATTGAACCGTAATGCATGCCCGACGCAATGGAAAAGGCCTGTGCCAATCCGGACTGCTCCGGTGCAGGAAATCCCCGTTGCTTCAATTGATGTGTATATACTGATAGACTTCTGTTGCCCGCAAGTGGAAACATCACCATGTTTACCTCCTTTTTTCACTGAGAATGGCATATTTTGTAAACTTAAACTTGCCGTCGTCATCCAGTTTATTCATTATGTAATTGTAAACATGGTTATAATAGATGATTGTTTCATTGTATAATCTTGACACATCAAAAGAAAAGAAATCTTTTATTATATCCTTATGGAATTCCTCTCCGGAAGCGTTTTTGAAAAATTGAAATGCCCTTTCATACGCCTCGACTGCCTTTATATTGTATTCTTTGTTGCTTTTATCCTCAAATTCCTTGAGTTTTGCACTGACAGTTTCCGAACATGTTTTTGTCAAATTATCATAATTATCCTTTTGCTGATCCGTCAGGTAATCTTGCTTCAGACTCTTGTCGATTTTGCTTATCTGTTCAAGAACATGATTGAAATCATTGCGGTTGCTTGCTTTTTTCAGCTTTTCCTCTATGAGACGCTTTACGAGATCAAGAGCCTGGTTGTTATATTCTATGGCTGAAGTTTCGTTCCGGCTGCGCAGCCTATTCTCGTACTCAAGCAGCTTCTGATATATATCGTTAAGCTGTTTTTCCTTTTCCAGTATATCGCTTACCACGCTTTCGTCAAGCTCTGCATTATCGGAAAAAAAGGCAAGAGCCGCCGAAGCCTGCTGCCAGTAATCCGTTTTTATATTGTGATTATCAGCCTTATTACATAATTCAATCAGCAAATCATAGTACATATTAAAAATATCCACATCACATGAGCCGCGGTTTAACGCATTTTGCCCTACTATGAGTGCTTCTTTTGTTTTGCCTTGAGCTATATAACTGTTAAATAATTGTCTCATACGTCTATCACCATTAAATAGATTTACCGGTCAAAAACTGTGCAAACTTTTCATAAACAGAATATAATTCACTGATAGTCCCAATTATTTTTTCTGTTTCAGAATAAGGAATTCCAAATATCTTGGAGAGAGTTAACATGAGTTTTTTCTCATTATCGCTGTAATCGTTATCAACCATTATAATTCCGGCAGCTTCAATAATAATTATTCTTTTTTCGCGCTCCGTCGTATTTTTGGCTAAACTTTTGATTACATCATTTACATTCAAATCGGTAGAATATCTTTCCGGAATATTCATTTCCGCGCACAGCTGTTTAATAAGAACCTTTTCCTCGTGCGAAAAATGAAGATCGCTCATTGACAAGCAAATGCACAAATCAAGGAACAAATCCTTGTTTTCTGGGTGTAATTCATTCAAATACATTTTTTATACCTCTTTTCCGATATAGTTTTGCATATAAAATTATTTGTCGACAATTTTACCAAATATATACTACCATAAATTGAAACTCTTGTCAATAATAATCATAATTTTGGAATAAAATTCATATCAGCATCGAATTTATGAGTGGTATGTTATCTCAATTTTGTAAATTAAGCTGCGCTTGCACGCATACATAGACGACATTGCGGTTGACGGAAATTACCGCAGACAAGGAATCGGTACGGAGCTTTACAAGGAAGTGGCAGGATGAGCCAAAGAAAGCGGAGCGAGAGAAGAAAATCAAGGTAAAAGTAATTAAAGCACATACAAAGGCGTGAAAATCGCGAACATATGCGGCTCGTGTGGGGAGGTGAGATCGCTCAAAATTTGAAGGGTAGTAACATACTATCATTACTTTGCCGATTTTTGCTTCTGAAATCCTTGATCTTGCCGGGATTAAGAATACACCTATTGTTCCATCATATCTATTTTTGAAACTTGACAAAAAAACTTGGGTATACTATAATAAAGGTAAAGTATACAGAATGTAGTATAAGAACGAATTCGTAGCTTTCAAAGGCGTCTCAAGATAATTTGAAAAGCCTAGGAGGGCATTCGCCGTTGAACGAATGACAGTTAGGCATTAACTGAAAAATAAGTAGATTATATTATCAAATTGTCTTTTAATTTCTAGAGAATAGCCAAAAAGGGTTTTGGGAAGCGAAACGAGAATTATAGTGTGTGATGCGGTAGTTGATTAGCTTAAAGATTTCTTTAAGTTTTCTAAAGAAGCTATTGTATATAGATTGACGGAATTGAATATTAAATAGGAGGTATGTTTTATGCTCTTAAAATATATAGTAAGTAATTTCAAGTCTATAGGACATTCTGTAGAGTTTAGCATGATACCTACAGAGAACAATACTGACAAAAGATTTTTAACAAAACTGGAAACAAAATACGGAGATATTGATGTTTTAAGACGCGGTGCTTTTTTTGGACCGAATGCATCCGGTAAATCTACTTTTGTGGAATCCATACAGTTCGCAAAAGAATACATTGTTGATGGACAAAAAAGTGGTAAAAGCACGCGAGTTCCGCAATTTAAGGGAAATCTTGATGGTGTAGAGGAAATATCACTATTTCAATTTGTGTTTTACATGGACAAAAATGTATTTGAATATGGGTTTACTTTGACACCGAAAAGAGTATCAGAAGAGTGGTTAATGGTTCGTGCCAAAGAAGGGTTTGTTCCAATGTTTACTCGTGCGACAGATGAAAATGGTGTAACTGACATTGATATTGAAACAAGATTTGGCAGGAAGAACTCAAAAGATAGACAGCTGTCGGATATTTTAAAATCTAGCATGAAAGAAAACCAGAAAAATCAGCTTTTCTTATATAAGCTCAAAGAAAATGGAATAAAAAAAGCTGAAAAAATTGTTGGGTGGTTTGAAAATATTCAGGCTATTTTTCCAAATACTAAAATACAATGGTTGCCAATTAGAGTTAAAGAGGATGAGGATTTTAGAAAGTTTTTATCGGAGTCTTTAAGCAAACTTGATACGGGTGTATCTAAAATCAGTGCTTACGGTGCTGAAATTAACTTTCAAGAATTTGCAGAAAAAATGAATTTACCCAAGGAGCTTGTTGCAGATATTGAAAACAAAGAAAGTGGGTTAATAAGCTTAAACGGAAGATACTTTATATTTTTTGAAAATAGAAATAGAACTTCCTTAATACAGGTTAAGTTTGAGCATGCATTAAATAACAAAATTGTTAGTTTTAATATAGATGATGAATCTGACGGTACACAAAGATTGTTGGACATATTACCTATTCTTTTTCAAATGGATAAAAAAAATAATGCAATATATTTTATTGATGAAATTGATCGTAGCTTGCATACAAAATTATCAAAATATATATTAAAAACTTTTGCCGAGAAATCCAAAGATCTCCTTAATCAAATTATTTTCACAGCACATGATGTGAACCTAATTAATCTCAGAGATTTCACAAAAGAAGAAATCTGGTTTATTGAAAAAAATAATATGGGAGAAACATCGTTAAAGCCATTCTCTGATTTTAAAATAAACGATAATCAAGATATAATTAAAGATTATCTAAATGGAAGATTTGGCGCGATTCCGGTAATTGGAGGCGATGCATAATGCCAATTTTAATTAACAGACGAGAAACCCCATTAAAAAGAACGGTTAGACCAACTTCAAATAAAATTATTTTTATATCATGTGAGGGGCAGGTAACAGAAGAAGAATATTTCTTAATGATATCGGAAATGTTTGATGGCGTAAAAAGTAAAATTAGACTTATTTCTGTTATGGAGGAGGCTGTAAATACTCCACAGAATATGAGAACACAAGAACAGAAAAAAGAATTAAGCAAAAGTATGCCTTGGCAGCTTGTTAAAAAAATTGATATATTTAAAGAAAAAGAAGCAGCAATATATGATTTTGAACATCATCCCGAAGATGAATTTTGGATTATTGCTGATGTAGATAACCACACAAATGAAGACAACATTGAAAAATGGGATAAAATGTTGATTGATTGCAATGACAAAAAATATGGATATGCAATTAGTAATCCGTTTTTTGAAGTATGGCTGCTGTTACATCATCTTGAGCCTATTGCAGAAGACTATAAATATGCAGTAACAGATCAACATGAATACGAAAAGACATCTCACTTTAAAGACAGACTGAGGAAAGATGCTCATGCGGGATTAGTTGGTGGAAAAGGTATAAACAAGGAGTATTACGATTTATCAAAAATAAGGAAAGCAATCCATCAAGCCGAACAATTACATAACAAATCAGAAGAATGGCCTCATAATTTGGGAAGCACTGTTTATTTGTTACTTAACAAGATTATTGATATAGCCGACAGTACTACAATTTAAAAATAGTGAAGCGATATGAGCCTGTTATTGAGTAACATGCATTACGCTTTCCAGTTTCTTGAGGTATAAACTTGACAACCTTCAGCACTAAAAACGGCGCTTATTTTACATATATAAAAGTCATGATAAAGCTTAAAGTATCAAAACCACTACCGTTAATCAATGTATTCAGGTAATGGGAGCGAGGGTTTTGCATTGAACGCCGAAAGGGGCTTGACCGTTTAATCTTGAGTCAATTAAAAACCAATCCGACGATAGCATAAAGCAACAAACGAAAAGGTTGACAGACCGATTGAACAGCTAAAGAAATCGGCGTAACACAAAAACAGTGTTCCGTGTGAACGCTGTTTTTACGTATATGAAAATGTTATTCGTTTCGCCTTACGCAAAATACTCGATCGCGCCGCTGCCTTTTTTAACAAACGCTATAAACTCGTCAATCTCCGCGGCGCACGATACAAATTGTCCGCCGTCAAATTCCTGTTTATCGGTCGTTCTGATCCATGTGCCCTTCGGCAGATACACGCGGCGTTCAGTTTGTCCCTCGCCCAAAATCGGCGCGAACAGAATGTCCGAGCCGAACATATACTGGTCGTCAAGGGCATAGCAGTTTTCATCGTCATAGAAATCGAAAAACATCGGGCGCATGATCGGCGTTCCGGTTTCCGACGCGATATTCATATGCTTGATTATATACGGCTTGAGCCTTTCGCGCAGCTCGAGCAGGTCTTTTAATATTCCGTAATTTCTCTCGCCAAAGCTCCATATTTCGTTGTCGCCGCCGCTTTTTTCAAGTACCTCGGGGTGGCGGTCAACGTGGTTTTTCGGCTTTACCCTCGTGCCGTGCAGCCGCATTACGGGGCAGAATACGCCGAACTGGAACCAGCGGACGATAAGCTCGCGGAAATAGTCGCTTTCGATATCGCCGCCGTGGAAGCCGCCTATGTCGCTGTTCCACCACGGAATACCGCACATAGCCATCGACAAGCCCGACACCACGCTTTGGCGCAGCGCTTGGAATGTCGAGGGAATATCGCCGTTCCATACGACCGTGCCGAACTTCTGACTTCCCGGGTAGCTCGCGCGTATTAGAAGCGCGACATCGTTCTCACCCTCGGCTTTTAGCGCGTCATAGAATGTTTTCGCGTAGTAGTATGGGTACAGAAGCGCCGTCTGCGCGCCATTTCCTATATGGAGCTTTAAATTGTCGATCTGCTGCGGATGCACCTCCGGCTCCGCCTGGTCGAGCCAAAAGGTTTTTATGCCGTACTCGTAATAGTTTTTCCGTGCCTGCTCCCATAAAAAGGCGCGTGTCGCGGGATTTGTCACGTCGATATACGTCTGCTGTCCGTTAAACGGGAAAATTCCGTATTGTCCGTTTTCCGTGCGGACGAGCATATTGTTGTCGTCCATGTACGCGTAGTTTTTGCTGTTCGGGTTTATCGTGGGCCAAATCGACACAACAGGCTCGATATTGAGTGATTTTAATTCCTCACACATTGCTTTCGGATCGTGCCAAAGCGTCGGGTCAAACTCCCAGTTGCCCTGCTCCGTCCAATGGAAAAAGTCTATAACGATCGCACTGATGGGGAGATTGCGCTTTTTGTATTCTCTCGCGACCGCCATTAAATCGTCCTGACTTTCGTAGCGCATTTTGCTCTGCCAAAAACCCGCCGCCCACTCGGGGAATTTCGGCGCAAAGCCGGTGAGGGAGCAGTATTTCTGCATTACGTCCGCCGGGGTGTCGCCGCCGATAATTATGTAGTCCGCCTGATACGCGCTGTCGCACGTCCACAGCGTGTGGTTTCGCGTAAGCTCGCAGCGTCCCGTTCCGGGACTGTTCCACAAAAAGCCGTAGCCGAGCGATGAATAGACGAACGGCATTGAGCTTTTTGTGTTATAATGCACCAAATCATACGAGCAGCCCTTGCGGTCGAAGCAGCTTTGCTGTTCTTGTCCCAAGCCGTAAAAATGCTCGTTATCGTTTGCTTCAAAAACGGCTTTTACACAGTAATTGTTTCCCTCGATATGGCGGAAAATGCCGTCGTCCTCTTTTCTTGTGCAGAGAATTTCAACTCCGTTTCTATAGAAAACGAGCTGATAATCGCACCATATTTTTGTAAGCTCAACCGACAGGCTGCCGTTCATGAGCACGGCTTTGTCCGCGTCTCCGGTTATATCGCATTCGGTTTCGGAGGGCGGTATAACTGTCCATGTTTCGTCCGAAAGCGTTGTATTGCGGGACGCGCGGACGCGGATACTGTCTTTGCCGTACGGCTCAACGCGCACCACCTTATCCCTCATCGAAAATGTAATATTATTTTCACCGATCAAAATCTGTCCCATAGCGGTATCCTCCCGATTTGTTGTTTTTTTCAGTATACCTATTTGTTGATATATTGTCAATACAATTTTGCCAAAGCATTATATTTTCACACACGCCGATTTTACGGCTGAATACGAAAGGAGCGCATCAAAAACACAAGTCGGACAATAGAAAGACCATTGAGGAATTTACACGGGCTAACACAGTTTGCCCCTACTTTTTCCCGCCGAGAAGAACAAACGACAGCGGCGGGATTTTTCGTATCACGAACCGTGACAGAGCATACGGGATAGCTATACCCAGCACCGTCACAACGCACACGCACAAAACGGGCGGCAGCGGCGAATACGCGAGCAGTATTCCCGTAAGCCCCGACACGAGAAACGGCGCGTGCATGAGGTATATATCGTACGAGTACGAGCCGAGAGATGTGAAAAACGTCTTTATTTTTGTTTTCGCTATCATGTCCGAAACGGAGCAAACCGTCACAATTCCCGCCGCGCTGCACACCGCGCGCGTCACGTAAAGCAAAGCCTTTACCGCGCCCTGCGGCATACCGAACACGTAAAAGCGGCTGTATATTATGTTAGCCGTCACAAACACGACCGCCGCCGCGGTAATGTGCAGCGGCTTTTTCAAAACAGCGCTCATACCGTCCGCGCACATCACACGCGCAAGCGAGAAAAATACCAGATCAGCCGCGGTGTAGTCGAGTATGGCGGGGTATGTAACAAACGCCTTCGACACGTACAGCGCAAGCAGCACTATTAGCGTTATTTTCGATTTCATCACGCGTCCGAGCAGAATATTCACCGCGAACACGATAAAAAGCGAGTACACGAACCACAGATGCTGATCGACGTGACCGAGATAAAACAGTATGCCGAGCGCCATATCCTTAAGCGTCGGCGAGCCGTACCCTCCGCCGGACAGCACCGACGCGAGCGCCGGTATCTTCATCGAGACGAATATGACGGCGTACGCGAACAGCGAAAACACAAGGTACGGCAGCATTAAAAGCCGTGCCTTGCCCGCGATAAATCTTCCCTTGTCGGTATACCGTTTGATTCCTTTTTCAAACAGCCACCCCGACACAAAGAAAAACAGCGGCATATGAAAATTGTATATAAAAATCCAAACAAATTCCACACCCGTATACGCCTCACGCAGCTTCGGCACGAGCGTGTGCGCGAAAACGACGAGAATTATACCTATTCCTCTCGCAATATCCGCCCAGTCAAGCCTTTTATCCATGGCGGTAACACCCCCTTAAAGCCTTTGAAACAATTATATAATCGGTGTCACGCTATTGTCAATAGCTTATATTTGATTTGCAATAAATTTTGTGATAATATATAATGGTATATATGATGTAATGGGGGAGGTATCGCTTCTTATGAAAATACTGCTTATAAATAAATACCTGTACCCCAAGGGCGGAGCGGAAACGTACGTGTTCAGGCTCGGCAAAGCGCTGTGGGAGGCGGGCTGCGAGGTACAGTTTTTCGGTATGGCTGACAGCCGCAACGAAACCGGCAACGAGGCGAACGCATACGCGCAGGGTATCGACTTCCACAAAAAAAGCGCGAGCTATCTCACGTATCCGTTCAAAATAATATACTCTCGCGGCGCGAGAAAACAGCTTAAAAAGGTGCTTGACGACTTCAAGCCCGACGTCGCGCACCTCAACAACTTCAACTTCCAGCTTACGCCGTCGATCGTGTACGAGCTTAAAAAGCGCGGAATACCGATGGTTTACACGGCGCATGACGTGCAGCTTGTCTGCCCGTGCCACAAGCTCACGTACGGCGGCGCGTCGGGACTTTGCCGCGAATGTTACGGCGGAAAGTATATAAACTGCGTAAAGCACCGCTGCGTGCATGATTCGCGTATGCGCAGCGTACTCGGTGCGGCGGAGGGGTATCTGTACCGAAGACTGCGCACCTACCAAAGCATCGACAAAATAATCTGCCCGTCAAAATTCATGGAAAACGAGCTTTGCCAAAATCCGGACATTGCGGGACGGACGGAAGTGTTGTATAATTTTATCGAGGAGATAAAACCCTCGAACGCCAAAAAGAAAAACTACGTCGTGTACTTCGGGCGTTACAGCGAGGAAAAGGGCATAAAAACCCTGCTCAAAGCCGCACGCGCGCTGCCGCACGTAAAATTCGCGTTCTGCGGCAGGGGTGAACTGGAGGACGAAATAAACGGCGTAAGCAATATAAAAAATCTCGGATTTCTGAGCGGCGCGAAGCTCAACGGCATAATAGAACAGGCGCGTTTCAGCGTTATCGCGTCGGAATGGTCGGAGAACTGCCCGTTTTCGGTAATGGAGTCGCAGACATTACGTACGCCCGTACTCGGCGCGGACATCGGCGGCATACCGGAGCTTATCGACGAGGGAAAAACGGGTATGCTTTTCGAGAGCGGAAACGCCGGCGAGCTTGCGGCAAAGATAGACTACCTGTGGAAAAACCCCGAAGTGTGCCTCGAAATGAGCAAAAACTGCGCCGATATAAGCTACGACACCGTGAAGGAATATACGGAGAAAATGATTGCCATATATGAGGATTTAATCGGCAGGGACAAGTAACGGAGATAACGTCATGAAAATTGCAATGATAGGTCACAAGCGCATACCGTCGCGCGAGGGCGGCGTTGAGATAGTCGTCGGCGAACTGTCGCGGCGCATGGCTGCCGCAGGTCACAGCGTCACGGCGTACAACCGCCGCGGCAAGCACGTCTCCGGCGGCAAGACGGCGAACGTGAAGGAGTACGGGGGCGTAAGGATAAAAAGCGTGCCGACGTTTGAAAACGGCAAGCTGAACGCGATTGTGTACTCCGTTATAGCGTCGTTTCTTGCGCTTTTCGGGCGCTACGACGTAATACACTACCACGCGGAAGGCCCTTGCTCTATGATATGGCTGCCACACCTTTTCGGCATACGCACCGTCGCGACGATACACGGTCTCGACTGGCAGCGGGCAAAGTGGGGCGGCTTCGCGACGAAATTCCTCAAATTCGGCGAAAAAACAGCCGCGAAGTACGCCGACGAAATAATCGTCCTGTCGGAAAACGTAAAGGACTATTTCAAAACAACGTACAGCCGTGACACGATATTTCTGCAAAACGGCGTTGACGCGCATAAAACAGACAGCGCGAAAATCATAAATGAAAAATACGGTCTTGAAAAAGACGGTTACATACTGTTTCTGGCGCGCATAGTGCCGGAAAAAGGGCTTCACTACCTCATAGACGCATTTAAGAACACCGACACCGAAAAAAAGCTCGTGATAGCGGGCGGCGTGAGCCACTCGTCGGAGTACGCGAAGGAGGTAAAGAGCCTCGCCGAGGGCGACGGGCGCATAATTTTTACCGGCTTTGTAGAGGGTGACGAGCTTTGGGAGCTGTTTTCAAACACATTCTTATACGTGCTGCCGAGCGACGTCGAGGGTATGCCGCTGACGCTTCTTGAGGCTATGGGCTGCGGCGCGCAGTGCCTCGTGAGCGATATTCCCGAAACAAAAACGGTCGTAAACGGCTACGGCATGACGTTTGAAAAGGGAAACACGGACGATTTGAGGCAAAAGCTCACCGCCGCGCTTGCCGCGCCGAAGCGCGACACGGCGGAGCAGGTGAAATATATAAAGGAAAATTACGGCTGGGACACGGTTACCCGCAAAACGCTTGAAATATACGGGGGAAAGTAAAATGAAAAAGAAGCTGTCGCTGTGTGTACGCGCATTCCTTTCGCTTATACATATAGCTTTCGTGAAAATCATGAATATAGGCGCGCTCAAGGGATCGGCGGTGCAGGATTTCGCTCTGTCGGTAAAGCTGTATCCGCATGACGGCGGTAAAATCGTGCTTGGCAGACACATTCACGCGAACAGGAACACGGTGCTTGAAGCCGAGGGCGGCGTTCTCAAAATCGGGGAGGGCTGCTTCTTCAACAACGGCTGCATGGCTGTGTCGCACGAGAGCATCACGATAGGCGCATACAGCTGTTTCGGACCGAACGTCCTAATATACGACCACGACCATGCCGCGGCGGCGGGGCAGATCCTTCACGACAGCGGCTACAAGACCGCTCCCGTGACGATAGGCTCGAACGTGTGGATAGGCGCGAACTGCGTCATACTGCGCGGCACGGTTATCGGAGACGACTGCGTTATCGGCGCGGGCAGCGTCATAAAGGGAAATTACGAAAGCGGCAGCGTTGTGATACAGAAGCGAAGCGAGGAAATACGCAAAAAACAAAAGGAGGCGGACAGGCTTGTTTGACGAAGAGACAGGTAAATACAGTAAGTTTCTTATGGCGGTCTACATCATCGTGCTTGCCGTGTCCGCGGTGGGCGACATGTCGATTTTCTCCGTCAGCATGACGAGAATGATGAAGGCGGTAAGCCTTATCATAGTCGTTATCGGCGCGGCTGTGCTGCTCATATCGGGAAACCTGAACAGGATACAGAAAACGTCGAGCTTTGTCGGCGTGTACGCGTTTGTGCTTGTAGGCATAATAGTATGGTCGATATTCCTGTGGATAATCAACCTCGAAACGGTTGAGTTTATCATACGCGGAGCGTCGAAATTCATGTACCAGTTCCTTGTGCTGCTCATAATCTTCGCCGGCGTATACATGTTTGGCGAAAGGGCGATACACGCGACCTTTTACGGTCTTGTACTCGCGAATTCGATAATGCTGGTAATAAACCTCGGAACGTACGGCATAGGTCCGAGCATTGAGTCCATGATGGCGATGTTCCGCGGCGCGGAGGCTCAGGAGGGCTTTGCGCGCGCCATGGAGATACACGACATAACCTTTGCGTTCGGCTTCTACATAATATATTTTGTCTTTTTCGCGAAGCACAACCGCGAGCGTGTCATAGATATTATGGCCGCGGCGTTCTTCTTCATACTCGGCTGGAAACGAATCGCGCTCGCGGCGCTGCCCGCGGCAATAGCGGCGGCTGTCGTGATGGGCTGGATGCGCCCGAAATCACGTAAGAGATTTATGCAGATAATCGCGTGGGGCTTTGTAATATTCTCGTTTTTGTACGTCGTCGCGACGCGTACCGGCGTTTTCGACGCCGTGACGGAAACGCTCGGCATCAACACAATGGGACGAAACGAGGTTTACGACTACATAGAAAAATATTACGATATAAGTCTCGGCTTTATAGGCTACGGCTTTGAGTACACGACCGTGATTCTGCAGCAGGTAATGCTCGACAACCCCGAAGCGAAGATAGGCGTTGTCGCGCTGCACAACAACATTCTTACCGTATATATTGAGCTCGGCTTTATAGGCTTCTGGGCATGGCTTCTTTATACGTGGGTGTTCCAGCTTCGGTGGATGCTCACGCACTGGGGAGAAAAAGTGGCTATGCTGTTCTTTTTGAGCGAAATGTATATATTTATAACCTACATGACGGACAACACGCTTTATTACTACTACACAAGTATGTCTCTGCGACTTATGCCCATGGCGTACGCGTTCCACATAGCGGACGACAAGGAGGTCAAACTTTGGCCCTGGGTAAAGGAGCAGAAGCCGAGCCGATTGTATAAATATCTGACATCATGACCAAAAAAAGGCGAGATAGGTATTGCAATTTATGCACTTTTATGTTATAATATTGTAACAATGCCGTTACATAGGCTTAACATAAGATTGCAAACATCGTGAAGGAGCGCTGTTTCAAATGAAGTGGAAGAGGAATAAAAAAAGAAAGGAACCGAGCAGACTTCTTGGGTTTTTCAGGAAAAGCGAGGAAAAGTATCAGGAAGTCAACCTGCAGGACGCCAATATCTTCAAAAAGATTTTCTTTATAGTTCTGAGCAACATAAAGAGCATATTGGTGTTTGTTTGCGTGTTTGCGGCAATATGGACGATTATCGCGTACGTGGGCAGCTTCGGCAGAAAGACCGTCATACTGTCACTGAACTACGAGGAAGCGTCCAAGGGACAGAACCCGAACCTGACGCGCTGCAACGTGTATGAGCTTAAGTCGGACGAGGTTATGGAGCGCGTCATAGAGTACGCCGGACTTCAGGACGACGTTACGGCGGAGGAGCTTGCCGACCATGTGGATATAGCGGAAACCGACAGCGGAAAGACCATAGATCCGCTCGACACAAATACATACTACATATCCACAAGCTATACCGTCACATACACAAAGGACAAGAAAATACACAACATTTCCACGGATGACATGGTAGAGCTTATATGCAAGGCGTACAACGACATTTTCCACGAGAAGTACGTCGGCACAAAATCGGTGCTCCAGTACGATCTGGGCGACATAGACGGCTTGGAGTACATAGAAATAGCGAGACTTTTCACAAAGAAATCGGATCAGATGCTGCGTTACATTCAGCAGCGAATAGAGCAGAACGCGACCTACCGCTCGGACGTTACGGGACAGAGCTTCCAGACGATACGGCGCATGATCCAGAACGTCCAGTCGTACAGCATAAAGAAATACTACGCGTTCGTGCTTGAATCGGGCATGGCGCGCAACAGGGACCACTATGTGCGCACGCTCACGTATAAAAACGATATGCTCGACATCCAGTACCGCAAGTTTATGATAGACTACAACGTAAGAAAGCAGGGCGTCGAGAATTACGACAGCGCGATGATAGGCACGGTAATGGTACCGTCCGTAAACGAGCAGCGCGAGTATTACATGTCGCGTACAAACATAGGAACGGACTATCTCACAAAGGACGCGGACTACAGTCTGTCTCAGGGCAGCGAAGTGGAGCGTAACATGATCGAGAACAACGACATCATCTCCAAGGTTTCCGCGTCGGGAGCGACGGACGCCGACTACGCGAAGGCGGAGGAGCTTATAGCGAGCGTTGACAAGGAGCTTAAGGACGTCGCGCTCTTAGCCGACACCACGGATAAGGAATACATAAAGCATACGACAAAGGATTATCTGACGTTCGCGGCCATGGAAGGCAGCGGCGACGGACTGTTTGTGCTGCGTTCGCTCATCGGCAGCGCGCTCGTGTTCTTCGCGCTGCTGTGCATAGCGTACTACTTCCTTGACGGATATATCAGAAGAAGGGAGGATGCGCTCGGTGAATAAGTTCAATCTTCTCAGATACCTAAGCAAATGGAAATATCTTATATTTATTGTCTGCGTTTTGGGCGCGCTGCTCGTGTACAGATACGCCATGTCAAATCAGGAGTACACCGCAAGCACCGTTATACGCTACACGAATAATGACGCGTCGAGGGGCAAAACGCCGTCCGGCGACGACATTGACGTTACGGAAATTTACAGCGCGACCGTTATAACGAACGTGCTGGAGGATCTCAACATAACGACGGGCGCGGACACAATTCGTTCAAAGTGCCGCGTCGAGGAGGTAACGCCGCCCGACGAGGAAATAAGAAAGCAGGCTCTGTTGGAGCAGGGCGAGGAGTACGAGTTTTTCGCGACGGATTACATCGTATCGTTCTCCGTCGGCAGCGAGTACAGCCAGAGCTTTGCCCGCACGGTTCTCGACTCGATAATAAAGAATTACTTTGCCACATACGGCGAAAAGTACATAAACCAGCAGACGCTCCCGAATAACAGCGTCCGCGGCAGCGACGGTCAGTACGATTATATAGAGCGCGCCGAGATACTCGACTCGTGGACGATGAACATATCCGACTACCTCGCGGCGAAAAAGGAGACGCAGCCGAATTACCGCAGCGCGGCGACCGGCTACTCCTTCACCGACCTTTACGAAATTTACCAGAGCTACCTTGATTACGACCTGCCCGAAATATATTCGCTTATATTGGAGCAGGAGGTAACGGAGGACAAGGACACGCTCATAAAGAAGTACCAGAGCGATATAGGCACGTGCGAGCTTGACCTGCAGAACATGCAGACAAAGATAAACGACCTGCAGGATCTTATAAATAAGTACAGCGCGAAGAACAAGGAGGGTACGGAGTACCACTTCGGCACACAGGCTGACGAGGGTAACAATTCGAGCGACTATATATTAAAGGACGTTTACGACGAGCATCGCGAGGAGGACGTTATCGACAGCCAGACGACGTACGACGGACTTATAAACGAGTACGTGGAGCTTGAAACGGAAAAGGAAAAGCTTGAAGTCGATCTCGAACACAAGCGCAAGCTTCTCGCGGTATTCACCGACGGCGCGGCAAACGGCGATATGAGCAACAAGTCTCTTATCGAGGAGAGCCTCGACGAGCTGTCACAGGAGCTTAACGATATGTACCAGACCGTGTCCGACACCGTTGACGAGTACAACCAGTTCGTCGGCGCGTACAACGTATCGACGCTTGCGAGCATAAGCACCGAGGAAAAGATAAACGTAAAAATGTATATCTTCCTTGCAATTATAATCTTCTTCTTCGGCGGCTGTATCGGCGCGATCATCCTCGGACGAAGCAAGGAATTTCTCGACTATATCATGTATACCGACAGAAAGACCGGACTTCCGAACCGTGCGATGTGCGATATTGAAATTGAGAAATACGCGGCTGAAAAGCTTAAGGATAACTTCGTATTCGCTCTTGTCAAGATCAACAACCTGAAATACGTAAACGAGAAGGGCGGACGTGAAGCAGGAGACGCGCTGCTTAAGGCGTTCGGTAAGATTATGAAGCGCGCCGCGTCGAGCTACGGCTTCGCGGGCTATAACGGCAGCGAGCAGTTTATCTGTATGTTCGAGGACTGCACGCTTGAAAGAGCGAACGACTTTAAGCAGTATCTGGAAGAGCTTGTGCGTTACCACAACGTTCAGACGCCGAACAGCACCATAGAAGTGAGCGTAACCGTCGCCGAGACAAACGACGAACAGGTTTACGATATAAGAAAGCTCATGGGCGCTACGTTCCGTAAGGCGGCAGCCGAGGACAGACGCGACAACGCGGCGAAGATAGCAAAGTCCGAGGCGGCGCAAAAGAGCGGCGGCAAAACGAACGAAAAGCCGGATGTTAAGACCGCGGTCGGAGAAAAACCCGCCGAAGCAAACCCCGAAGCAAAGCCGGAAATAAACAGCGCCGACAATACCGAGCCGAAATCGGAGGAAAAGCCGCAGACCGAAGAGCCTCACAGCGGCATAAGAAAGCCGACGACCTTTGAGGTAAGCTTGGAGGACGACGCTCCGCAAACGCCGGTTAACGGCAAAAAAGGCTCTAAAGGTATCGGAAAATTTTTCGGAAAGAAGTAAAGCGACTGACTGGAGGAAACGGATATGGCTGAAAATGAGGAAAAGCTGAATATCGGCGCGGACACAAATGACGCCGACGCTGCCGAAACCGGAGTAACCGCGGAAGCCGAAACAGCGGCGGAAGCTGAAGCGGCTTCAGAAGCCGCAGCCGCACCCGAAGAGGAAACGGAGACTGCGCCCGACACGGAAAGCGCTGCGGACGTTGAGACCGCGCGCCGCAGACGCAGGTTTGCTCTTAGGGACAGAAGCAAAGGCAAGGACGGCAAAAAAAGCAAAAAAGCGAAAGTACTCACCGCTGTACTGCTTGCAGTCGCCGTGCTTTTGGGAGCGGTAGGGATTTCCGCGATTATAGACAGCAACAGACTTGAAAAGACGTTCTATCAGGTGAAATCGAACAAGGTGACGGACAATATACGCATCGTATGCCTTTCGGATATGCACCTTAAGGAATTCGGCAAGGACAACGAAAATCTCATACATGAGGTTGACAAATTAAGTCCCGACATAATCGCGCTTGTCGGCGACATGAACATGGAAAACAAGCCCGATAAGTACGACGCGGTTATAAATCTCTGCGTAAAGCTCAACGAAATCGCGCCCGTATACTATTCGCTCGGCAACCATGAAATAGACGCGATGCTGTTCCGCGGCTCGAACATATACAAGGACGTAAAAAAAGCCGGCATAAAGATAATGAACAACGAGACGGAGACCGTCACCATAGGCGGCACGGATATAGACATAATCGGACTTACGCAGAATCCGACGGAGTTTGAGGAATACGGCAAGGCGTTTTTCGACAAGGCGATGAGCGCGACGGATAACTTTAAGCTTGTGCTTAATCACTATCCCGAGCAGTTTTTCGGCACGCTCGACGACTACAACATAGACCTTGCGCTCGCGGGACATGCGCACGGCGGACAGGTAAGGCTGCCGTGGATAGGCGGAATGTACGCCGCCGACCAGGGATTTTTCCCGAAGCTCTGCGACGGCTACCACGAGATTGGCAACAGCCGTCTGTTGATCACGAGAGGTCTGGGTAAATCGGGACTTTGTCCGAGAATATTCAACAAACCCGAAATTATGGTTGTTGACATAGGTTGGTACTAATTCGGCGCTGCGGCAGATATAAGGAAATAGCAATATGATAAAAGAAGCGGCTGAAGACATCAAAATCAGAATAACGGACGAGGATCTTCACAAGCCGATGTACGAGTGTGTGAAGCGTATTTTGGATGTGTTTTTCTCGTTTGTCGCGCTGATCGTGCTGTCGCCGCTTTTTCTCGTTACCGCGATAGCCGTCAAAACCGACGGCGGCAGCGTGTTTTACGCGCAGACGCGGCAGGGCAAAAACAACAAGCCGTTTAAAATGTATAAATTTAGGAGCATGTGTCCGGACGCGGAGAAAATAAAGTCGGAGCTTATGCACCTAAACGAAATGGACGGGCCTGTGTTCAAGATAAAGGACGATCCGCGTATCACCAAGGCGGGCAAATTCATAAGAAAGTACAGCATAGACGAACTTCCGCAGCTTATAAATATCCTAAAGGGCGACATGAGTATCGTAGGCCCACGTCCGCCGCTGCCGGAGGAGGTGGAGCAGTACAGCGAGTACCAAATGCAGCGGCTTCTCGTAAAGCCGGGACTGACGTGCTTCTGGCAGGCGTACGGCAGAAGCCAGCTCTCGTTTGAAGACTGGATGGATATGGATATGAAGTACATACAGCGCCGCTCTCTGAAGCTCGACGCGTGGCTTATAATAAAGACAGTTTTCGCCGTACTTTTCACACGCGGCGCATATTAAAAAACGTTCCGCATTGCGGAACGTTTTTTCTATTTCATATCCTTAAGCCGTTTTTTCAAAATATTAAATGTCTCGTCGCTTATAATATGCTCGATTTTGCAAGCGTCCTTTGACGCGGCGTCCTCGCTTACGCCTATCGCGATGAAATATTTTGTGAGGACTGTGTGCCTTTCATATATCTTTTCAGCCACCGCCTTGCCGGTGTCTGTAAGCAAAATCATGCCGTTGGGATCGAATGAAATGTAGCCGTTGTCCTTGAGCAGCGCGACGGCACGGCTTACGCTCGGCTTGGAAACGCCCATTTCGTTTGCAATATCTATTGAGCGCACGTATCCAAACTTGTTTTTCAAAATCAAAATAGTTTCGAGATACATTTCGCCCGACTCATGCAATTCCATACAAACAACCCCTTTGCTAACATTATTTACAATATTGTACCATAAAACAAAACTATTTTCAAGTCTTATTTGAACACGGCAGGAAACGCGGCTTGTAATTCATATTGACAAACCGGCAAAGCTGTGATATAATTCATAGTATACACGTGGGAAAATAGTAAAAAGGGATGAAGTAAACATGAAAATATCCACAAAAGGAAGGTACGCGCTGCGGCTGATGCTCGACATCGCGCTGCACGGAGCAGACGGAAACGTGTCGATACGCGACATAGCCGTGCGCGAGGACATTTCGGTAAAATATCTTGAACAGATAGTGAGTATGCTTGTGCGCGTCGGGTATCTGCGGAGCGTGCGCGGCGCGCAGGGCGGTTACAGACTGGCGAAAAAAACGTCGGAGTACACCGTCGGCGACATACTGCGCATAACGGAGGGCTCGCTCGCGCCCGTGGCGTGCCTTGACGACGAGGTGAACGAGTGCCCGCGCGAAACAGCCTGCCCGACGATTGGGCTGTGGAAGGGCTTATACAAGGTGATCAACGATTACCTCGACAACATAACGCTTGAGGATCTCGTAAACAAGGGATTACAGGAAAGCGGCTCACTGGATTTCTGCATATGAAAAAAGACTGTGAAAACAGTCTTTTTCTTACTTATTCACGACCTCGCCTATGTTGTTTATCTGAATCGAGATAGTGCCGTCGTCGTTGTTTATAAACTCGATGTAATCCTTGTTGCTGTAATACTCCGCGGGGAACGTTATCTCCACGCCTATATCGGTGACGATTTTAACGTCCTTCGACAGCCGCTTTGTGACGTAGCGGTTCACCTCCACCTTTTCCGGCACCTGCGCCTTTTCGAGCTTTTCCTTAAACTCCTCGCGCATACCCGGCAGACCGTCGAATATCTTTTCGGCGACCTTGTCGGTTTCGATATACTTGCTTTCGCCCTCCTCGACGCTTTCGGTTATATACTCCTTCATGCGTGACATCGTTTCGAGCGAGTCGCCGCCGTTTTCCTCCGTGACCTTTTTCGCAATCCTGCGCACCGCGTTCACCGACTCGCGCGGCGAAATATCGTACACGCACTCCAAAAGCACGTCGGCTATAAGGTCAGTTTTCTCGCCGTCAATATTGCGGTTTCTGCCCTTGTACCGCACCGTCATGTCGGCAAGGTCGATAAACGCGCACTCGCTTATTTTCTGCGTCGTGGTAGGGAGTATGGCGTAGTGGTTTATGATAAGATTTTTGACTCTGCCGTCGTCCTGCGTGACCTGGTGCGTGTAACCCTGTTTATTTTCAAACCTCAGTATACCGAGCATTTCGCGCTCATCCACGGAAAACTCGCACACTATAACGTCAGCCGCGTCGGGCGCGTCGGACGAAGCTGCGCCGTCGTAGAGCCGCTTCGCCGCGAACTGCGAAAACGGTACAATATCGCGCGTCTTGAGATACTCTGTAACCTCGTACTTGAATCCGCTGCTTTCGGTAAACTCACCCTTGCGGAGCGACGCGTCGTCAAAAACCTTCTCTATATGCTTCGATATAAAGCTGTTTATGCTTCCGTCCGAAACGTCAAGCTCCTCGTCGCTTAAAACACACACACCGCCAGTAGCGTCGAGTATATGTAAAATTGCCTTACTTAATGATGCTATCATTTTAATACCTCTCTTTCCCGACTATTTTACCACAAAAACAAATGATTGACAAGCCGTAATTTGTTCAGTATAATTTTATCGGAACGTAATTTGCGAATAAAGGTGTGGAACGGAAATGAAAAAATACACGGATAAAACGTTGTCTCCGTCGGAGCGGGCGGAGGATTTGCTAAAGCGCATGACGCTTGAAGAAAAGGCGAGACAGATGCTCCAGGTGAGTTATAACGCCCTAAACCCCGTCGATTACGAGCGGTACAAAAAGCGCGGCATAGGCTCGTTTTTGCACGCGCTGGGCAAGGAGAGGGACGACATACGCGAAAAGTCCGAAAAAACTCGTCTCGGCATACCGCCGCTGCTCGGCATAGACGCGATACACGGTCACGCGCTTCTAAACGGCGCGACGGTGTTCCCGTCACAGCTTGCGATATCGTGCAGCTTTAACCGCGCGCTGCTTTTTGAAATGGCGCGCGCGACGGCTCTCGAGGTCGCGGCGGACGGTCTTGACTGGACGTTTTCACCCGTGCTTTGCATAGCGCGCGACCTACGATGGGGGCGCGTGAACGAGACGTTCGGCGAGGACAGCTATCTCGTCGGCGAGCTTGGCAAGGCTGTCATAACGGGCTACCAGTACGACGGCAATATTATAGCGTGCGCGAAGCATTACATAGCCTACGGCGAGGCGACCGGCGGACGCGACGCGTACGACAGCCCCGTGACGGAGCGTAAGATACGCGAGGTATTTCTGCCGCCGTTTAAGAAGGCGGTCGAGGCGGGCTGCGGCTCGGTTATGACGGCTTACGGCTCGATCGACGCGCTGCCGCTCACCGCGAACAAGCGAATGCTCACGGAAATTCTGAAGGACGAGCTTGGCTTTGACGGCTTTATCGTGACCGACTGGGAGAACGTGAAGAGCCTTGTACATAAACAGCGCGCCGCGAAGGATATAAAGGAGGCGTCGTACCTTGCGGTAGAGGCGGGCAACGACATGAGCATGAACACGCACAGGTTTTACAAATATGTTCCGGAGCTTGTGCGCGGGGGCAAAATATCGAGGGAGCGCATCGACGACTCCGTAAGGCGCATATTAAAGGCAAAATTCCGCATAGGACTGTTCGATAACAAGAAGCGTCCCGACAAGAGCGTCATAGGCTGCGAAAAGCACAGAAAATTAAACCTCGAAATCGCGCGCGAAAGCATGGTGCTGTTGAAAAATGACGGCGTGCTGCCGCTTAGCGATAAAGTAAAGAAAATAGCCGTAGTCGGACCGAACGCCGACAGCATCCGCGCGCAGTTCGGCGACTGGACGTTTTTCTCGCATCCGCTGCCGAGCGCGATAGCGAAGCCGCGCGGCGAGTACCACACCGTTTTGGACGGCATGAGAGAGGTTTTCGGAAGCGATAAAATTATATTTGAAAAGGGCTGCGACATATTCGGACGCGGCGGCGGCATAGAAAAAGCCGTTGACGCGGCAAAGCAAGCCGACGCTGTTGTATGCGTGATAGGCGACTGCCTCGCGCAGAACGGCGAGTACCGCGACAGGGCGAACATAGACCTCACCGAGCCGCAGACCGAGTTTGTAAGCCGTCTTTGCGATACGGGAAAGAAGGTAATCGCTGTGCTTGTAAACTGCAAGCCCTTGTGTATCGGTATGCTGAAAAAACGCTGCGCCGCGGTTATAGAAACGTTTAACGGCGGCGCAATGGGCGGACTTGCGGCTGCGGAGCTTATCGCCGGACGGTTTAATCCGAGCGGCAAACTGAGCATATCGTTCCCGCAGACGAGCGCCCAGACGCCGTGCTACTACAACCACTACCACGGCTGGCACGGCGGTCAGTACGTGGACTTAAAAAAGGACAGCGTCTACACCTTCGGCGACGGCTTGTCCTACACCGAATACGCGTACTCCAATCTGAAGCTTAGCAAAAAGACGGCGAGCAAAGACGACGTTATAGAGGTGTCGGTCGACGTTAAAAATAAGGGCGGCATGGACGGCAAGGAAACGGTCATGCTGTTCGTGAACGACGTCGTAAGCTCCGTACTCACGCCCGTAATTGAGCTTAAAGGCTTCCGCAAGGTGTTTATAAAGGCGGGCGAAACGAAGCGCGTGACGATAAAGCTCAGCATCGACGACCTCGCGGTTGTAAAAAGCGACTGCACGCGCGAGGTCGAAAGCGGCGATTTTGAAATCATGGTCGGCGCAAACACGCATACATATTTGAAAGGGATATTAAAAGTGAAATAGGTAAACGGTGCCTTAACTCCGTAGGGGCGACCCTTGCGGTCGCCCGCCATGAACATATTTAAAAAACGGGCGACCGCAAGGGTCGCCCCTACGGTATGCGCTTTTTATAATCACAATGTAGGGGACGGCGCCCACGACGTCCCTCTTTGCTAATTCATTTCCTCTTCACCATAACCGCCGCGCACAAAATAACCCCGACCGCGCCCGCGCCGCACGTAAGCAGCAGCAATGGCAGCAGCGCGCCCTCGCGCCTTTCGGTCTGCTCATCGGACTGCGTTTCACCCGTATCAATCCGCGGCACATACGACATAAGCGTTTCCCTGTCGGGCGGACTTTGCCCCATACCGAGCCTTAAAAGCGTATACGTACCGTCCTCACGTTCGAGCAGCACGGCGTAGCTTTTTTCGGCTGTACGCGCGCCGCCCTCGGTGTAAACGTCGCTGAAATTCACAAGGAACACACCGCCGCCGAGATGCTCCGCGCCGTCTATACTCGTTATCTCGGTGGAAAAATACGTGTTAAATCCGCCGGTATAGAGGTAGTATCCGTTATTAAAGCAGAACCCGCGCTCCGTGAGGTCGCTTATCGGCGGTTTTTCGGGCGTAATACCAAGCACATTCTCCATAACGTAATCCATAAACTCACCGCTCACGAGCGAGATTTTGTTGTACCTAAGCGTGCTGCTCTCACCCTCCTTCGGATCGATATCGGTAAGTATGCGGAAATTTTCATGCGTATACAGCGCGTAACGAAAAATTTTATCGTAATCGTAATTTTTTATATCAAACTCCGCAATATCGGCGCAAGCCGCGACTGTCGCCCTCACGGCTGCCATGTCGCGCGGCCCGGCGTTATCGGCGTAAGCCGTCGGCACGGCAAGCGCGAGATATATCGCTGCCAAAATTATCTTTTTCATCTTGTTCCCTCCGTCGGTTCAATAATTTTATGTTTCCCGAAAACGCCAAATGATTGTCTGTCAAATTATCGCGTGTGAAGTTATTTTTACAATAAGATAAAATTTCTGTAAAAAATATTAACCTTTGCGTAAAAGTGTGGTAGAATAGAACGCGAATTTAAGGAGATGAATGGCAATGAACAAGGATTTACAGGGAATACTCGTAACGGAGGACAAAATCCGCGAAACGGTAAGCGCGCTCGCGAAGCGCATAAACGCGGATTACGCGGGCAAAACGCTCATACTCATGATTATTTTGAAGGGCAGCGCGGTATTTTCGACCGACCTCATGCGTATGCTTGATATGAACGTTTTGATCGATTTCATGCAGGTGTCGAGCTACGGCGCAGGCTCCGTGTCGGGCGAGCTTATTATAAAAAAGGACTGCGAAAACGACGTAAACGGCAGGGACGTGCTGATTATCGAGGACATAATCGACAGCGGAAACACTGTTGCCGCGATGCGCTCGCTTTTAGAGGAACGCGGCGCGAACGTCGAGATATGCGCGCTTCTGTCAAAGCCCGACAGGCGCGAAACGGAGGTAAGCGCGAAGTACATAGGCATGGAGATACCCGACGAGTTTGTTGTGGGCTACGGTCTCGACTACGCCGAAAGGTACAGAAACCTCCCGTATGTGGGAATTTTGAAGAGGGAGGTCTACGAGAAATAAACCATGGCAGGATTTGAAACTATACTTTTAAGCATCGCAAAGCTCGCCGTTGCGATGCTTATCGGTTTTATATGCATTAAAACAAAATACATAACAAAGGAGCAGAACGACGGCATGTCGCGCATAGTCGTGCGCGTGACTCTGCCGCTTCTCATAATATCGTCGCTCACGAGCATGGACTTCGACTACAAAACGCTCATCACGTCGGCAAAGGTACTCATAGCCGCGCTCTGCACCGAGACGCTTCTGTACGCGGTCGGCACGGTCATGATGAAGGCGAGCCGTCTCGAAAAGCCTAAGGCGGTAATGCTCCGCTGTATGATGTGCTTCGGAAACGTCGTATTTATGGCGTTCCCGCTTATACAGGCGCTCTACGGCACGGAGGGACTTCTGTACGCCGCGGTGTACGAAATAGCGAACGACGGCTTTTTATGGACGCTCGGCGTGTACGGCATACGCTCCGCCGACGCGGACGGCGGCAGGCAGAAAATAAGCGCGAACCTCAAACGCCTCGCCAACCCCGGAACGATCGCGTTCGTGATTGCGTTTATAATGATGGCGTTCCAAATCAAGATCCCCGGTATCGTCGGCGAGGTCGTAAGCGGCATAGGCTCGACTACGACGTACCTCTCGATGTTCTTTATCGGCGGCACGCTCGCAATGGTGGACTTCCGCCGCATATACAGGCGCGTCTGGCTTTACGTGCTTGTCGCGGTGAAGATGATACTGATACCGCTCGGACTTATATTCGTGCTAAAATGGCTGCACTTTGACAACGTTCCGGCCGCCGTCGTTGCGCTGCAGGCGGCAATGCCTACCTCGACAGTACTCGCGGTGCTTGCGAACGAGCATAAGGGCGACGTTATATACTGCGCGGAGGGCGTGTTTGTAAGCCACCTTCTGGGACTTTTAACTCTGCCGCTCGTGTACTGGCTTATCGCCTTGGTTCAGGGAATATAATTATATTGAAAAAGCTATTGACTGCGCGGCGGAAATAATGTATAATTATTATGTATACCCTGCGTATATATGCAAATTTTAACTGGCATTACAGTAAACAGGAGGAACTTTTATGAAAAAAATTTTATGCGCGCTTATTGCCGCTATAATGCTTGCGGTACAATGCGCGGTGTATGCCGAAACCGAAGCGGTAAACGATAACGCGGCGGACAGCGATATACAGCTCGCGGCTGTGCCGGTGGGGGATATAACGGGCGACGGTGCGCTCACCCCTGACGAGAAGGACAAGATTACAGAGGCAATGCTGACAGCGTTTGAAACCGCTGAACCGCCCGAGGATATAAGCGATGAAAATCCCGCTTATATCACTATAGAGATACCCGAAGACATTGAAATTACCTTGTATGACAGCAGTACCGGGGCGGAGGAAAATTACAGCAAGAGATTTACAGCCGCGGAGGGCATTGTCAGAAATTATCTGGCTGACAATCCCAAATACTTTTACTTAAATCGTATCGGCTGCAGCTATGATAATAACAATAAGGTAAAATCGCTGAATATTAGATACAGCCGTAACGCCGCGGAAATAGAAAAAATCCAAAGCGAGCTCGGCACGGTAACGAACGAGATAATCATGCAGATGAGCCTTGACGGCGTAAACCTTGACGCGATAACGAACGAGAACAGCACGGCTGAAGAAAGGGCGCAGGCTCAGTTTGACGCGGCTCTGTGGCTGCACGACTACCTTGCCGACACGATAACATACGACGAACGCGCGTACGATCCGACCGCGGAAGCGAAGGTGGAGCGCACGATCGACGCGGCGCTTCTTGACGATTGCCTGACGGTATGCGAAGGCTACGCCAACGCGTACAAGTACATTCTCGAAAAAATCGGTATGAAATGCGTCAACGTATACAGCGACACCGACTATCATGAGTGGTCTGCCGTCAACATCGGAGACGCGTGGTATTATGTGGATGTCACGCAGGATGACGATGACGGGGCAAAATGGGTAAATCACAGCTATTTCCTTGTGACAGAGGAAGAACTGCTCGGCGGCGGCGGAACGCATGCGGACGGATATATAACGGAGATTGACGAGAGTACAATGAACTTCGGTGATGCGTTTGAAGGCGAACTGTGGCACGGAAACTGGCAGGAGGTACCCGCCGTCGGTGAAGAAGGCGAAGAGGGCGCTGAAGGAGAAGAAGGCACGGAAGGCGAAGAAAGCGAGCCGAAGCTTGAATGGCAGGACAGCGTTATAAGCACGAGAGTAGTATTCGACGGAAACGACAGATATTACTGCGGTTTTGACGATACAGCAAGGAAGTCGGTAATATACAAGTGCGGCGCGGATTTGACAAGCCCCGAAGAATTTTACGTTATGGAAGACGGCGTATGGTATGTAGATTCCGAGGACGTGACTCCACGCCACTTCATATTCGATTATTTGGGCGGATTGGGCAAATACACGTATGAAGCAACGGGCGAAAACGCTGAAAAGACCTGCCTGTACTTCAACTCTCCCGCAAAGATATACGAGCTGGAGCTCGGCAAGGAAGAAGCGCAGCCGGAGGTTGTGTATACATATGTTCCGGAGGAAGGCGAAAACTATAACTGCGCAAGCATATGCGGCTTATCGACATACGATACCTTAAAATATCAAATAATGGATTTGATACCCAACGAGGATCAAACAATAGACTTTGAATACGTGGGCGAGAACGAAGAAACCATAGCGTGCAGCGTCCGTCTCTACAACGGCACGGAAAATCCCAAGCTTATGGATATTCTGACCTATCCGGAGGGTGTAAAATTAAATGTACCCGATTACAAACCGTACGGCATTGTGATTAAAGGCTGGGTTAAGGATTTGGCGAACAATACATTATGGGATTTTGCAAACGACGATCTCACGGAGAGCGTAAGGCTTTACGCCGACGTGGAAGCAGCGCATTGGAAAATGCAGCCGCTGCTTAAAGTATCAGAGAATTGTCTTACGGGAACGGTTAACGCATCCGTAGCCGACTTTGATGATACGTACCGCGAAGCTCCCAAGTACATACTGGCGGTATACGATAACAACACGCTTGCTGCGGTGAAGATGAGCGGCACGGGCGAGTTTGAGCTTACGGCTGAGGATAACATTCCTTACACGGAAACAACAACGGTTAAGGTATACGCGTGGAGCAGCGAGAATGAGCCGTATTTGGGCAGCGCACCGGTAAGAATACAGAAACCGTCCGGCGAAGGTGAAGAAGGCGAAGGCGGAACAGGCGGCGAAACCGGCGGCGAAGGCGAAACCGGAGACGGCGAAGAAGGCGGCTCCGATGAAGGCGAAGAATCCGGCGGCGGTGAAGGCAGTGAGACCGGCGGCAGCGAAGGTGAAGGCGACAACGGAAACGAAAATGAAGGCGGCGGCGAGACAGGCGATACCGGAAGTGAAACCGGCAGCGGCGAAACAGGTGAAAACACCGGCGAATAATTAAAACAAAAAACAGGCGTATGAAACGCCTGTTTTTTTGTATGAATTTATCAAATATCGAGATTTGAAACGTACTTCGCATTCGCCTCGATAAACTCGCGGCGCGGCTCGACCTTGTCGCCCATGAGAATTGTAAACGTCCTGTCTGCCGCGATCGCGTCGTCGAGGCTTACCTTAAGCATCGTGCGCTTCGCTGGATCCATAGTCGTTTCCTTAAGCTCCGCGGGATCCATCTCGCCGAGACCTTTGTACCGCTGCACCTTCGCGCCCGGACCAAGCTCTTCGATAAGTCTGTCGCGCTCGTCCTCGTCAAACGCGAATTTCTCGACAAGCGTCTTGTTCTTACCCTTGAACACCTTGTAAAGCGGCGGCTGCGCGATGTAGATGTTGCCGTTCTCGATAAGCGGACGCATATATCTGAAGAAGAACGTCAGCAAAAGCGTTCTTATATGCGCGCCGTCAACGTCGGCATCAGCCATGATTACGACCTTGCCGTATTTGAGGTTTGTAATATCGAAATCCTCGCCGATACCCGTTCCGAGCGCCTGTATGACGGGGAGCAGCTTTTCGTTCGAGTATACCTTGTCTATACGCGACTTCTCGACGTTGAGCATCTTGCCCCACAGCGGAAGTATCGCCTGGAAGCGTCTGTTACGTCCCTGCTTCGCGCTGCCGCCCGCGCTGTCGCCCTCGACGATGAACAGCTCCGCGTAATCCGCACCCTCGTCGGTGCATTTCGCGAGCTTGCCGAGCAGAGACGAGTTTGTGGCGTTGTTGTTCTTGCGCGTAAGCTCACGCGCACGCTTCGCCGCCTCTCTCGCGCGCGAGGCGGTGATCGTCTTTTCCACGATCGTCCTCGCAACGCGCGGATTTTCCTCCAAAAATTCCGACAGCTTGTCGTTTAACGCGTACTCAACAAGCGTTCTCGCCTCGCTGTTGCCGAGCTTTGTTTTGGTTTGACCTTCAAACTGCGGCTCTGTCACCTTCACGCTTATAACAGCCGTAAGACCTTCGCGCGTGTCCTCGCCCGAAAGATTCTGATCCTTTTCCTTGAGTATGTTGTTCTTTCTCGCGTAATCGTTTATGACGCGCGTGAGACCTGCCTTAAAGCCCGTCTCGTGCGTGCCGCCGTCACCGGTGTGAATGTTGTTCGCGAACGACAGAAGTATCTCCGAATACGCTGTCGTATACTGCATCGCGACCTCTACCATCATATCCTCGCGCGACGCTTCAAAATAAATAATATCGTCGTGCAGCGGATCCTTGCCGCGGTTTATATACGTGACAAATTCCTTGATACCGCCCTCCGCGTGGAGCGTCACCGTTTCGGGATTTTCAACACGGTAGTCGGTGAGCAGTATTTTAACGCCCTTATTGAGGAACGCCTGCTCCCTCAAACGCTTTAAGAGTATCTCGTAGTCAAATTCAAGCACCTCGAAAATCTCCGGATCGGGCTTAAACGTTATCTTCGTACCCGTCTTATCGGTGTCGCCTATGACCTTGAGCTTACACGTCGGCTTACCGCGCTCGTAGCTCTGGTAATACACGTGCGTACCGTCCGACACCTCGACCTCCAGCTTTTCCGACAGCGCGTTTACGACCGACGAACCAACGCCGTGCAGACCGCCCGACACCTTATATCCGCCGCCGCCGAATTTGCCGCCCGCGTGCAAAATCGTAAGCACGACCTCGACGGTCGGTATACCCTGCTGCGGATGAATACCGACGGGTATGCCTCGGCCGTTGTCGGTTACCGTCACGGAGTTGTCGGGGTTGATGTCGACCTTTATTTCCGTACAGTAGCCCGCGAGAGCCTCGTCTATGGAGTTGTCCACAATTTCATACACAAGATGGTGCAGACCGGGCGAGGAGGTCGAGCCTATATACATTCCCGGGCGCTTGCGCACCGCCTCCAGACCTTCCAGGACCTGTATCTGATTTTCGTCATAGGTCGTTTCAATCTTGTTTTCCATTTCACTCATCGTTTTATCTCCTTGTTATTATTTACTTCTGTTTGCTAATATTTTTGACGATACGGAGGAAATTAAAACCTCCGTCGCGCCCCTTGCGTTCGTCACGACAAAGGATTTTGGCAAATCGTCCGTCGTGTTTATGATAAGACCGTTCTTTTCCGCGCTCGGCAGAAAATTCCGTCCGAGCCGCGACACGGTCGTGTTATCCATGTCAAAAATTCCCACTATATCATTGCCGCGCACGACGGCGTCGTCCTCTATTCTTATATACATTTTATATCACCGCTCCGCCTTTTATATGAATGAGCCGCGTCCTGTCGGTGCTGAACTTCAAATCCGTGTCGGTCGAGGTTATAAGCACCTGTCTGCCGCGTATTCTTTCGGCGAGATAGCCGCGCCTGTGCGCGTCAAGCTCGCTCATGATGTCGTCCAGGAGAAGCACCGGGTACTCGTTCTTTATATTCTCTATATAATCCGCCTGCGCTATCTTCATCGAAAGCGCCGCCGTACGCTGCTGCCCCTGCGAGCCGTAAAGCCGCGAGTCCCTGCCGTTTACCGATATTACGAGGTCGTCGCGCTGCACGCCGACCTGCGCCGACGCGAGCTTGATCTCACGGTACCTGTTTTGCTCGAAATAGTTGTATATCGTTTCCTTGTCGTACGCGCCGCACTTTATGCCCGGAAGATACTCTATTTCAAGCTTCTCCTTTGATATTTCGCTCTGCACGCGTGACGCGAACGAATTTATCAGCTTCACAAATTCAAGGCGGTATTTAATGATTTTCTCCGCCTCAGCCGCCAAACGGTCGTTCCACACCGACAGCATTGTGTCACTTCGCGCGTCCGACGTTTTCAGCGTCTTAAGCAGGCTGTTTTTCTGCATGAGAGCCTTGTGGTAATCTATAAGGCTCGTGAGGTAGCGCGGGTAAAGCTGGCTTATCGCCGCGTCGGTGAACCGCCGTCTTGCCGACGGCGAACCCTTTACGAGCGTCAGATCCTCCGGCGAGAACATAACCGCGTTCAGATAATTCATAAGCATCGACAACCGCGTTATCTGCACGCCGTTTATTCTGATATTCTTTTTGCCGTTTTTAATTATCTGCAGAACAGCCTTATAGTCGCGCTCCGCGTCGTGGAACTCCAGACCGAGCTTCGCGAAATCCTCTCCGAACCGTATAAGCTCGCCGTCTGTTTTTGTCCTGTGGCTGCGCCCCTGCGAGAAGATGTACACCGCCTCGAGGATATTCGTCTTACCCTGCGCGTTGTCGCCGTATATGACGTTTGTGTTGGGCGAGAACTCTATCTTTTCTTTGCGGTAGTTGCGGAAATTCGTAAGCGTAAGTGAAGAAATGAACATTATCCGTCCTCCACCGTAATTTCGACCGTTCCGTCCTCGAACACGACCGTCACAGCGTCGCCCGCGCGTATCTTTTTGCCGCGCATGGTGCACGTTTCGCCGTTTACGGAAACGATGCCGTCAAGTATCATTTCCTTCGCCATAGCCCCATGTTCCGCGAGCGCGGAAAATTTCAGGAGCTGGTCGAGCTTTATATATTCCGTTGTAATGGGTATCGTCATCTTTTCCATATCTGTTACCTTAATTCGACAGTCTCGTCACGCTTATAACGCCCTGGAGCTGAATTATCTTCTTGCGCAGCAGCGCTAAATCAGACGTGTTACGTATTTCAACGCCAAGCTGTATTATCGCGATCTCGTCCTTGTTCACGTACGCGTTCACGGACTTGAACGGTATTTTGAGGTTCGCGAGTATGTTTGTGATTTCAAGCAGTACGCCGTCGCGGTTGTGGCACTCTACCTTGAGATTTGCCGTGTACGATGTGGAGCGTTCGCTGTCCCACATTACCTCTATGAACCGTCCGCGGTCTTCCTCGCTCATAACATCGGGATTCATATTCGGGCAGTCGCGGCGGTGTACGCTCACGCCTCTGCCCTTCGTGATAAAGCCGACAATATCGTCGCCCGCTACGGGGTTACAGCACCGCGCCAGACGCACAAGGCAGTTGTCGATGTCCTTAACGACAATACCCTTGCTCGACGCGTACCGCTTAGCAGGCTCGGCTTCAATGGTTTTGCTTTCCTCGTTGTATACCGCTTCGAGCTTTTTCTTCTGCTCCGCCTCGCGATTCTGCTTTATCCATTCCTCGCGCAGCCTCATGACTACCTTCTGCGACGTAAGACCGCCGTAGCCGACGCTCGCGTAAAGGTCGTCGAGCGTCTGGAAGCCGTAACGCTTAATCAGTATATTTATCCACTCCGGCTTAAACAGCTGCTCGTGCGTGTTGCCTATGCGGCGCAAATCACGCTCTATAAGCTCCTTGCCGCGCTCTATATTCTCGTCGCGCCGCTCGCGCTTGAACCACTGATTTATCTTGTTCTTCGCCGTTGACGTGCGGCAGAGCTTTAGCCAGTCTCGGCTCGGGCCGTGCGTATTCGCGGTGAGTATTTCCACAATTTCACCATTCTGCACCTGATAGTTGTTCGGCACTATCTTGCCGTTTACCTTCGCGCCGCTCATTTTATATCCGACCTGCGAATGTATCGCGAACGCGAAATCTATAACGGTACTCCGCGCCGGCAGCGATATAACCTTGCCCTGAGGCGTGAACACAAACACCTCGTCCTCGAACAGGTCAAATTTAAGCGTGTTGTAGAAGTCGTCGGTGTCTATGAGGTTCGTCTGCGTGTCGAGAAGCTGCCTTACCCATTCGAGCTTTGAGTCCATATCGGTCGAACCCGATATACCCTCCTTGTACTTCCAGTGCGCCGCGATACCGTTTTCCGCTATGCGGTGCATCTCCCATGTCCTTATCTGTATTTCAAACGGCGTGCCGTTAGGGCCTATGACCGTTGTGTGAAGCGACTGGTACATATTGGGCTTCGGCATCGCGATATAGTCCTTAAAGCGCATCGGCACGGGCGTATAAAGGTCGTGTACCATTCCGAGAACCGCGTAACAGTCCGCGACCGAATCAACTATGACACGCACCGCGAACAGGTCGTAAAGCTCGTCGAGCGTCTTGTTCTGTGTGTACATCTTGCGGAAAATCGAGTAAAAGTGCTTCGCGCGTCCCGTCACCTGACCTTTTATGCCCATTTCCTCAAGCTTCGCGCGAAGTATATCCATAATGTCGCTTATGTATTTTTCGCGCTCTTCTTTTTTCTGATTTATGCTCTGTCTTATTTCCTCGTACGCGACGGGGTCAAGATATTTAAGTGCCAGATCCTCAAGCTCTATTTTGATTTTCGACATACCGAGACGGTGAGCGAGCGGCGCGTAAACGTCAAGCGTCTCCTTCGATATGAGAAGTTGCTTCGCGCGCGGCATAAAATTGAGCGTGCGCATGTTGTGCAGACGGTCTATGAGCTTTATTATAACGACGCGTATATCCTTTGCCATGGCGAGGAACATCTTGCGGAGGTTTTCCACCTGCTGTTCTTCACGCGTGTTATACTGAATTTGCTTTAGGTGCGTAACGCCGTCCACAAGCTCCGCCACGCTCTTGCCGAACAACGCTTCAATATCCTCGTAGGTGTACGGCGTGTCCTCGACAACGTCGTGCAGAAGAGCCGCGCTTATTGCCGTCGCATCAAGCGAGAGCTGCGACGCGATATACGCTATCTGAACGGGGTGCTCTATATACGGCGCGCCGCTGCGGCGGAACTGGTGCGAGTGCGCCGATTTCGCCAACCGGTAAGCCACATAAATAAGGTCGGTGTTCGCATTGGGGCTGTAACCCTTGACGGACTCTATTATTTTATCCACAAGAACGTCGGTGTCGTCAGCGTGCTGCGGTATTTTTTCGGGTGAGAGTATTACCTGTTCCTTTGTTTCGGGCATATTGATGACCTCCTTCCTACGCTTTCGGCGCTCCCTTTTTCTTTATATCCTTTAACACAAGCCGAACGCTTTCTGTCCGCTGGTATGAATTTATATCCATCTGAAAGGCTATGTGAACGATGTCGCCCTCGTGAAGCGTACCAGCGAGCGCGCCCATTCCGAAGCCTATGCAGTTTATTGTCTGATTGTTTTTGAACACCCGAAGCCTTAAATGCTTGCTGTCCGCGCCGACCGTTTCAGCCGACACGACAGTTACGGACGAAACCGCGAACACGGGTTTTTCGTTGCCCATGCCGAACGGTTCGAGCCGCGTCAGCATACGCGCGTTTTCTATGGTCAGCGACTGCTCCGACAGCGGACAGTCAATCTCGACCGTCGGTATCATATCCTTTTCGCCAAGCGTTTCGTCGGCGTACTTGTTTATCGCCTTGTCAAAGCCTTCAATTTCGCTTTGGTTCACGTTAAGCCCCGCCGCGACCGCGTGACCGCCGAAATCCGTAAGGTGCTTTTCGCACGCGGAAAGCGCGTCGAACAGATTAAACGTCTTTATACTCCTGCCGCTGCCCTTACCCGCGCCGTTGTCGGTCGAGATAAGTATGCAGGGCTTATAATACATGTCGCACAGCCGCGACGCGACGATTCCGATAACGCCCTGGTGCCACCCCTCGCGCGCGAGGACGATAACCTTCTTTTTGGAGAAATTCGCGTCCTTCGCTATCATCTGCAAAGCCTCGTCGAATATTTCCTTCTCAGTCTGCTGGCGTTCCTTGTTTTCCTCGTCGAGCGCGAGCGCGATCTCACGCGCGCGGTTCTCGTCACGCGTAAGCAAAAGCTCAACAGCCGTAGTCGCCGTACCGAGCCTGCCGGCGGCGTTAAGGCGCGGCGCGATAGCGAACGCGACCTTGGACGCCGTTACGGGCTTATCGCTTACTCCGGCAACCTCCTCCAAAGCGCGTATACCGACGCGCGACGGATTCTGCAGAGCGCACAGCCCCTTATCCACAATGATCCTGTTTTCACCCAGAAGCGGCACAACATCGGCTATCGTGCCGAGTGCCGCGAGGTCGATATATTCGTCGAACACCTCTCGGCTGCTCATGCCGCGGCTCACCGCGAGAGCCAGTATCAGCTTAAACGCCACACCCACGCCCGCGAGCGAATCAAACGGGTACTCGCAGTCGGGACGCTTCGGGTTCAAAATCGCCGCAGCCGCTGTCGGAAGTCTGTCCTTGCAGGTGTGGTGGTCGGTTATTATAACGTCCATCTTCTGCAGCTTCGCAAACTCGACCTCGCCTATCGCCGTAATGCCGCAGTCGACCGTTATAAGCAGCTTAACGCCCTTTCGCAGCAGCTTATTCACAGCCATTATATTTATGCCGTAGCCCTCGCCCTTGCGGTCGGGTATATAATATTCGGCGTTTGCGCCGAGCTTTTCAAGAAATTCGTACAAAAGAGCCGTGGACGTTATGCCGTCAACGTCGTAGTCGCCGTACACGACGATTTTCTCGCCGTTTTCAATAGCGGAGTTTATGCGCCCAACCGCCTTGTCCATGTCGAGCATCAGCGACGGAGCTATGATATTCGCCACTGACTTTTTTATAAACGCCGGAATATCCTCCTTGCTCACGCCGCGGTTCAAAAGTATGGTCGCGATCATTTTGGGTATGTGATATTCATTCGCAATATCCGTAATGTCATTTTCTTTCAGACGCAGATGCCTGAAGATCCATGCTTTTTCCATTCTATCCCGCTCCAAACCACCGAATTTAAGTCCGTGCCGTTTTGCCGTAAAGGGCGGACACATATACACTCTTATTATACCATTTTTTTGAAAAAAAAGCAAGTGAAATCAATAAAAAACCGCCTTTTTACCGCACAAAAAAATTGCAAATTCAGCCGATATATGGTATACTACGTATAAGCAACGGAAAGGTAAAGGTTTTATGATACTTATAAACGCGAGCAATCTAAAAAAGACATTCGCCGACGAGACGCTTTTTGACGGCGTATCGTTCAGCGTTGACAGCGCGGACAAAATAGGCTTTGTCGGCGTTAACGGCGCGGGCAAGTCCACGCTCATAAAGATGATAACGGGCGAAATCGACATTGACGGCGGCGAAATATACAAGAGCAGGGATTTGAAAATTGGCTACCTCGACCAGTACAGCGTCGCGGGCAGCGAAAAAACCGTGTGGGAGGAAACGCTCACGGTATTTTCCGAGGTCATGGAAATCGAGGAAAAGCTTGACGATTTGCGCTTTGATATAGAGAACGGCCGCGGCGACGTCGGGGAGCTTGTAAAAAAGCAGACGTATCTTCAGGAGCGGTTTGCGGAGCTTGACGGCTTTTACTACAAGTCGAAAGCGAAAGCCGCTCTCACCGGACTGGGCTTTACCGAGGACGAGATAAACCTTTGCGCCGACAAGCTGTCGGGCGGTCAGAAAACGCGCGTCTCACTTGCGAAAATACTATTGTCTGACGCGAACCTTCTCCTGCTCGACGAGCCGACGAACCACCTCGACATTGACAGCGTGGAGTGGCTCGAAGATTTTTTGAAAAATTACTCTGGCGCGTTCATAATCATATCGCACGACCGCTACTTCCTCGACCGCGTGACGAACAGGACGTTCGAGATAGAGAACGGCAGGTTTTACTCTCACAGCGGAAATTACAGCGAGTACGCCGCGAAGCGCGAGGTTGAGCGCAAGACCGAGCGGCGCAGCTACGAGAACACCGTAAAGGAGATAAACCGTCTCGAGGGCATAGTCGAGCAGCAGCGCAGGTGGGGCAGGGAAAAGAACATCAAAACCGCCGAAAGCAAAATAAAGGTCATAGAAAAGCTCGAGGAAAATCTCACCGCGCCGCAGCATGAAGCCGACAGGACGCGCTTTTCGTTTAAGGCGTGCGCCGGCGGCGGACAGGACGTTATTGAAACGGAAAACCTCGGCATGGCGTTCGGAGATACGAGACTTTTCCGCGGCGCGGACATGCTTATCAAAAAAGGCGAAAAGGTGTTTTTGCTCGGTCCAAACGGCTGCGGCAAAACGACGCTTTTGAAAATCCTTATCGGCGAATACGACATGACCGAGGGCAGCTGCAAAATCGGCGCAAACATTCACATAGGCTGCTACGACCAGGCGCAGGAAAGCCTTCACATGGACAAAACCGTTATCGACGAGGTGTGGGACGAGTACCCGAAAATGACGCAGACCGAGATACGAAACGCGCTTGCGGTGTTCCTGTTCCGCGGCGAGGACGTGTTCAAGGAAATACAAACCTTATCGGGCGGCGAACGGGCAAGGGTGGAACTTGTGAAGCTGATGCTTAAAAGCGTCAACCTGCTTATCATGGACGAGCCGACGAACCACCTCGACATCTACTCGCGCGAGGCGCTCGAAAACGCGCTCTCGGACTACGACGGCACGCTGCTCATGGTGTCGCACGACCGATATTTTATAAACAAGCTTGCCGACCGCGTTCTGTACCTCACACCGAACGGCATAGAGAATTACATCGGCGGCTACGACGACTACCTTGCCGCGCGAAAGAGCGGCAAGGCTGAAAAAAGCGTCAAAAAGGAAACGGGCGGCGCGGCGGATTACAGGGAACAAAAACGCGCCGAAGCCGAAAAACGCAAAATCCTGAGCCGTTACGCCCGCGTTGAGGACGAAATAACCGCCAAAGAGGACGAGGCGGCGCGGCTCACGAAGGAGCTTGAAAATCCCGAAATCGCCATGGACTATATAAAGGCGGGCGAGATAACGGAAAAAATCGCGGCGGTAAACGCCGAAACGGACGCGCTTATGGAGGAATGGGAACAGCTGCGCGTGACGATAGAGGAAAGAGGGTATGAGGAATGAGAGCTGTCGTGCAGAGAGTGACGCGCTCCGAGGTGGTAATAGACGGAACGGTTAAGGGCAAGACCGACAACGGCTTTGTCGTGCTGCTCGGTGTCGGCGCGGACGACACGGACGACGACATGGTTTACATTGCCGACAAAATAATAAATCTACGCGTATTCGGCGACGATGACGGCAAAATGAATTTAAGTCTTGCCGACGTTTGCGGCAGCATGCTCGTAATATCGCAGTTCACGCTTTACGGCGACTGCTCCCACGGCAGGCGGCCGTATTTCGGCGGCGCGATGGAACCCGTCGGAGCAAACGCGATGTATGAGAAATTCGTGGAGTACGTCCGCTCACAAGGCGTGCATGTAGAAACCGGCGAGTTCGGCGCGGACATGAAGGTGACGCTCACGAACGACGGGCCGGTCACAATAATACTTGAAAGCGAAAACAAAAGGAGGAAACAAAAATGATAAGACGAGCGGAGCATAAAGACACGGACGGCATAATGAATTTGCTTTTGCAGGTGCTTACGGTACACCACAACGGCAGACCGGACTATTTTAAGCCGAACTGCCGCAAGTACACCGAAGCAGAGCTTGCGGAAATAATCGACGACGACACGCGCCCGATATTCGTGTACGACGACGGCGGCGTGAAGGGCTACGCGTTCTGCGTGATGCAGGAAACAAAGGGTGACAACGTGCGCTGCGACATGAAAACGCTCTACATAGACGACCTGTGCGTCGACGAGCGCTCGCGCGGCAAGCATATCGGAAAGTCGCTTTACGAGCATGTAAAAAAATACGCGAAGGACAAGGGCTGCTACAATCTTACGTTAAACGTCTGGGAGTGCAACCCGTCAGCGCGCGCGTTTTACGATAAGCAGGGACTTAAACCCCTCAAAACCACACTGGAGACGATATTATGATGTTCAAAAAGAAAAAAGCCGCGCCGCTGCCGTTACCCGACGGCTTCACGGCAGGCGACATTAAAACCGAGTCGAGCATATGCACGGGCGAAACGACGATAGGCTTTTACAGCAGGGAAACGAACCGCCTCACGTACGCGGAGCTTGTAAAAACCGAGGCGGACATTGACGCGTACTACGCGAAATACGGCTTAACGCGCGAACGTTAAAGCCGCGCTTTGCCTGCTTATTTCCGCGCCGTTTACGTAAAGCGCGCACGACATGACGTACACTTCGCCGAGCATCGGGCTGTACGTCAGAACGCTTTGCTTTACAAGAACCTTGCCGCCGGCTTTAACGGTAAAATCCGTCTCTGTCTTGCCGACGGTGTTTTCGTTCGCGTCGGTAAGGCGCGTCACAAGATGCGCCGCAATATCGCTGCCTGTGACGTTCACGATCTCCGTATCCGTAACCGCGTCCCACACGTCCGCGGTTTTCTTTTCGGGAAAAACCTTTACATCGGTTATTTTCAACTGAATCACCTCTTACCCTTTCATTGTACCATTTCCGCGCCGCAATTTCAAGCATGAGAAAAAAGTAACAAATTGTAACGTAATTTTATTAAAAGAAATGTTGAAATTCTACAAAGAATATGTTAAAATATAATTTAAGATAAATTTCGGATGAAAGGGAAGCGATAAAATGGCAATAAATGTTATAAGTGAAGCGAAACGCTGTCTGAACTGCAAAAAACCGATGTGCCGCGAGGGCTGTCCGATACACACGCCCATACCGGACATGATACATACCTTCCTCGGCGGCGACATAAACAAGGCGGGCGCGATGCTTTTTGATAACAATCCGCTCTCGATGATTTGCTCGATGATATGCAACCACGAGAAGCAGTGCCAGGGACACTGCGTGCTGAACCACAAGGGCGCGCCGGTGCATATTTCGAGTATTGAAAACTACATATCGGACAACTATTTCGACAAGCTCAAATTCCCCGAGATAGAGAAAAACGGGATGCGCGTCGGCATAATCGGCTCAGGCCCCGCCGGGATAACGATAGCGATGATACTCGCGCGGCGCGGCTACGACATAACGGTGTTCGAGTCAAAGGAAAAAATAGGCGGCGTGCTTCAGTACGGCATACCGGAGTTCCGCCTGCCGAAAACGATACTCGCGCGCTACAAGCGCAAAATGTGGGAAATGGGCATAAAAATACGCCCGAATACGTCAATAGGCACAACGATAAGCATTGACGACATGTTCCGCGACGGCTACAGCGCGATATTTATCGGCACAGGCGTATGGAGACCGAACACGCTCCACATAAAGGGCGAAACGCTCGGCAACGTGCATTACGCGATAAACTATCTCACAAATCCCGACGTGTACCGCCTCGGCGAGACGGTGAACATAATCGGCGCGGGCAACAGCGCAATGGACGTCGCGCGTACAGCACTTCGTCACGGAGCGCGCACGGTGCGCGTATTCTCGAGAAGCGACCACCTTGCCGCAAGCGAGCGCGAGGTCGATTACGCGAAGATTGACGGCGTTGAATTTATCGTACACGTAGAGCCGGTGGAGATAGTGGACGAGGGCGCGATATTCGTTGAGCTTGAATGTGACGGCAAAGGCACGCTCACGCCGATAAAAGGCACGGAAAGCCTGTACGCCGCCGACAGCACGATAATCGCGATAAGCCAAGGCCCGAAGGACAGAATAGTATCAACCACGTCGGGACTTGAAGTAAACGACAAGGGACTGCTTGTCACGAACACCTTCGGCGAAACGACGCGCGACGGCATATTCGCGTCGGGCGACGTGGTGCGCGGTGCGAAAACGGTAGTCGAAGCCGCGGCGTACTCGAAACAGGTCGCCGACGCGATGGACAAATACATGCAGGGACTTATGAAGGAAAGCGACCAGTAATCCCCCAATTATACAGCATAACAAAAACAGCGTTCCGATCGGAACGCTGTTTTCCTTCTATTCCGTTATATACACCCTCGTCCTGAACGGCACATTCGCGGCGATCCAGTTAATATCCGACGGGTGAAGTCTCACGCAGCCGTGCGAGATATTCACGCCGACGCGTCCGTCGTATTCGCCGCCGCCGTAATAGAGCAGCGTGGAATGGAGCGCGTAGCCGTTATAGAAACGCAGCACCGGGCCCACATAATACGTGCCGTAATCCCACTGTGTACGCTCTATGATCTCAAACTGCCCCGTTATCGTCGGCGTATCCCACGCGCCGAGCGCGCACGGGTACTCCTTAACGAGCTTCCAGTTATACTGCTGCCCCTCGTAAACCCTCACCTTATATTCATGCTTTGAAACCCAGATAAGATAATTCGTACGGCTTCCGATACCGTCGCGGTTCACGGGTATTCTGTTCATAAGCTCGCGGTAATACGGCGCCTCACCTATCAAAATATCCATAAACTCGCCGTAATCCGTAACCTCGAGCGGACACTCGAACGCCTCCGCCAAATCCCTTACCGGCACAAACAGCGCCCCCTCGATATACACGGGCTTATGCGACGCATTTTTATCGCCGCCGGGGTACGCCATATACTCGTTATTCGCCCAGAACACCGTCTTATGATCCTCGATCGACAGCGTAACACTGTCCCATTCGCCGTTATAGTCAACGTCAAGCCCCATAGCATCACCCACGGCTCTGACCGGCATCATCGTAACGCCGTCAACTATTCTCGCGTGCGGCTCTATGTCGTTGTACCACTCGTCCGTAATATACATATGTATTTCTTTTTCATACTCCGGATTCGCGTCGAGCGACACGCCGTTACACTGCACATACTCGCCGTTTTCATCGAGGTAGCCGTACGTCTGAACCTCTATCGTATCGCCGGACTGCGCCTGCTGACCGTAATACCATATCGACCTTAAACCGCTCACAAGCTTAACCTTGAATTTCTCGCCCATTCTGTACTGCGGCACGTCGAATACCATCTGCACCGCCGGCGTGTCCCAGCCGACATACCGCAGACACGAGCCGAGCAGCTTATCGTTCATATCGTAAAGCTCGATAACCGCGTTGTTTGAGATTATGTACTTGCGGTGCGTGACTGCCAGATTTATCACAAACTGTGTCGAAAGCTCCTTATCGGGAACAGCCTCTGTTTCGGGCAGCGCTGTGGGCGCCGCTGACGACTCCGGCGTCTCTGTCGGCTCTGCTGACGGTTCAACGGCCGGCGAAGCGGAAGGCACGGGCTGCGTACTTTCCGTTACCTGCGCGTTTTCGGGCGCGGGCGTGCTTTCCGGCACAGGAGTAGGTTCGGGCGCGGCGAACGCCAAAGACGATGTTAATGTGCAAAACGCGATAAACGCGGTAAGAAATTTTTTCATTATGCTGTTCCCCCGTAAATTTTTTGATATTATAATAATAGCATATCCGTAAAACTTTTGCAAGATGAAAGATAAATTCCTTGATTGACGTACGGCGGAAAATAATGTATACTGATACAAAAGGGAGTGGGGGAGTATGAAACGCGGAATCAAAACATATATAACGCTTTTTTTATCGACGCTGCGCATAAGCGCGTTCACATTCGGCGGCGGTTTTGTTATAATACCGATGCTCAAACGTCAGTTCGTGGACGTGCTGCACTGGCTTGACGAGGACGAAATGCTCGACCTCGTTGCGATAGCGCAGTCAACGCCGGGCGCGATAGCCGTAAATGCGTCGGTGCTTATAGGCTACCGTATAGCGGGAATCGCGGGCGCGGTAACGACCGCGATAGGCTCGGTGCTTCCGCCGCTCGTCATACTCGCCGTAATATCCATGTTCTACACGGCGTTCCGCGACAACACCGTTGTCGGGTATGTCTTAAAGGGTATGCAGGCGGGCGTGTGCGCGGTAATAATAGACGTTGTGATAACGATGGCATGGAACGTGATAAAGGATAAGCGCGTGTTCCCGATATGCATTATGGCCGCGTCGTTTATCGCGGCGTTCGTGTTTGAGATAAACGTAATGTATATCGTGATAGTCTGCGGACTTGTGGGCGTGACGTTCATGCGCCCGAAGAAGGGAGACGGCGCGCAATGATTTATCTTCGGCTTTTTCTCTCGTTTTTCCAGATAGGACTGTTCAGCTTCGGCGGCGGCTATGCCGCGATGCCGCTTATACAGCACCAGCTTGTGACGCTGCACGGGTGGCTCAATATGACCGAGTTTTCGGACATAATCACAATTTCGCAGATGACGCCCGGACCGATCGCCGTCAACGGCGCGACGTTCGCAGGAATACGCCTCGCAGGAATAGGCGGCGCGCTTGCCGCAACATTCGGCTGCATACTGCCCTCGACCGTCATAGCGATAATACTCGCGAAGCTGTATTACAAGTACCGCGGGCTGTCGTTTATGAAGGGCGTAATGAACGGTCTGCGCCCCGCCGTTGTGGCGATGATAGCGTCTGCCGGACTGTCGATACTTATGCTCGCGCTTTGGAACGGCGCGTTCGACATAAAAAGCACCGACCTTATCGCGGCGGGAATATTTTTAGCCGCGCTGGCAGTGCTTCGGATATTCAAAATTGACCAGATATGGGTAATGCTCGCCGCCGGCGTCCTCGGCGCGGTGCTGTACGCTCTCGTGTAATAAGAGAGGTGCCGCCGCGCAGCAGCACCGTAGGGGCGGTCATCGGCCGCCCGACATGCACAATTAAAACGGGCGGACACGGTTCGCCCCTACGGGAGGCTCCCCTTGAGGGGAGCTGTCGCCGAAGGCGACTGAGAGGTGGTTTTAAAAATTTATTGCCACCTCTCCGTCATTTGCTGCGCAAATGCCACCTCCCCTCGAGGGGAGGCATACGATGTGCGCCGCTCTACATATGACCCCTTCATAGAGGGGGGTCTGCTTACGCCCCGTACTTACAGCACCGCATCGAGCGCGTCCTCGTAATCCTCGATAGGGTGCGCGCCTATTATTTTTTTACTCACCTTACCGTCCACGAAAATAATAACGGTCGGAATGGACACGACCGCGTTCATAGCCGCGATATCGCCGCACTCGTCGACATTCACCTTGCAGACCTTTACCCTGCCGTCGTACTCCTCGGCGATCTCCGATATTACGGGGCCCACCATTCTGCACGGGCCGCACCACGGCGCCCAGAAATCCACGAGTACGGGCTTGTCCGCCTTCAATACCTCGCCGTCATATGTTGAGCTTGTAAGATTTATTTCCATTTCCTTTACCTCCCGAAATTTATCTGTAATCCGGTATGCTTGTAAATATTCTGTTCACAGAGCCGGAATTATATACGGTTCTTTCAACGTAGCCGCCGTCGGCTTTTGTGTACTGCGTAACGACCGTTCCCGCGCCGGACGAGGCGTAAACCGTCACAATAACGTCTCCGTTATCGCGCGTCGCCGCGTCGCAGTAGACCATTCCGTTTGAGACAAGCTGATCGTAGAGCGTGTAGAAGCCGCCCTCGCCGTCGTCGATCTCAACGACCCATTTCTGACTGTCGTCCCACAAAAATCCTTCGCTGTCCTTTTCGGCTGACGTGTATACGGTGAGCGTTCCGCTGTTTTCGGGCAGCGCGCTGCCGGCTACTCTTGTCCAAATTCCCTCGCTTACAGCCGACGCGCCGAGCTTTGACACCGTTCTTTCGGCTGCGCCTTCAACGTCGTCGGGCGGCGCGGGCAGTTCGGGAGGAACATCCTCGGACGGAACGTCTCCGTCTGACGGGACTGCGGTCGGCACGGTGACGGATTGCTTCGGACTTGCCGTTTCAAGTCCTCCGTTCATTCTGTCGGAATACCTCCGTCCCACGTAAAATCCGCCTGCGGCAAGGACCACAGCAAGTATTACCGCTCCCGCGCCCTTGAAAAATCTTTTCATTCTGCTTCCTCCTCTGACTTTATATCAACATATTTTTTATCGTTTTTTTTGATTTCACAGCCGGCGTTCGTGAGGTTTACCAGGCTTTCCGTCACGCGCTCCGTCTCGTTTACCGGCACGGAGATTACGAACGTGACGTTGTCGGCGTAAACCGTGTCGTCCAGAATGTAGCCGCGCGACATTATCTCGTGCTGCATTTTTCCGAGCAGCGTGTACGGAACGGTCACCGACAGTATATCGCACAGCGCGCGGTTCACGATACGCGACTTTATAAGCCCCGCGCTTGCGGAGGCGCCGTAGGTATGCACAAGTCCGCCCGTACCCAAAAGTGTGCCGCCGAAATAGCGCGTCACAACGACGATAACGTCCACAATGCCGCGCTTGCGTATCGCGTCAAGCACCGGCATACCCGCCGTACCCGAAGGCTCTCCGTCGTCGCTGTAGCGGTAGATGTTGTTTTCATCTATGACGTAAGCGTAAACATTGTGCGTCGCGTCGGGGTATTTTGATCGTATCTCGCTCAAAAATCCGAGCGCGTCCGTTTCATTGTCAACCGGCTTTACATTGGCTATGAATTTTGATTTCTTTTCCGTGAGCAGACTTTCCGTCCGCTCCGCGACCGTTTTATATATTTCCTTCTTCGACATTATACCAGGTATTTCTTTATCTTCACGTATGTTTCCGCGTCCACGCGAAGCTCCATAACCGTGCCTTTTTCGCCGTAGCTTTCGCTGTCGACCTTCTGCGTGTCGTGCAGCAGGTTTACGAGCGAACCCTCGCTGTACGGTATGCAGACCTTGACGCGGCGTTTCCTGCCCGGCGCGGTTTTTGCGATAGCGTCGATGAGCGTGTCGATCTGCTTGCCGTAGCGCGCGCTTATGTATACGCTCTTGTTGGCTCTGGGCGACGCCGACGCTTTACCCATTGTGAGGTCGCACTTGTTGAACACCGCCACAACGGGCTTTTCGCCCGCGCCGATTTCCTCAAGAACCTGCTCGACCACCTTTACCTGATTGTCGGCTTCGGGGTTGGACGCGTCTATTACGTGCAGCAGCACGTCCGCGAGCGCGGCTTCCTCCAGCGTGGACTTAAAGGCTTCTATGAGGTGGTGGGGGAGCTTTCTGATAAAGCCTACGGTGTCTATAACGATTATCTGTCTGTTGTCGTCGAGCGTTATCGCGCGCGACGTGGGATCGAGCGTCGCGAACAGCTTGTCCTCGGCGAATACATTTGCGTCCGTGAGCGTGTTCAGAAGCGTCGATTTTCCCGCGTTGGTGTAGCCGACGAGTGCGGCTGTGATTACGCCGTCCTTTTTGCGGCGGCTCCTTAAAAGGTCGCGGTGCTTTTTAAGCTCCTCGATTTCCTCCTCGAGCGCGTTTATCCTGCGCTGTATGTGCCGCCTGTCCGTTTCGAGACGCGTTTCGCCGGGGCCTCTCGTACCGATACCCGCGCCGGTACGGCTCATTTCCGCGCCGAAGCCGCGGAGTCTCGGCAGACGGTACTTAAGCTGCGCAAGCTCCACCTGGAGCTTACCCTCGCCGCTTTTCGCGCGCATCGCGAATATATCGAGTATCAGCATGGAACGGTCAAGCACCTTAACGCCGAGCATATCCGTTATGTTGCGCAGCTGCACCGGCGAAAGCTCGTCGTCGAACACGACAGTGTCGGCGTTAAGACTTATTACCGCCTCTTTAAGCTCCTCCAGCTTGCCCTCGCCCATATACGTTCCGGCTTCGAGGTCGGCTTTGTTCTGTATCATTTCGCCGACTACCTCACCTCCGGCGGTCTCGACAAGCTCGCTCAGCTCTTTTATGCTCTCGCGCGTCGTGTCCATAAGAGCGTCGCGCAGATCGCGGTGTACGCCCGCGAGTATTACCCTTTCGCGCTTATCCGTCGTATTTTCCATGTATATCACCTTTTCGTATCAATAATTGTCCATCGTCCTAATTATACCAAATTTTTCACTCAAAGTATACCCTTTGGAGCAAAAATTCAAAATTTTTTAACAATTCGGTAAAAATCAAAAAATGTGTTTCCGCGCCTTCCCCCTACGGGGGAAGGCGCGGAAACACAAAACTCAAAATAATATTATACTTCACAACCATTACGCCGAGAGGCTGTTATTTCGCATAGCTGACGCGGGACTGTTACTCCGAGTAAGACTTGTCTCTTATGAAAATTCTTTCAGTGCCGACGCACTTGCCGCTGCTCTCGTCGATATCGAATATGCAGCCGCAGAACTGACCGCTGCCGGCTGCAAGGTCAAACTTCTGCGGCATACCGGTGCGGAAGCGCTCCACTATCGGCGTTATGCCCCTGCCGAGAATGGACAGGCTCACGCCGGTCATGCCGAGGTCGGTTATATATCCCGTGCCGCCGGGAAGTATCATCTCGTCAGCCGTCTGCACGTGCGTGTGCGTGCCGAAAACGGCGCTCACCTTGCCGTCGAGGAAAAATCCCATCGCGAGCTTTTCGCTCGTTGCCTCGGCGTGGAAGTCCACGATGATTATATTCGTTTTTTCCTTGAGCTTTGCGATCTCCTCCTCCGCCTTGTCGAACGGGGAGTCCTGCTGATATTCGAGGAACGTCCTGCCGATGAGGTTCACAACGCCGACCTTTACGCCGTTTTTTGCGGTATACACAAGGCTGCCCTCGCCGGGACAGGCTTTGTTGTAATTGGCGGGGCGTATGACGTTGTCCTCCTTGCGCATGATAGCCGAAATTTCCTTGCAGTCCCAGGTGTGGTTGCCCATGGTTATAACGTCCGCGCCGGCGCGGACAAGCTCGTTGTACGCCGAGCGCGCCATGCCTCTGCCGTGCGTGGCGTTCTCGCCGTTTACGATGCACATATCCACGCCTTTTTGGTATTTCATATCGTCAATGTACTTGAAGAGCATTTCGCGTCCCACGGCGCTCACAACGTCTCCGACACATAATATTTTCATAGCGGCTGCCTTTCTGTCCGTAAATTACCGAAAAAAAAGGGAATATTACAGAACGGGTAGAAGCAAATCACAAGCGGCGCGTACAGTGCCTTTATCGCAATGTATCTCCTCCGATGTGGTTTACGCTCTGTAATAACCCCCATTTTTCTTTTTTTTGATTACTTCGCGTAATCGACGGCTCTTGTTTCGCGAATCAGACTGACTTTGATCTGACCGGGGTATTCAAGCTCCGTCTCGATGCGCTTTACGATGTCCTTCGCGACAAGGATCATGCCGTCGTCGTTTATGACTTCGGGCTTGATCATTATGCGCACCTCGCGTCCCGCCTGAATGGCGTACGACTTTTCAACGCCGTTGAAGCTGTCGGCGATTTCCTCAAGCTTCTCCAAGCGCTTGATGTAGGTTTCGAGATTTTCGCGTCTGGCTCCCGGACGCGCGGCGGATATTGCGTCGGCTGCCTGTATGAGCGAAGCGGCAATCGTCTTTGCCTCAACATCGCCGTGATGCGCCAGAATTGCGTGCACAACATCCTTGTTCTCACGGAACTTCTTCGCTATATCCGCGCCGATAGTTACGTGCGAGCCTTCAACCTCATGGTCAACCGCTTTGCCGATGTCGTGCAGTAAGCCCGCTCTCTTCGCGAGATTGACGTCGACTCCCAGTTCACCCGCCATAACGCCCGCAAGGTGTGAAACCTCGATACTGTGCTTGAGGACGTTCTGACCGTAGCTTGTTCTGAATTTCAGCTTACCAAGCAGCTTAATAAGCTCCGGATGAAGTCCGTGTACGCCCGTCTCGAACGTGGCGTTCTCGCCCTCCTGCTTGATAATTGCTTCAACCTCCCTGCGCGACTTTTCGACCGTTTCCTCGATGCGCGCCGGATGAATACGTCCGTCGACGATGAGCTTATCGAGCGCGAGACGCGCGACCTCGCGCCTTATCGGATCGAAGCTGGACACTATGACCGCCTCCGGAGTGTCGTCGATGATAAAATCGACGCCGGTGAGCGTTTCAAGCGTTCTGATGTTGCGTCCCTCTCTGCCGATTATACGTCCCTTCATTTCGTCGTTGGGAAGGTTTACAACCGATACGGTTGTTTCGGCAACGTGATCCGCGGCAACCTTCTGTATCGAAAGCGCAACGATGTTCTTTGCGTTTCTTTCCGCGTTATCCTTTGCCTCCTGCTCAATTTCTTTAACCATGACGGCTGCTTCGTGTCTTGTCGTTTCCTCAATGTTCTTAAGCAAAAGCTCCTTGGCTTCCTCAGCCGTAAGACCGGAAATCTTCTCGACAAGCGCCATCTGCTGTTCCCTAATTTCTGCTATTTCTGCTTCTTTGGCTTCAAGGTTCTTAATCTTTTGATTGTAAGATTGTTCCTTTCTCTCCAAATTGTCTGTCTTTTTGTCTAAATTTTCCTCTTTCTGAGCTATTCTGCGCTCCTGACGGCTAAGCTCGTTTCTGCGTTCCTTAACCTCCGCGTCGAACTGCGCGCGAAGCTTTTGGTTTTCCTCCTTCGCTTCGAGCATCATTTCGCGCTTTTTGGCGGAAGCGTTTTTCTCAGCTTCGGCAATTATAGACTTTGCCTGTTCCTCGGCTGAGCCGAGGTGGGCTTCGGCGATTTTCTTTCTGTGCGCGACGCCTCGGTTAAACCCGATAACTGCCGCCGCAGCGCAGAGTATGACCGCCGCGATTATAACGATTATCAATGTAATGCTAATCGGTAACACCCCCTGAACTTTTTTCTCCAAGACCTGCCAATGGGGGCTTTCTTAAAATGACTGCTGCCTATGAAATACCGTCCAAGCCGACGAACCCGTATCGGCGCGTATGCAGGTAATAAGCGCCGCCGAGGCTACTGTAATCATACGGAGCAGCCCTTTAAGACGGCTCCATTTTAAGTATTGGGATTACATATCAAATTTCATATTTTACAGAAAACTTATATTTAAAGAATATTAAGCACATCATATTGTATACCATTTTCGCCGATATGTCAAGACGCGGAAAATAATTGTAATACAACGGTAAATTTTTCTGCGCCGGCAGCCGAAATGTGAAAATATACGGAAAAACAAATATTTTATCAAAAAAAGCATAAAAAAATCGAAAAAAGACAAACTAATAATGTATCGTCAAAATGCACAAAAAATTAAAATAATTTTATTTATATATAGTCTTTACTGACTAAAAAAAATATGTTACAATGTATACCATAGATTGTATACTCTGATGAGTATGCCGGATAAAAATAATCAACAAAGGAGGGAGATATATGGCAGAAGAGATGACATGGGCGGGCATAAGCCGTTTTCAGGTTTATCTTTTCAATTCGGGAGAAAATTTCCAGTCGTATAAAATGCTCGGAGCGCATAAAATAAAGCTTGACGGCAAGGAAGGCTGGCGGTTCGCCGTATGGGCGCCGCACGCGAAAAGCGTCCGGGTGGTCGGTGATTTCAACGGTTGGGACGGATGGGACAAAAAGCTCGAGCCTATCGAAACAAGCGGCATCTGGTACGGTTTTTTCACCGATATAAAGGAGAACATGCTTTATAAGTATGCCATAGAAGCTCAAAACGGCGAGACGGTTTACAAAGCCGATCCGTTCGCCGTAAAATGTGAGTTGAGACCGGGAACGGCGTCGCTCACGAAGGATCTGGCAGGCTACAAGTGGGGCGATAAAAAATGGCTCGCGGAACGCGAGAAGGAGTCGACGCTGCTTAAGCCGATAAATATCTACGAAATGCACGTAGGCTCGTGGAAGGTACACGAGGACGGCAGCCTGTATACTTATAAGGAGCTCGCGGACGAGCTTGTACCCTATGTTAAGGACATGGGTTACACACATATAGAAATCATGCCGGTAACGGAATACCCGTTCGACGGCTCGTGGGGCTATCAGGTAACGGGATATTTCTCCGCGACGACGCGCTACGGCGACTGCCACGAGCTGCAGTATTTCGTTGACAAGTGCCACAAGGCGGGAATAGGCGTTATCATGGACTGGGTTCCCGCGCACTTCCCGCGCGATGCTCACGGACTTCGTATGTTCGACGGTACGCCGACCTACGAGTACGCCGATCCGCGCATAGGCGAGCATAAGGACTGGGGTACGATGGTGTTCGACTACGAAAAGAGCGAAGTAATATCGTTCCTCATATCGTCGGCTTACTTCTGGGCGAAGGAGTACCACATGGACGGCATACGCGTTGACGCCGTTTCGTCCATGCTCTACCGCGACTATTCCAGAAACGACGGCGAGTGGGTGCCGAACAAGTACGGCGGCAACGGAAACCTCGAGGCGGTCGATTTCCTTAGAAAATTAAACCGCATAATGGGTACGGAGTTCGCGAATTTCATGATGATCGCCGAGGAATCGACGGCGTGGCCCATGGTTACCGCTCCGCCCGACAACGACGGACTGGGCTTCAACTACAAGTGGAATATGGGCTGGATGAACGACACGATAAGGTACATGTCCATGGATCCGTATTTCAGAAAGGACAACCACAGCCTTTTGACGTTCGTGATGATGTACGCCTACAGCGAAAACTTTATACTTCCGCTGTCGCACGACGAGGTCGTACACGGCAAGCATTCGCTTATCGACAAGATGTTCGGAAGCTATGACGAGAAGTTTGACGCGTACAGGGCGCTTCTCGGCTACTACATGACGATGCCGGGCAAGAAGCTGATGTTTATGGGCGGCGAGATAGGTCAGTTCCTCGAATGGCGTTATGACGACCAGCTTGAATGGAACGTCCTCGAAATAGAAAAGCACAAAAAGCTGCATCAGTACGTCAAGGACATCAATCACTTCTACCTTGAAAACAAGGGCTTGTGGGAGAACGAGACAAGCTGGGACGGCTTTAGGTGGATAAATGAGGCAGACAGCGAAAATTCCGTGCTTTCGTATATAAGACGCGGCAAAAATGTAAATGATAACGTCGTGGTGGTGGCAAACTTCACGCCGGTGTCGCGCCCGATTTATAAGATAGGCGTTCCGGTGGCGGGCAGCTACGAGGTGGTCGTGCATTCAAACGCCTCGAAGTACGGCGGCACGAGGCGTATTGCCAAAAAGACCTACAAGACCGTAAACGAGCCGTACAGCGATATGGGCTACACGCTTGTGGTCGAGGTTGACGGCAATTCGGTCATGATGCTGAAGAAAAAGCAGGAGACCGCGAAGAAAAAAGCTCCCGCGAAAAAGGCCCCGGCGAAAAAGAGCGCGGCAAAGAAAACAGAAACAAAGAAAAAGACAGAAATTTAATATATAGGAGATGATTTAAATGGTATCAAAGGATTGCGTTGCAATGATACTTGCAGGCGGTCAGGGTTCAAGACTCGGCGCGCTGACGAAGAACGTCGCAAAGCCGGCTGTCCCGTTCGGCGGAAAGTACAGAATTATAGACTTCCCGCTTTCAAACTGTGTTCATTCCGGTATAGATACCGTCGGCGTGCTGACGCAGTATCAGCCGCTTGAACTTAACCGTTATATAGGTAACGGCAACCCGTGGGACCTCGACAGAAACCACGGCGGCGTGTATGTTCTGCCCCCGTACCAGAGCGCTAAGACAGAGGAGTGGTACAAGGGTACGGCGAACGCGATATATCAGAATCTGAGCTTCCTCGAGGGCTTTAATCCCGAAAACGTGCTTATTCTTTCGGGCGACCATATTTACAAGATGCACTACGGCGAAATGCTTAAGGCTCACAAGGAGTCGGGCGCGGCGGCTACGATTGCGGTTATGCCCGTGCCGTGGGAGGAGGCGAGCCGTTTCGGTATCATGAATGTGGACGATAACGGCGTTATAACGGAGTTTGAGGAAAAGCCCGCGAACCCGAAGAGTAATCTCGCTTCAATGGGTATATACATCTTCCGTTACGATATGCTCAAGAAGTACCTCGAGGACGACGAGAGAAATCCCGAATCGGCGAACGACTTCGGTAAGAATATTATCCCGACGATGCTCGCGGACGGTGAAAAAATGGTGACGTATCGGTTCGAGGGTTACTGGAAGGACGTCGGTACTATCCACAGCCTGTGGGAGGCGAATATGGATCTTATCGACGATCCCCCGAAGTTTGACCTCGGCGACAGACGGTGGAGCATCTATTCGAGGAATATGGCGCTCGCGCCCCACTACGTAGGCGAACACGCGAAGATAACAAAGTCGACAGTGACCGAAGGCTGCTACATTGACGGCGAGATCAACCACTCGGTAATATTCGGCGGTGTGGAGCTCGGCGAGGGCAGCGTTATAACCGACTCGGTCGTTATGCCCGGCGCGAAAATCGGCAGGAATGTTATCATTGAAAGAACGGTTATCGGAAGTGAAGCCGTGATCGGCGACGGCGCGAAAATCGGCGTTGACAAATCGGACGATAACAAGTACGCATCCAAATTATGTACCAATGACCTTGTGCTTATCGAGGGCGGCGCGAACGTGAGCGTCGGCGAGAATATCTACAAGGGCAGTATGGTAGAAGCCTAAAGAAAGGGGACAGAGCCAATGAGACGAGAAACAATGGGTATTATTCTGACGAATAACGACAGAATACCTCCTATAACCGATATAAGAGCAAACAGCGCGCTCCCCGTTGCGGGACGTTACAGAATAATCGACTTCGTGCTTTCCAATATGGCAAATGCCGGTATTACAAATATCGGCGTTGCCACGGAGTCGAACTACTCATCACTTATGGACCACATCAGAAGCGGCAGCCCGTGGGATCTTGACAGAAAGAACTGGGGACTTAACATTCTCCCGCCGAGCCTTGAAAAAATGACGTACGGCGCGATAAAGGGCAACATCGATATGCTCGCAGGTATTCAGGACTTCATACAGAGAAGTCCGCAGACGTACGTTATACTGTCGCTCGGCAACAACATCTACAATATCGATTTCGAGGACGTGATCGAGAGGCACATCGAGAGCCAGGCGGACGTTACGACGATATACACCGACATGACGGGCGCGGACGAGAGAGAGCTGTCGCGCTTCACGATGCTGGAGCTTAACGACGACAAGCGCGTGGTTGACATAGAGGTTCAGCCGTATTATCCCAAGACAAGCACCGCCGGCATGGACGTGTACGTTATGGAAAAGGCGCTGCTCGAAAGTATAATAGACGAGTGCAGCGCGCGCGGCGACAGCGATTTCGTGAAGGACGCGCTTGTAAAGAAAATCGACGGCTTACATATCTACGGCTACGAGTTCAAGGGCTACACCGAAAAGCTCGATTCCCTGAAGGCTTACTACAGAACGAATATGGACTTTCTGAAAAAAGAAGTCCGCGACGAGCTTTTCAACCCCGCGAGACCTATCTACACAAAGACGAAGGATCAGTCGCCGACGAAGTACGGCGCGGAAGCCGACGTGAAAAACAGCTTTGTGTCGGACGGCTGCGTTATAGAGGGAACGGTTATAAACAGCGTTCTGTCGCGCGGCGTTAAGGTCATGAAGGGCGCGGTCGTGAAAAACTCGATCATAATGCAGGACAGCGTTATCGAGGAAAACGTGGAGCTTAGCCATGTTGTGTTCGATAAGGAGGTATGCGTGACGAAGGGCAGAAAGCTCATCGGTCAGGAATCGTACCCCCTGTGCATTGCAAAGGGAACGCAAATATAAGCAATTTACATAATAGGACTGCCTCATATATAGGGGCAGCCCTGTTACGTTTTTGTATAATTTTACGATATTTTCACACAAGACTTGACAAAATGAACACTTAGATAGTATAATTATAAGGTCTATGCTCTGTTTGAACGAGCGAACCGAACGGTTTGAGCGGAAAAACGCGGCACAGATGCTTCTTTAGTGAAAGGAGTTTTTAACAATGAATGTATTATTCGCAACATCAGAATGCGCGCCCTTTGTGAAAACGGGCGGCTTGGGCGACGTGGCAGGCTCGCTCCCCGCGGTTCTGAGACAAAAGGGAGTTGACGCGAGAGTTATCCTGCCCTTGTACAAGTGCATACCGCAGGAGTACAAGGACAAGATGCGCTACATCGACCACATCTATATCAATATCGGCTGGAGAAGTCAGTATGCGGGCGTGTTTGAGCTTGAGCATGACGGCTGTATCTACTATTTTGTGGATAACAAGTTCTATTTCAACGGCGACAAGCCCTACGACTATATCCACCTCGACTGCGAGAAGTTTATCTTCTTCTCGAAGGCGGTGCTGTCGCTTCTGCCGACGATCGGTTTCAGACCTGACGTGATAAACTGCAACGACTGGCAGACAGGCCCGATACCGGTGTTCCTCGACACGTTCCAGGATAATCCGTTCTTCCAAGGCATAAAGACGGTTATGACGATACATAACCTCAAATTCCAGGGACGCTGGGATTTCAAGGCTATAAAGGACGTAATGGGCATAAGCGATTACTACTTCACCTCGGATAAGCTCGAGTTCTACCGTGACGCGAACCTCCTGAAGGGCGGCATGGTATACGCGAACAAGATTTCGACAGTAAGCGAAACGTACGCGGGCGAAATCCAGAGCGAGGAGTACGGCGAAGGTCTGCACAATCTTCTCCGCGCGAGAAGCGGCGACCTTATCGGCATAGTAAACGGCATATCCTATACGGACTGGGATCCTGCGAAGGATAAGATGATTTACAAGAATTACACCGCGAGAACAGTCCACAAGAACAAGGTCGAGAACAAGAAAAAGCTTCAGGAGGAACTCGGACTTCCGGTAGATCCGGGTAAGATGATGATAGGCGTTGTTTCGCGCCTTACCGACCAGAAGGGCTTTGACCTTGTGGCGTACAAGATGGAGCAGCTCTGCGAGGGCGGCGCGCAGGTAGTCGTTCTCGGAACGGGCGACGAAAAATACGAAAATCTGTTCAGACATTACGCGTGGAAGTATCCCGACCGTTTCTCGGCGCAGATCTACTTCTCGAACGAAATGTCGCACAAGATCTACGCGGCGTCCGACGCGTTCCTTATGCCGTCGCGGTTCGAGCCGTGCGGACTGTCGCAGCTTATAAGCCTTCGTTACGGCACGGTGCCTATCGTGCGCGAGACGGGCGGCTTAAAGGATACGGTGCAGCCGTACAACGAGTACACGGGCGAGGGTACGGGCTTCTCGTTCGCGAACTACAACGCGGACGAGATGATGAACATTATCTGGTACGCGATGCAGATCTACTACGACAGAAAAGACGAGTGGAACAATATTGTCGATAACGGCATGGCTATGGACTACTCGTGGAACGTTTCCGCTGACAAGTACATCAATATGTACCGCGGTTTGACGGGTATCTACGATGAACCCACTCCCGAACCGGCAAAGAAAAAAGCGCCGGCAAAGAAAACGACCGCTAAGAAAAAGACGTCCGATTTCGATAAAAACATCAAGGCGGACGCCGACGAAGCCACGGAAAAGGCGGTTAAATCCCGCAAAGAGCCGGAAATAGTCAAGGTGGAAAATCCGTTCGGCGAGGAAAAGCCGGCCAAGAAAACAGCGGCTAAGAAAACAACCGCGAAAAAATCAACAGAAAAGAAAACAACGGCAAAGAAAACAACGGCAAAGAAAACAGGAAAAACAAAGAAATAAGTAAAAGGGGTTTTATAATATGGCACAGGCTAAAACATCAAAGCTCACCGCTTCCGAGGAAGCGCTGAAGAACGAAATTATAGGCAAGGTAAGAAGGCACTTCGGAAAGGGCATGGAGGACGCTACTCCGCACATGATTTACACCGCGTGCGCTCTCACCGTGCGCGATCAGATCATGGAGCAGTGGTCGAAGTCGCACAAGGTGGTAAGAGAAAAGGGTTCAAAAAAGCTCTATTATCTTTCCTTTGAGTTCCTCATGGGCAGACTTCTAAGCACAAATATTTTGAACCTGATGCAGACAAAGGTATATCAGAACGTGCTTGCCGACCTCGGCTACACGTTTAACGAGATTGCCGAAATGGAAAACGACGCCGGTCTCGGCAACGGCGGTCTCGGCAGACTTGCGGCGTGCTTTATAGATTCGCTCACAACGCTCGACCTGCCGGCTTACGGCTGCTCGATCCGTTACGAGCATGGTCTGTTCCGTCAGAAGATAGTCGAGGGCTATCAGACGGAGCTTCCCGATTCGTGGCTTGAAAACGGCAACGCGTGGGAAATAGCGCGTCCCGAGGAGGCCGTAAAGGTACACTTCGGCGGCAGCGTCGAGACGGTATGGAACGACGGTAAGGCTGAAATCAAGTACCATAACGCGAGAACGGTTCTCGCCGTTCCGTACGATGTTCCGCTCGTGGGCTACAACTCGAAAATCGTAAACAAGCTGAGGCTTTGGGGCGCGACCGTTCCGAACGATTACGACTTCGTAAACTACAACCAGGACACCTTTAACCGCGTAATGGAAGCGAAGGCTATAGCGCGCAGGATTTCGGGCATTCTTTACCCCGACGACACGACCGACGAGGGTAAGAGACTTCGTTTGAGTCAGCAGTATTTCCTCGTATCGGCAACGCTGCAGTGGATTTTGAGAGAGTTTGAGGAAAGAAACGGCGAAAACTGGGCGAAGCTCCCCGACAAGGTCGTAATTCACATAAACGACACTCACCCGACGCTTGCGATACCCGAAATGATGCGCCTTCTCATGGACGAGAAGGGACTCGGCTGGGACGAGGCGTGGGAGATAGTGACGCACGTGTTCGCGTACACGAACCACACCGTAATGAGCGAGGCTCTCGAAAAGTGGAACGAGAATATGTTCCGCTCGCTTATGCCGAGAATATACGAGATAGTTGCCGAAATCAACCGCCGTCTTATGGAAAAGCTCCGCGCGGTGTACGGCGACGACCAGGGTAAGCTCGACTGGATGGCTGTTATAGCGAACGGTCAGGTCAACATGGCGAACCTCTGTCTCGCAAGCTGCTTCGCCGTAAACGGCGTGTCGCAGCTTCACACGCAGATACTTAAGGACGATATTTTCCATGATTATTACGTGCTCGATCCGGATCGTTTCCACGCGATAACGAACGGTATCACGTTCAGAAGATGGATAGCCAACTGTAACCCCGCTCTTACAAAGCTTATCGACTCAAAGATAGGCAAGGGCTGGCTCAAGGACGCGGATAAGCTCGCGGAGCTTGCGAAGTACGCGAAGGATAAGGACTTCCAGAAGAAGTTTGACAAGATCAAGCGCGATAACAAGGCCGCGCTCGCTGAGTATATCAGGGAGCATAACGGCGTTGAGGTAAATCCCGATTCGATTTTCGACGTGCAGTGCAAGAGACTTCACGAGTACAAGCGCCAGATGATGAACGTGCTTCACATAATCGCGGAGTACAACAAGCTGCTTGAGGATCCCAAGTACTTAAAGAACTTCTATCCCAAGACGTATATATTCGGCGCGAAGGCTGCGCCGGGCTACGTGAGAGCGAAGAATATTATAAAGCTCATCAACTCGATCGCCGATATAATCAATAACGACAAGCGTATCGAGGATAAGATAAAGGTAGTGTTTATCGAGAATTACGGCGTTTCGATAGCGGAGAAAATCGTTACCGCCGCCGATGTGTCGGAGCAGATCTCGACCGCCGGTAAGGAGGCGTCGGGTACGGGCTGTATGAAGTTTATGCTTAACGGCGCGCTTACCATAGGCACGCTCGACGGCGCGAACGTCGAAATGGCTGAAAAGGTGGGTAAGGATAACATCTACATCTTCGGTCTTAAGGACGACGAGGTTGCGGCGAGACTTAAGTACCCCGGCAGCGACGAGGTAAAGCATATTTACTCCACAAACGCGTCGCTTCGCCGCGCGCTCGAGATGCTCATAGACGGCAGCATTATCCCGGGCAACACGACGATATTCAGCGATTTGTACAACACGCTGCTGTTCGGCGATTACGGCTACCCCGATACGTACATGGTGCTGCGCGACTTCGAGGATTACATGAAAACGCAGGAGATAATCTCGGAGGACTACAAGAACAGAGAAAAGTGGCTGGAAATGGCTATAATGAATACGGCTATGTCGGGCTTCTTCTCCAGCGACCGTACCATTAAGGAATACAACGACCAAATCTGGCACTTAAAGCCGATAAAGTAATTTAATCTTTTTAACCCCCTCGAAAGAGGGGGTTAAAATGTGTAAGGTGATTATTTCCCGTAGGAGGATTTTATGAATATAGAGCATAATTCGCGTGAAAAATTCTACCGCCGTCCGTTCGGCGCGGTTACGTGCGGTACGGAGATACGTCTGCGTCTCGCGGTACACGGCGCGGGCATACCGTCGGCGGTAAGGCTTGTCTACAAGGAGGACGGCAAAGAGGAACGCCGCGCCGATATGTCGTACGCGTTCGATATAAACGGTAACTGCATATACACAATAAAGCTGAATATGCCCGAGAAGGCGGGGCTTATATGGTACTATTTCGAGCTTCAGACCGACAACGGTATGGTGTATTACGGAAATAACTGCCGTCAGCTCGGCGGTAAGGGTGAAATGAGCTTTGAAAAGCCCGCGAACTCGTATCAGATAACGGTTTACAACGAGGATTACAAGACGCCCGAATGGTTCAAGACGGGTATCGCGTACCAGATTTTCCCCGACCGCTTCTATAACGGCAACGAGGATGGCTCGTTCCTCGGCAGCCGCACCGATATAATAAAGCGTGAGTGGGGAGAGCAGCCGTATTACAAGGCTGAACAGTTCGGCGGTGAGTACCTTGCGAACGACTTCTACGGCGGCAATCTGAAGGGTATTATTAAAAAGCTGCCGTATCTGAGCGATTTGGGTATTTCGGTCATATATCTGAACCCGATTTTCAGGGCGTACTCCAACCACAAATACGATACGGGCAATTATGAGGAAATAGATCCGATGTTCGGCGACGAGGAGACGTTTAAGGAATTGTGCGATGAGGCGAAAAAGCTCGGCATACGCGTAATTCTTGACGGCGTGTTCAACCATACCGGCTCGGACAGCAAATACTTTAACAAAAAAGGCACGTATGACAGCGTGGGCGCGTTCCAGTCGCAGGATTCGCCGTATTACACGTGGTACCGCTTCATGGACTGGCCCAACGTGTACGAGTCGTGGTGGGGCATGACGACGCTTCCGCAGGTGGAGGAACACAGCGAGGAGCTTAGAAAATACCTTCTGTCCGACAAAAATTCAATCGTGAAAAAGTGGATAAGAAACGGCGCGTCGGGCTGGAGACTTGACGTTGTGGACGAACTGCCCGGCTTTTTCGTGAAGGAGCTGCGCAGGGAGATAAAGAGCGTGGACGAGGACGCCGTTATAATCGGCGAGGTGTGGGAGGACGCGTCCCACAAGAGCGCGTACGGCGAGAGACGCGAGTATTTCCTCGGCGGCGAGCTTGACGGCGTAATGAACTACCCCATGCGTAACGCGCTTATAGACGCGTCGCTCGGCAGGATAGACGCGGCAGGTCTCGACGAAAGGCTTATGAGTCTTAAGGAAAACTATCCCGCGCCCGCGTATTATTCGCTGCTTAACATGGTGACGAGCCATGACGTTGAAAGAATTATGACGCTTATGGGCGACGCGCCGTCGAAACACGACGTGGATAAGGAATATCAGGCGCATTTTAAGCTTGACGGTTACGCGCTGGAGCTTGCGCGCGAAAGGGCGACGCTCGTTCTCGGCTTGCAGATGACGCTTCCGGGCGTGCCGTGCATTTTCTACGGCGACGAGATAGGTATGCAGGGCTACGGCGATCCGTTCTGCCGAGCCACGTTTCCGTGGGACGGCATAGACGAGATCGATCCCGACGGACTTGTGCGGACACGCTACAAGAACATGATAACGCTGCGCAACATGTCGAAGGCGTTTTCGATAGGCGAGTTTGAAAGCGTATACACTATCGGCAGCGTTTACGCATTTTTGAGACGGTACGAGGACGAGAGCTTTCTCGTAATCGTAAATTTCGGAGCAGGTACGGAAAAGGTGAGAGTCGATGTCGCGCGTCACGGCATACGGAAAATCGTCGGCATAACGCTTGACGCGGAAACCACCGAGTCGAACGACGGTATTTTCTATATAGAAATACCGAGACACTTCCTGAAGGTGTTTAAAACGGAATAGCGCAGGACAGTCTGCTTATGCCCCTTCGTATGACGAGGGGGTTTTGCTTTGCGCTTCGGCTGCGCGGGCGGTTACGGAACATGACAAAATCCGATTTACTTCCGCTCAGTTCGGTGAAAATCGTAAAATTTATTGACATTAAAGCGCGCACACCGTATAATAAAGGGGATTGAAATTAACAAAAGCGGGGAAAAGCAGATGAACACAGAGACAACATACCTTGACGGCGCGAAATGGATAGGCTCGCCGAAAACCACGTCCAATACCGACTGGGTGGACGCGTACGCGGTGACCGCCGATTTCGAGATAATAAGCTCGCAGTCGGCGCATATTGCCGTAGCCGCGCGCAACAAGGATTTTTATGTGCATATAGAGATAAACGAGAAATTTGCCGCGGTGTCGGAGGTCTATGACGGCGTTAAAAGTCTGTGCGGCAAATATTACATGAGCGGCGTGCTTGCGGAAAAGAACCGCGTCCGCATCGAGGTAAACAGGACGCTTATCACGCTGATTTTGAACGGTGAGACGATCATTAACGGCGAGGACATAATGCCGCGCGACCGCCCGAACAAGCCGCGCAAGGCGCACATGATGTGCTTCGGACTGCCGCAGCGCGAGGGCGAGGTACATTACGGCTGCATAAAGCTCGAAAACACGTACAACGGAGAGGTGTACCGCGAAAGCTCGTTTGCCGATGATACGGACGTGCTTTCGCAGCTCGGAACGGTAAAGGACGGCTGCCTTGTCGTAAAGGAGGAGTTCAATCTCATAAACCCCGTGCCGCCGGTGACGGTGAAAAAGGAGTTTACGCCGCGCGGCGCGGTAAAAAGCGCGTATCTTTACGCCACCGCGCGCGGTTTTTACGACGCGTACATAAACGGTGAGCGCGTGAATGACACGTTCTATAACCCCGGCTTTACCGATTACCGCAAGCGCATTTATTATCAGACGTACGACGTTACGGATATGATAAGGGACGGCGTGAACACCGTCGGCGCGACCGTCGCGAAGGGCTATTACTCCGGCTTTGTCGGCTACAGCGGAGCGATGGTGTACGGCAGGCAGAACACGTTTTTGGGCGCACTCGCGGTCGAGTACGAGGACGGTACGCGCGACGTGATAAAGACCGATGAAACGTGGCTTTTTACCGACCGCGGCGCGGTCATTGACGCCGACTACCAGCAGGGCGAAATGTACGACGCGCGGTACGAGCTTGACATTAACGGGGACAGTAAAGTCTGGACGGGGTGCGGCGCGTACGAGTACCCGAAGTACGCCGTTCCGACTAACGGCACGCTCGAAAACGAGCCGTTTGAGCTTGACTCGGAGCCGTCGGGCGGCGCGGTGCGGGAGAGGACGCTCAAACCGACGGGTGAGGCGTATGAAAATCCCGAAGGTCATTTCGTTCTTGATCTCGGTCAGAACATGGTCGGCACGGTGCGCGTCGTGATGAACGGCAGGCGCGGCAGGTGCATAAAGCTGCGCTACGGCGAGATGTGCTACAGTGACGGCAGAATTTACAACGAAAATTACCGCAACGCCGCCAACATTGACATGTATACGATGAAGGGCGGCAGAGAGGTGTTTGTGCCGTCGTTCACTCTGCACGGCTTCCGGTACATAGAGGTAAGCGGGTGCGGCGAGCAGCTTACGCGCGAGGATTTCGACGATATGATAGTGAGCGTCGAGGGCGTTGTCATAACGAATACGACCGAGGTGACAGGCTCGTTTGAATGTTCAAATCCCGATATAAACAAGCTTTACGAAAATATCCTGTGGGGGCAGCGCGGCAACTCCGTCATGACGTTTACCGACTGCCCGCAGCGCAACGAGCGTATGGGCTGGACGGGAGACGTGCAGGTGTTTGCGAAAACCGCCGCGTACAACATGAACATAAAATCGTTTATGGAGAAGTGGCTCACCGATCTGCGCGACAGTCAGCTTATGTATAACCGCGGCGGCGCTGTTCCCGATACCGCTCCCTTGGGCGGCGACAACCGTCCAAACGGCGGCTGTGACGGCTGGGGCGACGCGGCTGTGATTGTGCCGTGGGAAATGTATAAGGCGTATGGGGACAGTAAATTTCTGTCGGACAATTACGGCATGATGAAAAAGTGGGTTGATTATCAGCAGCTGAGTGAAAACCAAACTGACTTTATACAGCGCCGTCAAAGGCGCGGCGACCACCTCGCGCCCGACGTTACAACGCCGATAATTCTTTCGGCTACCGCCTACGCGGCGAACAGCGCGAATATTTTATCGCGCGCGGCTGATGTTTTGGGGTACGCGGACGACGCGGAAAAGTACCGCGCGCTTTTTGAGAATATCAAGGCGGCGTTTCAGAGAGAATGGGTAGGCGAGGACGGTCAAATTTTATATGTCCCCGAAAGCGGGGACACTAAAAATGACAGAGACCTTGAATTAAACGGGGACACTAAAACTCGCAATAATGGGGACACTAAAGCTGACTGTGGGGACACTAAAGTCAACGCGAGTCAGACGGCGTACGCGCTGGCGATAGATTTTGACCTTTTGGACGGTGTGAAGGAGGGTACGCGCGAAGGGTTCAGAAAGGCGCTCTCCGATTGGGACAACAGGCTGTCGGTGGGATTTCTGGGGATTTCGCACCTTTTGAGCGCGCTCGTGAAAGCGGGTATGACTGATAGGGCGTTCGCGCTTTTGGAAAGCACGGAGTACCCCGGCTGGCTCTACAGCGTCCGCAACGGCGCGACAACCGTCTGGGAGCGGTGGAACAGTTACATTGCGGAAACGGACACCTTCGGCGATTTTAATATGAATTCGTTCAACCACTACGCCTACGGCTCGGTGGGTGAGTGGCTTTATTCCGATATTCTCGGCATAAATACGTCGGAGGAAAAGGGTGAGACGGGGTATAAAAAGATCATACTGCGTCCGACGCGCGGCGGTTCGCTCACGTACGCGAGGGGCAGTCTGAAAACGCAATACGGCGTTATTAAGTCGGAGTGGAGCGTCGAGGGAGACAGGTTCAGGTACCGCTGCTCCGTTCCCGAAAACACGACGGCTTGGCTGTATCTCGAGGGTAAAAAAATCTCCCTCGAATCGGGAGAATATGAATTTGAAATATAGAAAAACGGGTTCGTATGAACCCGTTTTTAGATTTATTTAAGCGTTCTGACTGCTTCGGCGAGGTCTACGCGTCCCGTGTACAGCGCCTTGCCGACTATCACGCCCTCGACGCCGGTGTCCTTGAGCGAGAGTATATCATCGAGCGAGCCGACGCCGCCGGACGCTATAATGTCGGCGTTTACCGCCGCAGCCATTTCGCGCATCGCCGCGACGTTCGGTCCGGAGAGCGTGCCGTCGGTCGCGATGTCGGTGTAGACGATCGTTTTTATGCCGAGCGATACCATTTTTTTCGCGAATTCAACGGCGGTAAAGTTGCTCGTTTTTTCCCAGCCCTCGACCGCGACCATGCCGTCCTTCGCGTCAATTCCGATCACGATTTTGTTACCGTATTTGTCCGCGGCTCTTTTTACAAACTCGCTGTCGCTTACGGCTTTTGTGCCGATTATGACGCGGCTTATGCCGCAGGCGAGCTTGGCTTCTATGTCCTCCATGGTGCGTATGCCGCCGCCCGTCTGCACCGGTACGCTCACGCTTTCGCATATTTCACGTATTTTGTCGGCGTTCACGCCGTGACCTTTCAGCGCGCCGTCGAGGTCTACGACGTGTATGTATTCGCCGCCCTGCGCTTCCCATTTTTTCGCCATTTCGGCGGGGCTGTCGCCGTAAACCGTCACATCGTCGAACCGTCCCTTGTACAGCCTCACGCACTTTCCGTCTTTAATGTCTATCGCGGGGTATATTCTCATGCGTTTATCCTCTCCTTAAACTTTTCTACAATATCCATGATACGTTCGCGTTCCATTTTCATGCTGACCTTGTTCACGACGAAGCGGGCGCTCAAGGGAACGATGTCCTCCAAAACTTCGAGACCGTTTTCCTTAAGCGTTTTGCCCGTTTCCACGATGTCTACGATAACGTCGCTCAGTCCCACGAGCGGCGCAAGCTCGACCGAGCCGTTAAGTTTAATAAGCTCAATCGTCTGTCCGCAGTCCTCCTGAAAATATTTCGCCGCGATGTGCGGGTATTTGGACGCGACACGCAGATTGGGCATGGAGTGCAGCTTGCCTTTTAACTCAACCGGTCCGCACACCGCCATTTTGCACTTGCCGAAGCCCAAATCGACCATTTCGTACAGATTCCTGCTGTCCTCAAGGAGCGTGTCCTTGCCGACAATACCGATGTCAGCCGCGCCGTACTCGACATAAGTCGCAACGTCGGTGGCTTTGACGAGAATAAATTTTATCTTGTTTTTCTCGTCGGTAAAAATCAGCTTTCTCGTTTTTTCCTTCATTTCGGAGCAGTCCATGCCTATGGAAATGAACATCTCCATTGCAAGCTCCGCCAATCTGCCCTTCGCGAGGGCAACCGTTAAATATCTCACTGCTATATCTCCTTACTTGTTATTACCGACATCAGCCTGTTTACGCCTATTGCAGCGCCGACCGCGCCGCGCGGCGCGCCGAACTGTCCCATAAGATTGTCGTACCTGCCGCCCGCGCATATCGGGAACGCCACGCCGTGCGTGTAGCACTTGAAAATAGAGCCGGTGTAGTAGTTTATGCTTTCGAGCATGCCGAGGTCTATCGAGACGTACTTTTCGTATCCCTTTTCGCAGAGAATATCGTAAATCCGCTTTATATTGTCGAGCGCGAGCTTTGACGCTTCGTTCAGACCGTCAACGTACGCCTTTTCGAGCACCTCTCCGCCGCCGAACAGGTATGGGAGGTCAATCATCAGCTTTTTAACTCCGTCCTCGATGTGGAGCTTGTCGGTTATAGCCTTAATGCCGACGCTGTCCTTTGAGTCGATGCGCTCTCGGAGCCGCTCCGTTTCATCCTCGTCGAGACACGCCTGCTCCTTTAGACCGTTGAAAAACGCTATCTGACCAATTTCCATTGAAAAATCGTTTATGCCGACCGCCTTTACTGCGTCCATGGCGGCGGCTATGACCTCTGCGTCGGCTTCGGGCGAGTACGAGCCTATAAGCTCGATACCGCTCTGCGTAAACTCGCGCTGACGCGCGCCCTGTGTCTGCTCCACGCGGAACACGCTGCCGCAGTACATGTAACGCTGCGGGTACGGCTTGTCCGACATTTTCGTTGAAGCCATGCGCGCTATCGAGGTCGTGAAGTCGGGGCGCAGCACAAGTATGCGTCCCTGTTCGTCAAAGAATTTAAACATATTTTCCTGCGAAAGCTGACCGCCCGCGCCGGCGTAGCAGTCGTAATACTCGAACGTCGGCGTTTGTACCTCGCCGTAGCCCTTCGCGGCGAACGCGGCTTTGATTTTGCTTTCGATACCGTTCTTTACCGCGCATTCGTCCGCGAGTATATCGTTTACGCCGTTGGGCGTATGTAATTTCCAGTTAGACATAAAAATAATCCTTTCGTAACTTTACCATGCTAAAGCGCTAAAGCCTATTATACACATGATAACCTTGTTTGTCAAGGGTATTTTAGCATAAATTTTCCGTCCGCGCAACCGTTTCTAAATAAAAAACGGGACTGCTCCGTTAAAACACGCGTTTAACGAAACAGCTCCCGTCAGCTTAAAGCTATGTAGACGCCGCTACACTTGTATTCATATTCCTATAAGCCCGAAGCTTATCTGCAGCGCGTCGTTCACGCTGCCCATTACGCTGCCGTCCAGATAGCCTATTTTCTCGCGTAATCTTCTCTTGTCAATAGTTCTTATCTGCTCCAGTAATATAACAGAATCCTTGTTAAGTCCGTATTCCCGTGCTGTAAGCTCTATATGAGTGGGCATTTTAGCCTTGTTGATACGGCTCGTAATCGCCGCGGCGATCACGGTGGGAGAGTATTTGTTGCCGACGTCGTTCTGAATTATGAGCACCGGACGTACGCCGCCCTGCTCGCTGCCGACAACCGGACTTAAATCGGCATAATAAATGTCTCCTCGTTTCACAATCACTTTAATCACTCCGTCAGTTTTCAAGTTTTTCCTCGGCGGCGGACAGCGCCTCGTTATCGGCCGTTACACATTCCTCGGCGATCTCGAGGTTTATATCCGCCATATCCTTATAACCCTTTTCGAGAAGCCTTAAAAGCTCCTGCTTTTCCTTGTTTTTTATCTGTGACAAAGCAACCAAGCCCCCTTAAACCTTTTCACCGTTTTAGTGTAACCCGGCATATGCCGCGGTCACATAAGGTAGTTCAGCACCTTCACCGCCTTTCCGTTTTTCGTGTAAATTCTCGGAATACGCTTGCCGATTACGCACGCTACCTCGTAGTTAATCGTGTCGAGCCATTTCGCAAGGTCGTCGATCGTGACGCCCTCACGTCCGAATATGATCACCTCGTCACCTCTGTCTGTATTATTTACATTTGTGACGTCAATCATACATTGATCCATGCAAATTCTTCCGATAATCGGCACTTTTACGCCGTTTACAATCATCTTGCCCTCTTTGGCGAGCCGCCTTAGATATCCGTCGGCGTAGCCTATCGGCACGGTGGCGATTTTTGTTACGCCGTTCGTGATATACTCCCTGCCGTAGCTTACGCCTCTGCCAGCCTCGACCTCCTTCACGTGAGTTATCGTCGATTTGAGCGTCATGGCGGGGATAAGGTCGAGACGCGATTTGTCGACCTCGTCCGACGGGTACATGCCGTACAGTATAATGCCGGGGCGCACCATGTCGAGGTGCATTTCGGGGTACATCATAATGCCCGCGCTGTTGCAGATGTGCTTTATGGGAATGTTCAGCCCCTTGCTTTCGAGCCTTTGGCATACATCCATAAAGCGGTCAAACTGCAGGTGCGTGTAAGACGCGTCATACTCGTCCGACGCGGCGAAGTGCGAAAAAATACCCTCGATCTCTATATACGGAAGGCGCGAGATTTTTATTATCTCGTCGGCTATTTCCTCGTTGTCGTCACCGGCAAGGTAACCTATGCGGCTCATGCCGGTGTCGATTTTGATATGGATCTTCGTCACCTTTTCCTTACGCTCCGCCTCGTACGAAAGAGCCTTCGCGAACTCGTAGGTGAACACGCTGGGGGTGATGTCGAAGTTTATGAGATCATCGATGCTGTCATTACCGCTCGCACCGAGAATAAGAATGGGAACGGTCACGCCGCGGCTGCGCAGCTGCTTGCCCTCCTGAAGCACGGCGACCGCGAGTCTGTCCGCGCCGTTTTCGAGCAGGGTGCGCGTGACCTCCAAAAATCCGTGTCCGTACGCGTCGGCTTTAACGACCGCCATGATCTGCGACGATGGATTTGTGATTTTTCTTATTTCTCTCATATTATGGGCGATAGCGTCCAAATCGACCTCAGCCCATGTTCTTTTGTCCATATCAAAAAGCCGTCCTTTCGGTGCTTGTATCTATTTTAGCACAACACAATTCAATTTTCCACAAGTAATATTTTCAAAGCGTCGGAAATATTTTCCATGACTTTTGTTGCCGTAACGCTTTCAATTCCATATTTTTCCATTGCAATATCGCCCGCGAAGCCGTGAACGTAAACGGCGATCGCGGCGGCTGTCGTTTCGTTTATGCCGCGCGCCGCGAGCGAGGCGGTGATTCCGGCAAGCACGTCGCCCGTGCCGCCGGTCGCGAGACCTGAGTTGCCTGTAATACTAATATATTGTTCGCCGTCGGGAGCTGTTACAACGGTGTGGTGGCCTTTGAGTATGACCGTCGCGCCGTACTCCTCCGCGAATTCGCGTGAAACGGTGAGCCGGTTTTCTTCTATGTAATCCTTGTCGAGACCGGTGAGCCGCGCCATTTCGACGGCGTGAGGGGTGAAGATGAGAGGACACTGGCAGTCCTTTACCGCGTCCATTTCCTCGGCTGCCGCGTTTATGCCGTCCGCGTCTATTATGACGGGTATGCTTGAATTTTTTAACACCTCGCAAAGCACGATTCGCGCGTCGCGGCTGCGTCCGAGACCGGGGCCTATGAGAACCGCGTCGGCTTTTCCCATGTATTCGAGTATTTTTTTGACGGCGGTGCTTGAAATGTGACCGCCAATGCTGTCAAGCGGAAGCGTCATAACCTCGGTCGTCTTGCTTTCCATAGCCGCGCTTATGCAGTCGGGAAGCGCGAGCGTGACAAGTCCGCTTCCCGCTTCGACAGCCGACCGTGACGACAGGTAAGCCGCGCCCGACATCCCCTCGCTGCCCGCTATCACAAGCAGCTTGCCGTAGTCGCCCTTCTGGGAGTTGTTTTCGCGTTTCGGGAAATTCTTCCTCACAAATTCATTGTCCGTGACGGTAGCGGCGGTATTACATTCCTCGATAATATAATCGGGTATGGATATATCCGCGACGACCGTTTCGCCTATGTAATCGGCGGCGGGGAACAGGAGCATACCGATTTTGTACGCCGCGAACGTGACGGTCTTGTGCGCGTTCACGCATATGCCGCACACCTCGCCGCTGTCGCTGTTAATGCCGCTCGGAACATCGACCGACAGCGTGTAGGAGCTGTTTTCGTTTATCTCGTTTATCACGTCATAGCTTATGCCCGTGACCGAGCCGCGTATGCCCGTGCCGTATATCGCGTCAACGATGATGTCGTTCGCGCGGATGATGTATTTCAGGTTGTCCGTGTCGGATATTACGTCGGTGTTGACAGCGTCGATTTTATTTATGACGTCGAAATTTATTTTTGCGTCGCCGGAAAACTCGCTGCCGCACACGAGAAAAACGGACACGTCCGCGCCCTCGGCGTACAGGTGGCGCGCTATCGCGAAGCCGTCGCCGCCGTTGTTGCCCTTGCCGCAGAAAATCGCGGCGCGCTTTCCTTTAAGGCAGCCGAAATCCTTTTTAAGCTCGTTCACGCACGCTATCGCGGCGTTTTCCATAAGCACGATGCTCGGAACGCCGCCCTTTTCAGTAGCGGCGCGGTCTATATCGCGCATCTCCTGCGCGTAGCACGCTTTCATAAAAATCACCCCGTATACGGCTTATTCAGCCGCGAAAATATTTCTCGGATTGTATCTTTTCGCCATTTCAATCATTTTGCCCGTAGGCTGGAACAGAACTCTTACGCGCGAGTTATTTTCGGTGTAGTCGACAAAATACACGTTTCCCATAGCCGGATTGCCTATCGCGTTATATACCTTGTCGGGCGTGACGTTCTTGTAGTCGGAGTTGTGCATATTGTCGTCGACGGGCGCGCATATCGCAATGTCCTTGAAGTCAAAGCTCACAAACGGCTTGCGTCCCTTTTTCGCAAGCACCTTGTCTATGTCGAGCGCGCTGTTTGTGAGAATGTACTCGTATTCGATGTTGAGCATGTTGTTTACGAGGTACGCGCCGTACCACGCGCCGAGAATAAGCAGCGGCCCGAACGTGAACACCATCTGTCTCATAGCGGGGCTTACCACCATGCCGAAAACAAGCATGAGATAGAGCAGGATAAGCGTCAGAACCGACGCGCCCGCAATAAGCGCGACCTTCGCGGCTATCTGCCTGCCCGTGGGCTTGCGTTTTATAAGATATTCCAAATAAACATCGTCCATCATAGTCTTATACCTCCGTACCTTTGAGTTTGCCGTAAAGATTTTTAAGCGCTCTGCCTCTGTGGCTCACGCTGTTTTTTTCGTCGTCGCTGCTTTCGGCGAACGTCTTTTTAAGCTCCGTCGAGTAAAATACGGGATCGTAGCCGAAGCCGTTTTCTCCGTGAGGCGTGTGCGTTATGCGTCCCCTGACCTCGCCGTGAGCCGTGATCTCCCTTCCGTCTGCCGATATATACGCGACGCATGTCACAAAGCGCGCGTTCCTGTTTTCGCTGCCGCCTATTTCGGAAAGAAGCTTGTTTATTTTGTCGCTGTCGCTCGCGCCGTCGCCGGCGTAGCGCGCGCTTCTCACTCCGGGCGCGCCGCCGAGACAATCGACGCAAAGACCGCTGTCGTCCGCAAGCACGGGGTAGTCGCTCACCATGCGCACCGCCCTTGCCTTAATGAGCGCGTTAGCCTCGAATGTCTGTCCCGTTTCCTCGACGTCAACGTCTATGCCGACGTCCTCCTGCGGCACTATTTCTATGCCGAGAGGGGACAGTATCTCGTTCATTTCGCGCAGCTTGCCTTTGTTTTTTGTGGCTGCTATTACCTTCATACACATTTTCTCCCAAATGAATTTTATACATATTTAATTTTACTACAGACGGTAAATTTTTGCAAGAGGAAAGTGCCGAAACGTATTGCCGAAGCTCGGCGTTACTCGTATCCGAAAAATTCGTTCGCGTAACGCACGGACGAGAGCGCGTCGGGGCAGTACTTGTCCGCGCCTATCATGTCGGCGTACTCCTGCGTCAGAACAGCGCCGCCCACCCATATTTTAGCGTCAAGCCCCGCCTCGCGCACGGCTTTTATCGTTTCCTCCATGCTCACGACCGTAGTTGTCATGAGCGCCGACAGTCCGCAAAGGTGAATGTCGTGCTTTTTCAATGCTTCAACAACCGTTTCGGGCGGCACGTCCTTTCCGAGGTCATAGACCTCGTAGCCGTAATTTTCCAGAAGCACCTTTACTATATTTTTGCCGATGTCGTGAATGTCGCCCTTTACCGTCGCGACGGCTATTTTGCCGCGGCTTTCGCGTTTTTCGCCGCTTTTGGCGAGGTGTTCCTTTATAGCCTCGAACGACGACGCGACCGTTTCGGCGCTCATCATAAGCTGCGGCAGGAACATTGCGCCGCGTTCAAATTCGCGTCCGACGACGTTCAGAGCCTCGACAAGCACGCCGCTCACAAGCTCCATAGGCTCGGTCGTTTCAAGCTGCTTTACCGTTTCGCCGTACGCCGCGTCCTTGAGTCCCTTTACTATTATGTCAAAAAGCGGATTTACGTTTTCCGTCTTTTCCTCCGTTTTGTTTTCGCGCGTCACCGTCGTTTCCGATTTTGTTCCGGCGTACGCCGCGACGTAATCCGCGCAGTCGCGGTCGCGGCACGAGAGCGCCATGTACGCGCGGTACGTGTTCATCATCGCGTCGGCGCACGGGTTTATTATGCACGCGTCAAGCCCCGAGTGGAGCGCGAGCGCGAAGAATGTGCCGTTTACGATCTCGCGGCGCGGAAGCCCGAACGATATGTTCGACACGCCGAGAGTGGTGCAGAGTCCGAGTTCGTTTTTGATTTTCGCGAGCGCCTTGATCGTTTCCGCAGATTCGCGCTGCTGCGCCGATATGGTGAGCGTCAGCGCGTCCATTACGAGGTCTTTCGGCTTTATGCCGTACTCCGCCGCGCGTGAGCGTATTTTTTTCGCGATTTCCACGCGCTCGTCGGCTGTCGGCGGTATGCCGTTTTCGTCAAGGCACAGTCCGACAAGCACGCCGCCGTACTTTTTCACAATCGGCATGATCGCTCTTATACTTTCCTCTTTGCCGTTCACGGAGTTTACCATCGGCTTGCCGTTGTAAATCCTGAGGGCGCGCTCGACCGTCGCGGGATCGGAGCTGTCTATCTGCAGCGGCAGGTTTACCGCCGCGCTTATCGCTTTAACGGCGCGCTCCATCATCGCGCATTCGTCTATTTCGGGCAGTCCGACGTTCACGTCGAGTATGTGCGCGCCCGCGCCGTGCTGCGCGAACGCCTCGCCGAGAATGTAGTTAATATCGCCGCTGCGCAGCGCTTCCTTAAACCTTTTCTTGCCCGTCGGGTTTATTCTCTCGCCGACGATTTTCGGCGAATCACCGAGTACGACGGTCTTTGAGTATGACGCGACGACGGTTATGTTCTTTTCCTCCACGATTGGCTTATACGAGCCGCACCGCTCGACAAGACGGCGTATATGCTCCGGTGTTGTGCCGCAGCAGCCGCCCAGCACCGAAGCGCCGAGCTTTGCGATTCTTTCACTTTGAAGCGCAAATTCCTCCGGCGTTACCTTGTACACCGTTTCGCCGTTTTCTATCTGCGGCAGTCCTGCGTTCGGCTGCGCCATTATGGGTATCGACGATACGGCTGCAAGCTCCTCCATCATCTCGCCTATCTGTTCGGGACCGAGACCGCAGTTTATACCCACGCAGTCAACGCCCAAGCCCTCCATGATCGCCGACATGACCTTTACGTCGCCGCCGGTGAGCGTCTTATAGCTCTCGTCGAACGTCATCGTGCAGAATACGGGGAGAGACGTGTTTTCCTTTACCGCCAGCACAGCCGCCTTTGCTTCGAGCGTGTCGGACATTGTTTCGATTATCACCAGATCCGCGCCGCATTTTTCGGCTGTCTTGGCGATTGCGGCGAACGCCGCGCAGCAGTCGTCGAACGACAAATCGCCGAGCGGCTCCAAAAGAGAGCCGCACGGCCCCATGTCGAACGCGACAAAACGCGGCTTGTCCTCCGACCGGTAACGGCTCACGGCTTTTTTCGCGCAGCCTATTGCAGCCGCGATTATAACGTCAATGCCCGCGTCCGTTTCGAGCTTTAACGGGTTCGCGCCGAACGTGTTTGTCGTTATAATGTCCGCGCCCGCGTCGAGGTATTCGGAATGTATTTTTTCTATAAGTTCGGGGTTTGTCAGATTGAGCATTTCGGGGATTTCACCCGCGCCCATGCCGCTTTTCTGCAGCATTGTACCCATGCCGCCGTCGAAAAACAGCAGCTTTTTACCGAGCAGTTCTCTTATGTTCGCCATACGCGTTACTCCCTTCAGAACAGGCTGCTGACAACCGTGACGATCTTTTCTGCGGTTTCGGGCTTGTTCATCGTGTATATGTGTATGCCGTCGGCGTCGTTTGACAGAAGATCTATTATCTGCTCCACCGCGTACGCGATGCCTGCCTGTTTAAGCGCGTCGGGGTTGTCCTGGTACTTCGAGATTATCCTCAAAAACTTCGCCGGCATCGACGAGCCGCCCGACAAAATTGCCATGCGCTGTATCTGGCTTGCACTCGTGAGCGGCATAATGCCCGGATTTATCGGCACGTTTATGCCCTTTTTGACGCATTTGTCGCGGAATGCGTAGAATTTGTCGTTGTCAAAAAACATCTGCGTTACGAGGAAGTCCGCGCCCGCGTCGACCTTGATTTTGAGGTTGTCAATGTCGGCGTCGAGACTGTCGGAGTCGGGGTGTCCTTCGGGGTAGCACGCTCCGCCGACGCAGAAGCCGCCGTAGTCTTTTATTTCCTCTATAAGCTCCGACGCGTACTTGTAGCCGGGGAAAAGCTGACCGTAATAGTCCTTCGGCTTGTCGCCGCGCAGCGCGAGAATGTTGTCTATACCGAGTGCGCGGTACTCGTTAAGGCGCTCCTTTACCGCCTCTCTCGTGTTCGCGACGCAGGTGAGGTGCGCGAGCGACGGGACGGATAGCGTGTCCTTGAGGTACGACGCGATTTTGGCGGTGCTTTTGCTGCCCGCGCCGCCTGCGCCGTAAGTGACGCTCATGTAGTCGATAGGCAGATTCGACATCCTGTCCACCGCGCCGAGTACCGCGTCAAGTCCGCTGTCCTGCTTCGGCGGAAATACCTCGAACGACAGCACCGGCTTTTTCTTTTTGAATATATCCTTTATAAACATTTCGTATGCTCCCTTGCTTAATGGTTGTGTACTGCCATTTTACCATAATTTGCGGACAATAACAAGTGTAAAGCCGATTTTTGTTAAAATAAACGTTGCAAATATCGGATAATTATGGTATAATAACCTCACGGCGTTACCAAAGGCAAAGCCTTTGACGCCTGAGAGAGCATTGCATCATATTTTGCGTGCCACGCTGCGGCACCGACTGCTGCGCAGTCTGCAAATTTATGATGTAATATATGCGGAATTTATGTTTAGGAGGAAATGGAAACGGCTTGTTTTTTGGTACCTGCCGCAGAAGCGGTAATCACGACCGCCGTTAAAAAGGGCGCGGAGCGGAGCAAGCCTGTAGAAGGAGGTAACGCGTAATGACGCTTCTTTTAACCGTTATTGCTGCAATAACTGCGACGGTAGTCTGGTACGTAAGACCACAGAGCAAAATGAAAATAGGCACGCTCTGTCTGATGTACTGGGGCGCGTCACTGATGTGGCTCGTGGACGCGGTTGTAGAATATATCGATGCCGGAGCGGAGTATTTCACGCCCGCGGCGGCGGATATGCTGAACGATGCGTTTCTCGGACTGTCGGTAATCGTGCTGGGCATGGTTATATGGCTTGCCGTGCTGCTCATAAAAGATCCCGAGGGCAGAGTTAAGGCTGTGCTTAAGGGTAAAAACTGATACATAAAGCGGTTTGACACAGCGCAAGCCGCTTTAATTTTTAACGGAGGTAGACAAGATGAAGGTCAGAAAGGCTGTAATACCGGCGGCGGGGTTCGGCACGCGTTTCCTTCCGGCGACAAAGGCTGTTCCGAAGGAAATGCTCCCGATAGTGGACAAGCCGACGATACAGTACATCGTTGAGGAGGCGGCTGCTGCCGGGATCGAGGATCTGCTCATAATAACCTCGCGCGGCAAGGACGCAATTGTGAACCATTTCGACCGCGCGCACGAGCTTGAAAGCGTTCTCATGCGCGACGGCAAGGACGAGCTTTTGTCGCTTGCGCGAGGCGTGACGGACAAGATAAATGTGCATTTTGTACGTCAGCGCGAGCAGAAGGGCTTGGGCCACGCGATACTGTGCGCGAAAAGCTTTGTCGGAAACGAGCCGTTCGCGGTACTGCTCGGCGACGACGTGGTAGTGTCGGAAAAGCCGTGTATCGGTCAGCTTATTGACGAGTACAAAAAAACGGGCGCGACCGTTCTCGGTGTGCAGAGAGTGGGCGCGGACGATGTGTCGAAGTACGGTATCGTGGACTGTGACAGCGTAGGCGGCAGACTGTACCGCGTAAAGGGCATGGTCGAAAAACCCGCGAAGGAGGACGCGCCGTCGGATATAGCGGTGCTGGGCAGGTACGTGATAACGCCCGCGATATTCGAGTGCATAGAAAAAACGCCCAAGGGCGCGGGCGGCGAGATACAGCTTACCGACGCGCTTGTGTCGCTTGTGGAAAGCGAGGAAATGTACGCGTACGACTTCGAGGGTAAGCGCTACGATATAGGAAACAAGCAGGGATTTTTGTCCGCGACGGTTGATTTCGCGCTTGCGCGCGATGATTTAAAGGACGAATTTGCGGCATTTTTGAGGAAAACGGTTGAAAATTTAAGCTGAAACGGAATTTATGCGCGTTGACGGGGCGGATCATGTCCGCTTCGTTTTTTATTTCCTGAAATTTCCGAATATTTCGGTTTACATAATGCGGAAAATGTGTTATACTATAAATGCTGTGTATAGAGGAGGTAATGAATTGAAAAAGAATATAACAGCTTTGGTATCGGTCATAATTGCTGCTGCGCAGCTTACGGCGGGCGCGGAGGTGCTTGGCACGCCCGGCGGCGGTTGGACGACGTACATGGGAGCCGATACATATTTTTACAATACCGAATTTTATTCGGACAGTGTCGGCGCACAGAATGAATATTACGTTGAATACACCCCGAACAGCGAGGCTGTACCCGTTGTGGTGAACGGCTACACGATATGGGGAACGCGCACGATAAAGCAGGCGGAGCAGTATATGGAGGATAACGGTCTGCGTCCGCTCGCCGGTATAAACGCCGATTATTTTTCGTTCAAGACCGGCATACCGATGGGGTACACAATTATTGACGGCGAGATCGTTTCAAAGGAACTCGGCGGTCAGGACGCGGTCGGCTTCCGCGCCGACGGTACGGGCTTTATCGGCTGGCTCGACATTGCTACGTCCGTGTCGCGTACCGACGGCGAAAAGGTCGAAATTCAGTATATAAACAAGTGGTGCCAGCCGGGATTTGATCCTATCTATCTTCTTACGGACAAATTCGGCGGCTCGTCGAGAACGTCGTCGGAGTGCATATTTGTGATTTGTACGCCGACGTCGGGCGCGCTGCGCGTTGACGAAAGCATGGTCGTGACGGTCGACGACGTTTTCATCTACAACGGCGCGATCGAGATCCCCGACGGTAAATTCGCGCTCGTAATGGATACGAGCGGCGCGGCGGAGTGTTACGATTTTCTGAGCCGCTGTTATGTGGGTGAGGAGCTTATAATATCGAACGAGTCGCTCGGCGACGACGGACTGTGGCAGGAGGCTATGAACGCCGTAAGCTCGGTCGGCGGCAGGCTTGTAAAGGACGGCGAGGTGCAGAGCGGCTTTGAGGCCGGCGCTGCGCCGCGTACGGCTGTGGGAATAAAGGAAAACGGAAATATCATATTCTACACGCTCGACGGCAGGCAGCCGGGACACAGCTACGGCGCGCAGCTTGCAACGCTTGCCGCGCGTATGAAGGAGCTTGGCTGCGTCGACGCGATAAACCTCGACGGCGGCGGCTCGACCGTCATTTCGGCGCATTTCCCCGGCGAGGACGAGAGCAAGGTCGTAAACTCGCCGTCCGACGGCTATCTTCGGAGCGTGGCGAATTACCTGTTTTTAAGGGACAACCGCGAAAACACGAATATCCCTTGGATAGTGAATCTGCGTGACGCGGGCAACACGAATTATCTGTCGGGCATGAGCAGTAAGATCGAGATAGAAAGCATGTACGATACGGGCAATTACAGAATGCCGGAGCCGTACGATATAGATTTCCGCGCCGAAACCGACACCGGCAGCTATATTGACGACGACGGTTATATAATTTTTAACGGCAGCGGCATTGTGAATATTGTAATGAGCGGTGAGGACGGCGACGTTGCGAGCGTTGTTTACACCACCTACGAAACGCCGGAGGAAATAAAGATATACAACGAGGCGGACTGGCGCGAAATAGACGAGATCAACGCTTCGCCGTCGGACGAGATGCAGCTTGCGCTTTCTGCCGCGTCGTACGTGAACGGTATCGAGCTTCACTCGAACAACAACCTTTACACGTGGGAGGTCGAGGGTGATATTGGCACGGTAACGAAGGACGGAATATTCACGCTTGCGGACACGAGCGACGCGGAGGGTAATATAATCGTGAGCGTCGGCGGTGCGGAGAAGAAAATTCCGGTGCATATTTCGGATAATGTGAGCGCGTTCGCCGATACGGAGACGCACTGGGCGAGAGCGATTATAGATGAAATGGCAAAAACGGGAATTATAAACGGTATGGAGGAGGACGGCGTTACGGTCTTTAAGCCTGAAAATAATATAACGCGCGCGGAGTTTGCGGCAATGATAGTGCGGTATATGGGTATTGACCTTGAAGATTACGCCGGCGGCAGCCTTGACTTTGCCGACAGTTCGGATATACCGCCCTGGGCGCAGAGCGCGGTAAAAGCGGCGTACGCCGAAGGGTATATTCTCGGCAGAACGGGTGAAAACGGTACGGAGTTTGCGCCGAATGATAATGTGACGCGCGCCGAGGCTATGACGATCCTCGGCAGAGTGCTGCCCGACGATACGCCGTATCTCGATAACGTAAGCTTTACCGACGGCGCGGATATACCCGATTGGGCGCAGGAGGGTATAAAGAAGCTGTATACGCTCGGCGTGGTGAACGGTTACGAGGACGGCTCGATATTGCCGCTCGATAATATGACTCGCGCCGAAGCCGCCGCGATGATGTATAAATTGAGTGAGTAAATGAAAATCCCCGCCAAAGGACGGCGTGAAATAAAACAGTAAGGTATGTTTTTGCGGGGTAAGGTCGTATTATGCGACCTTACCCTGCTTTTCATTTTGAAACAGCGACATTGGCAGGAAGCCTACCAAGTCATAATAGATGTCAATTTGCTGCGTCCTTTTGTCGTTTATCTTTTCCGGCGCGTGGACGTAAACGCGCTGAACCATATCGTTTAGAATTGTTGGTGTTAATTCCTGCAAATCAAAGTATTTGTGGACTTTCTCGATAAACCGTTCCAAATTGTCGGATTGCTCCCTTTGTTGTTCAACCTCAGCAGCAAGAACAGTTATCTTTTCGGATAATTCTTGTTGCTCCCGCTCGTAATCGTCGGCAAGCATTTTGAAACGGCTTTCGCTAAGCGTACCGTTCGCCTTATCCTCGTAGATTGATTTGAATAATCTGTCCAACTCGGCAATCCGCTTTTCGGCTTTGACTATTGCTCTGCGCTTGGCGGCAAGCTCTTTTTTGACTTCCGCCTTATGTTTCGCACCCATTATCTCACGAAACTTGTCCTCGAAACTCGCCACGAAGTTTATCACATAATGCAGATGTTGTAAGACGCCCTGTTCGAGAACAACCGCTCTGATGAAATGGGTATCGCATACGTCTGTACCTTGCTTTCGTGAGGTCGAGCATACGAAGTGATCCTGGCGACTTTCATAATATTTGCTCGTGCAGTAGTACAACTTTTGTCCGCAGTCGGCACAGTAGACAATGCCCGAAAACATATTCGTTTTACCCGTCCTCGTCGGTCTGCGTTTGTTTTTGCGGAGTTCCTGTACCTTTTCCCAAGTGTCGATGTCGATAATCGGCTCGTGAGTATTCTCGAATATCATTTGATTTTCTTCGGGAACGTCAAGCTTTTTCTTTGACTTGTACGACTTCCTGTAAGTTTTGAAATTTACAGTATGCCCCAGATATTCTTTTTTTGAGAGAATACCCGATATGGTGTTCGGGTGCCACTTATACGGCTTTTCAGGCATTTCGTAGTTGTAAAATCCGTTCTTCATCCAGTACGCCCGCGGACACAGGACTTGCTTTTTTTCAAGCAGCTTGCAGATTTGCGATGTTCCGTAACCTGCCATACACAGGCTGTAAATTTTTTTCACAACCTCGGCGGCTTCCTCGTCGATTATCCATTGATTAGGATTGTCGGGAGCTTTCAAATATCCATACGGCGGCGTGGTCGTAAGCGGCTTGCCCGATTCGCCTTTCGCCTTGAATACTGCCCGCACCTTCTTTGAAGAATCCCTCGCATACCACTCGTTCATGATATTAAGAAACGGTGTGAAATCGCTGTCAGTTTGGTTCGCACTGTCAATACCATTGTTGATAGCTATAAATCTCACGTCTTTTTCTGCAAACAGGATTTCCGTGTAAAATCCGACCTTTAAGTAGTCACGTCCGAAGCGGCTCATGTCTTTGACGATAATCGTTCCGACATTGCCGTTCTCGACTTCGGCTATCATCGCTTGAAAACCCTCACGCTCGAACGTCGTCCCGCTCACTCCGTCGTCAACAAAATACCGTGGATTTTTGAAATTGTTATCCTTCGCGTACTTGCTCAAAATCGCCTTTTGGTTCACAATACTGTTGCTGTCGCCTTGAAGCTCGTCGTCACGGCTCAGGCGGCAGTATAACGCCGTTATTTTTTCAGACTGTCTGTTCATATATATTCCTCTCTTTCTACGCTATTTGTTGCTTACGCAACATAGCTACAGCACGCAAGCGTGCTGTTCACTTCCCGACAGTCTGCCAAACAGGATTGTATATTCAGTATATCACATTTCATTCTGTTTGTCACCGCCTTTTTCGGGATTTTCAGCCATCAATTTCAACAATTTTGACGGTAAGGATCTGTGTCCGGCGTACACGCCGCTGAAACGGTAGGTAGTGTTGCCGCTTTCAAAGGTAAGCGTTATCTGCGGAAGCTCCGCAGATAACAGGTTTTTAACTTTCATATTGCACCGTCCCTTTCCTTTAGTGATGTCAGTAGATTTTTTAGTTCGCTGATTGGAATATTTGCCTCGTTTACGGCGTTTATGATTTCCTCATTTTCAAGCTGTGTTTTCTTTGTTTCAAGAGCCTTTATTTCCACTTGGAGCTTTTTCACTCGCGCTGTTTTGTAATTTATCTTGTCTGTAATTGTTTGAATATCCATAATAGCCTCCTTTACAATTCGGGATCGTTATGCCCTTTGTGATGTTGTGTTTGTTCGGTTTCCCTGTCAGCACGCTCTCTGTATTCGGCAAGTTTTTTGAGAATGCTCGGCTTTTTCTTTGACGTTTCCCGCTCCGGCTTTATGTTAAGGAACATATCCACATTTTTCTTTAACACCGCTATTTCGTCGTATTCTTCTTTAATATCCTTGTGCAGAGCCGATAGCTTGGAAATATCCGTCAGAAGCCGCTGCTTTTCCGCTTCGATTAGCTTCGCGCTCGGCAGCTTGTTATCCTCTGTTAAGTGCGGTTTTAGCTCGTTCGTCAGTCTTTGGAACAGGTCTATTTCTTGCTTATGATTAGAATAGAAGCCGTTTTTCATCAGCGGATTTTTCTTTGTGTATTCCTCATAAATTGGTTTCAGGTTTCGATACATATTCAGCTTTTTTGTCAAGGCGTCAAGCTCGGCTATTCGTTTTTTATCCGATTTGATTTTATCTGCCGTTTCCTTTAACTTCTTTGATTTCTCCGATACCCGCTTTGATAAATCATCGTAATCCGCAATACCTTTCTCGTGTATGACGATAAGTGTTTTTGCGATCAACTGTAAATTGTGGATTTTCGCCCACTGCTCATAGCCTTTGGATTGTTGACATTTCACATTGTGTTCGATGTCAATGAGCAGGTCAACGGTTTTGGGCTTATATGTTCCCTTGATACGAAGCTCGATATTTTCTTTCTTATATGCTCTGCCTATGGTGTCGGTTTTGGTAAATCGCTTGTTGTCCGTATCACGAAACCACAGAAACTCGTCCTCGCGGACAATATATTTTTTATCGCGCATCCGCCGCAGAAAATCCTCGTAATCAACCGCGAAAAGGATACACTCGTCAATCGCTTTTTTGATTTTGTACTTATTTGAGATATACGTTTTCTTTTGTTCATAGCTCCGTTTCCGTCCGCTCGGCTTGACAACATTTAGTCCGTACTCGGCGCATATTTTATCGTTTGTTTCCCGTATGCGGTAGTAAGATTTCTTGTCGGAACGATAACGCTTATGGTCTTTGAAGCTGACAGCATTAAATATGATGTGATTGTGATAATGGTCTTTGTCTGTATGCGTACAAATCACATATTCATATTTCCCGCCCAAAACCTCGTCGGCGAATTTCTTTCCTATTTCGTGGCATTGTTCCGCTGTGACCTCGTTCGGCTTGAATGATTGGATAAGGTGATACGCCTGATTTTCGCCGCCGCCCTTTGCCGATTGCGCGGTCAGTTCAAATTCAAGCTCCGCTGTTTCATATGCACAGCCGAAGGTGGCGATATATTTTCCGCCCTCGGTTTTGCACTCGTTTCCGATATATGTTATTGACTTGCCGAGAGTGTGTTTGATACGTTCAGCACGTTTGCTTCGCAAACGCCGACCTGCGGTCGTCCGCCCTTCTTGGCGGTGCGCATGTATTTCAGTAATTGCCATATCTCGTCCACCTTCGTTTTGATAGCCTCAACGTCTTGTTTCATAATTCCATAGGTATTGGCATTCCGTGTGATTTGGTTGATATTATTTCCGATAGCGTTCATCTCTTTGACAGCCGCTTTCAAGTCGGAAGTATCAACATTTACCAAAAACCCGTCAATAGCCATTTTCCGCAGATACGCACCTCGATTAGTCACATTAGCCAGTCGAACGCGCTTGTCTATCTGTTCCAATTCTTTCTCATCAACATAAAATTTTACTTGAATATCCCGCCTGCGTTTATTCAAAAACTTCGCCTCCTTTCATAGCGGCAGGAAACTTTTTTGCAAAATCCCGCAAGGGATTTTGAAACGCTTTCGGTACTTTGAGTACCATAGTGTTATGCTTGCTAAAAAAGTTTCCACCTATTATTAGTATTATCAATACGCCGTTTTTCTCTTTTTTACCTGCAATCAGAGAATATCTGTATCACTAGTACATATTTATTATATCACGAATTAAAAATATGTCAATAGTTTTTTGAAAAAATATATTTGTGTACTTGAAATTCATAAATATATGTGATATACTGTATATGAGGTGAAGTAGAGATGAATAACGAAGAAATGACAATAGGGCAGCGCGTAAGAAAGGCGAGGAAAGAAAAAGGGTATAACCAGACGAAGCTTGCGAACGCTCTTGGTAAATCGCTGCGTACAATCCAAAAGTACGAAAACGGCGAGATAGAAATTTCAATCAGTATGCTGAACGAGCTTGCGAAGGCTCTTGACACGACAACAACTTATCTGCTCGGTTACAAAACCGAAACGGTGAAACCGCAGATAACCACATTTGCCGATGTTGCGGTAATGCTGTTTGAGCTTGAAAAGGTCGCGGGACTGAAATTTGATATTGACGTAAAGCGTCCGCCGCGAGATGATAGGTGGGAGTGCTCCATCACGTTTGACGGAAAAGCAAAAACCGACCTTAACGCCGATATGTGTCTGTTCCTTGAGGACTGGGAAGGCGCAAGGGAGAATTGCTCACCAGAGCAGTACGCGGATTGGAAGGATAAGACGCTTGCGTATTATTCGAGATTGGCGGTCGCGGAACAGGCAAACGAGGCGGACGATAATGCTATAAAAGTAAAAATCGTTCCGACAGAGAATATCTAAACTTTTTCTAAACTTTCTCGCCGCCGCGTTGACATCTCTGTTTCGTGAATGTATAATTTAATAAATAACTTATACGGAGAAGGTACGATGAAAAAAATATTATTGGTCGAAGATGATTTAAGCCTTATAAACGGACTGTCGTTTGCGATAAAAAAGCAGGGCTACGATTTAGACACAGCGCGGACGAAATGCGAAGCCATCGCAGTTTTCGCGGACGGGAAATATGACTTGGTTATTTTGGACGTATCGCTCCCCGACGGCAGCGGATTTGACATTTGCAGAAAAATTCGTGAAGCGTCTAAAGTGCCGATTATATTTCTCACCGCCGCGGACGAGGAAACGGATATTATAATGGGACTTGACATCGGCGGTGACGACTATATCACAAAGCCGTTTAAGCTGTCGGTGCTGATGTCGCGGATAAATGCGATACTTCGCAGGAGCAACGGCTTTAAGAACGATGCGGAGCTTAACTCAAACGGAATAACGGTAAAGCTGTTAAAGGGCGAGGTTTATAAAAACGGCGAACGGATTGATTTGACGGCGGGCGAATATAGGCTGCTTTGTATGTTTATGGAAAATCCCGATATTGTTCTTTCGTCCGAGCAGATACTCGGAAGGCTGTGGGACTGCGACGAAAAATTTGTTGATAACAACACGCTCACTGTGTATATTCGCCGCTTGCGGACAAAAATAGAGGATGAACCGAGTGAGCCGAAAATGATTGTTACCGTTCGCGGTATGGGATATAAATGGAGCGTGTAATATGAAAATATTTACAAACAGAAAAATCAAATCCCTTTTTGCGGTAATACTGCTTTGCGTTTTTGTTTTCGCGCTCGTTTCCGCGCTTTTGATGATTTTCGACGTTAAGAACGCGGCGGCGTATATTTTTGCTGCCGCTTTTGCTGCGTTTGCGGCGGTGCTGATAAGCATATACATATATTTCCGCAATCAGAACAAAACCATAGAAGCCGCTGAGGAACAGATTACGGATTATATTTCCGGCAACAGGGACGCGCGTATCGAATGTGACGATGAGGGCGAGCTTAACAAGCTGTTTCACAAGATCAATTCGCTCGCTTCCGTGCTGAACGCTCACGCGGAAAACGAGGCGCAGTCAAAGGAATTTTTGAAGAACACCATATCGGACATTTCGCATCAGCTGAAAACACCTCTCGCGGCGCTTAACATCTATAACGGCATTATGCAGGACGAAGCGGAAAATCCCGAAATAAAGGAATTTACCGAGCTTACAGAACAGGAGCTTGACCGTATTGAAACGCTTGTGCAAAATCTTTTGAAAATAACAAAGCTCGACGCGGGAACGATACGGATCGAGAAAAAAGAGGAAAATGTGTCGGAGATGATGAACGACATAAAAAATCATTTTCTGTTCCGCGCAAGGCAGGAGGGAAAGCAAATCAGCTTATCGGGAAACAGCACGGTTACTTTGATGTGCGACAAGGGCTGGCTCATACAGGCGATTGAAAATATCGTAAAAAACGCGCTCGACCATACGGAGCAAGGCGAGCAAATAAATATCGAGTGGAACAGCCTTCCGTCCGTTTTGCAAATCACTGTAAAGGATAACGGCAGCGGTATTCACCCGGAGGATATACACCACATTTTCAAACGCTTTTACCGCAGCCGTTTCTCAAAGGACACGCAGGGTATCGGTTTGGGGCTTCCGCTTGCGAAAGCGATTATCGAAGCGCATAACGGCAGTATTGAGGTTGACAGCGAAATCGGCAAGGGAACAGTATTTATTATAAATTTTTTAATTCCTACAAAATTGTAGGCTAAAATTCATCTCTCAGTAGGATTTCGGTGTTATTCTGTTATTATACAATAACAGAAAGAGGTGTTTTATATGAACTTATTGGAGGTACGATCCATTTCAAAAACCTACGGCAGCGGCGAAGCGGCGGTCGAAGCGCTCAAAAACGTCAGCTTCACTGTACCGAAGGGCGAGTTTGTCGCTGTAGTAGGCGAGTCGGGCAGCGGAAAATCAACGCTCTTAAATATGATAGGCGCGCTCGACACTCCGACGAGCGGCAAGGTTTTCATAGACGGAAAAGACACATTCGCGATGAAGGAGAAAAATCTGACGATTTTCCGCCGCAGAAATATCGGTTTTATTTTTCAGTCGTTTAATCTCATTCCCGAACTAACGGTAGAGCAAAATATAATATTCCCTGTCCTGCTCGACTATCAAAAGCCGGACAAGCGTTATTTGGAGGAACTGTTGACGGTGCTCAATTTGCAGGACCGCCGTAATTATTTGCCGAGCCAGTTATCGGGCGGACAGCAGCAGCGTGTGGCAATCGGGCGCGCACTTATCACGCGCCCCGCACTGATACTCGCCGACGAGCCGACGGGAAACTTGGACACGCAAAACAGCAGCGAGGTCATTTCGCTATTAAAGGAAGCGTCCAAAAAATACGAGCAGACGATCATAATGATCACGCATAACCGCGCCATCTCCGCATCTGCTGACCGAGTGCTTCAGGTATCTGACGGAGTGCTGACCGACTTCGGGAGGTGCAGAGAATGAAACGCGAAATGAAAAGCTATCTCGATTTAATTCCTATTTCCGCGCGGGTAAAGAAAAAACAGAATAAAATGACGATTATATGTATCGTCCTCGCCGTTTTTCTGGTGACAGCCGTGTTTTCAATGGCGGATATGGGAGCACGCGCCGAAAAAGCGAATATGATTGCCAAACACGGAAATTGGCATATAAAACTGCACAATGTAGACGAGAACACTGCAAGAAGTATTTGCGGGGCGCGGAATGTTGCCGCTTCATCTTGGTATGATGCGGTAAACTATAAAATAGACAAAGATTATTATATAGACGGCAAAAAAACGGCGCTTGTAGGAACTGACGAGGATTACGTTACTGATATTCTGACCGCTGAATTTGAGGGGGACTTTCCCAAAAGCGCGGGTGAGGTTGTGCTTACCAAAAACGCCCATGATCTTCTCGGTATAGACATAGGTGAAACCGTTACGATCAATACTCCCGCCGGAGATATAAATTACACCGTGTCGGGTATCAAATATGACGAGTCTGCCGTATTCTATGACGCATTTGTTGCCTTTATGAGCAGAGAAGGCTTTGAACGAATATGCGGTATTGTGGGTACAGAGGATTCTTATCCCGAATATTATATTCAATTTAAGCCGCATACGAATATCCAAAGGACTATTGCGGACATAAAAGACACGTATGGTATTACGGACGACAATATTTCGGAAAACACGGGAGTTTTGGGTATAGATGGCTTCAGCAGTAATTCCTATCTTGTGAGTCTGTACGGTATTGCGGCGTTTTTGTTCTTCCTTGTACTGATTGCCGGTGTGCTTATGATTTCAAGCAGTATGAATAGCAACGTATCGGAGCGGACAAAGTTTTTCGGTATGCTGCGCTGCACGGGCGCAAGCAAAAAACAAATCGTGCGATTTGTTCGTATGGAGGCTTTGAATTGGTGCAAAACGGCTGTTCCGTTGGGAGTGGTAACTGCGGTTGCCGCCACTTGGGGAATCTGCGCTCTTATGCGATTTGTAATCGGTGGTGAATTTGCGAATATTCCGCTTTTCGCTGTCAGCGCAGTCGGTATCATCTGCGGTGTTTTGGTAGGAATTATAACTGTTCTTATCGCGGCACAGTCCCCGGCGAAACGCGCGGCAAAGGTATCACCGGCTGCGGCGGTATCAGGAAATGCGTATAATGTAAGGAATATCCGTCATAAAGTGCGTATGCGTTTCGGAAAGATTGAAGCATCACTCGGAATTAATCATGCGATAGCGTCAAAGAAAAATCTTACACTTATGACGCTTTCGTTTGCGGTCAGCATTGTTATGTTTCTTTGCTTTTCTTCATTTCTCGGTTTTGTCAAACACGCCTTGCCGTCGCTTCGCGGCTACACGCCCGATGTATCAATTGTGAGTGCAAACGGCGAATGCTCGATAGAAAGAGGGTTATTTAGCGAGCTTTACGGACGCGACGGAATAAAAGACGTTTATGGCACAAGTTTTGCTTTGCATACACCCGTTATATCCGACAGAACCGATGAAGTAGACCTCATTTCATACGATATGTATATGATGACTTGGTCAGAAAACAATGCTTTGATTAACGGGGATTTATCGAAGATTTTGGGAGACAGCAACTATGCTTATACCATTCATAACAAAACAAGCACGCTGAGAAAAGGTGATAAAATACAGATAAACGGTGAGGAAATTGAAATTGCGGGAGAACTTTCAACAGGCTTATGGTCGGACGGCAAAGCCACCGTTGTATGTTCGGAGGAAACATTTAAGCGATTAACAGGAAAAAGCGACTATACCACGTTGTCTGTTAAACTGTCAAAGGACGCGACCGAAAATGACATAGCGTTTATTCGCAGTCTTGCGGGGAATCATTCCTTTGCAGATTACAGAGAGAGCAACCGACAAAACAGAGGCACATATTGGCTATTCAATATTTTAGTGTATGGATTTTTAGCTATTATAGCGCTAATTGCTGTATTTAACATAATGAATTGTATCTCCATGAGCGTGTCGGCAAAGCTAAAGCAATACGGTGCAATGCGCGCAATAGGCATGGACAGCGGCCAGTTTACGAAGATGATAACGGCAGAAACAATCACCTATGCTGCGCTTGGCTGTCTTATTGGGATTGCCGCCGGTCTGCCGCTTAACAGACAGTTATTTGAAACATTGGTTACATCGCACTTTGGCGTTCCGTGGACATTTCCTGTTTTCCAGGTTATTATAATACTGATTTTGATTGCCGTTGCTTCCGCCGCTGCGGTATATGCTCCGTCGAGGAGAATTAAAAATATGGCGGTAGTAGAGGTGATTGCAAATGAATAATTAAGGGGCGTAGAAAGTTTTAACCTCATTTTTGAGGTTGGAAGTATAAACATAAGGGGTATGGCGATTTTAGCGTTTTTGTCATTAAAAATCAAGTGTTTATACGGGTTTCAGCGTTCTAAATATCTTATAAATGGGGACATATATATGTATCAAAAAGGCATATCGCTTGAATGAATTGCGATATGCCTTTTCTTGCACCCTGTTCAACAGCCTGTCATAAAATTATTGATTATACTGTCTTATGTCATGCCATCGAAGGCGGGGATTTTTGTATGAAAAAGTACGAAAGGCCCCCTTGTCAAAGTGAACAACACGCTCTGCGTGCTGTAGGCGTGTTGCATAGCAACAAACGCCGTAGCAAAGGGAGGCATACGAAATGCGGCACATATCGCAAGGCTCCCCTTGAGGGGAGCTGTCGCCGAAGGCGACTGAGAGGTGGTTCACGAAAAAATTATTGCCACCTCTCCGTCATCGCTTCGCGATGCCACCTCCCCTCAAGGGGAGGCTCACGTAGTGCAGCGTATTTCGCCATTTATTTCTTCAATAATTCTTCAAATTCCTCGGGCGGGAGGGGTTTTGAGAAATAATATCCCTGAATTATCTCGCAGCCGAGGTTTTTAAGCAGCCTGCACTGCTCCTCCTCCTCGACGCCCTCGGCGACGATCGGCACGGACAAAAACGATGCAATCTCCTTTATAAGCTCCACAAGCCGCAGAGCCTTTTCGTCCTTGTGCATATTACGCACAAAAATCATATCGAGCTTTAACACGTCTATAGGCAGTTCCGTAAGCATATTGAGCGACGAGTAACCGCTGCCGAAATCGTCCATTTCTATCTTAAATCCCGCGTCCCTTAAACCGTTTATGACCTCGATTATCTGTCCCGCGTCCTCGGAATACGCCGACTCCGTTATCTCAAGCAGCAAGTCGTCGGTCGTAAGGCCGTTATCGTCGAGTATTTTAAGCAGCTTCGACTTTATTTCGGGATCGTACATGTCTATTCTCGACACGTTTACCGACACCGGCACGGTTTTGCCGTATTTATCCTTCCATTCCTTAATGCGTGCGCCGGCTTCCCGCCACACGTAGCAGTCGAGGTGCGACACGAGACCGTTCGTTTCAAAAAGCGGTATAAAGTCGCCCGGGCTTATCATGCCGAGTTCCGGGTGGTTCCAGCGTATAAGCGCCTCCGCGCTGCAGAGGTACGGCTCGTCGCCTGTAATGTTGTACTTCGGCTGGAAATACACCTTGAAGTCCTTGTTTTCGAGTGACGACGCCATATCGTTTATGAGCCGCTCGAAGTACACGTCCTTTGAGTTTTGCGCCTCGTCGTACAATGCGACGCGCGTCGTGTAATTGCCGCGGAGCGTGTTGCAGACGCTTGTCGCCTTGTCGAAACGCTGCTCTATCGTCAGCGTCTTGTCGGCGTTCGGGTAAACGCCCATGCGCAGCCTTACGCGCGGATTTACCGACATGTCCGACAGCACCGAGCATATTTTGTCCATAAGCTCGTCGTAATCGGTTCTGTGCGGACAGTATATCATGAACGTGTCAGCCTCGGCGCGGCACGCGATACCCTTTGAATTTTCCAGTATGTTGTCGATTCCCTGTGCGATAGCTTTTAAGATTTTATCGCCGAAATCCCTGCCGTAAAGCTCGTTTACGAGGTGGAAGCGGTCGGAGTTTATCACGATAGCGTCGTTTTCACGCTCGGGGTGGTAACGTTCCTCAAGCTGCGCGTATTCAAAGAAGAAGTCCTTTGTGAACAGTCCAGTAAGCTCGTCCTGCGCGGCGGAGCGTATAATAAATCTGCCCTCATTAAGCTCTATGATACGCGAAATGCGCGCCAGTATGACCTCGGGCATGTTGTAGGGCTTTTTGATAAAGTCAGCCGCGCCCATACGCAGACTTTTTACCTCAGCCGTTTCCTCCGACGTAAGCACGACGACGGGTATCTGCGAAAGCTCCGGCTCGGATTTGAGTATTCCCAAAAGCTCGAAGCCGTCCATTTCCGGCATTATGAGGTCGAGCAGCACGAGCGACAAAAGCTTTTTGTTTTCCTTTATTATTTCGAGAGCCTGCGCGCCGTTTTCCGCGTAAAGCACGTCGTAGCTGTCCTTCAGCATAAAACCGAGCAGCTCTCGGTTTATCATCTCGTCGTCGACTATGAGGACGACTCTTTTAAGTTCCGTGTTGTAATTGTATTTAGACGCCATTTTTATACCTTCCGTTATTGCATAATATATATATACTATTATAGTGTTAAATAAAATTTGTGTCAAGGCGCATTATGTAAAATTTATATAAAATTATGTTGACAAACGGAAATGAGCGTGGTATAATCAAATCAACAAGTGAACAAATGAGCAGATGTTCACATATAATACGGTGGGAGGTAAGCAAGATGAAAAAAAGCTACAAAATCGAGGTTGACTGCGCGAACTGCGCCAATAAAATGGAGGAAGCCGCGAACAAAACGGACGGCGTGAAAAACGCGGTCGTGAATTTTATGACGCTTAAAATGAACGTCGAGTTTGAGGACGGCGCGGACGAAAACAAGGTGATGAAGGCTGTGCTGAAAAGCTGCCGCAGGGTGGAGAGCGACTGCGAGATTTATTTTTGAGCCGAAGGGGGCGGTAAATGTGACACGGAAACAGAAAAGGAATTTTGCCCGAATAATCGCGTCGGCGGCGCTGCTCGTCGTGTGTGCGGCTGTGGATAAATATATGGATCTGCCGCGGCGGGCGCTTATACTTATTTACGCTCTGCCGTACCTCACGGCGGGCTATGATGTACTTATAAAATCGTTTAAGGGCATAATACACGGTCAGGTGTTCGACGAAAACTTCCTTATGGCTGTCGCGACGATCGGCGCGTTCGTGCTGGGCGAGTACCCCGAGGCGGCGTCGGTAATGATTTTTTACCAAACCGGTGAGATGTTCCAGTCGGTCGCGGTCGGAAAGAGCCGACGCAGCATAAGCGAGCTTATGGACATACGTCCCGATTACGCGAACGTGGAGCGTGACGGCTCTCTGGTGCAGGTGGATCCGAACGAGGTGGAAATCGGTACGGAGATAGTCGTAAAGCCGGGTGAGAAAATACCGATCGACGGCGTTATAACCGAGGGACACACAACTCTCGACGCGTCCGCGCTGACGGGCGAAAGTATGCCGGTTGAAGCAGGGGAGGGCAGCGCGGTACAGAGCGGCTGCATAAACTCCACCGGACTTATAAAGCTGCGCACGACAAAGGCGTTCGGCGAGTCGACGGCTTCCAAAATACTGGAGCTTGTGGAAAACAGCGGCGCGAAAAAGTCGCGCTCGGAAAACTTTATTACGAAATTTGCGCGTTATTATACGCCTATCGTGTGCGCGCTCGCGCTCGCGCTTGCCGTTATAGTGCCGCTCGCAAGCATGGCTCTCGGCATGAACGCCGATTGGAGCAAATGGATCATGCGCGCGCTGATATTCCTTGTAATAAGCTGCCCGTGCGCACTTGTGATAAGCATACCGCTGAGCTTTTTCGCGTGTATAGGCGGCGCGGGTACGAAGGGCGTGCTGATAAAAGGCTCGACATATATCGAAACGCTCTCAAAGGTCGACGCGGTGGTGTTCGACAAGACGGGTACGGTCACAAAGGGCGTGTTCGAGGTCGCGGGCGTGCATCATAATGTAATGGAAGAGGAAAAGCTGCTCGAGTACGCCGCGCTCGCGGAAAGCAGCTCGAACCACCCGATAGCGAAAAGCGTAGCGAAAATCCTCGGCGACAGCGCCGATAAATCGCGCGTTACGGAGGTTGAGGAATTGAGCGGCCGGGGCGTGCGCGCCGTAATAGACGGCAAAATCGTGGCGGTCGGCAACGACAGGCTCATGGAAAAGCTCGGCATAGAATACAAGCCGTGCCACAAGGCGGGAACGGTTCTGCATGTCGCGGTGGACGGCAGCTACGAGGGACATATACTCATTTCCGATATTGTGAAGCCGCAGGCGAAGCGCGCCGTTGCGGAGCTTCACGAGTGCGGCGTAAACCAAACGGTAATGCTCACAGGCGACAACGCGAAAACGGCTGAATACGTCGCAAACGAAATTGGTGTGAGCAGGGTTTACTCACACCTCATGCCGGAGGATAAGGTGGAAAAGGTCGAGGAGCTTCTTGCCGAGCAAAAGAAGGGCGCGGCTCTCGCGTTCGCCGGCGACGGCTTGAACGACGCGCCGGTACTGTCACGCGCGGACGTGGGTATCGCCATGGGCGCGCTCGGCTCGGACGCTGCGATCGAGGCGGCTGACGTGGTGCTTATGGACGACGATCCGCTTAAAATCCCGCTCGCGATACGGATATCCAAAAAATGTATGCGCATAGTGTACGAGAATATCGTCTTTGCGATAGGCGTGAAATTCGCGTTCCTGCTTTTGGGCGCGGTAGGCGTTGCGAATATGTGGTTCGCGATATTCGCCGACGTGGGCGTGATGATTATAGCGGTGTTAAACGCGATACGTATGCTCCGCGTGTAGGTTAGGATTAAAACGGACTGCTTGGGGCAGTCCGTTATTTTTGTGCATTTTGCCTTCTAAATACTATATTTCACAAATATTGTGTAAATATAATTATAAAAAATAAATTATGGATAAATATTAAAATTATTGCAGAAAACCATTGACAATTCACGCCATATGAATTATAATCCAAGTATATTTAATTTAGGAGGTAGGTTGCATGGCAACAGAAACAAAAAGAGAGCGTTTCGAGAGAATATCGGAGGCGCGCCGTGAAAAGGTGCTTGACGCGGTAAGGCTGCTCGAAAACTGCTCGAACAAATCAAATTACGATTACAAGCCCGACGAGATAGAGAGCATATTCGCCGACATAGAGGAAGCGCTTGCCGAGGCGAAGTCAAAGTTTACCGGCAGCGAGAAGCAGCTCGGAATAAAGACGTTTATAAAGGGTTTCCAGGAGGAATACACGTGGCTTGCCGGTTTTATGCGCAACGTTGACCGTTTCGCCGACAAGGAAGCTCTTGTGAACCCGTCGTCAGATCAAAGCTGGACGTACAGGGAGCTTAACGCCGAGGCAAACAAATTCGCCGGCGCGACTCTTAACGCCGGGCTGAAAAAGGGCGACGTTGTGATGTTCCAGCTTCTCAACTGCCCCGAATTTGTGTTCGCGTACCTTGCGTGCCACAAGACGGGAACGGTAAGCTGTCCGATAAATTTCCGTTTAAGCTCGGGCGAAATCGCCGTGACGATAGAGGACAGTAAGCCGAAGGTGTTCATATACGAAGCGATGAACAGCGAGGTCGTTGAGAAGGCGCTTAAAATATCGAAGTACAAGCCGGAAACGGTTATTATGGTCGATTCAAGCAAAGCTGAGCCGATAGACGGCGCGGTGACGTATTCCGAATTTGTGAAGGACGCAAGTACGGAAAATCCGCAGCTTTCATGGAAGCTCTCGACCTACGACGAAACATCGCGCCTTTACACGTCAGGCACGACCGGCAGACCGAAGGGCGTGTGCCTCACGAGTATTAACGAGGTTTTGAGCGCCCATGACGTAATGATACATTTTCCGCTGTCGAGCGACGACAAGACGATGAACACAACTCCGTGGTTTCACCGCGGCGGACTTCACTCCGGCGGCGTAACGCCGACGCTCTACGCGGGCGGAACGGTCGTAATACTTAAAAAATTCGACGCGGTTGAGACGCTTAAGCGCATAGAAAAGTTAAAGCTTACATTTATAATCGGCGTGCCGAACGTGCTGGAGCTTTTGACGGACGCGCAGATTAAAAACAACTTCGACCTTTCGAGCCTGAACGGCATAGTAACGATGGGCGCGCCGCTTGAAAGAGCAGCTTGTATGCGTTATCAGGAGGTGCTTACGCCGAGAATATTCAACGGCTACGGCACTACCGAAACGTTCTGGAACACGTTCCTGCGCCCGACGGAGCTTCCCGATATGGCCGGTACGGCGGGCAGATCGTGTACCGACGACGACGTTCGCGTCGTAAAGGTGTTCGACGACCGCAACGCTATGCCAGACGAGCTTGCCGACATGGACGGAAGAGAGGTCGGCGAGGTTATTATAAAATCGTACGCAAAGGGTTCTTACTTCTATTACAGAAACGACGAGGAAAGCGAGAGGAAGTTCAGCAACGGCTTCATGTACACCGGCGACCTCGGCACATGGGACAAGAACCGTTTTGTGAGCATCGTCGGCAGAAAGGACGACATGATCATATCGGGCGGTGAGAACATATACCCCGTGCAGGTCGAGGAGGCGTTAAACACTCATCCGAAGGTTGTTGACTGTATCGTTACCGCCGTTCCCGACAAGACGCGCGGCGAGATCGTGACGGCGTACGTCGTGAGAGCGGACGAGTCGCTGACTGTCGGCGAGCTTGAGCAGTTCTGCAAGAACAGCCCGATGATAGCGAATTACAAGCGTCCGCGCTACTATCGCTTTGTGTCCGAAATTCCGCTGAACGCGACGGGTAAAAAGCTCCATTACAAGATGAAGGAAATCGCCCGCGACGATTTGAGAAACGGACTGCTGGTGAGAGTATAATGAAAATCATAGACTTCCACACGCATATCTATCCCGATAAGCTCGCGGTGCGGGGAAGTCAGAGCGTATGCGATTTTTACGGGCTTGACTACCACAACACGGGCAGCGCGGACGTGCTGCTTTACGAGGGCAAAAAAGCGGGCATATCCGAATTTGTGCTGCTGCCCGTGGCGGTGAAGGCTGAACACGTGAAAAGCATAAACGACTTTACCGCCCGCGAGGTTGGGGAACATGAGGAATTTTACGGCTTCGGAACGGTTCACGCGGAAATGGACAACATGGCGGAGGAGGTCGAGCGAATATTCTCCCTCGGTTTAAGGGGCGTGAAAATACACCCCGACACGCAGCGTTTTGGCATAGACGACGAGCGTCTTTATCCGATGTATGACGCTGTGCGCGGTAAAGCTCCCGTCGTCATACACTGCGGCGATCCGAGGTACGACTATTCCGATCCCGAAAGGCTTAGGCGCGTGCTTGACCTGTTTCCCGACCTGTGCGTGGTCGGAGCGCATCTGGGCGGCTGGTCGATGTTTGACAGGGCGTTCGGGTATCTGAAGGACACAAGCTGCTATTTCGATTTTTCAAGCTGTATGATGTTCATAGGCGCGGACGAGACGCTCAGATATATACGAGGCTACGGCGCAGACAGGATTGTTTTCGGAACGGATTTTCCGCTGTGGAATATGCCCGGTGAGGTTGGAGCGTTTATATCTCTCGACCTCACGGACGATGAGAGGGAAAAGATAGCGTACAAAAACGCCGAAAAGCTTCTCGGACTTCGGGGACACTAAAGTTAAAAGGGGACACTAAAAAACGGGGACACTAAAGTTTAACTTTAGTGTCCCCGTTTTGCATATTGTTTTTATTACTGAACACCCAGAGCCGCGAATTCCGTAATCTCGCAGGGCTCGTCGTCGAGCAGCTGGAGCTTAACGGAGTTCGTGTACTTCGGCACGGGGAAGATAAACGTCTGCGCGTCGGTGCTGCCGTCGCTTACGGAGTCTATAACGACCTCCCAGCCGTCGCGGTTCGCCATATCCTTAACGTCCTCCTCGGGTATGTCGTAGCGCGTCGATACTCTGAACGGGTGCTTTTTGCCGTCCGCGAATTTCACGATTACAGCGCTTATGGGCCACTTGTCGGTTTTCATCATAATGATGCCCTTGCCGCTTGACTTCCACGCTGTGCCGTAATCGAAATCACACGCCAGCTTTCCGTCGCCCTCGCTCGCGTACACCTCAAGGGCGGTCGACTGCGTTCCGGTCATTTTTTCGCCGTTCGTGTACACCTTGCCGCTTGCCGGCTGCGCCGCCTTCGCGCTCTTAATCGTTTCGAGAGCCGCCTTGTCGTCGATCACCGTTTCAACGTCGCTTACGGTGATAACGCCCGTTTCGCCGTACCACTCGACCTTTTTGTTTAATGCTTCCGATACGGCTCTTAAAGGAACAAACGTTCTGTCGCTCGTAATCTCCGGCGCCGCGTCCATTGTCTTTGCCGCGCCGTCAACGGTGTAATCGGTGCTGCCTATCGTCATTACAACGGTCGCCTCGGGACTTTGAACCGTTACCTGCCGCGCGTCAGCGTCCCACGTCACATACGCGCCGAACGCCTCCGATATAAAGCGCATGGGAACCATCGTTCTGCCGTTTACGATGTACGGCGCAAGTTCGTTGTTGCCGCCGTCGATGTAGTACGGCGCGCCGTTAATCAGAGCCTTCGGCTCGTCCGCGGCAAGCTCCGTAACGTCGCCCTCGTAAAGGTCGGAGATGTTCCACTCCTTTTTCGCAAGGTCGGGGTTCGTTATTTTGTTACCGCTCTCGTCAACCGTGTAAATCTGCGGAACGGGGATAGTTTTCGTGTCGTAGCCGAGGCAGTAGTCAACGTGCGTCGGCTGGTTGTAGCCCACGTTCTGAACGGCTACAGCGTCGCGGTACTGATTATCCGACATGAGCGTCGGCAGCTTGTAGCTTGTCGGGATCGTCGTCGTGTAAATGCGAAGCTCCGAGTTGTCGAGCGTCGGGTAGATCACTTCCTCGCGCCAGTCGCCGAGAATATCAGCCGTAAGCGTCGGGTTCGACTTCGCGGAGTTGTTCGAGTGGCACTCCGTAGCCGAGAATATTTCCTCAACCTTATACGTGTACGGGTTGTATTTTGAAATGTTTACGCCGTCGAGGACTTCGCGTCCGAGGTCGCCGTCCCACCACGCGAAGAAGTTCGCGGGTATGCTGTAGTTGTCGGTTATAAGGCTGCCGTCCGACGCGATAAGCAAGCCTATCGACGACCAGCTTTCCGCGCCCTCGTGCGTCGGATCGATGTCGTCGCTGCCGCCGCGTCCCACGTCGAGGCTTGTTTTCGGCGACGACCACAAAATCTCGCCCGTGCGCGCGTCCTTCATCTGGTGACCGTACTTGCCGCTTTCGTGAACCGAGAAGATTTCAAGTCCGGGGCGCGACGGAACGAGGTCGCCCATGTGCTGCGCGTCGCCGTGCGCCAAATCAACGTTTGAATAGAGCGGCTCGCCGTTGTCGTCATACGTTGTTGAGCCGTATATAATTTCGTCCTTGCCGTCGTAGTCAACGTCGCCGACGCAGAGCGAGTGATTGCCCTTGCCGCGGTAGGGGAGGGATTCCTCCTTGGTCATAAAGTCGGTGTCGAAAATCCAGTCGTTTACTATTTTATTGTCAACCATCGAGTACGCCGCGAGAACGGTCTTGTCGTAATAGCCTCTCGCGAACATCATCGACGGAGTGTCGCCGTTTTCGTAGAACACGCACGCGTTGTAGCGCTCGGAGCGGTTGCCCCAGTCGTCGCCCCATGAGCTTACGTCCCACTTAACGCCGTCGCGCTCGCCCGTTGTCTGCGGGTAGTAATCCGTCGTGTCGATGACCGCGCCCGTCTCGCCGTCAAATACGGTGAGGTAGAGCGGACCGTCGAGGTTTTTGCCGATGTCGTTGCGCCAGTCCTTTTTCGGATCGCCTATAACCGTGCCGTCGCCGGCTACCGTGCCGTCGGCTGTACGCATTGCGACCTCGGCTTTGCCGTCGTTGTTGAAGTCGGCGCAGAGGAACTGCGTGTCGTGCGCGCCGCTGCGGACGTTAATGCCCAAATCAATTCTCCAAAGCTTTGTTCCGTCGAGCTTGTACGCGTCAAAAAGCGTGTTGCCCGTCGCGCCGGATTGCGAGCTGTCGCGCGAGTTGGACGAATCCCATTTGAGGATTATTTCAAGCTCGCCGTCACCGTCGAGGTCGGCGGTTGACGCGTCGTTCGCGATATAGAAATATTCCTCCTCGGTTTCGGGGTTGATCCTCACCTTGCCGCCGGCGGGAACATCGAGCTTAAAGCCGATATAGTCCTTGTCGAGCAGCTTGACTTCCTTGCACTTTTCGCCCTCAGCGCCGTTTATTACGGGCGCTACCGAATAAGCGTCGCCCGCCTTCGCGTCGTAGTCGATATAATTCGTTTTGTTCATCGGCTCGTCGTTAAGCTTTGTTCCATTTTTATAAAGATTATATCTCGTGTCCGCGCTTTCCGTTCCGAGCCAGCGCCACGAGATAAAGCCGTATGTCTCGGCAGAAACCGCGACAAGACCTCTGTCGAGAGTTTCCATTTTGCGCTGCATGTCGGGACGCGCGTCGATAAGCTTCTGCGTCTCGCTGCCGTCCGACACGCCGGTGTGAATCGTCAGCGGCTCGGGATCGGGCGGTACGTCGCCGATTTCGGTGTAATCGCCGTCGGCAGTGTCGTTTAAAAGTTCCTCGCCGTCAGCCGTTACAACGATGTTGTCAACATACGCGTAAACGCCGGGATCCGTTACATACGGCGTATAGCCGATACGCGTCACGGGCGCTTTCGCGTCGGAGTAGGCGTAATCCTTGCCGTCGGCTTCGATGTACTTTTCGCCGTCCTTATAGATTGTGAATTTTTTATTCTTCCATTCGAGCTTAAAGTTGTGCCACTCGTTCTTTATTGACACGTACTCGCCGCCCTCGGTAAACTTTTTCTCGTCGTTTATAAGTCCCTCGGTTATGGACGTCGAGCCGCTGTCGGGGAAGAAGTAAATTCCCGTCATGCTGCCCTTGCCGAACACATCGGTCGTTCCTGTGTAGAACGCGTAGCGGAAGCCCTGCGACATTCCGTACCAGTCAAACGAAACGCTCCAGTCGTCCTTCATTGTATACTTGCCGCTTTTCTGCTCGTAGAGGCAGTCCGACGGAAGCTCGATATACGGGTTCACGCCCTTTTGAGCGTCGTCGCCTCTGTTTGTCGAAAAGCCGTCAAATGCGAACACATTACCCTTGTCCGCGCCGGTCGGATCGGCTGTAACGGTAAGGCTTCCCTTACCGCCGTAAATGCCCAAACCGCCGTCCGCCGCGGCAGCGGGTACGGCAAGGCTCGCCGCCATACCGACTATAACGGCTAAACTGATTAAACGCTTCATAAATAGTCCCCCTTCATTTTTCGTTTATGCGAATTTCTTATGCTCGGTTTTGCTGATCAGAGCCGCTGCGCGGCTCTTTCCTTATATGTAAAATATAACATGTATTTACCTGCCTGTCAAGTAAAAAAGGCGGCGGCAAAAGACGCAAAAAATATACGGTCGGACGCGCCGGCCGTATACGTAAAAAGCGTTATTCGATTTTCTTTATAACCCGTGCCGGAACGCCGCCGACAACGGTGTCAGCGTCAACGTCCCTTGTCACGACTGCGCCGGCCGCGACAACGGCGTTATCGCCTATTGTGACGCCGGGGAGAATCGTTGCGTTCGAGCCTATCCAGACGTTTTTGCCGATTGTGACGGGTGCGGGAATGTTGTCGTGCCGTTTTTCGGGCGTTAAACCGTGATTTATCGTCGCGATAACGACGCTGTGACCGATAAGCGTTCCGTCGCCGATTGTTATTCCGCCCCAGTCCTGAAAGCGGCAGCCCGAGTTTATAAACACGTTTTTGCCGAGCGTTATATTAAGTCCGCAGTCCGTGTAAAACGGCGGGAAAAGCCCGAAGCTCTCGTGAACCTCTTTACCCGTAAGTTCAGAAAAAATCTCCCGAAGCTCCGTCGGCTCGTGGTACGAGCCGTTGAGCTGCGCCGTTATTTTTAATGCGCGCTGACTTAATCCGTGCATCATCATGTGCATATCCGAACCCGCGGCCGCGACCGTGCCGCTTCTCATTTTTTGTAAAAATTCCTGTGTCGTCATAATATCTCTCCGTTATCTTTTGTTATCCGTTATTCGGCAAGCGAGAATACAGCCGTAATATCGCCGCTGCCGAGAGCTTCCTCCCAACCCGTTAAATCGTCGATGTGACCGAGCTTTGTGTAGCTCCATGAGTTTGAGCCGTAAAACATGACAATCTGGTTGCCGTTGTAAAGTACGATGTCGCCTGCGTCCGTAGTCATTTGGCTGTTGCTCGCGGTAAGGTTTCTGCCGAGAGAACCCACCTTTTCAAATCCCGAATAATCGCTCATCTCAATCGTAACGGGCGATTCCTTCATCATCTCGATAAACTCGTTGACCGCCGCGTTGTCCTCAAGCGTGGCGGTAAATACCGCGTCTCCTATCCGCACATTCATTTTTACATCCTCCTCCGTATCGGTTTTTGTGACGTTGATCGGCTCGAGCGTGTTCATGTCCCACAAAAACGTCTTTACGCGTACGGTGCCGGACGTATCGGGCGCGGTTATTACGCCGTTTTCGGGCTTATACATTTTGCAGCCGACAAGCCTTCCGCTCCCGTTGTATTCGGCAATAATCAGCCTCGCGCTGTCATCGACACCCGAAATTGTCACCGTTTCGCCGTCTGTTGTATACTCTGCCGTTGCATTTTTGGTAACGGACTGCTCCGCCATGACAAGCTCTATTCCCTCATCCTTGCCGAGATTTCGGCTGTACTGCTTATCCGTAGGGTTGTTCCAATGCTCGTGCACGCCCAAGTTGGTAACGGTTTTTCCGAAGCTGTCTGTATAAACCGTGCCGGACGGCGCGTTTTTAACAAGTCCCGCTTCATGCAGATAATTCTCGTTCGACATATCGCGCGCGGCATAATTATTATCCGTAACGGCAGGCTCGTTGATGATGAAATCCGCGCCCACCGAATCGATCGCGACCGGATCCTGCGACATGAATACACTTGACGTGAAATCTCCTTTAAACGGCTCCTGCCGCCATTTTGAATTGTTGATCGTAATTGACGCGCCCTCTGACGGTGCGCATATGATAGCATCGAGCATATATAAAACCGTCTTACCGCCGAGATGCTTGTTCGCCATTAAATCCACGAGCGGACTGTAAATTCCCATTTCGCTGCGCGTCAGCCATTGGTGCAGATTAGCGCCCTCAGGCGGGCGCATCGCGTTTCCGTTTATGAACGAACCGAAGTGATTTTTGCCGCACAGCGTGATCCCGTAGCTGTGTCCCTTTAAATTCGCGAGGTTGATCATATATTTCGCCTCGGTAACGCAGGTCGGAAGATAATTCACCGCGCCGCTGAACTCATGCGACCACACGATCGGCGCGCTTTCATCGGCGACTCCGTTATCGCGGTTTACAAACTTCACGCCGCTCAAAATTCCCTCGGTACACATTTTTTCCATATAATCGGGGAACAGACGCGACACGTCGTAGACCGTAATATCCGACGGCTTGACTCCCGCGTCCTCGACGAGCGAAGTCAAAAGCGCCTTTAACAGCACCGGATTTGTATAGCTCATGCTCGTTTCGCCGGAGGTGTCGTTATCCATTACCGCTGAACCGTTTATATTGGCTTTTATCGCTATCTTTTCGCCCGTCTTATAGCCGCCGCTTTCGCCGTTTCGTTTGTTGCGGTTTTCAAAAAGCGCCCTCCAGCCGTCAGCCGCCGTCGAAGCGCCGCCGAGCGCTGCGACGGAATCGGAAACCATATTCCGCATAACGTCCTCGTTAAAATTATCCGGCTCCCACCAGTAGCCGTTTCCGTCCCAGTCAACGGAATCCGGCTCATACGCCCATACAACACGCCCGGGCATAGCGCCCACGCCCTCGCCGTAAGGCTCGTGAGAGGGGAAACCGTCCGCCGCGCAGGCGGTGACGCTTACAAGGCACGCAATCATAATAAATATTACCGCGGCAATCTTTTTCATAGCCGATTCCTCCCTGTCTATATTTATTCTATTATATAACGGCAACATAAAAATATCAAATACTTATATTGAATACAGCAATATGCTTGACAGGCATAATAGCAGGGAAGTATAATATAAAAAAGGAAGTGATTATTATGGAAATCCGAGTATTGAAATATTTTCTCGCGGTGGCGCGTAAACTGAGCATTTCATCCGCCGCCGCCGATTTGCACATAACGCAGCCGACGCTGTCAAGGCAGATCATGGATTTGGAAAAGGAGCTTGGCGCGCAGCTGATTGTGCGCAGCAGTAAACGGCTAAGTCTCACGCCCGACGGTATGAGGCTGAAAAAGCGCGCCGAGGAAATAATAAGCCTTGCCGACAAGACGGCGGCTGAATTTTCGTCCGGCGTGAGCCATGTCGGCGGCGACGTTTACATCGGCGGCGGCGAGACGGACGCTATGCGTATGCTTGTGCGTATCGCGGCGCAGCTGCACGATGAACACAGCGACATTCACTTTCATATTTTCAGCGGCGACCGCGACGATATTACCGACAAGCTCGACAAGGGAATATTCGATTTCGGCGTTTTTGTTGAGCCTGCCGACGTGAGCAAATACGAGTATATACGGCTTCCCGCGGTTGATAAGTGGGGGATTCTGATGCGCGCGGACAGTCCGCTTGCCGATAAAGAATATATCGAACCAGAGGATTTGCGTGATTTGCCGCTTATCGTGTCGCGCCAGTCGCTCACGAGCCGCGACATACCGAAATGGCTCGGACGTGATTTCGATGACCTCAACGTCGTCGCGACGTACAACCTGCTCTACAACGCGTCGCTCATGGCTGACGAAAGGCTTGGGTACGTGCTGTGTCTCGACAAAATAATCCGCACGAATGAGGAAAAGACGCTCACCTTCAGACCATTAAAGTCCGACATGGAGGTGCATCTCGATATTGTGTGGAAGAAGCATCAGGTGTTTTCAAAGGCGGCGGAGCTGTTTCTGCAAAGGCTTAGGGAAAAATACGAGAAATAAAAACGGAGAGGTATATCCTCTCCGTTTCACTTTACAGGAACAGCAGTAAACTCAGCTTTTATATTTAATCCGTCATCTGTTTTTAATCAATCCGCTTCTGCTTAGCTTGTCGATTTCATCCTCGTTCAAGTCCTCGATCGGGACGACAAGGCGCGACACGTATTTTTCGTTCCAAGTCGTACCCTTAAATTCCTTTTGGTAACAGACATATTCGGGCAGCTTTATAATTTCCGGCCGGAGGTGCTGCTTATCGTCCATTCTCAGTTTCATTTGGGCGGCTGAAAGCGTGATGTTCTGCACAATGAAGGGCATAATGGTGGGACGCGTCAGCGGAGAGTTCGATCCGAAAGCGAATATTACCCGCGCCGAAGGCGCAGCCGTGTTTGAACGGTATTTGAATATGACAAGGTAAAAACTGAAAAGGCGCTGTCCCCATGGGGACAGCGCCTTTTATGTCTCGATTTTTCAAATATGATGTAATTAAGCTGCTATTTGCTATCCTGCCGCATTTCAGCGCCGTTACAATACTATGTTGACTTAATATTTATTGCTATGGTATAATTAAAATAATATTTGTATATTTACCATAAAGGTAGTTGCAATTGGGAGTGTTTATATGAAACTTACAGATTTTATTTTTACGTTTAGAGATGAATGCAATATATCATCTAAGACGGCTATTTGTCGTGTAAGGCTGTTTGCAAATAAGCAAAGTGAAATATATGCTGTAATATCCGAGCTTGATGAGAATCCATCCGTATCGGTAACAAATGCAATAGAGACAATTCATTCTCAGCTTGTGAAAGAAAAAAAGATTCCGTATGAATCGAAAATTATAGAGCATTACCCTAAATCCTCTTTAGGTTTTCCGGAAAGCTTTGATTTGGTAGAGTATACTTCCGCAGGTACTCCGCAATGGAAAAGTATTACATATTCTCAAATTTTAGAATTGCTGGAATGTACGGAGGATGAATTTAATGACTATAGGGCGGACCAAAGAGTAAAACAAGAAATATGTGAGGCGTTAAACGGAACTCCTAAAATAAAACGGTTTGAATATATAGAGCCGCCGGAAATTACAGAGAGAAGATTGGAAATCGATAAAGGAAAGATTAGCAAGCAAGCCGTAAAGGAGATGCTGGATCAATATCCACCCGAAAGAGAGATGTCTGCCTTTTTAAAACGCGATATGTCGTTATTATCTGAATGTTATGCGAATCCCAAAGACGAATATATTTGTTTTTCTGAATTTCCGATTGATAAAGGGGAAGGAAAAGGGAAAGGAAAAGAGATAGTGGATTTTGCTTTATTCACAGGACGTTCGAGAATGACTGTATATTTGATAGAAATCAAAGGGGCGCAGAATGATTTATGCAGAAAGAATCATTATAAAGACTTTAGGGCTGACGTGCAGGAAGGCAGAGGACAATTGATACAGCGTGCCGCATGGATTAAAAACAATTATAGAGAGTGCTGCAATTTTGTACATAAGGTTCTTAAAAGCGTCAAAGAAAATGGACGTCCATACAATGCATTTGCGGGACCACGATATAAGCTGCTGGTAGATCCCAATAAAGATGTTATGTATGAGCCAACTAAAATGGAAAGAGGATTATATAAAGGTACAAGAGTATCTCAGAGGGAATGTAGAATCGTGGGATATGCTGTACAATGAAGCATATCCTATTGTATATAATTATGTCGATAGAATATCTATAAAAGATTATATAGGGAATAGTATGATAGATGACATAGTAAGCGAGTCTTTTAAAAGGTGTTACGATAAGCCGGAGGCTTTTGAGGGAAGAAGCAGGTTTTCAACATGGGTATGTGCTTTTTCAAGATATGTATTGCTATCACAATACGGTAAGGTAAAAACAAGAAATATTCTTAACAATAGGTTCAAATACATTTCATCGGCAGTATCGGAAATAGGATTGCCGGAATTGATAGTGATAAAAAAGGAACAATATAGCTGTTTACATATTGCATTTAAAGCGTTATCATCTAAACATAAATTGCTTATTAAGTGTTACATATTAAAAATCGTACCGCCAAATACAGTTATAAAACAAACTCGTCTGAAATACAGCGATAGAATGGTAGAGCTTCAGATTGCTATTAAAGTATTGCGTAGGTATTATCTGTTTTTATATGAAAAAATGTCAGTATAGTCTGACAGTAAAATTGTAATACTGCCGCCAACTCGCAGCTTTTGCGCACAGGGCGATGTGCGGTATTGATTTTTCAATGCGAATATGATATGATAATTTTGCGATCGAGACAAGGAGGGCGCGGGAATGAATATAGAGTGGGACGCGGACAAATACACCGCGGATTTTTCTTTTGTGCATAAATACGGAAACAGTATGATAGATATGATCAACGCCGACGAGGGCGGTAAATGGTATGCGGATTACGTTCGTATAAGAATGAAAGCCGTGAGGTTGTGATAAGCATTTGAAGCTTTATTTTATGCTCTTTTGAAAGAGAGGCCGCCGTATTTCGATAGCCTATGACCGCTTTTTCTGTTTCGGCGCGGGAAGCTCCGGCTCCATAGCCTCAAACAATCCAGTCAGATATTCCCTGCTGTCAACATTGTCAACAAGGAGCATTTCCTTTGCTCCTTCATAGGGCAGCGCGTATTCCGCCTCCGGCATATAGCGCACCGCCGCTCTTACGGGCTTGACAAGCAGACGGTCGTCATATATGCCGCCGACGATTTTGTCCTTGTAATACAAAATGTACTCACCCATCATTGCCCGATAGGTAATATCCTCCAAGCCGGACAGCTGCTCCAAAATATACTCCAAATATTCTTTGCTCGACGCCATAAAATCATCTCCAAACGTAACTGTTTCCCCGTTTACTTTTGCCTAACAATATTTTTCATACCGACATTGCTCCACAACCTCGTCGCCCAAAAGCGTGATCGCTTTTTGCGGACAGCGGCTTATGCAGCGGTAACACATTGTACACCTGCCGCCTGCGACCGCGCGGTTGTTTTTGACAGAAATATTTTTCATCGGGCAGAGCGACGCGCACAGTCCGCAGCCTATGCAGCCGGCGCTTATTTTTAGTTTGTCGGTGTAGCCCGCCGTCTTTTTGTAAAACCAAAGCCGCTGCCCGAAAAGACCTGCCAAATGAGAAATCGGCGTTATACCGTCCTTTGGATATTTACCCTGTCTGATTTGCTCCGCGATATGCTCAATCTTTTTGTCGGCCTGCCTGATTATTTCCCGATTTTGCTCGGCACTCTTTTTCAGGAGATTGCTGTCGCAGACGGAATCCGGCATTTTAATATGTACGCCGCCCAAAATCACTGCGCCGTACTTTTTGAAAAGCCGCGCCGTGCAGCCTGCGCCGTCGCCGCTGAAAGCGCCCATTGTGGCAATGCACAGTATTTTCTTGTTTTTCCAAAGAGAGCAGTTCTCCTTGATAAAATCCCTGACCATGTACGGCGCGTTTGAAAATTGCGTCGGATAACCGAATATTATTGTGTCGTTGTTTTTTATTTGATCGGTAACACTCGGATCTTCTAAAGGCAAGGCTGCCGCGGTCTTGTCCGGCAGCCCGATTAGCTTCTCGACACAATGCTTCGTGTTCCCCGTTCCGCTTAAATATATCCCAATCATTTTTCTCTCCGATAAAGACTGATTTGCTTTGTACGATGATAAAATAATTGTACCACAAATCTCCGGCTTTTTCAATCCGTTTTTTTGTAAAGGAAAAATCGAAAAATCAAAATTCAAAAAAGCCGGCCGTTTTATAAAACCGGTCGGCTCTTGTATAACGGCATATCAATTTTGCAAAGCGTTTGTGTTTCTTTCCCAGAAAACGCCGTCGGTGTAGCCTTGAATCGATTTATCGTGCTCAGCCGTTTCGAGGCGCTTCTCCGCCCAGACGCAGTACTGCTCGTTCTGCTCTATTCCCACATAATGGCGCCGCAGCTTTTTTGCCGTAACGGACGTTGAACCCGAGCCGAGGAACGGATCCAACACAACATCGCCGGGGTTGGAGCTTGCGAGAATAAGCTTCGCCAGCAGTTTCTCCGGCTTCTGCGTCGGGTGGGCGGTGTTCTCGGGCATAGACCAGTACGGGATTGAAATATCATCCCAGAAATTGGACGGGTATGTGTTGCGGAAGTTACCGCTTGCGGTTTCCTCCCAATCCTTCGGCTTACCGTCTACCTTGTACGGCGCTATTACCCTGCGGCGGATTTTTACGTCCTCGACATTAAACGTGTACTGCTTTGACTTGGTCGCGAACCATATATCCTCCATGCCGTTTTTCCAATTTGTGAGCGCGCCGCGCCCCTTTTCACGCTGCCACGTAATGCGGTTGCGGACAATAAAATATTTCTTCAGCACCCTCGCGACCGCCGGACTTGACTGCCAGTCACAGCAAACATACACGGTGGCGCTGTCCTTCAGTGCGGGCAGAACCTGCTTCACCCACGATTCCGTGTATTCTTCATACAAATCGTCGGTTGTCTTTTTGAATTTTTTACCGTTAAAATCCTTGTCGAGATTGTACGGCGGATCAGCAATCAAAAGGTCAACAAACTTTTCAGGCAGAAGCGGGAGCACGGCGAACGTGTCTCCCATTACGGTCTTGTCAAGCACGGAAGAGACCTCGGTCTTTTGCGTAACCGCGATGCACCTCTCCAGATATTTCTGCCCTTCTTCAACGGTAATGTCTATTGTTTTGTTTCGGTCTGCTTTCATCTTTTTCATCCTTGCCATGTAATATATTGTTCCTAATTGCATTGAATGTTGCGCTGTTATTCGGGAAAGATTTGCCCGTTTCCAAACATTCTGCCGCAATAGGGTAGGGCTTGGCATATCGGTTTTACACCGGATTCTTTACCTCGATCCTTATCTTCCACGTAAATTCCTTTTCGTCGAATCTGTACTCCTCAAGCGGCAGAGGCCCGCACGCGTTCTGACCGATACCGTCCTGCTTGTAATCGACGCACAGCACCGTTTCGCCGCACGGTTCAAGCTCGAAATTGTGCGCCTTTTCCGTAAGCTCCTCCTGCGTGTAATGCGACGCACTGAACGAAAACGGCGTGTCGGAGCTTACGCGGAGCGTATCCGTCTCAAAGTACCGCGTACCGAAGTGACTGCCGTTTTCCTGCGGCTTTACGTAGTCCTCGTGCATGTCGCCGACGGTCGTCTCAAACTCGCCGAGGTATGACGCTAAATGCTTGTCGCTGTAGCTCTCGTACGGGCCGCAGCCGTAGTAGCGCACATTTTCGCCCTCGGTAAAGAAACGCAGTCCGAACCGCGGCAGCGGCGGCAGATCCTTGTTTACCTTCACGTCCGCCTTTAAATCGATAACGCCGTTTGCGTAAATTGTCCACTCCGCAAAAATATCGACCGTCTTTTGCAGGAACACGGGAATAAGCGCGCTGTGGCATTTTATCAACGCCGCGCCGTCCGCCGTCTCACACGAAATGTCGTAAACGTACGTACATTCGCGGTCGTAACCGGCGCTTTGCCAGATATTCCTTATATTGCGGTCATTATCGGTCGGCGCGCGCCACACGTTCCACTCGACTGCACTTGTAACCGCGCCGCCGAGCTTTGTGAAATTGCCGACCGCCTTGTCAAACTCATATTCAAACCCTTCGCCCGAAACGGTGATGTAACGCTCCGTCTCGTTCGCGCTTACGCTGCCGACGGCTGTTACATTTTCGAGCGCCTTAACGGTGTCGTTTACAATAATCTGCTCAAAACCGACCTCGTACCCTTTGTCAGCCCACGGGGTATTGTTTTTCTGATACGCCTTAATCATCAGCGTGTCGCCGTCGGGCATCGGGAAGCTCTTTTTGCCGCGCGGCGGCACGTCGAATTTGACCGTCTCGCCGTTTATCTCGAAATCGAGCATGTCGTCAAGTTCCGAAAAATCGTATCTGTTTTCAACTATCAGAATTTTGCCGTATGATGTGATCTTAAACGGCTTTACCGCCTGCTTGTACTCCAAAAGACCGACATGCGGTCTGCGGTCGGGGTACACGAGACCGTCCATGCAGAAATTCCCGTCGTGCGGGAACTCGCCGAAGTCGCCGCCGTAGAGGTACTTGCCGTCCTTGTACACCGCGTGGTCGCACCACTCCCAAACGAACGCGCCGAAAAAGCCGTCGTAGCGGTACATGCGGTCGATGTACTCCTTAATGCCGCCGGGGCCGTTGCCCATCGCGTGTACAAACTCGCACTGCATATACGGCTTTATCTGCTTTTCGTCCTTTTCGGGCAAATCTGTCCACGCGTGTTCCATGTCGTAAAAGCTGCTGTCGCCGTCGCCGAAATGCAGCACATGCACGCCCGGATTTTTGAAATATTCGTCGATCCATTCGTACGAAGCGTACATCGTGCTTATAACGTCGAGGTCGGTGAGGTCGTTTTTGTGACCGCATGTCTGACACGACGCGCTTTCGTAATGCGTGGGGCGCGTAGGATCATAGCTCTTGATCCAGTGCAGCGCGTTTTCGATGTTCGTACCGTAGCCGCCTTCGTTGCCTGCCGACCACAGACAGACGCACGGACGGTTCTTGTCGCGTATCACGCTGCGCTTATTGCGGTCGAGAATCGCCTCGCCCCAGTCGAGGTCGTTCGCGAGAAGTCCGAACGTGCTTTCCTGCGAGCCGCCGTAAAGCGTGGACGTGCCGTGTATTTCGAGATCCGCCTCCGCTATGACGTAAAAGCCGTACTCATCGCACATCTGAGTGAACCACGGCGCGTTGGGGTAGTGGCTCGTGCGTATCGCGTTGATATTGTGACGCTTCATCATCATAAGGTCTTTTTCCGCCTGCTCGCGCGAAATCGTGTAACCCGTAACGGGATCGCTGTCGTGACGGTTCACGCCGCGCATTTTTATCGGCTTGCCGTTCAGCAGGAAAATACCGTCCTCGATCTTTATTTCGCGTATGCCGACCTTATCCTTTATAACCTCGTTTTCCGTCGCGATGTAGAGCGTGTACAAATAAGGATTTTCCGCGTTCCACAAAACGGGCTTGTCAATCTTAATCGTTCCGTCCGTGCCGCTGTATACGACCTTGCCGTCCGCGTCCTCCAGAACAAACGACGCGGCTGTGTCTGTTTTAACCGTCACTGTGCCGTCAACGGCTGTCGTTACCGTGTAATCCGTGACATGCGTTTCGGGGCGTCGCAGGATATACACGTCGCGGAAAATGCCGCTCATACGGAGCTTGTCCTGATCCTCGAGGTAGCTGCCGTCGCACCACTTCATCACGAGCGCGGCGAGAATGTTCGCGCCGTCTTTGACAAAATCGGTAACATCAAATTCAGACGTTGAGTGCGAAACCTGACTGTAGCCGACGAAGCTGCCGTTTATCCACAGGTACAGGCACGAGTCCACGCCCTCAAAGTTCAGATACAGCCGCTCGCCGTCGCGCTTTTCGCACGAAAACTCCGTCACGTACGCGCCGCACGGCGTTTCGTAAGGCACGTAGGGTGGGTTGTAGGGGAACGGGTAGCGCACGTTCGTGTACTGATGCGTGTCATAGCCGTGATTCTGCCAGCACGACGGCACGGGTATCTTCTTAAATCCGTCCGTGCTGCCGTTTATAAAATCCTCAGGCACGTCGTACGCGCAGCCGTAGTACGCGAAATCCCAGTCGCCGTTAAGCATCGTTTTCCTGTCCTCATTCGAGCGGCGCGCGTTTTCGATGTCCGAATATATCTCATAATACGGACGTTCGCTTTCCGTATTTACATGCAGTGTTTTCAAATTTTTGTGGTAATTATCAAGCTTCATAATTAAAACCTCCCATACCGTTAAAGTATATATGCGCGCGTGAAATTTGTCAATAAGATTTGCAATTATTTTCCCGACGGGATTGACAATTTTGCGGTTGTATATTAAAATAAAAATATAACGTAAGAAAGGAATAAAAAACATGGAAAACAACATAATAATTCTTGAAGACGAAAACGGCTGCGAGGTTGAATTTGAAGTTATAGACGTGTTCGAGTTCGAGGATGTGACGTACTTCGCGCTTCTGGAGGTACTGCCCGAGGAAATGGAGAACGACGAGGTTCTCATCATGCAGGTGCAGGGCGACATTGACAGCGAGGACGCAGAGCTTGTAATGGTTGACGACGACGCGAGACTTGAAAGAGCGTTTAACGAATTTCTCCGCCGCGACGAGGAAAATAATGACTGAAAAAATTGCAAAAAACACAAATTTCCTATTGCAATTTTAACAGTAATATGCTAAAATTAAATCAGAAAAAATAAATAGCCAATTACCCTGAGATTTCGCGTTTAAAAGTCTTTTTTTTACCAACACTTCTTTAAAGGGACTCATTCTCCGGATGCGGCGTATACGCCTCCTTTCCTTCGGGACTGCCAGTGGACATATAAAGTATTCGGGATGTAACCCACCTGCATGGGCAGGTAGAAACTTGACTTGTTCAGACGGTTATTTCGGGGTTTTTATTTTTTTGTTCTTGTATTTAACGGGCGAATGTGGTAAAATAGCTTTAATATTCATAGGAGGAATGCAAAATGGAGATAAGCGTAAAAAGAGACGGTCTGACGCTTAAAGGAACGCTCGAAAGACCGGAAGGAATCGATAAATGCCCGATAACGATAATATTCCACGGACTTATGTCGAGCCGAGGCGTCGGCAAGGGCGGTATGCACGATATTCTCGCGGAAAAACTGTTAAAGCGCGGCATAGCCGTAATACGCTTTGATTTTAACGGTCACGGCGAGAGCGGCGGCGAGTTCGAGGATATGACGGTTTACGGCGAGATACTCGACGCTATGGCGATAATGGAATATGTGAGACAGCTTGACTGGGTAAGCGAAATATACATAGCCGGACATTCGCAGGGTGCGCTTGTCGGCGGTATGACGGCGGGCTATTACAGAGAGCTTGTGAAAAAGCTCGTTTTAATGGCGCCGGCGGCGACGATACCAGACGACGCTCAGCGCGGCTCGTGCTTCGGCAAAATATATGATACCTACAACCCGCCCGAGTATATAGATATGAAGGACGTCGAGCAGAACGATTACAGGCTCGGTCAGAAGTATATGCGCCTTGCGCGCACGATACCCGTGTACGAAACGACCTCGATGTTCCTCGGCAAGACGCTTATCATCCACGGCACGAAGGACGAGGCGGTAGGACTTATCGGCTCGCTGCGGTACAAGAAATGTATGGATAACGTGACGCTTCATATAATAGAGGGCGAAACGCACGGTCTCGACACGATTTCGCTTGACAGCGTGCTTGAGGAAGCGGCGGAGTTTTTGAAAAACTGATATGGAATACGGCGAAATAACATTTGAGGAAGCGAAAAAAATACTGGACGGCGGCGGAGTGCTGCTCGACGTGCGCGAGGAGAGCGAGTTCGCGCAGGGACACGCCGACGGCGCGGAGCTGCTTGCCGTTGACGATATAACGGACGAAACAGCCGCGCGCGCAATACCCGAAAAGACAACGCCGGTCGTAACGTACTGCCGCAGCGGCAGCCGCGCGCGTCTCGCGGCGGAGCGGCTTGCGGAAATGGGCTACGAAAACGTATACACCATAGGCAGCATAGTCGGCTGGCAGTACGGCATAGTACACGGACTGTAAAAACACGCTTGTAATTTTGTAATTTATGTGCTAATATATACCACAAAGGCATAACAAGGAAAGAGGTAATAAAAATTGGATAAGAGAATACCCATAACGCTTCTGACGGGCTATCTCGGAGCGGGAAAAACGACGCTTATGAACCACATTCTGTCGAACCAGGAGGGCTACAAATGTGCCGTGATCGTGAACGACATAGGCGAGGTCAACATCGATTCGACGCTCATACAGAAGGGCGGCATGGTTCAGGAGGAGGACGCGAGCCTTGTGCCTCTAACGAACGGCTGTATCTGCTGCACGCTGAAGGTCGATTTGATGAAGCAGATCGCGGAGCTTGCGACGTCGGGAAAGTTCGACTATATACTGATCGAGGCGAGTGGAATATGCGAGCCGCTGCCTATCGTGCAGACGATTTCGATGATGGACGGCTCGGTCGAGGGCAGCGAGGTGCCGCCTATCGTAAAGCTCGACTGCGTTGTGACGGTCGTTGACGCGCTGCGTCTTGTTGACGAGTTCGCCGGCGGCGACAAGCTTATGGGACAGGTTGACGAGGAGGATATAGAAAACCTTCTGATACAGCAGATAGAGTTCTGCTCGACCATTATCATAAACAAGGTTGACGAGGTGAGCGAGAGCGACCTCGGCAAGGTTCGCGCCGTGATAAAGGCTTTGCAGCCGAAGGCGAAGATTATCGAAACGAATTACTGCAAGGTCGATATGAAGGACGTGCTTGACACAAAGCAGTTCGACATTGACGAGACATTCTCGTCGGCGGGCTGGATCGCGGAGTTCGAGAACAAGGAAAACGAGCATGAGGACGACGATGACGACGATGAGCACGAGCATCACCACCACGACGACGATGATGATGAGCATGAACATCATCATCACGACCATGACGAACATGAACACCACGGTCACCACCATCACCACCACCATGACCACGACCACGGCGAGGCGGAGGAATACGGTATCGGCTCGTTCGTGTACTACCGCCGTCAGCCGATGAAGCTCGGCAGATTGAAGCGCTGGGCGCGCAACGGCTTCCCGAAGAACGTTATCCGCTGCAAGGGCATACTGTGGCTCGACGCGGACAACGATATGTCCTACGTGTTCGAGCAGGCGGGCAAGCAGATACAGATGTACGAAAACGGCAAGTGGCTCGCGAGCGCGCCGAAGAAGATGCTCGACCAATTTATCGCCGATGATCCGTCTATACTCGACAACTGGGACGAGAAGTGCGGCGACAGAATGATAAAGCTTGTGTTCATAGGCAGAGACCTTGACAAAAAAGCAATATCGGCAGAGCTTGACGCGCTGCTTCTGTAATATATGAATTTAAGCGTTCTCCGCTTCAGCGCGGGGAACGCTTTACTGCTTTATGAAAAATAACCGATATTTTTATGTAAAAATCGGTTTTTGTATTGTTTACAAAAAGGCGTTGTGATAAAATATAAAAAAATCATACGGAGGGTACATATGAAATACGCAGATAAGAAAGTAACGGATTTGAAAATAGCGTACATAGGCGGAGGCTCGCGCGGCTGGGCGTGGGGGCTTATGAGCGACCTTGCCGCGACCGGGGATATGTGCGGCACGGTCTATCTCTACGACATCGACTATGACGCAGCAAAGAAGAACGAAGCGATAGGCAACAGGATAAAGGACGTAAAGGGCTGCAAATCGCCGTGGAAATACAGAGCGGTAAAAAGCGCGCGCGCCGCGTACAAGGACGCGGACTTTGTCGTAATATCCATTCTGCCGGCCACGTTCGACGAAATGGAGAGCGACGTACACGCGCCCGAAAAGTACGGCATATACCAGTCGGTCGGCGACACCGCCGGCGCGGGCGGCATAATAAGAGCGCTGCGCACAATACCGATGTTTGAGGAAATCGCGGAGTGCATTAAAAAATACTGCCCGAACGCGTGGGTAATAAATTACACAAACCCCATGACTATATGCACAAAGACGCTTTACCGAGTATTCCCCGAGATAAAGGCGTTCGGCTGCTGCCACGAGGTGTTCGGCACACGGAAGCTGCTCGCGGCGGCTCTTGACGATATGTGCGGCATAAAGAACGTAAAGCGTGAGGAAATAAAGGTAAACGTAGTAGGCGTGAACCACTTTACATGGCTCACGAGCGCGCAGTACGAGGACATCGACATATTTCCGATATACCGCGAATTTGCGGAGAAGTACAAGGATACGGGCTACGGCGACGCGGCGGACAAGAACTGGATGAACAAGTCCTTTTTCAGCCGCGAGAAGGTAAAGTTCGACCTGTTCCTGCGCTACGGCTATATCGCCGCCGCCGGTGACAGACATCTCGCGGAATTCTGCCCCGGCAAGTGGTACCTCAAGGATCCCAAAACGGTTGAGAAGTGGGGCTTCGGTCTCACGACCGTAAAGTGGCGCAAGGAGGATTTGAAGCGCCGTCTGGAGCGCAGCGAGCGTCTGTATAAGAACGAGGAAAAATTTGAGATACGCGAGACGGGCGAGGAGGGCGTACAGCAGATGCGAGCGCTTCTGGGACTTTGCGACCTCGTTACGAACGTAAACATACCGAACCGCGGACAGATACCGAATTTACCCATGGGCGCGGTAGTTGAAACGAACGCTGTGTTCCGCGCGAACTCATTAACGCCGGTGTTCGCGGGCAACATTCCCGAAGAGATCTATCCGCTCATAAGCCGCGTGTCGGGCGAGCAGGACAGAGTGCTTGACGCGGCTCTCGCGCGCGACCTCGACGGCGTGTTCGCGTGCTTCGCGAACGACGCGAACGTTGAGCTTCCGCTTGACGACGCGCGCAGGCTGTTTGACGAGATGATCAACAACACGAAAAAATATTTGAAAATGTATTTCTGATTGGGAGGATAAATATGAAACCGTTTATGGACAAGGACTTCATGCTTTCAAACGACACCGCGAAAAAGCTTTACCACGACTACGCGGCGGACATGCCGATATTCGACTACCACTGCCACCTTTCCCCGCAGATGATGTACGAGGATAAGCCGTTTAAGAACATTACCGAGATTTTTCTCGGCGGCGACCATTACAAGTGGCGGTACATGCGCTCGAACGGCATTGACGAGGAATACATAACGGGCGGCGCAAGCGATTACGATAAATTCAAGGCATTTTGCTCGTGTCTGCAGTATGCCGTCGGAAATCCGCTCTACCACTGGACGCATCTCGAATTAAAGCGTTACTTCGGCGTTGAGGAAATCGTGACGGAAAAGACGTGCGACGCGATATGGGAAAAGTGCAACGCCGTTATCGGGGACACTGAAATGAGTCCGTCAACGCTCATAAATTCCTCGAATGTCGCGGTGATATGCACGACGGACGATCCTGCCGACAGCCTCGAGTGGCACAAAAAAACAGCGGAAAAGGGACACATAAAAGCGAAGGTTTACCCCGCGTACCGCCCCGACTTCCTGATAAATATCGACAAGGATACGTTCCTGCCGTATGTGGAAAGGCTGGCGAAGGTGTGCGGTAAGGAGATAAAGACGTATGACGATTTGATAAACGCGGCGTGCGAGCGCGCCGACTTTTTCCACGCCGCCGGCTGCCGCATAAGCGACCACGCGCTTGACGGCGTGCCGTACAACACGTCGCACAGTCCCGCGGACGTTTTCGCAAAGGCAATGCGCGGCGAAGCGGTCACAAAGGACGAAGCCGAGGCGTACAAGACAGGTGTGCTTACGGCTCTGGGCAAAAAGTACAAGGAGCTTGGCTGGGCGATGCAGCTTCACATCGGCGCGCTCCGCAACAACAATTCGCGCATGTTCAGAAAGCTCGGCGCGGACACCGGTTTCGACTCTATCGCCGATTATGAGATAGCGGCGGATTTGAGCGCGCTGCTGAATTCAATGGAGGAAAACGACAACCTCCCCAAAACGATACTTTATACGCTTAACCCGAAGGACAACTACGTTCTCGCGACCATGCTCGGCAACTTCCAGTCGAGCGAAACTGCCGGCAAGATACAGTTCGGCTCGGGCTGGTGGTTCAACGACCAGCGCGACGGCATGACGGAGCAGATGAAGGCGCTCGCGAACCTCGGCGCGCTGAGCCGATTCGTCGGCATGCTCACCGATTCGCGCAGCTTCCTGTCGTACACGCGCCACGAGTATTTCAGACGCATAATGTGTAACCTGCTCGGCACGTGGGTAGAAAACGGCGAATTTCCGCAGGATTACGATACGCTCGGTAAGATTGTGCAGGATATTTGCTATAATAACGCGGTAAGGTATTTTGATATGTAAATGAGGCGCATCGGCGACGGACGCCGTAGGGGCGAACCGTGTTCGCCCGTGAGGCTCCCCTTGAGGGGAGCTGTCGCCGAAGGCGACTGAGAGGTGGTTTTACAAAATTCGTTGCCACCTCTCCGTCATCGCTTCGCGATGCCACCTCTCCTCAAGGAGAGGCTCACAAGATGTGCCGCACGCCATAAACATAAGACCAAATCATAATTTACCTACCCCAAAAAAGGAGAAAATAACCATGGAACTACTGAAACGCACCCAATCCCTACCCAAGCACACGGAGCGTGTGCTGCAATTCGGCGAAGGCAACTTCCTCCGCGGCTTTGTCGACTGGATGATTGACTGTCTCAACAAGGAAAACGGCGGCGACTACGGCGTTGTCGTGGCACAGCCGCTTCCGCAGGGATTAAGCGATATGATAAACGCGCAGGACGGACTTTACACGCTCTACCTGCGCGGACTGCTCGAAGGCAAAGCGACGGAGGAAACGCGCGTCGTTGACTGCGTGACGCGCTGCATTAACCCGTATGAGCAGACGGACGTATTTTTCGCGTGCGCGCTAAATCCCGACCTTCGCTTTATCGTGTCGAACACCACCGAGGCGGGTATCGAGTACAGACAGGGCGACAGCGCGGACGACTTTAACGGCACAACGTTCCCCGGACGGCTCGCGATGTTTATGAAAAAGCGGTTCGACGCTGGACTTAACGGCTTTGTGCTGCTGCCGTGCGAGCTTATAGACAAAAACGGCGACAACCTCAAGGAGTGCGTTTTAAAATACGCGTCCGACTGGGGCTACGGCGGCGCGTTCGTAAAGTGGGTTAATGAGAAAAACCACTTCACGAACACGCTCGTTGACCGAATTGTTACCGGCTATCCGCGCGACACGGCGGCGGAAATGGAAAAGAGCTACGGCTACCGCGACAACGTGATTGACACAGCCGAAATATTCCACCTGTGGGTAATAGAGGGCGACAAAAAGTACGCGGAGGAAATCCCGTTTCATAAAATCGGTCTCAACGTGCTGTGGACGGACGACGTTACGCCGTACAAAAAGCGCAAGGTCCGCATATTAAACGGCGCGCACACCATGTCGGTGCTTGCCGCACGGCTCATGGGGCTTGAAACGGTCGGCGAGATGATGAACGACGCGGACACGTACAAATTCGTTCACGACGGCATATTCGAGGAAATCATACCGACGCTCGACCTCCCGAAGGAGGAGCTTTGCGCGTTCGCAAACGACGTAATTGAGCGCTTCAAAAACCCGTTCATAAAGCACTACCTTTTGAGTATCGCGCTTAATTCCGTGTCGAAATTCAAGGTGCGCGTACTGCCGAGCATACAGGAGCATATAAAGCGGTTCGGCAAAGAACCGAAGCGGCTCGTGTTCTCGCTTGCCGCGCTTATAATGTTCTACCGCACCGACGAGGCGAACGACGACGCAGAAATCACATCGTTTATGAAGTCTGCGACGGCGGCGGAAATATTAAAGCGCGCCGATTACTGGGACGAGGATCTGACGTACCTTCTGCCGAGCGTGGAAAGGTATATCGCCGCTATGGAAGCAAAGGGAGTGCGCGAAGCGTTAAAGGAAATATTGTAATGAGAACTATTAAAATAAACGAAAACGACAACGTAGCCGTAATGCTCGACGGCGAAATGCGGGGACACAAAACCGCGCTCTGCGACATAAAAAAGGGCGAAGATATCATAAAATACGGCTACAGCATAGGTCACGCCGCGTGCGATATAAAAAAGGGCGAGCATGTCCACACGCATAACGTAAAAACCAACCTCGAGGGGACACTAAAATATACTTATGAACCGAAGCCGGGGACACTAAAACCGAGGGACACTAAAACCTTCCTCGGCTACCGCAGAAAAAACGGCAGCGTCGGCATACGCAACGAAATCTGGATCGTAAACACAGTCGGCTGCGTGAACAAAACCTCGGAAATACTCGCGCGCGAGGCGAACAAAAAATACGCGGGCGAGTGCGACGGCATATTTAATTTCGTTCACCCGTTCGGCTGCTCGCAGCTCGGAGACGACCAAAAAACTACGCAGGCAGTCCTAAAGGGACTTGTGAACCACCCCAACGCCGCGGGCGTGCTTGTGCTGGGATTGGGCTGCGAAAACAACAATATACCCGTATTTCGAGAAGTTCTCGGCGAAACGGACGGCGAGCGCGTAAAATTTATGTCGGCGCAGGATTACGGCGACGAGATTGAAAAGGGTATGGAGCTTATCGGCGAGCTTGTGGAGTATTCCAAAAAATTCAGGCGCGAGGAGTGCGGCGCGGACGAGCTTGTGATAGGCTTAAAATGCGGCGGCAGCGACGGTTTTTCCGGTCTTACCGCGAACCCCCTTATAGGACGCGCGTCCGACGCGCTTATCGCTATGGGCGCAAGCACGGTTTTAACGGAGGTGCCGGAGATGTTCGGCGCGGAAACGATTCTTATGAACCGCTGCGTCAGCGAGGAGGTGTTCAATAAAACCGTTCATCTCATAAACGACTTCAAGGACTATTTCACGCGTCACGGGCAGGTCGTGTACGAGAACCCGTCGCCAGGCAACAAAAAAGGCGGCATAACGACGCTTGAGGACAAGTCGCTCGGCTGCGTGCAGAAGTCGGGCAGCGCGAATGTGGCTGACGTTATAGATATAGGCGAACACGTCAAAAACAAGGGACTTAACCTTCTGACAGGCCCCGGCAACGACATCGTGGCCGTAACGAACCTCACCGCGTCGGGCTGTCACATGATTTTGTTCTCGACCGGACGCGGCACGCCGGTGGGCGCGCCCGTGCCTACGGTGAAGATCGCGACGAACACTCCGCTCGCGGAGAAAAAGCCGCATTGGATAGACTTTAACGCCGGCCCGATCATCGACGGCGCGGATCTCACGGAGGAATTTGTGGATTACATACTTTCCGTTGCAAGCGGCGAAAGAACGAATAATGAGAAAAACGGTTACCGCGAAATTTCGATTTTCAAGGACGGGGTAACCTTATAATAAATGCTCCGAGAGTCACGCACATTGAGGGACACTAAAATACGGGGACACTAAAGCTTGGGGACACTAAAACAAAGGGGGACACTAAAATGATATGCAAACACTGCGGCGCGCAGATACCCGATGACTCGGCGTTCTGCACTAATTGCGGAAGCGCGGTTGACATCACGGACACGCAGACGCGCCCGATGAACTACGCGGGATACGGGACTGAAAAGAGCGGCACAAACACGACGCTCATAGTGATCATTATCGTCATTGTTACGGCGATTTTGGGCGGAGTTATCGCGTTCTTTATATTCAGAGATAATTTCATTCCCGAAAAGAAGGACGATCCGCAGTACACGGTTACCGAGAACAGCGGCAGCGCGGAGGCAACGGCTGCACCGACAAACACGCCGCAGCCTGCGCCGACGCAAAATCCGACAGTGCCGCCCGCGCGGAGCGAGGTGAACACCAACCCCGGCAATAATGAATACATGTACGCGAGCAATATAAAGGTATTGTCGCAGAGCGACCTTTCAAGTCTCACGCAGGCGGAGACGCGTCTGCTCTTAAACGAGATTTACGCCCGCCACGGCTACATATTCCAAACGAGGGAGTACAGCGATTACTTTTCAAGGAAAGCGTGGTACACGCCGAGATACACGTCCCAAAGCGACGCGGAATCGCAGTTTAACGATATAGAGCTTCAAAACAAAAATATTATATCAAATTACGAAAAATCAAGAGGCTGGAGATAAAAAAATACCGTCCGCTATGCGGACGGTATTTTTTTTATGTCCTTTCTGACGCCGAGGAACCAAACCGACGGAGCGTATACCGCGGTAAGAATAAGTGCTGACGCGGCGATGTGCAAAATATCCGATTCGGTAAACGCGTGCAGAAAGATTGCGCACGCTGACGGCAGAATAAACGCCGGAACAAGCTTTAAAAGCTCCGTCCAAAAACGCTTCATATTGAGTCCGACTCGCGTGTGGTTATAGATGTTCATTATCACGATATTTCCCGCGACAAGGCACGCGCATGTTCCGACGGCGCAGCCGACCGCGCCGAGCCGTATCGAAAGCGGAATACTTACGGCAATGTTTACGGCTGCGATAAGTATGTATAAAACGCTCCTGAAACGGTGCATATCCTTCGCTCTCTGAATTTCAATCGCGATAGACTGCGTGGATGTTATAAGGAGCGGCGTAATCAGTATCATCGCGGTGTAGTAGGGAATGTCGCTGTCAAGTCCCGACCACATGCGCATAAACGGCTTGCCGACCGATACGAGCATAAGGAAAATGTAACCCATAACGGCAAGCTGCAGCCTTCCGAACCGCGCGAACAGCTTATCGAGAAGCGGCGCGGCGCGGTTGTTTACGGCTATCCTGTACGCCTTCGGCGCGAACAGCGACGACAGCGCGTAGGAAAACGTCAGGAAATACGTGTTAAACTGCATACCGAGCGAGTAAAGCGTCACCTCGTCCGAGCCGCTCACTATGCCGAGAATAGTGTTTCCGGCGTTCCAGTTTACCTGGTCGGAAACAATGTTCAAAAATACGAAAAACGAAAAGCCGCACAGCTTTTTAAACAGCGCTGTGTCAAAGCTGAAGCTGAATTCCATGTGAAGCTTTTTAATACAGTAAAAGCCGCTTACTGTAAGCTTTATAAACGTGATAAGCGTCATACATACGGCGACCGTCGCGCTGCCCTTGCCGATAAGGAGCAGCGGGAACGTCAGCATCGGATTTAGGAACGCCGTCAGTATCACGAGCGCTTTCTGGAACGTGAACCGCTCGTGCGCCGTGATGTACGCGTCAAACACGCTGCACGGGAACGAAAGCGCGAGATTTACCGTCATGATTCCGAGCAGCAGTCTTAACCGCTCCGTTTCAGCCGCGCTCATCGAGGCGGAGAATATCATGTCGGAGCATGATGTCACGGTAAAGCCCGCCAAAAGCGCAATAAGCGACACGGCGGTAAATATCGCCGCGTACATACCGTTTAGGGACGCTATCGCTTTTTTGTCGCCGCGTGCGCGGTACGACGAGTAAAATCTCAAATACGAGCCGGAAAAGCCGAAGCTCAAAATGCCCAGATGAGCTATCGCGCTCATCGCGATCTGTAAAAGCCCGTAATCGCTCTGACCGAGAAGCCGCAGCATTACGGGCGTGTAAACAATGCTTATAACGCTTTGTACGCCGATTGACACGTATGAAAGAACAAAGCCGGATTTAACGTGGGAATTTTTCATTTTCTCCTCCCGCAAAGCCTTTGCACAAACTTTGTTATATATACGCAGACAACAAGCGACAGCGGTTTTGAACGCTTCAGAAGATTGAAATAAAGCCTGTGGTGGAACTCTGAAATGTCGAGGTCGTCCGCGAAGCCCTCGCGCCGCGTAAAGTCGCATATCTTGCGTATATTGCCGAGCTTTTCGCGGAAAGTGAGACCGCTCCGCGGTTTAAGCTCGTTGCTGACGCTCGTCTTTACAAGGTACGCGTAGTAGTAGTCGAGCTGCTTCGCGTAAGGCGACGACGCGATATCCGACGCGGAAAAGAAATCGTACAGCGTCTTGAACCGCTCGAAATACATGCTGTCGTACGCCGTCGTCATGGAGTTTTCCGAGCGGCGGTAGTGGTAGAGCGACATATCCTTTATAAAGTAAACGCTTTCGCAGCTTAAAAGATACGGGTACACGCACGCCGCGTCCTCGCCCGTTTTGATGCGCGCGTCAACAGCCGACTGGTGCTTTATGAGTTTTTCGCGCTTGTAGAGCTTGTTCCAAATAACGGGGTACACGCCGAACTCGTAAAACTGTCCCGCGTAAATCATATTCGGGAAAATCTTTTCCTTAAGCTTTTCGTGGTCATAGTATCCGCCGTCAAGGTCGGCGCGCGTGCCGCCCGACGAGAGCGGCAGAGCCTTGCTTTCATGCACTATATCGCACATTACGAGGTCGCAGCCGTACTCCCTCATGTAATGCACCATTTTTTCGTACATATCCTTTTCTATCCAGTCGTCGCCGTCAACGTAACCGGCGTACAATCCCTTAGCAGCCGCGACGCCCGCCTTACGCGCGCTCACGACACCGCCGTTTTCCTTGTGTATGACCTTTATGCGGCTGTCACGCTTTACGTATTCGTCACATATTTCGCCGCTGCCGTCGTCCGAGCCGTCGTCAACGAGAATAAGCTCAAAATCGGTAAAGGACTGAGCGAGAATGCTTTCGATGCAGTCTCTGAGATAGCCGCACACGTTGTATACGGGTACGATGATGCTGAGCGTGACTTCCATTCCGCGCGTCCTCCTTTAACATAATTATACATAATAAAGTATATCATAAAGTTTGATACCAGTCAATAAGACCGCGAATTTTTCGCGGTGAGACCGTGATTATTTCACGGTAAGACCGCGAATTTTTCGCGGCTGTGTATTGAATTTCACGCCGTAAAATGGTAAAATAAAATAAGATAATATGAAGGAGGCGGAAGGCATGGCAAAGGTCAGCGTTATAATACCGGTTTACAACGGCGAAAAAACGATAAAACGCTGCATTGACAGCGTGACGGCGCAGACGCTCGCGGATATCGAGATAATCGTCGTGAACGACGGCTCGGCTGACGGTACGGCTGATATTGTAAAATCGCTTGATGATAACCGCATCCGCCTTTTTACCGTGCCGAACGGCGGTCAGGGTTACGCACGGAATACGGGTATGGACGCGTCGTCGGGGGAGTATTACGCGTTCGTTGACGCGGACGACGAGATTGAAAAGGATATGCTCGAAAAAATGTACGCGGCGGCAAAGAGCAGCGGCGCGGACGTTGTGCAGTGCAATATATTCGACATTTATCCCGGCGGCGGCAGGGTGCAGCTTCCGCTTCTCGACGAAACGGTCGAAATAACCGACCGCGGCGCGTACACGGATAAATATTTTTCTACATGCCGCCACAGCTACGAAGTGTGCAACAAGCTGATAAAAAAAGAAGCTGTCGGCACGCTTCGGTTCGGGGACACTAAAAAATATTTTTCCGAGGATTTGCTTTTTAATCTGGAGCTTATAAGCCGCGTAAAGCGCGTGACGTTTATCGCCGATCCGCTCTATGTCTATTATCAGAGCGAGACGAGCCACCTTCACAAAAACGCGGACGAGCGTCTCGCGGGACTTCGGTTGCTGTTCCGCGACTACATAGCGTCTGCGCCGGACGATATGAAAAGCGCGGCTGCGTACACTGCGGCAATGGTGCTTTCGTACAGCGCGGCTGACTGCGCCAAAAGCAAAGCCGCAAGGGATATGCTCACGGGCGGCGAGTTTAAGGGATATGTAAGGGAAGCGTTAAAGCGAAGCTGCGGCGTGAAGCGTCGGCTGTTCCTTATCGCGATGCTTTACGCGCCGCTCGGCGTGAAGATGACACTGATTAAAATGTACGGCGGGAGGGAGCAAAAATGAAAATACTTCTCGACGGCTACTTTGACCGCAATTTGGGCGACGATTTAATGCTCACGCTCGCCGCGCGCGGACTTAAGGAGCATGAGATTTACGTTCCGCCGCATGAGATAAATATTGGAAACGCGCGGTACACACAGGCGAAAAGCGGATTTGACGCGTATTTGAAGGTGACGGGCTCGGGATTTGTGATATATAATACGCTCGGCGCGGCGTACCGCCTGCGCGACGCGTACCGCGAAGCAAAATACGCGCCGCGCCGCGCGGTGATAAGCTGCAATATCGGACCGTTCGCGAACGCGATAGGGGAGGCGGCGGTCAAAAAGCATTTGTCGCAGTTTGACTTTGTGACGGTGCGCGACACGCGGTCGCTCGAATACATGAACCGCCATTTTCCAGAAAAGAACGCGGTGTGCCGTCCCGATATTGTGTTTTCGCTGCCGGACGATATGATACCCGACGTAAAAAGCGAAAACCTGCTCGGCATAGCGGTGCGCGGTGCGGCTGACTGTGACGCGCTTGCGGAAATCGCCGACCGATATATAGCGGAAACGGGAGGCAAAACTCTGATTTTGTGCTTTGACAGCGGCATGGAAAACGACCTTCTCGCCGCGGAACGCGTAAAGGAAACAATGCGCGCGGGTGACAAAGCCGAAATCATACATTATGAAACGATAAATGATATGCTTTATGCGATGAAACGCTGCGCCGCAGTGCTTTGTGTGCGTCTGCACGCGTCGGTACTCGCCGCGCGTATGGGTATACCGTTCGCGGCTGTTTCATATTCGCAGAAAACCGAGGACGCGCTGCGTGAGGCGGGCGTGAAAAGTAAAATATACAAATCGGGAAGCCTGCCGGTTCAAGAGGTAACGGACGCGCTGCTTAACCCGACGGATTTTAAGGTGAGCGCCGATGTGGTAAAAGCCGCGTCGGAGCATATCGGTAAATTTAAGGAATATCTTGAAGAAAACATTGACAAAACAATATGAATGTGATATATTAAAGATAACAAAGAGCGGTTTTGACCGTTCCGCAATGAACTTACTATATCAAATGAATAGTCGTCCCATTGCAGGCGGGGCGACTATTTTCTTATGCTTTTAATAATTTCATATATTATAAGTAATTCAATCAGGTTAAGTAAAATATTAAAATCCATAAAAAGCACCTCCTATCTGTAGAGGTGTCGGAACAGTCGCCGCCGCTCCCGTTATCCGCCGCAATTCTGCGGCGGATATATTTTATCATAAATAATGTTACGTTTCAATAAACCGTTCTTTACGGAATTTTAAAACAACCGCATCATTTAAGGGTGAGGCGTATTCTGTCGGCGACCATGGCGATGAACTCCGAATTTGTCGGCTTACCCTTGCCGGTGTGAATGGTGTAGCCGAAAATTTCATTCATGACCTCCGGCTTGCCGCGGCTCCACGCGACCTCGATCGAATGTCTTATCGCTCTTTCGACGCGGCTTGCCGTTGTGCCGTAAGCCTTCGCGATTTCGGGGTAGAGCTGTTTCGTGATAAAATTCAGCAAATCCATATTTTCCACAACCATCATAATCGCGCTGCGTATATACTGATAGCCCTTAATATGCGCCGGAACGCCCAGCTCGTGTATAAAATCGGTAACGACCGTTTCAAGGTCGGCAGGCTCGTTTTTGGCTTCCGCGGCGGCGGTAAGCTTCGCCGACACGGGTATTTTCGACACTCTGACGGACGCGGTAAGGTCGCGAGCCGCCTCGCACACGCGCTCAGGACTCTGCGGCTTCAACAGGCAGTAGTCGGCTGACGGCGTGACGGTCGCAGCCATATTTATAGCCACCGACGATGCGGAGTAGATTATTATTTTCGGACGCTTCGGCAGCGGTGACGCGCCGAGCTTTTTGAGAACGCCGACGCCGTCGAGCTTTGGCATGATAAGGTCAAGGATAACCACGTCGGGACGCGTTTCGAGTATCATCTCGTACGCCTCCTCACCGTCAGCCGCTTCCGCGGCAAGGCGCATATCCTGCTGAGCCGTTATGTACTCGCAAAGCTCTTCCCTGACGTCCTTATTGTCATCCGCTACCAGCACAGATATTTTGTTATTCATAATTTTTCCTCCTATAAGTAAAACTGGAAATATTTACCATTTCGGGATAATATTACCATATATTGGAAATAAAATCAAGCCTTTTTCGCAAAATTTGGAAAAAAAGTTAAAATTGTAAAAAAGCTGACATAAAAAAGACCGCCCCTTTAAGGGCGGTCCGGGCGCTGTCAGTTGCAGCCGTTGCATCCGCCGCAGCCGTTGCAGCCGCATGTAAAGCTTACGATAATGATGATGATAAGAACCCACAAAATCATATCAAAATCAAATCCGCAATGATTGTTACAATTCATTTCAAGGTCCTCCTTTCAAGGTTTTGTAGTATATACTATGCAAATTTCCGAAAAACGCAGATTGTCCGCAGATTTTACTTGAAAAATTCGACGGGTTGATGTATAATACACTTATCTATGCACAGGAGATGCTAAAATATGGAAAAAGCGAAAATTGACAGGATAAACGCCCTCGCGAAAAAGGCGAGGGAGGAAGGTCTCAGCGACGATGAGATCGTTGAGAGAGACGCGTTAAGGAAAGAATATCTTGCTGCCGTGCGCGCAAATCTTAAAAGCACGCTTGACAGCATCGAAATAAAAAATAAAGGAGAATGAACCATGTCATTACAAATTCCCGAAAACTACAGTCCGAAGCTCAGCGGCAGAGAGACGGAGAGAGCCGTAAAATTCATAAAGGACACCTTCCAGAAGGAAATAATGGAGGCGTTAAATCTTCAGAGAATATCCGCGCCGCTGTTTGTGCGCCCCGAAACCGGTCTTAACGACAACTTAAACGGCGTGGAGCGTCCCGTTGACTTTGACGCGCCGTGCATAGGCGGCAAGGTGCTTGAAATAGTACACTCGCTCGCGAAGTGGAAGCGCATGACGCTCGGACGCTACGGCTTTGACGTCGGCGAGGGACTTTACACCGATATGAATGCGATCCGCCGCGACGAGGAGGTTGACAATCTCCACTCGATGTACGTTGACCAGTGGGACTGGGAAGCCGTTATAACGCACGACCAGAGAACGGTCGACACGCTTAAAAAGTACGTTAAGAACATTTACGGCGCGATGAAGCGCACGCAGGAAAAGGTGTGCGAAAAGTACCCCGAGCTTGCGAACAACTTCCCCGACGACATAGTTTTCATAACGACGCAGGAGCTTGAGGACATGTACCCCGACCTTGAGCCGAAGGAGAGAGAAAACAAGCTGCTCCGCGACAAGAAGGCGGTATTCCTGATGCAGATAGGCAAGGAGCTTAAGTCGGGCAAGAAGCACGACGGCAGAGCGCCCGACTACGACGACTGGGAGCTTAACGGCGACATAATCCTTTACAGTCCGGTGCTTGACTGCGCATTCGAGCTTTCGAGCATGGGTATAAGAGTTGACGAGGAGTCGCTCAAAAAGCAGATTGAAATTGCAAACTGCCCTGAAAGACTGGAGCTTGAATTCCACAAAAAGCTTTTGAACAAGGAGCTGCCGTACACGATAGGCGGCGGTATCGGGCAGTCGAGACTTTGCATGTTCATGCTCGGCAAGGCGCATATAGGCGAGGTACAGTCGTCCGTATGGCCCGAGGAAATGCGCAAGGCGTGCGCGGAGAGCAACATAAAGTTAATGTAAGAGAGGAAACAATATGAACACACTCATAAAAGCATTGTACCGTGAGACGGAAAATTACGGCGGTAAGGAAATAACCGTGTCGGGCTGGATAAGAAACAGCAGAATGTCAAAGAATTTCGGCTTTATAGAATTAAACGACGGCTCGTTTTTCAAAAACCTTCAAATCGTGCTTGAGGCGGAGCTGCCGAATTACGCCGAGCTTTCAAAGCTCAACATCGGCGCGGCTATCACTGTGACGGGTACGCTTGTACTCACGCCCGAAGCGAAGCAGCCGTTCGAGCTTAAAGCGGCAACTATTGTTACCGAGGGCGAGTCAACGCCCGATTATCCGCTACAGCCTAAGCGCCACAGCTTCGAGTACCTGCGCACGATAGCGCATTTAAGACCGCGCACGAACACGTTTTCGGCTGTGTTCCGCGTCCGCTCGATGATCGCCTACGCGATACACAAATTTTTCCAGGAGAGAAATTTCGTGTACGTCCACACACCGATTATAACTGCGTCCGACGCGGAGGGCGCCGGCGAGATGTTCCAGGTTACAACGATGGATCTCGACAATGTACCCAAAACGGACGGAAAGACAGACTACTCGAACGACTTTTTCGGCAAAAAAACAAACCTCACCGTCAGCGGACAGCTTAACGTCGAGACGTACTGCATGGCGTTCCGCAACGTTTACACATTCGGACCGACGTTCCGCGCCGAAAATTCAAACACGGCGCGTCACGCTGCCGAATTCTGGATGATAGAGCCGGAAATCGCGTTCGCGGACTTGAAGGACGACATGGAGCTTGCCGAGGACATGCTCAAATATATCATCAATTATTGCCTTGAAAACGCGCCGGAGGAAATGGAGTTTTTCAACAAGTTCGTCGATAAGGGACTTCTGGAGCGTCTCAACCACGTCGTAAACAGTGAGTTTGCGCACGTCACGTATACAGAGGCGGTGGAAATCCTTGAAAAAGACCGTGACGCCGGCAAGGTAAAATTCGATTATCCCGTTTCGTGGGGTTCGGATTTGCAGACGGAGCATGAGAGATATTTGACGGAGCAGGTGTTCAAGCGACCGCTGTTCGTGACCGACTATCCGAAGGAGATAAAGGCGTTCTACATGAAGCTGAACGACGATAACAAAACGGTCGCGGCTATGGATCTGCTTGTGCCTGGCGTCGGCGAGATCATAGGCGGCAGCCAGAGGGAGGAAAATCTCGACACGCTGCTGCGCCGCATGCACGAGCTTGGACTTAAGGAAAAGGATTATGAATTTTACACCGACCTGCGCCGCTACGGCACAAACAAGCACGCGGGCTTCGGTCTCGGCTTCGAGAGAGCCGTAATGTACATCACGGGCATGCAGAATATACGCGACGTACTGCCGTTCCCGAGAACGGTCGGCACGGCTGAATTTTAAGCGGATTGAGAGGTTATTGCCATGACGTTACTTTATATAGCTGCCGCCTGCGCGGCTGTGTTCTTCGCGTTTAATATAAATGTGTGGGCAGGCGTTGCGCTTGTCGCCGTTATAATCGGCGCGGGAATTTACTATTATATACCGCGCTACTACGCGGCGAAGGGTAATCAGGCGTACTACGCCGGCGACGACGAGGCGGCGTACCAATGGTATAAGAAGTCATACGAAACGGGCAGGTCGACGGTGAATATAAAAGCGTCTTACGCCTACGTGCTTATGCGCACGGGCAGAGAGGATGAGGCGGAAAAGGTGCTTGACCCGATAATACGCGTAAAGAGTCTTGATCCGAAGAAAAGAAATATGGCAAAGCAGCAGCGGTGCATGGTATACTACCGCCAGGGCAGGCTTGACGAGGCGATCGAGGAGGTGCAGGCGCTGTTCGACGAGGGCTATATAAACTCGAACGTCTACGGTATGCTCGGCTTTTTCAAGCTGCTGCGCGGCGACGACCTGAACGAAACGCTCAAAATCTGTGAAGCGGCATACGAGTACAACAAGGACAACCGCGACATACTCGATAACCTCGCGATGTGCTATTACCGCCTGAAGCGGTACGGGGACGCGGAGAAAATATCGAACGAGCTGCTTGAAAAGAGCGACAGCTTTGTCGAGGGCTGTTACCACGGCGCGCAGATAGCCGTCGCGCTCGGCAAGTACGGCCGCGCGGAGGAAATACTCGAAAAGCTCCCCGAATGTAAACGCTCCGCAATGACAACGGTAAGCGAGGAACAGATAGAGGAATTGAAAAGGGAAATAAGGGACAAGAAATAAAGTGTGTGGAAGGCCCCCTTGTCAAAGGGGGCTGTCACGCGTAGCGTGACTGGGGGATTCCTTTTCAAATTGAAATGAATCCCTCCACCGCCTACGGCGGTCCCCCTCCCTTTAACAAGGGAGGCTGACGGGACGTCGGGGGCGCTGTCCCCTACGATAATCAACATAACAACATCGGCTCACACGAGCCTTTTTATTTTGCATACAAATCACCGAACGTGACAAAATAAGTCGGGGAGGTGAGAGCGATGAAAGGAAAAATATGCCTTATACTGTCGGCGTTCATATACGGCGTTGCGCCGCTGCTCGCAAAAATCGCGTACGGCGGCGGCGCGAACGTAATGACGCTGACATTCCTGCGCACGTTTCTGACGCTGCCGCTTTTGTATATAATAATGAAAATACGCGGACAGTCGTTCCGCATAAGCGTGAAGGATTTTTACCGCATAACGGCTCTCGGACTTATCGGCGGCACGCTCACTAACCTTGCGCTTTACACGGCTTACGACTACATTTCCACAGGTCTCGCGACCACTCTCCATTTTATTTATCCCCTTATCATAATATCCGCGTCGGCGTTTGTGTACCACGAGCATATAAAACGCGTGCAGCTTATTGCAGCCGCGCTCGTGACGGCGGGGATCGCGATGTTCGCGTCGTTCGGCGGCGCGGACAAAACAGGCGTAACGCTCGCACTTTTGTCGGGCGTGTTTTACAGCTTCTACGTCGTGTACATGGACTACTCCGGCATAGACGGAATGGACTACATCAAGCTCACTTTTTACCTTATGATAATGATGAGCGCCGGCACGCTCGTGTTCGGCGCGGCGACGCACACAATATCGTTTTCCGGCATGAACGTCACGGGCTGGGCGTTTTCGGCGTTTATATCACTGCTCGTAACGGCGTTCGCACTGCCGCTGTTCCAGATAGGAGTGCGGCGCGAGGGCGCTTCGACCGCGGGGATAGTGTCGGCATTCGAGCCGATAACGACGCTTATTATGGGCGCGGCGTTCCTCGGCGAAAGCATGAGCGCCGCACAGTACGCCGGCGCCGCCGCGATAATCATAGGCATCACCCTCGCCGAAAAATTTGCGTAGAACGCATGCCCCTTTAATTAGAAAGATATTATTTCAGATTGACGAATCGTGACAAATATGCTAAAATAATATCGAAACCACAAAGGGGAGGCGGCAAATATGACAAAAAAAGAGCGCGCGGAAAGAACGCGTATTCTTCTCGAGGAGGCCTATCCGAACGTGAAATGCACGCTCGAATACGACACGCCGCTCCAAATGCTTATCGCGACGCAGCTTTCGGCGCAGTGCACCGATGCGCGCGTCAACATTGTTACAAAGGATTTGTTCAAAAAATATAAAACAGCCGAGGATTTCGCGAACGCCGATTACGACGAGCTTTGCGATGATATTAAATCGTGCGGCTTTTACCGCAACAAGGCGCGCAACATAATAGAGTGCTGCCGCCGCATTCTGGCGGTGTACGGCGGCGAGGTGCCGGACACTATGGAGGATCTCACAAGCCTTGCCGGAACGGGCAGAAAGACCGCGAACCTTGTACTCGGCGACATTTTCGGCAAGCCGGCGGTCGTTGTGGACACTCACTGCAAGCGTATCGCGAAGCGCATAGGCCTCACGTCGAACGACGATCCGACAAAGGTCGAGTACGACCTTCAAAAGCTGATCCCCGGCGAATATCAGCTTGCGACGTGCCACCGATTTGTCGCGCACGGCAGAGCGTGCTGCACCGCGTGCAGTCCAAAATGCGATATCTGCCCCGTCGGAGAGGTGTGCAAAAGCAAAGGGAAATGCTGACCGTAATGCGCGTGAAACAGAAAAGTAACAATAAAGTAAACGCCGTGATACCACACCGCAGGAATTATATGTTACAATACATATATCCATTTTTTAAGGAGGTAAATAACAATGGAAAATCTTACATCTGATGAGTTTGGCGCAGTTGCTCTTTTTGCCATGATAGGAGTTACGGGGGTATTACTGATAGCTCTGGCATGGTATGTGGTTCAGGTAATCGCCAACTGGAAGATATTCAAGAAGATGGGTGAACCCGGTTGGAAGTCGATAATTCCGTTCTATAACTCGTATATCCTCTACAAGAGAACATGGAAAACGATGTTTTTCTGGATTGCGCTTGTAATAGGATTTATTGCCGGCGTGTTCCAGTCGCTGGCGCAAAACGCGGGAGTGGCTGAGACGGCTTCGGTTTTCGCGGTGATTGAACTGGTATTCCTTATTGCGGCGCTTGTAATCGAGATTATCGGGGACAACAAGCTTTCAAAGTCGTTCGGACACGGCGCGGGCTTTACCGTAGGTCTCGTGTTCCTGAACCCGATATTCAAGCTTATTCTCGGTTTCGGTTCATCTCAGTACATCGGCAACACAACAGAACAAAATAAGCAGTAATGCATTTCACGCAGAGGGCATACGCCCTCTGTTTTTTTTGTGCAAATTTAGCAAAAGGCATGAAAAATTACTTATTTGTTATTGAAAAATTATGAATAATAGGGTATAATATAAACGGAGATATATGCAAGACAATATCTTTACACTAAACAGACACGAAAGGCGGAAGCGCACATGCCAAACGACGAGTACAAAATCCCTCTTATAAAAATCATAGAGGAGTTCGATCTTGAGAAAATTTACGAGCCTGCAAATATCGAGGAAATATTTATTTCACGTTCCGACATAACGAGACCGGGACTGCAGATAGCGGGCTTTTTCGACTATTTCGATTCAAACCGTATTCAGATAATGGGAAAGGTCGAGTTTACATATCTTGAGAATTTTTCCGTTGACGAGCGTTCGCAGAAGATAGAAAAGCTGTTCGCGCAGCACATTCCCGCGCTTATAATCGCAAGAGGAATGCAGATTTTCCCCGAAATGATGGAGCTTGCGGAAAAGCACGGCGTACCGCTTTTGAGAACGGAGAGCGGCACGAGCGCGTTCATGAGCGCGCTTATCGAGTACCTCAACCGTCAGCTTGCGCCGAGACTTACGCGCCACGGCGTGCTTGTCGAGGTTTACGGCGAGGGTATACTCATAATGGGCGAAAGCGGCGTCGGAAAAAGCGAGACGGCTATCGAGCTTGTAAAGCGCGGACACCGCCTTGTCGCGGACGACGCGGTTGAGGTAAAGCGCGTAAGCGACAACACGCTCATAGGCAGCGCGCCCGAAATTATAAGGCATTTCGTCGAGCTTCGCGGAATAGGTATTATAGATGTAAAAGAAATATTCGGTATAGGCTCGGTAAAGGGCGAGGAAAATATCGACATGATCATTCACCTCGAACCGTGGGAGGACGGTAAGCAGTACGACCGCCTCGGCATGGTTGACGAGTTTACGAATATTATGGGCATAAACGTGCCGTCGCTTACGATACCGGTAAAGCTCGGACGTAACCTCGCGGTTATCGTCGAGGTCGCGGCGATGAACAACAGACAGAAGCGCATGGGCTACAATGCCGCGGTGGAGCTTAACAAGCGGCTCATGGAGCATATGGAGAGCCAGTTGAGTTTGTAAGGGAACAGAGGAAAAACAATGAAAATACTGGTAGACACACACACGCACACGTTAAAGAGCGCGCACGCGTACTCGACAATTCAGGAAAACGCGCGCCGCGCCGCCGAGGTCGGTATGGAGGCGATCGCGGTGACGGATCACGCGCCGTCCATACCCGACAGTCCTCACGTGTGGAATTTCGTCAATCTAAAAGCAATACCGCGCGACATGTACGGCGTAAAAATACTGTACGGCGCGGAGGTAAACATTCTCGACCTCGAGGGCAATATCGACCTCGACGATGACATTTTACAGAAGCTTGACGTTGTGAACGCGAGCATACATAAGGAGTGCTACAAGGATTACGGCGCGAAGGACAACACAAGCGCGTACCTTGCGGCCGTGAACAATCCGCTCATAGACGTTATATGCCACAGCGGCTACGCGGACATCCCGTACGACTACGACCTTATCACCGACCTTGCGAAGAAAAATCACAAGCTTATGGAGATAAACAACCATTCCTTTTACGTGCGCAGGCCGAGCATTGAGAACTGCAAAACTATCGCGCGTCTCTGCAAGGAAAAGGGCGTGGGAATCGTCGTGTCGTCGGACGCGCACATATCGTTCGACATAGGCGAGTACGGGCCGTCATTGGAGCTTTTGCGCGAGGTCGGCTTCCCCGAAAAGCTCGTGATAAACAGAGACTTAAAATCCTTTGAGGAATTTATGGAAAACAAGGGCAAGAAATTATATTCGTGGAGCTACTGACCGCGAAAATGTGTACGGAGGCTGATATGTTAGACAAGGTAAGACTTTCGTCCGCCGCGGATGATGTTCGTTACGACGAGCCTATGAGCGAGCATACAACGTTCCGCATAGGCGGAAATGCCGACGCGTTCGTGAGTGCGGCAAACGCTTTGGAAATAGGCAAGGTAATACATTTCTGCAAGGATACCGATACGCCGTACGTGATAGTCGGAAACGGCTCTAATCTGCTTGTCGGTGACGGCGGCATACGCGGCGTTGTCATACACATAGGCAAGGCTATGTCGAAGTGCCGCATAGACGGTACGGAGGTTACGGCGGACGCCGGTATACTGATGTCCGCGCTCGCGCATAATATTTTAGAGGCGCGTCTTACGGGCTTTGAGTTCGCGGCTGGTATCCCGGGAACGCTCGGCGGCGGAATATTCATGAACGCCGGCGCTTACGGCGGCGAGCTTAAGGATATAATAGAGACGGTGACGTTTATCGCTCCCGACGGACTTATAAAGACGGAAACGGCTGATAAGCTCGGCTTCGGGTACAGGACAAGCGTTTTCACCGAGGGCGGCTACACGATTTTATCGTGTAAAATGCGCCTTGAAGAAGGAAATTACGATGAGATAAAGGAGCGCATGGCGGAGCTTAGCCGCCGACGCGCCGAAAAGCAGCCGCTCACGCAGCCGTCGGCGGGCAGCACTTTTAAGCGTCCCGAGGGGTATTTCGCCGGAAAGCTCATACAGGACGCGGGACTTATGGGCTGCAAGATAGGCGGCGCAATGGTGAGCGACAAGCACGCCGGCTTTGTCGTGAACGACGGCACTGCGACGGCAAAGGACGTAACGGCGCTGATCAAATATATTCAAAAGGCGGTAAACGATAAATTCGGCGTAATGCTTGAGCCGGAGGTCAGATTTATAGGAGAGGCGTAATATGCGGTACACAATCGTAACCGGAATGTCGGGCAGCGGAAAAACAAAGGTAATACGTTATCTGGAGGACATGGGGTACTTCTGTATCGACAACATGCCCCCGGTTCTTATACCCAAATTTTCCGAAATGCTCTCGGCTGTGAACGGTAATTTCAACAACGTCGCGCTCGTAATAGACATACGCGTCGGAAATATGATAAACGAGCTGTTAAAGCAGATAGATGAGCTTAAAAGAAAGGGCTACGACTGCACGCTTCTGTACCTTGACGCGAACGACGAAACGCTTGTGAAGCGGTACAAGGAGACGCGCCGCTCGCACCCGCTGCAGGGCGATGGCGGACTGCTCGAAGCGATACGCACCGAGCGCGGTATGCTGTCCGCGCTGTTTGACGACGCTGACTACGTAATTGACACGTCGGATCTGACGGCGGCACAGCTTTTGTCGAAGCTGAAGGAAATATACGCGCCAGCGTCAACGGGACAGAGCCTTAAAATAAACGTTATGGCGTTCGGCTACAAGTACGGTATGCCGCTTGACGCAGACCTTGTTTTTGACGTGCGCTGTTTCCCGAACCCGTTTTACATCGACGAGCTTAAACGTCTTACGGGCAACGATAAAGCCGTTCAGGACTACGTTATGTCGTTCCCGACGGCTGTCGAATTTATGAAAAAGCTTGAGGATTTAATGTCATTTATGATACCCCTCTACATCGAGGAGGGCAAAATATCGCTCACGATAGCTATAGGCTGCACGGGCGGCAAGCACAGAAGCGTTACAATGACGAATAAGCTGGCGGATTATTTGAAGTCGGAAAATTACGACGTAAACGTTTCATACAGGGATTTGGGCAAGGAGTAAGGAGCGGAGCGGAATGTTATCTGATACGCGCGTTGCGGCAATCGGCGGCGGCACGGGGCTGTCGACGATGCTCAAGGGCTTAAAATTACATACTCACAATATAACGGCGGTCGTGACCGTCGCGGACGACGGCGGCTCGTCGGGGGTGCTTCGGAGCGACCTCGGCATGGCTGCGCCCGGCGATATAAGAAACTGCGTGAACGCCCTCGCGGAGGTCGATCCCGTAATGGGCGAGCTTTTGAACTTCCGTTTTAAGGACGGGAGCCTTAAAGGTCACAGTCTCGGCAATCTTTTTCTCGCCGCGCTTAACGAAACGTCGTCGAGCTTTGACGAGGCGGTAAAGAAATTCAGCCGTCTCGCGGGTGTTGTCGGGACGGTGTACCCGGTGACGAACGAGGCGGTGACGCTGAGCGCGTTTCTGGAGGACGGCACGGTCATAGAGGGCGAGAGCAACATTGGACACCGCCGCGGCGGACAGTCCTCGCCGATAGACAGAGTGACGCTTACGCCCGAAATGCCGAAACCGGTCGGGGGAGTTATACGCGCGATAGAGAAAGCGGATATAATAGTAATGGGACCGGGCAGCCTCTACACAAGCATAATACCGAATTTGCTCGTGGACGGCGTCGCTGACGCGATAAAGGCGAGCAAAGCCGTTAAAATATACGTGTGCAACATAATGACGCAGGGCGGTGAAACGGAGGGCTACACCGCGTCAGAGCATTTGAAGGCGATTGAAAAGCACTCGTACGAGGGCATAGCGGACGCGGTTATAGTGAATAACGCGCCCGTACCCGAAAGCCTTCTCGAGTTGTACGCCGAGGAACACGCGGCTGCGGTGACGGTGGACGAGGACGAGCTTGTAAAGCGCGCGGCGCTTGTGCAGGGCAATATGCTGCTCGTAAAGGACGGCAAGGTGCGCCACAATTTCAGCCGTCTTGCGCGAACGATCATGAGGATAGGCTCGGAATTGTAAAATATATTGAAAGGGATGTGGATATGTCTTTTTCATCGGATGTAAAGGAAAGGCTGTGCCGCGCGGAATTTGTATGCCCGAAGTGCCGTTTGTACGAAACGGCGGGCGCGCTCGCGTTCGGCGGACGGATAAGCGGCACGGAAATCAAATTCACGACTGAAAGCGGTGCGGCAATGGAGCGCGTCAAAAAGGATATAGCGGACGAGTTCGGCATAAACGCGCGCGTTGAATACGGAACGCGTTCGTATCGCATAGTAATAGACGATATTTACAGCGTTGAAAACATAAAAGGCGGTATATCGCCGGCGGGCGGTGTACCGTTTTCGTGTTGCAGGGCGGCGTACGCCAGAGGCGCGTTTCTCGGCGGCGGCTCGGTAACGGATCCCAACAAGAGCTACCACATCGAGTTTGACACACGCGATAAAAACGGCGCGCTGCTTTTGCAAAGGCTCACAGCTAAGGACGGGTTTGACGTTAAAATAACGGAGCGAAAGGGTGTTTACGTGCTTTACATGAAGGGCGGCGAAAAAATTGCAGACCTCCTGGGTTACATGGGCGCGGCAACGGGCGCGTTTGAGATGTATTCGGTGCAGATAGAACGCGATATGCGCAACAGCGTCAACCGCCGCGTCAACTGCGAAACGGCGAACACCGACAAGTCCGCGCAGGCGTCGTCGAAGCACCTAACGGCAATCAAGAAAATACGCCGCGCCGGTAAGTGGGACAAGCTGCCCGATGTTTTGAAGGAAATAGGACGGCTGCGCGAGGAGTACCCCGAGGACAGTTTGAAGGAGCTTGGAGAGAAAACAAACCCGCCGATTGGTAAGTCGGGGGTAAATCATAGATTAAACCGGATTTTGGATTTCGCGGAGGAGTTGTAGGGGCGGATATTATCCGCCCGCGTTTGCGGCACACCGCCGTAGGGGCGAACCGTGTTCGCCTGCAAACCCCTCAGTCGCGCAAGCGCGACAGCTCCCCTAATAGGGGAGCCTTACAATGTGAGCCGCCCGTCGTATGGCTCCCCTATTAGGGGAGCTGTCACACGTAAGTGTGACTGAGGGGTTTTATCACAATCATAAAAAAGGAGGAAACACCATGCAATTCTGTCATTTACACACGCACACCGAATACAGCCTGCTTGACGGTGAGGCGAGCATAAAAAAGCTTATCGCGCGCGTCAAGGAGCTTGGCATGACCTCCTGCGCGATAACCGACCACGGCTCGATGTACGGCGTAGTCGATTTTTACCGCGAAGCGAAGGCGCAGGGTATACACCCCGTGATAGGCTGCGAGGTGTACGTCGCGCCGAGAAAGCACACCGACAAGGTGTACGACATTGACAACAAAAACAGCCACCTCATACTTCTTGCGGAAAATCAAACGGGCTATCAAAACCTTATAAAGCTTGTGTCAACGGCGTATATAGACGGCTTTTACTACAAGCCGAGAATTGACTTTGAGCTTCTAAAGGCGCACCACGAGGGGCTTATTGCATTAAGCGCGTGCGTCGCGGGCGAAGTGCCGAAGGCTCTTCTGCGCGGCGACTACGACGGCGCGAAGGAAACCGCGCTGCGCTGCCTCGACGTAATGGGCGAGGGGAACTATTTCCTCGAAATACAGGATCACGGTCTCGCGGAGGAAAAACGCATAATCCCCGATATGATGAGGCTGTCGAAGGAAACGGGTATCGGTCTTGTTGCGACGAACGACATACACTACCTCACGAAAAACGACGCGAAGTACCAGGACATTCTGATGTGCATACAAATGGAAAAAAAGGTACAGGATCCCGACCGCATGAAGTTTGAGACGGAGGAATTTTATATAAAGTCGCCGGAGCAGATGTCGGAGCTTTTTGACTACGCGCCGGAGGCGATAGAGAACACGCAGAAAATCGCCGACAGGTGTCACGTTGAATTTGACTTTAATACGCGCCACCTGCCAGCGTACGACGTGCCGGACGGTAAGGACGCGTATGCGTATCTTAGGGAGCTTTGCGGGACGGGACTTGAAAAACGCTACAGCCCCGTCACGGACGAGCTTAAAGACCGCCTTAATTACGAGCTCGGCGTTATAAGCAGCATGGGCTTTGTGGACTACTTCCTCATAGTGTGGGATTTTATAAATTTTGCGAAAAACAACGGCGTAATGGTAGGACCGGGACGCGGCAGCGCGGTCGGCAGTCTCGTGTCGTACTGTCTCGGCATAACGAACGTCGATCCGATAAGGTACTCGCTGATTTTTGAGCGCTTCCTAAATCCGGAGCGCGTGAGTATGCCGGATATAGATATAGATTTCGCGCCGGACGGACGGCAGAAAATCATAGAATACGTCGTGCGGAAGTACGGCGAGGGACAGGTCGCGCAGATAGTGACGTTCGGCACGATGAAGGCGAAGCTCGCGATACGCGACGTGGGACGCGCGCTCGACATTCCGTACGCTGAGGTTGACAAGGTGGCAAAGCTCGTGCCGTTCGACCTCAAAATGACGATACGCAAGGCTCTCGACATATCGACGGAGCTTAACGCGCTCTACGAGAACGATCCGAAAATAAAAGAACTGCTCGACTCGTCAATGGCTCTCGAGGGACTGCCGCGCCACGCGTCAACGCACGCGGCGGGCGTGGTTATAACGAGCGAACCGCTTGTGAATTACGTGCCGCTCCAGCTTAACGCCGACAACTTTATACAGACGCAGTTCCCGAAGGACACCGTTGAAAGCCTCGGACTGCTCAAAATGGACTTTCTGGGACTCCGCAATCTGACGGTAATCGAAAACGCCATAAAAATCATAAAGAAAACGCGCGGCGCGGACATTGACATAGACAACGTGGACTTCAACATAAAAGAGGTGTACGACCTCATATCGTCGGGCAACACCGACGGCGTGTTCCAGCTTGAAAGCGCGGGTATGCAGTCGTTCATGCAGGAAATGCGCCCGACGTGCTTCGAGGACGTTACGGCAGGCATATCGCTGTACCGCCCGGGGCCAATGGAGCAGATACCGCGCTACATCAGCAACAAGGCGCACCCCGAAAAAATCACGTACAAGCACCCGCTGCTCGAGGGCATATTAAACAGCACCTACGGCTGTATGCTCTACCAGGAGCAGATACTTCAGATAGTGCGCACGCTCGCGGGTTACTCGCTCGGCAGAGCGGACATAATGCGCCGCGCGATAAGCAAGAAAAAAGAAGAGCAGATGAAGATAGAGCGTAAAAACTTCATCTACGGCAGCGACGACGGCGAAATTCCGGGCTGTATCAAAAACGGCATAGACGAGGCGACCGCGACGGCTATATTTGACGAGATGAGCGATTTCGCAAATTACGGCTTCAACAAGTCCCACGCGGCGGCATATGCCGTTGTGGCGTACCAGACGGCGTACCTCAAAAAATTCTATCCCGTGGAGTTTATGGCGGCGCTCATTTCGAGCATAGACGACACCGATAAAATAAACCACTATATACAAAACTGCGCCGACATGGGCATAGACCGTCTGCCGCCCGACGTGAACAAGTCCGAGGACACGTTTACGGTCGAGAACGGCTCGATACGGTTCGGACTGTCGGCGGTAAAGAACGTCGGACGCGCGATGATCGTGAGCCTTGTAAACGAGCGTAAGCGCGGCGGCGAATTCAAGAGCTTTTCGGATTTTATAGAGCGTATGGCGGGCGGCGAGATGAACAAGCGCGCTCTCGAGGGACTTATAAACTGCGGAGCGTTCGACTCTATGGGTATCAAGCGGTCGCAGCTTCTTGCCGTTTACGAAAGCGCGCTCGAAGGTACGGCAAAGGCTGCGCGCGACAACATAGCCGGTCAGGTGTCGCTGTTCGACGATATCGACGACGCGGACGCGGAAATGGAGTTTCCCGACATAGAGGAGCTTGACAAAAAGACGCTCCTGAAGCTCGAAAAGCAGTCAACGGGAATGTACTTTTCAGGTCACCCGATGGAGGAATACGCCGACAGGATAAAGAAGCTCACACGCTACAACATAGGCGACGTTTTATCGAGCGTACACCGCGACGAGGACGGCAACTACCGCGCCTCCGAGGGCGGAATAAAGGACGATGAGATGATAGTTATATGCGCCGCCGTAGCGTCGAGGAAGAACAAGACGACGCGCAGCGCGAACGCGCAGATGGCGTTTCTGACGCTTGAGGACATATACGGCTCGGTCGAGTGCATAGTGTTCCCGAAGGTGCTTGCCGAATATTCGCCCATTCTCACCGAGGACAACCTTATAGCGGTGACGGCGAGACTCAGCATACGCGAGGACGAAGAGCCGAAGCTTTTAATGCAGTCGGCTCTGCCGATAGAGGAGGCTCTCGCAAGCAAAATCGAACCCAAGCGGCTCTATATACAGCTTGACACGCGCAGCGAGGAAAATCTCGAGGCTGTGTCGGAGGCGCTTGCGCCGTACGGCGGCGATATGGAGGTGCGGCTGTTCTTCCGCGACACGAAACAAATTACGCGTGCGCCGCGCAGACTGTACTTTAACGGCACTGCGGGAGCGGTCGAGGATTTAAAATCCGTTTTCGGCGAGGAAAACGTGAAAATAAAATAAATCGGTAAAACTAACCAAAAAATATCCCTCTGCCAATAATTTAACGCTTTAGGACTTGCAAAATAAGAGAAAATATAGTATTATATATAGAGTATATTCGAGATTGGACGGGGAGAGATGAGTATGGACGACTATATTGTTATAAAGGCGCTCGAAAACGGCGTCAACATTATAGGACTGACGAGAGGCAAGGATACGAAATTTCACCATACCGAGAAGCTTGACAAGGGCGAGGTTTACGTGGCGCAGTTCACGGAGGTAACGTCGGCTATCAAGATTAACGGCAAGGCGGAGATATACACCAAACACGGCAAGGTAATGTCGGACGAGAGGTAAACTTTTCCTTCGCGGGAGGATATTAAAATGTGGACTGTAATTTATGTGTCACAGTCGCCGGAAACGGCGAAAAAGCTTGCGGACGCACTTGACAAGAACGGCATAGTCTCAAAGGTGAGACAGTCGGGCGGCGACGGCGAAAGTCAGGGCTGCTGCGAGGTGCTTGTGCCGGATACCGAAATGGAAGCGGCGCAGGACCTGATTATTGAAAACGATTTATTTTAATACGGTGGGAGGACTCAGGATGGAACACAGAAATATAAGAACAATAGGTGTACTGACTTCGGGCGGCGACGCTCCCGGTATGAACGCGGCGATACGCGCCGTTGTCAGAGTAGGCTCGTATTACGGACTTCGGGTATTCGGCGTAAAGCGCGGATATAACGGACTTATAAAGGGCGACCTCGTCGAGATGAACGCGAGAAGCGTTTCCGAAACGCTCCAGAGAGGCGGCACGATACTTCAAACGGCGCGCTGCCTTGAATTTAAGGAGGAAGAGGGCGTTAAGAAGGCTGTCGAGATAGCAAGGGTATTCGGGCTTGACGGACTTATCGTAATAGGCGGCGACGGCTCGTTCCGCGGCGCGCGCGACCTGTGCCGTCACGGTCTGCCGACGATAGCCATGCCCGGCACGATAGACAATGACATCAGCTGCAGCGAGTACACCGTCGGCTACGACACGTGCCTTAACACCGTTAAGGACGCGGTGGACAAGATAAGAGACACCGCGCAGAGCCACGAGCGCTGCTCGATTATCGAGGTAATGGGACGAGCAGCCGGTTACATCGCGATTCAGGCGGGTATAGCGTGCGGCGCGGAGGTAATTCTCGTGCCGGAAAAGAAATGGAGCTTTGACGAGGATGTGCTGCGCCCCATTCTCGAAGGCAAGTCGAGGGGAAGAAAGCACTCAATCATCATCGTTGCCGAGGGTATCGGCGGCGTTATCGAAATGGCGAAGGAAATCGAGGAAAAGACCGGTATCGAGTCGAGAGCGACGATTTTAGGTCACGTACAGCGCGGCGGAAGCCCGACGGTGCGCGACAGAGTTGTCGCGAGTGAAATGGGCGGTATGGCGGTCGAGCTTCTTCTGCAGGGCAAGCAAAACAGAATTGTCTGCATGAGAGACCACATCATCACCGACGTTGACATCGAGGAAGGTCTCAGCATGACGAAGGAGCTTCCGCAGCAGCTTGTGGACCTCGCGAAAAAGCTCAGCGTGTGAATATATTTAAAGGTGTTGTTTCCGCGGCACCTTTTTGTATTATACAAGAAAGGGAGGGTATATAAATTATGAGAAAAACAAAGATAATCTGCACAATGGGGCCCGCGACGGAGAGTGAGGACGTACTCCGCGACCTGATGATAGCGGGTATGGACGTGGCGAGGATCAACTTTTCCCACGGCACGCACGAGGAAGCGCTCAAAAAGATGAACAGCATAAAAAAGGTACGCGAGGAGCTTGATATGCCCGTTGCGATACTGCTTGACACTAAAGGCCCCGAGGTTCGCATAAAGGACTTCAAGGACGGAAAGGTGGAGCTTAAGGAAGGTCAGAAATTCACGCTCTGCACCGACGACGTGGAGGGCGACGAGACGCAGGTGTCGATTACATACGCAGACCTTCCCAAGGACGTTAAGGCGGGCAACAGAATACTTATAGACGACGGACTTATCGAAATGGAGGTTCTGAGCGTAAACTCCGACCGCATAATCTGTCAGGTCAAAAACGGCGGCGTAATATCGAACAAAAAGGGCGTGAATATCCCGAACGTGTCGCTCTCGATGCCGTACATGAGCCAGAAGGACATCGACGATATAATTTTCGGCATAGAGCAGGACGTTGACTTTATCGCCGCGTCGTTCGTGAGAACGGCGGACGACGTTAAGGAGATAAAGAACCTTCTCCAGCAGCGCGGCGGCAGCGACATAAAGGTAATCGCGAAAATCGAGAACGCCGAGGGCGTTGAAAACATCGACGCTATTCTCCACGAGGCGCACGGCATAATGGTCGCGCGCGGCGACATGGGCGTTGAGATAGATATGCAGGATCTGCCGGTAATCCAGAAGCAGCTTATAAAGAAAACGTACCGCGCCGGCAAGGTCGTTATAACGGCTACGCAGATGCTTGACTCGATGATAAGAAATCCGCGTCCGACGAGAGCGGAAACGACCGACGTCGCGAACGCTATCTACGACGGCACGAGCGCTATAATGCTGTCGGGCGAGACGGCTGTCGGCAAGTACCCGGTCGAAACGGTAAAAACGATGGCGTCGATCGCGGAGCGTACGGAGAACGATATAGACTACGTAAAGCGTCTTGAAAACATGAATTTCAACTCACGCATGGATATCACGAACGCTATAAGCCACGCGACATGTACTACGGCGCACGACCTCCACGCGGCGGCAATCATTGTGCTTACATACGCTGGCGGCACGGCGCGCCAGATCTCGCGTTTCCGTCCGGCGTGTCCTATCATCGCGCCGACGCTGAGCGTAAAGGGACGCAGACAGCTTAACCTCTCGTGGGGCGTAACGCCGATAATGAGCGAGTCGAGAAGCAACACCGACGAATTGTTCGACCACGCCGTTGAGTGCGCGCAGAAAACAGGACTTATAAAGGACGGCGAGCTTGCCGTAATCACCGCCGGCGTTCCTATGGGCGTTGCCGGCACGACAAATATTATGAAGGTACACCTTGTAGGTCACGTGCTTGTGAGCGGCAAGGGACTGTCAAGTATCAGCGCGACCGCGAACGTGTGCGTCGCGACGAGCAGCGACGAGCTTGCGCGCGACTTTACGGACGGCGATATAGTCGTTACAAATATGGTTACGAACGACATGATCACGACGCTGCGCAAGGCTGCCGGTATCATAAGCGAGGAAACGGGCGAAGCCAACAACGCGCAGGTGCTTGCGGCGGCGCTCGACATACCCGTAATCGTTGCCGCGCCGGGCGCGACAAAGATACTTACCTCCGGCACGACCGTAACGATGGACGCGAAGCGCGGACTTGTTTACTCCGGCACGGAAAAGGTTATATAAAGACAAAGGGGAAACAAAATGGCGTATACGAGCGAAACATATTTAACGGTGCGCTACGCGGAAACGGACATGATGGGGATAGTACATCACTCCCGCTACTATCCATGGTTCGAGCTGGCGCGCACGGACTATATAAAAAAGACGGGCGAAACGTACAGCGGTATGGAGAAAAAGGGCGTGCAGATGCCGCTCACCGAAACGGGCGCGAAATATATTTTCGGGCTTAAGTACGAGGACGAGGTTTTGGTAAAGTGCCGCATGACGAAGCTGACGGTCGCGCGGTGCGAGTTTGAATACGAGGTATACAAGCTGCCCGAAATGAAGCTTGCAACTACGGGCAGAACGGCACACGGCTTTGTGAACGAAAATTTCGCGCCGATAAATCTGAAAAAGGCGCAGCCGGAGCTGTGGGAAAAGCTGCAGGCTCTTATGTGAGGTGATTGTATGAAAATAGTGATACTCGACGCGAAAACGCTCGGCGACGACATCGAATTTTCCGCGATAGAGCGTCTCGGCAGCCTCACGGTCTACAAAACGACGTCCGAGCTGCAGCTTGCCGACCGCATAAAGGACGCGGAGGTAATAATCGTCAACAAGGTAAAGCTCACGAGTGAAAATCTGCCGCTCGCGCCGGAATTAAAGCTTATATGCGTGACGGCGACGGGCTTCGATAACATAGACGTGAACTACTGCTGGCGCAAGCAGATAGGCGTGTGCAACATAAAGGGCTACTCCACCGACTCCGTCGCGCAGCTTACGGTCGCGATGGCGCTGTCGCTCGTGACGCGTCTCGGCGCGTTTGACAAATACGTAAAGGACGGGCGCTACACCGAGAGCGGCGTTCAGAACCGCTTAAAGCCGTATTTCCACGAGATAAAGGGCATGACGTGGGGAATAATAGGATTCGGCAACATCGGCGGCGAGGTGGCGCGTATAGCGCGCGGACTCGGGTGCAGCGTGCTTGTAACGCCGCACAAGCCGCAGAGCAGGTACGACTTTTTTGTAAGCCTTGACGAGCTTTTGGAAAAATCGGACATAATCTCCCTGCACGTGCCGCTCACGAGCGAAACGAGGAATATGATAAACCGCGAGCGTATCGCGAAAATGAAGGACGGAGCGGTGCTTATAAACGTGTCGCGCGGAGCGGTGTGTGACGAGGCGGCGCTTACGGACGCTGTAAAGGACGGTAAAATAGGCGGTCTCGGCATTGACGTGTACTCAAAGGAGCCGCTCGGCACCGACAGCCCCTACAACCGTATCCTAAACGAAAAAAATGTTATATTCACGCCGCACATGGCATGGGGCGCGTACGAATCGCGCGTCAGGTGCATAGACGAGGTCGCGAAGAACATAGAAACCTTCATAATGGGCGGCACAAGAAACAGAGTGGACTTGAAATAGGGGACACTAAAATAAAAATACGGGGACACTAAAATTTTAGTGTCCCCATGTTTTATTTAAGCTCCGTAAGAGTTATATCCTCCGAGACCTGCACCTTCTCACCGTCGAACAGGTCAAAGGTATACGTGTGGTCGTACGCCACGGTGAGGTTCTGCGATATGCGCGCCCTGCCGGTCGAATTAAGGACAGTAAGCTGACCGCTTCCCTCCGCGACGTATCTCCCTGCCGGTATTTTGTCGGGGCAGGAGTAGCTCTCGTTCCCCTTAAGCGCATACTTTTTGCCCTTTTCGGTTTTAGCCGCGTCACCGGATATGCCCGCCTCGCTTTTTTTCGCTTCAATATCGCGGTCAAGCTGCTCGATTCTGCTCTGCAGTTCGCTGATTTCTTCGGTCAGACTGTCGTGCGTTTTCTTATATTCCATGTAGGAATTGTTTACCGTGCCGCGCGTGCCGAGCTCCGCGTCAGCCGCGCTTATCTGCTCCTTTATCGCTTCGGAATCGGCTGTGACAGAATCGGTATCGGCGGTAATTTCGCTTATCTCCGCGTCAAGCAGCGCCTCGGCATCCTTTTTTGCGTCCGCTCTGAACGCGGCAGTCCCGACCGCCGCGGACGCGGCGGCTGTGAACACGGAGAGCAGTATAATAAACAGTTTTTTTCTCGTCATTCGTACCACCTCGTCACCTCGGAATAAATTTCGCGCTGCCGTCGATCTGTACGCGGTCGTCGTCTTTAAGCTCGAACGCTTCGCCGTCCGATGTAAGCAGCTTGTTAGCCGTCGATTTGCCGCCGCGCGCCACCGCTATCGAGCCGGAGCCTGTCACGGTGTAGCTTCCGGCGGTAATGTCCTTGCCCACGGTATAGTAACCGGAGGGCAGCGTCACGATCCTGCCCGCGCCGCTTGTCTCCGATGTGAGCGAATCGTATTCATTTTGTTTCTGCTCAGCTTGTTTTGCAAGCTCGTCCCTCTTTTTTTCAAGCTCCGCGTTGCTCTCATTTATTTTGTCAAGACCGCCCTGCGCGCCGCGGAATTCCTCAAGCTCTTCGTTTTTTGCGCGAAGCTCCTCACCAAGCTGCCTGTTTTCCGCGAGAGCGTTGTCGTGAGCGGTTTTTACCTCATTGTAAGCGCCGCTGCTTGCACGGAGCGAATTCAGCGACCTTTCTGCCGCGCCGTCGCTTTTCGGAATAAAATACAATGCGGCAGCGACCGCGATTATCACCGCCGCGCTTACGGCGCAGGATATTTTAACAAATTTCGGCGTAAGATCCGACGGCAGCGACTTTACGCGCTCCGCCGCTTTAAGCGCCGCGCCGCGTAATTTTTCCGCAGCCGAACGCAAAAAATCGGACGCGGCATGTTTTTTGATCTCCGCGCCGCTCTCGTTTTCCGTGATTACCGTATCGGATTTATCGCTGTCGGACGTCATGACCGTTTCGGGAGCGGTATCGTCCCCGTCGGTGATTATTATGATATTGTCCTTTTCTCTCTCCAAAAGGAACACCTCTTATTCAGTTCATTATACTCGTCAGGTACACGTCGCGGAACTGCCTTGCAAAGCTGTCCGCGCTTCTTTTCGCCTTTGCGTAGTCGTCGAATATTCCCAGCACCGTCGGACCGCTGCCGCTCATTACCGCGCCGAGCGCACCGTTCATGATCATTTTTGTTTTAATGCCGCCCACAACGGGGTGCAGCTTAACCGTGACGCTTTCCATAACGTTGCACAGCTTGGACGCGACGTCCTTAACGCTGCCCGACCTTATCGCGCGTATCATGCCGTCGGTGTCGGGGCGCGTCATATTTTCCGCACTGTCGATCTGCTCGTACACCGCCGCGGTCGAAACGCTTATCGGCGGTTTTACGAGCAGTATATGCGTTTTCGGGGCAGGGGGGAGCGGCGTTAAAATTTCGCCTATACCCTCCGCAAGCTGCGTGCCGCCCGTGAAGCTGTACGCCACGTCCGCACCGAGCGACGCTCCGGCGCGTATAAGCTCCTCATCGCTTAACGGACAGCCGTAGAGCATATTGAGCGCGCAAAGCACGGCGGCGCAGTTGCCGCTTCCGCCCGCAAGCCCTGCCGCCACGGGGATATTCTTATGTATTATGATTTTCACGCCGCCGCGTATCGAGGTGAGCGAATAAAAAAGCTCCGCCGCCTTGTACGCGATATTTTTGTTGTTGGTCGGCAGGTACTTGAGATTTGTGGAAACGGATATTTCACCGTCGGTTTTGTCGATTATGAGCAGGTCAAACAGCGACACCGTCTGCATAATCATCTTTATATCGTGGTAGCCGTCCGCGCGCCTTGACAGAACGTCGAGCGTGAGATTGACCTTCGCGTACGACCTTGCTATGGCGCGTCTGCCTGTTATTACTATGTCGTCCGAAAGCATATTTTAGCCTCCTTTACAATGCGCTGTGCGACTCGTCAGCGACGCGGCGTATCACCTCGTCCGTTATATTATCCTCACAATCGCTCTTTTTGAAATACGCGAGGTACTCTATATTTCCCTCCGGCCCCTTTACGGGCGAAAACGACAGCCCTGCGGCGTGAAGATCGATGCTGCGAGCAAAATCAAGCACGTTTTTTATGACCTCGTAATGCACCTTAATGTCCCTCACAACGCCTTTTTTGCCGACCTGCTCGCGTCCGGCTTCAAACTGCGGCTTTATAAGCGCGACAATTTCGCCGTCGTCCGCGAGCAGATTTTTCGCCACTGGCAGCACGAGCCTGAGAGATATAAACGAAACGTCGATCGACGCGAAATCTATCTTTTCTCCGATATCCTCGGGCGTTACGTAGCGTATGTTCGTGCGTTCCATGTTTACGACGCGCTCGTCCGAACGCAGCTTCCACGCGAACTGACCGTACCCCACATCGACCGCGAACACCTTTTTAGCGCCGTTTTGGAGCATACAGTCCGTAAAGCCGCCCGTTGACGCGCCTATGTCCATTGTCACTCTGCCTTCGAGCGATATTGGGAACACTTTAAGAGCCTTTTCGAGCTTTAACCCGCCTCGGCTCACGTATTTAAGCGTTTCTCCGCGAATCTCGGGCGTGACGCTCTCGTCAACCTGCTGCCCCGCCTTGTCGCACTTCTGGTTGTCTATATAAACCTGTCCCGCCATTATGAGCGCCTTCGCGCGCTCGCGGCTCTGTGCCAGACCTTTGTCCACAAGGAGCGTGTCAAGCCTTACCTTAGCCATTATTATTTTCCTCTCGCATTGAATTATTCATGTATCCGGCTATCGATGCCGCGTCGCAGCCGCAGTGCGCGTCAAGCTCGTCAACCGTGCCGTGCGGTACGGGCTTGTCGGGGAACGCGAATATCTTTAATTTGCATTTTACGCCGCGCTCTGCGATAAGCGACGCGATCATACTGCCCATACCGCCGATTTTTACGTTGTCCTCAACCGTAATCACATTCCCTGTCTTGACAGCCGACGCGATAACAGCCTCCGTATCGAGCGGCTTTATCGTCGGCATAGCAAGTATTTCGACCGATCTTCCCGAAAGCGCGGCAGCCTCCTCCGCGCGTTTTACCATTCTGCCCGTCGCGACTATCGTAACGTCCGCGCCCTCTTGTATAAGCTGCGCCTTGCCGAGCGTGAACGCGCGCGGCACGTTTTCAGCCTCGCATCCGCCGCGCGGATAGCGTATCGCTATGGGCGCATTGAAACGGTTAATTGCAAAGTCGAGCATTTCCTCAAGCTGGCCGAGCGTCGCGGGCGACAGGAGCGTCATGTTCGGCATATGCGTCAGGTACGAAATATCGTAAACGCCCTGATGCGTTTCACCGTCCGCGCCGACAATTCCGGCGCGGTCAATGGGGAACACGACGTGAAGATTCTGCAGACACACGTCATGCAGCGTCTGATCGTACGCGCGCTGCAAAAACGATGAGTACAGCGGTATTACGGGAATGTAGCCTGCCGACGCGAGACCTGCCGACAGCGTTACGCCGTGCTGCTCCGCTATGCCCACGTCGAAAAAGCGGTTTTTGTTCTTCTTCACAAATTCGTCAAGACCTGTGCCGTTCGGCATAGCGCCCGTGATAGCTACGACCTTCGGATTTTTTTCGGCTATGCGCACCATTGCCGCGCCGAAACGGTCGCTGTACGTTTCGCCCGACTTTGCTGCTTCGCCCGTCTCTCTGTCGAACGGCGATATGCCGTGGAACTTCTGCGGATTGCTTTCCGCCGGAGCGTAGCCCTTGCCCTTCTTCGTCTGAACGTGTATAAATACAGGTTTTTTCTCGCTCTTGACGTAGTCGAAACAGCTTATGAGCGCTTCTATATCGTGACCGTCAACGGGTCCCATGTACGTAAAGCCCAAATCGTCGAACATCGTCGTCGGTATTACGAGGCGGCGGAAAAACCGCTTTACCTTTTTTATGACCGTCGCTATGCCCTTGCCGACGAGCGGGATTTTGTTCAGTATCCTTTCAACGACAACCTTTGAATGAAAATACGCCGGCGACATACGCAGCTTGCGCAGGTGCGTCGATACCGCGCCGACATTTCGGGATATGGACATGGCGTTGTCGTTTAGTATGAGTATCAACGGCGTGCGCGAGTGACCGGCGTCGTTCATCGCCTCGTACATCATGCCGCCCGTGAGTGCGCCGTCACCGAACACGGCGATTACGTTGTAGTCGTCTCCGTCAAGGTCGCGCGCGCGGGCTATGCCGAGAGCCGCGCTTATCGAGGTGGAGCTGTGACCGGTGTCAAACGCGTCGCAGCCGCTTTCCGCGCGCTTCGGAAAACCCGACAGACCGCCGAATTGACGGAGGGTGTCGAATTTATCCTTCCTGCCCGTCAGAATTTTGTGGACGTACGACTGATGCCCCACGTCGAATATTATTTTATCCTTGGGAACGTCAAAAACAGTGTGAAGAGCGACGGTAAGCTCCACAACGCCTAGGTTCGACGCGAGGTGACCGCCTGTTTTTGACACACTGTCAACAAGAAACTCCCGAATTTCGGCGCACAGCGCGTTAAGCTCGGGAACTGTAAGGCTTTTTAAGTTTTCCGGCGATTGAATTTTGTCTAATAACTTGTCCATAGCTTATTTTCTGAGGAAATGCCTGCAAAAGTACATTATTTTTCCGACCGCGAACACTATCGAGTTGCCGTTCTGCATGGAAATGCCCTTTGACATGGCTTTTCCGCCTATCGTGAGAGCGCCGACGATACCGGTAAGGATAAGGCTCGGAAGTATTCCCGTGAGCTTAAACACGCTTATAAGCTCGCTCACTATAAGCGTCGTCGTCGCGCCGGAGATAATACCCGCGATGTCGCCTATTACGTCGCAGCACATGTTCGCAAGCTGCGGAGCGTGGCGTATTACCGAAATGCTTTCCTTAGCGCCCTTGACCTTCCTTGCCGCGAGCGAGTGAAACGGGTGTTCCTCGGCGTTCTGCACCGCCGTGCCTATCATGTCGAAGAAGATGTTTACCGCGATTATGACAAACAGCAGCACAAAAGCGAAAAACAGAGTCAGCGACTGCATGAGTACGGACGTTATAAAGCTGAAGAACACCGAAAGCACGAATGACAGTATAAGCACCGTCACCGTCCATTTATGCGACACAGCCACGTTTATTTTCGGCTGCGGCACGGTGTATTTTTTTCGTTTCGGTATGTCGGACTTGTCCAATTTGTTTTCTCTCCTTTATATTAAAGCCGCACCCTGCGGCATCGGTAACATAAGTAAAAATAGGGTAGTGAACGGAGTAAAGTTTGCGGCTTAGGTCCGGCAGGTTTTCCCGTCGGTCAACTCCCTCGTCGCCGTGGGAGCGGTTTCCCATTAAAGACCGGCACCTATACGCCTTTCGGCGTACCGAGTAGCCGGATCGCCACTGAGTCCGCACTGCAATCCTCCGCTCACCCTTTTACGACAGCCTAGAGGTTTTCCCATACAGCCGAAGCCTTCCGTATCCTCTTTTGCAGAGCATGGTTTCAGCGCGCGATTCCCCTTATGCCCGATGGCGCCAAAATAGGCGAAAGGTTCTGTTCGCGCATCCGCCACATCCACTCAAGGCTGGCTACGCTGCCCACAGCCCTCGCGCGGTCTCCTTATGGGAGATACGCGCTACTGACCGCAAAACAGGTTTTCCCCTGAGCCGTAACAGCTTACTCCCTTAGGGGGAATGGGCTGCCACAGTCACAGGCCTCCACGGAAAAGGGGGAAGGGCTGCTATGCCGTTAGCAACCGCCCCTAAACCTTAACTCCCAGCATCAGCCCCGAACTGGGCGTTCAAAGCAAAACACCAGAAACTTCATCGATGTGCCATTTGGCGGATTTTTAGGCCCGCTTTCCGAAAAGCCGTACTGACTAGGATACTGCACCGCTATTACAATTTATTATCTTATCATACTTAAAGCAAAAAGTCAAATATACGCGCAAAAATAAAGAAGCGCGCGCCGTAATTTTCATTGACAACGACCGCCAAATATGATTTAATATTATTATATAATGCAACAAGGTTCATAAAGGAGAGGGAATATGCTTGACAAATTGGCTGCGCTGGAGGAACGGTTCGAGCTTATCGCGGGTAAAATCAGCGATCCCGAGGTAATCGCGGATCAGGAGGCGTGGAGAAAATACTGCAAGGAACATTCGGATTTAACGCCGATCGTGGAGAAGTACAGGGAGCTTAAAGCGGCGCAAAAGACTGTCGAGGACGATAGGGAAATGCTCGAAAGTCCGCAGGACAAAGAGTTTGAGGAAATGATACGCGACGAATTGACCGAGGCGCAGTCGGCGATAGAGCGCGTTACGGACGAGCTTAAAATACTGCTCCTGCCAAAAGACCCGAACGACGACAAGAACGTCATAATGGAGATACGCGGCGGCACGGGCGGCGAGGAGGCGGCTCTTTTCGCCGCAGACCTAATGAGAATGTACACGATGTACGCCGAAACGCAGCGGTGGAAAATAGACGTATTAAACTCAAACCCCACCGACATAGGCGGCTACAAGGAAATCTGCTTTTCCGTGGAGGGGCAGGGCGCGTACAGCCGTTTGAAGTTTGAGAGCGGCGTTCACCGCGTCCAGCGCGTACCCGAAACGGAGTCGGGAGGACGTATACACACGTCGGCCGTAACCGTGGCGGTGCTGCCGGAGGCGGAGGAGGTCGAGGTCGAGATAAATCAGAACGACCTTAGAATAGACGTGTTCCGCGCGGGAGGCCCCGGCGGTCAGTGCGTAAACACGACCGATTCGGCAGTGCGCATAACGCATATACCGACCGGCATCGTCGTATCGTGCCAGGACGAGAAGTCGCAGCACAAAAACAAGGACAAGGCTATGAAGATACTGCGTTCGCGCATATACGAGATCATGGAAGAGCAGCGTCACAAGGAAATCGCGGACGAGAGAAAGTCGCAGGTCGGCTCGGGCGACAGGAGCGAGAGGATACGCACGTACAACTATCCGCAGAGCCGCGTCACCGACCACAGAATAAATCTCACATTGTACAAGCTCGAACAGGTCTTAAACGGCTCGCTCGACGAAATAATAGACGCGCTTGTGACAGCCGACCAGGCGGCGAAGCTCGCGAACGCGGAATAAACGTATACGTAAATCAGGGAAAGGGGAATGAAGATGCAGAAGTTTGACAACCTCAAAGGTAAAACCGTGGTTATAACGGGCGGCAGCGGCGTGCTGTGCAGCGCGTTCGCGTACGCTTACGCAGAGCAGGGTATGAACGTCGCCGTTCTGGGACGCACCATGTCAAAGCTCGAACCGGTAGCGGAGAAGATAACGGCGCTTGGCGGCAAAGGGCTTGCCGTTGCGTGCGACGTCGTTGACGAGGAAAGCGTCAAAAAGGCGAAAAAGGCGGTAAACGACGCGTTCGGCAAGGTCGATATTCTCGTGAACGGCGCGGGCGGCAACCATCCGCGCGGCAACACCGACAAGGAGCATTACGAGGACGGCGACATGGAAAATCCGAATGTTGTTTCGTTCTTCGATATTCCGAAGGAAAACTTTAATTTTGTGTTCGACCTAAACCTCGTCGGCACGATCATACCGTCGCAGGTATTCATTCCCGATATGCTCGGCAGGGAAGGGACATGCGTCATAAACGTCGCATCAATGGGTTCTTACCACCCGCTTACGAAGGTGAGCGCGTACAGTGCGGCAAAGGCGGCTGTCGTAAATCTTACGGAGTGGCTCGCGGTGCATTTCGCGCCGCAGAAGGTGCGCGTAAACGCCATTGCGCCGGGCTGGTTTTTGACGACGCAGAATAAGACTTTACTTACAAACGAGGACGGCTCGCTCACGGAGCGCAGCAAAAAGGTAATCGCGCATACGCCTATGGATCGCTTCGGCGTGCCGGAGGATCTGCTCGGCACGATGCTGTTCCTCGCGGACAGCAGTTTGTCGGGATTTGTGACCGGTACTGTAATACCCGTTGACGGCGGACTTCACGCGTACCTCGGAGTGTAAAACGGGGACACTAAAATAGGGGACACTAAAATTTTAGTGTCCCCTTTTGAATTGCTTGTTTAATATACGACAACAGGATCTCCGGGCGATATGTTGTTAAAGAGCGTCTGCGCCACGCTGTAGGGAAGGTTCACACAGCCGTGCGAGCCGCCGCCGCGGTATATGCTTCCGCCGAATGTGCCGCGCCATGTCGCGTCGTGCAGTCCTATACCGCCGTTAAACGGCATCCAGAACGACACGGGCGTCTCGTAGTCCTCACCCTTCAAGGTGACATTTTTGTCGGTGTAAGCTATGCGGTACACGCCCGCCGGAGTGGCGTTATTCTTGTTCGGATTACCCGTCACAACGTCGCTCGACACAACGAGAGAGCCGTCCTTGTAGTACCACATATGCTGCGCACCCAAATTTATCTCCACGTACGTGCTTCCTATGTCGTTCGTGCCGTGTACGCGCGCCTGCTGCTTGTAAACAGGCTCGCGCTCAACCGTTTCGCCGCCGCGTATAATATCGAGCAGAGCGGCTGTTTCGCTTGCGTTGTTTACGCACCAGCCGTAATTTCCGCCCGAAACGGTGATGTCGCTGCCGCTGCTCGTACGGAATGTGCGCGCTTTGCCTATCGAGTCATAGCCTTTCGCGAGAGTATCAATGTATGCCCTCGCTTTTTCCTCGTCGATGCGTATTATATAGTCGTCCGATACGGTGAGCCAGTCGTTTATCGTCAAGCCGTCGAGAAGCGTTGAATTGTCGCCGTTAAGATACGTAACCTTTGTGCCGACGTACCTGTTGAGCATATTCAGCACACCCTTTATCGTGTCCTCCTGCGCGAGACCTTCGTAGCAGCTCTCCTTTTCGAGCGACATTCCCTTGTAAAGACCGTAAATTTTCGGCTTAACCTTTTCGTAAAGCGAGTTGAGGCTCACTATTTCGGTGTGGTCGTTGTCGCTTATGACGTATTCGCCGTCCGCATAGTAAATGTTCTGCGCCTGTCCGACGATGCTTTCGCGCGTCTCTGCCATAAAATCCATTTCCGTGAGGCGGTTGTAAAGAGCGTCCTCGTCGTACGTCACCTCGGTTTTGAGAGGGAGTACATTTGTTTTGAACGAAACGGGCCACGCGAACGGATTCTGCTGCGCGCGCATTTCCTCAAGTCCCTCGGCAGTGCCGTGCGTGAGGTGGATCTCATCGCCCGTTATCGTTTCCTGCTTGTCGTCCTTCTCAAAAAAAGTGAACGTGTAATTATCCAAATCGTTTCCGATTGTCTGTTCGGCTTTTGCGACCGTCATATTGGATATATCCGTGCCGCCGACATTCGTGCCGATAAAGAAGTGACTTGAATAGAACGCCGCGCCGCCTAAGTACACGGCTGCCAAAAATCCCGCCGCGCACGACGCGATTATAATCGCTTTCTTTTTGCCTTTGCCCTTTTTCCCGACTGAATCTTCGCCGCCCGATTCTTCCTTATTTTCTTCAATTTTTTCGGGAGCGTTCTCCGCTTCCGTGCCGCCGTCGGTCGGTGTGTTTTCCTTCGCCGCCTCCGATGTGTCATTGTCGGTCAGCTCGGTTTCCTCCGCAGCTTCAGCGGTGTCATTCTTTTCTTCTGCGGCGGGTTCGCTTTCCTTCGCACTGTTTTCTGTATTTATATCCGGAATTTCTTCCATGTTTTCTGTTTCGTTGCCTTCCATCACATATTCCCCCAAAATTATTCCCTGATTTGTCCGCTGCCGTAAATTATATATTTTATACTCGTCAGAGCCTCAAGCCCCATAGGACCTCTCGCGTGCATTTTCTGCGTGCTTATGCCAATCTCCGCGCCGAAGCCGAACTCGAACCCGTCGGTAAAGCGCGTCGAAGCGTTCACGTACACAGCAGCCGCGTCAACCTCGTTTAAAAATTTCTGCGCCGCCGTGTAGTCGTTTGTCACGATCGCTTCGGAATGTTTTGTGTTGTACTTGTTTATATGCGCTATCGCCTCGTCAACGCCGTCAACGACCTTTACCGCGATTATATAATCGTTGTACTCGGTATAATAATCCTCGTCGTCAGCGTCAAGAACGTCCGCGTAAATATTCTTTGCGTTTTTGTCGGCTCTTATTTCGACATTTTTTTCTTTCAGCGCGTCAAAAATTACCGGAATGAATTTGTCCGCGATTTTTTTGTCGACGAGCAGCGTTTCGGCTGCGTTGCAGACCGACGGACGCTGAACCTTCGCGTTCATGACGATTTTTTTCGCCATATCGAGGTCAGCCGAGCCGTCAACGTACACGTGGCAGTTGCCGGCAGCCGTTTCTACGACCGGCACTGTCGCGTTGTCGACGACCGATTTGATCAAGCCCTTGCCGCCGCGCGGTATGAGCATATCGACGTAACCGTTCATCTTCATAAGCTCCGCCGCCGTTTCGCGCGACGTGTCCTCGATTATGTTGAGACTGCCCTCGGGAAGCCCCGCGCCGTACGCTGCGTCCTGCATTACGCGCATGAGTGCCTTGTTCGAGTTTATCGCTTCGCTGCCGCCGCGGAGTATGCATGCGTTCGACGTTTTAAGACACAGCGCCGCCGCGTCGACCGTGACGTTCGGACGCGCCTCGTATATGATCGCGATAACTCCCATCGGGACGCGCTTTTGCCCTATCTCCAGACCATTGGGGCGCTTCCGCATCTTAACGACCTCGCCTATCGGATCGGCGAGCGCTTTTACCTGCCTTACGCCCTCCGCGATACCGTCTATGCGCTCCTTTGTGAGCGTGAGACGGTCAATCATCGCCTCGCGCGTACCCTTTTCGCGCGCGTTTTTAATATCCACCGCGTTAGCCGCGATAATCTCATCGGCGCGGCTTACGAGCGCGGACGCTATCGCTTCGAGCGCGTTATCCTTTGTGACGGTCGAAACGTTCGCCATTTTGAACGACGCGTCCTTCGCGAGCGTGCATTTTTCAAGAAGCTCCGTCATTCCTCATACCTCTTTTCAAAATTTTTGGACACGAAAAGCGTTCCGACGCTTTTACCGTCCAATATGTCATATATTCCGTCAATATTGCTGCTGTTCGCTATAATCATGTGTATACCGGCGTTCGTCGCCTTTTCGGCGGCTTCGAGCTTCGTAACCATGCCGCCCGTGCCGCGGCTCGTACCGGCGCCGCCCGCCATACCCTTTACAGACTCAATATCGTAGACAACGGATAAAAGATTCGCGTTTTTGTTCATGTGCGGATCGTCGTCGTAAAGACCGTCGATATCGGAAAAAAGTATCAATAAATCCGCGTCGACCATGTCGGCAACGACGGCGGAAAGCGTGTCGTTGTCGCCTATCTCGATCTCGTCGTAGCTTACCGTGTCGTTTTCGTTTATTACCGGTATTATGCCCATTTCAAGCAGCGTATTGATCGTGTTCTGAATATTTCTCTTACGCTTCGGCACGGCTATATCCTCGCGCGTCAAAAGCACCTGCGCGACGGTGTTGTTGTAGTCGCCGAACATCTTGTCGTACAAAAACATCAGCTCGCACTGACCGACAGCCGCGACCGCCTGCTTGCCCTTTGTGTCGTGCGGACGCTCGGTGAGACGGAGCTTGCCCATTGCCACGCCTATCGCGCCCGACGATACGAGTATGATCTCCCTGCCCTGATTTTTAAGGTCGGACAGAACCATTGCGAGACGGTCGGCAAACTTGAGATTTACCGCGCCCCGGCTGTATGTGAGCGACGACGTGCCGACCTTTACCACAATTCTGTGCGCCGACGCGACGTCCTTTAAAATATCTTCCATAATTATCCCTCCGGGTATAGATATTAAAATTATACAACCGCGGAATTGATTTGTAAAGTAAAAAAAGTGACAATTTTATATTTTTTCCGGAAACCGCGCAGGTAAGCTGTTTTTGCGACACGCGGTGGAGCAAATTCAAAAAATAATCGCTTTTGGTATTGCAAATCGGCGAAAAGCGTTGTATAATATATCCACAATCGAACATCAGAGTAGGCGTATGCGCGTAAAGTGCGGAACGAACGGGGAGTTGTCGTTCCGACGAAAAGCCGTCCGTATGAGCGGAGGCTTGCGGTGCGTATGCCGCATCCCGCTGAAAAAACAGGACATCTCTTTTTTTGGCAATGTTTGGTTGCCGAAATTTTTATAAAGAGGTGTTTTTATTATGCGTAAAACGCTTGAAAACTTCAGACAATCGGCGCGCAATCTCACAAATACGCGTCACCTTGCGCTCGCGGGTATGCTGCTCGCGATGCACGCGGTACTCGGTATCATCAAAATTCCGCTGCTTACGCCCGACAACCGTATAACCTTTACGTTCGCGGCTACGGCTGCGGCGGGTATAACGCTGGGACCCGTTCCCGCGATGCTTGTCGGAGGGCTGGGCGACATACTCGGCTACTTCTTAAATCCCGGCGGCGGCGCGTACTTTTTCGGCTTTACAATATCGGCGGCGCTCGGCGGACTCGTTCACGGAGTGCTGCTTTACAAAGCCGAGCCGAAATACGCGTTTTGGCGCGTCATAATCGCGGAGCTTATTATAACTTTATTCATAAATATAATGCTCAATACGTATTGGCTGTCGGTTTTGTACGCAAAGGCGTTCGCGGTTTTCTCCGCGGCGCGTATCATTAAGAATTTCGCGGCGTTTCCGATACACGTACTTATAGTGTTCGCGCTTTACGAGCTTATATATCGCACAAATTTATCAAAAAAACTGTAACATAAGCGTAAAATTTTGTCGATTTTCCGATAAAATAATTTTCACTTGTCACTTGCAAAAACATACTATATATGGTATATTTATCATGTAAAGTGTGCCACATATGCGAGTGACAAAAAGGAGAATCATAATGACAAACAACTTTATAAGCGACGAAGCCGCTCCCGTTGTGGGAAAGCTGAGCGTAATCGGCATGAAAGGCTGCGAGGAAATTACATCAAAGATCGACTACTACTTAAAGAATTTCCGCTCCGACGAAAACGAAGAAACATACGTGACGCACGTGGACTGCCCGAGATTCGGAACGGGCGAAGCCAAATGCGTGCTTGACGAAACGGTAAGAGGACATGACGTGTATATTATCTGCGACGTGTTCAATTACGGCGTTACGTACAAGATGTACGGTATGGAAAACCACATGAGTCCCGACGACCATTATCAGGACTTGAAGCGTATCATAGCCGCCATGGGCGGTAAGGCGAGACGCGTTACGGTCATAATGACCATGCTTTACGAGGGCAGACAGCACAGGAGAAAGGGCAGAGAGTCGCTCGACGCGGCGATCATGCTCCACGAGCTTGTGAACATGGGCGTAAGCAACATAATAACATTTGACGCGCACGATCCGAGGATTTCAAATTCGATCCCGCTTGCGGGCTTTGACGACGTACAGGCGACGTACCAGATGATAAAGACGCTTACGAGAAACGTTCCCGACATATCGCTCAACAAGTTCGACACAATCGTAATTTCACCCGACGAGGGCGGCATGCAGAGATGTATGTATTATTCGTCGGTATTAAAGCTCGACCTCGGTATGTTCTACAAGCGCCGCGACTATTCGCGCGTCGTAAACGGCAAAAACCCGATCGAGGCGCACGAGTACCTCGGACGCGAGGTTACCGGCAAGGACGTTATAATCGTTGACGATATGATTTCGTCGGGCGAGAGCGTTATAGACGTCGGAAGGAAATTAAAGGCTGACGGCGCGAAGAGAATATTCGTGTTCTCGACATTCGGACTGTTCGTAAACGGTCTTGAGGGCATTGACCGCGCCTATGAGGAGGGCGTAATAGACAAGATATTCACGACAAACCTCATATACAGAAATCCCGACCTTGCGTCGCGCGAGTGGTACTGCGAGGTCGATATGTCGAAATATATGTCGCTCCTCATAGACACGCTGAACCACGACGAGACGATTTCAAAGCTGCTCGATCCCGTCAACAAGATCAACGCGCTCGTCGAGAAATTTAACAATAAGTAATCGTAAGACTATAGGAGAAAGAAAATGCAGTGTGTACTGTTGGCGGCGGGCTACGCCACGAGACTGCGCCCGCTTACGGATAACATGCCGAAGGCTCTTTTGCGTCTCGGCGGCAAGACCATACTCGAAATGGTGACGGATAAGATCGACGAGGTGGGCGAGGTAGAGAACATTTACATCGTCACGAACGAAAAATTCCACACGCAGTTTGAGGAGTGGGCGAAAACCGAGTACAAGGGCGGCAAAAAGGTGAAGGTGTTAAACGACCATACTACCTCGAACGACAACCGTCTCGGCGCGATAGGCGATTTGAAGTACGTCATAGACAGCGAGAAGATCGACGATGAAATTCTCGTTATGGCGAGTGATAACATATTCGATTTCCCGCTTACCGACTTTACCGCGAAATACCGTGAAACGGGCTGCGACATGATTTGCGCCCACACGATTGAGAACAAGAGCGACCTCCATTCGATGGGCGTTGTGGAGCTTGACGGAAACGGTAAGGTGCTGAGCTTTGAGGAAAAGCCCGAAAAACCGAAGTCGGATCTGGGAGTGCCGCCGTTTTACCTGTACAAGAGGGACACGCTGCCGCTTATCGACAAATACCTCGCCGAGGGCAATAACCCCGACGCGCCCGGTCATTTTATACCGTGGCTGATCGGACAGCGCGACGTGTACGCGTATGTGTTCGACGCGGTGAGAATAGACATCGGCACACCCGAAAGCTATTACGATGCGTGCGAGAGATTGGAAAAGGGAATATTGTTTCAAAAATGAAAATCACCCCTTAGGGGTGATTTTTTGTGTGGTGCGGTGCGGCGCATCTTGTTCGCCCGAGTGCGGCTGCTATCATTTCAAAACAAATCTATTGCAATATAAATTTCAATATGATATACTGATTAACAGGTGACGGAGAAATCCGTGCGACCTTGATAACCGGAGCGGGGCGGTCTGTTTCGGAAAGGTGCTGTATGAGCGAATTAACGATTGATCTAATCATAATTTTGCTAATTGTAATCTGGATAAAGAAATAACCGCCCTATCTCGTAAATAGGACGGTTATGGGTAGAATTTATGTAATTCTACAAAATAATTAACTATTTGTGATAGAAACAGAATGTTTCCGCTCCTTCGTTATCTAAACTATATCACATTCTCTTTTATTTGTCAAGTATACAACTTTTTCCATCTTAAAACAGATCTATTGCAATATAAATTTCAATATGATATACTGATTGCCGGGTGGCGGAGAAATCCGTGTGACCTTGATAACCGGAGCGGGGCGGTCTGTTTCGGAAAGGTGCTGTATGAGCGAACTAACGATTGATTTAATCATAATTTTGCTAATTGTAATCTGGATAAAGAAATAACCGCCCTATCTCGTAAATAGGACGGTTATGGGTAGAATGACGATGTCAATCTCAAATAATCTCTTAAAACGAATAGAAACAGAATGTTTCCGCTCCTTCGTTATCTAAACTATACCACATTTCTCCTACATTGTCAAGTCAATTTTCAATCACAACCGTCCGTGTGCTGCCGTCCCAATCGACGTTCACGTCGAACGCTTCCATAACGAACCGAAGCGGCACCATTGTACGGTTATTTTTAATCATAGCCGGAATATCAAGCTCCACGTCCTCACCATCGAACAGCGCACTGTCGGAACCGACAAACAAAATCATCTTATGCCCGTCCTTTTTAATCGTGACCGCCCGCGTCTTACCGTTCCAGCTTACGTCCGCGTCAAGCGCCTCGCTTATGCCGCGAATGGGAATAAGCGTATATGTATCACCGTTCACCGTTTCAAGCACGGGGTACTGGTCGTCGAACTGCAGAAGCTCGCCGTTCAGCCTAACCTTCGCGCCGACGTACGGAATATCGTTATGGTAATACCGCAGCACATGCTCTATATACTCCGCGTCGCCGTACGTTTCATACTGCCAGTTATCGGCGTACGCCGCAGCATTCGCACGCTCCGCGAGCCAATCGTCACCCTTCGCCTCAACGATCCTGTTAAGCACCGTCTGACCGAAATTATACGACTGTATCATCTTCATATAATCACAGTCATACCGAATAAGCGACTGCGAAATCAAATACGCCGCGAACGGCACAGCCTTTTCCGGCACAAGCCTGTCCTCGAGCGTCCACTCCTCACCGGTCGTCCTTTTACCGAACTCGGCGAAGCTGTCACCGAGCGTGTACTCGATCTGCATAATTCCCCACGCAGGGTACTCGCTGCCGTCCTCGCGGTAGCTCAAATTACGTCCCGAACTCTCCTGCATACAAATCGCGGCGAGCAAATTCGGATCTACGCCGTACTGATCGCCCGCTTGGCGGAACAAATCCGAATACGACTTGACCGCGCTGTTAAGCTGCATTGTACCGATCTCTATCCCATCCATGCTCGTGCCGCTGTGGTCGGGGATAACGCCGTCCGCGTACGCGCACACGCCCGACGCCGTCACAGCCGCGGCAAGCAAAAGACCAACAAGTCTTTTCATATGTAGCACTCCTTAATATTATAATACCCACCTACATTATAAACTTTTTCCGCGCTCTCGTCAATGTTATTAAATACCATGTATCACAAATGAAAAAAACGGGAAATATGTAAACAAATGTCAACAAACTGTTGACAAACCGCGTGTAATATAATACAATAATATAAGTAATAAAGGGGAGTAGTTCGCGCGCCTCGGCGCGATGAATGGGACGACAAACCCGGAGAAATCCCGTCCATTCTGTAAGGAACAAGACTTTTATCACGTTTATGCGCGTGGTAAAGGTCTTTTTATTTACTCCCGAAAAAAAGGAGCGAAAAAAATGAAAATCCTGCTAATGATAATATGCCTAATCGGCGGCTTCATACTGCTTGTAAAAGGCGCGGACTACTTTGTTGACGGCGCGTGCGCCATATCGGCGAAGCTGCGCATACCGGCATACGTCGTCGGGCTTACCGTCGTAGCGTTCGGTACGAGCCTGCCCGAAGCGGCTGTATCGATAACCGCGTCCATACAGGGCAGCAACGAAATCGCAATCGGCAACGTAATCGGCTCAAACACGTTTAACACGCTCGTCGTACTCGGCGCAAGCGCGCTGTTCGCGCCGATAATGGTAAAAAAGGACATACTCCGCCGCGACCTGCCGTTCTGCACCGCCGTGACCGTCCTTTTACCGATACTCATACTGACGCTGAACCACGGCGACCTCGCGCTGACGCGGATCGACGGCATAATCCTGCTCGTATGCTTTGTAATATTCATGACCTTTTCCGTCATATCCGGCAAAAGGAAAGCCGCGCTCGAACCGCCGGAAACGAGCGGCGGCGCGGACATGTCGGGGCTTAAATGCGCGCTGTTTGTGATACTGGGACTTGCAGGCGTGATCGCAGGCGGCGAACTCACGGTCTACGGCGCGAAATCGCTCGCGCTTATCGCGGGACTGTCGGAAACGGTCGTCGCGCTCACGGTCGTCGCAATCGGCACGAGCCTGCCGGAGCTTGTAACATCGGTCGTCGCGTCGCGCAAGAATCAAAACGACATCGCGGTCGGCAACGTGATCGGCTCAAACATATTCAACCTGCTGTTTATCCTCGGCATGTCGGCGACGATAGGCACGATCGGCTCGGACATGAACGGCGTTATCGACGCGTGCGTGCTTGTGGGGGTAATGCTGCTGCTGTGCGTCCTCACGGCGACGCGCAAGCGGATAGACCGCGCGGAGGGCATTGTAATGCTGCTTTTGTACGTTGCGTACACCGCGTACCTGCTTATCAGATAAAAATTTGTAAATTTTGTTCAAAAAACCGACTTTTGCAGGGCGGTTTTTTGCATTGTAAATAAATTGTAACAGGTGTATAATAGATACAGTATAATCTGCGTAATGTGCGATTTACACGCAGAATAAAAAAGAAAGAGGGAGAGGTTTTATGAAAAGAACAAAAAAACTTTTGTCATTGCTCACCGCATTGGCAATAACCGCATCGTCCTTCGCGGCGATGGTAATTCCGGCAAGTGCGGATGTCAATGATCCGGCTGCGCCGGAATGGCAGATTGGTCGGGACGGTTCCGCTGCGGCTACGACTGACACCGTAACACAGGGCGGCGTACAAAATGCGCTTAAGATCAACGACAAGAATGTCTACGCGGCTATAAACGAGGTATCTACGGATACGGTAGAGTTCAAAACAGACGTATATCTTGATCCGACAGTGCAAAAGAATTTCAGAATTGTGCTGCAAAACGAAGCGGCTGAAATGTATGATACGGAAACGGCTTTTGCACAGGTGGCGTTTAATAATGGCGGCAAGGTGTATACGGGACCGGATCTGGGAGATGCGGGTACGGAGCTGTTTACCCATAGTACAGCAGGTTGGTATACTTTTGATATAACGCTTGACTATAGCCAAAAGACAACAGATCAGTTTATCACTCTTAAAGTAACCGATGCATTGGGTACAGTTCAAGGTACAGAAACAAAGATGGCTGCGATTGACGGTAAGGATACGACTTTAAAGGCTATCAGACTGATTAGGTCAGCGGCTCCGGTGTATTTCGCAAATTACACGGTAACGCCCGGCTCGGTTTTAGCTCCTGTGACAACACCGAGTACAGATCCCGGCGGTGACGGCGGCGATGACGGCGGCGACTTTTCATACGAACAGGATTTCGATGATTTGACGCAGCCTTCCGAATTGGGTTGGACATTAAGCGGCGACACACCCGCTACGCTCGAAGCGGATTCAAATGGCGGAAAATATTTGAGACTGAAGCATAATGGCACAGCGAATTCGCGCGGTTCATACGGCTTATTCGGAGATCTTCCCGCGGGAACAGAGTATATTCTCGACTTTGATTTGGCTTTAGATTCAAATACAGACCAGACATCGCAGTTCAGCATATTGGGCGCTGACTATAAGTTCTACAATGATCAGCCTAACGATGGTCTTAATACCGGATATGTATTTGATATGGGCGCGGGAAATACCACGGTATGGAACCTAAACAAAACTGATAAGACAGTAGATTTGCCAAGAGGTGAGTTCTTCCATTACCAGATAATGGTGAACGATAAATATACATTTGTAACGATTACAAAATCCGACGGAACAAAGCTGCTCGATAAAGAGCCACTGCAGATAAACGGCGGCGGCGGTCTTAAGGGATTTGCATGGCGTTCCGGACGTAAAAATTCAGTATTGTCAATAGATAATATTGTGCTTCGTCCTCCGACAGAAAACGAAATCCCTGACACGAAGTTCTATACGGCGACGGTAAAAACAAACCGCTATGCGACAATAAAGTATACGACCACATTGGATGACGTCAAGGCGGCAGAAAAAACAGTATTCGCCGATGTAAACGGAAATATTACGATTCCCATGCTCAATGAAGGAACTGTAATAGATTACACAATATCCAAGGAAGGATATACTACTGCGGATGACCAAGCGACAGCTTCCGGAAAAACTACAATGGACAGCGATAAGACTATAGAAGCGGAGCTGACAAAGCTTGCCGCCGATATAGGCGTTGAATCCGACGATTTGCTTTACTACGAGAACGCGTTCGGATATGCGACAAATAAGCTGGATATTGACAAAACCAACAGAATGTGCGATACGGCTCTGGGTGAAATCGATCTTGCAGAAAATCAGACGTACGAAATTCAGTTTGATGTAGACATTCCCGCGGCGGAAAGGACACAGATAACGATCGCGTTCTTCGGCACGACGCCCGGTAACAATACAGATAAGAATGACTTGTTCGGAATACAGGGATATGCGGATGGATTGTTTGCATTCTCGGATTTAAAGCCCGCGTCTTCAAGTTCTATATCTCAGGGTTGGAATCAGGGCTGTCAGGGACTGTTTACGGCAGGCGAAAAGGTTGCCGATACATACGTAGGCAAATATAAGGTTGACATGGTTGTCAACAACAATACAAAGAAAGTAACCGTTAAAATCGGTGATAACGCGGCTAAGACCATTCCGTTTACAAAGGACGCGTCGAAGATAACATACTTAAGAGTCGGCAAAGCCGAAACACAGACGGGACTTTCGATCGATAACCTTATCGTTAAAAAGCCCGATCCCAATTACGTGGGCGTTTCGGGCGACAGCAAGTTTGCAAAGATCAAGGGCAAGGAAGTAACGAGAGATTATACCGCAGAGGCGCTTGTTGTCGTAGACGGTGAGAGCTTTGAATGGTCTATCGCAAACAAGTCCGCTGAAGGCGGTGTTGCCGGAGTATCTATAGATCAGACAGGTAAAGTGACCGTTACAAACGACGCTGTTCCCGGAACATATGTCATTACCGCGGCAAGCAAGGTAGGCGAAGTGACAAGCTCGACCAAGGTCGGCACGTATGAGATTGAAATAGCCGATTATCAGGCAATTACACTTATCGCGGACGGTCCGAAAGCTTATATGAACACAGCGGACGATACGGGTAAATACGAAATCGTTTCCGCTAAGGACGGCTGTGATGACGAGGTTAAAGATGATATGCCCGCTCCGGTATGGACTTCATCAAAGACGGACGTTGCTACAATCAACTCGGCAACAGGCGAGCTTACTGTTGTAGGTAAGGGTGAAACAACGATTACCGCAACGGTAACAAACGATACAAAGGTATCGAAGGTTGAAATCCCTGTAGTAGTAGATAACTTCTACATAACGGACGACGTTGCGGATAATGCGGCTTCGACCGAGATAGACTTGGCTGCAGATAAAATAGTTAAGGCTGACAAATACGTAGTAACAACCGCTAAGGAGGACGGCACACTTGTTAATCAGGAGGTTATTGACCTGAATGCCACAAAGACAACTGCTGAGGAAGCGGGTGTTAAGATTACGGCGACGTATACGGGAAATGCTCTGACAAGTGTTGAAGCTCCGGAAACCGTTGCCGCCGGTGACGAAATCGAGGAAGCTGCCGCAGGTACAAAGGTATTCTTCTGGAAGAGCCTTGCTTCAATGGAGCCGGCTAAGACAAAGACGGAAAAGATTTACACCGGCACAAAGGTAAATATTGACACAACAGACGCTGCTAAGTATGAGGTTGCTCCGGTATTTGAAACAACAATGAATACCGAGGTTGCTGTTCCGGCTGACAGATATAACATAACCGTAACGGCAAATAACGGCGGCAGAACAGACGTATTTGTAAACAATCAGATGATTATCAACAACCTTAATCAGGGCTGCGACAGTTGGGATGTAACAAGAACAATACCCGCAACGGCTGATTATGAGGTTGGCGATGTTGTAATTCCCGAGGGATATGCTAAGTTTGTATATCAGGATCATACGGGTGACAGTGTTAATAATATAGCATTTGTTAAGGCTCCGTCAATCGTAACAAGAGCAAAGAGAATGTACGTGGTAGGCGACTCGCTCGTAGCTAAGTATTACGGCGACGCGTCCAAACCCGAATGGACTAACCTCGTAAGAACAGGTTGGGGCGATGTTCTTCAGGATTACGTAAAGGATGTAAAGGTTACAAACCTCGGCAACTCCGGTGCGTGGGCTGCAGGCATGGTTAACGACGCATTCACGAACATCGCGCAGAGCGCACAGAAAGGCGACATAGTTGTTTGGGAGTTCGGTTACAATGACGACGGTCATGGCGGCGATACTCCGATGCTTGCGGCTGCCGCCCAAGGTAAGCAGATATGCGATGATCTTGGACTTGACCTTTATATCGTAACTCCGAACGCGTCGGAGCATGATTATAAGGCTGATGTTAAGAGTTCGGCTGCAATGCGTACATGGGCAACTGAGAATAGCGTTGACTTGATCGACCTTTCGGCTATAAGCTATAAATTCTTTACCGAACATTACGGAACGATGAGCGCTGATGACAGAACGCCGTTTATGCAAAAGTATTACAGCAACGCTAAGGATAGTCTCCACTCGACGTACAACGCTGCTAACGCGTTTGCGGCGATCGTAGCGCAGAATTTGCCGACAGAGCTTCAGAATACAGAGCATACCTTCACAATTGATGACGGTACAGAAACACCTATCACAGTAGGCGTAGGTAAAATGCCAACGTTGGAAGCTGCTTCCGGTTCAGGAGAATAATTAAATCCAAACATAAAATAAATACAGCGGGGCTAATCCCCGCTGTATTTTTGTGCTTTTGTGCGTGAGCATCCCCTTAACGTAAGGCCCCCTTGTCAAAGGGGGCTGTCACGCGTAGCGTGACTGGGGGATTCCTATTCGATTTTTACGATGAATCCCTCCACCGCCTACGGCGGTCCCCCTCCCTTTAACAAGGGAGGCTTTCTTCGCCCGCGGGCGGCGACTCGCCGCCCCTTCAACCCACAAAAAAAACCGGCGCGAATGCGCCGGTATTCATTTATTTTATCTGCCCGGCTTAAAGAAGTCGGGAACATCAATATTGCCCATGCTCGGCTTAAGCTTTCTGCTGAATATCGCGTCGTCGTCGAGATCCGATACCGATGATGTGTACGATGATGATGACGACTTTCTGTCGGTCATGAACTTCGGCGTAATACGCTTCAAATCGTTGCCGCTGTCCTTCTTGCCGCGTCTTGCAGAGCCGTCCAGACCTGTAGCGATAAGCGTTACCTTGATCTCGTCCTTCAGCGCCTCATCCATAGCCGTTCCGACGATTATGTTCGCCTCTTCGCTCACCATGTCGCGGACAATGCTCGATACCTCGCCCATGTCGACAAGCGAGAACTCGCTGCCGCCCGTGATGTTGAGAAGTACGTTCTCCGCACCCTCGATGCTCGTCTCGAGCAGCGGACTTTCTATCGCGGCTCTTACCGCGTCGGAAGCGGCGTTTTCGCCCTTGCCGATACCGATACCCATGTGCGCGACGCCGCTGTCCTTCATTATCGTGCGGACGTCCGCAAAGTCGCAGTTCATAATGCCGCGCTGCGTGATGACCTCTATAATGCCCTGCACGCCCTGACGAAGCACGTCGTCGGCAAGCTTGAAGGAATCCTTTATAGTAACCTTCTTGTCCGCGATTTTGAGCAGTAAATCGTTCGGGATCGTGACGATAGCGTCAACCTTTTCCGCGAGATTTTTAATGCCCTCCTCGGCGTTTCTCATTCTCTGGGGGCCTTCAAAGTAAAACGGCTTCGTAACGACCGCTACCGTCAGTACGCCCAGCGACTTTGCCGCCTCGGCGATAATCGGCGCAGCGCCCGTACCCGTGCCGCCGCCCATTCCGGCTGTGACGAACACCATGTCCGTGTCCTTTACGAGGTTCTTTATTTCATCCTTAGTTTCCTCCGCCGCCTGTCTGCCGATTTCCGGCTTCGCGCCCGCGCCGAGACCGTTCGTCAGCTTTTTGCCGATTTGCAGAACAGTCGGTGCCAATACGTTCGCAAGCTGCTGGGAATCCGTGTTGACGCAGATAAAGTCAGCCTTCGTGATGCCGGCTTCAATCATTCGGTCAACCGCGTTGTTTCCGCCGCCGCCCACACCGATGACCTTTATTCTGGCGCCGTCGATTGTGGTGTTTTCTTCTAAACCAATAGGCATTCCGCTCATCTGATATAATCCTCCTTCGTAGCTTTTTCCTTTATATATAAGGAAATTACTGCATATATATTTATTTTACTATTTTTTTTACATATATTCAATAGTTTTTTTGAACAAATTTCAAAATCCGAGGATAATTATTAACAAAAAATATCGTTATATTATCGGAATTTTTGTAGATTATGCTCATTAAGGTATGTATACAGCGTTACCTGTCTCCGATAAATCGATCGTGCCGCGCACATTTTGCGACAGCTCTTCGCTCATTATCGCTTCGCGGAACATGCGTATTTTCATCTCCATGTCAAGCTGTGAACCGCATTGTACCGTTATTCTGTCGTCGTAGTTCATCGTGATTGCCGTAAGGCTCATGAGATTTATCTCGGCAACGCTGTGTATAAGCTCCGTTTTTTCGAGAGTTTGGAGCATTATGCGTAGCGTGTCGCCCTTGCCCGACTTTACCTCGCAGTCGTAACCGATGTCGGCGCGCTCAATCTCCACGCCCGTTATAATCGGAAGCGAGCCTTGCGATATTTGAAGCTCGTCGAGTACGCGCAAATTCGAGCTTATTACGTAGTTTTTGCCGCCCGTGCGTATTATAGCCGCCGGAGCGTACTCCGTTACCGTCAGTTCGACCGACGGCGGGAACAGCTTTTTCTGCACGCCGACGTCCTTTACGTACGGAATTTCCTTGAGCATGTTTTCGATTTTACCGTCGCTCGTCCGAAGCAGGTTCTGACCGATGAGCGGTTTAAGCCGTTCCACGATCTGCTCGTCGGACACCGCCTCGTTGCCGTCAACGCTTATTGTGCGTATGTTGAATATCGGCGTGAGGAACAGCAGAATCAGTACGATTATAATGAGCGCGGCGATTACCAGAACGGTCTGCCGCCGTTTTTTCTGCATCCTGCGCTCCTTCTGACGCTTTTGGTAGCTTATTTTACGCTTTAACAGCTCGCTGCCGCTGAGATTGCTGTCGCCGCTCGGCGGGTATTCGCCGCCGGTGACGCGCCGTCCTCCGTTTTTTACAAGACGTATGTTATTTTTTTTCTTGTCCATACTATCATTCCCGTCTTATTACAGCGCCGCAGTCGGTGAGGTACAATTCGATATTTTCGTAACCTCTGTCTATAAATTCGGTGCCGTTTATTGTCGTTGTTCCGTTTGCGGCAAGCGCCGCGATAATTAGCGCCGCGCCGCCGCGAAGCTCTCTCGCGACCACGTTTGCGCCCGAGAGCCGTTTTACTCCGCGCACTACCGCGCTTCTGCCCGTAACCTTTATATCCGCGCCCATACGCGTCAGCTCGTCTACGTGCTGGAAACGGTTTTCAAATATATTCTCCACAAACACGCTCGTTCCGTCCGCGAGCGCGGCAAGCGCCATGAACGGCGACTGTATATCCGTGGGGAAGCCCGGGTAGGGCATTGTTTTTATTGTATGTACGCTTTTTAATCTTTCGGGCGACGTGAGCGTTATCGTGCCGCCCGCGCAGCGTATATCCGCGCCCATTTCCCTCAAAACGTGGAGCATTGCGCCCATGTCGCGCGGGTTGGCTTTTTTGAGTGTTATGCTGCCGCCCGTTGCGGCTGCAGCCGCAAGATACGTCGCGGCGACTATTCTGTCGGGCATGATCGTGTACGACGCGCCGTGGAGCTTATCCACGCCTTTTATTGTTATAACGCTCGTTCCTATGCCGCTTATATCCGCGCCCATAGCGCGCAGGAACAGCCCCAAATCGATTATTTCCGGCTCGCGTGCCGCGTTTTGAACAGTCGTAACGCCGTCAGCCGTAACAGCCGCGAGCATTATATTCTCCGTTGCGCCGACGCTCGGAAAGTCAAGATGTATGTCCGCGCCCTTTATTTTATCCGCATGGCACTTTATGTAGCCGTGTTCCTCGGATATGTCTATGCCGAGTGCGCGCAGCGCCTTTAGGTGAAGGTCGATAGGTCTCAATCCTATCGGACACCCTCCCGGCATACTCACGACCGCCTCTTTGCACCTCGCTATGATTGCGCCGAGGAAAACGATCGAGGAACGCATTTCACGCATTAGCTCCTCGCATATCCTGCAGCACCTTATACCGCCCGCGTCCACCGTAACGGTGTGATCGCCGCGGCTTACCGTGCAGCCCAAATCTTCAAGCACCTGATCCGTCTTGTCAACGTCACGGAGGGAGGGGCAGTTGTGTATTTCGCTCGCCCCGTCGGCAAGCACCGTTGCGGCAAGTATAGGCAGCACGGCGTTTTTCGCGCCCTGGACGTCTATTTCGCCGCTTATCTTATGTCCGCCGTCTATAATAAATTTGCCCACCTTCAACACCTCGCATAAAAAATATTTTACTGCTTTATTATACGAGATTTTCCGAATTGTGTTACTCCTCCGGCGGGTACTACACATTGTATCACATTTTTACGGACAATTTAAGTGTTGTTCCATAATTATAACATAGGTTTAATATGGGTGTAATAATGCGAAAAATATAAAAAACGGGCGACTGCATAAGCCTCCCTTGTTAAAGGGAGGGGGACCGCCGAAGGCGGTGGAGGGATTCATTGTGAAAATAGAAAAAAGAATCCCCCAGTCGCACTCCGCGCGCCAACCCCCTTTGACAAGGGGGCCTCACGATGTGCGAAACACAAAAAAATGGGCGGGCAAATAACCGTTTGATTTGGATTTTTGTAAAATTTGTATTGAAATATCACGTAGTTATGGTATAATAAAGATACCACAACATTTATCATTATATATTAAACGTATAATGCTGCTTTTTTAATACCATATTTTCGGATATTTCTTTTGAAATATTCTTTTTGACGTTACACATATATTAGATTTGTGTTTTGTAAAAAACGCAGGCTTCTATATGAAATCTTTTATGTGTAACGATTGAAAGCAGTATTTCATATATAATTGATAAATGTGTGGTAACATTAAATCTAAGCCGCGTTTTTATGCGTGGTATCGGATTTGTACCACGCATTTTTATTTGCGCGGATTTCGGCGGAAAGGAGGGGCGGCTTGCCGTGTGCCGCAAACGCGGTAAATTATTTGTAAATACAAGAAAGGGTGTATTGTTATGAAAAAATATGTCTTAAATAAAAAAACCGGCAAACTACATATTGTTGGTCGTTGCTGTCACTCAGAAAATTTAGTAGATTTTGAATTGTTTAAAACGGAAGATGAGGCGATTTCAAAACATCAAAATTATATAAGTCGCTGCAAAATTTGCTTTAACGGAAGGTAAAACAGAAAGGATTGATACTAATGAAAAAAACAGTAGCTTTATTATTAACATTCATTGTGTGTTTTTCTCTTTGCGCCTGCGGAAAAGCGTCAAAAGAGGAATTGCTGAAATCAGCGGAGGAAGTGAGCGCGTCTCGATTGCATGATGAATTAGGGGAAAACATAGTAAAAGTTAAAGAACAATACGTTGGGAAAAGTTATAAAGTTACAGGGCGTGTTTCTTATATTACGGAGGATTATGTAGATTTGGGAAGCTTAGGCGGAGCACGTGTATATCTCAGCAATGATGAATTGGCAAAACTTGAACAAGGCACGTATATAACAGTTGTAGGTAAGTTTGACGGTATTGAAACAGACGAAGTTAGAAACGATATATACATTACAATGAAAAATGCTTACTTTGTAACCGATGAATTTGAAATTGAGGGTAAAATATCACAAATAATGCTTGAGCCAAATCGGAAAAATTATACTGTGGTTAGTTATGCTGTGGTTAATACAAGGTTCGTAGGAGATGTAACAAACATAAAAGTTTATCTTACCGATAATACGTCACAGGAATATGAGAACGGTGATTTGATAAAAGCCAAAGGCAAAATTAGCGCCGGCGATATGGTTGTTGATAAGGTTATGGAAGAACCTCAAATGCTGTATAAAACAATAAATTAAGGTGGCGTCAGCCAACTTTTTATCTCATGCAAAACGGGCGACCGCATAAGCCTCCCTTGTTAAAGGGAGGGGGACCGCCGAAGGCGGTGGAGGGATTCATTATGAAAATCGAAAAGGAATCCCCCAGTCACGCTGCGCGTGACAGCCCCCTTTGACAAGGGGGCCTCACGATGCGCAAAACAAAAAAACGGGCGACCGTGGCCGCCCGTTATTAAAAACCTATCTCACCATTTCATCCTGATGTCCCGTTGACTTATGCGATTTAATAACACTCTCGATTTCCTCGATACTGCTCGCGGACATATCGCCGAGGACGGTATTCTTAACCGCCGACAGCGCGTTGCCTATTTCGAGCGCCCTTTCCGGCGTGCCGTGCTTGATAAGACCGTAAAGCACGCCCGCGAGGTATGCGTCGCCCGAGCCGATACGGTCTATAACTTCGATATTGTAGTACGGCTCCTCCTCGTAGAACTTGCCGTCCATGTAAATTTTCGAGGTGAAGTTGTGCTTTGTAGGGCTTACAGCCTCACGGCGCGTCGTCGCAACAAGGAAACAGCCGTAATCGTCGGCATAACCTTTCATTATTTCTTCAAGTGTGCCGGTGCGCTGCAGCATCCTTCGCGACGTTTCCTCCGAAACGAACAGCAAATCAACGTACGGGAATACCGACTCAACCACCTTTTTCGCTTCCTCCTCGCTCCAGAGCGCGGCGCGGTAGTTTACGTCGAACGATATGTACGCGCCCGCGGCTTTGAACCGCTTTATAAGCTCAAACGTCGTGTCCTTGAGCGCGGGGGAGAGAGCCATCGTTATGCTCGACACGTGGAACACCTTCGTCTTTTCGTACATATCATCCGGAAGCTCGTCCGGCGTAAGCGAGCATACGCTTGCGTTCGCGCGGTCATATATAACCGAGGACTTTCTCGGGTATGCGCCGCTCTCGTAATAGTAAATGCCGAGCCGCCTTTCGGGCGAGTAGTCGTAGATTACGTAGTCGTCCGACACGTTGCCGTAACGTATTTTGTTCCTGATAAAGTGTCCCATTTTGTTTTTCGGCAGCTTTGTAATGATCGCGCTGCGCATACCGAGCATACCCGCGCCCGAAACAACGTTCAATTCGCTGCCGCCCGCGTTTTTGTCAAACGTTTCGCTCTGTGAAATCTTTTCTTTGTCGGGCGGGGAAAGCCTGAGCATGACCTCACCCAATCCAATCAAATCAAAATCTGTGTTTTCCTTGAACTGCATAGTGATACCTCCTTATCAAAACCACCTGTTATATAGTATTATTATACAATATATTTGCCATACAGTCAATAATTTTTGTAAAAATTCTATGAAATTTAACGTCAATAATGATGTTCGACAGGTACTGACAAAGGTTCTCATATTTCATCAAAGGGAAAATCCGATAAAATACGGAAATATATTATGATAATCATAAATCAGGAGGGAAGAGTATATGGAACTGTACTTATCGGGCAAATACCGCGCGCTCGTCGTAAAAGTCACGGGCGAGCTTGACCACCACGCCGCGGCGGGAATAAGGGAGAGCGTTGACCGCGAGCTTGCGCGCACGGGCGCGAAAAACGTTGCGTTCGACCTCGGCGCGGTCACGTTTATGGACTCGTCGGGCATAGGCATGATAATGGGACGCAGCAAAATTACAGCCGCGCTCGGCGGCAGAGTTATCGTGTACGGCGCGTCGGACAATATAAAGCGTATCATATCAATGTCGGGACTTAACAAGCTTGTCACCGTCACGGACAGCTTGGAGGACGGGTTAAAGGAGGCGGTGTGCAATGTATAAGAACAGTATGCGTCTTGAATTTCCCGCAAGCTCCGACAACGAGCGTTTCGCGCGGACGGTCGCGGCGGCGTTTATATTGGAGCTTGATCCCACGGTCGACCAGCTTTCGGAAATAAAGACGGCGGTGTCCGAGGCGGTGACGAACTCGATAATTCACGGCTACGACAACGAGTACGGCAGCGTCACAATGGAGGGCAGCATATTCGACGACACCGTTGAATTTGTAATATCGGACGACGGAGCGGGCATACCCGACATACGCCGCGCGCGCGAGCCGCTGTTTACCGGTAAGCCTGAAATGGAGCGGTCGGGCATGGGCTTTACGATTATGGAGGCGTTCATGGACAGCGTTGAGGTCGAAAGCGAGGTCGGCAAGGGTACGCGCGTGACGATGAGCAAGAGAATAAGCGGGTGACGGTATGCCTGATAACGCGGATTTGATAGAGCGCGTGCTGGAGGGGGACAAGCAGGCGGAAAATATGATGGTGGAGCAGAATATGGGACTGGTACACTCGATAGCGCGGCGGTATATCGGCAGGGGTTACGAGCTTGACGATTTGATTCAGATAGGCGCGATAGGGCTTATAAAGGCTGTAAAAAAATTCAATCCCGAATTTAACGTAAAATTTTCTACATACGCCGTGCCGATGATTATGGGCGAGATAAAGCGTTTTCTGCGCGACGACGGCGCGGTGAAGATAAGCCGCACGCTAAAAGAAAACGCGATGAAGGGGAGACGGTGCGAGGAACTTCTGCGCCGCCGCCTTAACCGTGAGCCGACCGTAAACGAAATATCCGCCGAGTGCGGCATAGACGCGCAGGAACTTATAGAGGCGTTTGAAGCCACCGCGCCGCCGGGGAGCATATACGAGAGCGTTTACTCCGGCGGCGACAACAAAATACACCTTCTCGACATGCTCGGCGGCGATGAGATAGAGGAGGACGTTATAAACAAGGTGATGATAGACGAGATACTGTCGAGCCTCACCAAACGTGAAAAGGAAATAATTTTCCTGCACTATTTCCGCGGCAAAACGCAGTCGGAAATTGCGAAATATATCGGCGTGTCGCAGGTTCAAATATCGAGGATAGAAAAAAAGGCGATAGAGCGCATACGTAAAAACGCGAAGCAATAAATGCGGCAAATGTGCTGTTACCGCCGTCAAATACACACGTCCGACCAAATTTATACAAAAACAGCGTTCCGTGTGAACGCTGTTTTTATATTACGCCGATTTCTTTAACTGTTCAATCAGTCTGTCAACCTTTTCGCTTGTTGCTTTTGCTATCATATATGACAAGTCGGATTGGTTTTTAATTGACTCAACATTGAAACGGTCAAGCCTTTCGGCGTTCAATTCAAAACCCTCTCCCATTACCTGAATACATTTATTAACGGTATTTTCAAGCGTCATTTGTGTTTGCAGATTGCTTTGTTTTAATGCCGTCATATCCTGTTTCATGGTCTGAATTTCATTCAGGATTAAATCAAATTTTTCATCGGTCGTCATGACTATCACTCCCTGTTTTTAATTCCGATTGTTCTTATTGCATAATGCATAATTCTATTATACAATATTTTTCTGAAATTTCAATAGAATTTTTGAAAAAACATATAAACCGCCCCGGTCATCCCATTCCCGACCTGAAGCGGAAAAGAATGACGATTTTTGTTGAAATTCCTCATACGTTGTGCTACAATATATTCAGAGTAGCCGTGAAGGAGGGTTCACATATGGAGAAGAACACCGAGTACGAAAAAATGCTTATGAATGAGCGGGAAAAGCTCGATGGTGAAATGGAGCGGTCGAGAACGTGCAGATTTCCCGTCAACATAATATTCTTTACGCTTGTCGGCGCTGCGTTTACGATATGCGGCATTGTTTTAAGCCTTAACAGTGCCGGCTTAAACAAGCAGTCCGCTGTATTAAGACTTTTCCCCGCGCTGCTGATGATAGTGGGCGTCGCGGTTATCCTTTTCGGAGTTTTATATAATATTTTTGCAAGCATCAGCAGTGATACGCGCCACACGTCCCTTACCTCGCGCCGCGCGCAAATAGACGAGACAATCGCCGTTATGAGCGCCGAGAATAAAACGCCGAAAGTGCAGGCGGAAATTCGGTTTGACAACAGCCAAAGTGATTTTAAGCGTTTCTTTGACGTCAACCTAAATCAGTTAAGCTGGGTATTTAAGCTCGGAATCGGCACTATTTTGGCAGGCATGATTATTATAATTCTGGCGATAATTATGTTCGCGATTTCGCCCGTCAAATACAACATTGCGGTTCTTACCGGCGCAGTCAGCGGTATTTTGGTGGACTTTATCGGCGCACTTTTTATAAGAATGTATACGGAAACTATAAAAGCTTCGATGCAGCTTCAAAACAAGCTCGTACATAACAACGACAACCTGCTCGCGAATTTGCTCGCGGAGGATATAGACGATAAAAATTTGAGGAATCAAACTCTCTCCGAAATTGCAAAAACGATAAGCGCAAACAATACCGCTCCGATGAGTACAAGCACGGAAGCGGAGGAATAAAGGAATCAGTCATAATACAGCCTCGTAAATAACCGAAGCTGTATTTTTTTGACCGAATCTGACAAAGGTATTGACAAAATTCGGGGGGGGGGTGCTAAAATAGTATATTATAAGTATACCGGACGATGGCGATTTTTGAGAAAGGATGAGGAAGTATGAAAAAGTTTATTTCATCGATTTTGATTTTTGTTATGCTTGGCACAGCGTTTGTCACGGCTTCGGCTGACGACACGCGCGCAGATGTGTATAACGAGCGTTACACGGTAACGGACGCAAGCGGGGAGGAGACCGTGCGGTTCACGTACAGCACCGAAAACGGCGTCGCCTCAATCACGGATGTGCATGTTTTCAACGATAATATGGATCTTGTATTTCCCGCGGAAATAGAAGGCTATCCCGTAAAAACAGTGAGAGAAATATATTTTGCAACTAAAGAAAGGAATATCCGCGACAAAATAAAAAGCATAACATTCGAGGACGGCATTGAAACAATCGACGAATGCGATTTTGACTTTGCGGACAATCTTACCTCGTTAAAGTTGCCGAATACATTAAAGGAAGGCGATTTTATTTTCCGTGAATGTCCCTCGCTGGAATATGTCAATATACCCTCCTCGCTTAAAGAAATACCCGAAATGTGCTTCTTTAACTGCGCAAGCCTTAAAGAGGTGCATATAGAGGACGGCGTGCAGGCGGTAGGCGCGTCGGCGTTCGGTGACTGTAAAAGTTTAACCGATGTCGAATTGCCGGACAGTGTATTATATATAAAAAAATCCGCGTTTGAAAGCTGTGAGAGCCTTAAGAGCATAAATTTGCCGAAAAACCTTGAATATATCGGTGATTACGCGTTTTACAAGACAGGCATTGAGCAAATTAAGTTTCCGTCAAAGCTGAAAGACATAGAAGAACATGCGTTCGGATATACTCCGCTCAAAGAGATCAAATTGCCCGATTCACTGGAAAGCATAGGCTATGCAGCGTTTAAGGGGTGCAGATCTCTTACAAAGGCGTATATACCTAAAGGCATTATGAATAAGCCGAACAACGCGTTCTATGACTGTTCCGCTTTGTCCGATGTGACATTTGACGGTGAAATAACTAAGGAACTTTACAATGTCCTTACAAAGTGGACGCCGTGGGGCAAGGAATACGCGGATACATTATCGGAGGACTTTGTTATTTTTGACGGAAACTATCTTGCCGCGTACAACGGCGCCGACAAAAATCCCGTCATCCCCGACAGTGTGACGGTTTTGGGCGACCGTGCGTTTCGCAATTCGGATATAGACACGGTGACGTTTTCGCCGAATATAAAGGTAATTCCGTCTATGTGCTTCGCCGGCTCGCATATAAAGGAGCTGACCGTTCCGAAAACGATTGAAAAGGTTGAGGAAAGAGCCTTTTACTCATGCCCGGAGCTTCAAAAAATAACAGTGGAGGATGGTGTGAAGAGTATAGCGGGCAACGCGTTTCAGCTGTGCACGGAGCTGTCCGAGGGAAATGTAAATGTTGCCAAGGGTGTGACTGTATCGCCCTCGGCGTTCACCGATACGCCTCTCGATAAAAATTCGGACATTAACACAAAGCCGCAGGCAACGCCCGAACCATCGCCAAACCCCGCACCCGAATTAAAAACGCTCGAAGTAAACGGTGCGGACATGTCGATAAGCGTTGACGGCAAGGCGGTTGACTTCCCCGACGCAAAGCCGTTCGTTGACGACAACGACCGCACACAGGTACCCGTACGCGCGGTAACGGAAGCGCTGGGCGCGTCGGTAGATTGGAACGGCGCGGAGCAGCTTGTGACAATAAACGGCGGCGGTGTAAAAATATTGCTCACAATCGGATCGGATATAATAAACGTAAACGGCAAACCGACCAAAATGGATACCGCGGCAACGGTTATAGATGAACGCATATATATTCCTGCCCGATATGTTGCGGAGGCTATGGGATATGAAGTAAAGTTTCAATGACAAGCGGACTGATATGTATAGGATAAAAGGGATTTTAGGCAGCAAAAAAAACGGTGTGAAGCGGCTCAATGCCGTGTCACACCGTTTTTTAATTAAATTCAATCCGGAATTTTACTTCTCCGCTTCCGGAAACGGTATAGTCCGAATATTCTATACCCTCGCGGTTGAGCCTTGACAATATAAGTCTGAGATTTACGGTGTCGGTCGTATATATATTGTCCTCTTCGTCAACCGTATAGCGGTTGATTACTTCCATCGCCCGTTCCTCGTCATCGGAGCTGAATTGGATACTGCCGATGGCCGGGGCGTCCGCAATGGGAATACCGTCCTTGTTGAGCTTTGAATATCTGCCGCGTGCAATATCGTTGTCGTCCGTACCCGCGAGCGAGTAGTTCGCCTGTATTTCAGCCGCCTTAAGCGATTCGGGTACATCTTCGGCTCTCAAATCGTATGTTTCCGGAGCGTCGTCGCCGTTTACAATGCTTGCAAGCGCAATACTGTATCCGTCATTATCGGTTTTTTGGTATGCCTCGGCGCTGTTTTCGGGAACTGAGCGCGTCATAACCGGAACGTTTTCATCGGGAGATGTGTTCACAGGAGCGATTTCCGCACCTTCCGCGTCGCTTATCGGCTCGCTTGCGGCAGCATTTTCCTGCGGCGCTTCAACCGCGGGTATGCTTGTTGTGTCGGCAGCGCTTGGTCTGCTCGGCGTTTCCCTCACTGCGGAAGGAACGCTTGCTCTTACCGTACCGCCTGACGGAGCGTTTCCGCTCTGGCGTGTTACCGCGGGAGCATCAACCGTATTTCTCACCGGAGCGGTGTTATCCGCATTTGGCGCGGGCGCTGCTTCCGGCAGAGCGCCGTGCGCTTCCTCGGCTGCGTCAGCCGTCGGATTATCAACTGCGGCATTGCCGCTGTCATTCGCCGAACCGTCGGACACCGTCGTTTCCTCGCGTATAATGCCGTCGGGAACGGTATCCATCTTACCGGTCAGAAGCGAGCGGTTAGCCGTTATTACACCCACGAGCGCGAGACACGCCGCAGCCGCCGCGTAACGCGTGCCGTAACGTCTAAAATGCCCGATAATTCCCGACGCGGAAACTACCCTTTTATCCTCCGCGTCGAGACGAGCATTGAGCTTATCCATGAAATCAGCCGACGGTTCTATTTTCGGGAGAGACTTCGCCGTCGAAATCATCGACAGGAAGAAGTCAAGCTCCGCCCGACACTCTTCACACTTCGCAGCATGCTCGTCCATGCCGTTTTTTTCCTGCTCGGTGAGATTTTCGTAATTATCCAGATATTTTCCGAAACTCTCGCAGTCCATACGTTCTCTCCCTCCTTTCGCAAATTCCGCCGTATATTACATTTCTGTAAACGAACATAGTAATATTACAACTCTTTTCATATTATTAGACGATTGTGTTACAGAAAAAGTTCCCTGTTCTTCATTAAAATTTTTTTGAGCGCGCTTCTGGCGCGGTTGATGCGCGATTTGACCGTGCCGGGCGGGATTTTGAGAATCCTTGAAATCTCCTCGTACCCCAAACCCTCAATATCGCAGAGCGTTATTATTATTCTGTGTTCCTCTTTCAATTCGTTTATCGCCGCGCGTACAGCCGCCTGACGCTCCGAAAGCTCCATTTTCTCATCCACCGAGGAATTTTCGTCCTCAATGTCAAACTCCCTGCCGTCGTCGGAGGGCGCATTTATGCTTATCACATTGCCGCCGCGCTGACGTTTTCGCAGAAAATCGGAGCAGGTGTTCGCGGTAATCCTGTACAGCCACGTGGAGAAGGAGGATTTTTCGTTAAATGACGCGATACTCCTGTAAACCTTTACAAAAACCTCCTGCGCCGCGTCGCACGCGTCCTCGCGGTCGGAAAGCATACTGTACGCTATATTTATAACCTGCGACTGGTAACGCGAAAAAAGCGCGTTAAAAGCCTCGCGGTTGCCTTTTTTGCATTTGCGTATCAAATCATTTTCCGTCAAAAATCCCTCACCACCCTTCATTTGGGCTTAATACACGTCAAAAGCTCTTTATTCTGCTCATGTAAGATTCGTAGGACGCTTTGATGTCGTCCATGCAGTCGCCGCCGAACTTGTCCAGAAACGCTTTCGCGACCTCGAACGCAACGGCTGACTCAACGACAACCGAACAAGCCGGAACAGCGCACACATCGCTTCTCTCGACCGTCGCCTTGTGTTCCGATTTGTCGTTTATATCGACGGTGCGCAGAGGGTTGTAGAGCGTCGGTATCGGCTTCATCGCCGCGCGGACGACAATATCCTCACCGTTCGACATGCCGCCCTCGATACCGCCGGCGTTGTTTGTAACGCGGCTGTAAGCGCCGTCGTACACAATTTCGTCATGCACATGCGAACCGGCGTTTTCGGCTGCGGCAAAGCCCATGCCTATCTCCACGCCTTTTATCGCCTGCACGCTCATTACGCCGAACGCGATGTTCGCGTCGAGCTTTCTGTCGTAGTGAACATAGCTTCCGAGTCCTGCCGGCACGCCCTTTACAATCGTTTCGACAACTCCGCCGCAGCTTTCGCCGCTTTTCTTTATGTTGTCGATATACTCCATAGCCTTCTTCGCCGCGTCCTCGTCGCCGAAACCGACGGGCGACTGCGCCGCTTTATCGAAAAAGCCCTGTTCGTTCACGTCCGCCGTATCGCATACAGTGCCTATGCTTTTAACATGGCTCAAAAATTCAATCCCGAACGGTTCTATAGCCTGACGCACAAGCGCGCCTACCGCTACCCGTGCCGCCGTCTCTCTCGCGCTCGCTCGTTCAAGAACGTTCCTCAAGTCGCGGTGATTGTACTTCATTCCGCCCGTCAGATCCGCGTGACCGGGGCGCGGAAAAGATACGCTCCTATCATCGGTACATTCCTCCGTACCCATTATCTTCTCCCAGTTTGCCCAGTCGCGGTTTGAAATTTTCATCGCGACAGGACTTCCGAGCGTCACGCCGCCGCGCACGCCCGACAGTATTTCAACCGTGTCCTTTTCAATCGCCATGCGTCCGCCGCGTCCGTAGCCCTTCTGACGTTTCGCGAGCAAATCGTTTATCTTGTCAACACTTATCTTCACTCCCGACGGCATACCCTCGACTATAACCGTCAAACACTTGCCGTGCGTTTCTCCTGCGGTAAAATATCTCAGCATAATTCATGTCTCCGTTCATCGGCTAAAAAAGCCTATATTTATACATTATATATTCTATCACTTTTGCGAAAAAATTTCAACCCCATAACAAACAGACGAAATAAATTTTGGTTTTGCGCAAAGCCTGAATTTATCGGTCTTAATCCGTCAAAATCTTAAACACAACCGGCATATCGCTTTCGACCGTTTTTGTCTTAACCGTCAGTCCGTTTTCATCTCTTGTCCATTCGGGCGACTTGTCGTAACCAAGCACCTCAACCGATTTTATGATACCGTGAAAATTCGGCTTCCTCGACGCGTCGGCTTCGGCGAGCGACTTTATACAAACGCTGTTTTTACCGCGCATATTGAGGCACACCGCGTAAAGATAGCTGCCGTTTACCGTGAACCGAATATCCTCGGACGTGTACGCCTTAGCCTCACTGTCGGCGAACTGACCCTCCTCGATTTTTGTCGGGCCCTCCGCGCTTTTGCGCCACAGGCGCGAACCGTAAATCGCTTCGCCGTTCACCTTTAACCACTTTCCTATCTCAAGCAGAATATTTTTATCCTCGTCGGGAATCGTGCCGTCGGCGCGAGGACCTATGTTTAATAACATTCTGCCGTTTTTGCTTACAATATCCACCAAATCGCGCACTATCTGCGCCGCGCTCTTGTAGTTGTTCCCCTCGGTGTAGCACCACGAATTTTTCGCGACAGCCGTGTCGGTCTGCCAAATGTAGGGCTTCGCGTCCGCGAACTGACCGCGCTCCACGTCGGGAACCGCCGCGCCGAACATAAACGCGTCGTGCTTGTACGTTATCACCGCGCCCGTACCCCATTCGTCGGCGCGGTTGTAGTAGTACGCGGCGAATTTTTTAAGGTACGGCTTTACCGCGCTGTGCTGGATCCACCAGTCGAAATACACGATTTTCGGGCGGTACTTGTCCACAATTTCACAGCAGCGGCAGAGCCAGTCGTTTAGGTATTCCTCGGTCGGCGTCGGGACGGAGAACAGGTCGTGATGATCCGCCTCGCTCATCGAGGGCCAGTAGAAATCGCCGCGCTTTAACGGCTCTTTTATATCCGACTCAAACTCCTTGCCGTGTTCCATAAAGAACCAATGCTCCACGCGGTGGCTCGACGCGCCGTTTACAAGCCCCGCCTTTTCACATTCGCTCGTAAGCTCGCCCAGAACGTCGCGGCACGGCCCCATTTTCGCCGCGTTCCAGTCGGACAATTCGCTCTCGTACATCTGAAATCCGTCGTGATGCTCCGCGACGGGGACGACGTACTGCGCGCCGGCGTTTTTGAACAAATCCGCCCACTCCGACGGATCGAAATTTTCCGCCTTAAACATCGGGATAAAATCCTTGTACCCGAAATCCCTGTGCGCGCCGTAGGTTTTTATGTGATGCTCGTACTCGCGGCTGCCCTGCATGTACATGTTGCGGGAGTACCACTCGCTGCCGAACGCCGGCACGGAGTACACGCCCCAGTGAATGAATATGCCGAATTTCGCGTCCTCGTACCACCTCGGCGGACGGTACTGCGAAAGCGATTCCCACGTGTCCTTGTACCGTCCGCGCGCGATTACATCGTTTATTTTTTCAAGATATTTTTCCATGATTATCCCCTCCGAAACGTATATTTTAATTTTACCATAACGCGGCGCGCTTGTCCACGCAAATATTATATTGTTGACTAATCTGCGCCGCTGTGATAAAATTGTACGCGGTTGGGAGGTGTGTGCCGTGACAAAAAAGGAGACGGCGAAGCGTTACGCGCTGTTTATAATAGGATTGTTTCTGTCGGCGCTCGGCGTGGCGTTCACGAAGCGCGGCGAACTCGGCGTGTCGCCGATATCGTCGGTCGCGAACGTGATGAGCTACAAATTCACGTTTTTCACTATGGGAACGTGGCTCATAATATGGAACTGCGTGCTTATCGTCGGACAGATCGCGATACTCGGGAAGAAATTCCGGCCGATACAGCTTTTGCAGGTGCCGTTGTCGTTCCTGTTCGGGTGGTTCACCGACTTCGGGCTGTGGTGCGTGTCGCACATTCCGAACGGCGTTTACGCGGTAAGGCTCGCCATGGTAATAATCGGCGTTGTGATACTTGGCTTGGGTATCGCGCTCGCGGTAATCGCGAACGTGATAATGAACTCCGGCGAGGCGTTTGTTAAGGCGGTCGCCGACACGGCGCATAAGGAGTTCGGGAACGTGAAAATCGCGTTCGACGTTTTCTGCGTCGTAAGCTCGATTATATTGTCGCTCATATTTTTTAATTTCAAAATTGTCGGCGCGCGCGAGGGAACGGTTATTTCCGCACTGTTCACCGGCGTGGTCGTGAAATTTTTTACAAAACGGCTGAAGAAGCCGATAGAGGGTGTGCTTGTGAGGTAGATAAGGCTAACAGCGGGCGACCGCAAGGGTCGCCCCTACACCCGTATTTTATAAATTTGTGCGCCGTAGGGGCGACCCTTGCGGTCGCCCGCGGGCGGATAATATCCGCCCCTACGTGAGGCATACATCGCAAGGCTCCCCTTGAGGGGAGCTGTCGCCGAAGGCGACTGAGAGGTGGTTCAAAAAATTCCCTGCCACCTCTCCGTCATCGCTTCGCGATGCCACCTCCCCTCGAGGGGAGGCTAACGACGTGTACCCGCAAATCATAAAAATTTCCAAAAATTTCCATTTTTTTAAAAAATTCTATTTACATTTCCGTGAAAAAATGATATACTAACCCTGCGAAACATTTCAATTTAATATTTTATTTGGCGTTAAATTCCAAAGCTATGTCAAAAACGTAGGCTTTGGTTCAATACTAAGTGGAATTTAACGCAATATGGCAGCTTGACCATGGCGCACTTGAATTGAAATGTTTCGCAGCATTAAAGCCTCGTTTTATTGCGCGGCTTTGAAATACAGGCTGCGCATTTTTTATTTGCGCCGAGACAGGGAGGTGTAGGACATGAACGATTACGAGGAAATGTATAAGACGCTGTTTAATAAGATTACGGACGTTATCGAAGAGCTTAAAGAGGTTCAGCGGCAGACCGAGGAAATGTACATAAACGCCGATGATAAAGAAGATACTCCCGAAGGTTGATACCTCGGGAGTTTTTTATTGCGGGCGCATCGCAAGGCTCCCCTTGAGGGGAGCCGACTGAGAGGTGGTTTAAAAAATGCCATGCCACCTCTCCGTCATCGCTTCGCGATGCCACCTCTCCTCAAGGAGAGGCTAACGGCGAGCGGCACATTACGTTAGCCTCCCCTCGTAGGGGAGCCTCACTACCGCCCCTATTTGTTTTTCGTGTATAAAAGCATAATCACCTCCGATGTGCATATATATAAAGTATATTTGGACAAAAGGAGGAAAATCAAAGTGGAGGACTATAACATTTACAACGACATTGCCGAGAGAAGTCAGGGCGATGTATACATAGGCGTGGTAGGGCCGGTAAGAACAGGAAAATCCACATTTATAAAGAAGTTCATGGATATGCTTGTAATCCCGAACATTGAAAACACGTACCAGGCGGAGAGGGCGAGAGACGAGCTTCCGCAGTCCGCGTCGGGAAGAACAATAATGACGACCGAGCCGAAATTCATACCGAACGAGGCTGTTGAAATCGCGCTCGGCGACAACGCGCATTTGAAGGTGAGAATGATCGACTGCGTGGGGTACATAGTCGACAGTTCGCTCGGCTACATCGAGGACGACGAACCGCGAATGGTGACAACGCCGTGGTTCGACGAGCCGATACCGTTCGGCGATGCTGCCGAAATCGGTACGCGCAAGGTCATAACCGAACACAGCACGATTGGTCTTGTCGTGACGACAGACGGCTCGATAACCGAGATCGACCGCGAGGATTACGTCGAGGCGGAGGAACGCGTCATAAACGAGCTTAAGGCTATAAACAAGCCGTTTATCGTGATGCTCAACAGCGTGAACCCGCTCGCGAAGGACACGCAGCGGCTCAAAGACGAGCTTACCGCGAAATACGGCGTGCCGGTGCTTGCGGTAAACTGCGAGGAGCTTCAGCCCGCCGACATACACGATATAATAGAGACGGTGCTGTTCGAGTTCCCGCTTAAGGAGATCGACATAAGCATACCCGACTGGATCGAAGGTCTCGACGGCGAGCATTGGCTTAAAAAGAACATTTACGGCGCGGTTATGGAAAATATGGAGAATGTAAGCCGCATACGCGATGTGCGTGCGCTGTCGGACGGTCTCGACGCGAACGAGTTCGTGCAGAGGGCGTACATTGACGGTATGGATCTGGGCGACGGTATGGTTAAGCTGTCGATGGAGCTTCCGCAGCCGCTGTATTTCAAGGTACTCGGCGAAATGTCGGGCTTTACCATTGACAACGAAAAAAAGCTCATGTCGCTGATGAAGGAGCTTGCCGATATGAAGTCGGAGTACGACAAGGTCGCGTCGGCGCTCAACGACGTTGTGGAAAAGGGTTACGGTATCGTGTCGCCGTCGACCGATGAAATGACGCTCGACGAGCCGAAAATCGTCAAGCAGGGCGGTCGGTACGGCGTGCGCCTTAAGGCAAGCGCGCCGAGTATTCACATGATGAGGGCGGATATTGAGACCGAGGTAAGCCCTATCGTCGGAACGGAAAAGCAGTCGGAGGAGCTTGTGCATTACCTGCTTTCCGAATTTGAGACAGATCCCGCAAAGATATGGCAGTCGAATATTTTCGGGAAGTCGCTTTACGAGCTTGTGAACGAGGGACTTCACAACAAGCTTTCGCGTATGCCGGACAGCGCGAGAATGAAGCTGCGCGAGACGCTGCAGAGAATTATAAACGACGGCTCGAACGGGCTTATTTGCATAATTCTGTAATGAAAGGTCGGTGGAGGGCGGATGATAAAGAGGGTTATCGCGGCGGTTCTGGGCGTGATGTGCCTTTCCTCCTGCGCCGTCGGGGGCGGCGTTAAGACGGATATTGTCACGAAGGAATACGAGACGGACTATTCGAGCGTAAAGGCGGAGATAATAGAGCTGTCCGGACTTGAGGACGAGGAATTTGAGGAAAAGTTTAACGAAAACGTCGAGGAAAGCATAGACAGCGAGCTTGTCGCGTTCGACACGGCGGCGGCTGAAATCGCAGACGAGCTTAAAATGGGGAATAAGTGCGTGTTTCAGACCTCGTGGGACGTGAAGTACAACAAAAACGATTTTCTGAGCCTTGTCGAGGAACGGTACGTGTATATGGGCGGCGCGCACGGTGAGACGGCATGGCTTGCGCGGAATGTTGACATTGCCGCGTCGAAGGAGATAACGCTTGACGATTTGTTCGCGGACAGCGGCTATGTGAACACCCTGAACCGTCTCATAACAGAGCAGGTCGGGGAAAACAAGGATGAGTACGCCGACCTGTGGGAAAAGCCGGAGATAAAGGACAGCAACCGAACGGATTTTTACATAGAGGACGGCAGCCTCGTGATATTCTATCAGCCGTACGATTTGAGCTACTACGCGCGGGGATTTGTGGAATTTCACCTGCCGCTTGAGGAGCTTAAGGGTTATATGAAGGAGGAATACGCGGGACTGATATAAAAATAAAAACACAGCGCAACGGCTTTGAGCCGTTGTTTTTTTGCGCGCAGGTATTGACATTATATCCGCGGTGGAGTAAAATATATCGGAAGTTTGCGGAGGTGGTTAGGATGAGATTAAGCTATCTGATAGGACGGTTTGTGCCGTATTTTAAGAAATATAAGTGGATTTTGATATTGGATCTTTTGTGCGCGTCGCTCACAACGGTGTGCGAGCTTGTTTTCCCGATGCTTGTGCGCGAGATCACGAGCCTCGGCATAAGCAACCCCGCCGCGCTCACGATGGGATTTGTGGTAAGGATAGGCGTTTTCTATCTGGCGCTCCGCGTAATCGACTCCGCAGCGAATTTCTACATGGCTGACACCGGTCACATAATGGGCGCGAAGATTGAGACGGATATGCGCCGCGACCTGTTCGCGCACCTCGAAAAGCTGTCGCACGCGTACTATGCGGAACACAAGGTCGGACAAATCATGGCGCGTATCACGAGCGACCTTTTCGACATCACAGAGTTCGCGCACCACTGCCCCGAGGAATTTTTCATAGCGGGACTTAAAATAATCGTGTCGTTTATAATACTCTGCGGCGTGAACGTGACGCTGACGCTTATAATGTTCGCCGCGCTGCCTTTGATATTCGTGTTCGTAAAATTCTTCAACACGCGTATGCGCCGCGCGTTCAAGGCGCAGCGTTACCAGATAGGCGAGATCAACTCGCAGGTCGAGGACACGCTTCTCGGCATGCGCGTCGTAAAGTCGTTCGCGAACGAGGACATTGAAGCCGAAAAGTTTGAAAAGGGCAACGAGACGTTCCTAGACACGAAAAAGACGGGTTACTTCTACATGGCGGGCTTCCAGACGTCGAACCGCGCGTTTGAGGGACTTATGTACCTAACGGTGCTTGTGACGGGCGCGGTGTTTATAATGAAGGGTATAATCGAACCTGCCGACCTCACGGCGTACCTTCTGTACGTAAGCACGCTGCTCGCGTCGCTTCGGACTATCATACAGTTTACCGAGCAGTTCCAGCGCGGCATGACGGGTATAGAGCGTTTCCTTGAAATAATGGACGCGCCTGAGGATATAAAGGAAAAGGAGGACGCGGTCGAGCTTAAAAACGTGCAGGGCAATATCGTGTTCGACAACGTGTCGTTCCGTTACGGCGACTCGGAGGGGAACGTGCTGCATAACATAAATCTCGATATTAAAAAGGGCGACAGCGTGGCTCTTGTCGGACCGTCGGGCGGCGGCAAGACGACGCTCTGCAACCTCATACCGCGCTTTTACGACGTGACGCGCGGCAGAATACTTATAGACGGCAACGATGTGCGCGATGTTACCCTCCACTCCTTAAGAAACGCGATAGGCGTTGTGCAGCAGGACGTGTATTTGTTCTCCGGCACGGTGTACGACAACATCTCCTACGGCTTGCCCGGTGCGAGCTATGAGGCTGTCGAGGCTGCGGCAAAGAGAGCGGGCGCGCATGAGTTTATCGCGGCTCTGCCGCACGGCTACGATACATACGTCGGCGAGAGGGGAGTAAAGCTGTCGGGCGGTCAGAAGCAGAGAATAAGCATCGCGCGCGTATTTTTGAAAAACCCGCCGATACTGCTGCTTGACGAGGCTACGTCCGCTCTCGACAACGAGAACGAAAAGCTCGTGCAGGAGTCGCTCGAAGAGCTTGCAAAGGGCAGAACGGTGCTTACGATAGCGCACCGCCTCACCACTATACGCAACGCGAAAACAATACTCGTTCTGACCGAAAACGGAATAGAGGAACGCGGCACGCATAAGGAGCTAATAGAAAAGGGCGGACTGTACGCCGACATGTACAGCATGTACGCGTCTCTGTAACAAAAATTTAACAATTAAGGTGCAAATCGGTAACAATTCGTAATCAATATGTAACAAAATACGGTAAAACGCTTGCAATTGACCACAATATGTTGTATACTGTAATAGATGCAGGAAAAAAATTCGGAGGATTTATATATGCAGTATTGCAAAAATTGCGGCAGGCAGTTAAAGGATGGTATGCGCTTCTGCGACCGCTGCGGACAGTCGGTCCGCAAATCGCGGGAAAACGGTCAGGCGGCGCGTCATAAGGAGATAGAGGAGCTTCGGGAGGAGCGTCTGAACAGAAAAAAACGCCTTGCCGAAAAAGAGGAAAGACAGCGGACGGTACGTGAAAAGCGGCGCAAAAGCAGAGGCAGACGCGCGGCGATATACATATTTGTACTTTTGCTTATTACGCTTGCGAGCGTATTGGTGGGATACTTTTTCTTTGCGGGAAAAAGCGGCGGCGGCAATGAATCCGCGCCGGGCGTGATTACCGAACAGACGGTGACGGCTGCTCCCGTGCAAACGGCTGCTCCCGCGCAAAGCGGCGAATACGCCGAGATAACGGTGGGCAACGTGAGATGCCCGTACCCGGCGGCGTTCCATTCGGGCAGCGCGTCGGGAAACGTCAAAATGAGTCTTACCGATCCGTTGGGCGGCGCGAAGATGGTAATCTCACAAGAGGTCATAGAGGGCGAGCTTACCGAGCTTGCGAAGGGTTATCTTTCACAGATAGGCGCGACGAGTGCGACGGAGATGAAGAGCAACGACAGCGAAAGCTCCTACACGGTCACGGCTGAGGTAAACGGAACGGTGTACCACAGAAAGTGCGTTGTCCGCAGCAAGCTCGCCGTGTATTACGATTTTGAGTATTCCGCGTCGTCGGGTTCCGCGTCGGCGTACCAAAAATACATCGAGACCATAGATTCACGTTTTAAATGATAACGCGGAAGTAAATCGCCGCTCCGAACGCGGCGGCACACAGAAAAGCGAATAAAAATCCCGTAAGCTTATTTTTGCGGCGGACAGACGAAGGCGGCTGTCCGTCCTTTTTTGCGCGCTCTATATATTTCGCGACGATTTTTTCCGCGTCGGCGATGACCTTGCCCTCCAGCATAGGATTGTAGTCGCGCAGGACGATAATCGCCTGACTTATATACGGCGATGAAAAATTATTGAGTATGACGACCTTCTTTGTTAATTCCTTCATAGCGAACACTCCCCGCATCGTATTATCTGTTTCATATTATTTCCATGACCTTGACATAATATACGGCTGCTTACAAAAAAATTCTCCCCATACTCTTGTATTTGCGCGAAAAAAAAGGTATAATATACACATAGCGCACAACTTGTATAAATAAAGGGAAAATGTATGAAAAAATTTTTTGTGGCGGTACTGTGTATAGCCGTTGCCGCGATAGCGGGCTACGGCATAAAATACGCGCTTACGCCGGTGAACACGCAGAAAATTGAATATACGACGCATGAAACGGCAGTGGAGACAAAGGGTTACATAGTGCTTGACGAATGGCTCATGATTTCGCGCAGCGCGGGAACGTTCTACCATTCCGCGCAGGAGGGCGGACGCGTCGCGAAGGACAGCGTTATAGGCGAGCTTTTCTACGGCGAGGTATCGGACGACAGCCTGCGGGAGCTTGCCGCCGTTGACGAGCGGTTAAAGCACGCGTCGGACGGCAGCGTGACGGAGGAGCTTGACTCATCCGATGTGGAAAACAGCATTTACCGCCGTGAAAACGATATAATAGAAGCGTCGGGCGACAATGATATTCTTGCGATATCAAAGTATAAGCAGGATATAAACAGCCTCAGAAAAGACAACCGTCTTTCCGCGGAGGGGGAGAGCAGGGAGCTTTCCGCCGAGCGCGATAGTATACTCGGCAGTATAGGCGTGCCGAAGGAGCAGATCAAGGCTCAGATGTCGGGCGTACTCACGCTTTACACGGACGGCTACGAGGATCTTTTAAGGCTTTCCGATATGGGAAATTATACCGTCGATTACCTTGACACGCTGCCGGACGAGACGGCAGCGGAGAAAATATCGTCCTCGGTGGACGTGGGCGATCCCGTGTGCAGAGTGGTGAACAATCACATGTTTTACGTGATGATGGCAGTGCCTACCGATAAAATCGAGGGCTGCGAGGTCGGCGGCAGTGTGACGCTTCGGTTTAAGAATATGGCGGGCGAAACGCGCGAGGGAATTATACATTCGGTAAGCGAGGATCAAGGCGGCAGAACGCTGATAGTCGTACAGTGTCCCGACTACCTCGAAAACGCGTTTTCCTACCGCGTCGCGGACGTGGATCTGATTTTCGCGAGCTACAGCGGATATAAAATACCCGTTCAGGCGATACGCACCGAGGGAAACGGCAGACAAAAAGTCATAGGCATAAAGAACAACGTCGAGCGCGACTGTTATTTCGACCTCGTATACACGTACACCGACGGCGGCTACGCGATAGTGCGCTCGTCGGAGGACAGCGAGTATAAGCTGTCGGATATGGACAGGATAGTTGTCGGAGAACGGTAAAAATTACGGGAAAAGGGAGTAAATTATGAATATCAGGGAAAACTTAGAGGAAGTTGAGAGACGCATAGCGGCTGCGGCGGAAAGGAGCGGCAGAAAAAGAGAGGACATACTTCTTGTCGCCGTTACAAAAACGCACCCCGCGGACATGATGAACGAGGCGATACGTCTCGGCGTGACCGACATAGGCGAGAACAAGCCGCAGGAGGTGCGAGACAAGTATGCGGACGTTCTGCCCGTAAAGTGGCATCTCATAGGACACTTGCAGACGAATAAGGTAAAGTACGTGATAGACAAGGTGTGCCTTATCCATTCGGTTGACTCCGTAAAGCTCATGGACGAGATAGAGCGTCAGGCGGAGAAGCATGACGTTGATATGGACATACTCATACAGGTGAACATCTCCGGCGAGGAAACGAAGTCGGGCGTGAGCGCGGACGAGGTGGAGGAGCTTCTGCTCCACGCGGGGACACTAAAGCGCGTAAAAGTTAAAGGACTTATGACAATAGCGCCGAAAACCGATGATTCTGTTACAAACACTTTACATTTTGACAACATGCGACAACTTTTTATTGACATACAGAAGAAAAAATACGATAATGTTAATATGAAGTATTTGTCGATGGGCATGAGCGGCGATTACGAGACGGCTATCGAGTGCGGAGCGAATATCGTACGCGTCGGCAGCGCCATTTTCGGCGAGAGAGACTACAGTCACAAATAATGCAGAAAGGGATACGGTATAATGAGCTTTATAAATTCAATAAAGAACTTTATAGGAATTGAAACCGACGATGATTATTACGACGACGAGTATTATGACGAGGAAAACGAGATCGACGAGGAGGACGACGACGAACCGAGACGTTCCTCCCGCATAGCGAGAAAAAGCTCGGCAAAGGTCGTGACGCTCAATCCCGGCTCATCCTCAAGAGTAAGAATAATGACGCCGTCGCAGTTTGAGGAATCAACGACGATAGCCGACGAGATCAAGAGCGGCAGACTTGTCATCTTCAACATCGGACAGCTCGGCAACGACGACGCGAGACGCGTTGTGGACTTTATCTCCGGCACGGCATACGGCTTGAACGGCAACGTTCGCCGCGCGTCGAGAGATATATTTGTCGCGGCGCCCAGAAACATCGACATTACAGGCGACAACCTTAATGAGCGCACAAAGAGCAGTACCTTTGACTGGAACATGTAAATAATAAACGGGCGGTATGACTACAATGATTTACCGCCCGTTTTCTGTAATTGAGGTAAAGAATGGACAAAAAGCTCATATCGGCGCGCATAGATGATTTGTTTGATATGTGTGCGCGCCGGGGAACTGCCGTGTTTTCCTCGTTCCTTGACGGCGGCGAGGCTGCGTTTGCCGACGATGTTTTTCACATATCACGGTCGGAGAACGCTATGCTGTTCGGAGGGTACGACGGTGCGGAGCGTAAAATGCTCGGCGTGTTCCCGGAGTGGGAGGAAAAGGACGGCGCATCATTCCCGATAACCGTTATACGCTTCGACGCGCCGAAATTCCGCGCGCTCACTCACCGCGACTATCTCGGTACTCTGATGTCGCTCGGCATCGACAGAAGCAAAACGGGAGACATACTGACCGATGAAACAGGCGCGTACGTTATGGCCGAAAGCGGCATATCGGATTACATTCTGAATAATATAAACAAGATAGCAAACGCGGGCGTAAAGGGACGCGTAATATCGGCTGCGGATTTTGTTCCGCCCAAGCCGAAAACACAGGTAAAACAGTGCGTATCCGCTTCGGAGCGGCTCGACGCCGTAATCGCGGCGGTGTACGGCATATCGCGCTCGCAGAGCGAAAGGCTCGTAAAGGACGGCGGCGTAAAGGTGAACCACCGTGAGACGTTAAGCGGCAGCGCACTGCTCGATGAGGGCGACCTCGTATCCGTTAAGGGTATGGGGAGGTTTGTTTTTAAGAGCGCCGACGGCGCGACAATGAAGGGCAGACTGCACATAACCGTCCTAAAATATATATAACATAAGGAGAGAAAACCATGCTCAGACCGATTGATATTCAGAACAAGGACTTTGAAAAGAAGTTCAAGGGCTACGACTGCGACGCGGTCGATGATTTTTTGGACGTCGTAATACAGGACTATGAGCTTTTGTGTAAGGAAAATCAAACTCTCAAAAATAAAATAGGACTTCTGACCGAAACGGTCGACAGGTACAAGCAGATGGAGGCGGCGATGAGCCGTTCGCTCGACCTTGCGCAGAAGTCAGCCGAGGAAGCGAGAAAGAACGCTCAGACCGAAGCCGACGCGATAATAAGCAAGGCGAAGCTCGACGCGTCCTTCCTTGCGCGTCAGATAGACGAGGAGCATGCGAAACGCCACCGCGAGATGCTCGCCGTAAAGGACGAGATAGACCGCTACCGCGCGCGCGTAAAGCTTTTGTGCGAAAACGTGATTAAAATGGTTGACGGCATTGAATAATTGTCGGGGACACTAAAGCTTGGGGACACTAAAATACGGGGACACTAAAGTTTTAGTGTCCCCGTTATATTTTTATTAAATCCTTTATGACCTCACTTGCGGCGATAAGTCCCGCGACCGACGGAACAAACGCCGTGCTGCCGGGTACGGTGCGCTTTTCGGTCTGCTCGTCCGACGGCAGGGGCTTTATCGGCTCCTCCTTTGAATAAACCACTTTTAATTTCTTTATACCGCGCTGCTTAAGCTCGCGCCGCATAACTCTTGCGAGCGGACAAACCGACGTTTCGTAAATGTCCGCGACCTCGAGCATGGCGGGATTCAGTTTGTTTCCCGCGCCCATGCAGCTTATTACCGGCACATTCGCACCTGCCGCGCGCGTTATGATCTCTATCTTGCCCGTAACGGTGTCAATTGCGTCCACGATGTACGAGTACACCGAAAAATCATACTCGCCGGCGTTGTCGGGCATGAAAAAGCACCTGTGCGCGTTTACTTTAATATCGGGATTTATCGACAGCGCGCGCTCCTTCATCACGTCGACCTTGTATCTGCCCACCGTGTCATGCGCGGCGATAATCTGCCGGTTCAGATTTGTGAGCGCGACGGTGTCGCTGTCGAAAATATCTATTTCGCCGACGCCGCTCCGCACGAGCGCCTCGACCGCGTAACCGCCCACTCCGCCAACGCCGAACACCGCGACGCGCGCGTTTCTGAGCTTTTCCATACCGTCCGCGCCGAGCAGAAGCTCCGTTCTCGAAAACTGATTTGACATATTTGCCGCTCCTTATTTTTTCTCGTCGTAATCGTCCATAAAATTGTACTCGCGCTCGTTGTCATGGTAGCCGATAATCGTTGTGAGGTTGACGTTTCTGACGCTGTTAAAAATATTTTTCTCGATGTACGGGCTTGTGCGGCTCAGCTGCTCGATAAGCCTTTTCATCTCCTGACGCTTCGAGCCCGTTTCCATTTCCTCCGTTGCGATACGCTCCGTGAAACGGCACGCGCACCGTATAAAATCAAGCTCATTGTACCGCGCCCACGATTTAATATCCTTTTCCCTTACCATATACATCGGGCGTATAAGCTCCATACCGGGGTGGTTCGTGCTGTGGAGCTTCGGCATCATCGTCTGGATCTGCGCGCCGTAGAGCATACCCATGAGTATTGTCTCTATCACGTCGTCGAAATGGTGACCGAGCGCGATTTTGTTGCAGCCGAGTTTCTGCGCCTCTTTGTAGAGGTAGCCGCGCCGCATACGCGCGCAAAGGTAGCACGGGTGGTCGTCCACGTTCACGACCGAATCGAAAATGCGCGTCTCGAATATGTGTATCGGCACGCCCAAAAGACGCGCGTTGTCCTCGATTTTTCTGCGGTTCTCGCTGTTGTAGCCGGGATCCATGACAATGTATTCGAGGTCGAACTTAACAACGCCGTGACGGTGGATTTCCTGCATACACTTTGCCATAAGCATCGAGTCTTTGCCGCCGGAAATGCACACGGCTATTCTGTCGCCCTCGTTTATCATTTTGTATTCGTTTATGCCGCGTATGAACTTGCGCCAGATATTTTTTCTGTACGTTTTTATAATACTGCGCTCGGCTTTTTTACGGCGCTCCTCCGCGCTCAATACGTTATTTTCCATATCGATTAAATAATCTCCGTCGTGTGGCGCGTCGCGTGACAGCTTATGTTTACCGCGACGGGCAGTCCGGCTATGTGAGTGGGGAAGGTTTCTATGTTCACCGCGAGCGCGGTCGTCGTGCCGCCCATACCCTGCGGACCTATGCCGAGCTTGTTCACGCGCTCGAGGAGCTTTTTTTCAAGCTCCGCGTAGTACGCGTCACCGTTCGGCACGTCTATGTCGCGCGTGAGAGCCTTTTTTGAAAGCTGCGCCGCCTTGTCGAGCGTGCCGCCTATGCCTACGCCGACCACCATCGGCGGACACGGGTTCGCCCCCGCTTTTCTTACCGTTTCCGTCACAAAATCGATAACGCCCTCAACGCCGTCGGACGGGTTCAGCATTTTAACCGCGCTCTTGTTCTCGCTGCCGAAGCCCTTGGGCGCGAGCGTTATCTTGATTTTGTCGCCCTTTACGAAATCGCAGTAAATGACGGCGGGCGTGTTGTCGTTCGTGTTGACGCGCCGCAGCGGATCTGCGACAACGGATTTGCGCAGATAACCCTCTGTGTAACCGCGTCTCACGCCCTCGTTTACCGCGTCCGTTATTGTCGCGCCCTCGACGTGTACGTCTCCGCCTATCTCGATAAAGAACACAGCCATGCCCGTGTCCTGACATATCGGCACTTCCTTTTCGTGCGCGATTTCGGCGTTTTTGAGAAGATTTTTGAGAACGCCTCTCGCGACCTCCGATTTTTCCGTTTCGGCGCTTTTTTCGAGCGCCGCTTTTATGTCGCCGTTAATGCGGCAGTTCGCGCGTATGCACATATCGCGCACCGCCCTCGTTATATCGTCCGATTTTACAATTCTCATTTATTTGCCTCCGTTTTTACATCAAATCCCACCGAGGGAACCATTTAAGATAATTGTTCACGTAATCCGTGCTGCACGGCTTGCCCGCAAGCACGGGATAGAACATCACAAACAGCATAACAGCAATAACCGCATAGCCGACGATCGTTCCGGCGGCTATCTTCTTGCTGCGAGCGTTTTCGTACAGGCACATAATCGAATAGCCTACCATAAGCACAACGAACGGCACGCTTGGGAAATAGTGGTAGATGAACGTCATTCTGTCCACGAGCGTCCACGGCAAAAGCTCCGCGAGATACGCTATAATAAGGAATACCGCGTTTTTGTCCTTGTTCTTTATCGCGCGGTACACGAGGTATATAAACGCGGGAACGCCCGCCCACCATACGAACGGGTTGCCGAATGACGCGAGTCCTTCCCTCACGCCGTCGGATATTGTGTTGTTGTAGAACAGCAGCGGACGGCTCATCAAAATCCATTCGTACCAGTCCGAGGAAAAGCCGTGTTCCTTTTGCGTCAGCATGTATTCGCCGTGATACCATTTCATGTAATCAATGTTGTCCTGTATGATTTTCATGCTGTCCCCGAACGACGCGCCCTGTCCGCCCGTCGAAGAGTTTATGAACGGTATATATGAAAGCACAAGTATCACGAGCGGCACTATCACGAAGAAAACAACGCACCATGCTACCGTGATTATGACGTGCTTTTTGAAATTGGCGCGTATAAGGCCGCTGCTTATGCCGTTTGTCGTGTCGGACTTCTTCCTGCCTCTGCTGTCGGCTTTGCTATACTCGTTTATGTGGATGATAAGCATAATCACCATAATAACGAAAAGTCCCGCAGCCGCGTACACGGCTGTAACCTTGCTCGCTATGCCCAGCCCCGTCGCCGTGCCGCACAGCGCGAGGTACACAAGACCTTTTTTGAAGCTCTTCTCATCGTAGAAGTCCGTCTTGCAGTACAGGTACATCAGGAAGAACATCAGTATTATGAAGAACGTGACAAACACGTCTATTGTGGATATTCTCGTCTGCGCGAAGTGCATAAAGTCAAACGTCAGCAGCACGCACGTAAGCGCCGCCGCCCATGACTTTTTGAGGAATTTGAGCGCGAACAGGTAGATGAGCGGCACCATCATCACGCCGAACAACGTACCCGCGAACCGCCAGCCGAACGGGTTCATGCCGAATATACGTATGCCGAGCGAGATGAATATTTTTCCGAGCGGCGGGTGGGTTGTTTCGTAAACCTTTAAGCCGTGAATAAATTCATACGCCGTACGGGCGTGGTATATCTCGTCAAAGTAGGTGCCGTTGCGGAAGGTGGATTTTACGGGTACCTCGTCCTGCTCATCAAAGAGCGCTTTCGCACCTTCGTCGGTGAATGAAACGGGCGTTATGAGATTCCCGTCCGCATCGCGGACGCCGATTTCCTTTACCGACACCCAATTTTCATCCGAAGCGAGGTGCGAGCGTATGTCTATATAGCGTATGTCGGTGTTCACGCTCTTGCTGTTCCACTTAAAAACATCGCCTTCCGTCAGCGTTTCCGAGCAGGTCTGAGACATAGCCGCATTGCGTCCCGTTATAAGGAGACTTTGCGAGCCGCTCAGTTCCTTTGAACCGAGGAAAAACTGAATTTCGCTTACATTGTAATCCTTTCCGAGGTCAACGGTAACGCCGCTTTGCGGAACGAGATACTCCGTTTCGGCGGCGTGCATATCGCCGAGGTCGTAAAACGCGACGCACGAATAAACGACCGTGATAACTGCCATAGCTATAATATCGGCGCGCCTTACGCGCGGCGTTTCTCTATCCCACAGAGGTGCAAGCGGCGCGGGCTTCGGAAGCCTCTGCAGGTCGCCCTCGAGGTAATATTTTTGCGTGTAGTATATAAGCGCGGCGGTAAGCATGAGATTGATTACCGACGCGGCAATGATAAACGGAGAAAACGCGTACTTGTTACTGTCTGTCTGGTACACGAACAGCACCCACGCCGTGTTGAGGAACTGCGACGCGGTGACGAGCGTAAACGCGCCGCACATTTTCGCGTCCGTCATGCTCACAAGCGCGAGGAGCATCAGCACAACCGCGGGGAACGCGTAACGCTCGTGCATTCTCGTCGAGAACATATACACGAATATTACCGTGATCGCTCCGGCGAAATAGTATTTTGACTCCTTTTTTGATTTAAGCACGATAAACACGCTGTAAAGCGATATGCACACGATAAACACGTTTCTCAGAATTTCCGACAGCGACGTTATTCCCGTCCAGTTTTTGCCCATTGCGCCCCAGAGATTGAACGCGTTTACGGTGTGGTACGGGTATGAGCCGACTGTTTTTATATACTGGTCAACGACGTTGCCGATGCCGAACGGCAGCGCGAGCAAAAATATTGCCGCAATGGCGCAAAGTCCTGTGCCTATGTGCGTCATAAGCTTTTTCACGCTGAAATCGTTGAGTATCACATTTTCTATAATTCCGCCTATAAGCACGGGCGCGAGAATAAGCGCCTGCGGCTTAATAAACAGGCAAACAGCGAACATAAAATACGAAATAAACAGCTTTTTCTCCGTGAGGAAATACAGCGTAAGCACCGCGAACAGCGTATACACGCTGTCAACCTGTCCCCACACGGCGCTGTTCAGTATCGAGACCGGATTAAACAGCCAAAGCGCTGCGAATACCGTCGATATTGCCGACGAATATTTCTTCGCCGCAATCTTGTACACGATATATCCGATAAGCATATCGCAGATAATCGCGGGCAGCTTTATGAGCGCGTACAGCGCGCCGCCGGAAAACGGTATAATGTGGCGTATAAAGCCTATCACGTACAGCACGTACATGTATCCGGGCGGATAGTCGTGGAAGCCTTCGGACGCGTAAAAGGTGTTTATGCCGCCGTTAAAGACGTCGTATGACCACGCGTCAAAGCAGCCCATATCCTGCTCGTGGCCCCGGTAAAGCGCGGCTATTATAATCCGAAGCAAAAACGCCGCAATCACCGCAGCCAATATATACGCGGACCTGCCGTCCCTTTTCTGTCCCTTCTTCAGATCGGGCGCAAGCACATACGTCCAAACCGAGTATATCGCCAAAAGCGTCACCAAAATAATTAAAATTATAGCTGTCATTACGGTATTCCTTTCAAAATAAATATGTAAAATTATATTCCAATTTATTATTTTACTATATTTTTACTGAATTATCAAGAACAAAACGATGTAATTATACAAAAAATACATCCGATTGACTTTATACGCCGCAAACGGTATAATATAAGCGTACACACGGAGGTGATAACATGGTTTGCACTGTTACGTTCAGCTGCGCGCTCGACTGCGTTGTTAACGTAAAAAGCTGCCGCGCGGGTGAGATGAACCGAGCCGAGAGCGAAAAGGTTTTCGCGGGAGGCAAGGGTATAAACGCCGCGAGGGTGCTTGCGGATTTGGGCGTTGACGCGGCGGCATTGGGATTTACCGCGGGATTTACCGGCGCGGAGGTTGAAAGGCTTGTCGGAGCATCGGGAGTTAAAACGGATTTTATACGTCTCAGGGACGGACTGACGCGCATAAATATAAAAATAAGGTCTGACGACGAAACTGAAATAAACGGCCCGGGCGCGGACGTGCCGCCGGAGGCGGTAGGGGAGCTTATAAAAAAGCTCGAAAAGCTCAGGGAGGGCGATATACTCGTGCTTGCGGGCAGCGTACCCTCGTCCGTGCCGCGCACAATATACGGCGACATAGCAAAAACCGTATCACAAAACGGCGTAAAGGTCGTTGCCGACGCGGAGGGAGAGCTTCTTTTAAACGTTCTGCCGCACCGGCCGTTTCTCGTAAAACCGAACGGCCGGGAGATAGGCGAAATATTCGGCACGGATGTTAAAACACGTTCGGACGCCGCGCAATATGCCTTGAAAATGCGCGGTATGGGAGCGCGGAACGTGCTTGTTTCACTCGCGGGCGACGGCGCGGTTCTCGCGTGCGAAAACGGTAAAATATACGAGCGCAGCGCGCCGAAGGGCAGCGTTATAAATTCTGCCGGAGCGGGCGACAGTATGACTGCGGGCTTTATCGCGGCGTACCTCGAACGCGGAGATTACGCGTACGCGCTCGAACGGGGGATATGCGCCGGAAGCGCGTGCGCGTTTTCCGAAGGACTTCCGACGCGCGCCGGGATCGATAAAATTTACCGTGAATATACAAGCTCCGCGGGGCTTTAACAAGGCTTCGCGGACTTTTTATATCACTGTAAAAATAATACAAAAATAATATACTTTTTTTATATTGCCTTATTACGCAAAATGTGATATAATTTTAACATGGAGAACTGCGACCGCAATTCGGCTTATACGAACCGCCGCGCGCCGCAGACTAATACATCAAACGGAGGGTTTTATGGACGATTTGAGGGTAAAGCAGCTTACGGACGGAGGAATAGACGTAAACGAGGCGCTCGGACGTTTTATGGGAAACGAGAGACTTCTCGAAAAGTTTTTGAAGAAGTTCGCGGACGATGAGAATTACGAAAAACTGAAGGCGGCGGTAAGCGAGGGCGACGCGGAAATGATGCTTACGGCGTCGCACACGTTAAAGGGAGTGTGCGGAAACCTTTCGATGACGGAGCTTTTCACGCTTTTTGACAGACAGGTGAAGGAGCTCCGCGCCGGAAATACCGAGGGTGCGAAGGCGCTTATGAATGAGATAGACGACGCGTACACAAAAGTAATGAGTGCCGTAAACGGATTGAATTGATTGAACGGGGGTTATATTATGTCAAAAAAACCCAAGCTGAAGGGAACGAGCATGACGGCTACGGTGGTGGTTATCATAATAATCACCCTGCTCTGCGCCGGCACATACGTGCAGATGAGCCGCGTTATGAAAAAACGCAGCATACAGCGTATGGAGGAAGGCGTTAATACAGCCGTTACGGAAATAAATCAGAAGCTGAGCCGTGACAAGCTCATTTTGGAGGCGACGGCTGACCTTATAGCTTCGGCGGACGACACGAGTGAGGAAAACATAAACAGGATAATAAGCGCGATTTCGCCGCTTATGGAAACGATAAAGATACGCGTGCTTATGCCCGACAACACCGTTCACGATCCGAGCGGCGCGGTGATCGACACGATGGGCAGCATATCGTTTGACGAGGAAGCTCCGCTCGGCGAGCATGTTTCAAACAGAATGACGAGCCTTGTGGACGGAAACACGCTCGTGCTTCGCCATTTTATGCCGATTGTGAAGGAGGGCGAAACGGTCGCGCTTGTGTACGGAACAACGGTTCTGTCCGAGCTTCCGAACGACCTCAACATCGACAATATGTACAACGCGAGCGCGAAGGTGCTTATCATAGACACCGACAACGGCGACCTCATCATGGACACGTGGCGCGGCGAGCTTGGCAACATACGCGACTTCAAGGTGCGAGGCACAAAAGAGGGCGACGGCTGGGAAACGAGCATGAACAACATATTCGAGTGCAAGAGCGGACACATGGCGTTTATGCCGACGGACAGCAATGAGTGGTATTACATGTACTACTCTCCCGCGAACATAAACAACTGGTCGCTCGCGGTAATCGTGCCGGAAAACGAGGCAATGAAAAACCTGCACGCGGTAAGCCGTATTTTCCTTATATTTGCGGTACTTATGGCTCTGACGATAGCCGTTTACTACATACTGATGCGCCGCAGCAACAAGCGCATTACAAAGCAGGCGGTCGAGCAGGCGGTGCTTGAGGAAAAGCTCCAAAAGGCGGAGGTCGCGGAACGCGCAAAAACGATGTTCCTGTCCAATATGTCGCACGACATAAGAACGCCGATGAATGCGATAATAGGCTTCGCGACGCTCGCGGAGGCGAATATTGACAACAAGGAGCGCATACAGGAGTACCTTGCGAAAATACTTTCGTCGGGCAACCACCTTTTGAGTCTCATAAACGACATCCTCGACATGAGCCGCATCGAGAGCGGCAAGCTCAACATTGAGGAAACGGAGTGCAACCTGTCCGACATATTCAAGGATATGCGCAACATCATGCAGACACAGATGCAGTCGAAGCAGCTCAATTTCTACATGGACACACTCGACGTTACGGACGAGGAGGTTTACTGCGACAAGCTGCACGTAAATCAGATGCTGTTAAATCTTTTGAGCAACGCGATAAAGTTCACGCCCGCGGGCGGAACGGTGTCGCTCACGATTGCTCAAAAGCCCGACGCGCCGAAGGGCTACGCGTCGTACGAGATACATATAAAAGACACCGGCATAGGCATGAGCGAGGAATTTTTGAAGCATGTATTCGAGCCGTTCGAGCGTGAGAGAAACTCGACCGTGAGCGGTATACAGGGTACGGGCCTCGGTATGCCTATCGCAAAGAGCATAGTCGACGCGATGGGCGGCACTATAGCCGTGCAGAGCGAATGCGGAAAGGGTACGGAATTTATTATAAACCTGAAGCTCCGCCTCGTGAGCGAGCCGAAGAAGTTCGGACGTATACACGAGCTTGAAGGACTGCGCGCGCTCGTCGTTGACGACAGCTTCACCACCTGCGACAGCGTCGCGAAAATGCTCATGCGTATCGGTATGCGCTCCGAGTGGACGCTGCGCGGCAAGGAAGCGGTGCTGCGCGCAAAACAAGCCGTCGAAATGGGCGACGAGTTTTACGTGTACATAATAGACTGGGCGCTGCCGGATCTGGGCGGACTCGAGGTCGCGAGACAGATACGCTCGATAGTCGGCGACACAGTGCCGATTATAATACTGACGGCGTACGACCTCAATGTTGTAAAGGACGAAATGGGCGACGTGAACGTTACGGCGATGTGCAATAAGCCTTTGTTTATGTCGGAGCTTCGCGACACGCTTATATCGGCGCTCGGCAAGGGCGACAAGAACACCGACGACGCGCCCGTTATACCGAAGCTCGACGACCTCAGGGGCAAGCGTCTGCTCCTCGTCGAGGACAACGCGTTAAACCGTGAAATAGCCGAGGAAATACTCGCGGAGAGCGGCTTCACGGTCGAGACTGCCGTTGACGGCAGCGTCGCGGTGGATAAGGTTAAGAATTCAAAGCCCGGCTACTATGACGCTGTGCTTATGGATATACAGATGCCGATAATGAACGGCTACGAGGCGACGCGCGCGATACGCGCCCTCGACAACAAAGAGCTTGCGGACATACCGATCGTTGCAATGACGGCGAACGCGTTCGACGACGACCGTGAGGAGGCGTTCAAAAACGGTATGAACGAGCATATAGCGAAACCGATAAACGTAGGAAAGCTGACGGAGACACTGAGACAGATTTTGAAGCAGGGCGGACGACCGTAATATTGCAAAGGAGTTGATAAAATTGTCGGATTATTTCGGAAAGGACACGCCGAAGCTCGGCTTCGGACTTATGCGCCTGCCCAAGAAGGACGACGTAACGGACATTGAACAGACAAAGGAAATGGTGGATATGTTCCTCGGCGCGGGATTTACATATTTCGATACCGCGTACGTGTACGGAACATCGGAGGCAGACACAAAAATCGCGCTCGTTGACAGACATCCGCGCGACTCTTACACGCTCGCGACAAAGCTGAACGTGAATATGATGTCGCATGACGAGGCGAGCGCGAAGCAGCAGTTTTTCACAAGTCTCGAACGTACGGGGGCGGGGTATTTCGATTACTACCTGCTCCACGCCGTATCGGCGAAGAACCGCGGCACGTTCGACAGCTACGGTATTTGGGACTTTGTGAAGGAGCAGAAGGAAAAGGGACTTATAAAGCACGTGGGATTTTCGTTCCACGACTCGCCGGAGGTGCTTGACAGCGTGCTGAACGAGCATCCCGAGGTGGATTTTGTACAGCTGCAGCTTAACTACGCGGACTGGGAAAATCCGAAGGTAATGTCCCGCGCGAACTACGAGACGGCGCGCGCTCACGGCGTTTCGATAGTCGTAATGGAACCCGTGAAGGGCGGCACTCTCGCCGATCCGCCGGAGGAGATAAAGAAGCTGTTTAAGGACTACAACCCGGACGCTTCGTACGCGTCGTGGGCGATACGCTTCGTCGCGTCGCTCGACGGCATTTTAACGGTGCTGTCGGGAATGTCGAACACGGAGCAGATGCGCGACAACCTGTCGTACATGAAGGACTTTAAACCGCTTAACGACGAGGAACAGGCTATAATACGCGAGGCGCAGAAGATTTTGGACAAATTGTCGGCTATCCCGTGTACGGCGTGTCACTACTGCACCGGCGGCTGCCCGAAGAAAATAGCGATACCCGATATTTTCGCGGCTGCGAACAAGCGGCTCGGCGGTCAAAGTGACGAGGCGGCGAAGGACTACGAAAAAGCCGCACCGGAGTACAGACGCGCGTCCGACTGCGTAAGATGCGGACAGTGCGAGCGCGTATGCCCGCAGCATATCAAGATAATCGACAATCTCGCAAAATGCGCGGATATGTTTGAGTGACAGAATTAAGGAGGAACAACTTATGAAAGCAAAAAAATTTACGGCATTTATCGCCGCGCTGGCGATGATCATATCGATATTGCCGACAAGCCTTATTACTGCGGCAGCAGAGGAAGATCCCGTCAGGCTAACCTCGATGAGATTCAGAGCTCATCCGCGGACGTACAGCATTTTTGAGAACTCGGAGAATTTGCCGACGGATTTGCTGTGGGCGGAATTTAACACCGCGATAGACCATACGGCGAGTTATGATAAAAATTCAAGGACGTATAAGCTAGACGACAGCTATTATCAGATTGAAATCTCGCGCCCGACACACGGCCCGAGCACAGCGCCGCACCAGCCGGTGACAATCGTTCCGAACAACGACATTACGGGTATTGTTAAGGACGAGGTTGACGGTCAACTGCACCGCTACCACGGCTGGCACATAGGAGAGGCGGTTGAAACGGACGCGGACAGCTTGTTTGAAGCGGACGACAAAACCGAGTATAAGGTCGGCGAATATAAAGCAACGCTGCAGAAGCTTCAGACAACGGAAAGACCGACAGACTTTGATACAACCAAAGCCATGCCGAAGGAACAACAAGGTGAACCGAAAGAAATTAAGATTGTACACGTTACATACACGCTCAGCAAACAAGACATAGAAGACGGTTATAGGCTGAAATGCCCTATGGAACAGGATGCGCAAGAACAGATACAGGAACTTGCGATGGTCGGAGATATGCCGGCGGTTATCGCGCCGAAGGCTGACTGCACCGAGGCGATTAAGAATGAGAAGCCGGAAAAGGTAGTTTCGGGCTGGCAAGTCGTAACGGGAGAGGCTGACGGTAAGCCCACACTCAGCGGAGCGATAGGAGATTACCTTCCCGAGGACGGTAAGGAAGGCTTTAGCGACGGGAAAAAAGACAACGAGATAAAGCTTCAGGCGATACTAAAGGAGCCGACGTCGTACGCGTATGAGATTACGAAAGACGATGAATCACAAGCGTTCCCGACTATGGAGCCGAACGACACGACCGAGTCCGCGTCGTTCAACAAGCTCGCGGGCAGCACGGAAGAACCCAAAACGGTCGAATACAACCCGACAGAGTCGGCGGAGCCGCTCAAGCTGCGCATTGTAAACAAGGGTAATACGCGCGAGTACATTCAGGTAACGTCGGACAGCGACACCTTCAGCTTTAAGCTGAACAATTTAAACGCGGGAAAAGGGAAGGCGGACCAACTGTACAGTGAGGGCGGTCTCAGCGACAGCAACGGACAATTCTACATACCGTCCAAAGCCGATATAGATCAGGCGCCGCAATCAGACTGGGTGAACTACGCGGAGCTTGTTATCACACCGAAGAAGGGGCTTGCGGTCGGCACTCATACGGCGAATATAAAGACGCGCTGCTACAACAGCAGGGTTATGATTTGGAATGTCTGCAAGCTTACGGTTGACATTTCAAAAAAGCAAGTCTTTGTCGAGCCGCAGAGCACCGAGAAGTTTTACGGTCAGGAGCTTACCGACGCGAACATTATGTGCAAAGTGTACGATGACGATGATGGCAGCAAATTGCTCGAAGAAGGCGTGACGGCGGCACAGCTCGGCGTTAATGTCAAAAGCGAAGGTATGAAAAAGGAAGCCGAGGTCAACGGCGGTGACAAAGAAGGCGTATATTCTTTCACAGACGTTACGGAAACGAGCAACAGTAATTATAATGTTACCATTAAATCGGACACCAACACAGGCATAACCGTCCAAAAGACCACACCGCGGGTAAACACCGTTTCGGCGACAGGTATAAAAGACGGCGCCACGCTTTCGACCTCGAAAGTATCGGGTATGTATGTAAATTCATATTCACATGAGGAAGTCAAAGGCACATGGGATTGGGTAAACGGCAATCAAGAGATACGTAAGGGAGAAGGTCCGACGGTACAATGCGATTATCAATTTACGCCGAATGATAAGGATAACTACGACACCCCCCTTCCGGGAAAAGTAAATATTGTGGTTTCCGAAGTGACTCCGACGAACCTCCAAGCGAAACCGTCATCGCTTACAAAAACATATAACGGTAAGCCGCAGTCGCCGAGCTTTACATGGGCGAGAATCGGATCGTTCCGCGAGGATCTTGTGACGGTAACATACAAAAAAGTAGAAGACGGCAACCTGAGCTTTGACGACGAGGATTACCGCGATTATAAAGCAGAAGCGCCGACAGAAGCGGGAATATACAAGGTTCACGCCACCTGTCCCGGAACGGATAGTTCGGTAAGAGCTTATTCGGCGGGCGATACTACCGCGATTTTCACAATAGCACCGCGCACGCTTCAGGCGGATTTTTCGGGAAGCGTTGTGAACAAGGCGTATGACGGTACAACAAATGCCGAGATAAACCCGAACAATGTTACGTTTAAGAATAAGGTAAATTCCGCAGACGATGTTAAGATTAAGACATCAGCGGTTTCCAAGGCGACATTTGCCGACGCCGGTTATGATCCGCACTATCCTAAGACCGTAACCGTAAGCGTTGACTGCAAGGACGCGCTTGATGGCGCGAGCGCTTCAAACTACACGCTCGGAGAAGGTCTTTCAACGTATCACACGACGGGCTACATATCGTCGCAGCGCCCCGTTAAGCTTGAACTGACGGCTGAAAACAAGACGATAACAAAACCGTACGGCGTGCCGTTCGTACTCTCCGTACAGAGCTATCAGGCGGCTGCGGATCAGCCCGAAGGTCACGGACTAGTGAACACGGACTCGATTTCGGCCGTAAAAGCAACCCTGACGGCGGCGGACAGTAACGGCGCAGATGGCACGGCGGCTGAAGCCGCTGTAGGCGAATACACGGTAAAGGCGACCACGCCGCAGGTATCGGGATACAACTACTCGATAACGGACGACGCGCTCGGTACTCTTGAGGTTGTAAAGGCGGACGTGATTTCCGAGGGTGAAGTGACCGCGCAGAACGGCAAGGAAGGAAATATGCTTTCAAGCGTAAAACCCGAAGGCGCGTTTGTGAATAAGAATAACGCGTCTATGAAGGTGCAGGGCGACCTTCGCTGGAAAAACGGAAACACACCGCTTCAAAGCGGCAAGCACAGCTACGAGTGGGAATTTGTTCCGACCGGTGAGGACGCGAAAAGGTACAACTCGCTGACGGGCAGCGCATACGTTACGGCGGGCAATAAGGATCCCGTGCCGATTAAGTTTGACGAGACGAATAAAGAAGTGACATACGACGGAAATTCGCACGCCATGACTGCCGCATCGACCGTGCAGGGTGCGGAGATTACGATTGAATACCGGAAAACCGATATAGAGCTTCACTCCGATACGCCCGATACAGAGAATTGGCTGCGCGCCGCGCCGAAGGACGCGGGTACGTATGAAGTCCGCGCGACGGCTGCCGCATTCGGTGACTACGCGGAGAATGAGGAAAGAACAACCTTGATCATTCTTCAGGCAGAACCCGAGGGAAGCGTAACGGCGGGAAATGTCGACAAGGGCGCTTATCTCAGCGATTCGACGCTTACGCCGTCGTTCACGGGCGTAGACGGCGAGCCGCTCGAAGGTGAGGCGATGTGGCGCTACCAGGACGGCGTTGCACCGGGTATGATTCTCGTTGATTCGAGCAAGGACTACGAGTGGGAATTTGATCCGACAGACGATAACTACAAGAGCGTTAGAGGTACGTCAAAGGTTGAGTTTAACATTGACGCGCGTAAGGCGGAAGCGGAGATTTACAACCTGCCGGAAGGCTATGATGAGGGTATAGGCGATTACGCGCGCGTGAACGTTGATGGAACTAACCTCAAGGCGGGCGATAAGATCCAATTCTTCCGCGACGCTCAGATGACCGATCCCGAAAGCGAAATAATCACCATAACGGATGAAATGAGCGGTAAAACGAAGGTCAATATCGACGACGACGCGCTCAATTCCGGCAGCGGCGTGCTGTATCTGCATATAGAAGGCTCGTCGGCTGTGGCTGAAATCCCGTATAAGACGCAGATAGGCTTCAGACTGAATCCCACTCAGGTTTATATGGCGCAGGGTGATGAGAAAACGATTTCGGTTGAAAAATCCGACGACAGCTACGTTTTACAGGGTACCGAGTGGACAGTGCCGCAGGACAGCACGGTGACTGTAACTCCCGCGCAGGACGGCGCGTCGGCGGCGGTTACGGGTAATGCCCAAGAAGGAAACGCGACGATCACCGTGACGGCGACATTCGCGCACCCCGATCCGCTGGAAACAGGAAAGACGGTTACGACGACGAATTACGCGACTGTAACGATAACGAGCGAGCAAGCTCCCGATTACGTTTACACAACAAAGGACGCGACCGACATTACGTCCACGGGCGCGACGCTTAACGGCAGTATCGAAATAACAACCCACGGCGAGACGATAACGCCGAGCGCGGTAGGCATGTTCCTGATTTGGGAACAGGGCAGCGACGAGCAAATAAGATACGGCGATAAGAGTCCGATCGTGTTCAGCGAGGCGGGCGAGCATGAGTATAATCTCGCGGTAGACGGACTGAAGCCCGACACGACCTACGTGTACCGGGCAATCGGTATGGCGGGTGATACGATTACAAACGGCGCGGAGGTTACGTTTAAGACAAAACCTGCAATAAAAGCCGAAAACCTCTCGATAACAAGCGAAGGCAAAGCAACGGCGAAGATTAAAAACACCGGTTCGGCCACGATGGAGATTTCGCTCATAGCCGCGTCGTACGACAATGACGGACGGCTCGCGGGAATAAACATGGAAACGCAGCTTGTGGAGGTCAACGGCGAAAGCGAAATTACAGCGGATATACCCGACTCGGGTACGAAGCTAAAGGCGTTTTTGTGGAACACAAAGACGTGCGAAGCGCTTGAGAAAGCGGTTGACGCGACGGCGCAGTAATTAAGCTATGAACATCGCGGAAGAGCAGAATTTATGCGAAAGACATTTGTTCGGCGGCGTATTGCCTGCCGAATATGAGGGAAAATACAGGATAGGCGTTAGGTGTGACGCGGAAAGTCACACCTGCCGCCTTACGTTGTACCGCGCACGTGACGGGCGCTATAAAACGCTGTTTTCGTGCGGCGGTGTGATAGGTAAAAACGGAACGGGTAAGGCTGCCGAGAGGGACATGAAAACACCCCTCGGCACTTACGTTACGGGGCGCGCGTACGGCATAAAGGACGATCCCGAAAGCCGCGTGCCGTACACGAAAATCACGGAGGATATGTACTGGCGCGGCGACAGTGAGCACGCGGATTACAACACGCTTGCGTATGCGTCGGAGCTGCCCGCAGATACCGATTTTTCGCACGACGAGCATCTTATCGAGTACGCGCCCGATTATAATTATTTTCTTGACATAGGCTACAATGCGTGCCGTGCGCCGTACGTCGGAAGCGCGGTGTTCCTGCACTGCATGCCCGACGGTAAAACGGCGACGGCTGGGTGCATTGCCGTAGCGGAGGATGATATGGCGAGGGTGCTTAAAACCGTTACCGAAGGCACGATTATTACGATTTATTAAGGAGGTTACCGGGATGAAGGATTTTTTGCAGCTTGCAAAGGACAGGTATTCCGTGCGTATGTTTGACGGCGCGGATATACCGAAAAACGATGTGGAAAAAATAATAGAGGCGGGCGTTTGCGCGCCGACGGCGGTAAACAATCAGCCGTTCAAAATATGGGTTTTCGAGAGTGAGGAGGCGCGTGAAAAGCTGTTAAGCTGCACAAAAATGCAGTTTATCGCGCCGGCGAAGGTAATATTCATGATCGGTGCCGATCCGTCGGCAGCGTGGGTGAGACAGTACGACGGCAAGAATTTCGCCGACGTGGACGCGCCGATCGCCGCAACGCACATGATGCTCGCGATACACGATTTGGGCTACGGCTCGACGTGGATAGGGCATTTCGACGTGAATAAGGTAAAGGAGCTTTTTCCCGATACGGAGAAGTACGACCTTATCGCGCTGCTGCCGGTGAGCGGTATTGCAGACGGCTGCGAGCCGTCGCCGCGCCATACCGAATACAGAGACAGAAACGAGATCATGGAAGTGTGCTGACCGGGGACACTAAAATTAGGGACACTAAAAAACGGGGACACTAAAATTTTAGTGTCCCCGTTTTCATATGTTATGCTTTTCAAGGCTTAAAAGCCGGCGTTTAATATCCTCGCGTCCGGCGTAGCCGCCGAGCGAGCCGTCACCCTGTATGATTCGGTGGCACGGGATAACGATAAGCAGACGGTTGCGGTGTATCGCGTTGCCGACCGCTCTCGCCGCACGCGGATTGTTAACCATGCGCGCGACGTCGCCGTAGGAGCGCGTTTCGCCGTAGGGTATTTTCATGGTGGCTTCAAGCACGGCGCGGGTAAACGGCGTGCCGCCGTATTTTATTTTAATGTCAAATTCCGTTCGTTCGCCGTCGAAGTATTCCCAAAGCTCGTTTGCGCACGCAGCCGTTTCCGCTGTTTCGTGTTCGATGCCGTCCGCGTAATCGAAGGTTATATCGGTTATGTATTCTCCCTCGCTCGCTATCGCGATTTTGCCGATAGGGAAGTCGTAATACCATACAAATCTCATAGTCTCACCCCGTAATTATTTTACCACAAAGCCGCATTTTTGTCAAAAAACTCTTGACAATCGCAGTGCTGTGTGGTAATATATTTGAAGTGATTTTCGGAAGCGGAAATCATATGCGCTCGTAGCTCAGCTGGATAGAGCGTTCGGCTACGAACCGAAAGGTCGGGGGTTCAAGTCCCTTCGGGCGTACCACGTCGCACCGTGCGGCAGTTTTACGAATCCTTTGCTTCGGCAAAGGATTCTTTTTTATGCCGCACGGTACTCCTTTTCCGCGCGAAGCCGTCACTCGGCTCGCCTGTTCGCTTGCACGCGCGCTCACGACGGCTCACTGTCGCTTTGGGCTTCGTGCGGTTTTGGCGCACCTGTGGTGCGCTTGCAGCGCTCAAACGCTCCGTTGCGCCTCCTCTTTCACAAAAAGCCGTCGCTGCGTATCGGCTGACGGCTTGTAAACGCGCCGTTGTAACGCCGATTACTTGCTTTGGGCTTTTTGTGAGTATACAGCAATTTTACAAAGTCTTTGTTTTACAAAGACTTCTTTTTTTTATGCCGCGTAATACCGCCTCTATGAGGGGCATTACAATTTTTATCATTTTGTCAGCTTTTCAAGCGCCTCGTCCTCGACGTAAATCGACACCTCGCCGCACTTGGGACACAATGCCGCCTTAGGGTAAACGGCTTTCAGGGTAAAGCCCTTCTTACGCAGCACGTTTCCGCCGCCGCCCGTAAAGGAAAAGCCCTCCTCCATTTCCGCTCCGCATCTTACACACTTTCTCATATTACCTGCTCCTTTCAAATATTTTACTGCTTGGATTATACCACAAAAATTACGAAAATTCAACCTTGCGCGGAATTGAAAAAGAGTATGTTCGGTGTGAACATACTCTTGTAATCCGATTTAGCCTACAGCACAGGTGCCGCTAACGCAAGCGGCTTCACAGTGTCTATATCTTCCCATATCATCAGCTTTACTCCGCCGATTTCGGCGTTTTCGGGGATAGCTATATTTTCGGCCATGAAGCAATCAATGTCATCACTCATCTCCGCTTCGGTTGTACTCAGCGTGACGAGCGCGCCGTTCGTGTCGTAGAAAGCGAGGATCGCGTCAAAGCTTGTCACCCTTTCGTCCTCGGGCAAGCCCGCGATATCCGCCAGTATCATCGCCGACAAAGTTCCGCTTACCTCTGACACATCCTCTATAACATCGTTGTCGGAGTTGAAGAGAAACGCGTCCGCGGAAATTTTCGCGTCCTCGGATATTATCCTGACATAACCGTCCGTATAATACACGTCGGTCAGATTTTTTTCGGCGGCATTGATCTCAATATCGCTTACCGGCAAAATATATTCTCCGGAATCAATATCCGGCTTTGCCTTAAATTCAAGCCTGCAAGCCTCGCAGCCGGTTATTCCTCCCTGCGTGCCGCGTACCGTCACCCTGTTTTCATCCGTTGTGACGGATACCGACGACGCGGACATATCCCCGCCGGGCTTAAAGCCGAGATAATCAAATTGGTCGCTGTCGTACTCGAGCGTAAACCGGAAGTCGCTTACCTCGCTTTCGGAATATATATACGCGGGCAGGCTGAAGGTGTCTCCGGCTTTGCATGCCGCCTCCTCCAACTCAAGCAGCGCGCGGTTTACTTCTCCGCCCGGCTCCTCGGGCGGCGCTACGGTGTAGGTGAATGTAACGCCGTCGCTCATTACACAGCCGCGCTTTACGGCGATTGCCCGGATCGTCATGCTTCCTGTTATTATTATGCCGTCTGTATATTTCTTGTAATTGTTCTCGTCAAGCGAGTCGCCGATTGTGTAATAAATCTCCGCGCCGGAGGTTGAACAGAGCAGCTTCACAGCCGTTCCGACCTCCACCTCGCCCTTGACGTTCGCCCTCGGAGCCGCAACCTTCTCAATATTTACGAGCTGCTCCTCGACATCGCTGTCGTCCATATCGGCTTTTACGGCTATCGCTTTTATATCCGCGTTGGAGGTCAATTCAAACGGAGATGTGTATTTATCCGAGCTTGTTGTCGGTTCGGTTCCGTCGATCGTGTAGTAAATTTCCGCGTCCTCCGTAGCGCATGAGATTATCGCGCGCTTGCCGCCGTAGAACTCGGCTACCTCGATAAGAGGCGTTTCGACAGTTCCCGTTTCGGCAGGTCTTTCAAGCACCGTAACGGTAAACCCTGCCGTTTGTCCGCTATAAGTTACCGTAACGGTCTGCTCTCCGACGCTGTCCGCAGAACCGTCGATACCGCAGGTATCGTTGTCAACAAACTCGGTCGTGTTATTGTCATAAACCGCCGTTATAACCATGCCCGTTATATCAAGCTCGTCACCCTGATAATAAATGAGCTTGTCGGGTGTATGCGTAAGCTCGATGCCCGTGAGGGATTTAGGCGTTACCGTTATATTAAACTGCGCTGTTTTACCGCCGTAGGTTACAGTGACGGTTTGATCGCCCGGTTCCGATGTGTCGTAGCCGGAAAGTGTATAGCCTGCCGCCTCAAAGGTTTCATCGTTGCCGCAGTCGGCGATTACTACCAAGCCCGACGTGTCGAGCGGCATACCTTCGATAACGGTGGTGATGTCAGGTTCTTTTTCAATTCTTATGCTTTCAATGCTTCTGATAACAGCCTCTACGGACTGCGGCTCGGAATCGGTGTGGTTTTCGTCGCCTATCACCTTGTACCAAACCGTATACATTCCGGCATCTATGCCTGTCGGTACTTTTTCGGAATATTCGCCGTCTTTGCTTGTGCTGTATACAAGCGCTCCGTCGTCGGTTCTGCCTGTTACAAGATACTGCTCCTTGTCCTTGAACACAAGCTCGTTGGGCTGAACGGACGCCGTCGGCGCTGCTTTTGCGACGGTTATTTTAATCGTCAGCGTCACAGGCTCAAAGCCGTAATCATCAACGCTCATAAGATTGAACAGCGGAGCTTTTTCCTCGGCTTTTATTTTCAGCGTGTATTCGCCCGCGCCGGTATCCTTCGGAACGGTAAGCGTGCTGCCGCTTACCGACGCGCCGATCGTATTGCCGTCCCCGATCGTGTATGTAAATTTATCCGCCGTATCGGTCGTATCTCCGTAAGCGATGTAATCGGACAAATCAGCCGTAACACCCTCGCCGTAAACCGCGCTAAGCGGGATCTCGCCGCTTTCACCGCCGAAGGGAGTGCGCTCGGACGCGTACACGGTTATATCATCGGTTACGGGAGTGTTTTCATCAAAAACATTGCCGCTTCCGGGATTTGGCGACCAGTCCGAGAATACCTGTCCCTCCGCCGCGGGAGCGTCCGGCAGCGTTACCGTGCCGTTCGGATTGGCGTAACGCTCGGCAAAATTCGGATTTGACTGCGTTGCGAAGGTAACCTTAAACACCTGCTTGCCGCTGTCGCTCGTCGGTACGGGGTAAGCATCCGTTCCGAGCTTCTGTCCCCAGACAAGGCCGTCCTGACCGTCCTGCAAAAGCCACGCCGTCTCACCCGATTTAAGTCTGGAGGCGGAGTTAACTCTTTTTGTGTTATCGTCGCCGCGGCCGACGCCCTTTATGCTTCCGGTGCCTCCCCAGAGATAATAGCAGTCGGCTGCGGTGTTTTCGGAAACGTTATATCCTATAATGCCGCCCTTTATTTCGTCAGCATACATCACTCCGACCGTTCCGGCATTGACGCACCTTGTTATGCCGCCGCGGTTCTCACCCAAAATACCGCCGCAGATACGGTCCGTGCCTATGTTTTTGTTATCGCCGATGTTTCCGGCGTTGGCGCAGTTTGTCACAACGCCGTAATTTATACCCGCGACGCCGCCGAACTGACTGTCGCCGAAAACCTCGCTCTTGTTGACGCAGCCGTATACTGCCGCGCCCTCGTCGATGCGTCCCGCGATACCGCCGATATATTGTTTGCCGGTGACGGTGCCGGAGACGGTCAGGTTTTTCACAGTTCCGCCTGTGCCGACAAAGCCGAACAAGCCCTGATATTTCTCATTCGGAGCGTTTATATATAATCCGCTTATTTCATGAGCGTTTCCGTCAAAAACGCCCTCAAATTTATTGCTCTCAATTCCGATAGGAGACCACGACGCGCCGCCTTCGCCGTATTTTTGCGACATATCTATATCAGCCGTCAGCTTGAAATATTTATCCTCACTGTTGCCGGAATTGACGTAATCACGCATCGTTTCAAGAAACGGCAGGTTCGGTATGAGGTACGGACTTTCCTCTGCGCCCGTGCCGTTTATATAGATATATCCCTGAGACGTGCTTATCCTGTCCACCCTGCCGTTTACATCGCCCGAGGGAACGGGGTGATCGTCCATACCGATTGTCTGCGACCACACCTGCGCGGGCTGACTGCCCTGCAAAAGATATGCGACCTCGCCGGACCTAATCTGCTCCGCTGTTTTTCCCAGTCCCATATCTCCGGAGCCTAAATTAGGCGTTCTGTCCGCGTCATAATAGCAGTTTTCAATAATACCGCCGTCGTTACAGGCGATACTGCCTGCGGTCACATTCTCCTGATTCGGAATTGCGGTTATATTCAGACAATTCCGTATTGTTCCGGTGTTTTTTCCGGCAATGCCGCCGACATAAGCCGCGTTGACAGTCGTGCTGCTGCCGCGGATGAAAGACAAACCATAGTACCCTGCCATGCCAATGCAGTTTTCGATTGTTCCGTTGTTTTCTCCGGCGATGCCGCCGATGTAAGCCACACAGTTATTACTTGTCAAAGTAAAGCCGAATTCATTTACGCAGTTTTTAATCGTTCCGCCCGCGTCAACTATCGCAGCGACGCCTCCGTAATTGTAATTTCTCGGACTGCCGGAAGAGATGGAATAAGTCATTGTGCCGCTGACATGGCAGTTTTCGATCATGCCGCCGCTTTTGACACGTGCCGCAATAAAGGCTTCGTTTGTACCGCTGGACGGATAAGGATACGGACTCTTGTAAATATTCAGATTTTTTACAACGCCGCCGTCCTCGACATTGTTAAACAGCGGTTGATTGACAACATACTCGTATATATATACGGAATGACCGCCGCCGTCAAATACTCCGTCGAAATTCCCCGGGATGTATATATTATTATTTCTGGTTAATAGGTTACATGTGAGCTTGAAGTACTTGCCTTTTGCGGAACCGACATTGAGCATATAGTTCCTTAGCTTGTTGAAGCTGTCCATGCCGTCGATAATATAAGGATTTTCCTCGGTAGCCGTAAAGTCAACAACCTCCCTGTTTGAGGCAAGCGCAGGTCTTATAAAGTCCATAGTGCCGCAGCCGACCCAGCCGCCGTGTGATGACGAGGACAAGGTCGAAATCAGGCTTGTAAATTCGGGTACGGTCCGCATTTCGGCGCTGCCGCCGCCGCTGCCTATTCCCTTACCGGCTGAGCCGTCCAGATAATAGCAATACTCTACGGTGCCGGATGAATTTTGTCCGACAACCGCGCCGATGTTCATACTTCCGTCGACCTTACCGATGTTATAGCAGCATCTGAGAGCCGCCCTGCTGCCGTTTACGTGTCCCGCCACGCCGCCGACGATTAACGCACCGTTTACATCCGCGGTATTGTAGCAGCTTTCCACAGTGCCGCCTGCCGCGATCTGTCCTACCACGCCGCCGGTATATCTGACGGTTCCGCTGACGGCGCCGGTATTATAGCAGTCTGTCAGTAAAGTGTCGGTTATGTCGTCGGGCAAAAATGAGCCGGGTATCGGCGCGCCCTTTACAAATCCCGTTATGCCGCCGATATAGCCGCTGCCCGATACAGAGCCGGTATTATAGCAGATTGTTGTCTGCGCGGTGGTGTATCCCGTTATTCCGCCGACATAATTACTGCCCGATATAACGCCGGTGTTGTGACACCTGCTTAAAGCTCCGGTTGACGCAGCGCCCGCGCTGTTTTGACCGACTATACCGCCGATGTAGGAGCTTGACGCGGCGTGTGTCGTGATTGTTGACGAAACAGAGCCGGAATTGGAGCAGTCCGTTATTCTGCCGGCATTGTTCTGACCGGCTATACCGCCGACATATCTTTTTCCCGTCGCCGTTACCGAGCTTGCGCAGTTTTCAATCGTGCCGGAGTTGTTTTGTCCCACGATACCGCCGATATAATTGCCGCCGGTCACAGAGCCGTCAACCGTCAGATTTTTAATTGTGCCGGCTGCGCCGAGGGAACGGAACAAGCCCTGGAAATCGGCGGCAGAGTTTATATAGATCCCCTTTACGGCAAAGCCTCCGCCGTCAAACGTTCCGCCGAAATTGTTGCTTCCGTTCTCCGTCCAGCCTATGGGAGTCCACGGCTCGGAATTTAAGTCAATATCGTTCGCGAGCTTAAAATAAACACCGGAATAAGGCTCTCCGCCGCTCACCTCGCTCACCTCGGCGGCAAACTGTTTAAGCTGCTCAGCCGTGCTTATCATATACGGATCGTCCGGCGTTCCGCTTCCCTCGTAGCCGTCGGCGTAGCAAGGAGCGGCAGCCGCGTATATGCAAAATACCGCCAGCAAAGCTATAAGTAATTTTTTCATATTTATTACCCCCGATACGTTTCTCTTAATTATAAAATTTAAAAATCAGTCTCAGCTTACATAAATTATATATTATTCATGCCGTACAATCAAGAGCCGCGACACGAATGGTCGTGTTTTTGACACGAACGGTGTTTGACTTACAATTAGGCGTATGGTAAAATTATAGAAAGGAACTGTTTCCCAAAAACGTGAATTTCAAATGAAAAGCAATAAAATTACCGCGAAGGAGTGCCATTATGAAAACATACGCTAAGCTTAAAAAAATCATAAGCGCGGTACTGTCGGCGGCGCTGATCGCGCCGGCTTTCGCAGTGCCGGCTCACGCCGAGAAAACGGACGAGTACATTCCCGAAATAGAAATGACGGAGGATATACTTTCAAGCGACGTGTTCTATCTCACCGCAGCCAACGCACGGCTGGAGGAAGGCGCAAACAAAAGATACCTTCTGCGCATTGCCAGAGGCGGAGACTGCGCGTCGGAATCGGGCGTAACGGTAAAAATTTCCGATTTGACAGCCAAATACGGAAAGGATTACACGGTATCCGTGTACGGCGGCGAAGAGGCGTACAACCCCGACGGCAACCAATCTCTTATCGAGCGCATGGAGGGTGAGGAATACACCGAATCCGAATTGAAAACGGAGGAGGAGTACGCCGAAATGCTCAAAAATGATGAGGAACTTCAGAAGGCTACCGAGCAGGGTGTGCAGAAAGCTATCGACTACATAGAGGAGCAAAGCGGTCTGCTCTCCGCCGGGCAAGCGGAGGAAGCGGCGGACGGGGACGGAGAAACTCTTTCCGTCAGCCCCCTTCAGAGAGCGCGCGCGGCGTATACGGGCGTAGAGGGCGCTCCGCAGGCGGTGACCTCCACGACCGACACGGTGCAGCAGATACAGCAGATGGCGAACGTTGTGACAAACGTCGTTGTGGGCGCGACGCTTACGGTCGGTTTCGCGGAGGGCGAAAAGGAAAAATACATAGCGATAGACGTTGACAACAACGATGAGGGAGACGGCGACAGACTTTTCTTCTTTATGCTCGCCAATCCTTACGGAACGACGACAAACAGCGCGTCGTCAAGCTGCGCGTTTACGATTGCCGACGACGAGGTACAGGCTCCCTCAAAGGTCGGATTTACAGAGGAAACATACAGCGCGGAGGGCGACAGCTTTACGGTTGAAATAAAGCGCGAGGGCGCGCTCAACACGATCGCGGCTGCGCATCTCACCACGGCGGACGGCTCGGCACGGACGGGACGCGATTTTTCACCTGTGGATATGGATGTGGTTTTCCCGATCGGAATCGACACGCGCAGAATAGAAATCCCGATACGCGGCGATTACATAGCGGGCGAGGCGGATTTTAAGCTGAAGCTCGAGGAAAGCGAAATGTGCGAAATTACAACGCCGGAGGCGGCGGTCACAATAAAAGGCACGCTCGGCACGTCTGACAGCGATATATCGCTTTCCGCGATAGAGGAAAGCGGACGCGTAAGTGATATAGTTCTCGGCGATCCGATTGATATATCAAAGTCGTCCGGAGGGTATATTTCACTCAACTCTCAGGCAATGTTCAGCAGAAGCATGTGCTCAGACAATTTATGGAAGGGAGACTATTGGTTATCGCGCTGGGTGGACGGCGCTAACACGTGGGCACACATTTTCGATCCCGTCAAGGAAAATTTTTGGGGCTGGGTAAAGACCGAGTGGCGGTACGCCGACGCGTCGCGCGCTGTGGCATGGGATATAGCCGGCGTTCAGGTCGATTGGTGGAAGCCCAACAAGTGCGCGACGATTACGGCGCAGATGGGTACTCGGGCCAACGAGCCTTGGACTGAGAATCCGCTCCGAGAGTCTCTTGTTTTTGAGCGGAAGGATAGAATATTCGAGGATCACAGCGAGGGCAACAGAGTTAAAACAAATATGTTTGTCACCGGCGACGGAGCGGTCAGCCCTACTGTTTACATCGGCAATCACGGACAATGCACGAACTGCGATCAGCTCAGGATATACGGCATAACACCGATTTGCAGACCGTTTGTGATAAATCTCCAAAGTGCGGACGCGCTCACCTTCCTGAACAGCGACGGCACGAGTTCACCGTGGCAAAGTCCTACGTTCCTTGCGCTTGCCGGCTCGGATAACACAAACAATAATCAGATTATCCGCTATACGAAGGACGGCAAAAACTCTATCGCCTTCCAGCAGACCTTGGGCGGAAACGTCACCTCGCCTTACGTATATCTGAAAAACGTGTACGCGGTAAAGAACGGCAAGCAAATGAAGATAGCGAGCTTTTCCGACGACGGAGCTACGTCGCACACGTACACGCTGACGTCGGAACAGGTCGATGAAATGTATAAGGAGGGCGTGCTGAGCATAGAGGAAAACAACAGCTCACGGGATTGGGAGAACCAGACGGGAGGAAAGTTCGGTCTGCGCGGAAGAATCGAGTTAAAGCCGGAGTTCGGCTATATTGACGCGAAAGTAAAAATCAACCTTCCCGAAGGCGATTTCGGATACTTAAAAATCTGCGGCGAGGACAAGGATATATCCACTCCGCAGACGTTTACATACCACCTCGGCGATGTTTTAAAGATTTCCTCGGTCGTAAGAGACGAATACTCCGACCTTTTCACTCCCGCGGGATACAAGGTGAGCTACAAATATAACGAGTCCGATACGAATTGGGTAAAGAGAGACGTTATAGTGCCGTATACCGAGGATAACGGAACGAGCGCGTATCTTGACGACAACGAGAGACTTCGTTACGGCTATTACGAGATAACGCCGCTCTTTACGAGAAACGACAACGCGCTTACTCTGCGCGTAAAGAAATCGGATCTGCCGAAATTCGATATTTCGTACGGATTTTTCAATTCGCCGGTTATGTCGGAGACGACTATCGACGGCGAAGAGTATTATGAGTACGTCATAGAGTCGCACCCCATATACGGAGAGATATACACCCTGTCGGTGCGTATGGCGGACGACGCGGGCAGCAGCATCTACCCCGTATGGAAGGAAAGGTATGACGACAAATTATACGGCGGTGAGGTGTTTTTCCACGAAGCGTCAAACGTTCCCGAAAATAATATAGTGACGCTCTCGTACGTTGAGGAGAGCGGGGAGGATATATACCAGTCGGTCAAGGGCAGCGTTTATATGCCGAGCTTCAATATGATGACGCGGCGCGCGGTTTCGGCAAACGCTATCCCCGCCAAGGGAGCGATAGTAAACATCGGCGGTGAGTTCGCGGCGGTCGAAGATGACGGCAGCTTTACTACGGCGCCGTTCCGCGCGGCGTGCAATACCGAAGGCTCAACGGCGCGGCATTACATACGGTATAAGATAGAGCTAAACGGTCAGAGCAGTCTGCGTGAAATGGAGCTTCCGTACGTGGAAAGCGAAAAGCGCGAGGTAGTTTTCGCAAATAACGAAACGGGCAGCAGGGTAAACAGAACGGTTTCCGTGTGCGAACAAAATCTCGGACAGCTTCGGATAAACTCCGAGAACGGTTCGATAATAAACAATATAGAACTGACGACCGACAACCCAAGTCAGGGCAGCAGTCTTGTAATTGACGGGGAAGAGGTGTCGGTGACCGCGAGAATGAGCGAGCCGGTCAAATACACCAAGGTGGAGATGGACAAATACGGCAATATCATCAAAACCCCCAACGCGGACGAAAGCGTGACCGGCGTTAAGTTCATGATATACGATCCCGACACCAATGCCGAGATCGCCTCATGCGAAGCGGAAAAGAACAGCGACGGCAGCTTTACGGGATATATTCCTCTCGAAAAGGCAATTCCCGGTTACAGGCTTTACATGCGCGTGACGACCGATAAAACGCACGGAATAAATTCCGAGGTGTCAAAGCAGCGCAAGGAGTCGGCGGTGTCCTCGTCCTCGAATGATGACGCGATGAATACAACCACGTACTCCGATGTGTTTACGGGCTACACGTTCCTGCAAAAGACGACCGAGGAGGTACCCGTGCTGCAGCACATAGATATACCGGCGGATATAGACTTTATAAGCCTTCCGTTTGTCGGCACCGCGGCGATGCGACTTGATCTGCCGTTTGTGTCGGTCGGCTCGATAAAGACGCCTACCGGATACAGAATGTATATAGGCGTCAGTCCGGTTCAGATAGTGGACACAGTTAAGGATATGCACATGAACCAGTACCAGGGGGACACCGGAACGTATTATAAGGATCTGTTCTCGGCAAGGCATCCGATACAGACCTTTACCGACGGTATTACACGGGCGTATAACGAAGCGTTCAACAATATGATGAACAATTCGTTGCCGGACGCGGCAGCCGCTCTCGGCGCGCCGACGTGGAAAGTAGATGTTCAGGCGGGCATATACTTTGATTTCACATACGTGAATATATTGAACCGTACAACGGGATACAACAATAATGCCGCCGTATTTACGGGAGTGGGCGCGTACGTCGGAGCGAGCGTGAACGTCAAAAGAGCACATTACACCATTATTCCCGTAGTATATATACCGGCGTATTTCGGTTTGGAGCTGGGCGCCTACCTGCTCGGATTTTTCGGCGCGGGAACCGATACAAGCAAGCCGGAAATAACCTATGAGGACGCGCATAATGCCACCGTAGACTTCCAGAATAAGCTCGGAAAATCCCAAGCGTCGATACAGATTGCCGGAACGGTTCAGATTTACGCGGGAGTAGGTCTTGCCGGAACGATAGGCGTACGCGCCGGAGGCACGTTTACGGCTATGGGCGTATTTGAATTCACCGGTCAGGATCCGGGGTATGACAGCTGGGGATGCGATCTTGTGTTTACTCTCGGAGCGTGGATAGATTTGTTCCTGTTCTCCATACCGCTGCAGTACGAATTCCCCGATATAAAGTTCGGCTTTTTTGAGCAATACGAGACCGGACCGAATCTGACCAGCAATACGGGGGATACGGCGCTTATGAGCGGTGAGGAGCAGCCGTCGTTCGGCGTAAGGCAGCCGTACAGCGACGAAAAGAGCGAATGGATGCCCGAAGGTGATATTTCGCTTATGTCGGCGTTCGGCGAAACGTCGTCAACGAAGCTTGTCGAAAACGCCTACGAGCATCCCGACACGCAGCTTATAAAGCTTGAGGACGGCAGTGTGTTCATGGCGTTCCTCGATTCCGACGCGTCGCGCGGTGCAACGGAGAGAACCGTACTCAAATACGCGGTGTATAAGGACGGCACATGGAGCGAACCTAAGGATGTTCAGAACGATAAAAAGGCCGATTTCCAGCCGAGCGTATGTGAGATCGGGGACGGTAAGGTGATGATTTCGTGGCTGTCGAGCGATCCCGATAAGCCGACTACGGAGGATTCCGCCGATTATATGAGGAATCTGGAGGTCTACACAGCCGTAATCGATCCCGCAACCGGTACGGTCAGCGATGAAACGCGCCTTACGGACGACGAGTATTACGACTACACCCCGACCTGCGTATATGACGAGGTTACGGGCGACAGAATAGTCTATTACGTAAAGACGGACTCCGACGGTACGGCTGAGGAAATGTCAAATTCGTACACAAACGGCTGCGCTGTCGTATATATGCTGTACTCGAAGGAAAAGGGTAATTGGATGTTCGACGAGTATTACGACAACGAGGTCGCAAGCGAAGAGGATAGGCAGTACCTTTTGGAAAACTGGCACGGACAGCGCTTCCTTTCGTCGCCGCTGCCGTTGCTCGGACATAACGTTCCGAACATCTCCGATTTTACCGCAACAACATATAACGGTATATCCGTTTACGCGTACACGATCGATCAGGATTCGTCGAACGATACCACGTACGATAAGGAAATGTTTATACAGTGCTACGACTTTGAGCAGCATAAGACGTATAAGCCGGTAAGAATTACGGACGACAACGTGAGTGACGCCCTGCCGCAGTTTGTCAGAACAAAGGGCGGCGAACCGCCGGAGGAATTGCAGGAGAAGGGTGTTACGCAGGCGGAAATGGCTGATACAATGCTGTTCTGGTACAGGGATGAAAAGTATGTGACGTATATTGATATATCCGCGCTCGTCCGCGACGGAGTTGACGAGGACGGACATATAAAGGAGGATTATCTCAAGGATCCGAACGGCGTAGATAAGGAGCTTGAGGATTTGTATTCGTACGTTTCCGTTCCCGCGGAAAATCAGGACTCGGCAAGATATATGGCTGACTTTAAGGCTATCGCTGACGAGGGCGATATATACGTAATCTGGACGCAGCCGGAAACGTATGAGGACAGTGACGGCAACGCGGTTCAGAGCCGCGAGGTATACGCGACCGCGCTGATACGCAGCGATTCCGCGTCGTCGGATGATGAGAAGGACATCGGCTGCGGCTGGGCGTCTCCGTACAGACTTACGCATACAAAAGCGTTTGCGGACGAGCCGAACGCCGTTGTGGACAGTAAAGGTAATTTGATGACGCTGTATAACAGCTTCAAACAGGAGCTTACAGGTGACGAGAAAAATCCCGTCAGGATAACCGATTTCAACCTCATGGCTTCGTATATGGAGCCGTGCGGCGCGGTCGATGTTACGGATATAGCTCTGTCGGACGAAACCCCGAACGCGGGCGATACGGTGAACGTGTCGGTATCGGTTAAAAATAACGGTCTTACCTACGCCGACGGCTACAAGGTAAACGTGTATGAGGCGCAAAACAGTCAAAAACAAGGTGAAGCGGTACACACGATTGAGAGCGATAATAAGCTGCTTCCCGGAAATACCGATATATACACGTTCGAGTGGACAGTTCCCGAGGGCGGTACAGACGGCATGAGCTTTATTGCCGAAGCGCAGGAGGGCGGCATGACAAATACCTCGGCGTACGAGAGCGAAACGCTTGAGGAACAGCCGGTATACGTTGTCGATAACGTTGACTCGTATCAGGACTGCGACGGCTATCATGTTTCATACAGCGTGACAAACACGGGTAACGCGCCGTCAAACGCGGGTGACACGATGAAGGTCATATTCAGCGGACCTTACGCTATGGCTGCCGGTTTAACGCCCGAGGAATGTAACTGGGGCAGCGCCGAGATAGGCGCGTTAGACGCGGGCGAGACAGCGTCTTACAAGGTGGACTTGGACGTTATATCCGAGAAGCTTGACGAGGTGGGCTTTGTCGACTGTCTCCTGATAGGCGAGGACAGCGGCGGCTATGTAACGCAGGGCGAGAATATACGTCTGCTGGCAGCGATGCCGATGGAATTTATGTTAAACGGCGGGCCGTTCCCGGAAAAGATAGAGCTTGCCGAGGGTGAAACGATGGAGTTTAACATAACGTGCGAGCCGAATACGCTCAGCGAAGGAATGAGCGCGGCTCTCGGTACGGACGACGCGGCGGTCGCGGCGTTCGACGGCACGACGCTTAAGGCGCTCAGCGAAGGTACGACAGTGATACACGGTAACGTAACGCCCTACGGCAACGCGATACCCGACATAACGGTAACGGTAACGCCGAAGCCTGCATCAAGACCGCGCGGTTCGGGTTCGGGCGCGGCGTCGCGGCGCGATACGGCAACCCCTGCTCCGACAGCGTCGCCCGAGCCTACGGCAACACCTGAACCTACGACCGAACCTGACGCAACGCCTGAGCCCGACAGCGGAAATACCGCGGAAACACAGTTTAAGGATGTGACTCCGTCAGACTGGTTCAGCGGCAGCGTAAAATACGCAGCCGAAAAGGGCTACTTTGCAGGTGTAAGCGAGGACACGTTTGAACCCGACACCAACGTCACAAGAGGTATGCTCATAACGGTAATAGGACGCATGAACGGCGTCAAGCCCGAAAATACGGATATGACGTACACCGACGTAAACAAGGATATGTACTACGCTCCGTATATCGCGTGGGGTACTGAGAATGGAATAGTCTCCGGTTACAGCGATACGGAGTTCGCGCCCGATGAATTGGTAACACGCGAGCAGGTCGCGGCTATGCTGTGGAGATATGCGCAGTATATCGGAAAGGACGTGTCGGTCGGTGAAAACACGAACATACTAAGCTACGCCGACGCGGCAGAAGCGAACGATTATGCGGTACCGGCAATACAGTGGGCGTGCGGTTCGGGTATTATGAGCGGTTACACGGACAACACATTAAGACCGCAGAATAACGCCACACGCGCGGAAGCTGCAGCGCTGACGGAGCGGTTTGACAAGACGATCAAATAAAGGGGGCTATAAAAATGCAAAAAAAAGAAGACGAGAACAAGAAAGCACAGGAGCTTGAACCGGACGACCTGGAGGATGTAACGGGCGGCGCATTTGAAAACGTACCGCGCGTACCGGAGCATAAGATCGACGAGTCCCTGAGAGAGAAGATTTGACACGGTAAAACAAAAATGACGGCTGCAAAAACGCAGCCGTCATTTTTTTATGCCGTTTACGCGGCGGTGATTTGCCTTTTGGCAAGCTTTTTGAGCAGACCGTCATTGTTTTTCAGTTCATCAAACGTTCCCTCCTGCACGATCACGCCCTTGTCCATAACTAAAATTTTATCGCAGCTCTCCACCGTGGACAGCCTGTGCGCGACTATAATTTTAGTACATTCAAGCTTATTTATGTTTTCGATTATTTTCGCTTGAGTAATATTGTCTAGCGCGGACGTGGCTTCGTCAAAGATGAGTATCGACGGCTTTGCTATAAGCGCTCTCGCGATAAGAACACGCTGGCACTGCCCTCCGGAGAGAGTGCAGTTTTCGCGGCTGACCAATGTGTGCAACCCCATCGGCAGCGACGCTATATCGTCGCCGAGCGAAGCCATTTGTACGGCATCGTTCACTTCTTCCTTGCCCGCGTCCGGTTTTGTCATTGTGATATTTGAATAAATATCGCCCGATATAAGTCCCGAGTTCTGCAAAACTACGCCTATTTTTTGGCGGCAGCTTTTCAAATCAAGCTCGCGTATATCGAATCCGTCTATGTATATGCTGCCCTCCTCAGCCGTTTCAAAACCGAGCAGCAATCGGAGCAGCGTCGATTTTCCGCAGCCCGACATGCCGATAATTCCGACGCTTTCGCCCGCTTTTATCTGCGCCGACAATCCTTTTAAGACGTACGGGGAATTATTTCCGTAGCGGAAATACACATCCGTCACGGTTATATCGCCGCTGAGCCTGTCGGGTTTTTTCTTGCCGCCGCCGTACTCCTCACATTCAGCGTCAAACATGGGTTTGATGAGCGAATATGAGGAACGGAAGCCCGCGGTCATTTCTATAATAACCGCCGCGCCGCCGATTGCAGCCGCGTACGCTCCGTATGCAGCCGAAAACGTGATATAATCCGCGGCTCCCAAACCCGCGCCGAGTAAAAATATGGCGGCGGTGGCAAACACTTTTACCAGCTTGTAGATAACATCGGAATATTTTAAGAAAAACGGCTTGTCCTCTTTTTTTGACGCGTCATAATATCGCTCGCTCCACCTCTGCATTACTCTCGCTTCCGCGCCGTTGAGCTTTATTTGCTCGATACCCGAAAAAAGCTCGTAGCAGAAGCCCGACATTCCCGACAGTGACCTTGAATAACCCTTCATCCATTTTGCGTTCAGTATGCCCTCCGCGATCATCAGCGCGTAAAGGACTGCCGTCACCGCGATTACCAAGCCGAACAGCGACGGAGCGTATACGTAAATCTGTATCAGGTACGCCAGCGACAGTATTACGCCGATGCACGCGCTTATGCTCCTGACGGATATTATTTGCGTAATATCGGAAAATTCCATTATCATCTGCGACAACTCGCCTGATTTTGCGTCCTTGAAAAAGTCCGGCTTAAGCGACAGCATACGGGAGAACACCGCGCTTTGCACGTATGTGGTCGCGCGCAGCATCGTGTTTGTCAAAATAAGCGACTGCTGCAGTCCCAGTACGGACGAAATCATAACGGATGAAAATATAAGCGCGGCGGCAGCCGACGCTCCCGACAGTTCTCCGGAGGGGATTATCATTGAAAAAATGAGGCTGTTCGCCCACGGCAGCAGCATTCCCGCAAACGTCGTAAGCACAGCCGTCGCAAGCACGGTTACTCTGTCCTTCCGCGAGCTGCACTTCACAATAAACGAAATCAAATCGCGCATCGTGATTTTTCCGTTTTTCATAACCTTGTAAAAATACATCGCGCTGTTTGTGAACATACCGGCTTTTTTGCGCGTCACCTTTGATTTTGCGCCGCCGTCAATATAGTCGCACGTGCCGTCGGAATTGGGAGTCACGGCAACCCAGCGTCCCTCTGTTGTTTGCACGAGCATCGGAATTGCCGAAGCCGTGTACCAGTCCTTGTCAAGCTCGACATAGCGCGTTTTTATAAACAGGTGGTTCTCTATGTAGCGAAGCTGCTCCGAAAGAGGAAGCCCGGAGTCAACGCGCTCCTTTTCGTTCAGGAATTTAAGTATCGCGTTAATACCGTCGCAGTCCGTCTTTCCGTTAAGAGCGGATTCCATATTTTCATAAGCTCTTCGGTGCGCCTCGCGGTTTTTTTGCTGTATGCGCTCGGTTTCTTCTCTTACCTGTGTTTTCATTTAACTCACGCCTCCTGCCAGTGAACTGTATATGCCGTTCGCCGACATAAGCTCCTCATGCGTACCGCGCTCGGCGATTTTTCCGTTGTCCATGACAATAATTTCATCGCTGTCCATAATGGTCGAAAGCCTGTGCGCGACGATCACCCGCGTAATCCCCAGCGCCTTTATGTTGTTCATAACTCTTTCTTCGGTGTCGGTGTCAAGCGCGCTTGTCGCCTCGTCCATTATCAGCACTGTAGGCTTTTTTACGAGCGCGCGGGCAATTTCAATACGCTGCCTCTGTCCGCCGGAGAAGTTTTTGCCGTTTTCGCTTACTTTTTCGCGGTAGCCATCCTTACGTGAAATAATATCATCGTGTATACACGCCGCTTTCGCCGCGGCAACCACCTCGTCGTACGGAATACTGTCGTCCCACATCGTTATGTTGTCGAGTACCGTACCCTCGAATAAGCGTATATTCTGGCTTACCACGGCTGTTTTGGAGTAAAAGTAAAAATGATTTATCTCATTCGCGGGAGTGCCTCCGAAACGCACGCAGCCCCCGTCCTCACGGTAAAGCCTCGCGATGATTTTCGCGACGGTAGATTTTCCGCTGCCGCTGCCGCCGGTAACCGCAACGCTCCCGCCCTTTTTAACGGTGAGATTGAGATTTTTTATAAATGGCTCGTCAAGCGGATTGTAGCCGAAGGTTACATCCTCGAGAGTTATATCGCCGTCGATGTTTTTTATCTGATCCGTTTTGTCGTCGAGGAACTTGTCGTCCCTGCCGTAATGCATAACGTCGTTTGCGCGCGACACGTCGCTTTTAAGCGTCTGCATTTCTATTCCGGCGTTTACCGTATTTCCGAGCGGTTCAAGCATTGCGGCGACAAGAGCCTGCATTGCTATAAGAATACCGGCGGTCATATCGCCCGACAGTATTTCCCACACCCCCGCGATAAGAATCACTCCCGAACCGAGCGCGTTAATGAATGAAAACAGGCTGCCCGTGCGCACTCCCGTTTTTCCGATTTGCGTTTTTGTGTTTACGGCCTGCGTTCCGGCTGCCGTAAGGCGGTTGAATATCGCGTCCTCCGCGCCGCATGACTTTATCGTTTCAACCATGTCGATCGTTCTTGAAATATCGCCCTGCAAAGCGCCCAGGTCGCGGCTGTACGAGCGCATCTGATCCTCGTACTTCTTCGAGCTTGCAATCATGGCGCACACGTTGGCAGCCGCGCAGAGTATTCCGATAAAAGCTATATGTATGTCAAACACAACGATCAATACAAAATACACGATTACCTGCATGACATATCCGGGAATGGGGGAGAGCATACGCACAAGCTTTGCGCCCATCTCCATGCCTGTGTTCTGGCGGTTCGCAAGGTCGCCCTCGCTGCGCTGGGCGAAAAACTCTATCGGAAGCCTTAGCAAATGCTCTATAAATCCCGAATTGATACGCATATTAAGCTGTCTGCCTATACGGAACTTTATATGCTCGTCAAGCGCCGCGGCAGTTGCCGTAATCAGTCCGGCGCACAGTATGACCTGCAGTATTATCCTTAAATTGCTCGTGTTGCCGCCGATGAGAATTTTGTCGATAAATACCGAATTAAGGAACAGCACTGCCACGCCCGCTATCAGCGCGCATATTTCAAGCAAAACAAAGTACGCCGTATAGGGGAGGAAGGCTTTTACGCACGACCGTATATAATTCGCGGCTTTACCGCCCTTGTCCTTTTGAAAATCCCCGTCCGGCGTAAACTCTATCGCGATACCGGTAAACGACCTTGAAAATTCCTCCGGCGATACCGTTCTCACGCCGTACGCGGGATCGGCAAGCACCGCGCCTTTTTTGTTAAATCCGCACAGCACCAGAAAGTGATCCATATTCCAGTGTATAACGGCGGGCGTTTTAAGCTCCCTCGCGCCTTCAATGTCCACACGCAGCGCCCTCGGGCTCAGCCTATGGAACTGCGCCGCTTTTACGATATTTTTCGCGTTCACGCCGTTGCGCGACACTCCGCACTCACGCCTCAATTCCTCGAGCGTTACCGTCTTGCCGTAATAAGCCAAAATCATAGCCAGTGAAGCCGCTCCGCATTCGGTCGCTTCCATTTGCAGTATGGGACGTATTTTTTTTACCTTTTCCATAACGCCCTCCTAAAACAGCCACTCGTACGGATGACATTTTTTTATCACTATGTCCGCGCCGCACATCGTACCCATCGCGAGGTCGATCGTTCCGCTGTCGGGGTTTGACCATTTAAGGCGGCTCTGTGCGTTAGCGTCGGGTATAAGCGAAATTTCAATCTGCAGATAGCTCTCCCGTTCGTCGAGCGACGGTAAAAACAAATCGCTGTCTGTTTCCTTTATGCTCTGTCCCTTGACGGGGTACGACGAAATACCCGAAACGTACGCGTTTATATAGCCGTACTTCTCACGCGGCGCAAAATCGGGCATTACCTGCGCTTCTGTGCCGAGTGCGATAAGACCGCCGTTTTCGGCGGGAATAAACGCGGTGAGCTTTTTGTTGTCGCCGTCCTTGTCGTACGGAACGATTTCAGCCACCATTTCGCCCTCGGAAATATACGAGTTTTCGTCCGTGACGTAGACGACAATGCCGTCAATGTTTGAACGGATAACAGAGCGCGCGTCGTATTCATCATACAGCTTGCCAAGCTCCTCCGCCGTAATGCCGTTCGCCTTTCCGCTTTCTATTTGGGCGAGTATATCCTCCTGCGGTACGATCGCGAGAATATCGCCCGCCTTTACGTCGTTACCCTCCGATACGGCTATTTTGGATATAATGCCGCTCGATTTTGAATATACCTCTCCGCCCTTTGAAGCGGGCCATATTATGCCGTTTACGGACACCGTTTCGTAAATAGTTCCGAAAAAGAGCCACAGCGCAAAAACAGCCGCGAACACAAAAATCAGCAGCACATAAATAACCGTGCGTATCGGTACGGCGCGTATGCCCTTGCTCATTCCCGAATGTGACGAGAAGCTGTCAAGCGCCTCCTGTCTGAATAAATTCTTCATCACTGCCCCCTACTTCTTCACCGTGACGTCATGCGAATACCCTTTATCGTCGATTGTGCTGTATATATATTCCTGCGTTTCCTGTCTGCCTTTCGCGTCGAAGCTGAAATTCTCAATCAAACCTTTGTAGCCGTCTTTATGTAAAATCTCCGCGATTTTTGAGGAGTCGACCGTTTCGTTTTTTATTGCCGTGTCGGCAATGATCCTGACGGCGTTATAGCCTTGAATATACCATGTATCGAACGCGCCGCCCGTGTTTGCCGCATACTCGTCAATCATTCCCTGAATTGTATCCTTATCCTCCTGTGCAGGATCGGTCAGCGTAAACTCATCGGCAATAATAAACCCGTTCATCGCCCGCAGCAGTTCATTGTCCGCGTTCAACAAGGTACTGTTGTCAAACGCGGTGTCGCCGCCGCATATCATCGCGGGATTCCTGCCCTTAATCTTTTTTAATATCTCAAACCCCTCGTCCGCTTTCGGGAACATGATTACACCTTCCACACTGAGCGTTTCCCAGCGGCTGTAAATTTCGTCGAAGTTTGCGTCCAGCGCCGACATGCTCACGCAATCGACCGTTTTTATCGAGTTGTCAGCGCCGTACTGCAGGAAGCCTCTCATCTCCGCCTGTTCAAAATTGCCGTCTCCGGCGCATACCGCCCAACGCTTCGCCGTCGTTTCGGCGGACGCGAGCTTTAGTATTTCTCCGACCGTCTGCGCCGAATTGCAGAGAGAGAACACCATTTCGTAATTGTTGTCCTCATACACGTCGTCATAAAGGAAAAACGGCATAATAAACAGCTTTTCCGCGTTGTCAAAAACGTAAGCGGCAGTTTTGCTTATGTCCATATCCATCGAACCGATTACCGCGTCAATGCTTTCGTCCGCCGCTGCCGCGTCAATGAGCGCCGAGCCGTCCTCATAGCTTCCGTTATCGTTGTAAAATTCGCACTCCACGGTATATCCGCTGTCCGCGTATTCCTTATTTAAGTCGCGTTCGGCTCGTTCGATACCCTCCTTGTAGCCGGGATAAAAAGTATCCTCGTTTCCCATGACGGCGATTTTAACGGTATGCCCCTCGCTGCCGCCGAAGCACCCCGATAACGCGCAGGATAAAATCGCGGCAACAAAAAATATATATATTTTCTTCATAACCTTCCTCCGATACCTCGGCATTTTCCAAAACGGCTTGTCCGATGCGTATTCAAAACCTCTCTGCTCCGTGCCGTTGATAAAGTTATTGTACCATACGGTGAGAGGATTTTCAAGATTTTAATGCAATTTAATCATTTCTCAATAAACGTAAAATAGCCGCCCTCGTCCAAAGCGGCTATTTTAATTTTAAGTCGACTTGGGCATAACCGTTTGAGGTCATTGCCTTTTTCTGTTTATATTATACTACACATTTCCCGTTTTGTCAATAGTTTGCCGCGCGGAAGCATAAACAGAGTTGCGCTCCCCGCTTCCGTAGGGGCGGTCATCGGCCGCCCGTTCTGCAATATGCGGCGCACAAAAAATGAGGATATACATCGTTTGATACAGTCCGGGCTCCAATTGCCCGGGGCATCAAGCGATGATACCCTCATCCAAATAATATCACATCAAAACGAAAATGTCAATCACATAATTTACATCCCCGGAATAAACAATCTTGTACCGGGAGCGGGAGGTTCGGCGTCGGAGAGGTTATTGAAGCCGGTAACGGCGCTGCGCGGCACAGCGTAACGCTTCGCAATCTCCCAGAGCGAGTCGCCGGGCTGAACGAAATAAATCACAATGCCGCGTCCCGAATCGGGCGCAATATCCTCGGTAACAATATCGTCGATAACGTCGATTTTTCTTCTGCGCATAATGTTCGCGCAAAGCGACAGGATACACCGAAGCTCAATTTCACCAGCCATATTGAGGTTGTACGCGGTGTGCTTGACCTCCGCCTTGATTTCCGTTATGAGGTCGCCGCCGTCATCGCGCGCGTCGAGCGTGTAGCTGAACGGAATATCCCTCTTAATGCTGTACACAGGCGCGTCGGGTGAGTCGGTGAGGTAGAGAATGTACGTCTCAATTTTACCCTCCGCCTGCAAATGACCGTTTTTAAGGAGCGTGCTTGTGACGCACGGCTTTGTAATAACGTCGTACACGCCCGACACCTGCGGCGCGTCGCCGCCCGCCTCGACCGTCTCGCGTATCGTGTTCTGCGCCGACGGACGCGCGATTATTTCCTCAAGCTCCGTCTCCTCCTTGATAAGCTGCGTGTTCATGTACGGCTCGTAGCAGTCGCTTATTATGTCGATAACAACGTTGTCCGCCGCCTTGATCTGCGCGAGAACGGTTATCTCCACAAATATAACGCGCCTGTCGCCGTCGGCGTCCTCCTGCGCCTCACAGCGAATGTCCGACACACAGTAATCTATGTCGCACACTGTATCGTCGCCCGCGTCGGGACAGTCGAACACCTCGGTAAACGGTATCTCGGCTTCCATGAATCGTATCTTATTTTCATCGTCGGTGTACAGCACCGACACCGCCGCCGCGCCCTTCGCGGCGATTTTACCCGTAACGGTCTTGTACTCCGCGTCGGTAACGCGCGCGTCGGCTTTCAGGATCTCGTTTATCGCCGTCTGCGTTGACGGAATTTCAATATTGTCACTGAGCGTAAACTCCTCCTCGCGCAGTCCCACGCAGTTCTGCAGCGACACCGTTTCCTTAAGCACCTCGGCGCTGTCCGAGCCTGACGTGTCGACCGCGATTTCAACATTCTTTTCCTCAACGATTTCATAGTCGAGACATACGGTGAGCCTTACGCGCAGCTTGCGGCTGTTCGTGAGCGAAAACTCCGCGTTATCGACATTTGCGGTGACGAGCGCCTTCATATTATCACCGATATTTTTATTGTCTATATTCTGCGAAAAGTCGAATGAGGTGATAATGCTCTTTATATTTTCGCTCTCGCTGTCGGGTATGTAAAGGATTTTAACCTGCGCCCTGCCGCTCACGCCCGCTCTGCCGTCCGACACGCTCTTGTCGGTGACGCACGCGGACGCGTCAAGCTGGAGTATTTTCAGTATGTCGGGCTTCACGTCCGGCACTATAATATCCTCGTCTATCTGCGTTTTGACCGCGCCTTTGCAGCACACCTGATTTACGGTAACGTTTTCCTTGATCAATTCCATAGCTTTGTCCTCCAATTTAATTACTATATAGTAAATTGTATGACAGCGGCGGCGAAATATGAATAAAATGTTTGTATGCGCCGCGGGGGTTGAAAATGACGGCGCGGTGTGGTAGAATATATGTCAGGAAAGAATTGGGGGCATACGTAATGTACAAGGAGCTTATATCGGCGAAGCTGCGCTCCGCATTGGAATATACAAAGGTTTTTTTAAGGTGGGGAATAATATCGGCTGTGATAGGCATCGCGGGCGGTATGGTCGGAGCGGTGTTCCATACGGCGGTGCATGGCGCGGACACGCTGTTCTTAAAATACGATTATCTTGTTTTCCTAATACCGGTCGGCGGTCTTTTGATAGTGTGGCTGTACAAAAAAACGAACATGCTCCAGAACCGCGGCACCGACAGCATAATTGATTCGATACGCAGTCACGACAGCGTGCCGTTTATAATATCGCCGCTCATATTCGTAAGCACCGCAATAACGCACCTTTTCGGCGGCAGCGCGGGACGTGAGGGCGCGGCACTGCAGCTTGGCGGAAGCATCGGAACGGCGATAGGCAAGCTGTTCAAAACGGAAAAGAGGTTTATGCACATCGTCATAATGTGCGGCATGAGCGCGGTGTTTTCGGCGCTGTTCGGAACACCCGTAACGGCGGCGTTTTTCGCGCTCGGCATATCGAGCATCGGACATATGTATTACCCCGGAATAGTGCCATGCCTCATATCGTCGATAAGCGCGTACATTGTGGTCATGATGTTCGGACTTGAGCCGACGAGCTTTCAGATACTGCTCGTGCCCGAGGTAACGACGGTTAATATGCTGCGCACGATTTTAATAGCCGTACTGTGCGCGGAGCTAAGCATAATATTCTGCACCGTCATGCACTACACAGCGCGGTATATGCGCATATGGTTCAAAAATCCGTACATCCGCATAGCGGTCGGCGGCGCGGCTATCATCGCGCTCACGTACCTTTCGGGAACGCGCGACTACAACGGTTCGGGCATGGACGTGATAACACGCGCGGTAACGTTCGCGCACATCGACAACGGCTGGGCGTGGGCGCTCAAGATAGCGTTTACGGCGATAACGATAGGCTCGGGCTTCAAGGGCGGCGAGATAGTGCCGACGTTCTTCATCGGCTCGACGTTCGGCTGCTTTATCGCGGGACTTATCGGTCTGCCGCCGGGTTTCGGCGCGGCGCTGGGACTTATATCCATGTTCTGCGGCGTGTTAAACTGCCCGATAGCGTCAATAATACTGAGCGTGGAGCTTTTCGGCGCGCAGGGCTTTATACTGTTCGCCATAGCCGCAGGCGTGGCGTATATGATGTCGGGCTACTACGGACTTTACCACAGTCAAAAAATAGTCTACTCAAAGCTTGACGGCGAGGAAATAGACAAAAGCACAAAATAAACGGAGGGATAAACATGATTTTGGGGTACACGGTTTACGAAATAATCGCGCTGTTTTTCATTTACGGCTTTCTCGGCTGGTGTATCGAGGTGATATACCGCGGACTTGTCGAGCAGCGGTTTGTGAACAGCGGCTTCCTGAACGGTCCGATATGCCCGATATACGGCGTGGGCGGAGCGATTGTCGTGATATGCCTGACGCCGCTCGAGAATAATATTCCGCTTTTGTTTGTCGGCTCGGTAATTCTCACGTCGGCGCTGGAGCTTGTGACGGGCTTCGCGCTCGACAAGATATTTCACGCGCGCTGGTGGGACTATTCAAACCAGCCGCTTAATCTTGGCGGTTATATCTGTCTGCTGTTCTCACTCGCGTGGGGCGCGATATGCGTCGCGCTGATGAAGCTCATACACCCGCCGATACTCGGACTTGTAAAAGCCGTGCCGTTCGCGCTCGGTGTGACGGTTATATCGGTGCTTGCGGCTATGTTTATCGCGGACGTTGTTGTAACGGTAGTGGCAATAAATCACCTCACGAGCCGTATGCGCGGCATGGAGGAGCTTGCGGCTAAGATACGCGCCGTTTCGGACGGTATAGGCGAGAAGGTTTACGATGGCGCGAAGGCTGTTGCCGAGAAGGGTGAGGAGATATTCGACAGCGAGGAAGCGAAGGAACTGCGCCGTAAGTACAGCGAAAACGCCGAGGAGCTTAAAAAGAAGTACGCGGCTATTGTTGAGGAAAAGCATCTGTTCCAGCACAGACTTATTAAGGCATTCCCGAGAATGCAGTCGCATTTCTATAATGAGCACCTCGATAAATTGAGAGAAAGATATGCAAAGAGAAGATAATATTGTGCGGCGCACATCGTCAGCCTCCCTTGTTAAAGGGAGGGGGACCGCCGTAGGCGGTGGAGGGATTCATTGTAAAAATCAAAAAGGAATCCCCCAGTCAGCTACGCTGACAGCCCCCTTTGACAAGGGGGCCTAACGGCGAGAACCGCACATCGTTAGCCTCCCCCTTGAGGGGAGGTGTCGGCGGAGCCGACGGAGGGGTTTTAAACTTATTATAAAAACAAACCCCTCAGTCACACTACGTGTGACAGCTCCCCTATTAGGGGAGCTGTCGCCGTAGGCGACTGAGAGGTGGTTTTTTATTTGTTGCCACCTCTCCGTCATCGCTTCGCGATGCCACCTCTCCTCAAGGAGAGGCTCACGTTGTGTGCCGCCATATGATTTCAAAAAAACCAACCACACAAAAAGAGGATGACGTGTCATCCTCTTTTCATATTCACACAATACGAATTGTCTTAATAACCTGATTTTCAATCGGTTTATCGTTCATATCGACGGGTGTTTCCGCGATTTCGTCAACGACGTCCATGCCGTCGGTGACCTTGCCGAACGCCGCGTACTGACCGTCGAGGTGCGGCGCGTCGTCGTGCATTATAAAGAACTGGCTCGACGCGCTGTTCGGGAACATTGTGCGCGCCATCGAGAGAACGCCGCGCTCGTGCTTTAACGGATTTTTAACGCCGTTTCTGTCAAACTCACCCTTAATCGAGTCCGCTTCCTTGTGCGAGCCGTCAGTGCGGTAGCCGCCGCCCTGTATCATAAAGCCGGCTATTACGCGGTGGAATATCAGCCCGTCAAAGAAATTGTCCTCGATAAGCTTTACAAAATTTTCGACCGTTATCGGCGCGGTGTCGGGGTAAAGCTCCGCCTTGATAACACCGCCGTTTTCCGTTTCAATTTCAATATTTATATTGCTCATACCGTTTCTCCTTTACCGTTACAGCAGCAGGTCGCTCAAATCGCCTCTCGCGATACCGTCCTCATCCGCGCCGCCCGTTTCACTTTCACCGAACAGGTCGCTTAGCTCCTCGTCCTCCGTATCGTCGGTGTCGGGCTTTGAGGGACGCGCCGACGACGAGGGAGCGGCTGAAGGCTTCGCAGACGATTTCGGAGCGGACGTGCTTTTTGACGGCGTATCGCTGTTGTCACCCGCGCTGCCGGAAGTTATTTCAATCGTGTCTATCACAATAGGATCTACCGGCACATCGTCCATACCCTGCGCTTCAACGTAGCCCGTCCTCACCGACGCTATCTCGTCAACAACGTCCATACCCTCGGTGACTCTTCCGAACGCCGCGTACTGACCGTCGAGGTGCGGAGAATCCTGCTGCACGATAAAGAACTGGCTCGTCGCGCTGTTCATATCGCGTGCGCGCGCCATAGAGATAACTCCGCGCACGTGCGAGAGCGTGTTTTCAAAGCCGTTCGCCTCAAACTCGCCCTTTACAGCGTCGGCGTTCTGCTTTTTGAGGTTCTCGTCGTAGCCGCCGCCCTGTATCATAAAGTCCTCGATAACTCTGTGGAAAATCGTGCCGTCGTAGAAGCCGTCCTCCGCGAGCATAACGAAGTTTTCAACGGTGTCGGGAGCAAGGTCGGGGTAAAGCTCAAGCTCTATCTCATCGCCGCTTTCAAGGTAAATCGTAGCGTTTACCGTGTTTTTCACAAGCTCGGGATCAACCTTGAGCTTTTCGAGCGTTTCCTTGTCCATACTAAGTCCCGACGTGTCCGCCGGTCCGCATGACGCGGTAAGCATTGCCACGCCCGTTACGACCGCCGCCAGAAATGTCAGTTTTCTTTTCATTCTTCATTCTCTCCTTCCGAAGCCGCGAGATCCTCGTTTTCATCATCTTCGTCGCGCGGCGCTCTCGCGATATTCGCGACAATAACGTTGTCCGCGAGACGCATAAGCTTAACGCCCTGCGTGTGGCGGCTGTACGTGGAAATGTCCTCGGTGTGCATTCTTATTATAACGCCCTCGGACGTGATAAGTATAATATCGTCCTCGTCCGTAACGGCGCGCATACCAGCGAGCTTGCCGGTTTTGTCGGTCAGCTTGTAGGTGAATATACCCTTGCCGCCGCGCGACTGCTTTCTGTACTCGTCGAGCGGCGTTTTCTTGCCGTAGCCGTTTTCGGTGACAGCCAAAAGCTCGCTGCCCTCTCTCGCGAGCGAGAAGCCCACTATATAATCGCCCTTACGGAGCGTTATCGCCTTAACGCCGCGCGTCGTTCTGCCTGTGTGACGTACCTCGCTTTCGTTGAAGCGAATGGCGTAACCGTCGTGCGTGGACAAAATAACGTCCTTCGTGCCGTCCGTAAGCTGGACGCGTATAAGCTCGTCGCCCTCGGCGAGATCGATTGCCCTTAAGCCGCCGTTTCTTATCCTCGAATAATCCATAATATCGGTTTTCTTGATAAGACCGCCGCGCGTCACGAACGTAAGATAGCCGCCCTCGCGGAACTCCTTGATTGGAATGATAGCCGTGATTTTTTCGTCGCTCTCCAAAGGCAGCAGATTTACTATCGCCGTACCCTTCGACTGACGGCTGCCCTCGGGTATCTGGTAGCCGCGCAGCTTGTAAACCGTGCCGCGCGTCGTGAAGAACAGGAGCGTGTTATGCGTGGAGGTCGTTAAGATATGCTCGACGAAATCCTCCTCCTTCGTACTCATGCCCGTTATGCCGCGGCCGCCGCGACGCTGCGAATGGTACGTGTCGGCGGGAACGCGCTTTGTGTAGCCGGTGTGCGTCAGCGTCACGACTATATCCTCCTCATCGATGAGGTCGTCAATATCGATCTCGGTCGAAATCGAGGAAATTTTTGTGCGTCTCTCGTCGCCGTACTTGTTCTTTATGTCGATGAGGTCGGTTTTTATTATGTCGAGAACCATGCTTTCGTTAGCGAGAATTTCGCGGTAATTCGCGATTTTCGCGGTAACGTCGCGGTACTCCTCCTCAATCTTTTCACGCTCCATGCCGGACAGTCTGCCGAGCTGCATCTTTACGATAGCGTCCGCCTGCTCGTCCGACAGCGAGAACCTCGCGCACAGCGCTTCCTTCGCCTCCTGTATGCCCTTCGAGGCGCGTATAATGCGTATAACCTCGTCAACGTTGTCTATAACGATCTTGTAACCCTCGAGGATATGCGCACGCGCGAGAGCCTTTTCAAGCTCAAAATTCGTGCGGCGCGTTATAACGTCCTCCTGATGCGCGATGTAGTAGTCGATCATTTCGCGCAGGTTGAGTATCTTCGGCTCTTTATCCACGAGCGCGAGCAGTATCACGCCGAACGTGTCCTGCATCTGCGTGTATTTGTAAAGGTTGTTAAGCACAACGTTCGGGTTCGCGTCGCGCTTTAAGTCTATCACGAGGCGTATTACCTCGGTCGACTCGTCGCGCGTCGAGGCGATACCGTCGATCTTACCGTCGCGCGCAAGCTCGTTTATGTGCTTTTCAAGCTTTGCCTTGTTTACCTGATACGGAATTTCGGTGACGATGATTCTGTTCCTGCCGTTATGCTCCTCGATTTCGGCTTCGGCGCGGAGAATTATGCGTCCGCGTCCCGTGGTGTACGCGTTTCTTATACCGCTTCTGCCCATGATAACGCCGCCGGTCGGGAAGTCGGGGCCCTGAATGTGCGTCATAAGCTCCTCGATCGTGATAAGCGGATCGTCAATAACCGCGATAATACCGTCTATGACCTCTGTGAGATTGTGCGGCGGAATATTCGTAGCCATACCGACCGCGATACCCGCGCTGCCGTTTACGAGCAGATTCGGGAAACGCGACGGCAGAACGTCGGGTTCGGGGATTTTATCATCGTAGTTCGGCACAAAATCGACCGTTTCCTTTTCAATATCGGTAAGCATAAGCGCCGATATTTTGGACATTTTAGCCTCTGTGTAACGGTAAGCAGCGGGCGGATCTCCGTCCACGCTGCCGAAATTGCCCTTGCCCTGAACGAGCGGGTAACGCAGCGAGAAGTCCTGCGCCATACGCACCATCGCATCGTATACCGACGCGTCGCCATGGGGGTGGTACTTACCAAGCACGTCGCCGACGGTAGCCGCCGATTTCTTGAAGTCGTTCTCGTAGAGCAGGTTCGACTCGTACATATCATATAATATACGTCTGTGAACCGGCTTCATACCGTCCCTTACGTCGGGCAGCGCGCGGCTCACGATAACGCTCATCGCGTAATCAATATACGCTTTTTTCATTTCTCTGTCGAGGTCAACATCAACTATATGCTGATTATTTATAGCTTCCATGTCAAGCTTTAAATCCTCGGTTTTCTTCGCCATAATTTCCTCCTAAAAAGTGTGTCTGATTTTTTATCCTTAACCATATAATTATATCACAAAATCATGGAAAAATCAAGCAAAAATGAACGATTTGTTGTCTTTTTTCGCCTTATCTTGCGGCGAAAACAATTCTTTCCTCATTCTCCTTAGGCTTATCGAACGACAATTCGCCGAATACGTCAATTTTATTAAATCCGGCTCTTTTAAGCAGCGCCGTGATTTCTTCCTCTCTCCACGCCCTCTGCAGATGCCGCTCCTCAAATCGGCGGTAGGAATGTCCGTCTTTTACGAAAAACGTCAGGAACATGTCCGACAGCCGCCTGCTCTCAATGTACCTGTTCTGCCACGTGTAGAAAACGTCCTTTTCCGAGTGGACGAACGTGTTCGAGCCTATGACGTTCTTAAGCTTGTACTCGGTGCTTATATCAAAAATAAACGGCGCGCCCTCATCCATGAAACACGTCCTGATTTTCGTGAAAAATTTGAGCAGCGACTTCGGGGACAAACAGTAGTTCACGCCGTCGATCATGCAGAGGAACGCGCCCATTGTGCCGTAGAGGTCGATTTTTGTCATGCTCTGGCACAGGTAGAGGATATTAAGCCCCTCCGACTTTCCGCGCGCGATGTTCAGCATGCTTTCCGAAACGTCAACGCCCGTCATATCGTAACCGCGCCGCGCGAGGGGGATCGTGATATTTCCCGTGCCGCACGCGACGTCGCACACAAGCGACGGGTTCACGCCGCAGTAATCGAATAAATTTTCTATATAGTCAGCCCATTTTTCGTAGTCCACGTCCTTTTTCATCAGGCGGTCGTAGACCTCGGCGAAATCGTTATAGCGGCTCATCTGTTTTCTCCATTCTGTCAATCACTAAATTATAGCCGTCCGAGCCGTAATTTATACATCTGTTCACGCGGCTTATCGTGGCGGTCGACGCGCCCGTTTTTTCGGCAATGTCGGTGTATACGCTGCCTTCCTTCAGCATAAGCGCGACCTCCATGCGCTGGCTTATCGACTTAAGCTCCGTTATGGTGCAGAGGTCGGCGAAAAATCTGCGGCACTCGTCGACCGTGCGGAGCGTGAGAATAGCCTTAAACAGTATATCCGTGCTTTTATCGTTCATTTCCTTCATCTTTTTTTGCTCCTTATGATTTGATTACATATATTGTACCACTTTAACGTGCGAAAGTAAATACATAATTTTCAATTAAAGCGGAAACGATAAGATGAAATAAATCCTGCGGAGGTAACGGATATGGTGCTTGCGATACGAACGTTGATACTGTACTCGATTGTGATACTCTCACTCAGAATAATGGGAAAGCGGCAGCTCGGCGAGCTTCAGCCGTCGGAGCTTGTCGTCGCGATAATGATTTCCGACCTTGCGTCGATACCTATGGAATCGGTGGAAATACCGCTGTTTTCGGGCATTGTGCCGGTGCTGACGCTGCTTATAGCCGAGGTCGCAACGTCGCAGCTTAGCCTTAAAAGCAAGACGGTCAGAAAGTTTCTTAGCGGCGAGCCGAGCATGGTCATATACAACGGTCACATAAACGAGGGCGAAATGCGGCGTATGCGGTTTAATCTTAACGACCTCATGGAGGAACTGCGCCTTAACAACTGCCCGAATATCGCTGATGTGGAGGTAGCCGTTATCGAGACGAGCGGAAAATTAAGCGTCATACCGAAAACCGAAGCGCGCGCGGTGACGGTCGAGGATATGACGTCAAGCACAATAAGCAAGGGCGGTCTGCCGTATATGCTCGTAGCCGACGGCAGGCTCAACAAGTACGAACTTATGCGCAGCGGCAAAACGGCGGGGTGGCTCGAAAACGAGCTTAAAAAGCGCGGCATAAACGGCGTGGGTAACGTGTTTGTCGCGTCGCTCGACATGGACGACAAGCTTTTTGTGCAGCTTAAGGAGGAAAAGAAATGAGGGGAGTAATAACGGCTTTTATAATTTCCATAGCGATAGTCGGGGGAAGTTTTATTTATACAGATAAAATGAATAAAATTTCAGGCGAGCTTACGGATATAAACAATTCCGTCGCGGAAAAGATAAACGCGGAGGATTACGACGCCGCCATGAGCGATATAGAGCGGCTGCGCGGCGCGGTTGACGAGAGGCGCGTATTTTTGACCGCCACCGGTAACCACACCCGTCTTGACGAGATAGAAAAGAGCGTTTCGGAGCTTATGAGCTACGCCGGGGACAGGGAAAAATCCGACGCGTACGCCCGCTGCCGCTCGCTCGGGGTGCTTATAGAGAATCTGCCCAGAGATTACAGGATTTGTCTTGAAAATATACTGTAAAATTATTCTTTACAAATCGCGTATTTTATTGTATAATATATAGCCGAGATTAAAAGAAAGAAGGATAAACGATGATAAAGGCTGCTGTTCTCGGCGCGACCGGCTACGCGGGTATTGAGCTTGTAAGGCTCCTTACGAACCACCCGAATGTGAGCATTGAAATACTCGGCTCGCAGAGCTTTGCCGGACAGAAGATAAGCGACGTGTACCAGAATTTAAGACATATTCTCGAAAAGGAGTGCGAGGAACTCGACCTTGACAGGGCGGCAAAGTGCGACGTGGCGTTCACGGCTCTGCCGCACGGCGCGTCAAAGACGGTCATACCGTCGCTTTTGGACAGAGGACTTAAAGTAATAGATCTAAGCGGCGACTACCGCTACGACGACGCGGCGGTGTACGAGGAATGGTACGGTGAAAAGCACTCGTCGCCGGAGCTTTTGAAGGAATCGGTGTACGGTCTGCCCGAGCTTCACCGCGAAAAAATCAAAAAGGCGAGACTTATCGGCAACCCCGGCTGCTACACGACCTGCTCTATATTGGGTGCTGTTCCGCTTCTGGCCGGTAAGATAGCCGAAACAAAAAATATAATCGTTGACGCGAAATCGGGCGTGACGGGCGCGGGACGCGGACTGTCGCTGCAGAACCACTTCTGCGAATGTACGGAAACGACTAAGGCGTACAAGGTCACGAACCACCGCCACACGTCCGAGATAGAGCAGGAGCTTTCAAATATCGCCGGCGAGCCGATTATAATTTCGTTCACGCCGCATCTTATACCGCAGAAGCGCGGCATACTCTCGACGATTTATGTAAACCTCAACCGACCGTCGAGCGCGGAGGAACTTGTAGAGATGTACAAGGAGTTTTACAGGGACGAGTTTTTTGTGAGAGTAAAGGAGGTCGGCGAGCTTCCCGAAACGAAACACGTCGCCGGCTCGAATTTCGTGGACATAGGCGTGTGTTACGACAAGCGGCTGCAAAGAGCGGTCGTTGTATCGGCGCTCGACAACATAGTCAAGGGCGCGGCGGGACAGGCTGTGCAGAACATGAATTTAATGTTCGGACTGGACGAGAAAACGGCTCTCGCAAATGCGGGATTTTACTTATAATATGGGGTGAACGGTATATATGGAAAAAATGGACGAGCTTATTGAAAAGGCGGGCATACTTATTGAGGCTCTGCCGTACATACAAAAATTTTCGGGTAAAACGATAGTCGTGAAGTACGGCGGCAACGCCATGATTAACGACGAGCTTAAAAACTCCGTCATGGAGGACATAACGCTTCTGAAGTTTATAGGCTTAAAGCCTATCGTTGTACACGGCGGAGGCCCCGATATTTCAAAGGCGCTGAGCGACAGGGGCGTTAAAAGCACGTTTGTGAACGGTCTGAGGGTAACGGACGACGTGACGATGCAGACGGCGCAGCAGGTGCTTATCGGCAAGACGAACAAGGAGATAGTGTCGCTTATCAGTAAAAAAGGCGGACGCGCCGTCGGAATAAGCGGCATTGACGGCAGCTTTATCGAGTGCAAAAAGCAGTACGCCGAGGTTGACGGCGAGAAGGTCGATATAGGCTACGTCGGCGACATCGTGCATATAAAGCACTGCCTTATAGACCTGCTCGCGTCGGATCAGTACATTCCCGTAATCGCCCCGATCGGTACGGACGACGACGGCAACAGCTACAACATCAACGCCGACACAGTCGCGGCGGCTGTGGCGTCGGCGGTGCAGGCGGAAAAGCTTATTCTGCTCACCGACGTTGAGGGCGTTAAGGATAAAAACGGCGATATAATTTACGAGGTACACGAGAACGAAATACAGCCGCTCATTGACAACGGCACGATAAGCGGCGGCATGATACCGAAAATACTCGGCTGTCTCGACGCGATAAAAGAGGGCGTCGCCGGCGCGCACATAATAGACGGACGCGTGCCGCACTGCCTGCTGCTCGAGATATTCACAAAAACCGGTATCGGCACGCTTATAAAGAGCGATAAGTACTAATAGGAAAGGAACAAACGATAATGAGAATGTCAAATTTACTTCTGCCCACTCTGCGCGAGGTGCCGGCGGACGCTGAAATAACAAGCCACAAGCTGATGCTGCGCGCGGCGATGATACGCAGGCTCGGCTCGGGTATTTACTCGTACCTGCCGCTCGGACTGCGTGTTTTGCAGAAGGTTGAGAAAATCATAAGAGAGGAAATGAACAACGCCGGCGCGCAGGAGCTTTTGATGCCCGCGCTATTGCCGGCGGAGGCGTACCAGGCTTCGGGCAGGTGGGACGTGTTCGGCGCGAGCATGTTCAAGCTCAAAGACCGCTACGACCGCGACTACTGCCTCGGCCCGACGCACGAGGAACTGTTCACGCAGACGGTTATAGACAACGTAAAGTCGTACAAGGAATATCCTATGACGCTTTACCAGATTCAGACGAAGTACCGCGACGAGGCGCGTCCGCGTTTCGGCGTTATACGCAGCCGCGAATTTGTGATGAAGGACGCGTACAGCTTTGACACGAGCGATGAGGGACTTGACGAGAGCTATAAAAAAATGTACGACGCGTACAACAGAATATTCGAGCGGCTCGGTCTCGACTTCACCGTTGTTGACGCTGACAGCGGCGCTATGGGCGGCAGCGGCAGTCAGGAATTTATGGTAAAATCGCCTGTGGGTGAGGACGGTATCGCGTACTGCGACTGCTGCGGCTACGCGGCGAACTACGAAAAAGCGGAATGTGTGAACGCGCCGAAACCCTCGGCGGAGGACGGCGGCGATATGGAGAAAATACACACGCCGAACGTTCACACGATAGAGGAGCTTGTGTCGTTCCTCGGCGCTGAGCCGTACAATTTTGCGAAAACTATCATATACAAGGCTGACGATAAGTACATCGCGGCTATGGTTCGCGGCGACAGGGAGATAAACGAGGTCAAGCTCAAGAACCTTGTCGGCTGCACCGACGATCTGGAGCTTGCCGAGCCGTACATGGTGAGACAGCTCACGAATGCCGAGGTCGGTTTCGCGGGCCCCGTCGGACTTGACATTCCCGTATACGTTGACAAAGAGGTCGAGACGATGAAAAACTTCATCATCGGCGCGAACGAGACGGATATGCACTACAAGAACGTCAATATCGGCAAGGACTTCACGCCGCACACCGTCGCGGACATACGCGTTATCGAGGAGGGCGACGCTTGTCCGAGATGCGGCAAGCCGATCAAGACGGCGCTGGGTATCGAGGTAGGTCATATATTCAAGCTCGGTACGAAATACTCAAATGCTCTCGGTCTTACGTTCCAGGACGAGGACGGTCAGAGCAAGGTCGTTACAATGGGCTGCTACGGCATAGGCGTAACGCGCTGTTTGTCAGCCGCCGTCGAGCAGAACAACGACGAAAACGGCATTATCTGGCCCGTATCGATTGCGCCGTTCGAGGCTATCGTAATACCGGTGAACGCGAAAAACGAGGAACAGACCGAAGCGGCGGAAAAAATCTATAACGAGCTTAAAGCTAAGGGCATTGACGCGCTTATCGACGACAGAAACGAACGCCCCGGCGTTAAGTTCAAGGACGCGGATCTTATCGGTATCCCCGTCAGAATTGTCGTGGGTAAGAAGATAGGCGAGGGAATAGTCGAGTATAAGGAAAGAACCGCGCAATCGTCCGACGAAAAGACCATTGAAGCGGCGGTTGATGATGTGGTAAAATTTGTGGAAGCTAACAGATAAATAAAAAACGGGCATTGCCCGTTTTTTTTGTATTATTATGCAATTTTTGCCATATTCTTGTAATAAGCTCTTAAAGAAAATCAAGTTGAAATGTCACACACGCATCGGTATAATATAAAAAGAATTATGTAAACAATAGGGCGATTGTGTCCGAAAAAGGGGGGTGTGACGTTGAAAAAGAGAGTATTTCGGGTTATTTCCGCGCTTTGCGCTCTTTTTATCTTTATGTCATGCCTTAACATAGGCGGTGCGTCGGCTGATGAGAACGAGGGCAGAACCGCGTCGATTTTCGCCTACACCCTGAACGACTACATTTACACCTACGGAACGCTCACCACAGAAAACGCGGGCGACACGTTCGATTTCGCAAACGGCGACGAGTACCCGCGCGGCGTTATGTACAGCGAGGTAATAAATTTCGACGCGGACAAAGAGCCGTACCTCGTAATCTTTATAGCCGACTCGGAGTACACCGTCGCGTCGTGCCACATATGGCGTTACGACAAAGAGAAGGACTGCGCCGAGAGAATAGCGATTCTGGACGTTAATTACAATCTGCTTACCGACGGACGCGTAGGAACGTTCTCAATGGGCTTTTACGAGGATAAGCGTTACATATTATATAAGACCTACGAAAACGACGCTCTTATCGGCGAGGACTGCTACACCGCGATTGACGGCGTCGCGTACCGCTGCGTAAAGACGCCGAACATAAATGAGGAAATAGGCGTCGCGGACTTCTCGTCGAGGTATTTCCACCCCGGCACGGACATATCACATTTCAATAAGGAGCTTAACAACTTCTTCGACAAGCTCAAAAACGCGTCGGCGGACAGCGTCACGTATGAGGATATTGCGGAGAGACTGTCGGACGAGGACGAAAAGCAGATAGAAAACGTACTCGGCACGGTCACGGGCTTTACGGATTTCGACATAGCGAATTACACCACGATGGACGCGTACCGTGAGGCTGTCGATGTGCGCCCCGACGGCGACCGCTTCTACCTCATATCCGAAGCGTACAACCTCGGCGACGAGATATATTACGTCAGATTTTCGACCGACCGCTCGTATTATAACTACGCGCTTCTGCGCCGCAGCGACGACGCGCCGGACGGCTATCAGATTTTGAAGGTCAGAACCGACTGCATACCGCTTTCCGACAGGGAGCTTAAGCAGATAAAGACCGATTACGACAGAAACACGCTGCTCTACAAGAAGGCGAAAGGTACGCTATCTCTGGGCGAGGATAAGGACAACGGCAAAAAACCGCTCATAAATATCGGCAAGATATTCGACAGCGGTATGCGCCTGCCGATAATATGTGTCGGCGGAGGTATCGCGGTCGCGCTGCTTACCATACTCTGGGTGTACCTCTACAGCGACAGCGATTAAAAAATACGGTAAAAAAGAAAGCGAAGAGATGAGGTGATCATCTTTTCGCTTTTTTGATATAAGGGATTTTGCTTATTTTAAGCCGTTGACTTCAAGCACCATATCAGCGTAACCGCTAAAATTCTGATTATATAATGTAGTCCAACCATGCATTATATCATCCCAAATCCAATTTTTGTCTTCAGAAAGCTGATAACGAAATGTACCTTCTGTTGCAGGCATTGATGTCATTGCCATCCATTCTGAACCCCAATGACCTTCACCTGTTATATTATTTACGTAATAAGGCTGATTATTGATGCGTTCTCCCACTGAATCAACCTGAGCGCCTACATCACCTGAAAAAACAGAATTTGTCACATTTGTCATTGTAACCGTGGTATTACCAACACCTGTTACTGTAACGCCAAGGTCCGGCGCAACTCCCTGACCTTCGCCAAGTACCCCATGCGGTCCCTTTTTCAGCACTACCGCAGTGCCGTCCGCCTTTATCACTGTATCGCCTTCTCTTGCGAAACGGTTATTTGCCTCCGTTCGCGGCTGTTCTTCGTAAATTATGATAGGCTCGTCGGTGCTTGACGTTTCCGACGGTTCGGCTTGCGTACTGATTGTGATCGTATTATTCACAAAACCGACAGTAAATCCACCCACCGCGTCGGCAACGTCGCGGAGCTTAAAGTATGTGCTGTCATTGATGTTGTACCCTTCGATTGATTTTTCAGCACCGTCAACCCTGATCGGGAACGGGTTCGCCGTTACCGCATACTCAACCGCAAACCCCGTCAGCGCGGAACAGATAACACCGCCTATGATAAAGCCTAAAGTAAATCTTTTCACAAAAATTCCCCCTTTCCGATATATTATACATCACTCCGTCAGAAAAATCAAGGAGACGGTATTGCAATAAATAACACGACACTCTCCGCGGCGATTCATTTGTTAAAACACACAAAAAATCCTGATTATTTTAGTATAAAATATCACTTGTGAGGTTGGCGGGATAAATATATAATTATAATAAGAGACATTTCGGCGTAAGGAGAGATATTTATGAAGAAAAGATTATTGAGCGCGTTTGTTGTTCTCGCCATGCTCACGTCATGCTTTGCGGGTGTTGTGACCGTAAGCGCGGAGGACAATCTGCTTTCAAACGGCGGTTTTGAAAGCGCGCTGTACGGTAAGGACACTAACTGGGGATTTACAAGCACAGGAAACTGGTATAACGAGGGTACTTCATCGCAAACGAACACGCAGCACAACAGCGGCAGCTATTCCGTAAAAATGAATGAAGCGTCGGTAGGACAAAGAGTGACGCTTTACGCCGGAACGAAGTACACTCTCACGGCGTACATAAAAGCGGACGCGGCGGTAAGCTATCCCGTTATGGGATTTTACGACGGCACAAAGGACTACCCAATGGGAGACGGATGTGCCGTAAAGACAACAAGCGTGAGCGCGACGGCCGAATGGCAGAAGGTCACGCTTGATTTTGACTGCACGGCTACGCAGGACTATGTTGTCGGATTTCTCGTGTGGAAAGGGACGAATACCGCGGCGGATGTCTATGCGGACGACGTAACCCTCACAGGCGTTGAGGGCGAATACGACGGCGGCGGTGTTGTGAACGGCAATTTCGCAAACGGCACGACCGGCTGGACTGTTGACGGCACAACCGCCGAAGTAACGGGCGGCGCGCTTGTGGCGAGCGGAACGGTTCGCGTATACCAGACGGTTGCCGACCTTGAAGCGGGTACATACAACCTTACCGCGACCGCATTCACGAGCGATATAGCGGAAACGGGAACAAGCTATCTTTACGCGAAAACAAACGGACATACAATGGCTTCGACGGCTATTCCCGAAGCCACGAAGGATGACAGCGTGTATAACATAGTGGTGCCGAGCATTGTCGTGGGCGAGGACGGAATCTGTGATATAGGTTTAAACCTCGAAAGCTCCGCGTCGGTTACCATTGATAATCTTAAGCTTGAACCGACGGAAAGCACACGCGTGAAATTCTATAAGGGCGGCGAGATCTCGAAGCTGACATATGTTGAAGATAACTCGGGAGTATTTAAGCGGGCGGACGGCACTACCGCCGACGCGCTGCAGGTTATGGCTGAAAACGGCTTCAACCTCGCGCGTATACGTCTTTTGGACGATCCCGGACCGGGACACGGTCAGAAAAATACCGACAGTTCAACCCCTACAGGCTGGTATCTTCCGAAAGGGTACATGACCGAGGAGGACTGTCTGGAAATGGCGCGGCGCGCGAAAGACAAGGGTATGGATATATTGTTCTCCTTCGCTTATTCGGATTACTGGGTTGACGGCGACAAGCAGATGATGCCGGCGGCGTGGAAAAAAGAAATAACGGATCAAGGCTTAAGCGACGAGGCGATGTATCAATATCTTGAGGATAAAACCTACAGCTATACAAAAAAGGTTATGGAGGATTTAGCCGCGCAGGGAACAACTCCCGAATTTGTCTCGATCGGAAATGAAATACAGGCGGGCATGTACTTCGGACAACGAGGTACGGATAACTTTTACAGCGCGTTATCCGGTAACGCCGCAATGCTTAAAAGATTTTTAAAGGCGGGAGCAAAGGCTGTCCGCGAGGTTTCTCCAAAAACAAAAATAGTGTTCCACAGCGATAACGGCGGCAAACTCAGCGAGAGAGCCACGTTTATGAGTGTTATTAGGGACAGCTCTATGTCCGAATACTTCGACGTTATAGGCGTATCGTACTATCCGTTTTATAATAAGGATAACCTTACGACAAAACAGAAAACTTCCATTGATGATGTTGTAAGCGAGTTTTCTTCGCTTGTAGATGAGCTTAAGAAAGATGTCATAATAATGGAAACAGGCTACAACTGGGATGAATTAAGAGGCGACGGATACGAGGGACAGCTTCAGGACAGCGGCTATTATCAGGATACCTACGGCGAAAGCAAGGAAGGTCAGCGCGCGTTTTTGACCGAGCTTTACGCGAAGCTTAAAAAAGTACTCGGCGGACGCTGCATAGGCGATTTGTATTGGGATCCGGTTATGATTTATGACGGCGGAAGCTACAAAATAGGCTGGGCGGTTAAAGACGACGGCTGGACAGACGGCAATGTCGTTTCAAATTCGACCATATTTGATTTCGACGGCATTGCCGTACCCGGTCAGCTTGCGATGAAGTACAATACCGAATCAAGCGACACGCTGAACATTTCGGGTAAAATAAAAAGCGGCACGACCGTCGCCGCGAATAAAGAAGTTACCTTCACCGTAAATGGTAAGCAGTACAACCGTACCACGGACAAATACGGCGATTATATCGTTTCTATCCCATATCCCGAGGACGGCAGGGTGAGCATTTCGTTAAAGGGCAGCGAAACACCATATACTGATAAGGCTGCGCCGACGTACGATGGTATACTCATGAGCGGCATCGATTTTTCGGATTTTGTCCTGACCACCGATCCCGATCCTGATCCCGATCCCGATCCTGATCCTGATCCCGATCCCGATCCGGATCCGCTCACAGCGTCGGTTGACGCGAACGGAACGATAAGCTATGAGACAAACCTTGAAAAGTCCGCGGAAAGCGACGTGTTATGGGTTGCGCTCTACAGCGGCGGAAAGCTTATCGAGGTAAAGCAGACCGAGAGCGGAGAGTTCGCTCATACGGCGGCGGACGGCAGTGAGTATACAGTTAAGGCGATGATGTGGAAGGAGAGCGGCGAGCCGGTATACGCAGTCAGCGAGACAAATGTTATGCTGTCAGCGGAATAAATATACAAAATATACGAAAAGAGACTATTCTTTAGTTATTTTTACTAAAGAATAAAAAAAAATTTGTGTATTCTACGACTAACATTTTCCGAAAAAATGTGTTATTATATATACAACGAAAAGCGTACATCGTAATACGCGCTTATTAAAAGAGGGAATTTCGCATGGAATTCCGAACGAAATCTTAAAAGACGAGAGGAGAATTTTGAAATGGCAGATTTACAACTCAAACACATTTACAAGAGATATCCGGGTGGTTTCCAGGCTGTAACCGACTGTAACCTCGATATCGAGGATAAGGAGTTTGTTATCCTCGTAGGTCCTTCGGGATGCGGTAAGTCGACCACGCTCCGTATGATTGCGGGACTTGAGGAGATCTCGGACGGTGAGCTTTACATAGACGGCAGACTTGTAAATGACGTTGCTCCGAAGGACAGAGATATAGCGATGGTATTCCAGAACTACGCTCTGTATCCGCACATGACGATTTACGATAACATGGCGTTCGCTCTTAAGCTTCGCAAGACTCCGAAGGATGAGATCAAGAAGCGCGTTACCGAGGCGGCTAAAATCCTTGACATCGAGCATCTCCTTGACAGAAAGCCGAAGGCTCTTTCGGGCGGTCAGAGACAGAGAGTTGCGATGGGACGTGCGATTGTCCGCAGCCCGAAGGTATTCCTCATGGACGAACCTCTGTCAAACCTCGACGCTAAGCTCCGTGTTCAGATGAGAACGGAGATAAAGAGACTCCACAACAAGCTCCAGACAACGTTCATTTACGTTACGCATGACCAGACGGAAGCTATGACGATGGGTTCGAGAATCGTTGTTATGAAGGACGGTATCGTTCAGCAGGTTGACACGCCGCTTAACCTTTACAACAACCCCTGCAACGCGTTCGTTGCCGGATTTATCGGTTCGCCGCAGATGAACTTCATCGACGCTGTGATTACAAAGGAAGCTGACGGCGTATACGCTTCGTTCGGCGACAACAAGATCAAGATCCCCGACGGCAAGGTTACGCCCGAACTCCAGAACTATTTCGGCAAGACGGTTATTCTCGGTATCAGACCGGAGGATCTCCACGACGACGAAATGTTCATCGCGAACAAGCCCGAGGCTGTTGCAACGGCTTACGTTGAAGTTACGGAAATGCTCGGAAGCGAGACGTTCCTGTATCTCCAGATTGCAGGTCAGCCCTTCACGGCAAAGGTTAACCAGCGTTCGACGGCTAAGCTCGGCGACACGATCAAGATTGCGTTTGAGACAAATAAGCTCCACATCTTCGACAAGGAGACAGAGCTTGTAATTGTAAACTAATTCAAAAAACAAGAGAATCGCTGCTTTCGGGCAGCGGTTCTTTTTTGATTTGCGTGTCGGAACGGCGGCGAAACAAAGGTTGCAATTTGGCAAAGCTTGTGTTATAATTAAATATATGGATTGATTTGGCACGGACAAAGGTATCGGAGGTGGGGATATGGTAAACATCGGCAACGATTGGGACGAGGTTCTTTCTGATGAGTTTGAGAAGGATTATTACCGCCGTCTGCGCGCGTTTCTGGCGGGCGAGTACAAGTCGCACACCGTCCACCCCGATATGTACGATATATTCAACGCACTCAAGTGGACGTCATACAGCGGCACAAAGGTCGTCATACTCGGACAGGATCCCTACCACGAACCCGGTCAGGCGCACGGTCTTGCGTTCTCGGTGCAGAAGGGCGTGAAAATACCGCCGTCGCTCGTGAATATATACAAGGAGCTTCACGACGAGCTTGGACTTTACATTCCGAATAACGGCTATCTCGAAAAGTGGGCGAGACAGGGCGTGCTGCTGTTAAACTCGTCGCTGACGGTGCGCGACGGCATGGCGAACTCCCACCGCGGCAAGGGCTGGGAGATATTCACCGACAGAGTGGTGGAGCTTTTGAACGAGCGCGAGGATCCCGTAATATTCATGCTGTGGGGCGCGAACGCGAAGGAGAAGATAAAGGTGATAACCGAGCCGCGCCATAGAATACTCACGGCGGCGCATCCCAGTCCGCTGTCGGCAAGCAGAGGATTTTTCGGGTGCGGACATTTCAAGACTGCAAACCGTATGCTGACGCAGATGGGAAAAGAGCCTGTCGACTGGCAGATTGAAAATATATGAGGTGCGTATGATATTCGGTATAACGGGCGGCAGCGGCTGCGGTAAAACCACGGTGTCAAATATGCTCGCGCATCTCGGCGCGGAGATAATCGACACGGATAAAATTTCGCGTGCTGTGACGGGCAAAGGGAGTGCGTGCCTAAAAGAGCTGACGGACGCGTTCGGAAAGGAAATACTCCTTCCGACGGGCGAGCTTGACAGACATTATCTCGCGTCGATAGCGTTCGCGGATAAGGAAAAAACCGCATTACTCAGCCGTATCACGCATAAATATATAAAATCCGAGACGCTGCGCCGTATAGAACTGTCGAAGTCGGAGCTTATCGGCATTGACGGCGCGGTGATTATAGGAAGTCCCGTGGAGGAGCTTTGCGGGAAAATAGTCTGCGTGACGGCGCGGCGTGATGTACGTATAGACAGAATAACGGCGCGTGACGGCATTACGCGCGCTGAAGCGGAAAAAAGAATAGACGCGCAGCCGGACGATGAATTTTATATAAAGCACGGCGATTATATTGTTGACAACAGCACGGACTTGAACGCTCTCGAAAAAAGCGTCAGGGAGCTGTATGATAAATTAAAAGGAGTATGATGTATTGAGTAAGCTTTTCAAGGCGTTTCTTGCGGCTGCAGCGATCGCGCTTGCGATTACCGGAATCGTGGTCGGCACCCGCGAAGGCGTTGACATTGCGCAGAGAACAAAATATCCGATTGCTTACGGCGAGCTTATAACGCATTACGCGGGTGAGAATGACCTTGACCCGTTTCTTGTCATGGCTGTGATACACGTCGAGAGCAACTTTATCCCGGAGGCGCAGTCGCACGTGGCGTACGGACTTATGCAGCTTACCGAGGACACCGCGGCGTGGGTGGCGAAGGATATGCACGTGACGTACGATTACGACATTGCCGATCCCGAAACGAGTATAAATTTCGGCTGCTACTATTTAAGGCATCTGATAGACCTCTACAAAAACACCGACACCGCGCTTGCCGCGTACAACGCCGGCATGGGCAACGTAAACGGCTGGCTCGAGGATAAGGAATACAGCGACGACGGAGTGACGCTCAAATACATACCGTTCCCCGAAACGAGGAGCTATGTCAGGAAGGTGAACGAAAGCTGGGAATACTACAAGGGGACGGATTTCACCGACCTTGACGATGAACGCGGAAAAATAAACAACAAATAAATGAAAGGAGAAAAACTATCATGTCGTTTGTAATTACAATAGGAAGACAGTTCGGCAGCGGAGGCCGCGACGTGGGCGAAAAGGTCGCGGAGCATTTCGGCATACCGTTCTACGACAAGGAGCTTGTCGAGATCGCGGCGCAGAAAAACAACCTCAGCAAGGAAGCGTTAAAGGAGGTTGACGAGCGCGCGACGAGCAGCTTCCTCTATTCGCTCGCGAGCGGAAACTACTCTCTGCGCGGAATCAACGCGCCTATCTACTACGAAATGCCGATAAACGACAAGCTCTTTATCGCGCAGTCGGAGACGATCAAGGAGGTCGCGAAGCAGGGCTCGTGCGTAATAATCGGACGCTGCGCCGACTTCGTTCTGGAGGACGAGGATGTTGACATTCTGAACGTGTTCATTCACGGCAGCGTCGATTACAGAGCGAAGCGCGTAATGGAGGCGCTCGGTCTTACGCAGGCGAAGGCGCGCGACAAGGTTTTAAAGACCGACAAGCAGCGCCGCACGTACTACGACTATTACACGAGCAAAAACTGGGGCGTGATGTCGAATTACGATATGTGCGTGAACGCCGAAAAATTCGGTATAGACGGTTCTGCAAAGCTCATAATAGGCTGCGCCGAAGCGCTCATGAATAAGGGGTGATCGATATTTTCATTCTGGAAATGATGACAACAATAGTTCTCGGACTTGTGGAGGGCATAACGGAGTGGCTGCCGATAAGCTCGACAGGCCATATGATACTCGTGAACGCTCTTATCGGCGACACCGCGAGGTTCACAAATTCCGACCTGTACCTTTACGTCATACAGCTCGGCGCGATACTTGCCGTGGTGACGCTCTATTTCCGCAAGCTCAACCCGTTTTCACCGTCAAAGACTAAGCGTGAAAAGCAGGAAACGTGGCAGATGTGGTTCAAGGTGATCATTGCCTGTCTGCCGGCGGCTGTGATAGGGCTTCTGCTCGACGACTATATGGAAGCGATCGAGAACTGGTACGTGGTAGCCGCGATGCTCATAATCTACGGCATAGCGTTTATCGCGGTCGAGAACACGCGCAGAAAAACAAAAATAAACGGCATGAGCGAAATGACGTACAAAACGGCGCTCATGATAGGTCTGTTCCAGGTACTCTCGATAATCCCCGGCACGAGCCGAAGCGGCGCAACAATTCTCGGCGCGATACTTATCGGCTGTTCGCGCGAAACGGCTGCGGAATTTTCGTTCTTCCTCGCGATACCGGTCATGTTCGGCGTGAGCATACTCAAAATCGCGAAAAACGGACTTATGATGACGGGTAACGAGTGGATAATTCTCATTACCGGCATGGTCGTCGCGTACGTTGTGTCGATGATAGCGATAAAATTCCTGATGAATTACGTCAGGAGCCACGACTTCAAGGCGTTCGGCCGGTACAGAATAGTACTCGGCATAATCGTTATTGCGTTTTTCTCCGCAAAGGCAATATTCGGATTTTAAGCCGAAATACATATTGCAAAACGGCAAAATTTTTGCTATAATATTCACGTAACAAATTTTAAGAAAGAAGGTATATATCAAATGAAAATTGCTTTAATCAACGAAAACAGCCAGGCTGCAAAGAACAGCATTATCTGTGAGACGCTCAAAAAGGTCGTTGAGCCTTTGGGACACGAGGTACATAACTACGGTATGTACTCGGCTGACGACGCAGCGCAGCTTACCTATGTGCAGAACGGCATACTTGCCGCTATCCTTTTGAACAGCGGCGCTGCCGACCTCGTAATCACCGGCTGCGGCACGGGCGAGGGCGCTATGCTCGCGTGCAACGCGTTCCCGGGCGTGCTTTGCGGACACGTTGTAGATCCGACGGACGCCTATCAGTTCACACAGGTAAACAACGGCAACTGCATCGCTCTCCCGTTCGCTAAGGGCTGGGGCTGGGGCGCTGAACTCAACCTCCAGTACGTGTTCGAGAAGCTGTTTGTTGAAGAGTGGGGCGGCGGCTACCCGAAGGATAGAGCCGTTCCCGAGCAGAGAAACGCTAAAATTCTTAACGAGGTCAAGAAGGTTACGCACAGAGAGCTTCTGGACATTCTCCCGCAGCTTGACCAGGATCTTGTAAAAGGCGCGGTAGCGGGCGAGCATTTCAAGGAACTGTTCTTCGCGAACGCGAAATGCCCCGAAATCAAGGCTTACGTTGAAAAGCTTGTAGGCTAAACAAAAACACATTGGGCGGCGCGGCACAAACCGCGCCGTTATTTTTTTACCTTCGCTATTGCTTTTTTGACTGAAATGTGATAAAATTAAATAATAATGGGCTTTAGATGAGACAAGAATAGATCAGAGGAGGAAAAGGTTATGAAAGCATTACTTCAAAAGGTTGTTGACGGAAAGGATTTGACACGCGAGGAAGCCGCAAAAGCGATGGACATTATGCTCGAGGGCAGCGCGCCGCAGGTTTTGGTGGCGGCGTTTCTGACGGCTCTGCGCATGAAGGGCGAGACGGTCGATGAAATAGTCGGCTGCTGTGAGATGATGAAATCGAAGGGCGGCTCAATTCACCTTGACACCGATGAATATATAGATTTTGTCGGCACGGGCGGCGACGGTACGAACACGTTTAACGTGTCAACGACGTCAATGTTCGTTTGCGCGGCGGCGGGCGTTACGCTTGCGAAGCACGGCAACCGCGCCGCGTCGTCGAAAAGCGGCAGCGCGGATTTACTTGAGGCACTCGGCGTGAACATCATGCTCGAACCGGAGCAGGTCGAGGAATGTGTTAAAACGACGGGTATGGGCTTTATGAACGCGCAGAAATTCCACAAGGCGATGAAGAATGTCGCGCCGATACGTAAGGAACTCGGCATACGCACAATTTTCAACATGCTCGGACCGCTCTCGAACCCGTCGGGCGCGACGAGACAGGTAATAGGCGTGTTCAGCCGCGAGATGGTGCCGGTATTCGCAATGGTTATGAAGGAAATGGGCGTTAAGAACGCGCTTGTTGTGTGCGGCTGCGACGGCATGGACGAGATAACCGTTACGGGTAAGACGTACGTCAACGAGATACGCGGCGGAAAAATAACGGCATTCGAGATAGATCCGCACGATTACGGCATGGAGTACGCGTCGCATGAGGATATAAAAGGCGGCACGGGCGAGGACAACGCGAAAATCGCGAAGGCTGTATTCGCCGGTGAAAAGGGCGCGAAGCGTGACATCGTTGTGCTTAACAGCGCGGCGGGAATTTACATCGGCGGAAAAGCGAAAACGTACGCCGAAGCTGTTGAAACAGCGAAAAGCGTTATCGACGGCGGCAAGGTCATGAAAAAGGTAGAGGAGCTTGTCGCGTTCACAAATAAATTCTGATAGGGTGACGGTATGATTTTGGATAAGATACTCGCCTCAACAAGGGTGAGAGTCGAAAAGGCGAAGGAAGGTCTGCCGCCGGCGGAGCTTATAAAAAGGCTCGGCGAAAAGGAGCTTGCCGCGCCGCAGTTCAGGACAAGTTTAGTGTCCCCACAGGACGTTTCGGTAATAGCCGAAATAAAAAAGGCGTCGCCGTCAAAGGGGCTGATACGCTCCGATTTCGACCACATGGCGATTGCAAAGGAATACTCGGAGTGCGGCGTGCAGGCGCTGTCGGTACTCACAGAACCCGAATATTTCAAGGGGGACATAAAATTCGTAGGGGACATAAAAAGTAACTTTAGTGTCCCCGTATTGAGAAAAGATTTTGTCGTTGACGAGTACCAGATATACGAGGCGAAGCTTTACGGCGCGGACGCGGTGCTGCTCATAATGGCGGCGCTCAGCGACGCGGAGTACAAGCGTTTTTCCTCTCTCGCGAAGGAGCTTAAGCTCGACGCGCTCGTTGAAACGCACAACGCGGAGGAGGTAAAGCGCGCGGTAGAGTACGGCGAGATAATCGGCGTGAACAACCGCAATCTTGCAACTTTCGAGGAGGATATTACGACGTGCGAAAAGCTTATGCCGTATATCCCCGAAGGCAAAACGCGCGTCGCTGAAAGCGCGATACGCTCGCACGCTGACTTTGAATATCTGCGCTCGTTAAATTATGACGCGGCGCTTATCGGCGAGGCGTTCATGCGCGAGAGGGACATAAAAGCAGCCGTGCGGAGGCTTCGCTATGGAGATTAAAATATGTGGCATACGCCGTGACGAGGACGTTGAAATCGTAAATAAGTATAAGCCCGATTACATAGGCTTTATATTCGCGCCGACGAGACGTTATGTGTCCCCCGAAACGGCGAAGCGTCTTTCGGAGAAACTCAACGGGGACACTAAAATAGCGGGAGTGTTCGTAAACGAGAAGCCCGAAACGGTGCGCGAGATTGCGGAGACTGTGGGACTTGACGTAATACAGCTTCACGGCGACGAGGACGCGGAGTATATTAAGAAGCTCGGCACAAAATGCGAGATATGGAAAGCCGTGCGCGTAAAGGACAGCGGCGAAATACCCGACACTGAAGGCGCGGACAAAATCCTTCTCGACAAATACAGCGTGAAGGAGCTTGGCGGCACGGGCAGGACATTCGACTGGTCGGCGGTTGGGGACACTAAAGTTAAAAAGCCCCTGATACTCGCGGGCGGACTGAACAAGGACAACGTCGCAGAGGGAATACGGATTTTCGATCCCGTGTGCGTGGACGTGTCGTCAGCCGTTGAAACGGACGGAGTTAAGGACGAGACAAAAATAAAGGAATTTACGGAAACAGTAAGGAAGTTGTGTAATGAACAGAATAGACGAGAGATTTAAGAGACTGAAAGAGGAAAACAAAAAGGCGCTCATAACATTTCTGACGGTCGGCGATCCCAACATTGAGACGAGCGAAAAAGCGATATTCACAATGCAGTCGGAGGGCGTTGACCTTGTGGAACTGGGCGTGCCGTTTTCCGATCCGTCGGCGGACGGACCTACGATACAGCGAGCCGACGAGCGCGCAATAGCAGGAGGCTGCGACATTTTCAAGGTATTCGAGCTTGTGGAAAAAATACGCGGTAAGGTGGAGATACCGCTCGTGTTCCTGCTGTATTATAACGTGATAGTGCAGTACGGCGCGGAGGAATTTTTCAAGCGCTGCGCCGCAGTCGGAGTGGACGGGATTATAATACCCGACCTGCCGTACGAGGAAAGCGACGAGATAAGCGAATACACGGAAAAGTACGGCGTGTATCAGATAAGTTTAGTGTCCCCGATCTCGCACGAGAGAGTGAAGGACATAGCGCAGAACTCAAAGGGATTTCTTTACTGCGTTTCGTCGCTCGGCGTAACGGGCGAGAAAACGGAGTTCGGCACAAACTTCGGGGAATTTGTGGGGACAATAAAAAAATATTCCGACATACCCGCGTGCGTCGGCTTCGGCATTTCAAACGGTGCGCAGGTAAAGGATATGTGCCGGTATTTTGACGGCGTGATAGTCGGAAGCGCTATAGTAAACGCCATAGCGTCCGGCACAAACGGGGACGAAAGAACGGAAAATCTGAAAGCGAAATTAAACGACTTAAAGTCGGGACTTATATAAAAAAGGGGACAGGTAAAATGAAAATGAAAAAGGCTGTAAGCGCGGCAATCGCCGGCACAATGCTTCTCGGTACGGCGGCGTACGCAAAGGACAACATATACGCGTACAACAAATTCATATCAACGATACTCGGGCCGCAGCTCGGCTACTGCGACTTTGCCGCGTCGTTCGCGGGACACGAAATTGACTACGCCAATGTAAACAACTATTTCTCTGGTCTTATATCGGCGTTTTACGACGACATCGACGCGGACTACGACAACGAGCTTATAACCGTTGACACAGAGGGAGTGTCCTTTTATCAGGTCGAGGAAAAGGGCGTCGTTTTCCTTGGTTCGGCAAACCACGAGCTTATCGCGAATTACGGCGACTCGTACGCGAATGTGTTCACCGTGCCGGAGGGCCTCAAAAGGTACGTCGGTATAGAGAGGTACGGCAAAACGGCGAACACGTACGACATGAATATATATGAGCTTAACCCCGACACGGACGAGCTTAGCGAGGTGTTTGACATTCACCGCGAGGATAACGAGGACGGCGTTGAGGAAAAGGTATGGGCAGGCGGCAAGACGTATTATTCCAAGACCGTGGGCGGCGGCGTGACAACCTCGATGAACGCCGACGGCTACACGGATATTACGGACGCGGCGATGCAGGCTATGGCTGACGTTGTCCCGAATATGGAAATGACCAAGAGCGACTTAAACGCGAGAATAACCGGTCAAACCGCCGAAGGTCAATATAAGCTGAATGCGACTGGCATAACCGAGAAAACATATATACGCGCAACGGGCGTGCGCTTTGCCGAAAAGCCTATTGTAATGTTCGAGGATAACTCGAAGCTTGAGGAATTGAAAGTAAAGCCCGATATTGTAACGGTGACGGTCGACGGCAACACGCTCCAATTCCCGCTTCAGGATCCGATTATAATAGACGGCAGAACGCTTGTGCCGATGCGTACAATATTTGAGGCGCTCGGCGCGGACGTGCAGTGGATTGACGAAAACGGCGTAAAGTCCATTATCGCGTCGACCGACAGCACAACGATCAACATGACGATAGACAGCGATAAGTTCTACGTGAACGGCGAGGAAAAAATTCTCGACGTGCCGGCGCAGCTTATAAACGACAAGACGCTTGTGCCGATACGCGCCGTGAGCGAGTCGCTCGGCTGCAGCGCCGACTGGGACAATGAAACAAAAACCGTCATAATAAAATCGAGCATTCCCGCTCCCGAAACGGAGGAAACCGCTCCCGAAACGGGTGAAACCGCGCCCGAAGCCGGCGACGCAAGCAATACTTGACAAGCGTAAAATAAAATGATATACTTCAATAGTGTACTTATACCGAGAAAAGGACAGATGGCGGGGTGTAAGCGATGGACAGAAACATGCCGGACATATCCGACGAGGAGCTTGTAAAACGCGCGCAAAACGGCGACAACGACGCTCTCGAGGCGATACTGTCAAGGTATAAAAATCTTGTCTGCGCAAAAGCCAAGCCGTACTTCCTTGCGGGCGCTGACGACGAGGACATCATACAGGAGGGCTTTATAGGTCTTTACAAGGCGGTGACCGATTTTGACGGGGACAGATTTCCGTTTTTCAAGGTTTTCGCCGGTGTGTGCGTCACGCGTCATATTCTCACAGCCGTCAAGGCGGCGTCGAGGAAAAAGCACCTTCCGCTCAACTCGTATGTGTCACTTGACAGCGGCGGCTATGACGACGACGGCGACAAAACGCTGATGGACGTTATAGCGTCGGGTGAGCTTCAAAATCCCGAAGCCATTTTGATTGACCGTGAGAACGTGGACGGTATGGAGTATACGATAAACAAGGTTCTGTCAAAGCTTGAAGCGCAGGTGCTTGTTTTGCATCTTGAGGGTATGACCTACGGTGAAATTGCCGAAAGGCTCGGCAAGGACACGAAGGCGGTGGACAACGCCGTGCAGCGCATAAAGAAAAAGCTTGAAACTGCTCTCATGAGCGGCGGCAGCCTTGAACAAACAAAATATACAAAGTGAGGTAAACCGATGTACGAGGACAAGACATTAGTATGTAAGGATTGCGGTAAGGAATTTGTATTTACCGCGGGTGAACAGGAATTTTACGCCGAAAAGGGCTTTGAAAATGAGCCGCAGCGCTGTGCCGACTGCCGCAGGGCAAGAAAGGAAAGCCTGCGCCGCAACCGCCGCATGTTTGAGATAGTATGCGCGGACTGCGGTAAGGTGGACACCGTTCCGTTCGAGCCGAAGAACGACAAGCCGGTGTACTGCAGCGAATGTTTCGAGAAGCACCGCGAGGCTTAAAATATGGTCAACGGAGACCGCGGCGCATACGCGCCGCGGCTTTTTGAATTTTAGATACGGAGGACATATATGGAATCGCTTAATAAGATTCTTATAAGCATAAATGATTTTGTGTGGGGCATACCGCTGATACTTCTTATTATATGCACCGGTATTTATCTCACAATACGCATCCGCGCGCTGCAGATGAGACACCTCGGCACGGCGCTCAAATTCATGGTAAAGAACGAGAAGGGCGGCGAGGGCGAAGTGTCGTCGTTCGGCGCGCTCTGCACGGCTCTGAGCGCGACAATCGGCACGGGCAACATCGTCGGCGTCGCGACCGCTATATGCGCGGGCGGGCCGGGCGCACTGTTCTGGATGATCGTTGCCGCGTTTTTCGGTATGGCGACAAAGTACAGCGAGGGCTTTCTCGCGATAAAATACAGAAGTATAGACGAAAACGGACACGTGCTCGGCGGCCCCTTCTACTATATTGAAAAGGGCATGGGCGCGAAATGGAAATGGCTCGCGAAGCTGTTCGCGTTTTTCGGCTTGTGCGCCGGCGCTATGGGAATAGGCACGATCACGCAGATAAGCGGTATAACGACAGCCGTTCAGAACTTTTTTGATCCGAATGCTTCGCATATCGCGTTTTCGCTCGGAGGCATGAGCTACTCGTGGGCGGTCGTCATAGTCGGACTTGCCGTGACAATCTTCACCGCTCTCGTTATAATAGGCGGCATTAAGAGAATATCGAAGGTGTCGGAATTTGTCGTGCCGTTTATGGCGGTAATGTACGCCGTATTCGCGCTGGCGCTTATGATATTTAATGTAAGAAGCATCCCCGGCGCGGTTATGGAGGTGCTGCGCGGCGCGTTCGGCTTCGGCGACGGCATACAGGGAATACGCGCGGTTGCGGGCGGCGTTCTCGGCGCGATGTTCGCGGCTGTGCAGAACGGCGTGGCGAGAGGCATATTCTCAAACGAGGCAGGTCTCGGAAGCGCGCCTATAGCGGCTGCCGCGGCAAAGACGAACGACACGGTGCGTCAGGGACTTGTGACAATGACGGGTACGTTTATCGACACAATAGTGATCTGCACAATGACAGGACTTTCCATTGTTATCGCAGGCTCGTGGGCGAAGGAGGGACTTGTCGGCGTTGAAGTGACTATGGACGCGTTCAGGAGCGGTCTGTCATTCCTGCCCGAAGCGGTACCGCCGTTTGTACTGATGCTGTGCCTTACGTTTTTCGCATTCACGACGATTCTCGGCTGGAACTATTACAGCTCGCGCTGCCTTGAATATCTGACAGGGAGCAAGACTGCGCTTCTTGTGTACCGCTGGATATACGTGTTCGCCGTGTTTATAGGCCCGTATTTCACCGTGGCGGCTGTATGGCACTTAGCCGACATATTCAACGGTCTCATGGCAATACCGAATATAATCGCGCTTCTTGCCTTGAGCGGAGTTATTGCGAAGGAAACGAACGAGTATTTCAAGAATAAGAAATATTTAGGTTATAAATAAATCGTGCGGCAACGGTAAAGCTAAGCGTATTATAAATATTAAAGGAGAATGGAAATGGGATTATTCGGAAAGAAGAAAAAGGAAGAAACGACACACGAAACGGAACGCCTCGACAGTGAAATGCGCGACGAGCTTTCAAAGGCTTACGACGAGCTGATGAGCGGTGAGGCAAAAACCGATGAAGCCGAGGACGCGCCGAAGGAAAACACGGTTGACGCGGCTGATTTTGAAAACGAGGTGTTCAAGGCTAAGATAAGAAAATTCAAGGAAGCCAAAACACAGGAAACGCTTGTGGACGTGATACAGCTTTTAGCGGGCAGAAAATTTTTGCTGCCGTCGATGTCGAATATGAAAAACCCGTTTGAAAACAAAAACGGCAGACAAGTGCTGAAAAAGGGCGCCGTATTAAATCCCGCGCTGCTGACGTCGCAGGATAAGAAAACTTATCTGCCGATATTCACGGATAATGACGCGATGAAGCAGAAATCACCGTCGGGCGTCGTGCTGCAGTTCAACTTCGAGCAGTGCGTGGGAATTGTATATAATAAGAAGAATCCCGTTCAGGCGATAGTGATAAACCCGTTCACCGAAAATTTCATTTTGAGCGAGGAGCTTTTGAAGCAGGTATTCAAAGAGGTAGACAAGCAGGCGGAGAACAAAAACGCATAAATAAGAACATAAGCGCCCGATTCGGCAGCGGTGCAGGTCGGACGCTTGTTTTATTTGCCTAAAAAGCGACGGTAAAATATGCCGTATGTCAAGCATTTTAACATAAATTATTTTTTTCGATTTTTTTGCATAAAAATCGCTTGACAAGCAAATTTCTTTGTGGTATACTAAATAAGCTGTCGCGAGAGCGGAGCATGTACATTGAAAGATGAACAGTGTTGGTATTTACGAAACGTAAGTACGGAACCAA
>CANQKM010000003.1 GCA_947624485.1 uncultured Clostridia bacterium
AAAACTGCGCTTATAAATCAGTTTATTGGGGATAAAAGAGCCATATATTTTATGGGCGTTGAAAGTAACGCAAAGCAGAATCTTGAAAACTTTTCAAAAAGCATTATGGAGTTTGCAAGCGGTTTTGAAACAGAAAGCTCTTTTCTTTCCTTCCAAGCCGCAATTGAATATGTGTTTAAGCTTGCCGAAAAAGAAAAAATCATACTTGCTATTGACGAATACCCTTATGTGGCGCGTTCATCAAAAAGTCTTGCATCCACATTGCAGCTTTTGATAGACAAATACAAGGATACATCGAAATTGATGCTTATTCTCTGCGGTTCTTCCATGTCATATATGGAAGACCATGTGCTTGCGTATAAAGCGCCTCTCTATGGTAGAAGAACGGCTCAAATTAAGCTTTTACCCTTTGATTTTGAAGAAACCTGTAAGTGCCTTCAAGGTATGTCAGACGAGGATAATGCGCTGATTTATGGTATTGCCGGCGGCACGCCACAATACCTTTTACAAATGAGCAGCAAATTGAGCGTGAAAGACAATATCAAAAACACATATCTTAACCCTACATCTTTTCTTTATGAAGAGCCGACCAATCTGTTAAAACAGGAAGTTCGTGAGCCTGCTACTTATACGGCAATTATTACGGCTATCGCAACGGGTTCATCAAGAATGTCTGAGATTTCAAGCAAGGTAGGCGAAGATACAAATGTATGCACGAGATACCTTAAGAACCTTATAAATCTTGGGATTGTGCAAAAAGAAACACCTTACGGAGAAAAGGCTTCCAGAAAATCAATCTATTCCATTGAGGACAATATGTTCCGATTTTGGTATCGGTTTGTGCTTGACAATAATTCGCTCATTGTACGCGGTGCTGCGGATTTGGTTTACAAAAAAATTGAACCTCAGCTTTCTGATTATATGGGTAAGGTTTTTGAAGAAATCTGTAAGCAGTATCTTTGGAAACAGCTTCTTTCCGGAAACTGCCCGGTAGAGTTCAAATCTCTCGGCCGTTGGTGGGGCAATGATCCTCAAGAAAAAGCCCAAGCCGAGATTGATATTATGGGCGAACAGGATAAAAATACGGCTCTGTTTGCAGAATGTAAATGGACAAATGGAAAAGTTGATATTGGTGTTTTGGACACTCTTGTAAAGCGAAGCGAACTATTTAATTATACGACAAAACATTATTACCTGTTCTCAAAATCAGGCTTTACAAAAGGTTGTATTGATAGAGCAAATGATATGGGCAATGTGAGTTTGGTTAAATTTTCTAATATTATTGAGAAATAAATAAGGAGTGTATGATAATGAAAGAAGGATATTTAATAGATTATATTTCAGGACAAGAAGTACCGGATGGACCAGAAGAAAGAGAGGCAACCCAAGTTTTTTCTAAAATTCTGGTAGAGGATTATAGTTACCCAAAGGATATTATTACAACCAGACCACAATATTGCGTTAAAGCAAGACCTTCAGATATGAAAAAAGAATATCCAGTTGACATAGCGGTATTTAAGACTTCGGCTAAACATGATGATGAAGTATATATAATTGTTGAGTGCAAAAAGAAAAATAGAAAAGATGGACGAACTCAATTAGAAGACTATATGAGATTTTCTAGAGCAGAATTAGGAGTATGGTTTAATGGAGAGGAACGTCTGAACCTAAGAAAATATGAAAAGGACGGTAAAGTGTTTTTTGATGAAATACCAGATATTCCACGTTACGGACAAAGAGTAGAAGATATAGGTTTATATAAGAGAAGAGATCTTATTAAACCAACTAATCTAAAATCAACCTTCAAAACAATGCGAAATTATCTTGCTGGAAATGTTGTCGGAGCTACTAGAGATGAAGTGCTTGCTCAACAATTAATAAATATTATATTTTGCAAAATATATGATGAGAGATTTACAAAACCAGAAGATATGGTTACGTTCAGAGCGGGAATAAATGAAGATAAAAACGCAGTAAAAGATAGAATTGTTACGCTTTTCAATAAAGTAAAAAACAAATATCAAGATGTGTTGGATAAGTCTGATGAAATATCAAAAGAACTCGATGCTGACTCCATTGTATATATAGTTGGTTCGCTTCAAAAATATTGCCTTAAAGACGCAGATAGAGATGCAGTCGGTGATGCATTTGAAGTATTTATAGATCACGCACTTAAAGGTGGTCAGGGGCAGTTCTTTACTCCTAGGAATATTGTAAAAATGATTGTCGATATGCTTGATATAAAAATCTCGGATAAAATTATAGATCCTTGTTGTGGAAGTGGTGGATTTTTGGTTGAGGCTCTCAGAAATGTTTGGAGAAAAATGGATATAGAGTATGCTTCTTTAAATTGGCCAGAAAGTGAAATAGAAGTAGAGAAACAAAAAATTGCCATTGAAAAATTTAGAGGAATAGACAAAGATTATTTCTTAAGCAAGGTGTGTAAAGCACAAATGGCAATTTTAGGCGATGGAAGAGCGGGGGTATTTTGTGAAAATAGTTTAGAAAAACCTAGTGCATGGCAATCAAAAACACAAGAAAAGATACAGCTAGGAACATTTGATGTTGTAATGACAAATCCGCCATATGGCAGTAAAATAAAAGTTGTTGGAAATAACATTCTTTCACAGTTTGAATTGGCCTATAAATGGAAATATGATAGTAAAAAAAGAGAATGGAAAAAGGGAAAATTAAAGGAGAGTGACGCCCCGCAGTACCTATTTGTTGAGAGATGTATGCAATTATTACAGCCTGGTGGCAGAATGGCACTAGTTCTTCCAGATGGAATATATGGTAATGATCAATTAGGCTATTTAAGAAAATACATATCGGAAAACTCAAGAATATTAGCCATTATTGATGTTCCAAAAGAAACATTTATGCCTCACACAAGCACTAAGACTACAATAATTTTAGTTCAAAAACATAAAAAGAATGGAAAACCTGAAAATGATTATAAAATATTTATGGCAGTATGTGATACTTGTGGACATGATAGACGAGGAAATATATGCGGAGAAGATGATATTTCTTTAGTAGCTGAAAATTATAATGAGTGGAGGGCGAAAAATGGCATTGAATATTAAAAACATAAGCTTTAATGAACTACAAGATGCTAACCGATTTGATGCAAGATATTTTTTCCTTCAGGATACCATAGATCGCTTTTCTAAAAACAAGAACATTCAGCTTGTTGATTTAGGGGAAAAAGAACTACTTTTAGAAATAACAGATGGAGAACACACTGGACAAACATTTGTTGATGATGGCGTACGTTTTATAAAAAATTCAAGCGTAAAAGATTTTGATATTAGTCTTACTGATGGTTTTTACATAACAGAATATAAACACTCGCTTTTGCAACGTTCTGCGCTTAGAAGTAATGATATATTGTTTACAACTATCGGACACTTAGGCTCTGCAACGATAGTTCCTGAGGACTTTGGAGAAGCCAATATAAATCAAAATCTTGTTAGAATGAAAATAAATGATGCAGCAATCGATCCGTATTATCTTGCAGCTTTTTTAAATTCTTCTTTTGTGAGGAAGCAAATTGATTGTTTATTTACTGGTAACATTCAAAGGATTCTAACTTATCCAAAAATAAAAAAGATCAAGATTATAAAAGCTAAAGATTCAATACAGAAAAAAGTAAGAAAACATTATTTGGAGGCTATAGAATTTGGAAATGATGCCTGGGAAAGTATTATTTATGCCAAGAACACAATTAGAAAACGATTAGGTTTAGATGTTTTTTCACCCATAAATACCTTCTCTTACGAAGTCGATTATAAAGCTATTGAAAATGGATTATGGACACCTAAATATTATTTTCCTAAATATGTTTCTACTATTGAATACTTACAGAGTAATTTTAAGTGCAAACCCTTATCCAAATTGATAAAATATAAATCCGGAGATGAGGTTGGTAGTGATTCATATAATAGTTATTTGGATAAAAAACCTACTGATGTTCCTTTTATAAGGACATCCGATATATATAATTATCAATATGATATTTGTCCTGATAACTTTGTTGATTTTGAGACATATAAAGATTTACATCAAAATGTAGAGGTTGGTAATATTTTATTTTCTAATGATGGAAAGATTGGTATGACAACAATGATCTCGCAAGATAATCCTATAATTGTCCAAAGTCATATAAATATCATTAAATTAAATACAACGGAAATAACACCTGAGTATTTATATGCGATGCTTATGATAGAAGAGATAAATTCATATTAAAGTGATAAATGTACAGTCATTCAATCAACAATCCCGACGCTTGCGAAACGATTAAACGAATTTGTTATTCCTATTCTTGATGATGATATTATTGCGGAAGTTACAGATTTAATAAAACAAGCGAACCAACTTTTTGATAAAAAAAGGGATAAGATTAAAGAAATTCAAAATTTAATTGAACGATTGATAATTGATTCAATGGCTCAAGATTAATAAACAAATTTATAAATTATATTCAAGCAAAACCAATTCTGTTAAAAGGAGGTAATTAAATTGAAACAGTTTTTATATCTTGATATTGATATCGTTAATTCGATTATTGCACAGTCTAACAATGGTCTTGTACAAACATTATCAAACGAGCAAGAAAAATCCAAAGCAGAGTCAGACGCAATTACTTCAAGCGTTCAAGCTGATGGAACAATAGGGGGATCTATTTTCAACCTCGCCAAAGCTGAAGTAGATTTGTCAGGAAAATTAGAGGCGATAGAAAATGATACATCAACTTTTGTTTCAAAAGAAATAATATCGAAAACGTTACACGACGCGGCATTTGATATAGCGTATTCAAACATTTCTCCTAAAAAATTTAAAATGGGCGAAGATAATTCTGATGAATATGGGGATTATGTGGAATTAACAAGAGTTTTTGACTTTGTTGACATTGAATATTTAGATAAGTTGTTTGATAAAAATGGACTTATTGATTTCTTCAAAAAAACATCTAGGGAAAAAATCGAAACTGAAGCTAGTGCTGCAACAGAAGGGATGAACAGAGAACAGCTTAGAACAGTAAGCTCCAAAGTAAAAGGAGAAATAAAAAAGTTGGTTGATGCAAGCAACAAACAGTATGATGATATCCATGAAATGATAACGGCATTCAAACAATTATTGCCGTATTCACGAATGCTCATTTCATCCGATGGATACCTTATCCCCTTAGACGATAAATATTTTAGAATTAATCCATCAAACTTGGGATTTAAATACGGAGGTGAAATAACCTGCGTTGGAATGGTGACGAATATTATCGGAACGGATACTAATCCGTGCGATGATAAAAACATATTTGCGACCCTTCAATTTACAGTGAACGAAGCATTACGTGCAATACTCCCAACAAAAGAAGAAAATATATGTGTGATTCATCCTATAGCCGTATTTTATGAATAAACCTAAAAGTAGCAGCCCGAAGGTCTGCTGCTTTTGTCATATATTCGATTATCTAAAATCATCAATCCAGACTTGGGACTGTTCGAGAGTAATTTCACCGTTATAGCATTTTTTGCGTTTCGCGCGGGCGATTTTACCGTATGCTTACAACCTACCGATTTTTGCGTTTTCTCAAAATCGGCAGATTGTAATTTTTCGTATTTTTGAGCATTTGTATATACAAGTTCGACAACAGTAATTGTGAAAAAATACGGGGTGATTCCAAAGAGGATACCGTCCTCTTTGGTTCGGGGTCATCCAATAGGGGCGAACAGCCTCCCTTTTGGCACACGATTTTCCGTCGGGAAAGTCTAGTGTGTTATACCTTTTGTAACCGCAGGCGGCGAAAAGGGATTGAGGCGAGTGTTCTCAAGCACTTTTAGATGACGGCAGCGCGAAAAATGCCAGAGCCGCACACCTTTTGCGGCACGGGCATTTTTTGTGCGGGCAAAGCGGGATTGTATGATTTTGAGCCGCAGTGAAAATCTTACAATACCGCGGGTTACAAAAGGTATATACAGCCCTCCGCAGGAGAAAGCACTTTACAAAAACATCAGCTCCCGCATTTTTTGAAGCGCCTCTTTTTCAACAGATTTCGCTCTGCTCACGCTGAGAGAAAAATAAAATGCCGTATCGGCGATTGAGTGTTCCTTATCGTCCTCAAAGCCGAACCGATAAAGCAAATATGTACGTTCTCTGTCGCCAAGCTCACGTAGTGCCGCATACAATTCTTGCAGCTGTTCTGCTCGCAAAGTTATTTGTTCCGGCGTTTTGGAATAAAGCTCGGATGCTAAAACTTCCCATAACCGCTGTTCGCCGGTTTCAATACATTTGTCCAAGCTCTCAACCTCAAAACAAGTAGAAGACAGATTTTTTCGCACCAAGTCCGTCATTGCATTTTTGATTGCGGGCTTTGCGTAAGTGAGAAAATTTACGCCGATCCGTTCGTCATATCTTTCGATACATTTCCAAAAAGCAATCATGCCTTCCTGAACAAAATCGTCAAATTCTATTCCTGACATGTTCCCGAATTTTGAAAATGCTTCCTTTGCAACAGTCTTAATAAATCCGATATTATTTCCAATCAGCATATCTTTTGCCGCGGCATCTCCGTTTTTTGCAAGACGGCATAGTTGCTCGTTGGTCAGATTACACATTTTCATTTGCCGCACCACCCGTGATTGACAAGAAAAATTGTTTTATTTGCCCCTGTATTTCTTCGGTTACGCCGTTCATGCCCGAAACGGATTCCGCGACTTTATCGGCAATGTCCTCAGGCGTTATTTTGCATTTTTGAATATCCTGCCCTTTGGTAAGCTCCGATAACATTTTGTCAAAAGTGTTTTTTTGTATTTTTTGTGCCTGTTCAATCTCTGAGCCTGCGTCCTTTCTTATTTCTTTTACCGCTGCCATAAGTTGCCGCTGTATCGCCGACAAATCGGCTTGATAAAGAGGAGTTTTCAATGCAGATATGTCGTAGACAGCTTGTTTATTGCCATTCATAAGTAAAGCCACGGAATCGTATAATTGGTTTTGCACCGCAAATCCGGCTGCCAGTTCTTCATTCATATAACGCGAAATTAAGTATGTAGCTTCGGCAAAATGCGGGTCTGTCAAAAGACGGTTTACAACGTCGGCGTTGACTCTGCCCGTATAAAGATTTCTCGCAGCTTCAACAGATAAGCTAAGCTCCGAAACGTCGTAGTTTTTACGGTCGGGCTCATCAGTAATTCCGAGCAGAAAATCGGTAGATACATTGAATATTTCCGCAATCCGCATGATACTTTCGTTTCCGAGCTTGTCTGTTCTGCCGCTTATAAAGCGGCTCAATGTGCTTTCCGCAATATCAATACGTTTTGCAAGCTCTGATTGGGTGAGGTTTAATTTCTTCATTAAATCCTGTATTCGCTCCCTAACCATTCCCGGTAAATATTTTTGTTTCACTTTCATCAGTCCTTTCAGTTTTTCGGCAAATAAAAACGCCATACACACTAAAGAAAGATAGAACATCACTATCATTCTTTACTATGTATGACGCTTGGTAGTCTCCTTTAGGCTTGCCTAAATTCTCTCCGCTTGCATGTTACATTTATTATATATATCATTGCGCTATTTGATTGTAGATTTATTGTAGCACATTTCTCATAAATATGTCAAGCAAATTTTTGTATTCATTTTGTCTTGCATTTTTGCAAGAATGCGGGGTGACTTTTTTTGTTCCCTTGAAAAAACGCCTGATTTTTACGTCTATCATGATTTTCCCCGTATAGTATAGCGACGAAGAAATTGTCGAACAAAACTAAGGGAGGGAAAAGTCAAAGCAGCAATTATATTAGATTAAGTACACAATTTGCGCGTACTTTAAGGTCGGTGTCAGAATTTTTTTACGGGAGGGAAACAAACATGCAAGCACAATATGGAATTTTAAGGTTTGCAAAATACAAGGGACCGGAAATTGGTCATATAGAGGTTCATAATGAGCGAACAAAAGAGAAATACGCGAGCAATCCCGATGTGGATACAAGTAGGAGCAAATACAATTTACATTTGTTAAAACCGAAGCGGAAATATCGGGCGGAAGCAGAACGGCAGATTGCCGAAGCAGGATGCCGGACACGCTCAGACAGCGTTAGGGTAGTAGAAGCTCTTATCACGGCAAGTCCCGAATTTTTCAAAGGGAAGAAGCGAGCAGAGATAAAGGAATATTTCAGCTATGCGCTCGGTTTCATTAAGGCTCATCAGAATGAAAACACAATAATCTCCGCAGTGGTGCATATGGACGAGAAAACGCCGCATATGCACCTTTGTTTTATACCGATTACGGAGGACGGCAGGCTTTCGGCAAAGGATATTGTCGGCAATAAGAAAAAGTTGACGTGGTGGCAGGATGAGTTTTGGAAGCATATGGTTAAGAAATATCCGGCGCTGGAGCGCGGCGAGAGCGCGTCAAAAACTGGGCGGGAGCATATTCCGCCGAGGATATTCAAGGAAATGGCGCACCTTAACAAGCAGCGAGAAAAACTTGAAATGCTTATCATCGGTATAAATCCGCTGAATAAAAAGGCGCGGCTTGATGAAATTGCCGGACTTCTCAATAAATTTCTGCCCACCGTAGAGAAAATGAATACAGAGCTAAAACGGTACCGTACAGCATTTAAGGAGTTGGAAAACGAAAATGCGGAGCTCACAAAGAAAAACAAAGCGCTTACTGATAAATCCAAGGAAAGTCTTTTGAAAAAGCTGCAAATCGCACAGCTTGAACGAGATTATGCTGCGGTAATGGATTTGCTCGGGTGTATCCCGCCTGACCTTCTCATTGACTGCAAAAAATCTGAAAATATTATTTTTCAAGAGAATGGGAGGTGAGAATGTATGGGATACGTCCGCAAAGATGTTGAAAAAACGAAATGTGCAGCGAAAAAGTTCGTCCGTTATCCTGAAGGCGCAGAGCGTTACAGTTTAGGACTGACAAAGTTTCAGGAATTGGCAAAAGAGGCTAAGGCAGTTTATAAAATAGATAAGGTTGCTTTGGTTAACTGCGAAATCTTTGAAAAATACCTTGAAACATTTCGTGAGTTTTGATTTTGAGTGGCTTTCTTTTAACAGGAAGCCGCATACATAGAACATTTGCGGGATATTTATCACAACAAAATTTGAACAGAAAGACTTAACAAGCACTTGACTTTTTGTCATAGGGAATGTACAATAAATTTATGTGAGGCAGAAAAAGCAATGTCTCAACAAATAACATGACTGTGACAAAGGTTGTCTTGGAAAGCTTGTAGGAAATATTAGTTAAATCCGAAAAGTGTTAAGTCTTTCTTCTGTTTTAGAAGGAGGAATTAAAATGGCTAAGACAAGAAAAGATTCGCGGGGCAGAGCCCTGCTTAAAGGAGAGATGCAGAGAAGCTCAGACAATCGGTATGCGTATTCTTATAAGGATCCGCTGGGGCGTAGAAAATATATCTATGCAAGGGATCTCGCGACGCTCAGAGAGAAAGAAAAGCGATTGATGAAGGATCAGCTGGACGGGTTGGATATTTACATTGCGGGCAAAGCAACTGTAAATTTTGTATTTGACCGATACATGAGTCTCAAAATAAATCTGAGACAAACTACCAAGAGCAATTATTTGTATATGTATGACAGATTTGTTCGAGACACATTCGGTCAGCGAAAAATCGCGGAAATCAAATATTCCGATGTTTTTCAATTTTATCTGTATTTGACGGAGAAAGTGCAGATTAACACATTGGAAACAGTACATACGCTTCTGCATCCGACATTTCAGCTTGCTGTTCGTGATGAGATTATCCGAAAAAATCCGACGGACGGCATTATGGCAGAAATCAAAAAAACAACAAATCAAAAAACCGGTGTGCGTCACGCTTTAACGATTGACCAACAACGTGCATTCATGAATTATATCGCGAATCATCCAATATATTTTCATTGGTGTCCGCTGTTTACCGTTCTTCTTGGTACAGGCTGTCGTATCGGCGAAGCGTTGGGTTTGCGGTGGAAGGATTTGGATTTTGAAAAAGGTGTAATCAGTATTAACCATAGCGTTGTTTATTATCCGGTTGGAGAAAAGCGCACGTCAGTATTACATATTTCTGAGGTAAAAACAGAGACAGACGTTCGTACAATTCCTATGTTGGATTCAGTCAGAGACGCATTTGAAATGATTAAGAATGAGCAGAAAGAAACCGGAGCAAACGAAACCGTAATAGATGGAATGACAGGATTTGTATTCAAAAACCGTTACGGTAATGTTCCGAATCCGCAATCTGTTAATCGGGCAATCAAGAGAATTGTATCGGATTACAACGCAGCTGAGGAAATAGAAGCGAAAAGAGAACACAGAGAACCATTGCTGTTGCCGGATTTTTCGGCTCATCATCTAAGACATACTTTTTGTACCCGATTGTGTGAGAACGAAACAAATCTAAAGATTATCCAGTCCATTATGGGACACAAGGATATTCAGACAACCATGGATATTTACGCCGAGGCAACCGAGGACAAAAAACATGAGACCTTTGAACGGTTGGCAGCAAAAATGGATATATTTTAAGAAGGACTTAATAGGTTCTTCGCTTGACAGCAAAAATTCTCAAAAGACATCAAATTGACATCAAATGTGCGGGAACTGTGAGTAGTTACGAATAGATATGAATTATTGAATTTGAACAAAAATACAATAACGACATATCACGAAGAGTTGTGACGCATTCACAAAGGTAATCCCGACGATGAAGCCGTTGGGGGAATAAATGGCATAATGGTGCGAATTTTAAGAAAGTGAAACAGGAATTTACCACTTTTTTACCACTTTTGAATTTTCAGAGCCGATAATAATTTGTACAATAGAGATGTTGTTATGGAAGTAATGACATCTCTTTTTGTATTCATTTTATTCACACTCAAGGAAGGAGAAAAGGATTATGAGAGAACAACAAATACATCTTAGAGTTTCACAGGAAGAATATGACCTTATACAGCAAAAGATGAAGCAGTGTGCGGATGTATCAATATGAGCGCATATATGCGTAAAATGGCAATCGACGGCTTAATCGTAAAGCTTGATATACCGGAAATGAAAGAAATACTGCGTCTGCTTCACTATAACGGCAACAACATAAACCAGATTGCGAAGCTGCTGAACGAGAGTGAGGGCATTTATGTTTCAGACATATCGGACATCAAGTACAAGCAGGCGGAAATTTTAAGGCTAATCAGAGGTATTTATTTGAAGCTATTGAAACTGTAAATGGGAGGCATTGTGCCTCCCTTATTTCTTTATCAAACCTTTGACAATAGCTGATATATTTCTCAAAACTACAAGTCAACAATACCCGCTTCCGGATATATATATGATTTAAGTGTAGGATTACCGGCAAGTATTTCATGGCATTTTCTTGAAGAGAAAACCAATAGTTTTATAACAGCACAAATAAAATATATGCTCGCACCGCTATTGGCGTCTTGCGGGTCAATAAGACCGTGCGCTATTCTGTTTCTTATATTTGCGCCGGCTTGTTCATTAAGCATTCCCTTAAAGAAAAATAAAATATCATTATCATAGCATTCCAGTAATTCAGGCAAATCAAAAATAGAGGAAAGCACCTTTTCTTTGGAAGTTCCGTCTGATTCCAAAGTAGACGTAAGTCCTCCGACTCCATTGGCAATATTTCTGAAAATATTTTCGGTCTGCGGAGCTAAAATATGTAATGCTTCATAGTAATTGCCATTCAGCGCCATGCGAATTGCCGAAATAAATATATTTTCTCTATCGTGAGGCACAATAAAATTGTCATGTACAATAAATTCTAGGCTTTGGTTGTTTACATCAAAATGTTCCCTTATATACGACAGGGCAAAATCAAGACAAATGTCGCCTGTTATATTTTGATATTCATACATTTTACGATTTATATGCATATCCAATATTGTTTCATCTTTTTCCGGATCTGATATGTCCAGCGGAGGCAATTCAAAGATTGTTTGTCCCGAAGAGTTGATAAAACTTCTGGAGCATAGATTTGTGAATATATGAGATTTTAAATCCTTCAAAACTTTCTTTTTAAAATCATCCTTTTTACAAAACGATACTATCTGCGTCAATCTGATAATACATTCCTCAAATGACAGATCATCCATATTTTGAGAAATATTTGCTATTATCTTACTCGCATCAAAAGATGTGGTATGCGTATGCATTGCCTTTAGCTTATCTTTCTGAATATCTAATAATCTGCGATGTGTTTTTTCTGCTTTGTGTGACTCTCCGTTATTTCTGTACAACAGGATCGCCTTTGTGAAAAATTTTTCTGCCAGAAACAAGTCGTTCTTCCCATTTTTTAGTAAGTTTTCTGCATAATCAACAAAGTATTCCGCCATATCAATATTTGTCTGAGTGGCTGAAACGTTATCTTTCTGTTCGTTAAAGCATGCAGCTTTTAAAGAATATGCATCTTCTACTTGGTTAGGATTATTTTTATTATGTAAAATTATTTTATCCGTTATATCTATTATTTTATTTATATCTATAATAGTTTTAATGTTATCGTATTTTTGGTTCAATATTATTTCAATAAAGGATATAGATAAAAAGCCTGTATCGGTTCCATTTAAGTTAACTATAATGTCATACAGCGTTTTACAACAACTATTGTATAAATCGTTTTGCTTGGTTTGTGCAGATATACAAATTGCCCGGTTTATCATATCCCGCGCTTCAACCCAATTATCATCACTGAATATCAGATTAAATAAATTCAAATAAGCATCCGCTGCTATTTGAGCATATTCGTAATGTTTTTTCTGTGTCCACAAAATATCAGATACTCTGGCTTTTAATTTTAACGGCAAATTCTTAAAATCTAATGAGGTTAATACTGCATAATCACTTTCCTTTATATCCTCTACTGAATAGGATCGCATTCCGTCACATATTATTGCCGGATAAAACCGTACATCCTTATCGGTTGTTTCCATTCGGATAGACGAAATATTTTTCATCAAAGCAAATACTTCTTTATCTGCCGTGCTATCTAACTCTTGACAGCTTTCGTCTGAGAATAAAGATGCACCCAAACGAGATTTATCATCCAAAACTATTTTATTCAGCATATCATAAATATTCAAGGTTTTTACCTCCGTGGAATTGGTAAAGTTATAATTGCATAAATACCTCAGCATTGCGGTTTGTTGTTTCACTACTTTGTATATAATCAGTTAAACATAGTAAAGGAGAATTGTCAAGATTTTTCGTTTAATTTTATAAATTCATTTACGGTATTGGAAATAATGGCAATTTGTTCATCCGTCAGCTTTTCGACGTTAATAGTTTTTTGCCTGTCAAGATTAAGAAGATAGTCTGTACTAACGCCAAATTCGGTTGAAATTTTTATAAGCATATCAAGACTGGGCAGGCGTAGATCCTGCTCGTAGCTTGAAATAAGGCTTTTTGTAACCGACAACTTGTCAGCCAACGCTTGCTGACTGTAATTTTTGCTTTGCCGCAGCTTTTTTAGTTTCACGGAAAAATCATTCATCAATGGCATTTGTAACACTCCTATCATACTTATAGTGTACCCTATTAGTAAACCATAAGTAGTATCTGTTTTAGTTGATATGGGATTCCTACGGAATAATTCTAAAAATTTTTATTTTTGTCATATTGTTCTCGAAGCTGCAGCAGGTCTACATAATCTCTTACAGCGGCTATTGACGTATCATTTAACTCCGAAATATCATTAATCAGTTTTTTCATAGGTGTATCCGGATTTGCATTTTGCATAGCAGTGGAGAAATCGGTAATTCCAAGTAAATAGTCGGCTGATATGTTATAAAATTTTGCAAGCGTAATTAAATGGCGGACAGGCAGCTCATTTTGACCCGTTTCATATTTTGAATAATATTGTTGAGATACAGACAATACTTTTGCTATATCCGACTGTTTTAAATCGTGATCCTCCCGCAATTCGCGCATGATTTGTGCAGTATTTTTCACATTGTACACCTCAATTCTTATGTATAAAATATATCACACATCAAATATATAGTATTGACAAATAACAATATAATATGTATAATTAAGATACTACAACTAATATTATGTACGACTGGAAAGAGGGGTCAATATGTCAAACGAAATCTTAACCGGCTATCCGTCGATAGACAAGCCGTGGCTGAAGTATTACAAATCAGGAGCAGAGGTTATGGCAAAAAATATCCCTCTTAATAAAACTGTTTGGGATGTTATTGAGAGTAAATTGAAAGAACAGGGTGATGCTGTTCCGGCGATTGAATATTTTGGACGTAAAATTTCACGCTCGAAATTTATCAAACAGGTTTATACATGGGCTAAAGTATTTAAACAAATAGGCGTTCACGAGGACGAGGTAGTATGCGTTTACAGCCCATGGTTTCCGGAAATTGCATATATTTTGTTAGCTCTTAACATGATTGGCGCGGTTTCGTATTGCCTTAAACTTGCCATATCCAAAGAAGCATTGAAGGACGAAACGGCAAAGTCCCGTTTTGCCGTTGTGTTTGACGGTATGTGGAAAAACGTCAAACCTGTATTCGAGGGCGACAGATTTGAAAAAATATTTATAGTTTCACCGTCGCACTCTATGAGTTTCCCTCAGAAACAGCTTGTTTCTTTAGCAGGCAAAAAATCGTCGCCGCATTTTCCAAGAACTTCAAAATACATATTTGCAGATAAAGCGATAAAAAGATTTTCGGATTATTCGGGAAATTTAAGAGCACAATTCAAGCCAAACCGCGCGGCGTTTATTACATCTTCCAGCGGCACCACAATAGACGGAGTTGTAAAAGGCATTATGACGACAAATGAAGCCGCCATCGCTCAGTGTCTGATTGCCGAAGCTGCGGAAAATCGCTATTATCCGGGACGGACGACCTTGACAAATCTGCCGCCTACCGCATCGACCGCTTTATGCTGTCTTTACCTTTACCCGTTGTACTTTAATATGACTATGATAATAGAACCGCGAATGAATGAAGATGTATTCTTTAATCAAGTAATCAAATATAAACCCAATGTTGTCATAATTACGGGTGCATTATGGACAAAGTTTTTTAAAGAAACAGAAAAAACAATAAAAAGTGGGAATACACCAAATCTTAGTTTTTTTGACATGGCAATTATAGGCGGAGAAGGAGTAAATCCGGAGGATTTGGCGTGGATAAATAAATTGATGAAACAATGCGGTTCAGAATATCCGATGTTTCACGGATATGGTCTGTCAGAAGAATTCTCGGTAATCTCTGTCGACAAGGCGAACGCCTTTAATGATATTAATTTTGAAAAAGATGTTGTTGACGTGGGAGTCCCCTATCCGGGTATAACTGTAGGAATTTTTGATGAGTACGGCAATGAGCTTGGATATAACCAACGAGGTGAATTGTGCATAAAATCCAATACAGCAATGAAAGGTTATTTTGAAAAGCCTGAACTGACTGAAAAAGCGTTTAGGAACGGCTGGCTGCGAACAGGTGATCTGTTTGAAATTGACGAAAACGGATTTTTATACTGTTACGGACGGTTGTCCGACAAATTGACATTGCCGGGAAACGAAACGCTGTATCTTTTTGATATAGCAAATGAACTCTGCAAAGATCCAAATGTAAAATATGCAATGGTGAACTGCATGGGTATAAAAGACGGCGTATATCTGCTTGCGGCTCATCTTGTTTTGCATGATGCCGATAAGGAAACTGAAAATATAATCAAAATATTAGATAAAAAAATAATCGAATTTTTACCTGCCGGTGTATCTATTGCGGGTTATAAAGTACACGCTTGCGGATTTCGTGTTTCTCCGACAACTGCAAAAAAAGATAGAAATTACTATGCACAACAGTTAAGCGGTTATGTTAAACCTACGGAAACCGGACTTGCGAAGGTGGATTTTAACGAATTATAAACTATCAGTATATCAACAATCGGAGATGTCAAATGAAGGAGAATACAACCAAGAAAATATATATCGTATTAAGCAATAACCATACATCAGTCGGCAGAATAGTATGTTTGCGTCAAAAGCTGCAATTCGGGAGGAAAGACATAGGAGCGCGGTATTCACACGCATCATTATCATTGGATGCAACGCTTCAAAATATGTTATCATTTGCCCGAAAAAGAATACATAACCCGTTTGTGGCGGGACTGGTACAAGAAAGCATTACATCGGGACTGTTCGCGTTAAAACCTACACAAAGCCGTATTGCCGTTATTTGTCTTGATGTTTCAAGCGAGCAATACGATAAGCTGGCAGCGCGAATGAGTGAGTATTGGAATAAAAGAAGTGAGTATAAATACAATACGCATGTGCTGATACGTATTTTGCTGCACGGACGCGATAAACAGCGTTATGAGGATAAAAAGTCGTTTTTTTGCTCACAGTGGGTTGAGGACATTTTACGTGAGTGCGGAATTGATATTTTTGCCGATGAAGAATTATACACGGTAAGTCCGGCAGACTTTTACCACAAACTGTCGGATTACATTGTTTATGAAGGATTGACAAAGGAGTATTCAGGCGATGCCCGGACCGAAAACACATGATATATTTTATAAGCAGCTAAAGCCGCTTATTAACAAATCGGTTTTCGATATGCTGCCGCATTATGATGATTACAGCGTTTTCGCGCAAGGACATGATTTGCTGATTTATTATGATTTTTATAAAATATTCAGCACAAAACGTCTTGAAAGCAATCTACAGTATTCGGATAAATTGCAAGAATTTTATTTTCCCGAATTTGTGTATAATTACATGAAGTATACGCAGGAAAGCAATAATAATCAGAACGAACAAGTCAGGCTGTTCCTTTACGGATATATCGGTCATCATATTCTGGACGCATACACGCATCCGCTGATAATTTATTTTTCCGGCGACCATATGCGTGACAAGCACAATTCGACATGGCGTCATGGGATAATGGAAAATTTGCTTGACGTACACCTTATGAAAGCTGCGGAAAATAAAAATCCGAGAAATTATCCCACACATAAGGATTTTTCGATAGACGAAAAGAATTTGTCACCGGAATTAAAAGCGGTTTTGGATGCAAGCCTAAGGGAAACCTACGGATTTCAAAACAGCGGTGAAATCTTTTGTAAGGCTATGAGACAGATCAAGCTGTTTGTGCGGATTTTCAAATACGATCCGACAGGGGCAAAGCGTGTTGTATTTGACATATTAGATCCGTTTTTGAAAGGAACAGCGGCGTTTTCGTATAATCGCAATGATACAGATGTGCAGCTGCTTTTAAATGACCGTCATGAAATATGGAAAAATCCGATGAACGGCGTGACTTCCAACAAGTCGTTTACGGAACTGTACGAGGACGCATTAAAGGTAACCGCAGATATAATAAACAATCTGGATTATGTTTGGCGGTGCGGCACGGTAGAATGGGAATTTATTAAATCTATTATTCCCAATATCGCGTCAACACATGGACTGGAATGTGGACAGCGGCTTGAAATAAATTATAAGAAATAACAGTAATGGAGGTGAAAGATGTGTTTTTCTCAAGCATAGCTGTAATTTCTGCATTGGCGGCAGCGGCAGCTTACATAATATCACATTCGGTAATTCTTATTCCGATAACCTTTGCGGCTTCGTTTGTCGTGTTGATTTTTCTATGGGCTGTCGTCGGGGCGGTTGTTTCGCTTTTTGTTGACATAAACAAAGAATGTAAAAAAAGCGAATGGATTTTTCGGTTTTACGCTTACTGTATTATTGATGCGGTAACACATTTGCTCCACATAAAACTCCATGTATCGGGACAAGCATCTTTACCCGACAGAAATTTTTTACTTGTCGGAAATCATCGGTCAGCGATTGATCCTATTCTTGAAATGGGGGTTTTAAGGAAATACAATCTCGGTTTTGTCGCGAAGAAGGAGCTTTTTGATATTCCGGTGATAGGTAAAATTATGCACAAGCGTTTTTGCCTTTCGCTAGACCGCGAAAATCCGCGAAGTGAATTGCAGACTGTTATAGACGCAATAAGTGTCATTAAAGGCGGCGCGGCTTCGATAGGAATTTACCCTGAAGGTACACGCAATAAAGGGAAGGAATTGCTGCCGTTTAAGGTCGGCGCGTTTAAGATTGCACAAAAAGCCGGCTGCCCGATTGTAATTGCGGTAATAAGGAATTCCGATTTGGTGCGGAAAAATACTCCGTTCAGGCGAACAGACGTATATCTTGATTTTGTGAAAGTGTTGGACAGCGAGTATGTAAAAGAGCATAAATGCGGGCAGATAAGCGATGTTGTTAAAGATGTCATGGAAAAGGCTTTGTAAAACATTGTTTTTACATGGAACGAATCGTAAAATTGTTAAATGTTCTTCGTATAAATGTCAATTGTTATCGTCTGACAATAAATTGCTTTTTTCCTACTTTGAACATCTTCTGAAATTATGTATCAACATAATAGTCGTAATTACATAATGTTTTTATGTGTTCATAAAACCAAAGTTATTTTAATTCCACTATTTAGCAAATATGCTCGAAGCGGCTCGAAACAATCCTGAGCAAGCACTGCACTTGTGCTACAAATGCTTCAAAATAAAAAATCCCGCTTGACGCGAGATTTCCATTTTTGCTTGTTGGGGATAATTCCCCAAACCCCAAAAACAAAGGTTTACACCTTTGAGCTGCGCCCCGAAACGGGGCTTTTTTGTTTTCAGCCCAAGTCGGCAGAAATATTTTTTTAACTTTTTTCATCAAATACCCGTTCAAAACCGCTGATTTTTTCCATATAAGTGAGAGGACAATTCAAAAAAGTCAAACAAGCCTTAAAACAGACGTGTACAAATGCTTCTTTTCAACGCCTACATATTGGGAGGGTAAAATTTTAATTTATTCCTCTCCCAAAAACTTAATAAGTCATTCATCAGGCACATTACCGATTGAAGGAGCTGTGCGGACCGGGCGCGATAACCTTTTATTAGAGCGAGCGACAAACCGGATTTGCAGTCTTTGATTTGCCGTCAAAGATGCGACGAGAGCAATCGGGTACAATGATACTTCCGTAATTCGCGGCTCGGTCATAAAGAAGACGGAGAGGTTAAACTCCTATGGATCGATTGGCAAATCGCCGCTTGATGAAGACAAAATTTTTCATCAAAGGGAGCGATATTACTTGAAGTATGAAGTGCCAATATGGGAAAAATTCACATTGAGCATAGAAGAAGCAGCGGCGTATTTTAGAATAGGCGAGAATAAACTGCGCCGCATTGTCAGTGAGAATCAAAATGCTGATTTTATTCTGTGGAATGGAAGCAGACCTCAAATAAAACGAGAAAAACTTGAGTCCGTAATAAACGATATTCATAATATATGAGATTAAAATCACTTTAAACAGTTGAATTTTTGATGAGGATATGATAAAATATTACAGTACATTTTATTACGGCTCTAATCTGAAAGGAGATTTCTATGTCAGAAAAGAGACGAGATAATAAAGGGAGGATACTTCTTCCGAATGAACGACAAAGAGCCGATGGAAAGTACGAGTACAGATATACAGACGGCACCGGCAAAAAGCACAGCGTTTACAGCTGGAGGCTGGTTGCCACCGACAAAACTCCGCAGGGTAAAAAACATTCCGAACCCTTACGGGAAACAGAACGTGAAATCAAAAGAGATTTAGAAGATGATATTGATTCATTTAATGCGCGGCGTACAACGCTAAATCATTTTTATGAAGAGTATATTGAATCGAAATTTGAACTCAAGCAATCAACGAGAACGAACTATAAATATATGTATGAAAAGTATGTTGCGAACTGCTTGGGTAAGAAGAAAATCTCGGAGATAAAATACAGCGATATAAAAAGGTTTTATATCCATCTGATAAAAGATATAGGATTTAAACCAAACAGTATGGAAGTAATCCATACAATATTGCATTCTGTGTTTTCTGTTACGGTTCGGGACGGCTACATACGCACAAATCCGACTGACGGAGTTATGGCGGAAATAAAGAAAATCCATGATTGGAAGAAAACCAAAAGACACGCGCTGACTATACCTCAACAAGAGGCATTTGTGAACTTTTGTTCCGCAAACGTTCAATACAGTCATTGGATGACGATATTCACATTTCTTTTGGGAACAGGATGCCGTGTGGGCGAAGCTGTGGGCTTACGCTGGGAAGACTGTAATTTTGAGGAAAATATGATTTCTATAAATCATAATCTTATCTATCGCAAGCAAGATAACGGAAAATGTGAATTTCATATCACAACCCCCAAAACATCCGCGGGAACGAGAATAATACCGATGTTCTCCGCCATAAAAACCGTATTGACACAGGAATACGAACGGCAAAAACTTACGGGGTTCAATACGGCAGAGATTGACGGATATTCAGGATTTATCTTTATGAATCGTTTTGGCGATGTTATGTCCCCTCAATTGCATAAACAGGGCAATAGACAGAATTGCAAGAGATTATAACGAGCGGGAGCGTATCAAAGCTGCGGAAGAACACAGAGAGCCGTTAATACTTCCTCATTTTTCGGCGCATAATCTGAGACATACATTCTGTACTCGGTTTTGTGAGAATGAAACAAACATAAAAATCATTCAAGAGATAATGGGACATGCGGACATCAGCACCACTATGGATATTTACAACGAAGCGACAACCGAAAAGAAAATTGAGAGCTTCGCCAATCTTGAAGATAAGATTAAAATATGCTGAACGACATTACCACTTTTTCTACCACTTTTGACGGTAAAATTATAAAAAGATACAAGAAGATGTATGAAAAACAAACTGCCGTAAAGCGCATAACCGTGGTATTTCGGGAAGTTATGAAAACTTATGTGCGGATTCCAAAAATGTTCCCGACAATGAAACCGTTGGGGGAATAAAGCGCATAACGGCGCGGTTTTTGAGGAGTTCATTGCTCCTACTACACCATTACTACACCATTTTATGCAGGAATTTATGTTTGAAAAGACAATATGTTAATCATCAAAAATGAACCGTAGAATATTCTGCGGTTCATTTTGTTTTGAGGAATTTAGGAAGGAGAATTTACAATACAAATATTCTGCAAAAAACCGCTTATATTCAAAACAATCCTAAGCGCGTTTATGACCTATCATCCACCGAATAATATCCTTGTCGTGTGCTATATACCCGCCGCCGCCGTGGTAGCTTGTTGTTCCCGCGGGGAAGTAATCGTCAGGCTTTATGTCGAGGACGAGCAGATCATCAAGCTCATCACCTGTTATGCCTATTCCTTCGTAGGCTGATTTTAATCCCTCATACGCGCGTCTTGCCGTGTCCGAGCCGTAATACTCGTCATGCTCCGCCATACTGATGTAGACGGGCATTTTATGCTCCGCGACAGCGTCATAGCCGCCGTCCCACTGCGTCGCGCAGTGCAGATACGCGGCGAACAGCTCCGGGCGCATATCGATAACTCGTGAAAGCGTTTCGCCGCCCGCGCTGAAACCTGCGGCGTATATCCGCGAAGTGTCAACATTATAATTTTCAATAAACCAATCCGCAAGCTCTATCGTCTGCCTTGCCGATTTTTCATACCAGTCGGTCAGGTTCGGCGACACAACGATCATATCGCCGTTAAGCTCCGTCCAAACCTCGGCGTTGCTTTTCGCATACGCGTTGTCGGTAAGCGGTGTTGTCGTGATAGTGTTAAATCTGCTGCTCCAGCCGGGGAGCGTCATAAGCATCGGATATGCTTTGTTCCTGTCATAACCCGATGGGAGATAATATGTGTAATGGAGCGTTCCGTCCGCCGTGTCAAGCGTGTTGTTGAGGTATTCGGTAAGCTCCGTTCTCTCGATTTTGAGATCATCAAACGAACCGCATTGCGTAAGCGGCTTCATAGTACCCTTTTCCCATGCAAATATTTTCATTTTATATGAACCGTCGGGCAGATTTTCAAATTCACCTTCCGATTTGTCCGTCCGCACCGCGTAAAGCGTTCCGTTTTCATCATAAAGCGCGGCTATCAGATACATATTGTCGGCGTTCGTATTTACGGAAAATTTAATGCTTCTTCCTTCAACGATCGGTTCATCGGCTTCAAGCTCCGGCAGAGGCAATTCCTCCTTCGGGAACACGCTCATAAGAAATTCGTCAAAATCGGGACACCAGTTGCCGTTCGCGCCGAAGCCGTGCGAATAGCCTTCGAGCATATTCACGCCCACGGTCACTCCCGCTTCGCGCAGCGCCGTGATATGACGCTCGATCTGACTTCTGAACACCTCGTTTGTGCCGTAGCACACATACGTCGGAGGCAGGTTTGCGTCTCTCAATTTTTCAACGTCAAGCTCCGCCACGCTCAATCTGCCGTAGAACGAATAGATAACGCCCACCGCCGTGACATCGGCGTTTACCTCATCCAATTCATCGGGGATATAACTGCTGTCGAGCGCCGTTCCGTTTACGCTGCCCTTAAAATTCATAGCCTGCTCGCCCGCTTGTATGCCGCCCGCGCTGAAGCCCGCGACTACGATATTGTCGGGATCGATGCGGTAAATATCCGCGTTCTTTCTTACGAACCGCACCGCGCGCTGAAGGTCTAACGCGCCCTCCTCCTGCGTGTACGGGTGGAGCCGGTAATCGACTATAAAGCACTGATAGCCGAGCTTGTTCATTTCCTCCGCCGTCGGCACGGTATCGGTATAGTCGCCGCGAAACGCGAACGCACCTCCCGCGCAGAGCAGCACCGCGCCCTTCGGCTTAACGTCCTCCGGCACGAGCATTGAAGTTACATACGGAACGAAATCGGGATCGTCATAGTAGCTTCCGTTATTCGTCGTGTAATTCGTTCTCGCGGGAACATTGTTTTTATCCCATAAATACAAGCTCTGTTCGGTATATCCGTCAGCCCTTGCGGTCGTCACCGTGTTGTTGTCGCCCTCTACGGGAAACGGCGGCTTTCTTTGCCAGTCGCCCTCGTAATCTCGTATATTCGAGGGAGAGTCTACCTTCGTTTCGGTCGGCACGGCGTATGATGTTATGCCGACTGAGAGCATCGCGGTCAATATAATGCCCGTTTTTACAATTCTTGAGATAATCATTTCATATTCCTTTCCCAAAACTCAACGGCGTTCTTTATCCAACCCTCCGCGACCGTACCCTGACCGAGTCCGAATCCGTGCGGAAGTCCGTCGAATACCTCTATCATAGCGTCCGTGCCGTTTGCCTTGATTCGTTCGATTCGGTTCTCCATTGTTCGATACGACGCGATACCGTCGCTCGTGCCGACGCAGTTGTACGTCGGCGGCTCATTGCCCGTGACCTCGCTGTGACCTGTGTACTGCATTATGACCGCGCCCGCTTTCGGATACTCGGCTTCGCCGTAGTATTTCGTGCCGTATGAGCCGAGATCGGCAGCCATTCTCGCGCCCGCGCTGCCGCCCCAAAGCGAATAATCGTCAACGTCTATCTCAAGCTCCGCCGCGTGGTCGTGAATAAACGCGATCGCCCGCGCCAGATCCTCCATAGCGGTGTCCCAGCCGGGACGATAAATAAGTGCGAACGCGTTATAGCCCATTTTGCTGAGTTCAAGCGCGTGCGGGAAGCTGTCGTGCATAGCCCCGACATACGAGAAACCGCCTCCGGCGTTGCATATCGCTGCTTTAGCGTTTTGATCTCCTCTGAAAAAGAACAGTCCCGTATCGCGTTTCGCGCTGTCAGCCGCCTTTTCCGCTTCGCTGTAAATGTCGTAAAAAATCGTATTTCCCTTCAGCGCGTTTTCCTTCATGTAGTTTACAATTTCAACGGTCTTGTCGGGATTGATATAGTTATACCATGTAAGGCGCAGATCTTCGAGTGTATCGCCGCTCCAATAGCTCGTGTTCACCGGGAAAATCAGCCTGCCGTAATCGCCGAACGCGGGATCGGACATTACATCGGATATTTTTGTGCTGCGGGTAAACGGTTCAAAGTCCACCGGCGTATCACTGTCCTCTCCGCTCTCGTCGGATATGTTGCTCCAAAACCACATAAGTCCGTTGTATGTGTATTCGTTAGCCGCTTGTCCGCCGTGCGAATATCCGTCCTTCACGCGGTAGATAAAATTCTCATTCTCGGTGAAGTATTCCGACGAACGCATTTTATTTACGCGGCTATTGTCATAGCTGTAAGCGAAATCGTCTGTGCCTGTCATGACCCATACAAAATAGTCCTCTTGATTATGTCCCTGCGCCGCGGCAAAAATATTCTCGTCATCAAGCGACGTACCGCAGCTCATCGGCAGGAAGTAGCGGAAATAATCAAGACAATGTTCAAACGTGCGCCATGTCGCGACAGAACCCATCGAAAAGCCGCCGAAACCGCGATGGTCGCGTGACGCGGCTATTCCGTCCGGCGCGGTATTCTCGGCATATGTGCTGTACTTACCTTCGACTGCCGGAATTAAATCGTTCAAAAGCTCGTTATGAAACTGACGGTTAAGCTGCATCGCAAGGCTGAAATCGTCGCTGTCCTGCCCGTTTTCATTTGTATTGTTATAGGTGGGACACACAATGATCAGCGGTTTTATTTTGCCGTCCTCTATGGCATTGTCGATTACGTTTTTGAATGAGGACGGTCTGTCCGGCGTGCCGAGCGTCATTGTTTCGTTGCTCCAGCCGCCGTGCATTAGATAAAAAATATTATACTCTTCATTTTCATCATAGTTATACGGGAGATACACGATCGCCCGTTTTGTGAGCCGCTGTGATTTCTGTTCGTAGGTAAACGATTCATAGGTGTCATAATACAACTCCTTAAGCGTTCCCTTGTTCTGCGCCGCCGTGTAATATTCGTTCGGTATTTCCTGTATTTCATCACCCGGAAGCGGAGGATTTTCGACAGGCTCCGTGCTTGGCGCGGGAGTATTGTTTGCCGTAAGATTATCGAAGCTGACAGCGTCGCAGAGCGGCTCTAAGTTTTCCTTTTTCCACGCGAATATTTTTAATTTGTAGCTCCTGCCGCTTTTCATCTCAAATTCACCATCCGAAGCGTTAATTTTAACAGCCGATAATACTCCTTCGTCGTAGAGCGCGCTGAGCAGCAAGGCGTCATTCATATCTAAGTCGGTTTGAACCGAATATGAGAGAGTGCTGCCCGAAATCACGGGCGTTACCTTCAATATATCATCCTCTTCCGCGGCGCAGGCGGAAACCGAGCCGAACACCACGGAAATTCCCAATAACAGAGATATTATTTTTTTCATAGCCGTTCTCCTTATGCAATCAAATTCACTATAAATCCGCTCACGAGGGCATAGAGCATAACGAACGCGAAATACATAGCGAAATGCTTTATGCCGAGCACAATTTTAAGCGCGCCGAGATTGGTTATCTTAGTCGCCGGACCTGTTATCATAAACGCGGTCGCGCTGCCCATGCTCATTCCGTCGGCGAGCCACTGCTGAAGCAGTGGGATCGTACCGCCGCCGCAGGCGTAGAGCGGCACGCCAATCGTCGCCGCCATTAAAAGTCCGAAGCCTCTGTTGTTCACGAACAGGCTCGCAAACGCATCCTGCGGAACGTATCTTTGGAACAGTGCGCTCAATAATATGCCGAGCAGGAAATAGGGACCTGTCGCTTTTATGTTGCGCCCTATATTTTTCAAAAGCCGCATAAACGGATTTGGATCGGTGTCGTGACTCGCGCGCTCCGAGAAACCGTCGAAGTTGAAAAAATGTTTGTCCTTGAAGCAGAACCGCACCACAAGCCCCGCTGCAATTCCGCATAAGAAGCACGAAATAAATCTCACGCACAGTGCGAAATTACCGAGCGCAGCGCTGTAAATTAAAAGCTGCGGATTTAGTAAAATACTGCTCATCATAAACGCCGCGAGGTAGTCGTCGCGCATACCCTTCTGTGAAAACGACGCGGCAATTGGAATCGTGCCGTACATACACAGCGGCGATGCGATACCGATAAGGCTCGCCGGAATTATGCCGAACGCGCCGAGATGCTTGTCCTGAATTACGGTCATAAGCGAGTGTATCTTTTGCTTGCCGAACACGGATATTACCGAGCCTATGATGATACCGAGCGCCCAATAAAATACTATTTGCCGCAGCTGTACCTCGAAATAGTACCATATATAAACAAATTCACGATGAAGTATATCAAGCATTTCAGCCACTCTCCTTATTTTTCAAGCGTTTCGTTCATACTGCCTGTTCTGTATCCGCCCAAGTCGAGCGAAACGTATGTAAAGCCGAGCGATTTCAAATAATCGTACACGCTGTTCGATTTTTCAAGGATTTTCGGAAATTCGTTTCTGTTGATCTCGATTCTTGCCATATCTCCATGCACGCGTACTCGTACTTGCGAAAAGCCTGAATCAAGCAAAAATTGCTCCGCCTTATCGACCATGCCGAGCTTTTCCTCGGTAATCGTTTCGCCGTACACGAACCGTGACGATAGGCAGGCGAACGACTGTTTATTCCATGTATCTAAACCCAATTCTTTGGACAATTCTCGTATTTCATTTTTCGTAAGTCCCGCGCGGCGAAGCGGACTTTTAATATTTTGTTCTTTAACCGCGATAAGTCCGGGGCGGTAGTCGCCGTTATCGTCGATATTCGAGCCTTCCGCGATGTTTTCTATGCCAAGCTCCTCAGCGGCTTTTCGCATTTTTGTAAATAATTCCGTCTTGCAAAGGTAACAGCGGTTTTTCGGATTTTGCGCGAAACCGTCAATACTAAGCTCCTCAGACTCGATAACTATATGCTTTATCCCTTCCTTTTCGCAGAACGCCTTTGCCTCGTTAAGCTCACGCTGCGGAAACGAACAGGAGCGCGCTGTTATTGCAATACAGTTATCGCCTAAAACATCATGCGCGGTCTTAAGCAAAAACGTCGAGTCCACGCCGCCCGAAAAGGCAACCGCGACGGATCTCAGTGATTTTATATATTCCTTCAGATTGTTATATTTTTCGTTCATATCATAAGCTCCTTTACTCGAAACGGCTCCGCGCTTTTGCGAAGCCGTTTCAAAAAAATTAGGATTGGGAGTTATCTTTGTAATTCTGCCGGACGTTTTGCGATTGAGTTTGTAACCGCGACAATTCCCGCCCATACCGCGGTAACTGCCGCAGCCATAGCAACTCCTGTTGTCGCGATCTCACGAAATACCGACAGTCCGTTTGTCAAAAACGGCGCCCACGGCACGACTTCACCGTGCCAAACGTGCTCAAATGCAAGAAGCGCACTTCCGCCCCAAAGCATATTATTGAGCCAGTTAAGTCTTTTGATAAAAGGATTGTGAGTTTCCTTTTTATCTGTAGTTTTCTTTACGATCGTCGTTACGATCGCTTCCGTTGCCGGTGCTATAAAACAAGCCATTTTATTTTCCTCCTTGTATTAAATTATGGTTTTTTATACCAATTAAATTATACTGCTTTTAATTTGCTCTGTCAACATTATGAATCTATGCTGACTAAGTTATATTCTCTGCTTCCCAAACCTATCTCAGCCGCGTGTTCGAGAGTGTGCAGACCGTTCCTCGACTCGATACGGCTTACCAAAGACGCACCGTCGCCGTCCTTTTGCGCGTAGACTAAATCAAGGCACGCTTGGTCGAGCGCTACCGGGTCATACGAGGCGAGTATGCCTATATCGTGCATATCCGGCTCGGCAGGATTTCCGTCGCAGTCGCAGTCTACGGAAAGGCGGTTCATTACGTTAATATACACAACCTTGCCGTCAAGGAAATTTACAACGCTGCTTGTCGCGTCACCCATCGACTCAAGGAATTTATCCTGATCGCCGCCCCACGGACTGTCATGCGACTGACCGCCGGTATGGATAAGGCACTTGCCCTCCTGCGAGCCGATACCGATCGACATATTCTTTATCGCGCCGCCGTAGCCCGCCATAGCGTGACCCTTGAAGTGGACAAGCGAAATAAGCGAGTCGTAATTTTCAAGATGCGCTCCGACATAGTTTTCCGTTATCGTCGATGACGCGCCCGTCGCCGGCGCGGGAACGGGAATTATCTTAGAACCGTCTCTGTCCATAATATCAGCCTTGCCGTCTTTGGATATGGCGTTAAGACCGTGATCCTCTATAACCTGCTCGTGCATGGCGGTTTCGCTTCTTGAACCGCCGTAAGCCGTGTTGCACTCAACGATCGTTCCGTCAACCTTTTTAACCAAATCACCTATAAGCTCCGGTCTTAAGTAGTTGCTGTTGGGCGGCTCGCCAGTGGACATCTTTACCGCTACGTTACCCTCCGGCTCAAAGCCGAGCTTATCATAGATTTCTACAAGCGCTTCCGGCGTGATGTCGGTTGTCATATAAACTGTCGAAGCAGCCGCGGTCGTCCCTGTGCCGCCCGATGTCGGCAGGTCAAGACCGTCGATCCACTCACGAATATCCGCTTCATCCGCGCTCGAACCGAAGCGCATACCGTCGAGCCACGTTCCCGTAGTCGTTTTCTCCGCTAAATGCTTTGCGCTGTCGCCAAGTCCCGATGACATCGATGTGCAGAACGGAACAACCGTTTTGCCTGTGAAGTCGGTATTCTCAACAAACTCGTCGATTACCCACGAGAACTCCTGCCACCATATCGGCGCGCCGATATATACGGTATTGTAGCTGTCCCAGTTGGGAACATCCGTTGTTACAAGCTCCACGTCCGTATTATCAAGGTCATTATGCTCCTTTACAACACGGCTGTTGTCGTCTGTCCAATCAAGGTCGTCGTCCGTGTACGGCTCTTTCGGCTCAAGCTCGAATAAGTCCGCGCCGGTGTAATTGGCAATTTTCTGCGCCACGCCCTCGGTAGTGTTCGTCGCCGAGAAGTACACCACAACCGATTTTGAAGCTGTGTCAGTATTCGGCGCCGCCGTTGCCTCCGGCGTCTGGTCGTCAGCAGGAACGGTTATCGTTACCGTTTGCGTGTCGCCGTCCCAGTCTACCGTAAACTTAAAGCTCTCCGCGATAAACCGTATCGGAAGCATTGTACGGTCGTTGATGATAACAGGCGTTACGTCAAGCGTCTGCGCCGCGTCGTTCAGATACGCGGTCGTGCTGTCGATAGTGAGCTTTATGACATCGCTCTTATACGTCAGCGTGGTCGTGCGAGTATCGCCGTCCCACTCGACAGTTCCTCCGACAGCCTCTACTACCGCACGTACAGGCAGAAGCGTTCGGTCGTCAATGATTACCGGCGTTGTGCCGCCGTCGTCGATGTTGACGCTCTCACCGTCCACTGTCATTTGCGGATTGCCTATCTGTAGAGTTAAAATCTGCTCCGCGCTCGCGGCAAGAGCCGTCTCGCCCTGCGGCTTATTTGTATGCCATGCGAACAGCCCGAACGCAAGACAAACAACCGCCATAGCCGTGATAAAGGCTATACTTTTCCTTGCTTTTGTCATATTGACATCTCCCTTCATGTATGTATGTTTATTTTGTTTATATGCGAAAAAACCCTTCCGGCATTTGCTACGCAAATGCCACCTCCCCTATTAGGGGAGGCTCACGATATGCGCCGCTCGTCGTATGGCTCCCCTATTAGGGGAGCTGTCAGCGTAGCTGACTGAGGGGTTTTACGGGCGGATAATATCCGCCCCTACGAGTTTAATTCAACTCCAAACTGTCTATCCACTCCCGAACCTGCGCTTCTGTTGCACTCGTTCCGAAACGCATACCGTCAAGCCAATTTCCGCTGCTTGATTTTGCTTTCAGATTTTCTGCGCTCTGTCCGAGCGATGACGCCATCGACGTGCAGAACGGAACAACTGTTTTGCCCGTGAAGTTTGTATTCTCGACAAACTCGTCGATTACCCACGAGAACTCCTGCCACCATATCGGCGCGCCGATATAGACGGTATCGTAGCTGTCCCAGTTGGGAACGTTGATCGTTTCAAGCTCCACATGACGGTTTTCGTCGTTATGCTCGGTAACAACTCGGCTTGATTGATTACTCCAGTTCAAATCGTTGCTTGTATAGGGATCTACCGGCTGAAGTTCAAACATATCCGCTCCGGTGTAATCGGCGATTTTCTGTGCCACACCCTCGGTAGTGTTCGTTGCCGAGAAGTACACAACAACGGTATCGATAGTTCCCGTTTCAACCGTAACCGGCTCACACAGCGGCAGCATCTCACCGACCGCGCTCCAAAGCATAAACTTATCTCCGTTTCTTGTTCCAATCTGCTGCGTACCGTTTGCCGCGTCGGTTATTTCAACCTTTGAAAGCGCGCCGTTTGTGTATGACGCGTGGATGAGCTTCGCATCTCCTTCGAGTTCACTTATCGTAAGTTCTCCGTTTGCGTATGTCATAGTCGCCGTCGGTGTTTCCGGCGGAATTTCCGGCGGCGTTTCTTCGTTATCTATGTCAATCAGATTATACGACCTGCTGCCAAGACCGATTTCTGCGCCGTGTTCGAGCGAGTGGTAGCCGCCCTGACTGTTGACGCGGTTAAGAAAACTTGTGTTACCCTCCGCCTGCTGAATCAACTCAAGACAAGCCTGATCAAGTGCGACAGGATCATACGAAGCTAAAATTCCTATATCAGCCATTTGCGGGGCTGACGGGTAACCGTTACAGTCGCAGTCGATTGACAGATTATTCATCACGTTTATATATACAACCTTGCCGCCAAAGAAGTTAGATACCGCACTCGTAGCGTCCGCCATAGCCTCTTGGAACGTCGGGCCTGAGCTCCACGGGTTTGTTCGCGATGTGCCGCCGCTGTGTATCCAGCATTTACCTGTTGGCGCGGCAATACCTATCGACATATTCTTGATCGCTCCGCCGAAGCCTGCCATAGCGTGTCCCTTGAAGTGGGCAAGAGAGATAAGGCTGTCATAATTTTCAAGATGAGCGCCGACATAATCTTCATGTATCCTCGACGTTCCGCTTTGCGGAGTGGGAACAGAAATTTCCATATATCCGTCTCTGTCCATAATATCGGCAACGCCGTTCTTTGATATTTTGTCAAGTCCGTGATCCTTTATAACCTGCTCGTGCGCTTCAGTTTCCGCGCGGCTGCCGGGGTATGCGGTATTACATTCAACGATCGTGCCGTTGACCTGTTGTACCAGTTTGCCGATTAAATCAGGTCTTAAATAGTTGCTGTTGGGCGGCTCGCCCGTTGACATTTTAACCGCTACATTACCCTTCGGCACAAAGCCGAGCCTGTCGTAAATTTTTACAAGCGCGTCGGGAGTGATCTCAGTCGTCTCATATACACGTCCGGCGCGTCGGGATCGTCCGTGAGATAAATCACATCGTCAGCATACGCCGCGTCCATTCCCGCGTCCTTATGCGTAAACACCGCGAATCCCGCACATATCAGCGCCATTGACGCTATGAACGCGGCTCCCTTTTTCAAAGCGGATAAATTTTTCATACCGCACCTCCTTAATATTTATAATCAGGCTCCAACATTTCAAACAACGTCTTGTCATGGTTATGAGCAAGATATGATTCGTCGTCCAAAATCATCGTCGCCATATTTTCTCTGTCATACGCTTCCCATTCGGGTAAGCCTTTTGCTGACGGAACTCCCGTTTTTGCAAAATTCGCCCATGCCTCGCTCATCGTATCGGCGAGCTTATCGTCGGCGTTATCAAATACAAACGGAATTTCCGCGCCGTGATACGAGCCCATATCGCCGATCTGCTTTGTGAACAAATACGCGTAAACCTTCGCGCCGTTCTGGTCGGCTTTATGCGACATGATTTTCAGCATCGGCTTTCTTATCAGCGTATCGACGTAAACAGCCGTTTCGGGCGCTTCGTTTGGATACGCTTTTTCGTACTCGGCTTTTTCAGCGTCGGTCATATCCGTATGCGCCTCCGTCGGTATCCACATTGACCACTCGTTGAGATTGCTGCCTATGAGCAGCGGAATATCCTTTCCCGCCTCCGCGAAGCCGTTTTCAAGAACGGGATCGGTCGGGAGAAAATCGCCGTCCACAACAGGCTCCCACTCATACGCGTAGCCTTCGCCGAGCGATACGGGTATTTTATATTTTTCCGCGACCTCTGCCATAGCCTCATTGGACGCGTTCTGAATTTCCGCGTTTGATTTATTCTGTATTTCATCGACCGTTTGAGCGGTAAGTCCGAGCTTCTCAAGCGTCAGCGCGCCGATTTCCGCGCTGTGTTCTTTTTTCGCAAAATACACGCCCATTCCCTCGGTAGCGCCGCTTTCGACTATGCCCTTGCCGAACAGTCCTTTTGCATACGGGCTTGTCATAAGCGCGAGTACCTTCGCGCCGCCGCCCGACTCGCCGAATACGGTCACATTGGAGCTGTCGCCGCCGAAGCTCTCAATATTATTTTTTATCCATGTAAGCGCGTCGATAATATCCCAAATGCCTATGTTTTCGGAATATTTGTACTTCTCGCCGTATGATGAAAGGTCGAGATGTCCGAACACGTTGAGCCTGTGATTTACGCCTACGACAACAACATCTTGATTTTTCGCGAGATTTGCGCCGTTAAACTGTTCCTCGTTCGCGCTGCCCGACGAAAATCCGCCGCCGTGCAGCCATACCATAACGGCGCGCTTTTTGCCGTCGTTCGCGGGCGTCCAAATATTGAGGTTCTGACAGTTATTGCTCGTCCCGTCGCCGGAATCGATGTTCGTTCCGCCGGCGATCGCGCCCTGCGGCGATGTATTGCCGTACTGCGTCGCGTCACGCACACCGTCCCACGGCGTTACCGCGTCGGCTCTCACAAACATTTCCTTTGCCTCGGCATAGGGTACGCCGAGATATTGATAAACGCCGTCCGTATAGCTGCCGCGAACCTGTCCCGCCGTCGTTTGAGCTGTTGCGGAGCTGCCGCTTGTATCGCGCGCCGAGCTATATTCATCATCCGTTACGGCTTTGTCCCATGTTATCTTATCATTTCCCGGATCGCCGTTTACCGCGATATACGCAAACTGTCCGTCAGCCGCGCCGTGCCAGTGCTTCACTCCGGGCGCCGCCGTTATCACGTCGCCCGCCTTTATAATTCGCGGCTCGCCGCCTTCCTCTTGGTAAACGCCTGTGCCGTTAGTTACGGCGATTATCTGACCGCCCTCATGAGTGTGCCATGCTGTGCGCGCTCCGGCTTCAAATGTGTAACTGTTCACTTCAGGGCAGTTCCATACGCTCTCATATTCCACGAGCGTATTTTTATGGATCGTTCCCGTATAGCCTTCGCCGCTGAAGCTGTCGCCGACAGGGAACATTGTTGTATTATCTGCGGTTCTCGCGGGCTGCGCCTTTGCCTCCGCGACAAACTGCGCGTATTCCTCATCGCTTACCTTTTCAAACCAGTTCGTCGTCCCCGCGTTCGGATTTGTGGAAAGCGCGATATGCGCGAACCAACTGTCGTCAGCCGCCGCGTGGACGTGCTTTTTGCCCGGAGGAATGAGGATAACGTCGCCCGGCAGCATATACCGCGCGTCCTCTCCCTCCATTTTGAATATACCCTTGCCCTCGGTCACAAGAAGTATCTGTCCGCCGTCGTGAGAGTGCCAGTCGGTTCTCGTACACGGCTCGAACGTCACCAGTCCCATTGACGGGATCTTCATTGTTTCGTCATAGCCGGTAAGAAAATTCAGATACGATGTTCCCGTAAAATTCGGGACGGGATTTTCGTTGCCGCGCGGAAAAATGTAATTAATTTTATCCGCGTCTATAATCGTTACGGTCTGCGTATTGCCGTTCCACATTACCGTGTAACCAAAGCTCTCCGCGATAAAGCGTATCGGGAGCATTGTACGGTCGTTTATTATGACCGGCGTAACGTCGAGCGTCTGCGCCTCGTCGTTTAAGTATGCGGTCGTGCTGTCAATAGTCAGCTTTATCACATCGCCGTTATACGCGAGCGTAGCGGTTCTTGCGTTTTCGTCCCATTCGACCGTGCCGCCTATGCCCTCGACAAACGCGCGGACGGGAAGTAATGTTCTGTCGTCAATTATAACGGGAACAGTGCCGTTTTCGTCGATATTCTTTTCCGCGCCGTTTATCGTCATAACGGGATCGTTTATCCGCATTGTAACCAATGTTTTGTCCGATTGCGCCGGTTCTGCCGGAGCGGCGTTCACCGCTGAATTTATCGCGCTCATAATATTGAGCGTTCTCGGAAAACCGTTGTACGGCGTGCAAAGGAGCGCGGCGGCAAGCATCGTGTCTGCGGTATTGCCAGCCGAGATATTCGCCGCGTAGTTTTTGGGGACTTCGTCCTCGCGTCCGCCCTGCGCCGCTATTACGGTCAGGTCGATAAGCGCTTTCGTTTTCGCATCGTCCGATGTGGGAACGGCTGCAGTGTCGATCACCGCGTTTACCGTATTTAAGATAGCCTCCTGCGTCTTGGCGTCGAGATTTTTGTCTATAAATCCGTCCTTATCGTCCGCGTCATAATGCGAGATTATTCCCAAAAGCTCCTCGCTGTCGCTCTTGTATGAGGTCGTTATCGTTTCCGTTTTGCCTGTCGGCTCTGTCGGAACGGTTTTGCTTTCGCCGCCGGCGACCGTGTTTATTACACTTAACGCAAGCGCACTCTTTTCCGCGCCGTTGTACTTTTCGTTGAGCAGCACCGCCGCGCGGAGCATATCCGCCGAATGACCGACATTCAGATTACCGTTCGCGTGACCCATAAGCTGACCGCCGCAGTTGCCGTTTGCGACGATCGTACAGAATGTCAGGAACTCGCGCGTGTAAAGACTAAGACCTGTTCTGTTATAGAAATCACCGAAGCAAATTCCCGACAGATAAAGCGTTTGCAGCTTCATGGCATCGCTCATATCGTCCGTGATAGTGCCTATCTGCGGACCGAATAATTCACGCTGTACATTAAGTCCGTCGTTATATCTGTTTTCCTCGGTCGAGGTTATGCGGCTCGAATACGGAATATCCTTTCCGAGAGCTTTAAGAGCCGCGTCAGCCGCGTCGAGTGCGCCCGCGGCGCGTGTGTAGCCGCAGTATGCCGCGCTGTGATATATCGCTTCCTTAATTTCAACCGCCGTAAGTCCGTCGTCAAGAGCGGCTTTCACCTCATCGGCGACCGCGTCATACGCGCGGTTTGCGCTTAATGTCGCAAGCGTTGACAAATGCTGCATTTTTACATCAAGGTTTTCATTTACAAATTCCGCTTTTTCCGCGTCGCTCATGCTCGTAAGCGTATCCGTCAGCACCGATGTGTCGGTCGATTTCAAATCAACGTCAGCCGCGAACACCGCCGTCATGCCGGTAAGCGTGACCGCGAGCGCGGTAATTATCGCTAATACTCTTCTCATCTTAACTCTCCTGTTCGCCGTCGATAGGTTTATTTAACATTCTCTTTGATCCAATTTTCGATATGGCTTGCGATTTCCTCGCTGTTCATCTCCTGGAACATGAAATGCGAATTGCCCGTTATGCCTATATCGGGAAGATTTATCACTGTACAGTTGCCGCCGTCCGCGTTATACTGCTCCGCGAACGCGACCGCTCCGTCGCGAACGCCCTTCCAGAAGCCTGTGGACTGAATATCCTCCGGTCCGTTATCAATATAGTCGCCGAAGTAAATCACCATAGGAATTTTCGCGTCAAGGAATTTCTTGTACTGCTCCGAACCGATTTGCGGCGTTCCGCCCGGCTCTATCGCAACGATTGCCGCGATGTTTTCCGTATCGACGTTCCAACCTACCGCGCCGCCCTGCGAGTGTGTAACGTATATGCTCTTTTTACCTGTCTTTTCCTTAACGTCCTTCATAACCTCGTTCATCGCCGCGGTATTAACAGCCATGTCGAAGCTGCCCGTGTTCGGCGTCATCTGACGGAAGAACTGATCCTGCGCTTCCTCGCCTTCGGGGAACTGCGAGCCTTCATAACGTTCCGGCGCGACGCGTCCTATTCTGAAATGCGTGTACCACGCCTGATCGCCCGGCATATATTCCTTCGATTCAGCCGACCATGTATCTATATTGTCGTTAGTCATCGCCGTTGTCGCTCCCGCTTCGCCTCTGCGCGGCTGATCCACGAGAAATACACTGTGTCCTTTGCGGAGGAACGACGTTGACCAGCCCTCGCGTCCGTCGGGCGTTGTCATCCAGCCCATTCTCGACTGTCCGTAGCCATGCAGGAATACCATAGGCAAGCCCGTTTCGTTTTCGGGTATCTGATACAAGACGTTCGCGTGGTCTACATGAGCGGTATTGCCCGCGCGCGTTCCGTCAAGCCAGTTTGTCGTTTCGTCATACTCGCCCTCGACCGGTGCCGTAACCGTGCCGCCCGACGAGAACATACCTTCCTCTGCAATCGCAAGCGCGTCTGATGCTTTCGACGATAATGTGATAGTGTCGTCCTTAAAATCAACATCGAAGCCGCCGACCGCAGCCGAGATGTCGCGCAGCTTGAAATATGTGCGACCATCTATGTTATATCCTTCAATGCTCACGGAATTTCCGTCAAACGTGATTGGAAACGCATTCGGATTTACGATCAAATCCGCCGCAAGCGCGCCCGCCATACCGAATATTACCGCGCCCGCGATAAAGCCTGTTACAAAATTTCGTTTCATTGTTATATCCTCCTTAATAACACTCATTTAATATTTCCAAAATTTCCTCGTGCGTGAGCTGCCTGTAGCTTCCCGCCGAAATATTGCACGACCGCGCGATTTCGGGCAATATACTCTTATCCTCGATACCCAATTCACGCAAAGTTTTCGGCAGCCCGATCTCATTTATAAATTCCGCAAGAGCGTTAATTCCCGCAAGAGCAAGTTCCCCGTCCGTTTTGCCGTCCGAGCTTATTTCCCAAACATTACGCGCAAATCTTACAAACTTGTCCAGACCGCTTTTATAAATGTGTCTGTAATACGTCGGGTGAATAACCGCCAGCCCGCAGCCGTGGTTGCAGTCGGTGTACGCGCCGAGCTGATGCTCAATCTGATGCGCCTCGAAATCCGTTTTCTTGCCAAGCTTTATAACCCTGTTTTCCGCCATAGTCGAAGCCCACATCAAGTTGCTGCGCGCCGTATAGTCCGACGGATTTCCAAGCGCAATCGGGAGATTATGAATTACGCTTTTCATCAGGGCTTCGGCTATGTCGTCGGAAACATTGTTTTCGTCCGGCTCGCTGAAATATATTTCCATTATGTGGCTCAGCGTGTCAAAGCCGCCGGAGGCTGTCTGTAATTTCGGCACACTGAAGGTGTATTCGGGATCCATAAGCGCGAAGCGCGGATTGCAGGCGGGATAATCGCGTCCCGTTTTGATTTTCGTTTCCTCATTCGTGATAACCGCGCCGCCGTTCATCTCGCTGCCCGTGCCGCTCACTGTAACCACCACGCCGAGCGGCATAGGCTCGAAGGCGATGCAGCCGTGGTTTTGCCAGAAATCTCTCCAAATGTCGCCGTCATATACCGCCGCCATAGAAATCGCCTTGCAGCAATCCATAACCGAGCCGCCGCCGACACCCAAAATCACATTGGCATTATTTTCACGAGCCATTTTCGCGCCCTCTAAAACCTTAGAATACGTCGGATTTGACGGAATACCGCCAAACTCCACTACGGTCTTGTTTTCCTTTTCGAGAATCGTCATGATCTCGTCATAAATGCCGTTCCTTTTAATCGAACCGCCTCCGTAGGCGAGCATTACGGTCTGATAATTTTTCAGCTTGCACGCGAGGTATTCCTTGACACAGCCCTTACCGAAATATACCTTCGTGCTGTTTTCAAAAATAAAGTTATTCATATCTGATCCTCCGCTCTGTTTTGTTTGTTAATTCTATTATAAATGAAATTTAGAAGAATGAGAAGTTCCATTTAGTTCATCAGTTATAACTAAAAGTTATAACTGCTTCGCAGCTGCAATCGTTCGCAAGCTTTGCTTTAAGCGAGCTTAGCAAAGCATTGCTCCGATTTAAACTGATTTTGAGTAACAAAAAGAGCCCCGTGTGGGGCTCATATTCGTTATTTCTGTTCATCCACAGGCGGAACCATAGCAACGTACTGCTCCAGCATCTGCGGCGTGCTGTGATAGTAGCGCTCGTTTTTGTCGAGCTTCCTGATCTCCGCCATTTCCTCGTCGGTAAGTTCAAAATCAAACAAGTCAAAATTAGCCTTGATATGGTCGGGATTTTTCGAGCCTGGTATCACGACGTTTCCGTCCTGAATGTGCCAGCGGAGTATGATCTGCGCGTTGCTCTTATTGTATTTTTCGGCAAGTTTTGTAAATATATCCTCTCCGATAAGCGCCTTATCGCCGTGTCCGAGCGGGTACCACGCTTGAATTACAATGCCCTCCTTCGCGAGAAATTCCTTCAGCTCGCGCTCCTGCGAATACGGGTGCAGCTCCGTTTGTAAAATCGCGGGTTTTATTTCGCACTTGTCAAGGATCTCCTGTACCTGCTCCGCGCTGAAATTGGAAAGTCCTATCGCCTTTACCTTGCCCTCCTTATACGCCTTTTCCATAAGGCGGTATCCCGCGATATGGTTTCCGGCGGACTGATGAATAAGCAGCAGGTCGATGTAGTCCGTGCCGAGCCGCTCCAAAGTTTTCTCGACCGCGTCCTCCTGTTCGTAGAACGACGGCCACAGCTTCGTTTCGAGGAAAATATCCTCTCTTGCCGCGCCCGACTTCCTCATCGCTCTGCCGACTGCCTTTTCGTTGACGTATGCGTTTGCCGTGTCGATAAGCCGATACCCGTCCTTCAGCGCGGAAATGCAGGACGCTTCCGCCTCGTCGGGGCTTAACATAAACGTGCCGATACCCGCCACAGGCATCATAACTCCGTTGTTTAATTTGATATACATTTGCTCACTCATTTTTCATTCTCCTTTTTATTTTAATTTCGCGCCGTCCTTAAACGCGTTTCCTACTTTTTCTCCGAGACGAATATATGCCGCGGCTGTCGGGTCAAATATAATCGCGTCGAGCTTTTTATAATCTACATTATCATCTGTCAATATGCTTTCATCTGCGCTGACATTGATGATCTCTCCTATAACATTTCCGTCCTCGTTGAATTTTAACAGCTTACACTCCAGTGTGAGAGGCAGCTCGTTGATTATCGGAGCGTCTACAAACTCGCTCTTAACTACGGTAAAACCCGCTTTTTTGAGTTTATCCGGCTCATTGTTTGCGGATACAATACCAACGTAATCGCAGGGGATTACAGTTCCCGCTGTTGCGAAGCTGACAGTAAATGCACCTTTCAGCTTGATGTTGTCCGTCGTTTTGTGTGAGCCGAGACACAGCATAACGGTGTTTGCACCATACTGTCCGCCCCATGCGGCATTCATCAGATTGGGCGTTCCGTTCTCATCGTATGTGCCGATCATCAGCACAGGCTGCGGATATACCCACGGCTTCTTTCCAAAATTTTTTCTCATGTCGAATCAGTCCTTTCTTTATATTAGAATATTTTTTACATTTTCAATCCATTTTAAAATTTCTGCTTCCGGCGTTTCCAGATGCGCGCCGCCGGAGGAGTCAAATTGTATTTCCGCTTCACATACGAATTTTGCGCCTTTGCACAATTCCTTCATATCGCGGATAACATGACCGGGCCAACCGCCGTTTGTCATAAACGGAATAACCGTCTTGCCTGTCCAGTCATTACCGCTCAAATAAGTCAGAACCGCGGGCGCCGTTGTGTACCACCATGTCGGAGTTCCGACGGCAATATAATCGTAGTCGCCGATGTCATACGGAAGTTGTTTTATTGCCGGCATAAAACCGCTGTCAACCTCGCGCTTACCCTGCTCTACAACGTCTTGATGACTTCCCTTATATTCCTCAACCGTTTCGATTTCAGCCATATCCGCACCCGTTGCCTTTTGCAGCATTTGAGCAATTCTTTTTGTATTCCCGTTAGACCACGAATAATATACAATCAACATCTTTGCCATAAAAGTTCCTCCCATATTTTCTCGTTATTCCGTTATTCGGAATTACACATAAAACTCTTTTATAATTGATAACTCTATTATAACGCAAAAAAGACCTCTTGAGAAGTCTCTTTTAGTTCATCAGTTATAACCAAAAGTTATAACTGCCCTTGCACAACCGTTTTCACCGCCGACAAAAACCGCTCGACGATTTCGGAGGGCTTGGGCGAGTACAGCACGCCGAACGGGATATTGTATTCCCATTCCACCGGCACTACCTTCATCATCGGGTGAATACAGTCCCAATCGCGGATAACGACAAGCAGATCCTTATTCCGCTCGCAGGTGTTGAAAACGCCGATGTCGTAAAAATCGAAATCAATTACGTTTATCCGGCTGTGATTTAGGAAAATATCATCGCGCAAAGCGTCAATATATCTGCTCCAGTCGCGGTGGATAAGCATCAGATTTTCTCCGTACATATCACGCATTGTGAGCTTGTCCTTATTCGCGAGCGGGTGATTTATCGACATGGCGCAGCAGAGCGGCTCACGGGCAATCTCAAAGCCCTCGCATTTACGCAGATCGAGAAGCGTATCATCGAAAATACCCGTCACAATATCTATGTTCCGACCGAGATTTGCGAGGATCTCTCTCGCGTTTTCGGGCGTGTTCTCGAATGGGATCAACTGAAAATGAATATCGGGACAATGCTCGTGTATCCTCGGCCATAAGTCCATCAAAATCTGCGCCGGAGTCATGGGCGACGTGCCGATGCGTATAACATTTTCGCTTTCGCTCATCGCCCGGCGCGCGCGCAGAACCGTTTCGCGCATATACTCTATTATGTATTTCGAGTCCTTGTAGAGCGAATTTCCCGCCGGAGTGAGCGTAAGTCCGCGGTGAGTGCGCTCAAACAATGGAGCGCCAAGCTCCGTTTCAAGCTGATTGACCTGTTTGATAACAGCCGTAGACGTAATAAACATCTCCTCCGAAGCCTTGTTGAAGCTCCCCGCCTCAACCACCCGCACAAATGTTTCAAGCTGCGTGTTATTCATTTTTGCACCCACCTCCTGATTTTTTCGGCTATGTATATTATAGCAACACCTTCGGGCGGTAAGTCAATAGGATTTGGGGAAAGTTTATAAAAAGTTTACAAATATATCGCCCTATCGTTTCGTCCCCGCGAAAGCATCTGAGGGCTGCCCCGTCAGGGTGTCCGTGCTGATTATACTTGCCGACAGGTATTACTGCATATTTAGGCATTACCTCCTTAGGATATGATTTAGGATTTCACATTCTTTAGCAAACAGTGTTCTTGTATATACAAAAGCGTCAAAATAAAAAATTCCGCTTTACGCGAGATTTCCATTTTTGCTTGTTGGGGATAATCCCCCAAACCCCAAGAACAAAGGTTTTCACCTTTGAGCTGCGCCCCGGAATGGGGCTTTTTTATTTTCAGCCCAAGTCGGTAGAAATATTTTTTAACTTTTTTCATCAAATACCCGTTCAAAACCCCGATTTCATTCCATATAAATGAGAGGACAATTCAAAAAAGTCAAACAAACCTTAAAACAGACGTGTACAAATGCTTCTTTTCAACGCCTACATATTGGGAGGGTAAAATCTTGAACCATTCATCTCCCAAAAACTTAATAAGTCATTCATCAGGCACGTTACCGATTGAATTTTATTTATTGAAAGACTTGCGGAAACGGCAATTCCGTGTTATGATATATGTGATGGTAATATAATTGTATTGGTGAACACAAAGATCGGATTTATAAAGGGGAAAAGATGTGTATTACTAAAACAGAACGGCTGTATATCAGAAAATGCACCGAAAACGATTACAAATATTATGCAATGTTATATGGAAGCGGCAACAGCCCATTAGCAAAATGGTTTAATGATAGCCCTGAACTGTTTGAAAAGGCTTGCTATAATGTATTTAAAAACCGTAGTGACGAACTTTTTTTGATATTCAGAAAAGATACAAACGAATTTTGCGGTCAGCTGGAACTGCGAAATGACGATAACGGAGGCAAGGAATTAGGTATAGATTTTTTGCCGGAACAACAGAATAAAGGTTTTGGTACGGAATCAATAATTGGATTTTCAAATTGGTTATATAAAGAAAGGGCTTATTCTAACCTTACAATTCGTATAGATCCCGAAAATAACAGAAGCCAACATGTATTCAAAAAATTAGGAGCAATTTTTGTTGAGCAAAAATCGGCAATTTCGTCTGATTTGGCTGAATTGATGAAAAATAGTGGTATAAATTATAATGAACTTGGTCTGTACTATTATACATTGCCGTTGCCTATAAAAAATTTAAATAAGGAAAGTTAAATAGGCAATACTATATAATGGCTGTAAAACAGGTGCTTTAAGAATTTATAAAGACTTTTATAAAAATTCATAAGCATCATACCAACAGCTTTGACAAGAAAAATATTGCAATGACCGTTCCCAGAACTATCGCCATCATCATTGCCGCTATCGCATAGATTCGGTGGTACTTTGTTGAAAAAATGAATATCAGCGCCGCCGATAAGAGCATCAGCACGCCTATTACGGGCGAGGTTATCAGCTTGATCAATCCGAGAAACGCGATAACATATGCGGCGCAGATCAGCAGCGCGCTTTTCAATGCACTTCTCATAGACTTAACGGTCGATTTCTTTATCTCGTCCATTTCATCTTGTGTCATCCCCACATGATAAGACTTTCGCGGGGACGGATCTTCGGAGTTGACCGCTGTATACTCCGTGCTTCCTCCCACGCCTAACATGCCTGATCCATAAGAGGTATATTCGTTTTCGCTGTTATCGGCTATGGGCGAATATGACTGCGACGGTGAGTCTTCGCGGTCAATTTTAATCTCGTTCCCGTCACCAAACACATTTGACAGCGAGCTGTTTGTGATCCTGAAACGGTTGCCGTACTCATCCTCCGCAATTTTTTCATAGCCATCGCCGAATACATTTTGAAGGCTTGTATTGCGAATTGTATACTCGTTTGAACCGCTGCCTGAATACGGGGACGGGCTTTCGCGCGTGACCTTTATTTCGTGTCCGTCACCGAACACATTTGTCAGCGAACCGTTTGTAATTCTGAAACGGTTGCCGTGTTTATCCTCCGCAATTTTCTCATAACCGTCGCCGAAAACATTATGCATACTTGTATTTCTGATAGTATATTCGTTTCCGTCGTCATCGGTATATATCTGCACATAACCGCCGCCGAAGGTGTTTGTTATGCTCGTGTTTCTTAATGTACCCATGAAAATCCCTCCTTGATTTTATGATACCGCGACACGTATACAAAAAATCGTACAGGTCAGCTCATCAAAAAATCGCGGAGCCTGCGGTAATCCTCGAACGCCGCAGACAGCGCTTCTTTAAGCTGCGCCGCGTTTTCAAATGACGCTGTGTATTTGCCTATTGTCATATACTCGCCGCAGGCAAGGCGCGCGGGCTTTTCAAAATTAAACTCCGTTAGGCGGTACCGTCCGTTATTGTCAAACACGACCGCATTTCGGACATCGTTTCTGTCTTCCCTGCGGGAGTTCTCCGGCTGCAGCTTAAGACAAATAGGACATACGCGTTCCTTCACGTTATCGTCCCGGCGCGATTCGATTTGCAGATACAGATTGCAATTGACACCCTTAATTATCAGGTTATTATTGCTTCCCATCCACAATCCCTCAAATCCGCCTTTTGGATTTGAAACATAGCCGTATCCTATCCACATGTCCCTTTCCTCGGCAAAACCGCTGTTTTGCAAATCGTCATAAAAAGCGAAGGTCTGCGAAGTGTCCCATTGGGAAACCGGAAGTGTTTTATAGCGGAACGCATTTTGGTGCAAATCATACAATCGCTCATAGTAATCAAGAAAAATCCTGTTATCGGTTCTGTTTGTGAACGGCGACATCAAATCCAGTATCTGCGCCGTTGTGATTATCTGATAACCCGCCTCCCTGACCTGCGACATATCGGACTGGAACCATGTTTTATAATATGCGCCGCGCGCGGCACATTCGGGATAATCATGCGTCAGAGTCTCCAAGTACCTTTTTAGTTGGTTATCATGCTCACTTGTGTACGTCTTATCCTCCACGGCGATTTTATACTTCGTATCGCCCGAAACCACCGTAAGCAGGACGTCAATATGCTTTACCTGCCTCTCAACGCTTTTAAGAGCAAACGGACGCTCCTTTAGTTCAGGTACGAACAGCGTAAGCAGCTTACCGGCGCATTCGTTAAGAGCCGTGTCCTTCTCGGCGTCCTCCAGCGCGAACGACGCCAGCCAGCATATGAACGCGTCCTGCGAAAGCTCACTTGCAGCATAATAAAATAAATTATTTTTTAAATTCATTTTCATTTCCATCCTTGTTCCGTGATTAGATCATGTTAATTACAATTATACTGAACAAGTAAAATTTAGTCAAGAATACAATAGCTATGGATCAGCCATCATATTCCGAAATTTAATTTATAATTATTTTAACATATGCACTGTACTGTTTTTTGTACAGGTAATATGGTATACTTATATTAAAGAAAAGGAGCTGAGAAAAAATGAAGCTTACGGCAAAGGCTAACACGATATGCCTGTGGGAAATTCTCAACGAATATTCCGACTGCGACAATATCCTCAGGATGAGCGATATAATTCACAAAATGAAGCACGACTATGATTTGTCCGTTGACCGCCGCACCGTTTACAGCTGTATCGCGGTGCTGACGGAAATGGGATACGATATTTCCATACCCGACGAAAATGGGTGCGGATACTACCTCGCCTCACGCGATTTCGACGTGTCGGAAATCCGGCTGCTCACCGACAGCGTGTGTGTTAATCCCGGCATATCGGGCGTTCACTCGGCGCAGCTTATAAAAAAGCTTCAAAAGCTGCTGCCGGTCGGCAAGCGCCATAAATACAGAAATCTTTCAATCGCGAACGCGGGCAGGAAAACCGATAACAGAGAAGTTTTCCTGAACATTGACTATCTTGACGAGGCAATTTCAAAACGCAGAAAGGTCGCGTTTACATATATGAAATACGGCTTTGATAAAAAGCTGGAACCGCGCCGCCAGGAAAAATATATCGTAAGCCCGTATGAAATGGTCGCCGCAAACGAGCGCTACTATCTGCTCTGCAAATGCGACAGCCACGAAAACGCGGTAAGTCAGTTCAGGATCGACAAGATAAAGGATATCGAGATAGTCGGCGGTAAATATATTCCCGCGCCGGAAAGCTTTTCGCCGAAGCAGTACCGCGACAGGTCGGTGTTTATGTACGGCGGCGAGGTCGGTCATGCGGTTATACGCTGCGATAACGGTATGCTCGATCAGGTGATCGATTTTTTTGGCAAAGACGCGCGTATTACTCCGAACGGCGACGGAAAAACGTTTGACCTCACCGTCACCGGCAGCCTCGAGGGACTGAGCTACTGGGCGGGACATTATATCGACGTGTGCGAGGTGCTCGATCCGGCGAGTATGCGCGAAAACGTAATGAACGTGATCAGGAATAACGTGTACGGAATATAGATGTACAATTTTTTGGATCGAGCCGCCGTATGCCGAACGGCGCGTAAGGTAGTGTAAGAGGGCGGAGAATATCCGCCCTACTCAATTCAGCGTGAAATTGTCGTTTTTCGTTTTAAAAATATTCTAATATTAACTCTTGATTTCATTTCCAAATACGTCATACCCCTTACAAGCCGGCTTCACAAATTCTGTTGTAAATATACATATTTACGGCGTCATATCCGCTTGTAAGAATATGCTTCTCGTTTCCTCCGAGATATTTCAAAGCCGCCGCCGCGACCGCAGAAGCGGCGGAATTGCCGAACTGCGAGCAGACATATATTTTTTTGAATTTTTTAACACGCTCCAAAAATGAGCGTAGGTCAGATATATTCTTGTCCGATATTCCCCTCGGATTATCGGGGTTTTCCGTATCGATAATATCGAGCGGGAGCGTGCGGAGCGGATGAGTGTAATTCTCGCCCATGCCGCCTATGAATATATATGCCTCGTCGTTATTGCGGCGCAAATCGTCGATCGAAGCGCATAATTGTATGTATCCGTCGCAGCAGACATATAAATCGCCGCCCGGAAAAATATTGCTGTAAAACTTGAGCCGCCCGTTTTGGGCGAAATATGCCCGCTCACCGTAGCTGTGCAGCATGGGAGCGAGGATGCGTGTTTCCATTCCCGTCCTGTCGGCAATCCGTTTCGCGGGATCGTACAATATTTTAAGCGCTTCGTCGATATTCTTTAAAATCAACTCATCCTCGTTTTCGCGCCTGACGACCCAGCCATGGAATTTCATAAGCTCGTTTTCGGCGTACTGATCAAAATGCTCACTGAGAATTGTAACGCCGGGAATATAAAAATCGGGTTCAACGGCAATCAGGATAAGCTCGTCAAGCGTTTTCATGATTTTTGTAAATTTGTCATTGCCGGCTATATCGCGCTTATATTCCGATTCTATAATGTTGAAGTTCTCCTCGATTATGCGGCATATTTCGGAGCAGTATATAAGTCTGTCGCAAATCGGGTTTAATGCAGGATCATTCATCTAAAACACCTCCCGCGATTGCGTCGATTCGACTCGTATACGTTCTGTTGAGCCGTTTAAACACTATTTTAATTTTTTTGCTGTTCACAAAATCATCCCCTTTTCTTAATTTTACAATTTCACCGTCAGCTTTATTTTAACACACTCGATGTACAATTTTTTGTACACCGTTTATGATATATTATAATTATAATAAATGATTGGCGGGGGTGGAAAAAATGATATTGTACAAGATAACGGCAAAAAGAAATACAGGGGAAAACGACGCAAATGAAAAGCAAGCCGGTATGATCAGAAATAACACCGAGAAGCTGTACGGCAATTCAGGTAAAAAGTGTATAGCGGCAGTGACGGAGCTTGACAAGGACTACTGTGAAATAGCCGCAATGGTCAAAGCCGAAGCCGCACGCGAATACACTCCGGAGAAAATCGCGGATATTATCGGCGGCATGAACGGCTGGCATCTTTCTAATGTGAGCGCGTCGGAGCTTCTTATGCGTGATTTCAAAAAAGCTCTGCGTGAAGCGGAGATGGGGAATTTCATCTTAAGCTGCAAAAAGCTCTTGTATGATATAAAAATCAATCCGCATAACGGTACGGACGACGAATATATCGCCGAAAAGCTGCCGCGCTCCGAATTTGGGAATCTTGCGGAAAACCTGCTTTGCAAAAACACTCTGCTGCCGGAAATCGACCGTATATTCAAGCAAAGCAATACGACGGGCAGACTGTTTCATCCTGTGCACTACATAATCAAATCCGACAGCAAACGCGACGATAGCGAGATCATAAACGGCTTAATAAGCGCGCTTTATGAAAACGGCCGTCTTTTATCGGGAAGGTATGTGACGATAGAGCTGTATACGGACGATTATATTGACAAGGACGACTTATCCAAGCTGTACGAAACTCACTCGGGTGGCACGGTAGTTGTTCGTCTGTGCCCCGAAGAGGAAAACGACGATCCGTTCCGCAGATCCGATCCGGATGAAAATATGCAAACCCTGATAAACGCGATAAACAAGTACAGCGACAATACTCTTACGATTGCCGTTCTCCCCTGCGGGAACACAAAGGAAACGGAAAAACTGTATCAGGGCGTACTCTCCCCGTTTGTGGAGATATTCACCGAAAATGCGTCCGGCGATGCGGCAAGGCAGAACCTTATCCACCGCGCGGAACGTATCGGAACAGAGCCTGATAGCGACCTGACCGACTTTGTAAAGGATAATAAAACCTACTGCCCGTCAGAGCTTAGCGAGCATTTCGAGCGCTGGTACAAAAAGAAAACCACCGCGCAGCTTTATCCGCAGTACGCGCAGCTTACAAACGCCTGTCCGGCAAAATCCGAGCAGGGCGGCGGTAAGGCGCTCGTCACACTGGACAGCATGATCGGCTTGTCGAAAGCAAAGAAAATTATACATAAGGCACTCGATTTCTATAAGGTGCAGCGTCTGTACAGCGGATTCGGAAAACAGCACGAAACGCTGTCTATGCACATGGTATTTACCGGCAGCCCCGGCACCGCAAAAACCACAACGGCACGACTTTTCGCGGAGATTTTGAAGGATAACGACGTAATCACGAACGGCAAGCTCGTAGAGGTCGGGCGCGCGGATTTGATAGGCAAATTTGTCGGCCATACAGCGCCGCTTGTAAAAAAAGCGTTCGAGGACGCGAAGGGCGGAGTGCTGTTTATCGACGAGGCGTATTCGCTCCTCGACCGCGACAGCAATCTCTATGGCGACGAAGCAATAAACACCATTGTGCAGGAAATGGAAAACAGCCGCGGCGACACGATCGTGATTTTCGCGGGCTACACGGATAAAACAGAGCAGCTCTTAGACCGCAATCCCGGACTGCGCTCAAGAATAGCGTTTCATGTCCCGTTTGAGGACTACACGCCGGAGGAGCTTCTGCAAATCGCAACGCTTATGGCGGACAACAGGGAAAATAAAATCGCTCCCGACGCAAACGGCAAGCTGCTCGGCATATTCCGGGACGCGGTAAAAACGGAAAATTTTGGCAACGGACGGTTTGTGAGAAATATCATGGAACAAGCCGAAATGAACCGCGCGAGCCGTATCGCGAAAACGGACGCGGCGAAGATAACGCGCGATATGCTTGAAACATTTATCGCCGACGATTTTGAGTATGCACCTCCGAAGGCGGTAAAGCGCGAAATGGGGTTCATCAAAATCGATTGACATTCAAGCCGATAACCTGTATAATATAACTAAATGTCATATTTTTACGAAAAAAAGGAAGGAGAAATTTTAATGACTATTCAGGAACTTGCAAAAAAGTGCCGGAATGATTTTGACGAGCTGAGAAATAATGAAGCAACAGAAAAATTTGTTGTGGACACAATGCCGATTTTGTATTTCGGTGATTATGAAACGTACATGAAATCAGACATAAAAATAGTCACCGCGGCGCTTAATCCCTCGGATATCGAATTTAAACACAAAAAGGATGATGCCGAAACCGGCTTTTTCAGATTTGAAAAAGCCGCCGCGCTTAAAGGAAAAGCTGCCGGCGAGCTTTCAGCAAAGGATATTCAAACCTATCTGGAATCGCTTAATGACTATTTTAAACCTAAGCCCGAAAACGGCAGAACTGACTACGCAGATTGGTTCCGATTAGAGCCGCGAAATCTTTTTTTGAAGCCTTTTGACTCGTCATACTATGAGGATTTAGGCAAAAATAGAGTATTGCATACCGACATTATGACAACAATTGCCACAATTCCGACATGGTCTCATAAACCGAAGGATAAAGCGCTGCGCAAAGAGTTTAAAAAAGCGCAGTGTATTTTCAAGGAAAAAGGCATTGACCTCTGGATGGAGCTTATTGAGATATTACAGCCCGATATTATTATTTTTTCTGTTGGAAAAAATTGTTTTAAAAATACTGTTTTTGACGGGCGGTTTAAAAAATATAAGGAATATCCGGTCCCCGAAAGAAAAAATCCCAAAACAATGTATTACACAGGTTTTGATCTTGAAAGCGGAAAAACGGTATATGTATTTCTCGAAGACCGCCCTCTTTTCAAGCCTTTTCAGCAGCTCGGAAAAGAATTTGCGTCTAAATTCGGAAATGATATATACCGCGACTATAAGAAAGGAGCATTAAAATGAGCACTAATAATTTACCGCATCCGTGGATAGCGTTATTCCCACACCCGTACGATGAACATAAACCAAATGGCGACGGCAATGTTATGGACTGGAACAAGGGAAAACATCAAAGAAAATTCATAAAGTGCCCCGGAGAATATTTGGAACACATTGGCGCGGAAGTAAAAAAAGACACGATTATGTTTTGGGGAGAAGCCGAATGGCCGAGCACATATGAAAAAACAAATGCGAAAGGGGACGGGTTGCCCCAATTTATCCATTCTCCGAGCAATGAGCGCAGAAGCAGGGAGGAACTCAAAGATTGTCAGAATACCGATCCGTATGTATTCGGCGACACATTTTATTACAGCTGCTGCCACCAGACGGAAAAACATAAAACGACAAAAGAAAAGGTGCCTACGCGCCTGCAGGAGCTTAAAAGAGGAGATATAATACTGTTTTACGGATCGCCCTATGGAGAGGACGGCAATAAAAGAACGCCTCTTGATACCGTGTTTGTTGTGGATAAAATAATATGCCGCATAGATAAAGAAGAATACGAAAAAAACAATTTTAAAAAAATTGATGAACACATAACCGATGAATACATGACGCGGACGATATTGCCTATTTTTTACGGAAACGACACCAAGTCGTCACAAACGTGCAAATATACATTATTCAGCGCCGCGACATACGATAACCCGTTAGAAAACGGTATGTTCAGCTATTTTCCGTGTAAAACGGAAAGCGAGGGCATATTCGCGAGGTTTGATCTGGGAGTAAGCAACAAAAATCAGCAGGATGAAAATTATTTCGGCAATATGATCAAAAACTTTTCAAACGCCGGTGGACAAAAAGTAAGTATATTCCCAAAGAAAAAACGCGAATGCGTGACAGAGGAAGACGCGTATAATCTTTGGTGCAATTTAACGCAGCAAATAACAGACAAAGGATATAAACTCGGCGTCAGAGCATATGAACCCAAGTTTGATGAATGATCAATGGTTTCATAATGAACATATAATCTGAGTAATATTACGAGGGATGAACTCCGTATTATGGGGTTCATCCCTGTTTGCTTTGTTTTACATATTGTACCATAAAATTATAATTATAATTTTTTCAACACATAAATTATATCACGATATATGTACAGAAAATTGTACTGTTTTCCCGTATCAAGCCTGACACCGTTGCGGTGGATATACGACTTACTGATTAAACTGTGCCATCTGTAGCAAGCAGTGCTTTTGTATACACGTTATACTGTAAAGGGTGAATGAAATAAATCAACCACATTCACCTAATACAGTATATGGCTGCGGCTCATTTGCGGTAATTTGAACGGTAGTTATATACAACGAAAGGCGGTGAAAATTAAAAATTCACAAATATCCATATATAACTACAAATTACCGCAAAGAGAGGAGAAACGAAAATGAAAATTGAGTATTTAAAAAGCGGTGATTACTATATCCCTGTGCTGACCGTACCCGATGAGCATTACAGTATCGGCAAATACGGTATGCTTCGCCGAGAATATCTGCGGAAACATCGACAAGGGCTTTACACCGTTATGCTGCTGAACGGCACGCTGTTAAAGCATCTCGCTGAAATTGATAAAACCTGTCACGAAATGTTGGACAGGATTATCCCTCAAATGGCGGAGCGTGAGGGCGTGAACGAAGCATTAAAAGCCACTGACCAAATGGAATGGGTGCAGCGAATGAACCCGATAAAATCAAGAGTTGAAGAAATCATTTACCACGACTATATTTACGACGGTGCTTTTGATGTTTAATGCGGTATCGGAGGTGTTTATTGTGAATTTTATCGAAGAATTGTATTACGGAAATATCAAGCCGAGCGCACGAAACAGCACCCGGTCAGCGCGGTATGAACAGGCGGTGGAAATAACCTTGAAAATGCAGGAGAAGTTAAAAGAAGCTCTTGCCGAGCCGGAACGGACTATGCTTGAACGCCTGATTGAAGCTGATGATGAAATCGTTGAAGAAACAGGAATGACCGATTTTAAACTCGGTTTTAGCTTGGGTGTTCGGATTATGATTGATTGCCTTTCAATAAATGATAACGCCGTTACGTCAGCGTGAACACTTACAAATATTAAGCCGCTCTCCTCAGTGAGCGGCTTAGTAATTTCTTTACTTAAAATTCCCGTACCTATTCCGATATTCTCTCGGCGATATACCTGTCATTTTTTTGAACGCTTTTTGAAAATTCCCGATCGACGAGTAACCACAATATTCGGCTATATCTCCGATTGGGTGCTTCTGCGGGGATCTCAGCATGTCCATCGCGGTTTTGAGGCGTATTTCCGTCAGGGTTTCAAAGACGGTCTTTCCCGTTCGCTGCTTGAAACTGCGCGCCAAATACTCGCGGGAAATATGCATACGTTCGGCGAGATGTTCGAGCGTTATGTGATAGCTGAAATGCGTCTGTAAATATCTTATAAGCTCCTTTATATCTCCGCCGCCTATTTGCAAAGCATTTTTATTTCCGTTGTTTTCATAAATTCTCGACGCGCATACGAGTAAATCGGTAAGCGAATGATGAATTACGGTTTCGCTGCCGGTTGTGAAGTGGGCATACTCGTTCGCTATAACCCATAGCAGCCCGCGTATGTTGCTTACGTTATTATCGCGAAGATGAATACATACGTTCTTTTCTTCTATAAGCCTTTTATAGAGCGCGTAATCGCCGCCCGCAATATCCGTGTACGCGTTAAATATTGACTCGGCATATTCCCGCTTGAATATGCAGCTGCACATCCACAAAAGAGCGCCCTCGTTTTTCGGAGGCGATGTTATATCATATTCCGTGTCCGGCTGTATAATTACGAATTCGCCCGGATTTATATTCTCCGCGGAGCTGCCGGAATGCAGTGTTCCGCTGCCCTCGTATACATATCCTATTTCCCAGAAGTCATGTTTTTTCATTCTTAATTCCCTCATTCCCGGAACAAAGAACGCGCGCACGATTTCACCTTCATAAAAGCTGTACCGCTTTGCCATAAAATCACCCCGTTTTTTATATTATACTCCGAAAAATAAAATATGTCAATATTTGCGGTGTTTTTGTCAATACAGAGAATTTACAGACGCGCGATAAAAACATATAATAAAAGTCAAGGAAACAGACGTATACATGGAGAAAGGAGAAAAAATGAAACGCAGAATTTTACTGTCAATAATTACCGCGGCGGCAATCGTTATTCAAGGTGCGGCGCTGCCCGTATTTGCGGATGAAACGGATGATTTCGGGGAGATCGCCGAAAAAGCGGGCAATTACGAAATGAAAAAGTACGGACAATCGCTCCAGAGCGGCGGTGCGGCGTCGGTAAAGGATACCGTTCCCGAAGGAAGCGGAACTACATACTATATCGACTCCGCAAGCGGCGATGACGCAAATGACGGAAAGAGCGAAGGTACAGCATGGAGGACGATCGAGAAAGTAAACTCGCAGGAGTTTGAGCCGGGTGACAGAATTTTATTTAAAGCGGGCGGAGAGTGGATCGCGCCCGAAAGTGACGGCGGGTTAAACGCGGATATTGACGACGATGAGGACGGCAGACCGGATGTTTGGCTGAATCCGAAGGGCTCAGGCACTGAGGATGATCCGATAATTATCGGCGCATACGGAGAGGGTGAGCTTCCGAAGCTCGAAGGCGCGGCTAATGTAAACTCCGTGCTCGCAATAGAGGACGAGCAGTATTGGGATATATCAAATCTTGACATCAGCAACAGAAACGCGGAGTTTGATTATACGAAATCAAAGGACGCGGACAACGCCAAGCTGATGGGCGATCTGCGCGGCGTATATATTTACGGACAGAGCTTCTCGGAGGACGGCGCGCAGGGCGGCGTTATTGACGGATTTAATATACATGATTTGTACGTTCATGACGTAACGGGCTTTGTATACTGGGGCGGCAGTCCGCGTGACAGAAATTATCCGGGCGTATACGGAATGATGGGACAGGACGCGAGCAAGCGTACCGGCGGTATTATTTTTGAGGCATGGAAGCCGACCACGGGCAAGGATAATCCTATCACGTTCAATAATGTAACGCTTGAAAACAATGTCATATGGAACACGTCGTTCGGCGGCATATGCATTAAGCAATGGGAAGGCGACGGACATACTGCGGTCAACGACGGTGATTTCCACGTTCCTGCGGTTGCGGCTACGAATGAGGCGTGGGGCAAACGCGAAGGCGCGGTAAAGGACGATAACGGACAGTATGTGTCCGACGCATGGCATCCTCATACAAATATCACTTTAAGAAATAATTTTGTAAGCCAGAAGGGTATGGAATACGGCTGCAACACTATCAGGCTGGCAAGCGTACAGGGCGCGCTCCTTGAGCATAACGTGTGCGCGAATTCCGGAACGTGCGCGATAGAGCTTGACTATATTGACGATGCCGTTGTTCAGTACAACGAAATCTACGATACCGAAAAGCGCATGGGCGGCGCGGACAATAATGCGATCGACACCGACTACCGCGCCACGAACTCGCTCATACAGTACAATTACGTATACAATAACGGCGACGGCATCCTGCTTTGCGGAAAGGATTTCAGCACGGCTGTTTACAGATACAACATAGTTGCCAATTCGGGAGCGGAGGATTACTATATTGCTCTTGACGGTGAAAAAGGCTATAACTATGTATACAACAATCTGTTCTTAAACACTGTCAAAACTTCGCGGTTTAACTTTTTGGGAACGGTCGGCGGAGAGAATTACAACGCGCCGCTCAACGCGAACAATCCGCTGTATGTATACAACAACACGTTCTATAACGCCTGCGACACAAGCACCGGCGTATCATTCAGAGAACACAGCTCCATAGACTATTCAAACAACAGTTACTACGGCAGCGGCATACAATCTCCCGCAAGCGACACGAGCGCGGTAACCGACAAGCCGTATTTTGCGGGTGAAATAAATGATGACGAGCTGTTTGACGCGTCGAAAGATATTGATTTAAGCGTGTTCAAAATCACGGACAAATCGCCGCTTATCGGCAGCGGAAAGGAATTTGAGCTTCCCGAGGATTTCGGATACGGCACAACGTATGCCGCAAAATATCTTGACAGCGGCGTTGATATGTTCGGAAGTCCGATGAAGAGCGGCAAGCCTGATATAGGTATAAACGAGTACGCACCGGTGGAAGGCGGCGGTATAATCCGAGGCAGAGTTGTAGACGAGTACGGCGAACCGCTGGAGGGTGCGGCAGTAACAGCGAAGGCTCCCGAAGCCGGCAGTACGGAGCCTGAAGCGGATTATGAAATCGGAGTAACGGACGGCGATATGACCGACGGAACGATCGGTGTAAGCGTGGTAAATAACCTTGCGGAGGCTGCAAACGCCGCTTTGATTTTAGCGGTATATGACGGCGGCACGCTGGTATATTCCGATGTGCAAAATACGGAGTTGAAGCCCGGCGGCAATAATGCGGTATTTGAAGGTATTACCGCCGAGGGCGCGGCAGATCCCGAAATAAAGATTTTTCTTTGGGATTCTCTCAACGGAATGAAGCCGCTCGATACAATATCCGATACGGAGGAAGTTCCCGGCGCGGCGCGGGCGGTAACCGATGAAAACGGATATTACAGCTTCGGCGAGATGAAAGCGGGAGAATACACAATTTCGGCTTCAAAGTCAGGCTATGCGGACAGCGAAGAAAAAACGCATACGCTCGCGGGCGGCGCGGTCGATGATCTTGAAACCATAGCGCTTGAAAATACGGCGACCACAGGCACAGTCGAAGGTAAAATAACCTGCGCGGGCGCTGCGGCGGCGGGCGTGACCGTAACCGCAAATAACGGCGGCGAAAGCGTATCGACAACCACAAACGAGGACGGAACATATTCGCTTACCGCTCCTTACGACGAGGGCTACACACTCACCGTTTCGGGAGACGGCTACATAACGCAGTCAAGAAGCGGCATAACGATACAAAAGGGAAAAACTCTTTCGGGCGTTAATTTCGGTATACAGTCCTCGGCTGCGGAAACGCACACATACGCGGTAAAGGATAATTTTGACGATTACGCGGAAGGCGCGCTCAGCTCCGATACGTGGGGAACAAACGGCACCGGCTCGGCGACGGTGGCTGCCGACAATGGCAATAACTATCTCTGCATAAGCAAATCCGGCGGCAATTCATTCGGAGTGTATAATAAGAATGACGCAAACCTCGGCGTGACAGACGATAACGAAAGCGGAATAATCACGCTCGGCGCGAGAGTTATGCGAACGACAGGCACGGCGCAGATCAGTATGTTCAGCTTTAACAAGTCCGATTGGGACAGCTCAAACCCGATGCGCTCATCAAATACCCACGCGACATTTGCCATGTCAAACGGCAATTTGTTCTCGCATTATCTCGACGCAAACGGCGCAAGCTCCTCAATCAACGCCGGAACGTATCAGCTTAATAAGTGGCACAAAATCTGGATCGTTGCAAATATGAACACTCATACATACGATTTCTATATGGACGACAATACCGCGCCGGTTATCATCAATCAGCAGATGAGATGCTCTACGCCGAAGGATACTCTTGACAGATTTCTGTTCTACAGTAACGCGTCGGGCGACGCGGATATGTGTCTGGATTACTTCTATGCCTGCACGGGAGTACAGCTCGACGATACTGCTGTCCCGTATCCGGTATATGACGGAATAGGCACGGGAACGCTGTCGGGTGTTGTAAGCGACTCGTCCGGAACGATCTCGGACGCAACAGTGACACTTACCGATGGAGATGACTACAATCAAAGCACAACAACAGATTCAAGCGGTAATTACAGATTTACAGACATTCCGTCCGCAAAGGGTTATACTCTGACGGTAACAAAGGACGACTACAGAGACGCGTCGGTATCGGGAATAAATATAAGCAACGACTCCTCCGTGACGCAGAATGTTACGCTCCAAACAAATGAAACAGTTTACTATATAAACGAGGATTTCAACAGTTATGAAACAGGCATGTTTGACGGCGGCGTTATATGGACGGTTCTCGGCACAGCCGAAAATTACAGAACGATCACCGTTGAGGACGATGCCGAAGATAACGGCAACAAATATCTGAAGCTCGACAAAAAAGCCGCAAGCAACACTGACAGCAGTCTGTTCGGCATATACAACACAACCAACACAAACATAAGCGGTTCGGTTACGATCGAAGCGAGAGTGAAGCGCACAAAGGCAACGGGACAGTATAATCAGTTCAGTATGTATTCGTTCAACAGTAGCAAATTCAGCACGACCTCTCCGCAAGGAAACAATACAACTCTCACCTTCTATATGCTGAACAACACCATAAACACGCACGCACAAAGCGGAGTGCAAGCAGCCGATTATATAGTCGATCAATGGTATGATTTGAAAATAGAAGCAAACTTCAATACCGGCATGTTTGACTTCTACGTTGACGACGTGAAAACGCTGGAAAATCAATCGTTTAAGAACAACACTCTGACGCTTGATAAATTCCTGATATACTCAAACAGCGCGATGGACTGCGACCTTTATCTGGATTATTTCAGAGTATATAGTTGATAGCCTTCTCCTTCTCTCAAAAAGCCAATCCCTGATTTGCGGGATTGGCTTTTTGTAATATAAGGTTTAAATGATATGATAAAAATAAGGTATATAATCCTGAGCTATATTTCCCACAAGAAATCACACAAATAAGTGAAATAATGTTTTCCTTGGCGAAAATTTTAGGAATTGACTTGGCTCAATGCGATTACCAACAATATCAATATATTCTATATGAATATGTGTATGTTATTATGAGGAAATACGTACTTGTAACCTCTGACGAACATATTATTACATCTTTATACATAATGCATGATGATTTAGTTAAAAATAAAAAAAATGGCAATGGATATATTTTTATTTTCTTTAATGAACAGAAAATATAACAAATTTTCTTTAACAAATACAGAAGATAATGAAAATTTTGTTTTCTGTTCTAAAATAGCAAATGGAGAATTACCATTGAATCCTAATGCAGATCTACTAAATCGTCATATAAATATTCAAATAATTTCAGAAAACAAAATTGCTCATCAATATTTATATAAACAAGGAACAACAGGATACTGCTTTGATTATGAAGAGGAAGCAATGGCTTTTTATGAGTATACTGCTTATACAGAAAGTATAAATTGGTCTAACGGTACTGAATATATGGAATGTTGCCAAAAAGGATATCTGGCTTTTGAAAACGGATATTATAAAAGGGCGATAGATTTGTATAGACAAGATATAAAATATAATCCGGTTGCCATAACAGCTAAAATCAAAATAGTATCTGCTTATATAAGATTGCAATTATTTAAGAATGCAATATATGAGTTAAATTCTATTTATAAATATTTGCTCCGGAATAAAGATATAGCAAGTTACTATCGTATATATGGATATATAGCAATAGATTTGCACTCGGGGGTTCAAATAAACCGGCGAATTTTGCCGCGAGATTGTCGTCAATAAAATATGCGATAGTTTCGCCTGCCGCAACCGAGTTGTTTCTGCTAACCATTCTCGTTTTCCATTCTTCATCGGTTATATCTATATAATGAAATTCATATTCAATATTCCGCTCTGCATAAAAAACACGCGCATAAGCCCTGCCCGTCTTTGTCCAGAAACCCCAGTCAAGAATGACATTTATTCCGCTTTCAATGATTTCAACCGATTTTTCAAACAGGTATTTCCGTATCCGCTCCGTGTATTCGTCATGCTTCTCTCCGGCATACAGCCCGAATACCGCGAGCATTATCTCGTCCACAGACAGCAAAACCGCGTTATTTTCCGCTTGCAGACGCTTCGCATATGTACTTTTGCCGCAGCATATTTTGCCGCATATAAGGAACACTTTAGGCATATTTTATTCTCCGTTAAAATTTTTGCTGATTTGAACTATTGAAATTATTATACAATGATAATTTTAAAAAATCAATAATGATGCTATTTTTATTAAATGAAGCGACAAGTGTAAAAATCGACCGCCATATTGATTTTTTACAGCGAGTATGGTATAATCATTCCATAATCAAACGAAAAGATAAATAAAGATTTATGGAGAAGAACACTATGATACGAGAAATTACAGAAAATGATTTTGACGGACTTTTGCGGCTTTATATGCAACTGCACAATAATCCTTTTCCTGAAAAGAATGATAAAGTAATTGGGATCTGGAAAAGCATACTAAGCGATAAAAATCATCATATTATCGTTGCGGAAGAAAACGGTATATTAATATCCTCTTGCGTATGCGTCATTATTCCGAATCTGACACATGGACAGCGCCCATATGCTCTGATCGAAAACGTGATTACCGACAGAAATTACAGAAAAAAGGGGCACGCAACAGCCTGCTTGAATTTTGCTAAGGAAATTGCTCAACGTGAGAATTGCTACAAGATGATGCTGTTGACCGGTTCAAAAAGTAAAGATACGTTCAATTTTTATGAGCAAGCGGGATATAACAAGAAGGATAAGACGGCGTTTATACAATGGCTGTAAATTCATATTTATCGCACAAACTGAAACAACAAAAATTAAATATTTGATGATTATATAGTAAAACTAAATACTACAATCGAGAGCAATCGAAAAACGGTTGCTCTTTTTTTGCGCTTGAAAGGAGTTGATTTTATAGCAATTTATCATTGCAGTATTAAAATTATCAGTCGTGGAAAAGGCAAATCGGCAGTAGCCGCCGCTGCCTATCGGAGCGGCGAAAAGCTGACAAACGAATATGACGGAGTGATCCACGATTACACAAGAAGTAGAATTCGGCAGCGGTCGGCGTAAAGAGGAAACCGGCAGAATAATATATGTATTAACTATTGAATTAACCCTGCAAAAGTGATAAAATGACAGCAGGGATGAACTATAGATATTACGGAGGTGAGACATATTATGAAATCAATTCTTGTAAAGGACACAACAAGAGAAGAACGCGAAAAAATCGTCAGCCGCGCGTTATCGTTTTGCGGCGGTGAATGCGAGTTTTGCAACGGATGCGACAATTTGGGCGGCGGCAGAGTGGACGAAATTTATCGCCCGTATATTGAGGGAGAGAAGGAAATAGCGGAGATCAACGCGGAATACAGCGGCGGCTTTGTGAGAGGATAACGATTGACATTATTGATACAAAAAACAGCCCTTTGACTGCCTATATGTTCATAGCGTCAAGGGCTGTTATATATTCGAGCGTCGGTATAAATTTATGCTTGTGGTTTGTTCCCGCAAATACGCGCTTGCCGTCCTTAAACGCGTGCAGCTGCGTCATGGGGAACGGCTGCCAGCCCTCATTGTCAAGCGGCGTTGTCGCAAAAATCAAACCGTTTTCCGATTTTTTATATGACAGCGTATCACTCATATTTTTATGAACATACAATAATTCACCGTCGGAAATCATAAAATTCAGCTTATTTCTCGGCGAAAGCGTAACCGCCAGCTTATCCGCAATTTCGCATCTTTGAGCGATGGACAGCGGAGCGCCGTTTTGGACAATCGCGCTGTTTATTTCGTCAAGCAAATACAAAAATATGCGTTCCGAATCAGTATCGCCGGACTGCACAGATAAATACTTCATAAGCTCCGTACCCGAATAGATCGTTCCGTTATGAATAAGCGTCCAGCGCCTTCCCGAAGCGTCAAAGCCTGTGTACGGGTGGCAGTTGTCGTATTTTACCGTGCCGACAGTTGCAAGTCTGATATGAGCGAGCATCAGCGTCTGCGGCTCGGTCTCACGCACGATTTTGTTTATAACCGAGCTTTGCAGCGCGCATACCGGCTCTTTTATTATTTCGGTCCGTCCGTTGTTTTCACGCATAAGTCCCCAGCCGTTAGGATGGCGGACACTGTGACTGTAAAACACATTAAGATATTCCCGAACATCTGCGGGAGTTTCGGAGCTAAGCCCCAATAATTCACACATTGCCCTCACCTCCGTACCGTTTTATAATTCCAAGCATCTCGCTTTGGAAATCCCCGCGGAGCTTGTTATATACTCTGACACTGTAGCGCTCATTTTTAACAATTTTATCCTTCTGAAAATCTATTATTTTCAAAGCCCTTTTAAAATCCTTAAAGTAACAGCTCATATCATTAAGAATACCTAACGCGGCGTCTTTTGCGTTATAGCCGTTTATTGTTATCTCCGACAAATCGTATCTTGCCGCCGCTTTATAATTTTTTACTGCCGTTTCCTGAAGTTTGCTTGTAAACTCAAAGTCCGGCAGCGATAAAAGGTAAATCAAAAAATAGTGTGCAAATTCCAAATCCGCGCTGCATACCCCCAAAGGTGACAGCGGATTCAAGTCAAACATACGAAGCTCGATATGGTTCACACCGTCTTTAATAAGAGAATCAAGATTGCCGGCGGGATACGGTTTTAAGCGAACGGGAAGGTACAGCTCGCCGGGTGAGAACAGCATACCTTTGTCCACATAATTGTTTACAGAGCTTACATATGAGCTCAAATCCGTATAATCAAGTATCGGCATAAATTCATTCCAATAGCCGCGCTCGCCGCAGCGCATGGAGGCGTATCCGTCAAAGGCGCTGCCGGACAGGTTATCGCCGTCTAAGGACTTATCATAAACGGGACTTGCCGCGGTCAGAAGCACAAGCAGCCAGCTGTAACGGTATACTTGCTTCGATAAGCGGAAATAGAGCGCGTTTTTGAATACCTTGTAATCATACTCGCCGCCGCAAAGCGATCGAAGCAGCTTTTCCGAAAAAGAAAAGTTAAAGTGTATTCCCGAATACAGCATAAGCCGTTTTCCGTAGCGGCGTTCAAGATTTATGCGGTAATTACGCTTAAATTCCTTATCACCTCCGAACTCGGCGATGGGAATGTCACGCTCGGACTCGATACGCGGCGGATTGCTGCACAGCCATATGTATTCGCCGGATTTTAAAAGTGTGGTTTTTACATAATCGTCCAGCTGTTTGAGAACAGCCATAAGCGAGTCTATGCTGCCGCACACCGGAGTGATAATCTCAAGCTGATTTTCGCAAAAATCGCGGTCGAGATATTCGTTATCCGTGAAAGGGTGCAAGGTCTTGGCGAGAGAGCCGTCGGATGATACACGCAGCGTCTCGCGTTCCAAACCGAAATAACCGTCAAATATATATTCGTTATCCAGATACAAGTCCAATCACCTCAAAAGCCGTGAATATTCTTTGATATAATGCTCCGGCGGAGTACCGTTGTTTAGTCCTTCAAGCATAATTTTTGCGGGATTTGAAAGATTTTTTGCACGCTCATAAAGAGGCTCCAAAAATACCTCCTCGTTCATTCCGCGCTCCTTCAGTCCCGATTCCGAAAGCTCAAGGATACGAAACAGCACCTTTACAAGGTTGTCCTTGTTTACAAAATCGGGCAGCGTGTTCTTTGAAAGCATACGCTGTAATTCCGACGCGCTGTATCCGTGCGAGTATATGACATTATCCGCATCAAGCAGTCCCTGAAGCTCCTGTACGCGCTCAAGTAATCCTATGTGAAAAGCCGCGACGCACATACTGTCCGAGATCGGTTGGCAGCAGGTGCTGCGGAATTCTATTGTTCCGCGGTAGGTCAGATCCTCAAATTTGAAGGTTCTCAGATGTTCCAGATCCTCAATGCAAGGTGTAATTTCAATATCCACATAACGCTCGCCATCAAAATATTCACCATCTATTTTATCGCGTTTCAAATATTCGTTTATCGGCACAGGCTCGAAATTAACATATTTGCCGTCACGCATTGTGCAGTAAATGCTTGTGGTTTTAATATATTCAACCAAATCGTTTACATCCTTCAGCTCGTATTCAAACATACCGATATTATGCGGATTATACCCCTGCATACTGCGTTCCCAGAGCATATTGCGCGCGCAAAGCAAATCCGCTTCCTCGTCCATGAGCGAGTTCGCAAACAGCAACGATTTAAACGGCTCAAGTCTGCCGAAGGTGTTTATCACCGGTATTAAATCATCGTAAAAAATATCAATTTGCACCTGTGACGCGCTTGTGAATGTGCCGAATGTCGGAAAACGATGAAACGCGAAGCCGTTGTTTTCGTACTTCGGGTACGAATGCAGATGATGATAGAGCATTCTGTATCGTTCGTTCGGTATCGGCTTATTGCGGTTTATATGATAGTACGGGTTAATTCCCATTCCGGTAAGCGTGTAATTATACTTCGATAAAAAGCCGTTTATATATGTATAATACGCGTCAAACCGCCGTTTGATCTCGTGTAGATTTTCACCCTTGCCGAGCGACAGCTCAAGATTTGAGTAGGAGCAGTCGAAGGAAAGGTCATCGCCCGTGGCGCTGTCCTGCATGGAGTAAGCGTTTCCGTCCGCGTCAAAACCGATTGGAGAGAAATTGAAATGAGCGCGGAAGGCTTTTGTCATTTCAAAAATTACAGCTTCCTCGACCGGCTCTTTATTAAGATTTACGATCGGCATTTCAATCTCAATTCCTATAAATTTTCGGATTTTTGATTTTGTCGGAGTTATGTATTTTTCATATATCGCTTGATTTATTGTCTCTTGATCCATTTTATCCACCCATATTAAAAAATATATTATTCCCATAGATTTAATATGATTTATTATACGCTTTTAACGCGGGCTTGTCAATAGTAATTTTATCTGATTTTGAAGTCTTTTTGATATAGATAAAGACTATAACCGGCTCTAACTAAACTGAATTGGACAAAATAAAAGGTTTATAGTATAATGCATAACAAGTTAAAGTTGACTAAACAAATTAGAGACTTGCAGGAAATTTATGATTACTCTGCAGGTCTTTTTATTTGACAAGGAGGTTTACATATCATGGCAGAGTACAAATTTGACACAGTAAAGGTAAGAGGAGGCTACAATTCTCGGGAACATAACAATTCGGTAGCTGTTCCGATATACGCGACAGCAGCATATGATTTTGATGGTTATGACCATTTTAACAGAATACGCGCCGGTGCTGAGTTAGGGTATCTTTATACGCGAGTTGCTAATCCGACGGTGGCTGTTCTTGAAGCGAGGGTCGCAGCGTTAGACGGTGGTGTGGCAGCAATCGGACTTGCATCAGGTATGGCGGCTGTCAGCTATTCAATATTGGCGGTGACAGGAGGGAATGGCAGAATTCTCTCAACAAAGCAGATTTACGGCGGCTCATTTGATCTCGAAAACGATCTGTTCCCTTCACTTGGAGTTGATTTTGATTTGATAAGTCATAAAAGCTCTCCGGATGAATGGGAAGCAAATATAAAAGAAGATACGAAGGCAATATTTGTAGAAAGCATTTCTAACCCGGGCGCAAAGCTGCTTGACATAGATGCTCTCGCGGAGCTTGCACACAGTCATGGTATTCCTCTTATTGTGGATAATACCTTTGCCACGCCATATCTTTTCAGACCTCTGGAGCATGGCGCCGATATTGTTGTATATTCGGCAACCAAAGGGCTAAACGGTCACGGTAACGCAATAGGCGGTGTTATAGTTGAAGGAAAACCGTTTGCATGGACGGAGAAAAAGTTCCCGCATTTCCATAAAAGACATTGGGTGACGCGCGATCTTCATGACGAGGAAAGGAGTTTTGCGGAGGCGTTTGCGCAGATGCCGTTCACGGCATATGTTCGGACTACATTGCTTGCATATCTCGGCGCAGCTCTCAGTCCGTATGACGCTCAGCTTATTCTGATAGGACTTGAAACGCTTTCGGAGAGGGTTTCAAAACAGATTGCAAACACGCGTAAAATTATCGAATATCTTAAAACACGAGAAGATGCGGTATCGTGGATAAGCTATCCCGAGCTTGAGGATAGTGAGTATAAGCCGCTTGCAAATAAATATTTCCCCAATGGAGCGGGCACGGTACTTACATTCGGGTTCAAAGGAAACGACGAGCAGCTTAATAAATTGCTCAAGGCGACAAAGATTTTCGGATATCAGGTAAATGTCGGCGACGCAAAATCACTTATTGTAAATTCACCTAAGACTACACATGGTGAGTTGCGTCCGCACGAGCTTGCGGAAGCGGATATACGCCCGGACACTATACGTCTGTCGCTTGGACTGGAGGACGCGGAGGATCTTATAGCGGATCTTGAACAAGCGTTTTCTGAGGCAGGTTTCAAAACAATAAATTAAAGCGAATATTTTTATTCACATTCCAAACGGATATTTTCATAAATGTCCGCTTGGAATATATATGGCACTGTAGCCAAAGGTTTGGCGAGGAGTCTCATAAACTTTATATTTCCGGTTCGATTCCGGGCGGTGCCGCCATTTAATTTTAAAAATAAGGAGTTGTTTTATTATGAAAAACATTAAAAAAATTGCGCTTATATCGGCGCTTACGCTGATGCTTGGTTCATCGCTTACGGCGTGCCAAAATTCAAATCAGAGTTCCGGCGGTAATTCGTCCGCGACCGCAGTCACACAGGAATACAAATACGGAAAAATAGATATTCCCGCTCTTGACGGAGCGTTATGCGGCGCGCCGATTTACATAGCGTATGAGAATGGTTTTTTTGCGGAGGAAGGCTTTGATGTAAATCTGATTTCCGCAGATTTTGAAACAAGAAAAATAGGACTTAATAACGGAACTATTCCTATCACAAACGGCGACTTTCAATTTTTCCCTTCAATGGAGAACGGAGTAAACGCAAAGGTTGTTGACGGGCTGCATAAAGGCTGCATTAAACTTGTTGTTCGTCCGGATTCCGATATTTCTACCGCAGCTGATTTAAAAGGTAAAAAAATCGGCGTCGATGAAATAGGCGGTACGCCGCATCAGGTGGCGAGCGTATGGATCGAACAAGCGGGTATTTCGGCGCTGCCGGAGGACAATGAAGTGACCTTCCTTCCGTTTTCGGACGGAAACCTTGAGCTTGAAGCGCTGTACAGCGGCGATATTGACGTTGCCGCGATGTGGGATCCTCTCGGAAGCGTTGCGGCTAAAGCGGGTAAAGCTAAGGTGATTTTAGATATTGCAAAGGATCAGCCGTTTGCGGGTAAATACTGCTGCTTCCTGTTTGCGTCAAGTAAGGTGCTTGAGGAAGAACCGGAAAAGATTGCCGCGCTGGACCGCGCACTCAGAAAAGCGCAGGAATGGATACATGAAAATCCCGATGAAGCCGTTGATATTATAATCAAAGGTAAATACGCGCAAATTGAAGATAAAGAGCTTGCGAAGGAGCTTATCGTATGCTATGAATATCCATCCGAACATGAACACCACAGTGATAATCAAAATGTGGGCGAGGATGTGGCATATTTTTCAAAAGCGCTGTATGACATAGGCTATCTCGAAACGGACCCTGAGCAGTTTACGCAGGAGGTATACAGGGAACTCGATCTTAATCTCGGCAAGTAAGAGGTGATAATTTTGAGGATTTCATATAAGGAGCCGTCCCCGAATAAGGGACGGCTCAATATAAATTTCATAGCTGTAATACTGTTCACAATCGCGGGATTTGCAGCTGCAATTTTGGCAAATATTTTTATACCGCAAATCTCGGCGGGAGTTAAAATAAAGGATTACACATTCGGAGGTATTACGCTTAATATAAACAGCGCCTACAGACTTGTGTTGGCGGCGCTGATAGCATTATATACCGCGATAGGTATTTTTTCGGCATTTGATAAGGATAGACGTAAAAAATATAAAAAGCGGGCACAGTTTCGCTTTGCCGCCGGAATAGCTCTGGCGTTATGGGATTTATTCGGCACTAAATTACAGCTTTTGCCGCAGCCGTTTTTTCCCGGTCCCGCGGGAATAATCGAGGCTTTTTTGTCGGAAAGCGGTTTTGTAATACAGAATACTCTGTACTCGCTGCGTCTGTTTGCCGTTGGATTTATATTTGGAGTGGCGTTCGGAGTAGGCACGGGAATAATCATAGGCTGGTTCCCGAAGGCATACTACTGGCTGACGCCGGTGCTTAACATCGCGGGAGTAGTTCCGGCAGTGGCTTGGATGCCGTTTGCGCTGACGCTTTTCCCTACTCCGTTTACGGCGGCGGTATTTTTAATAGTTATATGCGTGTGGTTCCCGGTCGCGTCGCTTGCGGCGTCGGGCGTGCAGAGTACCCCGAAGGCGCAGTTCGAGGCGGCGCGGACGCTGGGAGGAAAAACTTCATATCTGGTATTTCATGTGGCAATTCCTCATGCTATGCCGCAGATTTTCACAGGAATAAACACAGCGAACGCGTTTGCGTTTACCACGCTCGTCATGGCTGAAATGATGGGTCAGCCGGGAGGACTGGGATATTATATAAACGCTTCAAAGGTATGGAGCGCGTATTATAAGGTATTTGCGGCTATTATTGTCATGGCGGTTATGTTCAGCCTGATTACAAAAGGTATCGGGCTTATTGAATCGCGGGTGCTCCGCTGGCAAAGGGGGCTTGTAAAATGAGTGATGTGATTTTGGAAATAAAAGGGATAAACAGAATTTATAAGGACGAGGACAACACGGTTGAAGCTTTGAATGATATAAATTTATCCGTAAAAAGAGGAGAATTTATATCCATTATAGGTTCGTCAGGCTGCGGAAAAACAACGCTTTTACGGCTTATAGCCGGACTTGACAAGCCGCAGTCGGGTAAGCTTTTGCAGAGCGGAGAGGAAATAATATCGCCGGATCCGAGCAGAGGCTATGTTTTTCAGCAGGGCGGACTGTTTCAGTGGCTTACGGTCGAGCAGAATATTGCCGCCGGTTTAAAAGCGCGGCGCGTCTATAAAGAGAACAAGCATAAGGTGGCGGAGTATATCGATTTAATAGGCTTAAACGGCTTTGAAAAATCATATCCGCATCAGATCAGCGGAGGTATGGCGCAGCGCGTAGCGATAGCGCGCGCTCTTATAAACGATCCGGAGCTGCTTTTGCTTGACGAGCCTATGGGCGCGCTTGATTCATTTACACGCGCGGATATACAGGATAAGCTGCTGGAATTAAAACGCGGCAATAATGCAACAATGATACTTGTCACGCATGATGTGGACGAAGCGATTTATCTGTCTGACAGAATTGTTATTATGACGCCGCGTCCCGGTAAAATAAGTGAGATTATGGAGATCAAGCTTCCCCATCCCAGACACAGAGGCGGAGTTGAATTTTTATCTATACGAAAAAATATACTGGAGAAATTTCATATGGCAAGCGCCTATCCGGAGCCCGAATACAGAATCTGATGCGCAGAATTTCCCATTAAGCAAACCGGCTGTCAACGGCAGCCGGTTTATGTTTATGTGTTTAAAAGAGTTTATCTTCAATTATTTTTTCAAAGACCTCGTTTATCTCTCCCGAGACCTCAAACACTCTCAGACCTTTTGAAATAAGGTACGCCGCCGCTCCTTCGCCGATTTTACCGGCGAATACCGCGTCACAGCCGGAAAGCAGTTCTATTATTCTGTCAAAATTTGTTTGGTTATGACTGTGCGCGTGCTGACATGCGGCAACAGCGTCGCGCAGCTCTACATAAGAGTAACCGCCGTTCTTTATTTCATATATCCTGAAAACCGCCGCCCTGCCGAAATGCTCGTTGATATGAATTCCGTCTGTGCTTGCAACCGCAATCAGTGCCATAATAACCCCTCCTTAAAAACTTATCGGAAGGAAAAAAATCCTTCCGATATTCGGTGTGTTGATGATATTATCTATAAGTGTAAAGAACCGTATCGTAGATGTCCTCGATTACTCTCAAACCGCCGGTATAACCGACATAATTTGTCGTGAGTACCAATCTGTACGGAGTCGGGAGCGATGCGGAAAGAAAATCGTAATCCTTTTCCTTTGCGAGCTCCTTATCCCAGCCGCTGCCGATTATAAGACCGCGTCCGCTGTGACTGACCTTTCTGATTATATCCTGCGCCGCGCCCGCATCGGGATTGAAATATACCGGTATATCACGCTTATCCGACGCACCCTTCAAATCCGCCGTAATCCGGTCGATATACTCTTTCGGAGTATTGTCAATTATAAATTGCTCCTTCGGCACAATTCCGGTTTCGTGAAGCAGAAATCTCGATAATCCTACGACATAGCCGGCATCATGCAGGATATGAACGTGGTTGGGCAGTCCGTAACGAAATTCCAAAAGGAATGTCGCCAGATTGTCTATTTCCTCGTAGTAGGCACGCTCCTCCCGGTCGATGAATTTAAGCGCCTTTTCCTTGTCTGTTTCCGCTCCGTTTGCTATTGCGTAGTCTAAAACCTCTTTTAAGAAACGCGTTGTTTCGTTCGCCCCGATCGGCACATAGCGGAAGTGATAATACGGCTGTCCGTACTTTTTCTCCAAGTGTTTCGCGATAGGTTCTCCATACCACGGGGACACTAAAACGTTGAAGTTTGCACGCGGTATTGTCTGCCATTCCTTCACACCGTCCGAATACGGACCGAACAGCACATTTACCTTTAAGCCTATGCCCTCCAAAAGACGCTTATACTCTGTCAGATTGCCCTTCCAGAATGGATCCTGATACGGAATTGAAGCAAAAAGATTTACAAGGTTCCTCTCGCTCCGCACCGGATTTTCATCGATAAACCTGTCAACATACTGGTCGATAATAGCGTTCACGACATTACTGTGAGAAACATAGTTGTTTGATTTAAAGCCTGCCGTCTCCACATGAACTATCGGCTTGCCCTCAGCTAAAAATTCATCGGTTACCGATGCCACGTCATCGCCTACAATATCGGCGGTACAGCCCGTTACCACTACCTGTAAGTCCGTATCGAGCACCTTATATGTATTTTCGATAATCTGTCTTAAACGGTTCACGCCGCCGAAAACGACCTCCGTTTCACTGAAGTTGGTACATGGCGAAGTGCTGCCTCCGGCATAGCCGGTGGAACGCTCAAAAAAGCCCTGAACCATTGTTCCGCAGCCGGGACCGGAGTGGAGAATAGGCGTCGCTCTCGGGATCGCCACAACCGTCTGCAGCGCGCCTATGGCGCAGGCGTAACGCTCTTGTTCGATAAGTCCTGCCATCAGTTTCTGCCTCCCTTCAGGAATGTGTACGGCTCCTGTTCAAGCCACCATTTTGTATACGGATTTACCGCGTGCTTTTCAAGATTTTTTACAAACTCATTATTTTCAATGGTTTCAAGTATCTGTTCACCATACTTAACAAGTCCTTCATAGCCCATGCCGAAATGCTCGTCGCCAATCAGCAGCGACGGAATACCGAATTTTGCGCCCCATAATGTCATGCCTCCGTGACGCGCAAAAAGAATATCGGGGCGCAGGCGGTTCAGCACGTTTACAAGCTCGAATTCCTGCTTGTTGCAGACGTTATAATTGGGAATGTCGCCGTAATCCTCTATTGTATGCTTCAATGTATCCGCGTCAGAGCTTGCGCTGTCATATTGGGGGTCGTGATGGAATATCGCCGCGCCGACGGCTTTCATTCCAAGCTCCTGAAGCAGTGCCAGAAGCGAATGACCGTGAGACGCTCCCGCCGTAACGTACGCGGTTTTACCGGCTAATTTTTTGCGAAGCTCCTCAATTTTGGGCATATACTTTTCTCTTTCCTCTTTCAGAAATTCCTCTATTTCATCTTCCTTGCCGATAAGCCGGCCCAGCTCTCTGAACCATCTTTCGGTCTGCGCTATACCGTAGGGCGGTGAGTTTTTAAGCTCGGGCACGCCGAATTCCTGATCGAGCGCGGTCGCGAGATACGAGCCTAATGTCGCGCACGCCTGAACGGTACATACCGCTTCGGAGGAATGCCGGATAGTCTCATATGTCGAATACGGCGTGAGATAATTTGCCTCATAGCCGAATCGGTTGAACCATTTGTTAAATACATCGCTGCCCCAGAAATTTATTACATTGATTATATTACGCTTTTTTTCGGCAGGCTTTATAAGTTTTCTTGCGATACCGTGATAACCCGCGTCAAAACCGGACGTCCACATTTTGGAACGAAATCCCTCACAGAAAATCGCCACGATCGGGATGCCCAGCTCCTCCTCCAATGAGTTTGTAACGCTCTCCACATCATCGCCTATAATGCCGGCGGCGCAGGTGGTCAGCACAAAAATTACACTCGGCTTTGAACGCTTATATGCTTCGCGGATTGTGTTTTCAAGCTTTAAGGCTCCGCCGTAAATCGTGTCCTTTTCCGTAAGATTGGTTGAATAAACCCTGCGCTGCGATGGTCTGTCCACGCCGCGCAGCGGCGCGTTGACGCGATATGTAAAAGCAAACTCATGCAGACACGTCGAGCAGCCGACAGGTCCGTGACTGATTGTCACCGCGTCCTGTATGAGAATCGTTGTGCAGGCGGCGTTTGATGTCGAGCAGCCGAGGCACTGTGAAAAAGACCGTTTCTTATCCTTTAAGTTTCCGCATCCGACCAAGTCCACAAGCTCGGATGCGTTTCCCTGAAATCCCGTAATCGAGCCGAGACGGATTTCGCGTACCGACACCTCGGGTGTTTTCAAATTAACTGTACTCATAGCTTAATCCCTTCCTTTTTAATAAAGAAAAGAGACCTGTCCGGCAAAATACGCGGACAAGTCTCTAATATGTTTAGTCAACTTTAACGCATATAATACACTATGCAAAAAAAATTGTCAACACCGGCAAGAGGAAAATTTTTTAAAAATTTTACTATATAAAAACTTTAAAATTTATTCCATATCCGCCCTGTTGACAAAAGCGTGAGAAAATTCTATAATTCAATACAATTCTATCGGAAACGGGGGATAAGCGGGATGAAACGAATGTGTGTTATACTGAACAATAAAATAAGACGGTGAGGGTTTTAAAATGGAAAAAAGAAAAAACAGCTTAGATGATGTTTTTGAGAAAACAAAAAAGATAATCGATGAAATAGGTTACGGCTCTGTAACATTGGTGATACAGGACGGAGTAGTCGTTCAGATAGAACGGCAGGAAAAAATACGAATAAAATAGTTGACTGAAAAAATCAGAGACTGTTTTGCGGCTTGAAAATAAAGCGGCACGCAAGACGGTTTTTTGTTTTTTCGGAATAAATGATTGCGGGGAAAGGTATATGGCAATAAGAGCTGCCGTTGCAAGCAGCGACGGCAAGATAGTCAACAGGCACTTTGGGAAAGCGGATTGTTTTCTGATATTCGAGCTTCGTGACGGAGAATTTCGATACATAGAAAAGCGAAATACAGTGCCTTGCTGTAATATGTGGACGCACGAGGAAAGCAGCTTTGAAAATACGGCAAAGGCACTTTCCGACTGCTCCGTGATAATAGTAGGTCATATAGGGCGGGACGCGGCAGCCTTTATGGAAAACCGCGGCTTCGCGGTTTACGAAGCGCCGTTTCCCATAAGAGCGGTATTGGATAAATTGGTTAAGGAGAGTGGTGACGAATGGCAATAAGCTATGAGGAACTTACAACAAAGCACCCCTGCTACGCTTTGGGGAAAAAGGGGCAGACGGGCAGAATACATCTCCCGATAAGCCCGACCTGTAATATAGAATGTAAATTCTGCGACAGAAAAATAAACGATTACGAAAAGCGCCCGGGTGTGGCGTCAACGGTGATAAAACCGGAGGAGGCAATAGGCGTAATTGCAAGATCACTGGAGTTATGTCCCGATATTACCGTTGCGGGAATAGCGGGCCCCGGCGACACTCTTGCAACGGACTACGCGCTTGAGACCTTCAGATTGATTAAATCGGAGTTTCCGCAAATTATCAAATGCATGAGCACAAACGGACTGCTTCTGCCGGAAAAGGCAAAGGAAATAATCGAAACGGGAATAGACTCGCTGACGGTTACGGTGAACGCGGTAGATCCGGAAATCGAAGCGAAATTAAACGGCGGTATCCTTTATCACGGCGTACATTATACAGGCGTCGAGGCAGCGGAAATACTTATTAAAAATCAACTCGAGGGCATACGGCTTGTAAGCGCGGCAGGCATTACCGTCAAAGTAAACACGGTGCTTGTTCCGGGAATAAACGACAGTCACATAGAGAAAATAGCGAAAACGGTAAGCGAGGCGGGAGCGTCGATATATAACATAATTCCGCTTATTCCGCAGCACGAGCTGTCGGATTGCCGCGCGCCGTCGTGCGTTGAGATAGACGGCGCGAGACAAAAGGCGGAAAAGTATATAGACGTGTTCCGTCACTGTCAGCGCTGCCGTGCCGACGCTATAGGCGTGCCGGGTGAAAAGGATTACGGCGATCAAATATATTTAAAGAGAATTGCACATAAGGATACATTCTCACACGGATAATTGTTGTCCGAAATATTGATCTTAAAGAAAGAAGATAAAAAAGGAGACAGAACAATGGCTAAAGAGTTAAGACAAATTGCAATATACGGCAAGGGAGGAATAGGTAAATCTACCACAACACAGAATTTAACAGCCGGACTGGTTGAAGGCGGGAAAAAGGTAATGGTTGTGGGATGCGATCCCAAAGCGGATTCCACAAGGCTGCTTTTGGGCGGATTGGCGCAAAAGACAGTGCTCGATACGCTCCGTGAGGAAGGCGACGATATTGATCTTGATTTGATATTGAAGGAAGGCTTTAAGGGTACAAGATGCGTGGAGTCGGGCGGACCCGAGCCGGGCGTAGGCTGCGCGGGACGCGGAATAATAACCTCAATCGGTCTTTTGGAAAGACTCGGCGCATATACCGACGACCTTGATTACGTTTTTTACGACGTTCTCGGCGACGTTGTCTGCGGAGGCTTCGCTATGCCCATACGAGAGGGAAAGGCAAAGGAAATTTACATAGTGGCGAGCGGTGAAATGATGGCGCTTTACGCGGCAAATAATATTTCAAAGGGTATCGCGCGCTATGCCCGTCAGGGCGGCGTAAGGCTCGGCGGTATAATATGCAACAGCCGCAATGTTGACCGAGAGGTTGAGGTCGTACGCGCTTTTGCAAAGGAGCTGGGTACGCAGATGATACACTTCGTTCCCCGCGATAACGTGGTACAGAGAGCCGAAATACGAAAAAAGACGGTTATCGAGTATGATCCGAAGTGTCACCAGGCTGATGAATACAGGGAGCTTGCGAAAAAAATAGAAGAAAATGAAATGTTTGTAATTCCAAAGCCCATTACTCAGGACAGACTTGAAGAAATCCTTGTGGAATACGGCTTGATGGACGCACTTGAGGACGATTACAGAATTTAGAGGGATGTAAAATGAAAAATTACAGTTATATTGAATCGGCGCTTATACACGGCGGCTTTGACAGTGAACCGCTTACGGGCGCCGTAAACGTACCCATATACCAAACCTCCACATACGAGCAGGAGGAGCTGGGTAAGCACAAGGGCTGGGAATATTCAAGGACGGGTAATCCCACACGCGCCGTGCTTGAAAAGCTTATCGCCGAATTGGAGGGCGGCAGCGCGGGCTTTGCTTTCGCATCAGGCATGGCGGCGATTACGGCTGTTTTAAGCCTGTTTGAAAGCGGAGATAAACTCATAATTTCGTCGAATGTTTACGGCGGAACATTCCGCGTGCTTGATAAGGTGTTTAATCATTTCGGCATAGGCTATTCAATAGAGGACACTACCGATTTGCCGTCGCTTGACAAAAAAATTACGCCCGATGTTAAGGCGATATACATAGAAACGCCGGCGAATCCGCTTATGACAATTACGGATTTAAAAGCGGTATCGGATCTTGCGCATAAACACGGTATACTTTCAATTGTGGACAATACGTTTATGACGCCGTATTTGCAGCGTCCTATTGAATTTGGCGCGGATATTGTAATTCACAGCGCGACAAAATATCTGGGCGGACACGGCGATCTTGTGGCGGGGCTTGCCGTAGTGAACAACGCCTTACTTGCAGAGCGTCTTGCGTTTATACAAAATTCCACCGGCGGAGTTTTGCAGCCGTTTGATTCGTTCCTGCTCATACGGGGAATAAAGACACTCGGTGTACGCATGGACAGACATGTTGAAAACGCGGAAAAGATCGCGCGGTATCTTACGGAAAGCGATGCGGTGAAAAGGGTATATTATCCCGGACTTCCGTCCGATGACGGCTACGAAACAAACAAAAAGCAGGCGAAAAACGGAGGCGCGATGATTTCGTTCGAGCTTTATGAAAATTATGATATTAAGAAATTTTTTAAATCCCTGAAGCTGATTGCCCTCGCCGAAAGTCTGGGCGGTGTGGAGTCGCTTATATGCCATCCGTCGAGCATGACACACGCGTCTATTCCATATGAAATACGCCGGAAGGTAGGTATTACCGAAGGACTTATAAGAATATCTCCCGGTATCGAGCATTGGGAGGATATTATTGTTGATTTGGACGGTGCGATACAGGAAAGCAGGGTGGAGTGATATGCATTACTATGATTCAATGCATGATTTGATAGGCAATACCCCGCTTGTAAAGCTTAACAACAGCGGTATAAGACCTGAAATAAATTTATTCGCAAAGCTTGAACTGTATAATCCCGCCGGCAGCGTAAAAGACCGCGTGGGGCAGGCGATGCTCGACGCGGCAGAGGCAAGCGGAAAGCTGAAAAAGGGCGGAACCGTTGTGCTGGGAACGGCGGGAAATACAGGTCTCGGAATTGCGTTTGCGGCTTTGGGGCGCGGATATAAGCTGATTTTTGTTGTGCCTACCAAATTTTCCGAGGAAAAACAGATCCTCATGCGCGCCTTGGGCGCGCAGATTATAAATACTCCGCGTGAGCTGGGCATGATGGGAGCGGCTGAAAAAGCGGAGGAAATTAAGGAAAGTATAACAGGAGCCGTAACGCTTGACCAGTTTACGGACAAAAGCAATCCCGATGTGCATTACAGAACAACGGGCAGGGAGATATATGAAGATCTGGACGGACGGATCGATTATCTTGTCGCCGGCGCGGGCAGCGGAGGAACATACAGCGGAGTGTTAAGATATTTGAAGGAGCAAAATCCGAATATTCGCGGCGTACTTGCCGATCCTGTCGGTTCGGTAATAGGCGGCGGAGAACATAAGGATTATAACATTGAGGGAATAGGTAACGATTTTATTGCCGATACGATGGATATGTCATTGGTAGACGAGGTTATCAAGGTAAACGACGGCGAAGCGGCAGAGCAGGTAAAAAGACTTGCACGCAGCGAGGGCATCTTTGCCGGAACATCGTCCGGCGCGGCTATGGCGGCGGCGGTAAAGCTGTCGGAAACCGTACCCGACGGCGCGAATATAGTTGTGATTTTCCCGGATCGCGGAGACAGGTACTTCAGCTCCGGAATATATGAATGAGGTGGAAAAACAATGGCAGAATTTGATACATTAAGAATAAGAGCGGGATATAATTCCGAGGAACATAATTACGCCGTGAATGTGCCGATTTATCAGACTGCGGCGTTTGATTTGGGCAGCATAGACAGAGCCCGAGCACTGTGGACTATGGAAGAAGCGGCGGGACTTTATACCCGTGTCGGCAACCCGACGGTTACAGTGCTGGAGGACAGACTTACCGCTCTTGACGGAGGATACGCGGCGCTCGCGCTTTCCTCCGGTATGGCGGCAATTTCATACGTTATCCTTGCTTTGACGGAGGGAGGCGGTAATATAATTGCGACGCATTCAATGTACGGCGGCAGCGAGGATTCATTTTCGCATTTCTTCCCAAGGTTCGGAGCGCATATTAAATTTGTGGAAAACAGGTTTGACGTGTCATCATTTGAAGCCGAGATCGATGAAAATACACGCGGTATTTATATCGAAACGATAAGTAATCCGAACGCGGAGCTGTATGATATAGAAGCCCTTGCGAAGCTCGCACACAGACACAACATTCCGCTTATTGTGGATAATACGGTTGCCACGCCGTATTTATTCAGACCGTTTAAACATGGCGCGGACATAATTATATATTCGGCGACAAAGGCGCTCGGCGGACACGGCAATACTATTGCGGGAGTGATTTTGGAGAGCGGTAAATTCCGATACGGCAAAGAAAAATTTCCGCAGTTTTATGAAAAGTCCTATAAAATTAAAGACAGAAGCGGAAATCGTCGTTCTCCGATTGAGATTGACTCAAAATCGCCTTTGATTATCCATTTGAGGGCTTTTTATCTTGAGTTTATCGGCGCGGCGCTCGGCCCGTTCGACGCTTTCCTTATTTTACAGGGACTTGACACAATTTCCGAACGCGTGGAAAAGCAGGTGAGAAATGCCGAAAGGATAGTCAAATATCTTGAAAGCAGGAAAGAGGTCGAATGGGTGAAGCATCCGAGTGCCGCGGAAAGTCCGTTTAAGGATTTGGCGGCAAAATATTTCCCGAAAGGCGCGGGAGCTCTTTTATCATTCGGATTTTCCGGAAACGAGGAACAGCTTGATAAATTTATAAAGCATTTAAAATATTTTTCATACCATGTAAATATCGGCGATGTGCGCTCGTTGATTGTAAATTCGCCTAAAACCACCCATGCGGAGCTGGACGCAGAGCATCTGAAAAATGCCGGTATCGAGGCGAATACTGTGAGAATATCGGCGGGACTTGAAAGCGCAGATGATTTGATTGCCGATCTTGAGGAGGCATTTAATTATGTGTTTAAATGAAGAAATAATAATCTCAAACGCGTCGGCGGCTGATATAGACGCTTTGCATGAAATAGAAACGCTGTCATTTCCCGAAGACAAAGCCGCAAGCCGTAAAGCCTTTGAATATCGTCTGAATAGCTTTCCTCAATGGTTTTTCAAAGCGGAATATAACGGCAGAATTGTAGGACTTATCGATGGAAGCCCTTCGGATAACGAATATATAACAGATGATTTGTATCAGGTTGGCGGAGAATTTAACGTAAATGGTAAAAACCTTCTTATATTTGGCTTGGCGGTTAATCCAAATTACAGACATCGCGGAATTGCACATAGACTTATGAACCATATCATACACACCGCAAAGGCACAGGGTAAAAAAAGAATATCGTTCACATGCAAGGAGTCGTTGATACCTTTTTATGAAAGTTTCGGATACGAAAATCACGGCATTTCTAAATCAGTGATAGGAAATACAACAAACTACAATATGGAAATGTACTTAAACATAATTTGACAAATACGCGAAAAAGCGGCAAAAGCACTTTTTGCCGTTTTTATATTGACATCGGTAAATAATAGTGGTATAATTCATACTAAATATATAGGTTTAATAAGAATAGGAACTTGCATAATGGACGATAGAATTATAACTCTCGACGATTTGAAAAATATAGATTTTAATAAAATATCGCTTGTGGATATCCGACCGAAAGAAGTATATCAGTTCGGTACAATTCCGGGAGCAATCAATATTCCGGCTAAGCATATGCAGGATTTGTACGATTTGCCTGATGATAAGGCTGTATATATTTTTTGTCAATCGGGTGAAATAAGCTCAGATATTACGGAGCTATTGTGTGACGCGGGATACGATGCGTATCACTTGCCGGTCGGGTATCTCGGATATCTTAAAAATGTGCTGTGTGAGAAGGATAAAAAAGCAAACGACGAATTTGACGCGGAGCGCTGCGGCGAAATTGAACGAAGTATTATAAAAACCTACAGAAAAACAATATGGCGAAAATTTACAAAAGGTATCAATAAGTATGAGCTGATAAAGGAAGGCGATAAAATTGCCGTGTGCATTTCCGGTGGCAAGGATTCGATGCTTATGGCGAAATGTATGCAGGAAATTCACAAGCACGGCGTAGTTAAATTCGATGTGGAATTTCTCGTTATGGATCCGGGCTACAATCCCGCAAACCGCAAAAAAATAGAAGATAATGCACAGCTACTAAATATCCCGGTACACATATTTGAAACAAACATTTTTGATTCCGTTGCTAATGTTGAAAATAATCCGTGTTATTTATGCGCGAGAATGAGGCGCGGGTATCTGTATAAGGAAGCACAAAAAATCGGTTGTAACAAAATTGCTCTTGGACATCATTTTGACGATGTTATCGAAACGATTTTAATGGGTATGCTCTATGGTGCGCAGATTCAAACTATGATGCCTAAGCTCCACAGTACCAATCATCCGGGAATGGAGCTTATACGCCCTTTGTATATGGTTAAGGAAAAGGATATAATCGCGTGGGCAAGGCACAACGATTTACAGTTTATTCAGTGCGCTTGCCGCTTTACGGATAGCTGTACCGAGTGTAACAGCGGTGTAAGTTCCAAGCGGCAGGAAATGAAGGAACTGATAAAGCAGTTCCGCGGCATTAGCCCGTATATCGAAAAGAATATTTTTAAAAGCGTGCATAACGTCAATCTGTCGACGATTATAGGTTATCACGATGGGGAGCGGGAGTATAATTTTCTCGATGATTACTATGAAAGGGGAGTCAAATAAATTCAGCGGCTATTTACATATGTTTCTCTTGATTTGGGTGGATACAGAACGGGAAGTATGAACGTTGATATATAAAAATTTTTAAAAAATTTTCGCATACAAAAAAATTAAAAATTGTTCATATGCAGTGCAATTGACACGTTGTTTCGCTCGTCATATAATACAAACATATAAATATTAAAAAGGAGAGGTTGCAAAATGTCAAAAATCAATAAACAAATCACAGACCTTATAGGAAAGACACCGCTGTTGGAGCTTACAAATTATGAAAAGAAAAACAATCTGCAAGCAAAAATTATAGCAAAGCTTGAGTATTTCAATCCGGCAGGATCTGTAAAGGACAGAATTGCAAAGGCTATGATCGACGAAGCGGAGCAGCAGGGCAAGCTGAAACAGGGAGCGGTTATAATTGAGCCGACCTCGGGTAATACAGGCATAGGTCTTGCTTCAGTCGCGGCGGCGCGGGGATACCGGCTTATTATAACGATGCCGGAAACGATGAGTATCGAGCGCAGAAATCTGTTAAAGGCGTACGGCGCGGAACTGGTGCTGACCGACGGAGCAAAGGGCATGAAGGGTGCGATCGCGAAGGCGCAGAAGCTGTCTGAGGAAATCAAAAACAGCTTTATTCCGAGCCAGTTTACAAATCCGGCAAATCCCGCTTACCACAGAGAAACCACAGGACCCGAAATTTGGGAAGATACCGACGGAAAGGTCGATATATTTGTTGCGGGGGTAGGAACCGGAGGAACGATTTCCGGTGTAGGTGAATTTTTAAAATCAAAAAATCCTAATGTTAAAGTTGTTGCCGTAGAGCCGGCAGATTCCCCCGTGCTTTCGGAGGGTAAACCGGGACCTCATAAGATACAGGGCATAGGCGCGGGATTTGTTCCCGATACGTTAAATACAAATATTTATGACGAAATTATCAAGGTTAAGAATGAGGACGCTTTCAGAACCGGCAGAGCTATTGCGCACTCAGACGGTGTTCTTGTCGGAATTTCCTCGGGCGCGGCGGTATGGGCGGCAACCGAAATAGCAAAGCGGGCGGAAAATAAGGGTAAGAATATTGTTGCTATCCTCCCGGACACGGGTGAAAGGTACTTATCCACACCGCTGTTCGGCTGATGATACCTGCATAGATTTCAAAAAACCGAGGAGGGTACGATATGTACAAGGTTATGATTATTTCTCCGGACAGTGAAATGGCGGACGAGTTGGAAGCCATGAAGCTTTGGGGAGAGACTTCGGGCTTTGAAATTTCTAAGGTGACAGATAACGGTGACAGCGCATATAGGGAATTATGCCGCGAAAAGTACGACTTGATAATCTGTGACACGCATATTAACGGTATGGGAAGCCTGGAACTTCTGAGACGCATAGAAGAGGAAAAATTAGGCGGCCGCCTTGCTTTTTGCGGCAAATATGCGGATTTTGAATATGCCAGACAGGGGATAATACTTAACGCCTTTGATTATTTTATATCCCCGTTTTATGAGGAACAGTTTCTTGCCGCATTTAACAGAATACGAGATAAAGCTAATGACAATATAACAATAAAGACGGATCATGCCGGAAAAATTATTGAATTGTTTGAAGCTCGTGATGACAGAATATACGCGTATCTTTCGGATGTGCTGAATGAGATTTATGAAAGCTCACACAATATGGCGTCGGCGGAAAACGCTCTGAGCAAAATTTACAAAACGGTTATTACCGAAATCTTTGAACGGTATGAATGGCTTGATTTATATAAGTCTGTCCAAAGCTTCTACGAGAGGACGGAGCTGTTCGGATATGTTACATACGATAAGCTGTTCAAAAACAAAATTACAGAATTATTCGAGGAATTTTGCGAGCTTTTCCCAAAGGTGGACAATAAGCAGATAAAGACGGTGATGCTGTATATTTTAAATAATCCGGAAAGCGATTTGAAGCAAAAAACCATAGCGTCCGCGCTTAATATAAACAGTACATATTTAAGCACGATATTTTCGGTACAGACAAAGCTTCGGTTTATTGACTATCTTACCGCGGTAAAGCTCAAGAGAGCGGGCTGGCTTTTGCAGAATACGTCGATGAAGGTCACGGAAATCGCGGCGCGGCTGGACTATAAGGATATAGGCTATTTTTCGAGAGTATTTAAGAAGCAGTACGGGGTAACGCCGACGGAATACAGGATCCCCGACGATTACACATACCAGATTTAAGGTGCTCAAAATGACTCTGCAGCAAATATATTACGCGCTCACGATAGCGCGGACAAAATCAATGAACAAGGCGGCGGAGCAGCTTTTTATATCTCAGCCGTCGCTGACGAACGCGATAAAGGAGCTTGAAAGGGAGACCGGAATTGCGATATTCAAACGAACAAACAAGGGCGTAATAAAAACCAACGAGGGAGAAGAGTTTTTAATGTACGCACGTCAGGTATATCAGCAATATGAGCTTCTCGCGGGTAAGTATTCGGATAAGAAAAATATAAAAAGAAAATTCTGCGTTTCCACTCAGCATTATTCGTTCGCCGTCAAAGCGTTTGTGGAAACCGTAAAGCAGTTTGATACAACGAAATATGAATTTGCGGTTCGGGAAGAGAAAACCTATAATGTCATAGATGATGTGGGCGGATTTAAGAGCGAGATAGGTATAATTTATATGAGTGATTATAACCGCAGAATTATTGAAAAAATGCTTCGGGACCGATATTTGGAATTTCACCGGCTTGTCGAGTGCAAAGCGTATGTCTATATGTGGAAAAAGCATCCTCTTGCGAACAAAAAGTCAATTACTTTAAATGAGCTGTGTGATTATCCGTGTCTGTCATTCGAGCAGGGCGAACAGGAATCATCGTATCTCGCGGAGGAGATACTTACGGATAATGAATATCCGCGTACAATCAAAGCGTGTGACAGAGCGACCATGCTTAATTTAATGGTTGGCTTGAACGGATATACGCTATGTTCGGGTATAATCTGCGAGGAGCTTAACGGAGCGGACTATATCGCCGTGCCGTTTGAGGACGACGACGCAAACCGTAACAGCACTATGGAAATCGGTTACATCGTTAAAAAGGGTAGTGTATTGAGCGAGATAGGCATGATATATATTGACGAGGTAAAAAGGTATTTGAACAGTACGAAAACGGAGGTTTAAAATGAACAGAGATACAGCATGGGAGCTTTTGAAAAAATATAATAAGGATGCGTTTCATCTGCGTCACGCGCTCACCGTTGAGGGTGTTATGAAATATTATGCGCGGACTCTCGGCTATGACGAGGAGTATTGGGGCATTGTCGGACTTCTGCACGATATAGATTTTGAGCAGTATCCTGACGAGCATTGTATAAAAGCCCCCGAGCTGCTGCGTGAAGGCGGCTTCGGCGATGATATAATTCACGCGGTATGCTCGCACGGCTATAACCTGACAGTGGATGTAAAGCCGGAGCATATAATGGAAAAGGTTTTGTACGCGGCGGACGAGCTGACAGGCCTTATTTGGGCGGCGGCTGAGATGCGGCCGTCAAAGAGTACACAGGATATGGAATTAAAAAGTCTGAAAAAGAAATACAAAAGTAAAAATTTCGCTGCGGGATGTTCAAGAGAGGTGATTGAGTACGGCGCGAAGCTGCTCGGCTGGGAATTGGACGATTTGCTTTGGAATACAATTCTCGCCATGCGAAGCTGTGAGAACGAGGTCTCACAGCAGCTTGAATATATTTAAGCTTACGGATTAACGTATATTGTGAAGCCGAGCTTGCCCTGATGCGGCAAACTCGGCTTTGTCTTTATATCCGCTATTGAATTACAGCGGCAAAAATGACAAAATAATGGCAGCGATTTATGCGTGCGAGGTTGCGGTTGACGAGATTTTGAATTTGCAATACTCCATTTCTGTGATATAAACTTTTTTCGTTGGTTCATTTTTTCGTGTTTGATTAAGTAATATTATGAATATAAATTTTCAAAAATATTTCATTTACCCTTGACAACACGACGAGTATACAAACATTAAAAAACAGGAATTTGTCATATTTGTCAAATTCTTTTTTACTTTTGCCCCAATTGAGCAAAAGCAGTATAATCAAAAATTTTCAAAATACCTATTGACTCTCCCGTAAGGGGATACTGTATAATGTACTTGTTCCGGAACAAATATGTTAAAACAGGAGGTAATGTCAATGCTTTCGATAGGGCAGTTTTCAAAAACGTGTATGGTAACGGTAAAGGCTCTGCGCCATTATGACAAAATCGGACTTATAAAGCCCGCGTTCGTAAATCCCGAAACGGGCTACCGCGAATACAGCGAGGATCAAATCCCGCTCATGCTGCTTATAAACAAGCTTAAATATTACGGATTCGCGCTGTCCGAAATCAAAGACATGATTTCCTGTCAAGACGTTATTCTATCAAGTTTAATGAAGCAGCGCGACACGCTTTGGAAGTCGGTTCATGAAACGATGGATATTCTTTCCGAGCTGAGCGCGCATGTGAGAGAATTGGAAAGGACAGGTAATATTATGAGTTATCAAAACGATTATAAGATCGAAATTGTAAAAACAGCGGACGGGGTACTTGCTGCGTTTAATGCGCCGGCGCATTTTTCGGTTTTACAATATCACCCAAAAATCAAAAAACGGCTCATCGTTTGATGAGCCGCAAAATTCGTTTTGTTAGGCTGCGGAAAAATTAAACAAGCTTGCCCAAAGGTCCGAGAATGCTCATCATCTTGTCCTTCATTTCAACAAGCTCCTTCGCCTTTGCTTTAAGGTCGTCGGGCATACTGTCGTCCGCGGAAAGAGCGTTCAGGAAGTGCATGAGCGCGTCAACGTCAGCCTTGCTGTCGGCAGCCGTCGTGCTTGTTTTGCTCTGGTACTCGCCGTGTTCTTCCACATACGCCTGCTCCGCGCGGTAAATCACGTCATCGAGCTTACCCTCCGCGTGAAGCTGCTCTATCTCCTTTTCCACCGACTCCAGAAGCGGATTAAAGTCCGAACCGGCTTTTGCCGCTTCCTTGAATTTCTTTATGAAGTTCTTTACTCCGTCAAAAAATTCCATTATCGTTTCCTCCCTTGTTTTTTATTTATTTTATCACATACAGCCCCAAAAAACAATATACCTTGAAATTTTTCGGAATATGTGATATACTGCATATATCTGTTACATTTTACTTCGGCAGGGCGCGAAGGGAGGATATTTTATGGCTGAAAAATACGGCACCGTGCCGCCGCGGTTTACGCGCGCGTGGTGGGAGTATTTCTGGGAATATTACAAGTGGCACGTTATAATCACCGCCGTTGCGATACTCATAACGGTCGTTACTATCGTTCAGTGCGCGTCGCGGAAGGAGTATGATTTTATCGTCGTATACAGCGGCTATATGCACCTCGACGATACAAGCAAAAATATACTCGACGAAACGGCGCAGAATTACGCGGTTGACGCGGACGAGAGCGGTGAAACGCTTACGCACATAGTACCGCTTGAATTTACGAATATTGACGGCAACGAGGATTACGATATGGCAATCCAGCAGAAGCTTGATATTACGTTTATGGACGACTGCACGTTTATCTATCTGATGGACGAGACGCTCGCGCAGCGGTATGCCGAACGCAAGGATACGATGGTTGCGTTCGAGAATATAGAGGAAATCGTTGACACGTCGGGCGCGGAGGTGCTGCGCCACGCTCCCGAAAACACCGGCTTTGCGGTAAGCCTTAGGGACAGCACGTATCTTAAGGAAAAGGGCATAAAGTGCGATAAGCTGTACCTGCTCGTGCGCCGTAACATGCGCGGCGGAGAGAAAAACGACAAGGCGTATGACGCAGCCGTGAATATGGCGCGGGAGCTTATACGGTAAAGCTATACCGAATGGGAGGGAAGAACCGTGGCTTTGGTTAAACCCGAAATAATAACAAGTGAATACGAGCTGTTTTCGCGATACAGACGGACGCGCGACACCAAGCTGCGCGACTTCCTTGTGGAGTCATACATATACATCGCCGAAATATTGTCGCGCAAATTCATAAACCGCGGCGTTGAATACGACGACATATATCAGGTGGCATGTCTCGGTATTCTGTACGCGGTGGAGCGTTTCGATCCCGACAGGGGCGTAAAATTCGCGACGTTTGCCACTCCCACGGTACTAGGCGAAATACGGCGTTATTTCCGCGACAAGGGCAATTTTATACGCATACCGCGGAAGCTCTACGAGGTGTTCTACAAGGCGGAAAAGATACGCCGCCTGTCGTCCGATATATCGCTCGCGGAAATCGCGAGAATACTTAATATACCGGAGCGCACGCTCGAATCGCTCTACGAGGCGGGAGATATGTCGTTTATAAAATCGCTCGAATACGAGGCTTACGCCGACGGTGAGGCGGCGCTGTCAAGCGTTGTCGGAATTGACGACAAGCATTATCTCATGATAGAAAACCGCGATTTTATACGGTCGTGCATGGACAGGCTCGCAGAGGACGAAAAACAGTTCGTAAAGCTGCGCTACTACGAGGAAAAGAGCCAGAAGGAGATCGCGGATATTACCGGCGTGTCGCAGATGCAGATAAGCCGGCTTGAAAAAAAGGTACTGAAAAAGATAAGGAATATGTATTTCCGCGACTGAGAAAGGAGATAAAAATGCTCAAAGAGGAAAAGAAGGAATTTATCGAATTTATGATGAAGTCGGATGTGCTGCGGTTCGGCGATTTTGTCACAAAAAGCGGCAGAAACACGCCGTACTTCGTAAACACCGGCAATTTCAGAACCGGCGGACAGATCGCGACGCTCGGCAAATTTTACGCGTCGCTAATCAAGGAAAGCTGCGGCGACGCGTTCGACGCGATGTTCGGACCGGCGTACAAGGGTATTCCGCTCGCTACGGCCGCCGCGTCGGCGCTCTACAATGAGTACGGGATAGACAAGCCGTACTTCTTCAACCGCAAGGAGGAAAAGGATCACGGCGAGGGCGGCTCGCTCGTCGGCTACAAGCCGAAGGACGGCGACAGGGTTATAATTATCGAGGACGTTATAACGGCGGGTACGGCTGTGCGTGAGACGATGCCGATTTTGAAGGGCGCGGCGGACGTTGCGGTAAACGACATGTTTATCTCGGTAAACCGCTGCGAGGTCGGACAAAACCCCGAAAAAACCACCGTTATGGAAATAATGGAGGATTTCGGTATTAACATCCACGCCATAATAACGGTTAAGGATATACATGAATACTTAAAAGAAAACGGCAGCTACGCCGATATGCTCCCCAAAATGGAGGCGTATATGGCGAAATACTGCGTATTCGATTAAAGAAGGTGTAAATGTGAAGAAATTACTTAAAGTATTTGCGGCTGTGGCGATAATATTGTCCGCATCCGTAACGGCGCACGCGTACAACGTCGTCAATCTGCCCGAAAGTATGACGTTTTCCGACGCGCTTGAGATTTTTAACGCGTCGGATATAACAAGCATTACCGTTTCGGATATTGCGAACGGTGATTACACATCTCTCGGCAGGGAGGATATAAACGCGTTTTACGACACCGTTAAAGACCTCACGGTACACAGGACGACAAACCCGACGCCGTTCCGCGGCATAGCCGTGAACATATTCTCAAATGACGGAACAAAAACGTACTGCTTAAATTCGGGTATTGAAATAGGAAAGTTCGGCAGCGGAAATTACGTGTGCTATAAGCTGAGCGATTTTGACACCGAAAAGCTCCTGTACCTCGACAGCATGTACTGGGACGATACGGCAAAGGCAACAGGCGAGACGTTTTACAGAAGCACGGAGCGCGACTTTTTGAAAATGCCCGAAGCGCCGTGGTCGAGGACTTTCGTCACCGAGGCGGCGGCAAAAAACCTGCTGCCGTACGAGTTTACGGCGAGCTACAGCGACAATATCACGCGCGAGCAGTTCTGTAAGCTGCTCGGCAACTTTATAGCCGTGAAGGAGAATTACAAGTCGCTCGAGGCGTATATGTCCGACAACGGCGGAGCGTACCTGCGCAACTATTTTGAGGACTGCGACGGCGTTGATAATTCGGTAAACATCCTGTACGCGCTGGGAATAGTAAACGGTAAGGACAGCACTCACTTCGATCCGTACGGCATTATAACGCGCGAGCAGGCGGCAACGCTTCTCACAAAGGCGGCGGAAAAATACTGGACGATAGAAACGTCCGCCTCGCTCTCTTACGAGGACGCATGGAGCGTTTCCGACTGGGCGAGAGTATACGTCACATGGGTGAACGAAAACCGCGTTATGACCGGCGTGTCCGCGACGGAATTCGCGCCGCAGGGAACATACACGGTTGAGCAGGCAATCGCCACTATTGTCAGACTTTATAACCTGCTCGGATAAGCAATAAAAAAGACGGTTTCCAAAACCGTCTTTTTAGTATGCTTTTTATCAGCTATAGATTATAATCAGCTTCGCCGTACCCTTTGACATGAACACGAGTATCTTCGAGCAGTCAATGCCGTAATTCTTCGCGTCTCTCAGATCGTTTATGCTGAGAGCGGAGGTCGTGTCGGCAACGTACGGACTTATCTCGTCATAATCCGATTCCATGCGTACGAATTTTGTTGACGAGGAGATCGGAATTTCCTCGTAATCCTCATCGTCAAGCTTCCATGCTCCGTCAACCTCTTCAAAGCCGTTCTTTGTAACGTACAGCTTCTTTTCATCCGTAAGCACCTGGCTCACGTTGAACATAACGGCTCTCGAATTGGGTACTGTACCGTAGGTGGAGCTTGTATACACTTCGTCGTTTGACGTACCCGAGACCTTGAACCTGTAATCGAATTTCATGGTCTGCATATTGTTTTCCTCGGTAGGCTCTACGGTTTCCGCCCAGTTATACAGCTGACCGTCATTCATGCTGTTACCGTCGAGAACCTCTTTAATATCGGAGAATTTAATATTATTTATGCGTCCCTGTATTAAATTGTCGCTGTCGTATGCAAACTGGATAACATCACCGACCGTAACATCCGCAAATTCCTTGTCGTCGTATGTGTTCCACGATTTTACGGTACTTGACGCGCCGGTGAACATATCTATTTTGAATACGGTGCCGTCCTTAACCGAGCTGTACTCACTCTGAGGAGCTTTTGCGACAACGGAGAAATCGCTGTCCTTCTTAACCTTTGTAAGCGTTCCGTCATTGCCGTACAGAATAATCATTCCCGCCGTTCTTGACGAATTTATGTCGTAAGCTTCGAGGTAATACCGCTCACCCGATGTAAATGCAGAGGACGGAGCTTTTTTTGCGTATTTTTTCTTCTGGTCTCTGTCCTGCGGAACGAATATGACAACCGTGGACGAGTTTACGGAGAACGACGTTTTGCCGTCATGCGTCATAAAGCTGTTATTTGAGTATGTATACTCGTCAAGCTCTCGGCATCTAACTATCTGTTCCTTATCCTCGTTCTGTGATTCCGCATCCGCGCTTGTCAGCAGAACGATGTCGGTAACCTCGTTATTTGCGATTTTCACCCTTGCCGCCTGTGAGTAATTCGTATTTTCCGGCACTTTGCCCGCGCCGTATATTTTATCGGCAAATTCGCTTTCGTCGGTTGTGTATTCGGCAGCCGCCTGTATTCTGGAAACGGCGTTTTCCGCCTTTACGCTTACACCGTTAATTCTGACACTGCTCTTCAGCGGGTATGAAGTCGCCTCGCTTGTGCTTACCGACGGAGCATATACCGTTATGTAATACTTGCCGTCCTCTCTGAAGGTGTTCGTTATATACGCGTACGGCGACGCGGCAACCTCCTGAATCGAGCCGTACACAGCCGTGCCGAACGCATCGAGATAGAATGTACCTGTCGCGCCCGTCTTTATTTCCTTGTTATTTTTCTCTCTGATATAATCGGCGCACTTATCGCCTATTACGTAATCCTCGCCGTTTATCGTCATTTCGTTGCTTTCCGGCGACATGGACGTTATCGGTCCCGTTACCGACTTGTTTGTTACAAGCAGCGTGTAATGCTCGTCGTCAAGATCCCTCGCGTAAAGAACAATGTCGTTTGCGGCGATTGACGTTACGGGTATCTCGGAGCCGTCCTTTGTAATTGTAAACGTGTGGTTCGCGCTCTGCGGATCGAGGATAATATAATTGCCCGATACGATTTTATCCGATATACGGTAATCGGACGTTGACGGCGCCGAAAGCGCGACTATCGTCTCGTAATTGTAAATCTGAATCATATCGTAGCTGCCGTCGCTGCCGTTGTCGGTAAGCCTTATGTTACCGTATATGAAATTCTCGCTGTCGGGGTTGAGCCATTCCGAAAGCGCTTCGTCTCTTGTGTAAACATTGTCTCCGAGCGTTACGGTATCGTCGGAGGCAACTGTTTTACCGTTATATCTTACCGATACATCCTTTGGTTTAAGCGTCAGATTTCTCGATTTATTGGAGTCCGAAACGTAATATTTAAGCGTCGTGCCGTCGTATTCGCCTATATCGCGCGAAGCTATTTCAAGCGTCGAATTTTTTGTTGTCTCCGCGTCTATGCTGATGAGGTGTCTGTCATCGCCTTCGCTTGTTTGTCTGTAATACAGTGTTATCGTGCTGCCCAGATACTTTGAAAGGTCGGACGCCTGCTGTGAATATGTCGAGTAGTCAATAACGATTTCCTCGTCCTTGCTTGTCAGAATGTCGATACACTGCTCCGGAAGCGAGATCTTGCAGTCCTCGGTCACATCATTGTCAACGCCCACAAGAGTACCCTTAAGCCTTTTTACCTTAAGGTAGTCGTTCATAAGCGTCTTTTCCGTTTTAACATTGGAGAAGCCGTTACTTTCGTACATCTCTATTTCGAGAGCGTTATCGAGTATCTGCGCCACAACTCCGCGCGATGCCTCTCCGTAAAACGTCGTGTCGGTAATACCTTTGGTAAGACCGAGAATTCCGGCTTCCTGAATGTACTTGTCCGCCCAGCCGCCTTCCGCCCCGTCGCTAAGCTGCAGAGCCAAGTCCTCATATCCGAGCGTGCAGACTACCATTTTAAGAGCCTGCGCGTATGTAACGCTTTCCTCGGACTTAAATGTGCCGTCGTCAAAGCCCGCGATAATACCGCGGTCATATCCTGTCTGTATGTAATTTCTCGCCCAATGGTCGGACGATACGTCCTCAAATGTATAATTCGTATACTCGATATCCTGCAAACCGAGCATGAACACTATGAGCTTCGTAAACTCGGCGCGCGTTATCGCACCGTCGGGTTTGAATGTATTGTCGTCATAGCCGCTTATTACCGAAAGGGTTGAAAGAGTGGTAATAGCGTTTTTGTACGGATTTGTATCGCTGACGTCGCTGAACGCCGCGCTCGCAGGTAGCTGAAAAACGTATGCCGCAAGCATAGCGGCAGTCGTCAGCATTGCCATAAGCTTTTTCATGAATTTCTCATATCCTTTCCTTGATCTGCCTTTTCAATCCTCAGCAGAGGTTACCGCGCCGCTGCCGGCGCATATATCATTGGTTTATATATCAAACACACATGTATTTTAACACTTATCGGAGCATAAGTCAACCTAAATAATATATCCTATTTGTGAACAAATTGAGAATTATCAATAAAATTATTGAAAAAATTTGAATATGGTGGTACAATATTAGCGGCTTATGCCCAAATCTTAGGAGGATAAATTTATAATGAACAACGATAAACAAAACCGATCGCCTTTCAAAAACCCGTTGGTAATGTTTCTCATCATATCAGTAATCGCAACAATTATCCTTAACGCGGCGATGATTTCGCTTCAATCGCTGCAAAAAGAGGAGATTTCTTATAATGAATTTACAGCCATGATTGATGAAGGCAAGGTTGACGAGGTTATAATCAACCGCGACGAGATTGACATATACACAAAACCCGACGCGGAGGAAACGAAAAGCTCAACAATAGTCGGAATACTCGGCGGCGGAAGCTATGACGGACAGCGCAGGAAAATATATTACACGGGATATCTGTACGATGAAAAGCTGCTCGAAAGGCTCAACAATGCAAATGTCAAGTACTCAACCCCCGTGCAGCACGAAAACCCGATACTTGACTTCATACTGACGTGGATACTGCCGCTCGGCATTATTTACCTTTTGTTCTTCCTTTTGACGCGCACCATGTCGAAGCGCATGGGCGGCGGAGGCGGAATTATGGGTATCGGTCAGTCGAACGCCAAAATGTACAATATGGAAAACGCGACGGGCGTGACGTTTAACGACGTCGCCGGTCAGGACGAGGCGAAGGAAAGTCTAGACGAAATCGTGGACTACCTTCATAACCCGTCCAAATACAAGGCGATAGGCGCGAAGCAGCCGCGCGGCGCATTGCTCGTCGGACCGCCGGGAACGGGTAAAACGCTTCTTGCAAAGGCTGTCGCGGGCGAGGCTAAAGTGCCGTTTTTCTCACTCTCCGGCTCGGAATTTGTCGAAATGTTCGTCGGCGTGGGCGCGTCGAGGGTGCGCGATCTGTTTAAGCAGGCGGCGGCAAAAGCTCCGTGTATCATATTCATCGACGAGATCGACGCGATAGGCAAGTCGCGCGACAGTCAGCTAAGCACAAACGACGAGCGTGAGCAGACTTTAAATCAGCTTCTTAACGAGATGGACGGCTTTGACTCGTCAAAGGGACTTGTCGTAATAGCGGCGACGAACCGTCCCGAAATACTCGACAAGGCGCTTCTGCGTCCCGGACGCTTCGACAGGCGCATAATTGTGGAAAAGCCCGACTTAAAGGGACGAGAGGATATTTTGAAGGTGCATATAAAGCACGTCAAGACAAACCCCGACATAAATCTTCACGATATGGCTCTCGCCACAAGCGGCGCGGCGGGCGCGGATCTTGCGAACATGGTAAACGAAGCGGCACTGAGAGCCGTGCGTATGGGCAGAAAGACCGTCTCGCAGGAGGATTTAATGGAGGCGGTAGAGGTTATCATAGCCGGCAAGGAAAAGAAAGACCGCATACTGTCCGAAAAGGAAAAGAGAATAGTATCGTTCCACGAGGTCGGACACGCGCTTGCCACGGCGGTGCAGAAGCATACGCAGCCTGTGCATAAAATAACGATCGTGCCGCGTACCATGGGCGCGCTCGGCTACACGATGCAGATGCCCGAGGAAGAGGAGCATTACCTCATGTCGAAGGACGAAATCCTTGACCAGATAACCGTTCTCGTCGCGGGACGCGCGGCTGAGGAGCTTGTGTTTAACACAAAGACCACGGGCGCGTCGAACGATATAGAACGCGCGACGTCGCTTGCACGAAACATGATAACGATGTACGGCATGTCAGACAAGTTCGGCATGGCGGGGCTTGAAAGCATACAGAACAAGTACCTCGACGGCAGAAGCGTGTCAAACTGCTCCGAGGAAACAAAAACCGCGATCGACAACGAGGTTATACGCGTACTCAAGGAAAGATACGAAAAAGCCACGGAAATACTCAAATCGAACCGTGACGCGCTCGACAAGATAGCAGAGTGTCTGATCGAGGAGGAAACGATAACGGGCGAGCGGTTCATGAGCATATTCAACGAGGTATGCTCGGCGAGAGAAAACGGTGAAAGCGGCGGTGACAATGAACAAGGCAGTGAATTGGAATAAAACGGCGTCAAGAATACGATCGCTCAGACGCGAAAAAAGAATGAGCCAGTTATACCTTGCCGAAAAGCTCGGAGTGTCACGGTCGCTCGTGTCGGCGTGGGAGAACGGCTCCTGCACGCCTGATATAAACAAAATCAGGGTTATGACAATGCTGTTCGGCGTTCCGGCTGACTATATATACGGCTCAACCGACAGACGGTACAATATAAAAATTCCCAACGGGTTCGAGTTCGACCTCACAAAGCTCAACAGCGCGGGAATACAGATGATTTACAGTATATACAAGCTGCTGATAAACTCGGACGAATACAGACAAAAGTAAAGGAGACAATTTATGTGGGCATATGAAAGCGTATTTTATCAGATTTACCCATTGGGCTTCTGCGGCGCGCCGTTTGAGAACGACGGTGTGGAAACAAGCAGAATTTTGAAGGTAAAGGACTGGATTCCTCATATCAAAAAGCTCGGCGCGGACGCGATATATTTCTCGCCCGTGTTCGAGAGCGACACGCACGGCTACAACACGCGCGACTACAAAAAAATCGACTGCCGTCTCGGCACGAACGACGATTTCAAGGACGTTGTAAACGCGCTGCACGAAAACGGTATAAAGGTTGTCCTCGACGGCGTGTTCAACCACGTCGGACGCGGCTTCTGGGCTTTTCGGGACGTTTTGCAGAACCGCGAAAGCTCGCGGTACAGGGATTGGTTCCATATTGATTTCGGCGGCAACTCGAATTACAACGACGGTCTTTGGTACGAGGGCTGGGAAGGCAATTATGATTTGGTAAAGCTCAACCTCAGAAACGAGGAGGTCATAAATCATATACTCGACGCGGTGAAATTCTGGGTTGACGAGTTCGATATTGACGGGCTGCGGCTCGATGTGGCGTACTGTCTTGACCGCGGATTTTTAAAGCGGCTGCGGTATTTCACCGGCACGCTCAAGGACGATTTCGTGCTTATCGGCGAGCTTCTGCACGGCGACTACAATCAGTTCGTAAACGATGAAATGTGTCACAGCTGTACCAATTACGAGTGCTACAAGGGCGTTTACTCGTCGTTTAACAGCATGAATATGTTTGAGATCATACATTCGCTTTTGCGTCAGTTCGGACCTGAAAACTGGACATTGTACAAGGGCAAGCACCTTCTTAGCTTCGTCGATAACCATGACGTGAGCAGAATCGCGAGTATACTGCAAAATCCCGCGCATCTGCCGCTTGTTTACGCTATGATTTTCGGTATGCCGGGTATTCCGTGCGTGTACTACGGCAGCGAGTGGGGCGCGAAGGCAAACAAGAGCGAGGGTGATCCGGCTCTGCGCGCGTGCTTCGACGAGCCTGTCGAAAACGATTTGACGGAGTGGATCTCAAAGCTCGCGGACGCGCACAAGAACAGCAAAGCGCTCTGTTACGGCGATTTCCGCAGCGTTGTGCTGCAAAACGGTTACTGCATATTCGAGCGCAAAACGGAAGGCGAGCGCGTTATGGTCGCGATAAACGCCACGGACAGCCCCGTTACGGCGCACTTTGACGCGGGCTGCGGTCTTGCGGAGGATTTAATAACCGGCAATACTCACGATTTCGGCGGAGGCAGTGAGCTTCCGGCGTACAGTGTGCAGTACTGGAAGATGGAGAGATAGCTTATGTACAGCATAGGTATTGTTTCGCTCGGCTGCGCGAAAAATCAGACGGACGCGGAGACGATGCTCGGCATACTCGCCGAGGACGGCTTCACAATCACAGCCGACAGCGCCGACGCGGACATTATAATAGTAAATACCTGCGGCTTTATCGAGTCGGCGAAGCGAGAGTCGATAGACGCGATACTCGAAATGGCGGAGTATAAAAACGGCAAATGCAAGCTTCTCATAGCAACAGGCTGCCTCGCGGAGCGGTACAGCGGAGAGATGTTGAAGGAGCTTCCCGAGGTCGACGCGGTTGTCGGCACGGGCGATTACGACAAGATAGCCGAGGTAATCCGCGCGGCGGTAAACGGTGAAAAGCCGGTGATAAGCGGTCACATAAACCGCTCCGTACCCGAAAGGCTGCCGAGGATTTTATCCACGCCGCCGTATACGGCGTACCTCAAAATCGCGGACGGCTGCGACAATAACTGCACGTACTGCGCCATTCCCCTTATACGCGGACATTACCGCAGCAGACGCATGGAGGATATTGCAGAGGAAGCGGAAACGCTCGCGGAGAGCGGCGTCAAGGAGCTTATTTTAATAGCGCAGGACACGTCGCGCTACGGCACGGATATTTACGGCGAAAGCTGTCTTGACCGCCTTTTGGAGCGGCTCGTCGAAGTGGAGGGCATAGAGTGGATACGCGTCCACTACCTTTATCCCGAAGCGATTACGGAACGCCTTATTGACATAATGGCAAAATATGATAAAATATGTAATTATATAGATATGCCTGTGCAGCACGGCGACGACTACATACTGCGCCGCATGGCGAGACGCACGACGCGCGGACAGATCATGTCAAAAATCGACATGATACGCGAAAAAATGCCCGACTGCACGATCCGTACCTCGATAATCGTCGGATTCCCCGGCGAAACGGAGGAGCATTTTAACAGCCTTTACGAATTTGTGAAGGAGGCGCGGTTTGACAGAATGGGCGTGTTTACGTATTCCGCCGAGGAGGACACTCCCGCAGCAATGTTCCCCGACCAAATCGACGAAAGCGTCAAGGAAGAGCGGTACGCGTCGCTTATGACGCTCCAGCAGGGCATATCGCTTGAACTCAACAAAGGAAAAATCGGCAGTATAATCGAGGTCATCGCCGAGGGCTACGACGAGGAGAGCTTCCTGTTTTACGGCAGGAGCCGCGGCGACAGCATCGACGTTGACGGCAGAGTGTACTTTGCGACGGAGGAGGAAATCAGCGAGGGCGACATACTTCGCGTCAGGATAGTCGACGCGGACGAATATGATTTAACCGGAGAGGTGGTTTAAATTGAATACGGCAAATAAAGTAACGATGATACGCGTGTTTCTTGTGCCTGTGTTTATGGTGCTGTTCCTCATGGACAGCGCCGCGTACCCCTGGGCGCACTGGGCGGCGCTCGGCGTGTTCATACTCGCGTCGATAACAGACGCGGTTGACGGACACATCGCGCGCAAGTATAACCAAACGACGACGTTCGGCAAATTTGTCGATCCGCTCGCGGACAAGGTGCTTACGACAGCGGCGTTTCTGATACTCATGCACTACGGCAGAATGAATGTCTGGGCGCTTATGGCGGTTATCACGCGCGAATTTATGGTCGCGGGCGTAAGACTTCTCGCGGCGGGCGAGGGCAACGTCATAGCGGCGAGCATATGGGGCAAATTAAAGACCGTGACGCAGATGGTCGCTATCATAGCGGCGATGATGCTGTTTGAGCTTGACGGCTTTCTCGGCACTCCGGCGGCGCTCATATCGGACATTCTGATATGGATTTCCGTTGCGTTTACAATTATATCGGGTATAGATTACCTTGTTAAAAACAGACATCTTATAAAGCTGAAATAAAGGAAGGATATTCAAATGGAATTTATAAAGGAACTCAAATTTGACGCGTCGGGACTTATACCGGCGGTCGTTCAGAATATAGAAACGAAAGAAGTTTTAATGGTCGCGTACATGAACGCTGACACCGTTAAGCAGACCGTTGAGACGGGCAGAGCCACCTTCTGGTCGCGCAGCAGGCAGGAGGTTTGGGTAAAAGGCGCGACGTCGGGGAATTATATGTACGTCAAGGAAATTCGCGTTGACTGCGACGCAGACTGCCTCGTGCTTCTCGTGAACCCAGCCGGCAGCGCGTGCCATACGGGCGAGAGAAGCTGCTTTTTCCGCGTAGTAAAGGACGGTAAGCTCGTTAAGGAAACGGCTGTTCCCGAGCGCAGCGACGTGTTCGAGCGCGAGCAGGCAGTTGTAATAGACCGTAAGGCACACCCGGAGGACGGAAGCTATACGAATTATCTGTTCGACAAGGGCGAGGATAAAATACTGAAAAAGGTCGGCGAAGAAGCTGCGGAAGTCGTTATCGCCGGAAAGAACCGCGATAAGGCGGAGATAAGCTACGAGGTAAGCGACCTTATCTACCACCTTACCGTTATGCTTGTTGATAATGATATGACATGGGACGATATTTACAGGGAAATGGAGCGGAGAAGGAATTAAACGACCGCGATCACAATACCGGCAATGACCACTAATGCGCACGCTATTTTATACAGCGTGCGTTTTTCTTTGAACATTAGCCGTCCGCCGATAATCGTCACCAAAACGGAGCATTGTTTTATAAGCGTCATTGTCACAACGGTGCTGCTCGGATCGGAATTTGCGACAAACAGCGCCCTGTCGCCTATCACGAACAGCACGCTCAGTATTATGATCCAGTAATTTTTGAATGAGTTTTTCCAGTCTATTTTTGTTCGCGTCGCAAGTATGTACCCGAAATACAGAACGGTCAGAAACAGCATGTACCAGAACTGGAGCTGTCCGCTCGTCATGTGATCGCCGCTCATAAGCACCTTGTCGAGCGCGCCCGACACCGCGTTACCGATACACGATACCGCCACGAGAGCGATGTACACGCCTTTTGTACGCTCGCCTCCACCCTTGCCCTGACGGAGGTTTACGAGTACAAGACCGATTATAACGAGCAGCATACCGACCGTTTTGTTGACCGTGACCGCCTCACCGAGTATAACGACGCCGATAGTCGTCGAAATAAGCACGCGCGCCATATCCATAACGCCGTACAGTCCGACCGGCAGCCTTTTTATCGCGTTAAAGCCGCATATCCACGCTATAAATATCACGAGCGACTTCACGGCTATGAGCCACATGTACCCGTAATCTATACCGAACGCGTCGCCGGCGGTGGGGACGGTGAGAACAAAACTGAAAAGCGTATAGAAAAACAGCACCTCAACGGCGCTGCTTTTCTCCATCGCCTTTTTCTTTATAACGTCTCTCATGCCCTTGATTACGCCGTACAGGCATACAAGCGCTATCCACATACGATCAGCCCTCCCACGGACGTATGCGGTACGTCACTCCTATACGCTCGCAGATAAGCGCGCATTTCTTTTCCTCTTCCTCCGTAAGCGTCGTGGAAACGGTGGACATAATTACGTTCGGGACGTATTTTTTTACGTTTTCCGCAAAATTAACCATCGCGTCGAACGACTTTATGCCGAATTTGCTGCGCGTAAGCTCCAGGTACCGCTCGGGACTGGGCGTGTTGAGGCTTATCGAGACCGTGTCGACCAAGCCCTTAAATTCCGGCGCAGTGTTTCTGCCGTGAATCAAATCGGCAAGACCGTTTGTGTTGACGCGCACGGGCTTGTTGTACTTTTCCTTTATGAAGCGGCAGACCTCAAGCATATCGTCAAGCCTTTCGGTCGGCTCGCCGAAGCCGCAGAACACTATTTCGTCGTATTTCGCTATATCGAATTTTTCAAATTCAGCCTTAACCTCGTCAACGGTCGGCTCTCTTTCGAGCCACAGACTGCCCGAGCCGTTCATTTCCTCGCGCGTCTGCCTTAAACAAAACGTGCAGGCGCACGGACATTTGTTTGTCATGTTGACGTATAAATTGCTGTGTACCTCGTAAAGTATTACCATGATTTACGCCTTCTTTCACTAAAACTGGGAAAAGTATAACATATTATACCGCCGATTGCAAGCAAAAAATCCTGCTTCTGCACTGTCCGACGCAAAATAAGCCGATAAAAACAAACTGGAAAATCCCGCTTGTTTCATACTTCATGCAAGCCGTTCCGCGGAACGGCAGGAAATAAAACTCACGCGCCCCTTACGGGGCGCGGCTTTGATATAATAATTTTTAGAATTTCAACTCACGTACTTTATCAAAACAATATGATGATATTTTTTGTTTCTGATGCAAGCACGAACACTTACTAAAAAACTTAATAGTATTATAGCATAACTATATAACCATGTCAATATACTTGAAATTTCGCTTACTGAGTATAGCCACAATTCGTTTATGTTTTAAACAATTTATTTTGGAAAGGCGTTGACAAATATTAAAATATGCTATATAATAATTATTAGAGAATAATATATGCGGAGGAGGAATAACCTATGGGAGATTATATCGCTCACACATCTGAAGATGGAAGAGTACAGAGCGTAAAAGATCATTTGGAACAAACCGCAGAATTAAGCTGCGAAAACGCCGTGCCGGATTTTGCGGAGCTTGCGTACTGCTGCGGACTGTACCACGATTTGGGCAAGTATTCTCCTGAGTTTCAGAACTACATACGAGGCGCGGGAGCGAAAACAGTACACGCGCGGTTCGGCGCTGTGCGCATTATCGAAAAATGCCCAAAATCGTATGCGGCGATGCTCGGATATTGCATCGGCGGACACCATTCGGGTTTGCCGGACGGCGGTGTCAGGAACGACAATCCCGAACAGCCTACTCTTTGGGGTATGCTGAAACGGGAAAGGTATGACTGTTCCGCGTTCGATAAGGAAATCGGCGACCGGTTCCCCGACGATATTCTGCTTGATTTGCTGCGTAAAATGCCGACGGATAAGGAGCGCGTTGAAGTATATTCATTTTTGACGAGGTACATTTATTCCTGCCTCACCGACGCGGATTTTATTGACACGGAGCGGTTCTGTAAGCCCGACGCCGAGCGCGGCATAAATGGAGATTTTGAAGCCGCGTATGAAAAGGTCTGCGCGAAGCTTGACTCTTTTGAATGCGTGACGGATTTGCAGAAGGCGCGCAGCAATATTCAGGAACAGGTTTATGAAAGCATGCAAAACGGCGATGCCAATATTTACATCGTCGATATGCCGACCGGCAGCGGTAAGACGCTGTGCAGTATAAAAGCCGCTTTAGAAACGGCGATCAAGCATAAGAAAAAACGAATTGTCTACATTATACCTTATACATCAATTATTGAACAGACAGCCGAAATTTTCCGGGACATATTCGGCGATGTGCTGCCGGTTCTGGAGCATCACTCAAATTACGATTTCGATGATCCGAACAAAAATGACGATGAGAGCGGCAAAACAGGCGAAAAATTAAAAAAGACCTGTGAAAACTACGACGCGCCTTTAATCATTACAACAAACGTTCAATTCTTTGAATCACTTTACCATAACAAGAGCAGCCGTCTGCGGAAGCTTCACAATTTTGCGGACAGTGTGCTTGTATTCGATGAAATTCACACGCTTCCGATCAAATATATTCAGCCGTGCCTGCGCGCTGTCGGCTATATAACCCGATACTTAAATTCAACGGCGGTTTTGATGTCGGCGACAATGCCCAACTATACGCGCTTCGCCGAAAAATATATTCCTCAAAGCTCAATTGGATACGCGGTCAGGGACAACAGCCTTTTCAGCCGTTTCGACAAGTGCAGGTATGAATATATCGGTCAAAGCGATATACAGACCATAGCGGAAAAGGCGCTCGCTCAGGAGAACGCGCTCGTTATCGTCAACAGAAAAGACACGGCGCGCGAAATGTATAATATATGTAAGGACGCACCGGATTGCAATGCGTACCACTTATCCACATACATGACACCCGTTGACCGCACTAAAATCATAGACAAAATACGGGACGATCTTAAAAACGGATTAAAAACGATCGTAATTTCCACCTCGCTTATCGAGGCGGGCGTTGACTTGGATTTCAAGTCGGTGTTCCGTGAAATCGCGGGGCTTGACAACGTTATTCAGTCGGGCGGACGCTGCAACCGCGAGGGTAAAATGAAAGTCGGAAACGTGGTCGTGTTCAGACTCGGGCATTTGAGGGGAGATATGGAGCTTAAGGCAAATGTTACAGAAAAGCTTTTCGAGGAATTTGAAAACATTGCCTCCGCGGAGGCTGTGCAGGCGTACTATGACAGAATATTCGCCGCCGCCGATAAAATGATCGAAAGCAACTCGATAACGGCGCTGATGGGCAAAATGCGGTTTGACGGAATACCGTTCCGAACATACGCGCAATCGTTTAACTTTATAGAGTCGGAGACAGTAGGCATAGTTATTCCGTGCAAGGAGAACGCGGAGCTTATAGAAAAATTGAAATACGGAGCGCTCTCCGCAAAACGAAAGCTGCAGCCCTACTGCGCGTCCGTTCACTCGTATGAGTTTAAGGAGCTGACAGACAAGGGAGCGGTAAAGCTGCTGGAGGAAACGTATATTCTGTCCAATCCCGATTATTACAACGGGGAAACAGGACTCAATATAAATGCAAATTTTGATTATATTTTATAAAGGAGGTCGATGTAAGATATGGGCTACGGATTTAAAATTATGGTGAGCGGACAATACGCGTGCTTTACCCGCCCCGAAATGAAAACGGAGAGGGTGAGCTATGACGTTCCGACGCCGGGCGCCATGGAAGGGCTTATCAAAAGCGTTTACTGGAAACCCGCTCTGCGGATCGTGGTGGACAAAATCGTGGTGTTCAGTCCGATCAAATTCGTAAACGTGCGGCGCAACGAGGTGAAGGAAAAGGTAAGTCTTTCGGGCGTGAAAAAGCAGATGAAGGACGGACAGGAACGGGCGGCGCTGTACACTTCGGATATTCGGAGTCAGCGCGGCAGTATGATTCTCAGAGACGTTCTGTACGGCGTTGAGTTCCATTTTGAGCTTACCGGCATAAGGAGCGAGCATGACGACGAAAGCGAGGAAAAGCACTACAATATCATGCTCCGCAGACTGAAAAACGGACAGTTTTTCAGACAGCCGGTTCTCGGCTGCCGCGAGTTTGCGGTTGACAAACTCGAGCTTGTGGACGAATTCCCGATGGACAGAGTGTCCGAAGAGTTAAAGGGCGACGTGGATCTCGGTTATATGCTGTACCACATGAAGTTCCGCGACGGCGGTATCCCGAAGGACAACGACTGGGAAGCGCGCAGATTTTCGGACGAGGCGGACGCGATGTTTTACCGTCCGCACATGGTTGACGGGGTGATAGACGTGGCGAAATACGGGGAGGCGATGAGATGCTGATAAATGCGCTTAACGATTATTACGATTTTTTGTCCGAGGCGGGAAAGGTCGCGCCTCGGGGAATGTCTTTGCAAAAAATCACTCATATGATAGCGCTCAAAACCGACGGCACGGTAAGCGATATTATAGATGTGCGCGAGCAGGGAAAACCCGATAAAAAGGGCAAGACAAAGCTTGAGCCGGTCAGTGTCTTTTTGCCGAAGCGAGAGCAGAGAACATCGGACATCCGCCCCAATATAATAGAGCATGATCCGCAGTATATTTTCGGACTGAGTTACGATAAGGGAACGGAAAGCTTCGGTAACGGAAACAAAAGAGACAAGGAAAAGCATGAGCGCTATGTTGAATTGAATTTGGATTATACCAAAGGAATGTCGTCCGATATTGTGACGGCGTACAGGAATTTTCTGAAAAACTGGGTGCCGGAAAACGAGACTGAAAACGCGGCGCTTATGAATATCGTGAAGGAATATCCGGGCGCGTATTTTATATTTTGTCTCGACGGTCATCCTGAAATCACGCTTCATGCTCCGGACGGCGAGATAATGCGAAAGGTTATAAACAGCGCCGGCGCGGAGAAAAAATCCGACGGCATCTGCGCGGTGACGGGTAAGCCGGCGGAGATTGCGAAGCTGCACGACAAGATAAAAGGAATTAAGGGCGGACAAGCCTCCGGCTGTCTTGTTGTGAGCTTTAACAATTCGGCTTTTGAATCGTACGGAAAAACACAGTCGTATAACGGCTCAATATCCGGCGATGTGATGAAGCGCTACACCGAGGCGCTTAATATTCTGACAAGCGACACGAAGCATCATATTTATCTGGACGATATGACCGTAGTGTTCTGGGCAATGTCAAAGGACGATGGCAAAGAGACGGACGCGCTTATGAGCATGTTCGGTTTCGGAGATGAAAAAGCCGACGCGTCCGAGGTGGACGAATGGATCGGGAATGCGTTACGGGAATTGAGCGAGGGGCGAAAAATCGATTTATCGACTGCGGGCATTGATGAAAACGTCACGTTTTATGTGGCGGGACTTGCGCCGAACAGCTCGCGAATTGCGCAGAAATTCATATACCGCGATAAATACGGGAATATATTTGAAAACGCCGCGAGACATCAGCTTGATATGAAAATCGACGGCGGCGGAAAGCAAATACCGATTTGGCGTATGCTGTACGAAATGAAATCGCCCAAGAGCAGAAACGAAACGACGCCTCCGCCCGTTATCGCGGCAATTTTCGGCGCGATACTGAACGGAACGCGTTACCCCGACACGCTGCTTGAAACGATAGTAAGGCGGGCTAAGGTTGACAAAGCAATAAATTATGTGCGGGCCGGAATTATAAAGGCTTGTATAAACAGAAATTTAAGGTTAAACGAGAAAAAGGAGGAAATCGAAGTGTCACTCGACAAAACAAACACAAATGAGGCGTACCTGTGCGGAAGGCTGTTCGCGGTGCTGGAGCATATTCAGCAAAACGCGCTGGGCAAAGTGAACAAAACGATTAAAGATTCATATTTTGCGTCAGCGTGCTCAACGCCGTCGCTGGTATTCCCGAAGCTCATATCGCTTGCCCAAAATCATCTTAAAAAAGATAAGTACGCGGTAAGCAACAATATCCTGATTGGCGAAATCATGGACAAGCTCGGAACGGAATTTCCGTCAACGCTGTCGCTTCAGGATCAGGGCAGATTTATGATAGGCTACTATCAGCAGGTGCAGGATTTGTTCAGAAAAAAAGATAAACAAGAAGATACAAATAACGATTGATAAAGGAGAGAATTACAATGGAAGCAATTAAAAACAGATACGAATTTATAGCGCTTTTTGACGTTGAAAACGGCAACCCCAACGGCGATCCCGACGCGGGCAATATGCCGAGGGTTGATCCTGAGACCGCGCACGGCATAGTTACGGATGTATGTATCAAGAGAAAGATACGCAACTATGTCGAGCTTTGCAAGGAAGGCGAGGCGGGCTACAACATACTTATCAAAACCGACAAATCGCTCAACTCAAAGTTTAAGGCTGCATATGAGGCGGAAGGTCTTGCGACCGGACAGAAGGGCAAAAATCCCGACGATGTCAGAACGGCACGCAGCTATATATGCAGAAATTATTTCGACGTGCGCGCGTTCGGCGCTGTAATGAACACGGGTGATGATCCGTGCGGCATTGTGCGCGGCCCCGTTCAGGTCAATTTCGCGAGAAGTATCGATCCGGTATATCAGCAGGACATCACAATCACAAGACAGGCGAGAACCACGGAAGAGAGAATGGGTACAGGCGAAACGGAAATGGGCAAAAAGAGCATAGTACCCTACGGACTGTACAAGGCTGAGGGATATGTGTCGGCGATGCTTGCACAGAAGGTCACGGGCTTTTCCGAGGACGACCTCGAGCTTTTGTGGACGGCTATCATCAATATGTTCGAGCATGACCACAGCGCAGCGCGCGGTAAAATGTGCATGAGAAAGCTTATCGTGTTCAAGCACGAAAACCCTCTCGGAAACGCTCCGTCGCACATTTTGTTCGATAAAGTGGTAGTCAATAAAAAAGCGGGCGTGGAATTTGCGAGATCATACGATGATTACGATGTTGTAATTGACAAAAATATGCCCGAGGGCGTAACGCTTATTGAAAAGCTATGACGGTAAATATTCGCTCAATTCAGCACTATATGTATTGTCCGCGTCAGTTCGGACTGCTTGAATTAAACCGGGATTGGTCGGAAAACGCGTTCGTCGTGATGGCGAACATTATGCACGAGCGCGTTCACTCCGGCAAGCATGAGCTTCATTCAAAGAATAAAATCGAGCTTAGCTCCGTTTCGCTGTACCACGATGAACTTGATTTGTACGGCGTCGCCGATTGCATTGAATTTGTAAGAAGCAAAACGGGAACGTATATCGAGCAGCTCGGCGATAAATTTGACGTAAACATAGTTGAATATAAGCCCCGCCGAAGCGAGTCGGAAAATACGAATGAAACGAATGCAATACAGGTTTTTGCTCAAAAACTCTGCGCGGACTACATATGGAAATGCAAAAGCACGGGATATATTTATTACAGTGACACGCGCCGCAGGGAAAAACTGCGGTTGAATGAGGAGTATGATAGATATTATTCTCTGCTTCAAAAACTGATTTCCGAAATTAACGAAATCCTTGAAAGCGGGAATATTCCGGCACGAGTTAAAGGACAGAAATGCAGCGGGTGTTCGGTAAAAGACATATGTATGCCGCAGAACAAGGCGTACACCGTCCGCAGTCTTGTTAAGGAGGAGAGCGTATGAGAAAGCTTTTGAACTCACTGTACATAACCGATGAGAGCATATATCTGACGCTTGACGGAGAAAACATTGTGTGCAGGAAGGATAATAAAATTCAGCTTCGCTTGCCTTTTTCAAATATCGAGGCGGTATACTGCTTCGGCTATCTCGGCTGTTCGCCCGCTTTAATGGGAAAATGCGCGGAGTACGGTATACCGATAACCTTCATATCGCCGCAGGGACGTTTCCTCGCAAGCGTTCACGGAGCGTCGCACGGTAATATACTGCTGCGAAAAGCGCAGTTTGAAAAATTTGCGAACCCTTCCGCGCTGCTGCGGCAAAACACGGTCGCCGCAAAAATGGCAAACACACGCAGCGTTGTGAAGCGGACGCTGAAGGACTATCCGTCGGCAAATGATGACGGCAGTCTTTCGCATTGTATCGAGCTTTTGAACCAATACATAGAAAACGTGTATGCGACCGAGGATGTAAACGAAATTCTCGGAATAGAGGGACGCGGGGCAAAGGCGTATTTCGATATTTTTGACAGCTTGATTCTGCATCAAAAAGACGATTTTCATTTTGCCATGCGCACAAAGCGTCCCCCATTGGACAGAGTAAACGCGGTGCTGTCGTTTTTGTATACCGTCTGGACAAACGATTACGCGTCCGCTCTCGAAAGCGTCGGACTGGACAGCTACATGGGATTTTATCACGCTGTCCGTCCGGGACGCGCGTCGCTCGCGTGCGACCTTGTTGAGGAAAGCCGCTGCATAGTGGAACGATTTGTTCTTACCATGATCAATTTGAAAATATTAAACGCGAAGGATTTTGAAACGCAGGTAAGCGGAGCGGTATTTCTTAATACGGACGGTAGAAAGAAGCTGCTCGCAAAGTGGCAGGAAAAGAAGCGTACAGATATTATGCACCCGTATCTGAAGCAGAAAATACAGCTCGGTCTTTTGCCGTACGCGCAGAGTATGCTGCTTGCGAAATATATCCGCGGCGAAATCGAGGAATACCCGTGCTACATTGTGAAGTAAGGAAAGGAAACCGAAATTATGATGAGTGTGGTAAGCTATGACGTCTCGACAACCGATGCCGAAGGAAAGCGCAGGCTCAGGAAGGTCGCAAAAGAATGTGTCAATTACGGTCAGCGCGTGCAGAACTCCGTTTTTGAGGTTGATGTTGACTACTCAACATTTTTGAAGCTGAAGGATAAACTGGAAAATATTATTGACCATGACAAGGACAGCCTTAGGATATATTACCTCGGCAACAACTGGAAAAGGCGCGTCGAGCATATCGGCGCAAAAGCAACGTATGATCCCGAGGGCGCGCTGATTATATGACATTGGCGGCGAACCCCGAGTAACATTAAAAATACGGGGAGGTTCGCCCCAAAAAATCTTGCATTTTTGTAAAAAATATGCTAAAATATAAAAGAAGTCCGCCGAATTGCGGGGAAAGTGACGTATATTACACAATATATAGTGTCACGCCTCGCATGAGGCGTGTGAGTTGAAATCTCAATCATCATGTCAACTTGATTATCGTCGCCGTCACGCCTCGCATGAGGCGTGTGAGTTGAAATGTATACATCTTCTTCGGGGATGTAGTAACATACAATGTCACGCCTCGCATGAGGCGTGTGAGTTGAAATACCGATTTGTATGGATGTCCACCTATCCGATTATGGTCACGCCTCGCATGAGGCGTGTGAGTTGAAATGCAAGACGGTATACCCCATAACATCATACGCAGCATGTCACGCCTCGCATGAGGCGTGTGAGTTGAAATACGCAGCTTTGTTTACGACAACAGCGCGAGCATTAAGTCACGCCTCGCATGAGGCGTGTGAGTTGAAATCGAAATGAAGCGTAATATGTCGCTGGGCTTTAAGGTCACGCCTCGCATGAGGCGTGTGAGTTGAAATATAAACACCGTATCATGGACATTGACTAACTCAGAAAGTCACGCCTCGCATGAGGCGTGTGAGTTGAAATAATCCAGCTATCCGGCACCCAATCGCCGAAAAGGTCGTCACGCCTCGCATGAGGCGTGTGAGTTGAAATTGTTTTAACCGACAGTAATAACATCGGAGAGGAGGTCACGCCTCGCATGAGGCGTGTGAGTTGAAATTGTATGTACCTACTCTTAATCTAAATCCGGGGACGTCACGCCTCGCATGAGGCGTGTGAGTTGAAATTATAACCGGCTGGCTAAGCAGAGTACAAAACCAAGGAGGTCACGCCTCGCATGAGGCGTGTGAGTTGAAATTTGCCAAATGTCGCCCATTTTTCAAAGTAGAATGTGTCACGCCTCGCATGAGGCGTGTGAGTTGAAATATGGCTGCTCCTTTCCGGGTAAAAATTTTACCTCGTCACGCCTCGCATGAGGCGTGTGAGTTGAAATCCACCATTCGCCTCCGTCTGTGCCAATTACGGATAGTCACGCCTCGCATGAGGCGTGTGAGTTGAAATATTTTTTTAATTTTGCCGTCATTCGTGTGCAGTTGTCACGCCTCGCATGAGGCGTGTGAGTTGAAATCAACATTATTCTCTGTCATAGTAGTGTAATCTCCGTCACGCCTCGCATGAGGCGTGTGAGTTGAAATTCAATCTTCCGCGCTTTCTCTTTGTCCGCTGTGGTCACGCCTCGCATGAGGCGTGTGAGTTGAAATTCGTCTGTCTCGTCGAGGTCAACTATCGAGCAGGTCACGCCTCGCATGAGGCGTGTGAGTTGAAATGGACGGACTACCTTTATCACGCCAAAGCGAGACGGTCACGCCTCGCATGAGGCGTGTGAGTTGAAATATGCTGTAGGTGTTTACTACAACAAGGTTCTTCGTCACGCCTCGCATGAGGCGTGTGAGTTGAAATGCACACAAATACGCCCTGCTACGAAGTAAAGCACAGTCACGCCTCGCATGAGGCGTGTGAGTTGAAATCATCAGCAGTAGACAGTTACAAGCCGGCAGACAAGGTCACGCCTCGCATGAGGCGTGTGAGTTGAAATGCACCTCTCTAAAAATCTCGACCATTTTTTCGATGTCACGCCTCGCATGAGGCGTGTGAGTTGAAATTGCGTGAAATCCCTGCAGCGCGTCTGGCTTGCTTGCGTCACGCCTCGCATGAGGCGTGTGAGTTGAAATGCGCAGCGTCTCCTCCGTGATTTCCCAAGGCAGGTCACGCCTCGCATGAGGCGTGTGAGTTGAAATGTGTAAATACCGACATACAAATTCGGCCGTCTGCCTGTCACGCCTCGCATGAGGCGTGTGAGTTGAAATACAAACCAAACAAGAGCGTACAAGAAGAATGGAGGTCACGCCTCGCATGAGGCGTGTGAGTTGAAATCCTATCGTCATGAGGAACGCGGAAGATGTAAATGGTCACGCCTCGCATGAGGCGTGTGAGTTGAAATCCTTGAACTCTGATAAGCTCCCGAAAAATTTATTGTCACGCCTCGCATGAGGCGTGTGAGTTGAAATACATAGAGGGGACAAACGGAACAGGAAAAACCCGTCACGCCTCGCATGAGGCGTGTGAGTTGAAATGTAATCACATCAATGCTATCAACGCTGTCGGTGGCGTCACGCCTCGCATGAGGCGTGTGAGTTGAAATCCGACAAGTATTTTGATTTGGCGATTGTAGATCCGGTCACGCCTCGCATGAGGCGTGTGAGTTGAAATTTACAAACACCTACATATCCCTCGGCTACGGATTTCGTCACGCCTCGCATGAGGCGTGTGAGTTGAAATGACGACTACCTTGACGACACAAACTGTACGAATTTCCGTCACGCCTCGCATGAGGCGTGTGAGTTGAAATCGGCAACGCATTGATTAAAGGATCGGAAGATCACAGTCACGCCTCGCATGAGGCGTGTGAGTTGAAATCGTTGTGTACTTGCCCTCGGCACAAATCCCGATCGAGTCACGCCTCGCATGAGGCGTGTGAGTTGAAATCAGATTTGGACGACGGCAGGAAACACCGCCCTCTCGAAGTCACGCCTCGCATGAGGCGTGTGAGTTGAAATTGCAAAGAAGCAAGTCTACGTTTACAACACAAGGTCACGCCTCGCATGAGGCGTGTGAGTTGAAATACGACGGCAATTCAGCCGGCAGTTTCAGGGCTATCGTCACGCCTCGCATGAGGCGTGTGAGTTGAAATATGCCGCTTACGTGCGCGCCCATAGTGGTAAGCGTCACGCCTCGCATGAGGCGTGTGAGTTGAAATGTATCTGCTATAGTCGGCCATTTTAGCCCGCCGCCGTCACGCCTCGCATGAGGCGTGTGAGTTGAAATATAAATTCATCTGCGCGTATCGCGGCGTCCGAAGTCACGCCTCGCATGAGGCGTGTGAGTTGAAATATCACGTCTCGCTCCCGTTCTGCTGCCTCCATAGCCTCGTCACGCCTCGCATGAGGCGTGTGAGTTGAAATCGCGCCCGTTCCTTTATGCGTTCGTGGGGGAGGGTCACGCCTCGCATGAGGCGTGTGAGTTGAAATAAATTTGATACCGCTGTTAATCGCCAGTTGTAATAGTCACGCCTCGCATGAGGCGTGTGAGTTGAAATCAAGCATATCTATAAGGGTGCTGCGGACTTCTGAGTCACGCCTCGCATGAGGCGTGTGAGTTGAAATCCGACAATAATATGATTTGGGAAAACCGTATCATGTCACGCCTCGCATGAGGCGTGTGAGTTGAAATTTTACAAGGTCGCCTTTGCGTATCCACGGAATGTGTCACGCCTCGCATGAGGCGTGTGAGTTGAAATCCGGGATCAAGATTTGCTCCGCAGTATTCGCACGGTCACGCCTCGCATGAGGCGTGTGAGTTGAAATACAGAAGCTTGGTACTACTTCAACGACTCTTGGGGTCACGCCTCGCATGAGGCGTGTGAGTTGAAATCCATTCCGGTGGTACTCCACAACAGTTGCAAGCGTCGTCACGCCTCGCATGAGGCGTGTGAGTTGAAATCGTCGGGAACACTGTGCTTCCGCGCTCTCCAACGTCACGCCTCGCATGAGGCGTGTGAGTTGAAATATATATTCGTTCAAACGGAGCAGGATAACGCAGGTCACGCCTCGCATGAGGCGTGTGAGTTGAAATGTCTTTATCCTTTATGGGCGTAATGCTGTCTCCTTGTCACGCCTCGCATGAGGCGTGTGAGTTGAAATTTGTAGGCTCGTATACATTGGGGAAGTATAGTGCGTCACGCCTCGCATGAGGCGTGTGAGTTGAAATGCCTACAAATCGTATGTCTATCGGCAGGGAGCGTAAGTCACGCCTCGCATGAGGCGTGTGAGTTGAAATATTGGTAGCGGCACAACAGCGGTAGTTGCAAGAAGTCACGCCTCGCATGAGGCGTGTGAGTTGAAATGTTGCTCCCTGTATTGTAGCCGGCCGCTCCGCAGTCACGCCTCGCATGAGGCGTGTGAGTTGAAATGAGGCCAATCTGGCCGTCAACGCCATAATCTCGCGTCACGCCTCGCATGAGGCGTGTGAGTTGAAATAAGGAGGTGTAAAGTGATGTTTGAGCGACTTGGCAGTCACGCCTCGCATGAGGCGTGTGAGTTGAAATATAATGAAACGATGCAAGAAAGGTGATGATGTGCGTCACGCCTCGCATGAGGCGTGTGAGTTGAAATCTGCGTAATCCTGTCGTTGAGCAAAAACACGTCAAGGTCACGCCTCGCATGAGGCGTGTGAGTTGAAATCTACCGCCTACATAATAGGCGTACCGTTGTCTTAGTCACGCCTCGCATGAGGCGTGTGAGTTGAAATACATCAATATATCACACAGGTGTTAGGTAGACCAGTGTCACGCCTCGCATGAGGCGTGTGAGTTGAAATGCTGTTCGCTATGCTGACGCGCTCGCCTTGCGGCGGTCACGCCTCGCATGAGGCGTGTGAGTTGAAATTTATCAGATAATAATATAGAATATGAAATAGGTAAGTCACGCCTCGCATGAGGCGTGTGAGTTGAAATGCGCCCAAGCCGAGCTTTGCGACCGACTGTATAACGTCACGCCTCGCATGAGGCGTGTGAGTTGAAATCATTATTTCGCGCAGACAGTCTGACAGCGTCCGCTTGAGTCACGCCTCGCATGAGGCGTGTGAGTTGAAATTGAAAGGAGATTATACCAATGGCAAAGAACGAAGAGTCACGCCTCGCATGAGGCGTGTGAGTTGAAATTCGCTTATCTCCGTTATAATCTGCTCTATCCGCGTCACGCCTCGCATGAGGCGTGTGAGTTGAAATAAGTTCAAGCGGACGCTGTCAGACTGTCTGCGCGTCACGCCTCGCATGAGGCGTGTGAGTTGAAATCCCGGAACGATATTAAAAATACCCGGCGCTGCCAGTCACGCCTCGCATGAGGCGTGTGAGTTGAAATTTATGCTGTCTTCCTGCGTTTTGTACTGCGCAGCGTCACGCCTCGCATGAGGCGTGTGAGTTGAAATCGTGACCGATATGGTTGATATTCTGCTCCGCGCCGGTGACGTCACGCCTCGCATGAGGCGTGTGAGTTGAAATGGCAAGCAGCGAGGAACGTATGTCGTTCAACAACGCGTCACGCCTCGCATGAGGCGTGTGAGTTGAAATATTTTTGCATATTGGACAGTTATATCCGGTTAAATGTCACGCCTCGCATGAGGCGTGTGAGTTGAAATTCGTTTACGAACGCGCAAACCGCTGTTTCTATGCCTCGTCACGCCTCGCATGAGGCGTGTGAGTTGAAATGCGCTTGAGTGTCGCCCCGTCGATAAGCTGCTCCAGTCACGCCTCGCATGAGGCGTGTGAGTTGAAATCGAGGGCTATCCAGCCAATAGGGCCTAACGCAGGTCACGCCTCGCATGAGGCGTGTGAGTTGAAATATTCTGAGGTAGCAGTGTTAATATCCCTTCTTTTAATGTCACGCCTCGCATGAGGCGTGTGAGTTGAAATCATCATAAACGTAACCGCTATATTCAGCACCGCCGCGTCACGCCTCGCATGAGGCGTGTGAGTTGAAATATACGGAATATCCGCCGCGTAAGGCTGTCCTCGAGTCACGCCTCGCATGAGGCGTGTGAGTTGAAATGCCAATATGTGGAAGTTGCTTAGCGGCAGTGGTGGGTCACGCCTCGCATGAGGCGTGTGAGTTGAAATATCTGCTTAAGACGCCGTTGTATTTGGATTATAAGTCACGCCTCGCATGAGGCGTGTGAGTTGAAATCTCATAAAGAAATGATTTATGCTACTTCTAATATGTCACGCCTCGCATGAGGCGTGTGAGTTGAAATACTATTAAGCGATAAAATGTCACTTCTTCCAACGTCACGCCTCGCATGAGGCGTGTGAGTTGAAATACTATTTTGCTGTTGCCATTGCAACTATGCTGTTGTCACGCCTCGCATGAGGCGTGTGAGTTGAAATATCAACAAACTGACAGAAAAAGATAACTTCTGCGTCACGCCTCGCATGAGGCGTGTGAGTTGAAATTGAACGGAACGCCGCTGTCAAAGAACGTACTGGACGTCACGCCTCGCATGAGGCGTGTGAGTTGAAATAAGAAGAACGGGGTAAATATGGTGAATACAAAAAAGTCACGCCTCGCATGAGGCGTGTGAGTTGAAATACTACGCTAGTATCGGAAATATTCATTCCGGTGCGTCACGCCTCGCATGAGGCGTGTGAGTTGAAATAATGCTTGACGGCAAAGTGCCGATAGTGATAGTAAGTCACGCCTCGCATGAGGCGTGTGAGTTGAAATGCATAACCGGGCGTATTCAATCCCGCGAGTATAGTCACGCCTCGCATGAGGCGTGTGAGTTGAAATATATCGCGTATTCCCTATGATAGTTCGTGTTGGGTCACGCCTCGCATGAGGCGTGTGAGTTGAAATAAACCCTCACAATGGGACGCGACGACACCGCCGAAAGTCACGCCTCGCATGAGGCGTGTGAGTTGAAATCTACATTGGCAACGATAACGATTATCGGCGCTGGGCGCTGGTCACGCCTCGCATGAGGCGTGTGAGTTGAAATAGCAATATTCGTAAATTTATAATTACAATATACGGTCACGCCTCGCATGAGGCGTGTGAGTTGAAATGCGATAAGAACACACCCGTTATTGCGAGCTCGGAGTCACGCCTCGCATGAGGCGTGTGAGTTGAAATACCTTGTGAAGAACGAAAAGACCAACCACTATGGGTCACGCCTCGCATGAGGCGTGTGAGTTGAAATGCAGAAATCCCCATTTCCATCGGAAAACTGTTTACAGTCACGCCTCGCATGAGGCGTGTGAGTTGAAATCTGAAATTGCCAGTGCTATTAAAGAAATTGATTAGTCACGCCTCGCATGAGGCGTGTGAGTTGAAATGCCCTTGTAAATTGTGTATCCGCGACCGTTTTCCGTCACGCCTCGCATGAGGCGTGTGAGTTGAAATTGATGGTCGCATAATGAAAGAAAAATCCTATGGCGTCACGCCTCGCATGAGGCGTGTGAGTTGAAATCAAACACCGGTTGTAAATCCACATTGTCGGAGGCGTCACGCCTCGCATGAGGCGTGTGAGTTGAAATAGACATACAAGGAAATGGCCGAAAACGATGATGTAAGTCACGCCTCGCATGAGGCGTGTGAGTTGAAATTGTTTACGGCAAATGCGCGCTGCCAAAAGCTCTGGTCACGCCTCGCATGAGGCGTGTGAGTTGAAATTTTGGGAGGAAAGCAATTCGGCGACAGAAAACTAGTCACGCCTCGCATGAGGCGTGTGAGTTGAAATGGTAACGCCGTCAGCGAGCAGAGCCGTTGAGTTAGTCACGCCTCGCATGAGGCGTGTGAGTTGAAATTTCATGTCGGTTATTCTCTTACGGAAAAACTGAATAGGTCACGCCTCGCATGAGGCGTGTGAGTTGAAATGCCAATATGTGGAAGTTGCTTAGCGGCAGTGGTGGTCACGCCTCGCATGAGGCGTGTGAGTTGAAATCACCGATTTGTATGGACGTACACATATCCGATTGTCACGCCTCGCATGAGGCGTGTGAGTTGAAATTTGAAAATCCGCGAACCGAAGGGAATGTTTTGGCGTCACGCCTCGCATGAGGCGTGTGAGTTGAAATCAACAGAAATTGCTTCCCGACTCGTTTTTTGCCGTCACGCCTCGCATGAGGCGTGTGAGTTGAAATGCCCGAAGTGCGGCAGAACCTCTACACTGTATGAGGTCACGCCTCGCATGAGGCGTGTGAGTTGAAATATACAGGTCGGAGCTATCGCAACACCGGATGATTACAAGTCACGCCTCGCATGAGGCGTGTGAGTTGAAATGATGATGAGTTGGGCGACTTCGTGAGGGACGGTCGTCACGCCTCGCATGAGGCGTGTGAGTTGAAATCTAAAATCCTATCCTTGAAAAAACAAACCCTACGTCACGCCTCGCATGAGGCGTGTGAGTTGAAATTCATACTCGCAGTTTTCCGGGTTGAAAGCGTCTGTGTCACGCCTCGCATGAGGCGTGTGAGTTGAAATTGCAATCTATGATAGCAGATGCCGAAGAAATTACGTCACGCCTCGCATGAGGCGTGTGAGTTGAAATAGAAAGAACGCAAATCAGATTACGTCCGAGGGCGGGTCACGCCTCGCATGAGGCGTGTGAGTTGAAATCGGTATAGAACTATATATGCGCGCGGGAACAATAATGTCACGCCTCGCATGAGGCGTGTGAGTTGAAATTTATTGTTGCCGTTTACATAAAATGTCGCGCCTTGTCACGCCTCGCATGAGGCGTGTGAGTTGAAATCTACGGTGCTTACGCTTAAAGGCATAAAACTAACGGTCACGCCTCGCATGAGGCGTGTGAGTTGAAATAGCCCGGCTGAATAAAATCTAAAAACCGAGTGATGTCACGCCTCGCATGAGGCGTGTGAGTTGAAATCGAATAGTAACTGCAAGACGCTAAATTCCGCAGCAAGTCACGCCTCGCATGAGGCGTGTGAGTTGAAATAACTCGAAGCGAAGGTAAAAGCCGGTTTGACACCTCTCGTCACGCCTCGCATGAGGCGTGTGAGTTGAAATCGTCCGCTCAAGCGAAAAATGAACTGCTGAAAGAGGTCACGCCTCGCATGAGGCGTGTGAGTTGAAATGGGATGTGCCTCTACCTTACTCGACGCGGAGTAGTCGTCACGCCTCGCATGAGGCGTGTGAGTTGAAATCCCTTGACCTCATTAACTCTAAACTGCACAAAATGTCACGCCTCGCATGAGGCGTGTGAGTTGAAATAAGAAGCGCATACAGGAAATAGAGGGCATAGGCATTGTCACGCCTCGCATGAGGCGTGTGAGTTGAAATCTTCAACATTTCCTGTATGCGCTTCAATGCTGATTGTCACGCCTCGCATGAGGCGTGTGAGTTGAAATCTACGAGCTGAAAAAGAACATCGTCATCGTGTTCCGTCACGCCTCGCATGAGGCGTGTGAGTTGAAATCACTGAAACCATGCCCGATGTGCAGAAGCGGGCGTCACGCCTCGCATGAGGCGTGTGAGTTGAAATCTTTATGCGTTCGTGGGGGAGGCTGCCAAAATAATGTCACGCCTCGCATGAGGCGTGTGAGTTGAAATCGGCTGAAATACTTGCTCCTCCGTGACCTCTTGGTCACGCCTCGCATGAGGCGTGTGAGTTGAAATTGTTGCCTGTCTCTGCTCCGACGATTACCCAGTGTCACGCCTCGCATGAGGCGTGTGAGTTGAAATGGCAGCCAACCTACCACATATTCGCCTATCGGTGAGTCACGCCTCGCATGAGGCGTGTGAGTTGAAATGTATGTCGTATCGGTAAATTTCGCGTCTGCCGGTAGTCACGCCTCGCATGAGGCGTGTGAGTTGAAATTATCGGCAAAATCGGAAACGTGCCCGCGAATACAAGTCACGCCTCGCATGAGGCGTGTGAGTTGAAATCTCATGACGATAGGAAAGTTAAAATGACGGGTAAGTCACGCCTCGCATGAGGCGTGTGAGTTGAAATGCGTTGTTGTTGTTCGCGTTGCCGTTGTTGTTGACGTCACGCCTCGCATGAGGCGTGTGAGTTGAAATGTGTGTTTTCTTGAAATCTCAATGTCTGCCATTGTCACGCCTCGCATGAGGCGTGTGAGTTGAAATCCACAGCTTTATGGCGATTTTTGCCTGCTGTCTAGTCACGCCTCGCATGAGGCGTGTGAGTTGAAATTGCCTCGTTAATCACAAACGCTACGGCTCTGCCGTCACGCCTCGCATGAGGCGTGTGAGTTGAAATTTATCTGTTTTTGCAATTCGGCGGCGAGTGTCGGGACGTCACGCCTCGCATGAGGCGTGTGAGTTGAAATAACACACGACGGCGGTCGTTGAGGCGTTGAAAGGTCACGCCTCGCATGAGGCGTGTGAGTTGAAATCTCTTTATCTGGTTTAGTCTGTCTACCACTCCGCGTCACGCCTCGCATGAGGCGTGTGAGTTGAAATGATAGCCGCTATCTTGGCAGCACGCTCGGCAGCCGTCACGCCTCGCATGAGGCGTGTGAGTTGAAATTGAGAAACTCATGCCACCGAATGTATAATTTTCGTCACGCCTCGCATGAGGCGTGTGAGTTGAAATTTCCATGATCGCTACTTCCCTACCGGCGCAAATGTCACGCCTCGCATGAGGCGTGTGAGTTGAAATTTAAAATTGCAGCAGCTTCTTGCGCCGTCTTTTCGGTCACGCCTCGCATGAGGCGTGTGAGTTGAAATTGCCTGAAATCCCGCTCGCTGCGATTGTCTGGTTCGTCACGCCTCGCATGAGGCGTGTGAGTTGAAATCGCCATAACCAAGTAACGGTGTCGCAGCTCGAAATGTCACGCCTCGCATGAGGCGTGTGAGTTGAAATGGCTATCTCGAAGCACCCCTCGAAGGCTGTCGCGTCACGCCTCGCATGAGGCGTGTGAGTTGAAATGTAATCAAAGTCTTTTAATATATCTTCCAGTTTGGTCACGCCTCGCATGAGGCGTGTGAGTTGAAATCTCTTTATCTGGTTTAGTCTGTCTACCACTCCGCGTCACGCCTCGCATGAGGCGTGTGAGTTGAAATGATAGCCGCTATCTTGGCAGCACGCTCGGCAGCCGTCACGCCTCGCATGAGGCGTGTGAGTTGAAATTGAGAAACTCATGCCACCGAATGTATAATTTTCGTCACGCCTCGCATGAGGCGTGTGAGTTGAAATTTCCATGATCGCTACTTCCCTACCGGCGCAAATGTCACGCCTCGCATGAGGCGTGTGAGTTGAAATTTAAAATTGCAGCAGCTTCTTGCGCCGTCTTTTCGGTCACGCCTCGCATGAGGCGTGTGAGTTGAAATTGCCTGAAATCCCGCTCGCTGCGATTGTCTGGTTCGTCACGCCTCGCATGAGGCGTGTGAGTTGAAATCGCCATAACCAAGTAACGGTGTCGCAGCTCGAAATGTCACGCCTCGCATGAGGCGTGTGAGTTGAAATGGCTATCTCGAAGCACCCCTCGAAGGCTGTCGCGTCACGCCTCGCATGAGGCGTGTGAGTTGAAATACCTTCCGCGAGTGCGGTGTCAAGCCGTCCTTTAGTCACGCCTCGCATGAGGCGTGTGAGTTGAAATTGCTTATACAGCAGGTCATCAGCCGCGCTTATAGTCACGCCTCGCATGAGGCGTGTGAGTTGAAATTTATAGCGCGTGTCACTGCGGTGCCAAAGGACACGTCACGCCTCGCATGAGGCGTGTGAGTTGAAATGAATATCTGCATACCTATCAATTAAAACATCAAGTCACGCCTCGCATGAGGCGTGTGAGTTGAAATACCGAAAAGCATTTTCAGCATACTTTCGCTGACGTCACGCCTCGCATGAGGCGTGTGAGTTGAAATAGTCACAGGCATAGAGCCTGACGTCACAGACGGGTCACGCCTCGCATGAGGCGTGTGAGTTGAAATAAGTACAGCATTGACGATGAAACAGCATTAACAAATGTCACGCCTCGCATGAGGCGTGTGAGTTGAAATATAAACAGCGGCTTTTCAAATAACGCGCAGTCGCAGTCACGCCTCGCATGAGGCGTGTGAGTTGAAATTGTGCAAGGGCCTCTACCGCGCCCAGCTTTGCAGTCACGCCTCGCATGAGGCGTGTGAGTTGAAATTCGTCAGTGCAGTTGTATAAGACCCTGACAATTTGTCACGCCTCGCATGAGGCGTGTGAGTTGAAACCAAAACCTGAAGGAAGAAATTGCAAAAGCGAAAGTCACGCCTCGCATGAGGCGTGTGAGTTGAAATTTTATTGCGGGCGAAAATGGCCCAGAGCTTATTGTGTCACGCCTCGCATGAGGCGTGTGAGTTGAAATGGCTATGACTACATCGGATTTGAGATCGACAAAGTCACGCCTCGCATGAGGCGTGTGAGTTGAAATAGCGGCTATTTTGTTGACAAGTACATGGAAATAAGGTCACGCCTCGCATGAGGCGTGTGAGTTGAAATGCGGTGCAGTGGTGGGCTGTCGATACGGACGGCGTCACGCCTCGCATGAGGCGTGTGAGTTGAAATTATCACGCCAAAACGCGACGCAATTTTGTACGTTGTGGTCACGCCTCGCATGAGGCGTGTGAGTTGAAATAATCCGTATACGCGGGTAGTTATAACAGACACGGTCACGCCTCGCATGAGGCGTGTGAGTTGAAATCCTATCTCGCACAGGTGATTGAACCGCTGCTCCGTCACGCCTCGCATGAGGCGTGTGAGTTGAAATCGTTGGAAAACGGAGCAAAAACAAGCAGAATTGAGTCACGCCTCGCATGAGGCGTGTGAGTTGAAATCGTCTTGTATGTGTCAAGGAAATCGGACGCGCCGGTCACGCCTCGCATGAGGCGTGTGAGTTGAAATGCGTGTAACGTCCACAGCGGTTAAGTTTGGCAAAGTCACGCCTCGCATGAGGCGTGTGAGTTGAAATTACCCCTCTTACGGGGCTTGCGGGGTCTCCTTCCGTCACGCCTCGCATGAGGCGTGTGAGTTGAAATATGGGTATGGACGACCCGCACAAGGTAAAATCAAGTCACGCCTCGCATGAGGCGTGTGAGTTGAAATATACATCTTGCTGTTGTCACGCGTGGTAACAACGTCACGCCTCGCATGAGGCGTGTGAGTTGAAATATATACGACATCATATTTTCCATCGACGGAAACGGTCACGCCTCGCATGAGGCGTGTGAGTTGAAATAATCCGTATACGCGGGTAGTTATAACAGACACGGTCACGCCTCGCATGAGGCGTGTGAGTTGAAATAGACCGCCGAAGGAGGCAGGCAGTGGACAAGGAACGTCACGCCTCGCATGAGGCGTGTGAGTTGAAATTGTTATGCTATGGCGCAGGGCAAGGCTGTTATTGTCACGCCTCGCATGAGGCGTGTGAGTTGAAATAAGTATTACGAGCCTATCGGTACGGGAACGGTAAGTCACGCCTCGCATGAGGCGTGTGAGTTGAAATAGGCTGATGATGGCAGGTAAAGAACAAAAAGAAAGGTCACGCCTCGCATGAGGCGTGTGAGTTGAAATGTCACCTCTCTTTCACTCTTTTTCAGTTGTACGGGTCACGCCTCGCATGAGGCGTGTGAGTTGAAATTATTACTTCAGCCTCGTCTTCCTCCGGCTGTTCAACCGTCACGCCTCGCATGAGGCGTGTGAGTTGAAATCCGACGCGGACGACAATATCAAGGTGCAGCCGAAGTCACGCCTCGCATGAGGCGTGTGAGTTGAAATTATATCGCGTCGGAGCTGGAGGAGGACGAACACCGTCACGCCTCGCATGAGGCGTGTGAGTTGAAATCTTTTTGTATGGTATCGGGGCGGTTATATACCGCGTCACGCCTCGCATGAGGCGTGTGAGTTGTTGCCTTACATATTTAGAGGGTACGGAGATGGTAAGTATTAACCCATCATGGTGCTGTTGATGAAATCCTGAGAGATATTAGAGCTTTTCAAAAAGTATATAGGGGAGGTATAAGGGTTATGATTAAACTATGTGATTGTGATTATTGCAAAAATTGTCTTGGTATGAAAGACGGTCATCCCGTATGTTATGCCTTTAAAGACGGAGTCCCTTATGACCACATGAACAGAGATTTGAAAAATCTTAGTGAATGCGCAAACGGTTATAAATTTGTGCCTATAAATAAAAAAGTGATTAAACGACAAATTGATAGCTTATAAAAGCACACCTCTCGCGTACTTTTGCCTTTATTTGGGATGATAATCCAAGTCAGAGAGGCATGTGAATTTGAAATTACAATACAAAAATGAGTGTCAGCACATCAACACTCATGGGGTAAAGGAGCATACCTATGTGCTGGCGTAACCCTCTAACCATTTATATTATATACCATTTTTTAAAAAATACAAGTAAAAAATCACGTCTCGCAAGAGGGCTTACAAACTGCTTTGAAAAATTTAGACTGAGGAAGGATTATTATGTCACTGAAAGTTGTCGATAAAATGCTGCTCCTTAATGGGAAAACCGCTGTTTCTGTCGAAGGGGATTGTACTAAATTAAGAAACGGTCTTACTGCTACCGATGAGAAAGGGAAAGTTTTTATAATTGAGTCCGTCGGTATGACGCATTATACTAATCCCGAAGACTGGAAAACAAAAGCGGAAATATTGCTTTCCAGCGGTGATTTTAGTGGTGAAACACTGATTGTAAACGAATAAAACAAGATACAGCGCATAAGCACGTCAGAGGACGACAAAAAATATTTGTTGGTTTTGCCTATTGAAATATCATTGTATATGTATGATAATAATATTAAGATGAAAATGGAAAACTCAACGGCAGCATATGGTCGGGGAAGGAGAACGCAATGGAGGAAAAGGAAATCTTTAAAGGGTATTCACGAGGTCTTATGCGGCAGTTGAAACTGTTAAAAAAGACAATCGGCAATAATGATTTTGAACAAGCGGAGCGGCTTGTTGACGAATTGATAGAAGATACTCAAAATAATATTGAGGATTAAGAAGAATATCTGCACCAGTCACGCCTTGCAAGAGGCGTGTGAGTTGAAATTTCTTCGGCGGCGAACGCGGTATGGGCATTGCAGTCACGCCTCGCATGAGGCGTGTGAGTTGAAATCTATGTACACTTGCGTTCCCATCGGGATAACGCTGGTCACGCCTCGCAAGAGGCGTGTGAGTTGCAATTACAGGTGAAGAAATGTCTGATAAAAGAGAGTACATGCGATGTCCGATGATGAAAGACAATATTGACATCGGATACTGCATTGAATTACAAATGATTGCCGGCAAAGAAGTAAAACCGACAAAAGAGGAAGCGCATCTGACAGACCGAGACTGGGAAATTTGCAGAAATTGTATTAAACAGCGCTGCCCGACACCGGATATAATATTGGTGGATAATGAAAAATTTATCAAATAGACTGTTTAACAAAGCACATTCAGCTGAATGTGCTTTGCTGTTCGTTATAATATTATTCCATTTCCTTTTCCGCTTCCGCCGCGCGGTACTCGTCCATCATCCTCACGCAGCCGTCAGCGTCGGTACGCTTACTCAAAAGCTCGCCTATTATTTTTACCATATCGTTTGCGCTGTAGCCGACTATCCTTGACGCGGCGGTTGACACGCGCTGCTTTTCTTCGACCGACGGCAGTATATCCGTTACCATGCTCGACTGCACGTTTGTGGTCTGACCGTTGAAGCAGCTCACGGTCGCGATGCCGTCGAACGCTGCGTTGTAATTCTCCGCATCGGCGCAGAACGACAGAAAATCGAGCGCGTCCTGCATTTTTTCGCTGTTCTTGTTTACCATCATCATATTTATGTTGCCGCCCTCAAACGTGCCGCCGTCAACGGTGTTCATAAACACGGGCATGAGCGCGAAGTCGTCTTTCGTGTATTTGCCGCCGTCCTCCAAATCGGTGTAGAACCACGTGTCCCATATAAACGTCATTACGGCGCCGCCCGAGCTCATCACGGGGCTTATATCGTCCCAGCCCGTTTCAAGGGAATCCGTGCCTAACCATCCGTTCGCTGCCGCGTCCGAAATCCACTGCGCCATATTTTTTACTTCGGGAATATCCGCGTATGTTATTTCGCCGTTATTGAGCTTTTCGAGCAAATCGGGATTGTCGGCGAATATCGGATCGAGCGCGAACTGCGGCATCCACGCGCAGTCCTTTGCGGGCCAGCATATAGGCGTGTAACCCGTAGCTGTAAGCGCTTCGCAAAGCATGTCAAACTCCTCCTGCGTGGCCGCGGGCTTTAGTCCGAGACTGTCGAGCAGTGTTTTGTTGTAATAGCAGCCCGAAACGGAATTCTCCCAAAACGGCAGACCGAGCAGATTGCCGTCCGCGTCGGTGCAGTACGCGCGCGCGCCGTCCGTTAAATCGCTTACCCAGCTTTCGTTGTTGAGGCGGCAGAAATTTCCCGCAACGTCAAGACGGCTCAAATCGGCGTTGTGGAAGTGAAGAAATATATCGGTCATTTCACCGTTTTCGAGCCTTTTCGCCGCCGCAGCTTCGTATTGGTCGTCGTCGACGGAAATTATGTCGAGCTTGTTGCCCGTCGCCGCCTCGTACCGCTCAAAAATCTTTACCATATAATCCTTTTGCAGATCTGTTCTTTTACCCATTATCGTAAGCGTCACGCCGTCGGGGTTAGACGCTTTGTCCGTTCCGCACGATGTTAAGATAAGCGCAGCCGCGAGAATAAGCGGCATTAAAGCGCGTAATTTTCTCATACTATCTTACTCCTCCCGCTATTTTTTCCTTCTGCCTTTCAGAAGCTTGTATACCAGACTTTTTACCGCTTCCATATCGATCGGTTTCGCGAGGTGTCCGTTCATTCCGGCTTCCATCGCGTCGTTTACGTCCTCGGCGAACGTGTTCGCGGTCATTGCCGCAATCGGAATGTCAGCCGCGTCGGGGTGACCGCAGGCGCGTATTTGACGCGTCGCCTCGTAGCCGTTCATTACGGGCATCTGCACGTCCATGAGTATCATGTCATAGTGACCGGCGGGTGAATTTTTGAACTTTTCAACCGCCTCCGCGCCGTTTACGGCAAGGTCGCACTTCACGCCCTCGGCGGCGAGCATCTCCGTTAGAATTTCGGAGTTAAGCTCGTTGTCCTCCGCTATGAGGAACAGCTTGTCCTTCATTATTGCCGCGTCGTATATGCTTTCGGTCTTTTCGCTGCCTGCCGTGTCGTTTTCACCAGCGTCGGGCAGCGCGAACGACAGTTCCACGGTGAACGAGCTGCCCTTGCCCGGCTTACTTTTTACGTTTATTATGCCGCCCATCAAATCAACAAGGTTTTTCGTTATCGCCATACCGAGACCTGTGCCTTGTATCTTGTTCGTGACGGAGTTTTCCTCGCGGCTGAACGGCGTGAATATATGCTTCAGAAAGTCACCGCTCATTCCTATACCGTTGTCACGCACGATAAACCGCAGCTTCACATACTGGTCTCCCGCGTGCGGCAGCTCCGTTACCATGAAGTCTACTCTGCCGTTTTCCGGCGTGTACTTTATCGCATTTGACAAAAGGTTTATAAGTATCTGGTTAAGGCGCAGCTTGTCGCCTATGAGATACTCGGGCGTTACGCCGTCCACACGCACATTAAATTCCTGATTTTTTGCCTTTGCCTGCGGAATAAGTATAATACCGAGTTCCTCTATTATTTCCTTCAGGCTGAATTTGTCAACATTCAGCGACGTTTTGCCGCTCTCTATCTTGCTCATGTCAAGCACGTCGTTTATAAGGCTCAGGAGGTGGTGGCTTGACGCGGTTATTTTGCGCGTGTATTCCCGCACCTTTTCGGGATCGTCCGCCTCGTTTTCGAGCAGTACCGAAAAGCCGACGATCGCGTTCATCGGTGTGCGTATGTCGTGTGACATATTGGAAAGAAAGTTACTCTTCGCCTCGTTCGCGCTGCGTGCGGCGTTGAGCGCCTCCTGCATCTGCTCGTTCATGTTCCGTTCCTGCGTGCGGTCGGACAGCACAAAAATGTACTTCCTCACGTCGCGTATGCTCATGTGGTACACAGTCATTCTGTACCGGCGCCGCTCGCCGGTGCTTTGGTGCATATACTCACATTCGAGGTTTATGTAACCGTTGAGCGGTATTTCCTTAAGGTCGCCGGCAGGAACGATCACGCTTCCGTTTACCGCGCACTTTTCAAGCACGCGTATATCCTTCCTCACCTCGTCAACCGGTATACCGATAAGCCGCTCGACATTCGGACTTATGTAGTCAACGCTGTAATCGGCGGCGTCGAGCATGATGAATATATCGTCAACGCTGTTTGAAAGTACGTCAAACATGCGCTCACGGTAGCGAAGCTCGGTTATGTTTTTCATTGACTGATTTTGTCCGCGTATGAGTATGAACGCAATTGCCGCCGCACCGACGAGCAGGAATATTATGCTTAAGACGTTCATCGTCGTTTTCTGCACCGACAAAAATCCTGCGCTTACCACGCTCTGCGGCACGACGCTCAAAAGCATATAGTCTTGGTAACCCACGGGCTGGTACAGTATGCAGTGGCTCACGCCGCCGATGCCGCACTGCGTAAGTCCCGCCTCGCCTTTTTCCCAGTCGCTGCTTATTTTGTTAAAGCCGTCCTCGTCCAAATCGGACGCGGCTTTAAGATACGTGAGATAATTTCCGAAAACGCTGCCGCCCTTTTGAGCGGATATGAGTATGGCGCCGTCCTTGTGTACGACAAAGCACGCCGCCTCGCCCGAAAACGCGTCGACATTGAGCGACTCTGCAAGATCCTCATTCGTGTAGCTCACGGCTATCGCGTCGTAGGCAAAGCCGTTGTACTTGCCGCCGCGCGAATGTATGACAAAAAGAGTAGCGTCCCTTCCGTCGGGCAGCTTGCCGTTCGCTATTACAGGCTCGTCGGGAGCGGCAAGACCGTTCCAGGTGTCGTCCGTTGTAAAGTCGTCCGAAGCACCGCCGACCGTCATGCAGGATTTGTCAGTCGACGACAGGAAATAAAATTCCGAGAACTTCCAATATTTACGATTTTCGTTTATGCGATCCGATACCGCCGCGCCGTCACCCTCGTAGGCGGAGATATAGTCGTCCAAGCTTTTAAGCAGTCCGCGGTTACGCTCGGCAAACATGCCGAACGAGCGGTTTACCTGACTGTATATCTCCTCCAGGTGGTCGGTGCTGTCGTTGTAAATGCGGCGCGAAATGTAATTGAAATATACCGCGCCTATCACAACGACGGCTATGCCGACGGCGCACATCAGAACCGGCAGAAAAATTTTATCAAACCGTTTTTTCATAACATTCTCCAATGCTTTTTACGTGTATAATCTACCTATTTTATTCTATCATACGCACCGTGAAAAGTCAATCGGGATAAAAAGCGCATGCAAAAAGGACGCGGATATTCCGCGCCCGTTTAAGCCTTATTTATTCGCCGGCCTTGTACGATACCTCTCTGTATACTTTGTCGCACATTGTAAAATCGGGTATGCTTCCGTCAATTTGCCTGTCGGAAAACCGGCGCGTCCTGCCGCGGTACCAAAGCGTGCCGTCCGTTTTTATAATATAGAGCGCGCCGTCGTATATGTAATCGCGCACATCCTCAGCGACCTTCTTCGGCGTTAAAACGTTGCCGCCGCCGTTTTTGTCGATAACTCCCGCGTTATTCGCGCCCCACGCGTACAAGTCGCCGTTTTCTTTAAGCGCAAGCACGACCTCGGAGCCGACGCTGCACGAAACAAAGCCGTCTCCCATTTTAACCCCCGCGTCGTGCATGAATTTGCTGTAATCAATGCCGTTGTCTCGCGTCTCGATAACGCCCTTCTCGCCGTTATAGCTTGTGCCGAGTACGTACACCGAGCCGTCGTTTTTGATGTACGCCATCGTCAGACCGTTATTGCTCGACACGTAGGAAACATCTTCAGCGCACTTTACCGGCGCGGACAGATCCTCGCCGTCGATCCAGCCGTAACCGAGCGTCTGCTGGGAATTTGAGCGGTAAACCCACGCGCTGCCGTCGTTTTTGAGGTATATCACGTAGCTTTCGCCGTCGAACATTTTAACGTCGGTGTCAACAACGCGCGGCGCGTTTCCGTCGTGCATATCCTCGTAAAGCGTGCCGTTTTCTATGTACTTGTCGCTGTCCGTGTCGGGATTTGAAACAGCCACCGCATGAACGTAATCGCCGCCGTAGGGGAGAGTGTACGCCGTACCGTCCTCTGTTAAGACATTCGCGCCGTAATCGCCCGTAAACCGGTCAAACTTCGGCAGACCGTCCTCCGGCGCGATATTGTAATCGCCGTCGGTAACGGTCGTATATTCGTATATGTCGGTGTTTTTGATGCCGTAGAGATAGCCGTCGTCCGTCTGCGCGCGGCACTCCGTTCCCGTTGCGCGCTCCGCGCTGTCGGAGTACATTTTGTCGTAGTCCAGCGTGGATATGCAGCAGTAAAGGGTGTCGGGGTTCATGTGGTAATCGCTGTACGAAACACTGTAATTCACCTTCGTGTTGCCCGCGCCGCGGTCGATGTACGTTCCGAGACTGCTTCCGCGTATGACCTCGTATGTACCGTCGGTGCGGTAAATGCCGTCCTTTTCACCGGCTGTGAAATGCGCGGTCGTAACGATATTATTCACTCTGTCCCCGTCCGCGCTTTTGTCGGTCACAACGCCGATACCGTCGGGCTTGCCGTCCTTCACCTGACCGTGATACGTCACGCCGTCGGAAAGCGTTAAATCCGTCATACCCTCCGCGCCGCTTAGCTCGTCGTCGAGACGCTTCGATATAACGTCGATACACGCGAGCCGCTTACCGTCGTCGTAGCTTACGTACGCGACGCTTTCAAGGTCGCGGAACTTTACGAGCGTTTCGCCGTCGATGTTGCAGGCGTGGATCTCCAAGCCGTTCACGTATGTTTTTATGTCTGTGGAATATACGTCGTATAATTTCTGATTAAACGGTATATCCGATTTTTTCGTGTTTATTTCCCCGGCGGACGGTATCGTTCTCGCCGCGTTGTCGTCGGGCGTTATTTTAAGCGTGCGCGCGCCCTCGTCCCACGCCACGTCAAAGCCGTAGACGCGCAGATCCTCGGCTTTTATGTATGTGCTGTCGGATATGTTGTACGATTTTATCGGGCAGCCGTCTATCAGCGCGCCGATGTCGGTCGTGTACACCGCGCCGATTATTTCCGCATGCGCCGCTATGCCGCCGAACACGCACATTGCAATTGCGGCGGTGATAAGCAGTTTTTTCATTGTTATGCACCTCTCTAAAGTTATAATGCGTTATAGTTATTGTAACATATATCGATGCATTTGTAAATATGTTTTTATAATTTGCGGACACCCATACGAAAGCCTCCCCGCCGTATTTTATATATTTTTGTTGTAATTTTACTTTTTTTATGATAAGATATATACTGACGTAGAATTTTTTTGAGAGGCAAGGCTTATGCTGCACATTATAAAACATTTCCGCACGATAACGCGCCACAGGCACAAGGTAATATACCACTGCATGAAATGCGGTATATTCTGGCAAGGACTTCGGCACGATTTATCGAAATACTCGCCCACGGAATTTCTGCCGGGCGCGCGGTTCTACCTCGGCGACAGAAGTCCGACGGAGGCGGAGCGGCGCGAGTACGGCTACTCCATGGCGTGGATACACCACAAGGGACGCAACAAGCACCATTTTGAATACTGGACGGACTACAACAACGCGACGCACCGCATGGAAGCCGTTGAAATGCCGCTTCGGTACGTTAAAGAAATGTTCTGCGACCGCGTCGCGGCGGGCAAAATATATCAGGGTGACAAGTACACCGACCACAACCCGATAGACTACTTTGAAAAGGGCAACGCGAAAAATCTCATGCACCCGAAAACAGCCGCTTTATTGGAAAGCTGGCTGCGTATGCTTCTTGACGAGGGCGAGGAAAAAACCTTCGCGTACATAAAATCACTTAAGTAAAGGATATAAAAGCAAATGAAAAAGCTTAACCGACTTCTTTATTCAAACAAGCTGTTCGCGCTTATTATGCTGCTGCTCCAGGTCACGGCTTTTGTTTTCATGTATATATGGATTTCGGATTACTCAAACGTCCTCATCGGCTTCACGACCGTTTTCAGCGCGGTACTCATTATTATTGAGGTAAACCGCGAAAGCGAGCCGACGTTTCAAATGACATGGGTGATGCTTATCGCGATTTTCCCGGTGTTCGGCGGACTTTTTTACCTGTTTATGCGGATGCGCACGGTTGCGTGGAACATCAAGGACGACTACGACAATATTCACGAGGCCAATATGCTGTACCTCGAAAAGGATCCGGAGCTTGAAAAGCGTCTCGATACCATGGACAGGCGCGAAAGCGACTTCGTGAGGTATCTCGAAAAGTACGGCGGTTCGCCCGCGTACGAGGAAACGACAGTTCAGTATTTCCCGTCCGGCAGACGGATGTTTGATGATATGAAGCGCGAGCTTATGCGTGCGGAAAAGTTTATATTTATGGAGTTTTTCATCATAAACACCACGAGCCGTATGTGGTCGGAAATACTCGAAATACTCCGCGCAAAAGCCAAACAGGGCGTTGAGGTGAGGGTTCTTTACGACGCTATGGGCTGCATCACCACCATGCCGCGCCACTATGACGAATACCTCGGACGGCTCGGCATAAAAGCGCGCATATTCTCGCCGATCGTGCCTCTTATCTCCACGCACCAGAATAACCGCGACCACCGCAAAATACTCGTCGTGGACGGCGAGTGCGCGTTTTCGGGCGGTATAAATATCGCGGACGAATATATAGGCGAAAAAATGCGATTCGGTCATTGGAAGGACGCGGGCTTTATGATGCGCGGCAAGGGCGTGGCGGGCTTTACCTCGATGTTCCTCGACATGTGGAACGTAAACAGCGAAAAAATCGAGGACGGCGGCAGGTACATTCTTTCCTCGTCGGGCGTTGAAACGGAGCATGACGGCTTTGTAGTGCCGTTCTCGGACGCGCCGTTCTCCGACGATATGCAGATAGGCAAGCGCGCGTACCTGCACAACCTTGAAAGCGCGACGGATTACGTGTATATAATGACGCCGTATCTCGTTATTGACAATGAGATGTACGAGAGCATGAAGTACGCGGCGCAGAGGGGTGTGGACGTTAAAATAATAATGCCGCATATTCCCGACAAGGCGTACGCGCTGTATCTGGCGCGGACGTATTACAAGGAGCTTTTGAGGGCGGGTATAGAAATTTACGAGTACACGCCCGGCTTTGTCCACTCAAAAATATCGGTAAGCGACGGACGGCGCGCGATAGTCGGCACGATCAACCACGACTACCGCAGCCTGTATCTGCATTACGAGTGCGCGGCATACATGATGGACTTGCCCGCGATTATGGACGTTGAGCGCGACTTTAAGGACACGCTCGAAAAGTGTCAGAAAATAACCGTGGAGGATATAAAGAAATTCAAAATAATAACGCGGCTTATAGGTCACATTACGCGCCTTGTCGCGCCGCTGATTTAAACGGAGGTAACTAAAATGACTGACTGGGAAAAGGTAAAAAACGACTGCGTGGAATGGGTGCGCGGATTTTTTGAGGAGAACGGCAGGGGCTGCAGCGCCGTTGTCGGAATATCGGGCGGCAAGGACAGCTCGGTAACGGCGGCGCTGTGCGCCGAGGCGCTCGGCAAGGACAGGGTTATAGGCGTGCTTATGCCGTGCGGCGAGCAAAAGGATATCGACGCGGCGTACACGCTCGTGAACCACCTCGGAATAAAGCATTACGTGGTCAATATAAAGGACGCGGTCGACGGCTTGCTCGGCAGTATGCCGGAGGATATGGAAATTTCAAACCAGACGCGCGTTAACCTGCCCGCGAGAATAAGAATGGCGACGCTTTACGCCGTTTCGCAGAGCAATAACGGCAGAGTCGCGAACACGTGCAACCTCTCCGAGGACTGGGTAGGCTACTCCACGCGCTACGGCGACGCGGCGGGTGATTTTTCGCCGCTTGCGCATCTCACCGTCACGGAGGTTAGGACGATAGGCAATATTCTCGGTCTGCCGTCGTCGCTCGTGAATAAGGTTCCCACCGACGGTCTGAGCGGTAAAACCGACGAGGACAATCTCGGCTTCACATACGCGGAGCTTGACAGGTATATCCGCACCGGCGAAATCGACGACGCTGATAAAAAGGCGCTGATCGACACGAAGCATAAAAATAATCTGTTTAAGCTTCAGCTTATGCCGAGCTTTGAACCGGAACTGTAAAAAGACGCGCAAGCGTCTTTTTTTTATGTTTTGTGTAAACTTATAAAAGCCTTCCCCTTGAGGGGAAGGGGGACCGCGAAGCGGTGGATGAGGTGTATCACGCAAAGTGTGACAGACGTGTTTTACACCTCATCAGTCACACTACGTGTGACAGCTTCCCCTCAAGGGGAAGCCTAACACCGCGCGCTCATAAATTTTTCTTGTAATTTCCGCGCGATTATGATATACTGATTATGCTACATACTATACTTACAATAGAGTACACATATCCAATTTTGAAAGGGGTACGCTATACCGGTAAAAGCGTACACCCTGACTGTCAAGCCCTTTCAAAATGTGGTGTAAGTAAGTGTGTAGCAACCTTAAAGTCAGAGTTTGCGTTTTTCGGTGCGCAGCCTCTGCATTAAGGGAGCTGCGCACTTTTTTTGTTGTAGGATAGAGCAAAAATACTTATATCAAGGAGGAACATATTATGTTCAGGGAAAAATTAAAAGGTTTTATCGCGGGCGTATGCGTGACGGCGGTGCTCGCGGGCGCGGCTACGGTATTCGCGCAGATGATTGACGCAACAGTCGGCAATATGCACTTCTTTTGGGACGGCGTTGAGCAGACGCTGAGGGACGCGAACGGCGATGTGGTTGAGCCGCTTATTTACAACGGTACAACGTATGTGCCGCTTCGTCCGATGGCAAACCTTCTCGGCAAAGAGGTAGGTTGGGACGGACAGACAACGACGGTATATATCGGCACGAGAGACGTCGCGGCAACAACGCCTATCGACAAGTTTCCGGAAGATTTAATAGACACAAACTTCGTATCTGTCAATACAGGCGAGTATGCGAAGTTTCATTTAAAGGATAAGGTTATCACATGCAGCAATCTTCTTTTAGATGATGTCAACTACAATACATATATCCTTAACGGCCAATACAGCCGGCTTGTCGGAAAAGCCGTTATGCCTTATACGCGTGTAGGTTCTGACGATACCGGTTTTATTGCATTTTACAGCGTAGAAAATGACGGAACAGAGAATGAAATCATGAGATATGATTTAAAGCAAACGGAGGATCCGGTTGACGTTGATGTAAATCTTAGAGGCGTTGAAAATCTGAAAATAAGCTTGTGGGGCCAAGGCGATTCTAATGTCGCCCTGTACGACGTGAGCTTCCTTTCATCCGCCCAATAATGACAACAAATCACATAATTTTCAAAAACACGGTTTATTTAAGCCGTGTTTTTTGATATACTTAAAAAAGAAAAAATTTTTTGCAACCTTTTGGGGTGTTTCTTAGTATTTATTATGAAGGGAGGGGGATTTAATGACGGATAAAGGGCTATGTACAGGTATGACCGACGAGGAAATAATACGCGCGCATTTTGACATGGTTTACCGCCTCGCGCTGTCGCAGACGAAAAATTGCGCGAACGCGGAGGACGTGACGCAGGAGGTTTTCCTCAGATTTGTCGAAAACCGCAGAAAGCTCACAAGCGCGGAACATATAAAGGCGTGGCTTATACGCGTCACGATAAACTGTTCAAAAAGCGTGTTTATGAATTCATGGTTCAAAAAGACCGTTCCGCTGACAGAGGAACTGACGTTCGACACCCCCGAAAAGAGCGAGGTATATTACGCCGTGCAGTCCCTTCCTTCAAAATATCGCACGGTGATACACCTGTTCTATTACGAGGATATGAGCGTCGAGGAAATCTCGCGGTGTCTTTCCATGAACCCGTCAACCGTTAAATCCCGCCTCTTCAGGGGCAGAGAGATGCTCCGAAACGAGCTGAAAGGAGGTTATGACTTTGTTTAGGAAATACTACAAGGAAGCAAACGACTCGATTAAGCCGAGCGAGGATTTCGTAAACAGCGTTATACGCGACGCAAAAAAGCATAAGCCTCCTTTACGCGCTCGTTATATGCAATACGCGGCTGCGGCTGCCGCGGCGGTTGTCGTTGTGACGGGAGCGGTCACGGCGTTTCCGCTGCTGCAGAAGGCGCAGCGTGACGGCGGCGAGGGTATTGTGATTGAGGAAAGGGCTACGGAAAGCGGCTCAACAGCTGCGCCCTCACGTACCGCCGCGCCCGAACCTGCCGCAGTGAACGAAAAATCCGGGGACGCGCAAAATTCGGTACGATCCTCCATACAAAAGCCGGAAACGGCAGACGCACCTTCCCATAATACAAGTGAAAGTTCATATAGCGTCCCCGGTAATGTTTCGCGTAATACGGAGGAAACGGCGGCTGAACCGTCGCGTGAATATAATTACGGGTATAATGAAGATATAAACGAAACCGCGCCCGAACCGGCACCGGAGCCGAAAGCCGATGAGCAGACTGAAACAGCGGACGAAACAACAGACGCGCCGACTGAAACGGAAAGCGATGAGGGCGCGCCCGGCGGCGGTTCCTCCGCAAGCTATATACTCGGCGAATCGGACGAGGTTATAAAGCCGGAAAACACCGCGCCGGAGGATATGACGCCGTACAGCAAAAAGCGGGATTTGTCGGATATTTCCGCCGCCGATACCGAGGCGATCGACGACGCGGACATTCCGTGTCCCGACGGCTACTACTGCATAGACGCGTCGCCGAACGGCTACACCTTCAAAAACGACGGCGGCGCGGTAATATCGGTGACGATAAATTACGGCGGCGCTGACAGAGAGCCGTACATCACGGAGGAGGACGGCAGCATTTACGCGGTGTTTACGTCGTTCGGCTTGAGCGTGACGATCAACGCTTACGGCGCGGATATGGCGGCCGTTGAAGAGATTATAAACCAATTCAGATAAGGAAAGGACGGATCACACATGAAAAAAAGAATTATTGCCGTTACCGCGGCTTTGGCTGTGTCGGCGGCGGCGTTTACGGCGTTGGCGTCACCCGCGGAGGAGCTTCGCGACAAGGGAATACTGAGCGGCTACGAGGACGGTCAGCTTCATCTTGAACGCACATTGACGCGCGCGGAGTTTACAAAGATTTTCTGCGACGCGTTCCTGACGGACGATGAAGTTAAAGCCGACGCACCGGAATTTCCCGACGTTCCCGACGGCCACTGGGCGAAGGATTATATCGCGGCGGCGTACGGCGCGGGCGTTATTTCCGGCTTCGACGACGGCACGTTCCGTCCCGACGACACCGTTACGTATGAGCAGGCGGTAAAAATTATCATGAGCCGCCTCAGTTATTCTGGCAGCGCGGCGTATCCCGAGGGTTACGTCGGCGGCGCAGTCGATATGGGAATTTCGGATAATGTTCACGCGCTAATAGGCGACACGATCACGCGTGAGGACGTTGTGTACCTCATTGACAACGCGCTTAAAAAAATAGAGGACGACAGGCGCGAGGCGGAGGAAGAAGCGAACATCGACAGTATACAGTCGCCCGCTTACCTTTGGGGCGGCGGTTCAGGCTCATCGGGAGGCTCGTCAAACAGCAGCACGGGAGGCAGTGTACGTCCGTCATCGGGCGGTTCTTCGGGCGGCGATAAATCCGGCGCGTCAAGCGACGCAAGCCCCGACAGCAGCGTCGGTTTTGAGTCGTCGGGCGGCGGCGGAAGCTCGATTTTAGCCGGCGGCAATTATGCGCCCGCACCCGCTCCTGAAACGGAATATGACTATAACGGTTATTTTAATACGGAGGAGTACACATCGGAGGACGAGAACGTGTTCAAAAACGCGCTCACATCTCCCTTGTCCACGTTCTCCATTGACGCGGACACCGCGTCCTACAGCAATCTGCGCCGCTTCGCGCTCGGCTACGGCATGTTCCCGAAATACGGCTCGATCCGCACAGAGGAGCTTATAAACTACTTCACCTACGACAACCCACGACCGACCGACGGCAAGCCGTTTGAGGTGTCCGCCGAAACGGCTGTGTGTCCGTGGAACAGCGGGCATCTGCTTACGAAAATAGCGGTGCAGGGTGACGAGCTTACGGAAAAGCAGCCGACAAACCTCGTGTTCCTTATCGACGTTTCCGGTTCGATGTACACGGCTGAAAAGCTGCCGCTCGTTAAAAAGTCGCTGCGTATGCTGCTTGACGAGCTTGACGAAAACGACACGATCTCAATCGTGACATACGCGTCGGGTACGCGCGTGGCGCTTGACAGCACGCCTGTAAGGGAAAAGGATAAAATACTCGAGGCTATCGCGTCGCTCCGCGCCGGAGGCGGCACGTACGGCGAGGTCGGTATAAATCTCGCGTATCTGCAGGCGGAGAAGCATCTTATAGAGGGCAACAACCGCATCATACTCTGCACCGACGGTGATTTCAATATAGGAATGTCCTCGACGGGCGATCTTGAAAAGCTCATAAGCGAAAAGCGCGAAAAAGGTATTTTCCTGACGGTTCTCGGCTTCGGTATGGGCAATTACAAGGATAACCGTATGGAAACGCTTGCCGACAACGGCAACGGCACATACGCTTACATAGACACCGAGCGCGAGGCGAGGAAGGTTTTTGTGGACGAGATGCCGAAAACGCTTTACACCATAGCGAAGGACGTTAAAATTCAGGCTGAATTTAATCCGGCGGCGGTAAAGGAGTACCGTCTCGTCGGTTACGAGAACAGGATTCTCAATAACGAGGATTTTGACAACGATAAAAAGGACGCGGGCGAGCTTGGCTGCGGCGCGACAGTAACGGCGCTTTACGAAATTGTGCCCGCCGACGGTACGGAGGTTTCGGAGCTAAAGTACAGGTCGTCCGAAATTATGGGCGGCGTGGACGAGTTAATGACGGTTAAGCTGCGCTACAAGGATCCCGACGGCGATGAAAGCAAGCTTATAGAAATGCCCGTCGCGAACGCGGTGACGAGTGAAATGAGCAGCGACTTTAAATTCGCGTCGGCTGTGGCGGAGCTTGGTATGCTGCTGAACGACTCGGAATTTGCCGGTACGGCAGATTATGACAGCGTGATAAGCCTTGCGCGCGAGGGTGTCGGCGATGATCCGCTCGGGTTCAGGACGGAATTTCTGCACATAGCCGATATTTTGAAATACATAAGTGAAAACCGCGGCATGTCGCCGACGGATGATACGGATTTACCTTATTAAAATCTTGACACCGGACGCGCAAACTGCTATAATAAGTGTATACATTTTTTAACACATAAGGAGGATTTTATTATGGCAAAGTACGTATGTCCCGTATGCGGCTATGTTCACGAGGGAGACCAGCCGCCCGAAAAATGTCCGCAGTGCGGCGTTCCCGGCTCAAAGTTCACAGTTATGGAGGAAGGCTCTCTTAACTTCGTTTGCGAGCACGTTATAGGCGTTGGCGCAAAGGGTAAGGTTGAGGACGATGTTTACGAGGGCTTGAAGGCTAACTTCGAGGGCGAATGCACCGAGGTCGGCATGTACATCGCGATGTCGAGACAGGCTATCCGCGAGGGTTATCCCGAAATAGGCGAGTTCTATATGAGAGCGGCTCTCGAGGAAGCGGAGCACGCGGCGAAGTTCGCGGAGCTTCTCGGCGAGGTCGTAACGCCTTCGACAAAGAAAAATCTGCAGCTTCGTGCCGAGGCTGAGTGCGGCGCGACCGCCGGCAAGCTCGACCTCGCTAAGCGCGCAAAGGAGCTTAACTACGACGCTATCCACGATACCGTGCACGAAATGGCGAAGGACGAAGCAAGACATGGAAAGGGTTTTGAAGGCTTGTTAAAGAGATATTTCGGCTAAGCCTAAACCCACGATAATACTTGATTTTATGAGAAATCCCGCTTGTAACGAGCGGGATTTTTTGTGTACGGCGGCACAGGAAGAATGCCGCGAGGGTTGATATTGTCGGCGCGGTATGATATACTTATCATATATATGAAAACGAGGTAACGCATATGAAAACAAAAAAGATTACGGCGGCGTTAGCTGCTGCGGCGATTACGATTGGAACGGCTGCAAATGCTGCGACTTTTCCCGATGTGAAATCGGGAGATTGGTATTATGATACCGTTACGGCGATGACGAATAAAGGGTTATTCGCCGGAATTGAGGAAAACGGAACGGTTTACTTTAAGCCTGAAAACACAATGACTCACGCGGAATTTATTGCAGTTGTGGACAGGATTTTAAATCTCGACACAAGCGCAAAAGGTGATACGTGGTGGTACGGAGTGTATAAAGCCGCGGTTGACGCACAGCTCATAACGAGCAGCGAAATGAGCGAAACCGACATGGACAAGGACATAACAAGGCAGGAAATGGCAATGATAGCGGTACGAGCCATTGAAAAGAGGGGTGAAAAGCTATCGTCGCAGTACTCCGACAATGTTCAGGCCTCGATCCCCGACAACCAAAAAATCGACAGTTATTACCGCGATTTCGTTCTGACCGCATACGAAAACGGCATACTCTGCGGCGTTGACGACCTCGGCACATTTGATCCCAACGGCACGCTGACACGAGCCGCTGCGGCAGCGGTACTGAACCGTATAACAGAGCCGACCACAAGAGAGAGCCGCGACTTCTCACAGCCGCCCGATCCGCTTCACAATTACAACCCTATCACAATTTATGAAGGTCAGCCGCGTGAAAACCGCCTTGCAAGAGAGGGCGACATATTCGTCAAAGCGGACGGCACGCGGGTGGTACTTAAAATAGATGAATTGACGGGCGTTTTAGGTTACGGTCAGGGAGTTGCTCCGGATGTGGGTTTAATGGACGAGGTAGGACAAGGAGTCCATATAACCAGAAGACCTTTAACAGCTAATGGCAAATTAACAACAGGAAAATACGGACCAAATTCAGTAGGTAAAAATGTTAGTGATTCGCAGTATTGGGTAAATCCTATAACTGATGAGGGACACTGGGACAGTGAATGGGCAGTAATAAGCGATTATACATTACCAAAAGAGCAAGGAACAGAAGAAGGCGAAATATCCCCAGATAATAATTATATTTGGGATGGTATGGGTTGGGTTACTTTAGCTTGTGATAATGGGCGCATAGTGTTTGAATATTATAATAAGTAATATACTTAGAAAAGAGGCAGAAAATGAAAAATAGGATTTTGAGCGCGATACTTACGTGTTCCGTGCTGATGTGCGCGGCATATACCGCAAACGCGGCATCGTTTCCCGATGTGCAGTCGGGCGATTGGTACTACGACACGGTTACGGCAATGACGGGCAAGGGGTTATTTGCGGGAATCGAGGAAAACGGCACTGTTTACTTTAAGCCGGAAAATACAATGACGCACGCGGAGTTTATTGCCGTTGTGGACAGAATACTCGGACTTGACACAAGCGCAAAGGGCGATACGTGGTGGTACGGAGTGTATAAAGCCGCGGTTGACGCAAATCTCATAACGAGCGACGAAATGAGCGAAAACGACATGGACAGCGACATAACAAGGCAGGAAATGGCAATGGTGGCGGTGCGCGCCATTGAAAAACGGGGTGAAACGCTTTCAAAGCAGTACGCCGCAAATGTTCAGGCATCGATCCCCGACAACCAAAAAATCGACAGCCGCTGCCTCGACTTTGTCCTTACCGCATACGAAAACGGCATACTCTGCGGCGTTGACGACCTCGGCACATTCGATCCCGACGGCACACTCACGCGCGCCGCTGCGGCAGCGGTACTGAACCGCATAACCGAGCCGTCAACAAGAGAGAGCCGCGACTTCTCACAGCCGCCCGATCCGCTTCACAACTACAACCCCATAACGATTTACGAAGGTCAGCCGCGCGAAAACCGTCTCGCAAGAGAGGGTGACATATTCGTCAAAGCGGACGGCACGCAGATAGTATTAAGGAAAGATGAAGTAACGGGTGTGTTGGGGTATGGCCAAGGCGTTGCGCCTGATGTGGGGTTAATGGATGAGGTAGGACAGGGTGATGCTAAATTCACTGCTCCTTTGGAAGCTAATGGTAAGTTAATAACAGGCAAATACGGACCAAATTCAGTGGGTAAAAATGTTAGTGATTCGCAGTATCAAGTAAATATTTTTACCGGTGAAGGACATTGGGACAGTGAATGGACTGTAATAAGTTACTATACCAGACCAAGAGGATATGACGGCACGGAGATAGGTGAAGTATCCGCGGACAAGAATTATTTTTGGGACAGTATGGATTGGGTATTAGTTTCTGCACATCCCGAGTATGCGGATATATTCAAAGTAAAATAAAAGAAAAACGACCGCGCCTTTTGCGGGGCGCAGTCGTTTTACATATATCTTAGAATAATCTTTCCAGCAGCTTGTTGGAGCGCTCGACGAATTTTGTCATCTGCTCCGCGCTCAACGGGCTGTGGCTTATTTTCGCGAGGTCGTACACGTGATTTATCACAAGCGACGCGTCCTCGCCCTCGAGCGTGTCAAGCTTCTTTATGAGCGAATTGTTTGAATTAAGCACAAGCGTGAATTCGTCCTTGAACATATCCGCCATTGACGCCGCCTGCTGACCGTAGGCGCGGTACATCTCGCGCATACGGCGCGACTGCTCGCTCAAAAGTATTACCGCGGGGATTTTGTCGTCCTTTAACGACTGCACCTCTATTTTGAGCGTGTCGTCGTTTATTTCATTTTTGAACTTTTCAATCAGCGCTTCGTCGGCTTTTTTCGCGTCGTCGTCCTTTTCGTTTTCGTCGGAAACGTCATTGATTGCACTGTCGATACGCTTGAACTTCACGCCCTCGTTCTTCATTTCCACGAACGATATAAAGTGCGTGTCCATCATGCTCGGCAGCATTACCGCGTCAAGTCCCTGATCCCTGAACATCTTTATATACTGCGACTGCACCTTTTCGTCCGAGACGTAGTAAACGGTCTTGTCCTCCTTGCCGCCGATATAATCGTCGAGCGTGATGTACTTTCCGCCGAGGTTTTTGTATATGATGATATTCTTCACCTTATCGTAAAATTTATCGTCGCGCAGGCAGCCGTACTTTATAAATATGTCGATGTCGTCCCAGTATTTTTCGTAGTTTTCCCTGTCGCCGTTAAACAGCTCCGTCAGCTTGTCCGCGACCTTCTTTGTGATGTGCGACGAAATCTTTTTAACGTAGCCGTCGTTCTGCAAAAAGCTGCGCGACACGTTAAGCGGCAGGTCGGGGCAGTCGATTACGCCTTTTAAGAGCATCAGAAATTCGGGTATTACCTCTTTCACGTTGTCCGCAACGAATACCTGGTTGTTGTACAGTTTTATCTGTCCCTCCTGACCGGCAAACTCGTGGTTTATTTTCGGGAAGTAAAGTATGCCCTTCAGATTAAACGGATAATCGACATTCAGGTGTATCCAGAACAGCGGCTCGTTGAAGTCGAGGAATACCTTGTGGTAAAACGCTTTGTATTCCTCGTCCGTACATTCCGACGGCTTTTTCATCCAGAGCGGATTCGTGTCGTTTATGGGCTTCGGTTCTTCCTTTTCTTCGCCCTCTTTTTCTTCGCTTTCCTCGTCCTTCTTGTCGGGATTTTCGAGGTAGACCTCTATCGGCAGAAACGCGCAGTACTTGTGAAGTATTTCCTTTATTTTATACTCGTCGAGAAATTCCTCGCTGTCCTCCGCCACATGGAGCGTCACTGTCGTGCCGCGCTCGGTGCGCGCGCCGTCCGTAAGCTCAAATTCCATGCTGCCGTCGCACGTCCACTTTGCCGCCTTCGCGCCGTCAATGTACGAAAGCGAGTCTATCTCAACGCTGTCCGCTACCATAAACGCGCTGTAAAAGCCCAGACCGAAGTGACCGATTATCTGCGCGCCCGCGTCGTCCTCCTGCTTGTACTTTTCAAGGAAGTCGCTCGCGCCCGAGAACGCAATTTGATTTATATACTTGTCTATTTCCTCGGCTGTCATACCGATACCGTTGTCGGATATTGTAAGCGTCTTATTCTCCTTCGACACTGAAACGACGACCTTGAATTTCTCGTCCGCCGCGATCTCCGCGTCGCCGATTCCCGCGAGCTTTTTAAGCTTCGTTACCGCGTCGCAGCCGTTTGAAACGAGTTCTCTCAAGAAAATATCCTTGTCGCTGTACAGCCATTTTTTAATAATCGGGAACAGGTTTTCGCTGTCAACCGATATGTTTCCCTTTGCCATGTAAAATCATGTCCTTTCTCTGTTTATTAAGTCTAAATAATATAATAATACCATTTTGCGGAAAAGTCAACAGAAAATTAGCACTCTTAACAAGAGAGTGCTAATTGTTTACGTTTTGTTCACATTTATTGCAAAATACGCCCTTTTCTGATATAATTTCCCTGTCGGCACCCTTTCTTAGGAAAGGAGGTGATGCAATTTGCTAGAAATGATAACGGCGCTACTTATATCCGTTATCGCAGGCATAATATCTCATTATATCTGCAAGTGGCTTGACGGAAACGCCGACAACAAATAAGCCGCCGGCTTTGTTATAATTTAATATAACTCAAAAAAATACCCTCGAAGCTCGAACCTTCGGGGGTATTGCCGTTGGTGATACATTTGCTAGAAATTACCACTGCACCATTCATATTTATATTACCACATACACAAAAAAATGTCAAGTGTTTTTAATATACAGTTCTAAAAATTACCCTCGGAGAATGGCACTCTCCGAGGGTCTTGCTGTTGATGAAAACCTATGCTGCAAATAATCACACTTACTATCATATTACCACATACGTAATACCGCGTCAAGTATTTTTACACATACCCGTAAATACCTCTCACGCTTACCTCGCCGGAGGTGACGCGTATAACTCCGTCCGCCGTCTCGACGACGAGCGCGCCGTTTTCGTCAACGTCAACGGCTTTGCCCGTGACGGTTTCTTTTTTGAAAATAACACTCACGTCTCTGCCCAGTGTAACGCAGCTTTTCCTGTACTCGTCAAGCACGGCGCTAAGACCGCCCGCGAGAAATTTTTTGTAGTAATACTCAAAATTATTCAAAAGCCGCGCGGCAACCTCGTTCCGCTCGTATTTTTCGCCGCTCTCGATATACATTGACGTTGCGCGGTGCGCAATTTCACTGTCAAAGCCTTCGGTGTTCACATTTATTCCGATGCCGCACACGACGTAATTTACCATATCGATTTCAGCCGACATTTCCGTGAGTATGCCGCACACCTTTTTTGAGCCTATCACAACGTCGTTGGGCCACTTTATCTCCGCGCCCATTTCGACCGTTTTGCACACGCTCAGCCCGGCGGCGAGCGTTATCTGTGATATATCCGACGGCGCGGCGTCGGGCTTTAAAAGCACGCTCAGCCACACGCCCGTACCACGCGGACTTATCCAGCCCCTGCCGTGACTGCCCTTGCCGCCGTTTTGAACCTCCGCGATAAACACCGCGCCCTCACTGTCCGCGCTGTGCGCCTTCGCGCGCTCGTTCGTCGAGTCGGTTTCGTCATACACGTAAATCTTACTGCCGATAAACTCCGTATTAAGCCGCCTTTTTATCTCGTCCGCGTCAATCAAATCGGGCGACGAAACAAGGCGGTAGCCCCTGTTCGTCACGGAGCTTATCTCGTAGCCCGCATTTTTAAGGCTTTTTATATGCTTCCACACCGCCGCGCGGGAAATACCGGTAAGCGAGCTGATTTTTTCGCCCGACACGTAACCCTCGGACGATTTAAGTATATCGAGAATTTTCTGTTTCAACGTAAATCACTCCCGCAAATAAGTATACAATGTTTGCGCGGAAAAATCAATCATTCTTTTGCGTCATCATAAAGAAGCGAGTGCATAAATCCGCGTGCGCTCACCGTCATAATATCGCCAGCGACGCATTTTCCGTTTATGCAGATAACGTTCGCGCGCACCTCGCCGGCATCGCACGGGTAATTCGTCACAATGTACGTGTACCGTTTGCCGCGCATACCCATGTACGGCTCAAGGTCGAGTCCTGCGCGTTTCTGCGTTTCGTTATAGCTCTCGTACACGCGGTCAAACGGCTTCGGTATTATAACGTCCGCCTCGTCGACCGCGTTTTTGTCCACCCTCCAGCCGTAGCTCTCAAGAAATTTCACTCTCTCGTCGTTCTCCTCGCCGCCCGCGCAGTATACAAACACAAACGTGATGGCCATAATCGTTACCACCGCTAAAAAAAACAACATGGCTTTTCTCCCCATAAAAATTTCACCCCGCTTAATTTTACGCACGGAAAAAGGGAAATATTACCATGTTTATTTTTGCTTCGGCGTGACAGACTAAAAACGCAATAATAATATAAAGGAGCAAGTGAAAATGGACAATACATCTCTTGTAATAACAATCATAGGCGCAATAAACTGGCTGCTCGTCGGACTGTTCCAGTTTGACCTTGTGGCGTCGATATTCGGCGGCGCGGACGCGCTCGTAAGCAGAATTATCTACGTGATTATAGGTCTTGCGGGACTTTGGTGCATATCTATTCTGTTCAAGGATAAGATCCCCCACGGTCAGCGCAGCAGCGTGTGAAAAAACGCCGGATTTTCCGGCGTTTTACATACCAATCATATACTCACTTATACATTTTCTCATCTCGTCGGCGTCATCTATTGTAAAAACCTTTTCCTTCAGCTTTGCCGAGCCTTTAAGACCTTTTATATACCACGCGACATGCTTCCTCGCCTCACGCACGCCGATATACTCGCCCTTTTCGGCAATAAGCATATCCAAATGCTCCGAAAGCACAGCAAGCCTTTCCTTCGGCGACGGAAAATACGTTTCCGCACCCGTTTCAAGGTATTCCGCCGCCTGTCTGAACAAAAACGGATTACCCTGCGCGCCGCGACCTATCATAACCGCGTCGCAGCCCGTTTCATCGAACATTCTTTTCACATCGCGCGGCGTTTTCACATCGCCGTTGCCTATTACGGGTATACTTACCGCTTCCTTTACGCGCCGTATAATATTCCAATCGGCGCTGCCGCCGTAAAATTCGTCGCGCGTTCTGCCGTGAACGGTTATTGCCGCCGCGCCGCTCTGCTCTATGATTTTCGCAACCTCGACGGCATTCACTCTTTCGCCGTCCCAGCCTTTTCGTATCTTTACCGTCACCGGTACGGGCGATACGTCCGACACGCGCCGCACTATTTCGGCTATTTTTTCGGGCGACCTTAAAAGCGCGCTGCCGTCGCCGTTATTTACTATCTTCGGCGCGGGGCAGCCCATGTTTATGTCTATTATATCAGGCTTGTATTCTGTTACCTTGGGGATAATTTCAGCCATAATATCCGCGTCCGAGCCGAAAATCTGTATCGCGTACGGGTGTTCATCGTCACCGCCCCGCATAAGGCGCGGTGTTTTTTTGTCACCGTAATAAAGCCCCTTCGCGCTCACCATTTCCGAACATGTAAGACCTGCTCCGTAGCGGCGGCAAATGCTGCGGAACGCAGTATCGGTAACGCCCGCCATAGGCGCGAGGAACAGATTGTTTTCGGTTGTAACATTACCTATTTTCATCTTTTATAATACTCGATTATCCTGTGGTTCGCCGAGAAGAACTGCAGATTCGCGTCAAAATACAGATGCGACACGCTTCCGTCTATCCACATACCGTTTTCTATTTTGTTGCCGCTGTCCCAGGTCGTGTCCACAATAACCCACCTGCCGTCAACATATACCTCGTTCCAGGCGTGGTTCTGCTCGTCCGTTGCGATATTTTCGTCCGTCCATTTTGTGTCGCCGCTTACGCCGAGAGCGTAGCCGGTCACAACATTGCACGGTATACCCTCCGCTCGGCACAGCGCAGCCATAAGCGTGGCATAGCCGCGGCACACCGCTTTTTTGGAATGAAGCACATCAAGCGCGTAGTACGGCGGTATGCCTTCCTCGGCAAGACTGTCGGAATCGTAATAAAGATTTTCGCATACCCAGTCATGCAGCGCCGCGGCCTTTTCGTAATCCGTTTCGGCGTGTCTCACTATTTTATCGGCGGTTTCCTTTATTTCCGCGTCGCCCGACTGAACGGACTCCGTGCTTTTAAGCGCGTCCTTAACCGACTTATCCTTTTCGTACAAGCGTTTGTTTTCCGCATAAACGGCCGGTTCCTCAATATCCCAGCCGCCGTCCGGCAGACGCTCCAGCGTCACATAATTGTACACCCAGCTTGTGAACTGACCGAACTCCCTGCTGCCCGTGTATACGCATAAATCGAGCGTGTAGCTGTCGCTTTCGGGAATATCGACGGTCTTGTTGAACATACCGCCGCCGTCGACCGCGAACGACGTCTGACCGAGCGTTTCGCCGCCGTCGTCCGCGAAATTGACAACGAGATGCGCCTTGTCCTTCGACGCGGTCACGCCGAAAAGCTGAACCGTGCTGTAATCGGCTATCACGCTTATGTTTTCCTCGGGGTAGAACGTCAGCATGGGACTGTTCTCTATATAGGCGTTTTCCGCGACGTCCGACGGATCTATCGGCGGTTCCTCGTTCTTTATCATCGCCTTTATTTCCTCAAACGACGGAATGTAGTCCGTAAGATTTGCCAACCCCTCCGACGCGCGCGAAATGACATTCGCCGCCTGCGGAAAATTCTCTTCGAGTGCGGGTATGTATGTGCCTATATTAAGGAAAAAATCCGTTTTCGCGTTTATTATGCTTATGCCTATCGTTAAAATAAGAAGCACTATAAATATTCTTTTTACGTGTTTCATAGCATATCACCTGTAAAAAAAGATACCGCAGCCTAAGCAAATTCTTAAACCGCAGCATCTTAAAATGGAGGCGCCACCCGGATTTGAACCGGGGCGTAAAGGTTTTGCAGACCTCTGCCTTACCACTTGGCTATGGCGCCGCATATAACAAAAGACGCGCTTTGTCTTTCAGGCGTCTTTTGTTCTATTAAAGTGGAGCGGAAGACGAGATTCGAACTCGCGACGTTCACCTTGGCAAGGTGACGCTCTACCACTGAGCCACTCCCGCATATCCGCAGCTTTTAACTGCGGTTTGGTGCTTCCGGGTGGAATCGAACCGCCGACACAGGGATTTTCAGTCCCTTGCTCTACCGACTGAGCTACAGAAGCAAATGGCGACCCGGATGAGGCTCGAACTCACGACCTCCAGCGTGACAGGCTGGCGTTCTAACCAACTGAACTACCGGGCCATTTTCCGTTTCTGACGAAACGGACTTACGCCTTAAACAAGCGTACTTACACTAATGCGTTTGCTTCACAAACACATACTAACGCGTCCGCTTCGCGTACGCGTACTTGCTAATGTGTTTGCGAAGCAAACACATATGTGGTGGGAGTTACAGGGCTCGAACCTGTGACATCCTGCTTGTAAGGCAGACGCTCTCCCAGCTGAGCTAAACTCCCAAATCGTCGCTCCTTAATCAGCGACTTAATTATTATAGCAGACGGTATTTCGTTTGTCAACACTTTTTTTAATTTTTTTTGAGCCTATTGTCAAACGCTTTCCTATATGATAACATATACGCGGGAGGCGCGTAATATGTCAAAAGCGAACAATCAAAAGCTGAAAATTTTATATATAATGAAAATGCTTACGGAGGAGACGGACGAAAACCACGCGCTTTCCGCCGCGGAGATAATATCGAGGCTCAAGGCGCAGGGTATTGAGGCGGAGCGCAAGAGCGTCTACGACGATATCGAAAACCTCAAGCTGTTCGGACTGGATATAATATGCCGCCGCTCCGAGCCGCGCGGTTACTTTGTGGCTTCGCGCGATTTTGAGCTGCCTGAGCTTAGACTGCTCGTCGACGCGGTTCAGTCGTCAAAATTCATCACCGAAAAGAAGTCGCGCTCGCTTATCGGTAAAATAGAAAAGCTTGCCGGACGCTTTGACGCAAGCGCGCTGCACAATCAGGTAGCCGTTTTGGGACGCGTGAAAACAAACAACGAAGGTATATATTATAATGTAGATAAAATCCATTCGGCAATTGCGGCGAACGTCAGAATACGCTTTAGGTACTGCGAGTGGACGATTGAGCGCGAGCTTAAGCCGAAACGCGGCGGCGCGCTGTATGAGGTCAGTCCGTGGATTATGACGTGGGACGATGAAAACTACTACTTGATCGCATTCGATCACGAAAGCGGCGAAATACGCCATTACCGCGTTGACAAGATGATGAACATATCCCCGACGCGTCTGCCTCGCGGCGGTAAGGAGCAATTTGCGGAGTTTGACATAGCCGCGTTTTCAAAAAGGATATTCGGAATGTTCGCGGGCGAGGAAAAAGAGATCGAAATACTTTTCTCAAACAGTCTTATAGGCGTTGTCTTGGACCGCTTCGGCGCGGACGCGCGCATACAAAAGCACGGCGCGGACGCGTTTACGGCGACGGTAAGGGTGAACGTGAGCGGTCAGTTTTACGGCTGGCTCGCCGCGCTCGGCGGAGGCGCGAAAATACTGTCGCCGAAGGAGGAAGCCGATAAATTCACGCATCATATACGCGGCATATCGGAAAGATACCGATTATAAGCCTTTTCCGAAAAAATCAAGACCAATTTTGTATAAAATTTATGTTAACCTGCCGCGGAAATTCGTCAAAAAGGTAAGATTTGCGTTTTTGTTGTTGACAAATTAACCCTTCCGCGTATAATAAGCATAAATCGCGGATATAATCCTTAACGATAATTTCCGACAGATTGGAGGAGGACATAATGAAAGAATTTTCTTACACGTTAAAAGACGGGCAGGGGCTTCACGCCGGCGGCGCGGGCAGGCTCGTTTCCGAGGCGCGCAGCTTTAATTCAAATATAAGTATTGTGTATAACGACAGAATCGAAAATCTGAAAAGACTTTTCGCGGTTACGTGCCTCGGCGCGAAGAAGGGCGATTTTGTGACCGTCCGCGCTCAGGGCGCAGACGAAACCGAAGCCGCAAACGCGCTCGAAAATTATTTCAGAGCGAATTTGTAAAAACATACGTGACGGGAGAAAACAATCCCGTAGGGGCGACCCTCGCGGTCGCCCGCGGGCGAACACGGTTCGCCCATACGGTGCGTAATTGAGCGGCACACATCGTGAGCCTCTCCTTGAGGAGAGGTGGCATCGCGGAGCGATGACGGAGAGGTGGCAATACACATTTTCAAAACCACTTCTCAGTCGCCTACGGCGACAGCTCCCCTCAAGGGGAGCCATACATAACGGGCGACCGCAAGGGTCGCCCCTACAAACGCCGACATCGGCGTTTTTTACTTCCCCGCCACAACGACCTTCACGTCGTTTTCGGCGAGAGTTTTTTCCCATTCGTCGGTAAGGCGTTCATCGGTGATAAACGTGTCGATCTTATCGAGACCCGATATGCGCGGCACGCCGAGCTTACCGATTTTATTCTTATCGCACAGGAACACAGCCGACTCGCTGCATGCGAGCATGGCTTTTTTTATTTCCGCCTCACCCTCGCTCGAATCGACAAGTCCGCGCGCGGCGGTAACGCCCTTGCAGGAGAAGAAAAATTTATTCGCGTAATAATTATCTTTGATCGTCCGTTCCGCGACGCGTCCGACAAACGACATGTTGCGCGGCGTAAGCTCGCCGCCGGTGCAAACTACGTGAATGTGGTCGCAGTTTGAAAGCTCCGTCACGATTTTTTCGGCATTCGTTATGACCGTCAGCCCCTTTTTACCCTTTATGTACCGCGCGAGGTGCCACGCGGACGTACTCGCGTCAAGGAAAATAGTTTCGCCGTCGCGTATGAGTGACGCGGCGTACTCCCCTATCCGCTGCTTGCCCTCGTAATTTATCACGTCGCGCTCCGTTATGGCAAGCTCCGGCTCGATATTTTCCGCCACTGTCGCGCCGCCGTACGTGCGCACAAGCACGCCCTGCTTTTCGAGCTTTTCCAAATCACCGCGAATCGTCTCGGACGTCACCTCAAACTGCTTCGCAAGCTCCGTTACAAGAACGCTTTTTTCTTTATTTATTATCTGCTCTATTTTATTTCTCCGCTCAACCGCAAGCATATATTTACTCCTTTGCACTATAATGTATATATTGTATCATGCGCGGACGGTTTTTTCAATATAAATACGCGCGTAAAATTCCGTAATGTTCATAAATTGTTAAAATTTTATTCATTGACAAAAGGAAAAAAGCGAGTATAATATTAAATGAAAGGTCAAAGAAAGTCAAAGTCAAAAAAGGAGATGAGCAAAATGGGAATGTCAGACAGAATTGAAGCGTTCATTACGGAGCTGCTTAAGGACGACACCGACGAATGGCTGGAATTAAAGCGAAACGAGCTTGCTTCGGTTTTCGGCTGCGCTCCCTCTCAGATAAATTACGTTATACAGACGAGGTTTTCGCCCGAAAGGGGTTACGCGGTCGAGTCACGGCGCGGCGGCGGCGGGTGTCTTAAAATAAGGCGCATACGCAGCGCGGACGGGCTTACGCGTCACACGATAGAGCTTACGGGCGACAGTCTCGATGAAAAAACGGCGAGAGGATTTATAACGAATCTGCTAAGGCAGGACGTGACGGACGAAAAAACGGCAAGGCTCCTGACGAGCGCGATAACGGACAGCACTCTCGGCGCTTTCCCCGAACGCGACAAGGTAAGAGCGAGAATACTTAAAAATATGCTGAGCGTGCTTTAGCACGAAAGAGATAATGACGATTAAGGAGGAATGTTAAAATGTTTGATTTGTTTTCGGATTTCTTTAACGATTTCGGCGGGTTTGACGTGTTCATGCAGCCCGCGGTAAGCAAGGAGGAAAAAAAGTGTCCGGTGTGCGGTCACACTTACTCGGACTTCCGCAGGACGGGCAAAATCGGGTGCGGCGAATGTTACAAGGTTTTCCGCGCACCTATCACGGAGACGTTAAGGCGCGTACAGCCGTCCGTCACGCACACGGGCAAGATACCGTCGAAATCGGGCGAGGAGCTTAAATTAAAAAGACGGTACGAATCGCTTAAGCAGGAGCTGAGCGCAGCGGTAAAAAATGAGGATTACGAAACGGCGGCAAAGCTGCACAAGCAGATCCGCGAAATTGAAAACGAGGTGAAAAAGTCATGATTTGGTACAAGGACAATAATTCGGACATAGCGGTTTCCACAAGAATACGTCTTGCGCGGAACCTCGACAAAACGCCGTTCCCCAACGCGCTCACCGACACAAAGGAGGTTACGGAGCGTATCAAAAACGCGGTTTTGTCAAGCAATTCGACGCTCTCGAAGGATTTTGACTTCATAGACCTCGACCAAACTCCCGCGATACGCAAGCAGGAAATGGCTGAAAAGCACCTCATAAGCCCCGACATGTGCGGCGGCAAGGGCAGGTCTGTACTCGTGAGCAAGGACGAAACAATGAGCATCATGCTCATGGAGGAGGATCACATACGCCTGCAGATTATACAGAGCGGTTACGCGCTCGACGAGGCGTACAAGACGGCGAGCAGAGTCGACGACGTTATCGAAGAATCGCTCACGTACGCGTTTGACAGCGAGTTCGGCTACCTCACCGCCTGTCCCACCAACACCGGCACGGGTATGAGAGCGTCGGTAATGCTCCACCTTCCCGCGCTGACGATGACGGAGAACATAAACCGCGTCATATCATCGGCGGGCAGTCTCGGTATCGAGGTGCGCGGACTTTACGGCGAGGGTACGAAGGCTTACGGCTGCCTGTACCAGATCTCGAACCGCTCGACGCTCGGCATATCCGAGGAAAAGTCGCTCGAACGGCTTAAAAGTACGGTTGACAGGATCGTCGATATGGAAAACAAGGCGCGCGAGGCGTTAAAGGCAAACAGTGCGGACGCGCTGGCAGACAAGGTATACCGCTCGTACGGAATACTGAAATACGCAAGAAATATGTCGTCGGCGGAAGCAAAATCTCTCTTATCCGATGTAATGCTCGGCGCCGATATGGGTATACTTCCCTTTAAGGGCAAGATGTCGCCGCTCGAATGTATGGTAATGACCGAACCGGCGCTTATATGCGGCGGCGAGGAGCTTAAACCGGAGGACAGGGACAGAAAACGCGCGGAATTTATCCGCGGTAATATTTGACGGTATGCCGCGGCGCGGCGTACATAAAGGAGGTTGATTGTTATGTTATTTTCAAACTTTACCGAAAAAGCGCGGATTGCGATTAACGAGGCGCATGACGCGGCATGTGAAATGGGAAACAACTACATAGGCAGCGAGCATCTGCTTATGGGACTTATACGCGAGGGCAGCGGCGTCGCCGCGAAGGCTCTCGAAAGCGCGGACGTTACGGAAGAAAAGGTCGCGGAGAAAATCAACGAATATTTTGACTCCGGCGAGCCGCTCCCGAAGGACACTGAGCTTGCGCTCACACCGCGATCGAAAAGGCTTCTGGAGGTTAGCGCGTATGAGGCTCAAAGGCTCGGTCACCGCTACATCGGCACGGAACACCTGCTCATGGCGATTATCCGCGACGGTGACGGCGTTGCCGCGAAAATTCTTACCGAACTCGGCGTTAATATCAGAAGCTTTTACGCCGACATCGTACACTCTCTCGACAACGCGCAGGACGGCGGCGAAACGGGTTACGCTCCCGAAAACGGCTCGGGCTATAAGCCGAGCGGACGCACAAAAACGCCGACGCTCGACCAGTTCGGCAGAGATTTCACGCAGATTGCGAAGGACAACAAGTTCGATCCCGTAATCGGCAGAAGCAGTGAGATCGAGAGAGTTATACAGATACTTTCGCGCCGCACGAAAAACAACCCCTGCCTTATCGGCGAACCGGGCGTGGGCAAAACGGCGGTTATAGAAGGTCTCGCGCAGAGAATCGCGGCCGGCGACGTTCCCGAACCGCTTAAAACAAAAAGGCTCGTGTCGGTCGATTTGTCGAGCATGGTAGCGGGCGCGAAGTACCGCGGCGAGTTTGAGGAAAGACTTAAAAAGGTAATCAAAGAGGTACTCGACGCGCAGAACGTTATCCTGTTCGTCGACGAGTTCCACACCATTGTCGGTGCGGGCGCGGCGGAAGGCTCGATGGACGCGTCAAACATATTAAAGCCGTTCCTCGCGAGAGGCGAGCTGCAGCTTATCGGCGCGACGACGCTCAAAGAGTACAAGAAGTACATCGAAAAGGACGCGGCTCTCGAAAGACGTTTCCAGCCGGTACAGGTCGGCGAGCCGACCGAGGAGGAGACGGTCGAGATTTTGAAGGGTATACGCGACCGTTACGAGGCGCATCACAGCGTTACAATTACCGACGGTGCGCTCGAAGCCGCCGCGAAGATGTCGGCGCGTTACATCACCGACAGATTTTTACCCGACAAGGCGATCGACCTTATCGACGAGGCGGCGTCAAAGAAGCGTCTCGGCTCGCAGACAGAACCCGAGGAGCTTAAGGAAAAGGAAAAGCGCATGGAAAAGCTGCTCTCCGAAAAGCAGGAGGCGGTAACGGCGCAGGACTACGAAAAAGCGGCGCAGATACGCGACGAGGAAAAAGCTTTGCAGGAGGAAATCAAAAAGCTCACAGCCGACTGGAAAGGAACAGGCTCATCGTCGGGACTTACCGTAACGGAGGACGACATTGCCGAGATCCTTTCCGACTGGACGCACATTCCCGCGTCGCGGCTTAAAGAGGAGGAAATGGAAAAGCTTCGCAACCTCGAAACCGTGCTTCACGCGCGCGTTATCGGTCAGAACGAGGCTGTAACCGCAGTCGCAAAGGCGATAAAGCGCGGCAGAGCCGGACTTAAGGATCCGAAGCGACCGATAGGCTCGTTCCTGTTCTTGGGACCTACGGGCGTGGGTAAGACGGAGCTTTCAAAGGCGCTCGCGGAGGCGATGTTCGGCAGCGAAAACTCGCTTATCAGAATCGATATGTCGGAGTACATGGAGAAGCACGCCGTATCGAAGTTTATCGGTTCGCCCCCGGGATATGTCGGTTTTGAGGAGGGCGGTCAGCTCACCGAAAGAATCAGGAAAAACCCGTATTCGGTAATCCTGTTCGACGAAATTGAAAAGGCTCACCCCGACGTGTTCAACATCATGCTGCAGATTCTCGACGACGGTATCCTCACCGACGCGCAGGGCAGAAAGGTTGACTTCAAGAACACCGTTATCATCATGACGTCGAACCTCGGCGCGAAGGAAATTCTCGGCAACATGTCGTCGAAGCTCGGCTTCAAGACTGACGACGCGGCTGACAGCGGCAAAACGGAGCATGAGAAAATCAAGGAAAAGGTAATGGACGAGGTAAAGAGAGCGTTCAAGCCGGAGTTCCTCAACAGAATTGACGACATCATAGTGTTCGACCGTCTCACCGAGGACAACATCAAGGATATCGCGAGACTTATGCTGAAATCGCTCGCGGAAAGACTTAAGGCGAACGACATCACAGTCGCGTTCTCGGACGAGGCAGTGGGCAAAATCGCGAAGTCGGGCTTTGATCCCGTGTACGGCGCGAGACCGTTAAGACGCGCGATACAGAACGAGATTGAGGATATGCTGTCCGACGAGATTATAGGCGGCAGCGTAAAGAGCGGCGAAAGCGTAACGGTCGACGTTAAGGACGATAAATTCACAGTCGTAAAATAATAAACCCTATGCGGTACGGAGCGGTATAAAGCCGTTTCCGTGCCGCTTTTTTCGCGGCGTGTGTGCAAATTATTTACAACTGCTGAAAAATATGATATGATAATGTTATGATGCTGCTAATGAAAAAAGCCGAAGGGATATTGTGTGAAATTACGGAGGAAAAATAATGAATAACGACAAAATACAATTATTTGAAGATAAAAAAATTCGCACCGCATGGGACGAGGAAAAGGAAGAATGGTACTTTTCCGTTGTTGATGTCGTGGGTGTTTTAACGGACAGCGTGGATTATAACACCGCAAGAAAGTATTGGAATAAGCTGAAACAACGTCTGAATGACGAGGGCAGTCAGTTGGTGACAAATTGTCACCAACTGAAGATAGCAGCGGCAGACCTATCGTTACCGCTCAAAACGCCGCACAGCTCAACGAAGTTGTCACAAATATGATTGAAGGCGTTGTTTCGGAGGACGAGGAAGAAAAAGAGGTGTAAAACATATGAAAACGAAAAAGATTACGGCGGCAATAACTGCAGCAGTGCTTGTGATTGGAACGGCTGCAGGCGCGGCATCGTTTCCCGATGTAAAGTCGGGAGATTGGTACTACGACACGGTTACGGCAATGACGGGTAAAGGGTTATTTGCGGGAATCGAGGAAAACGGAACGGTTTACTTCAAGCCTGAAAATACAATGACGCACGCGGAATTTATTGCCGTGGTGGACAGAATACTCGGACTTGACACAAGCGAAAAGGGCGATACGTGGTGGTACGGTGTGTACCATGCCGCGGTTGACGCAAATTTAATAGCAAGCGGCGAGATGAGCGAGACCGACATGGACACAGTGACATAACGCGTCAGGAAATGGCAATGGTGGCGGTGCGCGCCATTGAAAAGCGCGGCGAAACGCTTTCGCCGCAGTACGCCGACAATGTTCATGCCTCGATCCCCGACAACCAAAAAATCGACAGCTACTACCGCGATTTTGTTCTTACAGCATACGAGAACGGCATACTCTGCGGCGTTGATGACCTCGGCACGTTTGATCCCAACGGCACGCTGACACGCGCCGCTGCTGCGGCGGTACTGAACCGTATAATCGAACCGTCCGCAAGAGAGAGCCGCGACTTTTCACAGCCGCCCGATCCGCTTCACAACTACGATCCTATCACAATTTATGAAGGTCAGCCGCGCGAAAACCGCCTTGCAAGAGAGGGCGACATATTCGTCAAAGCGGACGGCACGCAGGTAATTCTTAAGACCGATCCGGTGACAGGCGTTTTGGGTTACGGTCAAGGCGTTGCGCCGGATGTGGGTATAATGGACGAGGTAGGACAGGGTGATGCTAAATTCACTGCTCCTTTGGAAGCTAACGGTACATTAACAACAGGCAAATACGGACCAAATTCAGTGGGTAAAAATGTTAGTGATTCACAGTATCAAATAAATATTTTTACCGGTGAAGGACATTGGGACAGTGAGTGGGCAGTAATAAGCGATTATACCAGACCAAGAGGATATGACGGCACGGAGATAGGGGAAGTATCTGCGGACATGAATTATTTTTGGAATAGTATGACATGGGTATTGGTTGCCGAACATCCCGAGTATGCGGATATATTCAAAGTAAAATAAAAAAGTATGCCGTTTCCGTATTACGCGGAGCGGCATACTTTTTTTATTATCTGAACTGAACCGACTGTGTGCCGAGGCTTGCGGAATATTCGGTAATCCTGTTTTGAATTTCCGTTTTTCTGTCGCCGTCGGCTATGGCGGGCTGATAGTCGTTATAATCGTCGTGTCCCGATATTACGGCGGGGATAACAACATAATTGTCGTCAAGCTGCAGCACGCCGTCAACGAACGTGAACACCTGACGGTAAATCATCGTATCCTTGTCGGACGGGTTGTCGTTGCCGCCGAAGCAGAAGTTGCCGAGACTGTAGACGATGTACTTGCCGTTGTACTTCTCTATGCCCTGCAATACGTGCGGGTGCGTGCCGAGTACAACGTCCGCGCCGAGGTCGACCGCCTTGTGCGCAAGCTCGATCTGCTCCTGTGTCGGCTCGTTTTCCTTCTCTATGCCCCAGTGCATGCTTACTATAATAAGCTGCGCTCCGAGATTTTTAACCGAGCCTATCGCTTTTTCAAGCTTTGCCGCCTCGTCCTCGTCAAGCGCGTCAATGCCGACAAAGCCGACCTTTATGCCATTTATCTCCTGCACGGGCGCGTTTGTGCCTATGCAGTTTATTATGCCCGCCTCGTTTAAGTATTTAATGGTATCGGAAAGGCTTTCCTCGCCGTAGTCCGCGCTGTGGTTGTTCGCGAGGTTCGCCGCCTCGACGCTCGAGGTCGTTAAAACCTTCACGTACTCCGGCTTGCCGCGGAACGCAAACGATTTGTCGGCTCTCTCACCCCTGTCGGAAATCGTACCCTCAAAATTGACGATAGTAACGTCGTCCTCCTCAAACACAGGCTTTACGTTCTGCAAAAAATACGAATAGTCGCCGCCGAGACTGTCGGCGTACGCGTTAAAGCCGCGGTCGGGATCGGCGTTTACGTCCGTCGCGAATGTACAGTCGCCCGCGGCGGTTATCGTTACCGTCTGAACCGTGGGAACGTACTCCGCTTTCGCTCTGTTTTCGGCTTCCTCCGTTTTAACTCTGACAATACCGACGGCTATTGCCGCCGCAAATAGCGCAGCCATTACAAACAGCGCCGCTTTTCTCATGCCCATAATTTTATATTCTCCAATATCGTAATCTGTTTCATTGATATAATTTTAGTCTAACGGATATGTTTTGTCAATACGAAATTTACATAAAATTGAATTGATATTCGGTATAATTTGTTATTTTACGGTTACAATTTTGTTTTTACTATTGACTAACCCCGAAGGGTGTAATAAAATATATATACTATACGTATACAATCATAAAGGAGGGTTTTCAATGAACTTTGAAACAAAATTGGCTCTTGCCGCTTTCGGCGTGCTGGGCTGCGCAATTATCGCCCTCGTTTTCGCGGGAATCAACTTTTTCTCGGTTAAGAAAAAGCCCGAGGGAACGGACACGATGAAGGCGATCGCGCTTAAAATACGCAAGGGCGCCATGGCATATCTTAAGAGACAGTATAAGACTGTCGGCGTTTTCTTCGCCGTAATGTTCGTTATACTTCTCATACTCGCGTTTACGGGAATGCTTACGCCGTACGTACCGTTCGCGTTCCTCACGGGCGGCTTCTTCTCCGGACTTTCCGGCTTTATCGGCATGAAGATAGCCACGTACGCGAACTCGAGAACCGCTGAGGGCGCGAGACAGGGACTTAACAAAGGTCTCAAAATAGCGTTCTCGTCGGGAACGGTTATGGGACTTACGGTCGTAGGTCTCGGACTTCTCGATATAAGCATATGGTTCATTCTTTTGAAATTCATATTCAGACTGCCGAGTGAAAACGATATTATGTCGGCGATGCTCACATTCGGTATGGGCGCAAGCTCGATGGCTCTGTTTGCCCGTGTGGGCGGCGGCATATTCACAAAGGCTGCCGACGTGGGCGCAGACCTTGTAGGTAAGGTTGAGGCGGGCATACCCGAGGACGACCCGAGAAACCCCGCTTGTATCGCCGATAACGTTGGTGATAACGTAGGCGACGTTGCAGGTATGGGCGCTGACCTTTACGAGTCGTACGTAGGTTCGGTAATTTCGTGCGGCGCGCTCGCGACGTCGGCAGGTCTCGGCTTTAAGGGCGTGCTTGTGCCGATGCTTATCGCGGCAGTCGGTATTATAGCTTCGATCGTGGGTACATTCTTCGTTTCGACAAAGGAGGGCGCAAGCCAGAAGCAGCTTCTCGGCTCGCTGCGCCGCGGAACATATATAAGCTCGATTTTGTCGGCTATCGGCGCGGCTGTACTTATCTTCACACTGCTCCCCGACAACTCAAACGTGTTCTGGGCTGTTATTTCGGGACTTGCCGCCGGCGTTCTGATAGGCTTCTTCACCGAGTATTACACGTCCGACTCATACAATCCGACAAAGAAGCTCTCCGCTTCCTCTGAAACGGGTTCGGCTACGATTATCATCGACGGTATAGCTCTCGGTATGCTTTCGACGGCTATCCCCGTAATCATTATAGGTATTTCGATTATTGTCAGCTTCTTCACGGCGGGCGGCAGCGGCAGCTTTGAAAGCGGACTGTACGGCGTGGGACTTTCGGCTGTAGGTATGCTTTCGACGCTCGGTATTACGCTTGCTACGGACGCGTACGGACCGGTTGCGGATAACGCGGGCGGTATCGCGGAAATGTCGGGACTTCCCGGCGAGGTAAGAAACAGAACGGACGCTCTCGACTCGCTGGGCAACACAACCGCCGCAACGGGTAAGGGCTTCGCGATAGGCTCGGCGGCTCTTACGGCTCTCGCACTTATCGTTTCGTACACGGATAAAATTCCTGCGGATAAGCTCAGCCTCAACATAACCAATCCGGCTGTTCTTATCGGCTTGTTCATAGGCGCAATGCTTCCGTTCCTGTTCAGCGCGCTCACAATGAAAGCTGTCGGACGCGCGGCGCAGAAGATAGTTATTGAGGTAAGACGTCAGTTCAGAGAAATCAAGGGACTTATGGACGGCAAGGCGGACGCGGATTACGAGACGTGCGTTGACATCTGCACAAAGTCGTCGCTTAAGGAAATGATCCTGCCGGCGGCTCTCGGTATCGTTTCGCCTATAGTGGTAGGTCTTGTGCTTGGCTGCAACGGCGTTGTCGGTATGCTCGCGGGCGCGCTCGTGTCGGGATTTGTTCTCGCTATCATGATGGCGAACTCCGGCGGCGCGTGGGATAACGCGAAGAAGTATATCGAGGCGGGTAACTTCGGCGGCAAGGGCAGCGAGAACCATAAGGCGGCTGTTGTCGGCGATACCGTCGGCGATCCGTTCAAGGATACGTCGGGCCCCTCGGTTAATATCCTTATAAAGCTTCTGTCAATGGTTTCAATCGTGTTCGCGTCGGTTGTCGTCGCTTACGGCGGTCTGGGACTGTTCTAAGGATAAAGAATGATTTAGATGTGTAAAACCCCTCCGTCGGCTTTGCCGACACCTCCCCTATTAGGGGAGGCTTACGATATGCGGCGCTCTTCGAGAGGCTCCCCTATTAGGGGAGCTGTCACACGAAGTGTGACTGAGGGGTTTTAACGGGCGAACACGGTTCACCCCTACGGTGAGGCCCCCTTGTCAAAGGGGGCTGTCACGCGGAGCGTGACTGGGGGATTCCTTTTTAATTTTTACAATGAATCCCTCCACCGCCTTCGGCGGTCCCCCTCCCTTTGACAAGGGAGGCTTACATCCCTAAATCCAAATTTCACGCAACGGACGGCATATGCCGTCCGTTTTTGTATGCAGTGTCAAGAATTTTTACTTTAGTACTTTACAAAGGCAAAAAAAAGTAGTAAAATAGAGGTTGGTTCAAAAAGATTATTTAATGAAAGAAGTGTTCACAGTGGAAATTAAGATTACAAAGACCACCAATCCGAAGCAGAAGCCGGCGGACGAGTCGAAGCTTGGTTTCGGACAGTATTACACAGACCACATGTTCATAATGAACTATGACGCAGGTCAGGGCTGGCACGACGCGAGAATCGTTCCGTACGCGCCGTTCGAGATCGATCCCGCGAGCATGGTTCTCCACTACGCGCAGGAGGTATTCGAGGGCTTGAAGGCGTACCGCACCGCGGACGGCTCGATACAGCTTTTCAGACCGGAGAAAAACATGGCGAGAATGAACGTGTCATGTGACAGACTTTGTATTCCCAAAATAGACGAGGAATTTGCCATAGAGGCGATCAAGACGCTCGTTAAAATAGACGAGGACTGGATTCCCGCCGCTGACGGCACGTCCCTTTATATAAGACCGTACGTGTTCGCGAACGACGTTCACATCGGCGTTCATCCGGCGGAGCATCTCATATTCGCGATAATTCTTTCGCCTGTCGGCGCGTACTATCCGCAGGGACTCGCTCCCGTTCCTATCTACGTAGAGCAGAAGTATGTCCGCGCGGTCGTTGGCGGCACGGGCTTCACAAAGGCGGGCGCAAACTATGCTATCTCCCTTAAAGGTCAGGAGGAAGCCGCGGAGCAGGGTTATATCCAGACGCTCTGGCTCGACGGCGTTGAGAGAAAGTACATTGAGGAAGTAGGCTCGATGAACGTGTTCTTTAAGATTGACGGCGAGGTTATCACTCCCGCGCTCGTAGGCTCGATTCTGGGCGGTATCACAAGAATGTCGATAATAGAGCTTTTGAAGGCGAAAGGCTACAAGGTATCCGAGCGCAGACTGTCGATAGACGAGCTTGTTGACGCGTTCAAGTCCGGCAAGCTCGAGGAAGCGTGGGGTACGGGTACTGCCGCTGTTATTTCGCCTATCGGCGAGCTTAAATACGGCGACCTCGTAATGCCCGTAAACAACGGCGAAATCGGCCCGGTATCGCAGATGTGCTACGACACGCTCACAGGTATTCAGTGGGGCAAGATAAAGGACGAATTCGGCTGGACGGTTAAGATAGACTGAACATAAAACCGATATAATATCCATACATTTATAATTGTATACAAAGAGCAAAGACGGCATATTATGTCGTCTTTCAACATTTGGAGGTTATATAATGAAGGAATATGAGGAGCAAGCGTCCATTCACTCCTTCGTCAGCAACACGCTGGCGGACAATTTCTTAAAGCTTGCGCGCGTAAATTTGCTTACGGGCGAATATGAATTTATAAAAAGGGAAGAGGATTTGGAGTACACCGGCGGCGACATTCCCGACATTTTCTCGTACATAAAGCAGCAGGTTGCCGATAAAATCGTTATGTCCGAGCATATAGAGGATTACCTTAAATTCTCGAACCCGAATTATGTTCAAAAGCGCATATTCTCGGGCGAAAAGCAGATCGTGCAGAGCTATAAGCGCAAAACGAAAACGGGATATATGTGGGTGACGTTTGAAATACTGGCTCCGACGGATTGCAGCGCGGAAAATCCGTGGGTTGTTTTCTGTTGGAGAGCGGCGGACAGCGACACAACGACAATGCTTGACTCGCTTGCGGCGCTGTCGCTTATATACTACAAAATACTCAAAATAAATCTGACGCATGACACGTTTGAAATAATAAAAGCGGCGGAAAGCGAGCGTAAGCTGTACGACGGTCTTACGAAAATCTCCGACTGGTGGCGGCTTTTCTGCGAGGACGGCAATGTCGCGGAGGACGATATCGAGGCGTATACCGAATTTACCGATATAAACCGTTTGAGAAAGGCGTTTGCGGAAAATCCGGCGAGACACAGCTGCCGCTACAGCAGGAAAAACGGCGGCGTGTTCAGATACGCGCAGATGGATTTGATACCGAGTATCGAATACACCGAGCAGAACAAGGTGGTGCTTCTGTTTGTAAAGGACGTGCATGACGAACACCTGCTCGAGGAACAGCGGCGCAGACAGCTTCTCGACACATACCACCGCGATTCGCTCACAATGCTCTACAACCGCCATAAGTTCAACGAGGACGTGGAGCAGCTTCAAAAGGAAAACACCGAAATGTTCACGTGCGCGTACATAGACGTAAACGGTCTGCACGAGCTTAACAATCACCTCGGTCACCGCAAGGGCGACGATATGCTCTGCACCGTCGCCGACGCACTTATAACGTATTTCCCGAACGAAAGGCGTTACCGTATAGGCGGCGACGAATTTATCGTGACGAGTACGAGCCTTTCTGCCGAAGCGATGACGCGCATTATACTTCAAATGCGCGAAAAGCTTTTGGAGGACGACTACGAATTTTCCTTCGGCGTCGAAAGCGGCGGCAATATGCTGTTTAAGATCATCGGCGCGGCGGAGCTGAAAATGCGTAAGGATAAGGAAGAATATTACAAGCACAACCATTCCCGGCGCAAGAACCGCGCGATGAACAATCAGCTTGAACAGATAATGACGGAAAAACGCGACGCGGAGCATTTTCTGGATATAATCGCGACAAAATTCGCGGGCGTGTACCTCGTGGATCTGAAGCGCGACGAGGTGCGTCACATATATATCCCGCATTATTTCCAGAAGCTTTTGCAGGAGACGGATTTCTGTTTCAGCAAGGCTATGAACCTGTACGTGAGCAAATTCGTGGACAGCGAATACCGTTCCGCATTCGACCGCGTAATTGATTACGGCGAGCTTGAAAAGCTCCTCGATGAAAAGAGCGAGGTCGCGTTCCCGTACAAAAAGGTTGACGGCTCGTGGAAGCGTCTGCGCATTATGCGGATAGACGAAACTGACAGCCCCGACGACCGCGAGGCTATTTGGATTTTCTCAAACGGCGCGCAGGAAATGTAAAACAACAACACAAAAGGAAGCCGGGCAGGCTTCCTTTTAAGTTTGGTTATCTTTTTCCGATGTTAAACGCGTTCATACCGGGATAGCACGCCGCGGAGCCAAGCTCCTCCTCGATTTTGAGGATTCGGTTGTACTTTTCGGTTCGTTCCGAACGCGACGGAGCGCCCGATTTTATCTGACCGGTATTGAGCGCGACGGCAAGGTCGGCTATCGTCGTGTCGCACGTTTCGCCGCTGCGGTGCGACGTGACGGCGGTGTAACCCGCTTTGTGCGCCGTTTTAATCGCTTCGATCGTTTCGGACACCGTGCCTATCTGGTTGAGCTTTATCAGTATCGAGTTGCCGCAGCCCAGCTTTATTCCCTTTTTGAGCCGCTCCGTGTTCGTTACAAACAGGTCGTCGCCGACAAGCTGCACCCTGTTTCCGAGTTCCTTTGTAAGCCTTTTCCAGCCGTCCCAGTCCTCCTCGTCAAGCGCGTCCTCTATGGATATGATAGGGTACTTGCCGCAGAGCGACGACCAGTGCGCGATAAGCTCGTCGGACGTGAACTCCTTTCCCGACTTGGGCTGACGGTAAAATCCCGTTCCCTTTTCGCTTTTCCACTCCGACGCGGCGGCGTCAAGCGCAATCATAAAATCCTTACCCGGCTCGTAACCGGCGGCTTCAACGGCCTTCAAAATCATTTCAATCGTCTCACCATCGTCCGCGAGATTCGGCGCAAAGCCGCCCTCGTCGCCCACCGACACTGCGAGACCTTTGTCTTTAAGGATTTTTCGGAGCGAGTGGAACACCTCGCTGCACCGCTTTAACGCTTCAAAATACGTCTGCGCACCCACGGGCATAATCATAAATTCCTGCGTGTCAACAGTGTTTGACGCGTGCGCGCCGCCGTTTAAGATATTCATCATCGGCACGGGCAGACACGTACCCTGAACGCCGCCCAAAAATCGGTACAGCGGAATGTCCAGTGATTTTGCCGCCGCTCGTGCGGACGCTATCGACACAGCCAATATCGCGTTCGCGCCGAGATTTGACTTGTCCTCCGTGCCGTCCGCGTCGATCATCGCCTTATCCACGGCGTACACGTCCGACGCGTCCATACCCTCAAGAACGCCGTTTATGATGTGCTTCACATTCCCGACCGCTTTCAGAACGCCCTTGCCGAGGTAACGGCCCTCGTCGCCGTCGCGGAGCTCGTGCGCTTCAAATTCACCGGTTGACGCGCCCGACGGAGCGCGTCCCACTCCGACAGTACCGTCCGCGAGATGCACCTCCGCCTCGACCGTCGGATTACCGCGCGAGTCGAGAATTTCTCTGCCGGTCACCTTTTCAATCTGTAAATATTCGTTCATTTTTTTACGTCCTTTCGCAAATATCTTTTACGGGCAGACGCGCAAAACCGGCTGCCTTATATAATATAATTTGCGTAATCGTCCATAATTATGCAATAAACGCAGCGGACGGAGTTTTCAAAATAAAATTAAATTTTTAAGGCAAAATTAAGAATTTTGTGGTATAATCATCATATACCGAAAAAAAGGAATGATACGTATGCGAATACTTGTGGTTGAGGACGAAATACATCTTGCCGAGGCGCTCGGCCAGATACTCAAAAAAAACAACTACACCGTGGATATATCGAACGACGGCGAGAGCGGTCTCGACAACGCGCTGAGCGGCATTTACGACGTTATAGTTCTCGATATAATGCTGCCGAAAATGGACGGTATCGAGGTGCTTAAAAATCTGCGCGCCGAGGGCTTTGACACGCCCGTAATACTGCTTACCGCGAAAAGCGACGTCGCGGACAAGGTACGCGGTCTCGACAGCGGCGCGGACGATTACCTTTCAAAGCCGTTTAATACCGAGGAGCTTTTAGCGCGTATAAGAGCTTTGGGAAGACGGCGCGGCGAGATCGTCGCCGCATCCGACTCTATATCGTTCGGCGACATAACATTAAATACAGGCACGTTAAAGCTTACGAGCGGCAAAAACGAGATAACGCTCACCCTTAAGGAGAGCGAGCTTTTGGAGTACCTCATGCTGCACAAGGGGATAGTCTGCTCAAAGGAGCAGATTATAGAAAAGCTCTGGGGCTTCGAGAGTGAAGCCGAGGCGAACCATGTGGAGGTTTACATTTCGTTCCTGAGAAAAAAGCTCGCCTTTGTGCGGTCAAAAACGTCGATCAACACTGTGCGCAGCGTCGGTTACACGCTGTCGGAGGGATAAATTATGTTCAAAAAATTACGCAACAGACTGCTTATTGTAAACACGCTCATAATAGCCGCGCTTGTGCTGGGCAGCTTTTCGGTCATATATTTTACCACGTGGCAGAACACGATGCACGGCGTGGATATGAAGCTTGACCGCGCGCTTGAAATGACTGCCGGACGCGGCGGACACATGGGTATGCGCGAAAATTTACCCGCGCCCGACGGTGAACACACGCCGCCCGAGAACGCAAGACCTGACGTAATGAATGACGCGCCGCCCGAAACACGCCGGAATGAGATGTTCACGCTCACCTTTACCGTCCTGACCGACAACGACGGCAACATCACAAAGGTGAATATGCCGTTTGACATGACCGAGGATTTTTATTCCGACAAGCTCGGCGATATAGTCGCGTCGCAGAAGGACAAAGGCGCGCTGAAATCGGACGGCAGCTATTGGGCGTACAAAAGGGTAAAAACCGCCGACGGCTATGTTATCGCGTTTACCGATGCAAACGCGGAGCAGACAATAATGCGGAATCTGTTGATTATATTGAGCCTTGTCGCGCTCGCGGCGCTTGCGGGAGCGTTTCTTATAAGCCTGTTTTCGGCGAACAAGTCGATAAAACCGGTCGAGGAATCGTACAACAGGCAGAAACGATTTGTCGCCGACGCGTCGCACGAGCTTAAAACGCCGCTCACGACGATAAACACAAACGCCGACGTGCTTCTGTCGCACGAGGACAGCACGATCAAAGAGGAAAGAAAGTGGCTTGACTACATAAAAAACGAAACGGAGCGCATGACAAAGCTCACGAACGATCTCCTGTACCTCGCGCGTCTCGACCACGACGAGGAAAGCGTCATGCTCACTCCCGTATCGTTTTCGCAGGCGGCGGAAAGCGTCATACTGCTAATGGAGGCGGTCGTGTTCGAGAAGGATATTAAAATGACGTACGACATCACGCCCGACCTTACGGTAAAGGGCGACGCGGAGCAGCTTCACCGTCTTGTGATGATACTTCTGGACAACGCGTGCAAATACACGCCGCCGAAGGGTGAAATTGAAATAAAGCTTGTCCGTGACGCGTCCGATGCGGTATTCACGATACGCAACAGCGGCGAGGGCATAAGCGAGGAAGCGAGGAAGCATATTTTTGAGCGGTTCTACCGCGAGGACACGTCGCGCGCGCGCGAAAGCGGCGGCTACGGTCTCGGTCTTTCGATAGCTCACGCGATAGTGCAGTCGCATAAGGGCAGTATTCTGGTTGACTCGGAAAAGGACGGCTTTACGCGTTTCACGGTAAAAATCCCGCTTGTAAAGCAGCCGTAAGGTGCGCCGATGTATATTTTCCATTGACATAACCGCCTCAATCGTATACAATAGCAGTAAGGCGGTGAGGTTATGAAAAAATTTCTTTTGCTTGTGCTTTTGATTACCGCGTCCGTCACGGCGACGGCTTTCGGAGCGTACAACGCCGAAACGGACGACGACGAATACGTGTCCGACTGCGTTTATTTTTCGCATCTCTGCACTTGGGGACCGATTCCGGCTGAAAGAATAAACTTAAAAAAAGGAAGAATAACGTTTTACGAGGGCGACGGATCGTCCTCGGAGAAAATAGAAACAGACGTCATGCCGATAAACGCGACGGAAAAGGACGTCAGATTTAAGACGAACGACGTCACGATCGCGGCCGTTGACGAGAACGGCGTGGTACGGCCGACCGGCAAGGCGGGCGAAACCGTCATAGAAATAACCTGCGGAAAAGCGAAGTCGAGAATGAAGGTAAGCGTCATAAAACCGGTGAAGGGCGTCGTAATGTCGCAGGGTTCGCTCACGCTTTACGCAGACAAGCCCGTCGCGGCGCAGCTTGAAGCGTTCGTGTCACCCGAGGACGCGACGGTGAAGGACGTTAAGTGGACGAGCAGGGACGAGTCTATAGCGCATGTGGACGGCGATGGGCTTGTGTACCCGAACGGTGTCGGCGAAACGGAGATAACCGCGGAGACGGCAGACGGAGGATATACCGCGTCATGCGCCGTCACAGTCACGACATGGGAAAAGCGTAAGGACGACATACCCGTTACATATTCCGAATATAATATGACCGTTGAGGAAATGACGGAAATGCAGATGGGCGCGAATCCGACGGTGTTCACCACCGGCGTGTACGCGGCGACCGAGGAGGAGGTCGGCTCGTTCGTGAACCCCGAAAACCTCGTCGGAAGCTACAACAAATATCAGTTCCTCGACCTCGGCACGCAGAACGACGTTTCAGCCGGCACGCTCAATACATATCTGAACGGCAAGGGCGTTTTGAGCGGTATGGGAGACGTGTTTAAGGAAGCCGCGGAGGAAAATAACATAAGCGAGGTGTACCTCGTTATACACGCGTGTCTCGAATCGGGCAGCGGCACATCCGACCTCGCGTGCGGCGTGGACTTTGACGGCACGGTCGTATACAATCTGTTCGGAATCGGCGCGGTGGACAGCGATCCGCTTTACGGCGGCGCGGAATACGCGTACTCGCAGGGCTGGACGAGCGTTGAGGACGCGATAAAGGGCGGCGCGCGGTGGATAAGCGAAAATTACATAAATAACCGAAATTACAGACAAAATACATTATATAAAATGCGCTGGAATCCCGAAAGTCCGGCAAATCACCAGTACGCGACCGATATAGAATGGCCCTCGAAGCAGGCGGAGGACATGGCTGCGATGTTTGAGGCGTTCCCGTCAGCGTCATATCGGTACGAAATTCCCGTGTATAAGGGTATGACAAAGCCGCAGATACGCTGATAAAAGACAATGGGAGAGAATGTTATGGCGGAGAAAATTAAAAAGATAATCTCTGTGCTTACCGAAAGCAACATCGGGCTTTACGCCGCGCAAGCGTCGTTTTTCCTTGTGATTTCCGTCATTCCTTTTATGATGCTTATTTTTACGATTATATCGCTGTTCAGTAATGTGGACGCGCAGGGTATAATACGCTACGTCAGCTCGTTCGCACCGGCGGAGGTGAGCAAGCTTATATCGACCGTTGTAAGGGAGCTTACGGCAAAATCGGCGTCCGTGCCGATAATATCGGTTACGGCGGTATCGTCTCTGTGGCTCGCTTCGCGCGGCATAACCGCGCTGTACTCCGGACTTAACAGCATAAACGGCTTACCGAAGCGCAATTATATTTACGTGCGCCTTATTTCCGTGCTGTATACCGTGGCGTTTATCGTGACGCTCGTTCTGACGCTTTTATTTATCGGCTTCGGCGGTATGCTCGAGGAATTTCTCGCCCGCCGTTTTGCGGGACTGTCGTCATTTATAAATTTTATTTTTAAGGGCAAAATATTTATATTTTTCTTTTACCTTACGCTTATTTTCGCGCTCTTTTACAAATTCCTGCCGGAGGAAAGAACGCGGTTCCGCTCCGTACTCCCCGGCGCGGCTCTCGCGGCGGCGGGCTGGCTCGGATTTTCGTTTTTTTACTCGCTCTATATCGACAACTTCGCCGATTACACTCTTGTTTACGGCTCTCTTGCCGCTGTTGTGCTTCTCATGCTGTGGCTGTATTTCTGCATGAACATATTTCTTTTCGGCGCACAGCTGAATAAACTTGTAAAAAACGGGTTTTTTGAAAAATAATACTATACTATTTGAAAATAATGTGGTATAATTTATATGTGTATACGTACGGCAGCAAAGGAGGGGTAAGAGATGGCTTTTGATGTTATAGTTTTCAGTCAAAGCGAGCTTGACGACGCCTTGACGCGCGGCATAACGCGCATAGCCCTTTGCGACAACAGCTTCACCCTTCCCGACATAAACGGCATAGAATACACTCTTATCGGCAGCGCGGAAATTGTTCCGTCAAAAAATAAAAATGAGGACAAGCCCCCCGTTTACGCGAATGTGGAGAGAAAAACGCTCTCTTATGCGTCGTCATACGGCTCTTTCGCGTCGTCCTACGGCGGCTCATACGCGTCGGGTTCGGGCGGCTCGTACTCCTACGGTTACAAATACGAATACGTCGGCTCGTATCAAGGCTCATACGCGTCGTCGTTTATGTCGTCTTACGCGTCGTCGTATCAGACCTCGTTCGCGTCGTCGTTTTACTCGTTTATAAGCGGCATGTCGTTTGAACAGTTCGCAAGCTACGGCGGCAGTTACGGATTCGCTTACGGCTTTTCTTACGGCGGCAGTTATAATTTCGGCTACAGCTTCGCGTACGGCGGCAGCTACAATTCCGGCGGCGGCAGCGGCGCGGCGCTTCCCGACATTATAGAATACGGCGGTTCGGGTATAATTTTTGTGAACGGATACGGAATAAATTTGATCTGAGAGCTTCCGCGGCGGAGTTCTCGGATATTTTTTTGGAGGAACAGCTATGGACGCGATACATGTAAACTGGACAAAGCCCTTTGTAAACAAGACGAACGCGCCTTACGAGACGGAGGATTTTGAAATTCTCACGACCGTCCTGTCGGCTCTTACCTGGCGCGGAAAAAACGGTAAAATCACCATGGTAACGGACAGCGCGGGCGCGGAGTATTACGTAAAAAACGGGCTTGACGTAATATGGGACGGCATGGACGTGTGTCTTGACGATATTGACGTGAACCCCGACGTGTTCTGGGCGGCGGGAAAGCTGTTCGCGCTCCGGAAGCAGACCGCGCCCGTGGCGATGATCGATACAGATTTTATAGTCTGGGACACGCTTTCTGACGGCGGCGCGGACGCGGAGGTAATTCACTTTGAGGAGCTTGCGCCGCATATTTATCCCCCGTTTGAGTATTTTAAGAATACGCGCTTCACCTTTGACAGCGATTTCGACAGCACCGTTAAGGCGTGCAACACCGCGCTGTGCGTCATACGCGACGCGGAGCTTTTGAAATATTATACCGACACGGCGATACGCTTCATGCGCGAAAGCGGCGAAAAGGACGACAGGCTGTGCTATATGGTGTTCGCGGAGCAGCGCCTTCTCGCGATATGCGCGAAAAAGCTCGGTAAAACGGCGGCTTCGTTTTCCGATATGCCGTCGCTCTTTTCGGGCAGGGACACGCGCTTTACCCACACCTGGGGCATGAAGCAGCAAATGCGCGACAACGGCGCGCTTCGGTACGACTTCTGCAAAAGGTGCGCCCGGCGCATAAGCGCGGACTACCCCCGCATGGTTGAAATTCTTGCAAAAATCGGCAGTCTTACGCCGTATTTTGAGGATATGTAAAATTTTTTCCAAAATTAAATTTTTTTTACAATAATTGTAGACATTTCCTTAAAATATGTTATAATTATATTATGAGCAGTATGCGGAAAATTCCGCGCTGCAAAACAAAAAACTATAGGAGGAAAAAGAATGGCACACAAGTATGTATACCTTTTCTCGGAGGGTAATGCAAACATGAGAGAGCTTCTCGGCGGTAAGGGCGCAAACCTCGCCGAAATGACAAATCTCGGACTGCCCGTTCCGCAGGGCTTCACGATTTCAACCGAAGCCTGCACACAGTATTATGAGGACGGCAGACAGATCAACGACGAAATTCAGGCACAGATCAACGAGTACATCGTAAAAATGGAGGGTATCACCGGCAAGAAGTTCGGCGATCCCGAAAATCCGCTGCTCGTTTCCGTACGCTCGGGCGCGAGAGCGTCAATGCCGGGCATGATGGACACGATCCTCAACCTTGGTATTAACGAGACTGTTGTCGATTACATGGCTAAGGCTTCGCAGAATCCCCGCTGGGCTTGGGACTGCTACAGAAGATTTATCCAGATGTACTCCGACGTTGTTATGGAGGTCGGCAAGAAGTATTTTGAAGAGCTTATCGACAAGATGAAGGCTGAGAAGGGCGTTAAGCAGGACGTTGAGCTTACGGCTGACGATTTGAAGGAGCTTGCTATGCAGTTCAAGGCTGAGTACAAGAAGGTTATCGGCGAGGACTTCCCGACAGATCCGAAGGAACAGCTGATGGGCGCTATCAAGGCTGTATTCCGTTCATGGGACAACCCCAGAGCGAACGTATACAGACGCGATAACGATATTCCTTATTCATGGGGTACTGCCGTAAACGTTCAGATGATGGCGTTCGGCAATATGGGCGACGACTGCGGTACGGGCGTTGCGTTCACGCGCGATCCGGCTACCGGTGAAAAGCACCTCATGGGCGAGTTTTTGACAAACGCGCAGGGCGAGGACGTTGTTGCGGGCGTTCGTACGCCGATGCCTATCGCGGAGATGGAGCAGAAGTTCCCCGAGGCGTTCGCGCAGTTTAAGACTGTCTGCAAGACGCTTGAGGATCACTACAGAGATATGCAGGATATGGAGTTCACCGTTGAACACGGCAAGCTCTATATGCTTCAGACAAGAAACGGTAAGAGAACGGCTCAGGCTGCTCTCAAGATCGCGTGCGACCTCGTTGACGAGGGCATGAGAACAGAGGAAGAAGCGGTTGCTATGATAGATCCGCGTAACCTCGACACGCTGCTTCACCCGCAGTTTGACGCTGCCGCTTTGAAGGCTGCGACTCCTATGGGCAAGGCTCTTGGCGCATCGCCGGGCGCTGCGGCAGGTAAGATAGTATTCACGGCTGACGACGCTAAGGAGTGGGCCGCGAGAGGCGAAAAGGTCGTACTCGTTCGTCTCGAAACATCGCCCGAGGACATCGAGGGCATGAAGGCGGCTCAGGGTATACTGACCGTCCGCGGCGGTATGACGTCTCACGCTGCCGTTGTTGCGCGCGGTATGGGTACGTGCTGCGTATCAGGCTGCGGCGACATCGCTATGGATGAGGCTAACAAGAAGTTCACGCTTAACGGCAAGGAATATCACGAGGGCGATACTCTGTCGCTCGACGGTTCGACAGGTAATATTTACGACGGAATTATCCCGACGGTTGACGCTTCTATCGCGGGCGAGTTCGGCAGAATTATGGGCTGGGCTGACAAGTTCAGAACTCTTAAAGTCCGCACGAACGCCGACACTCCGGCTGACGCTAAGAAGGCGAGAGAGCTCGGCGCCGAGGGTATCGGTCTTTGCCGTACGGAGCATATGTTCTTCGAGGGCAACAGAATTGACGCTTTCAGAGAGATGATCTGCGCGGATACGGTTGAGGAGAGAGAGGCTGCGCTCGATAAGATTTTACCGATGCAGCAGGGCGACTTTGAAAAGCTTTACGAGGCTCTTGAAGGTAACCCCGTAACTATCCGTTTCCTCGATCCGCCGCTCCATGAGTTCGTTCCGACCGAAGAGGCTGATATTGAGATCCTTGCTAAGTCGCAGGGCAAGAGCGTTCAGGCTATCAAGGACCTTATCGCGGGTCTCCACGAGGCTAACCCGATGATGGGTCACAGAGGATGCCGTCTTGACGTAACGTATCCGGAAATCGCGAAGATGCAGACAAAGGCTGTTATCCGCGCGGCTATAAACGTACAGAAGGCTCATCCCGACTGGACAATAGTTCCCGAGATAATGATCCCGCTCGTATGCGAGGTCAAGGAATTGAAGTACGTTAAGAAGATAGTCGTTGAAACAGCCGACGCAGAGATCGCGGCTGCAGGCGCTGATCTGAAATATGAAGTAGGTACGATGATCGAAATTCCGCGCGCGGCTCTTACGGCTGACGAAATCGCGACCGAGGCTGACTTCTTCTGCTTCGGCACAAACGACCTCACACAGATGACGTTCGGCTTCTCGCGCGACGACGCGGGCAAGTTCCTCGACGCTTACTATGACGCGAAGATTTTCGAGAACGATCCGTTCGCGAAGCTCGACCAGACGGGCGTAGGCAAGCTGATGGAAATGGCTATCAAGCTCGGCAAGCCGGTTAATCCGAATCTTCACGTAGGTATCTGTGGCGAGCACGGCGGCGATCCTTCGTCGGTTGAGTTCTGCCATAAGATCGGCTTGAATTACGTATCATGCTCACCGTTCAGAGTTCCGATCGCGAGACTCGCGGCGGCGCAGGCTAAGATCAACGAGAAATAATTTAACAGCGTAATAAAAGAAGCCGTCCATGTTGACGGCTTCTTTTTTCGGACTTGTGAGCCTCTCCTTTGCTACGGCGTTTGTTGCTTCGCAACACGCCTACAACACGCAGAGCGTGTTGTTCACTTGAGGAGAGGTGGCATCGCGAAGCGATGACGGAGAGGTGGCAACGAATTTTTATAACCACCTCTCAGACGGCTCCGCCGCCAGCTCCCCTCAAGGGGAGCCTCACGTAGGGGCGACCCTTGCGGTCGCCCGTCAAAACCCCTCAGTCACACTCCGTGTGACAGCTCCCCTAGTAGGGGAGCCTTTTTCGTGTGCCTCCCCTACTAGGGGAGGTGTCGGCAAAGCCGACTGAGGGGTTTATGTCTCTCCATTATTGACAACACACCGCAAAGCGTGTAAAATAAATATCAGAATACCGATATTTCAAGGAGGACTGTTATGAAAAGGAGATTGATTGCCGTAATCGCGGCGGCGGCTCTCACAATGGGAGCAATGCCCGCGGCAACGGCGGCGAACGGTGCGGCTGAGCCTGTTCTGCGTTACACGTTTGACAATAAAAATCCGCTTGCCGATGAGAGCGGCAAAAACGAATTAAAGCTCTCGGGCGGCGCGTCCGTTACCGACAGCGGCAACACCGGCAAGGCGCTCATTCTGGACGGCGCCGACGGCTATGCGCTTCTGCCGGAGGGGATTTTAACCGACAGCTTTACGGTTGCGTCGTGGGTGAAGATTGACCGCTTTACCGCGTGGGGACGCGTGTTCGACTTCGGAACGGACGCGGACAGCAATTTCTTTTTCGCTCCGTACTCGGGCAGCACGGCGAGAATTGAAATGAAATCGCCCACCGGCACGGACACCGTTGACACGGTGCAGGAAACGGAGCGCGACTGGGTGCATTACGCCGTCACGTACGAAAACGGCACACTGAATTACTACAGAAACGGTCTGCTCGTCGACACAAAATCCAACATGACCGTAAAGCCGACCGACATTAAGGACACGTTAAATTACATAGGCAAATCGCACTACGACGGCGACGCGTACCTCGCGGCGGCGGTCGACGATTTCCGCGTGTACGACAAGGCGCTTACCGCCGGTGAAATATCCGCGGTGTTCGCAGAGGGTGAAATTAACCCCGCGGTGCTGCTCGGCTCGTACACGATTGAAAACGGCGCGCTTATAACCGGTAACACACTCACGCTGCCGCAGACGGAAGGACTTGTGTGGAGCGAAACCGACGGCCTCGGTCTTATAGACACGCAGACGGGCGCGGTGACTCACCCCGAAAGCACTGCGAAGGTGACGCTCGCGGCGGAATACGGCGGCGAAAAGTCGGAATACACCGTTTACGTCGCGGGTACGGCGGGAAGCCCGTACACCGTGAACATTGACGCGTCCGACAGGTCGAAGGACGTTTCCGACATGATGTGGGGATTGTTTTTCGAGGATATAAACAGCTCCGCCGACGGCGGCCTGTACGCCGAAATGGTGCAGAACCGCTCGTTTGAGATTGCGGCCGGCGATAATTTGTACTCGTGGGAAACGTCGGGCGACGCGAAAATCAGCACCGAAAACCCGATGAACGAAAACAATCCGACATATATCACGCTCGGCAAGGGCGCGGGCATAACGAATGACGGATATATGGGTATGAGCGTTAAAAAGGACGCCGTTTACAACTTTTCCGCAAGAGTGCGCGGAAAGGCTGACCTGACGGTTTCCGTAGGCGGCGCGTCAGCCGAGGTCAAAGCCGACGGCTCGGACTGGCAGGAGGTAACGGCTGCTTTAACGGCTGCCGAAAACGCGTCCGACGCGAAGCTCACCGTAAAAAATACGGGTGAAGCGGTTGACCTCGACATGATCTCGCTTATACCCGAGGACACGTACAAAGGTCACGGACTCAGGAAGGATTTAATGGAGGCTCTCGAAGCCATGCACCCGAAATTTCTGCGTTTCCCCGGCGGCTGCGCCGTTGAGGGCAATACCATGGACGCGGCGTGGAACTGGAAGGACACGGTCGGCGATATTTCGGAGCGTAAGGAAATGGTAAGCATCTGGAGTCCTACGGACGGCACATACCAGATGACGTACGGCCTGGGATTTTATGAGTATTTCCAAATGTGCGAGGATCTTGGCATGGAGCCTGTGCCGATATTAAACTGTGGTCTTTCGTGCCAGGTTCGCTCGGGCGGCAACGAGGACGAGAACCACGTTGTACCGATGGACGAACTGCAGCCCTACATTGACGACGCGCTCGATTTGATAGCGTTCGCGAACGGCACGGACGAGAGCAACGAGTGGGTGAAATTAAGAAAAGAAATGGGACACAGCGAGCCGTTTGACCTCAAATATATCGGCATCGGCAACGAGCAGTACGGCGACATTTATTTTGAGCGTTATGCGGAGTTCGCGAAGCAGATCCACGAAAAATATCCCGACATAAACCTCGTCACAACGTCCGGCACGGCGTCGAGCGGCACGAACAACGACCTCGCGTGGAACTGGATAAACGCGAACACCGAGCTTGCCGACCGCGTTGACGAGCATTACTACGAGAGCGCGGACTGGTTCAGGCAGCACGCTTACCGCTACGACGATTACCGCCGCGACACAAATTCAAAGGTATTTCTGGGCGAGTACGCGTCGAAGGGCAACACGTGGTACAACGCGCTCTGCGAGGCGGCGTTTATGACGGGACTCGAGCGTAACGCCGACGTTGTGCGCATGGCGAGCTACGCGCCGATGTTCGCGAAGTACGGCAATACGCAGTGGACGGCGGCGAACATGATTTGGTTCACGAACGACGATTACGTTCTCACGCCGAATTATTACGTACAGTCGCTGTTCTCAAACAATCACGGCGACTACACGCTCCCGACCGATGTGGAAATGAGCGGTATACCGACGGAGGACTATCTCCGCGGCGGCGTTGTACTCGGCTCGTGGGGTACGCAGAACGAGTTTAAGGACGCGCACATACAGCAGAATATACCGATAGAGGGCGGCAGCGGCGAAATCGACGTTGCGCCCGACGGCTGGCAAACGGGTATCGGCCAGTGGACAATAGGCAGCGACGGCGTTATTACGCAGACCTCGGACAGCACAGGCGCGACGGTCTACAACGACTGGGCGGCGGCGAATCCGTCAATGGCTGACAGGGATTACACGTTCACCGTTAAGGCAAAGAAAAACGGCGGCGGCGAGGGCTTCCAGATAGGCGTGGCGGCGGAGGACGGCATGAACTATTACCGCGTCAACGTCGGCGGCTGGGGCAACACCACCGCGAAAATCCAGCATATAGTAAACGGCGTAAGCGCGGACGTGGGCAACGCCGCGGAGCAGTCGTATATCGGCGGCGTGCATATAAACGACGGCGAGTGGTACGACGTTAAGGTCGAGGTCAGCGACTATGAGATCAAGGCGTACCTGAACGGCGAGTTTATCTGCTCGTACACGAAACCGAAGGAGTACGGTCCCGTTTACGCGTCGAGTACATACGATTCTGAAACGGGTGAAATCATAGCGAAAATCGTGAACACCACAAATTCCGACACAACGGTTGAAATAAATATCGACACGCCGAGAGGAATGGGCTTTGACACCTCGGCAAAGGCGCAAACAATCACGCTGACCGCCGATACGGGCGCGGTAAACACGCTTGAAAACAAAGACAATATTGTTCCAGTTGAGGGTGAGTTTGAGGGTATAGGCGGCAGCTTCGACTATCCCGTAAAAGCAAATTCTTTGAGCATTATACGCATACCGACAATGAGCGTGAACGCCGTATCTCCCCCGGGATATGATCATCAGGCGTACATGTCGGGTTACGGCGACGGCACGTACCGCCCCGACAATCCTGTTACGCGCGCGGAAGCCGCGGCGCTCACAGCGCGTATCACGGACGGCTTTGACGACACGCACACGTACAGAATAAGCCATGAATTTACCGATGTCGCGGACGATGCGTGGTATAAAAATTACGTGAATTACCTCAGCGACAAACAATATATCAGCGGCTATTCCGACGGCACGTTCCGTCCCGGCAACCCTGTTACCCGCGCGGAGCTTGCGAAAATAATCTGCTCATATCTCGGCGAAGCTCCTGCTGAAAACACGCAGTACACCGATATTAAAGGACACTGGGCGGAGGGTTATATCGCGGCGCTGAGCGCGAAAGGAGTAATAACTGGTTACGGCGACGGCACGTTCCGTCCCGACGAGCCTGTGTCGCGCGCGGAAACGGTAACGCTTGTGAACCGCGCGCTCGGACGGTTTATCGAAAACACCGACTGGTTCCCGAACGAGTTTACCGACGTTCCGAAATCGCACTGGGCGTATAAGGAATTTGTCGAGGCGGTCATACCGCATAACACAAAACAATGTCAAAACAAATAAACACAAAACAACCCCCTCGCTAAACGAGGGGGTTAAATTTTTTATTCAACTATCATTTCATCTATATTTACAACGTCGCCCGCGCCCATCGTAAACACAATGTCGCCCTCTTTGACGTTTTCCTTGAGGTACTTCGCGATGTCCTCAAATCTGTCGATATACGACGCGTTCACGCCTCGCGCTTTAATTTCCGCCGCGAGGTTTTCGGGCTTCGTAACGCCGTCGTCCTTTTCGCGCGCCGCGTATATGTGCGTTAATATGAGTTCGTCCGCGTCGTCAAACGCCTCGGTAAACTCCTTCCACAGCGTCCGCGTCCTCGAATACGTGTGCGGCTGGAACACGCACACTATCCTGTCGTGCGGAAATTTCTTCGCCGCCCTGAGCGTCGCGGCAATTTCGGTCGGGTGGTGCGCGTAATCGTCGATCACGACCGCGCCGTTTAGAAATCCTTTCTTTTCAAACCGGCGGTGCGTACCCTTGAACGTCTCTATTCCCCTTGCCGCCTTTTCCGCGTCAACGCCCGACAGTCCGCACACCGCTATGGTTGCGACTGCGTTTAATATGTTGTGGTCGCCCGGTACGTTAAGGCTTATATGACATACCTTATCTCCGTTTTTCATAACGTCGAACGACGGGAAACCGGCGTGGTACGCAATGTTTGAAGGATAGTAGTCGTTATTTTCCGACATTCCGTAGGTGATAATATCGAGATCGTCCGCGCCCTTTAACGCGTCCTTTACGTTCTCATCGTCACCCATAGCCACAACGCTGCCGACGCCCTTTGTAAGATACGCGAACTTACGGAAGCTGTCCTTTATCATATCTATGCCTGTGAAAAAGTCGAGGTGATCCTCCTCGATATTCGTGATAAGCGCGATCGTGGGATAGAATTTCAAAAAGCTGTTCGTATATTCGCAAGCCTCGGTGACAAAATAATCATCGCGGCCCGTCTTTATATTTCCGCCTATAAGGTCAAGCTCACCGCCGACGCTTATTGTGGGATCAAGCCCCGCGCCGATTAGCGCGTGCGCGAGCATCGAGGTGGTGGTGGTTTTGCCGTGCGTGCCGCTAACGCCCACCGCGTGGTGGTACTTTTTCATCACCGCGCCGAGAAATTCCGCGCGGTCGATCACGCGCTTGTTTAAGCTGTGCGCAAGAACCATTTCGGGGTTATCCTCCTTTGCCGCAGCCGTGTGTACGACTACAGCCGCGTCCCTTACGCCCCTGTCGTTTACCGCGCCCACGCCGTAAACAATGTCCGCGCCCATGTCGGCGAGCTTATCCGTTATCGCGCTCTCGTGCCAGTCCGAGCCTGTAACCTTATACCCCGCCCGAATGGCTATCTGCGCCAGACCGCTCATGCTTATGCCGCCTATGCCTATAAAATGTATCCCGTCGTTTTCGCGAAGCTCCGACAACATAAATCTGCCCATGAAAAAAACTCCTTTATGCAATGCGTTAAAAATACCTATTAAATCTATTATACACCCGAAAAACACAAATGAAAACCCCTTTTATCAAATTTTAGAAAATTAACGCAAAAAACGGCTTTTTTGTTGATTTTACGACTAAATATCAGCAAAATGCTTGACAAATCGCAATTTTTACAGTATCATAAACTTAGGCAGAAATATGTCGAAGGGTGGTGAAACACATGGAAATCACAGATATCAGGATTAAGAAGGTTACCGGCGAAAGCAAGATGAAAGCGGTTGCTTCCGTAACGTTCGACAATGCGTTCGCAGTTCACGATGTGAAGGTTATTGAAGGTCCCGAAAAGTTATTTGTGGCAATGCCTAGCAGAAGAACTCCGGACGGAGAATACAGAGACATTGCTCATCCTATCAACAGTGACATGCGTACGATGCTTGAAAGCAGAGTTTTGGCTGCGTACGACGCGATAGAAGATGAGCCAGAAATCACCGAGGAAGCATAATATATTTTTACATAATTTATATAAAATAAAAGCGTTTCACCGAGAAACGCTTTTTTAAATCCCTATTGTTATTTCGGCAAAAATACTGTATAATAGACTGCGGAAGTGATGAAAATGAAAAAGAAGATCCTGCTTGCGGCTGTCGTAATAAGCATGGCGTTTCCCGCCGTGTGCCGCGCGGAGGATGATATAAGGGTGTACCTTGACGGCGCGCGCCTTGAATTTGACGCTGCGCCCGTAATACGCGACGATTCCGCGCTCGTGCCGTTTCGGAAAATATTCGAGTCGCTCGGCATGGAGGTCGGCTGGGACGGCGAAGCGCACACAGGCACGGCGCGAAAGGACGGTCTCACGGTCACGGTCGTGACGGACAGCAACATCATGCGCGTAAACGGAAAAGACGCAGAGCTAATAACGCCGCCGATAATTATGAGCGACCGCATACTCGTGCCTCTCAGGGCCGTGTCGGAGGCGGCGGGCGCGGACGTATTGTGGGACGGAGAGGCTCGTACGGTAACGATAACGTCGGAGGAGGCGCTGCTTGAAAACGCGCGGCTTGAAGTCCTCGCTCTCACGAATGCCGAGCGGTCGAAAAAAGGTCTTAATCCGCTCGCGCTCGACACAAATCTTACAAAGGCGGCCGACGCGCACAGCGCCGACATGATTTCGCGCGGATTTTTCGACCACGTAAACCCCGACGGCAAATCCCCGTTTGAACGCCTTGCTGCTGCCGGCGCGGAATACTGGTTTGCCGGAGAGAACATAGCGGCAGGTCAGAAAAACGCGGCTGACGCGGTAAAGGACTGGATGAACAGCGACACGCACCGCCAAAACATCCTGAATCCCGCATTCAAATCCACGGGCATAAGCGTAAGACGCGGCGGCGAACACGGCACGTACTGGGTTCAGGAGTTCGCGCTTTTAAAATAAATTTTGAAAAATATATTGACACGTATCGCATATAGTGATAGTATTATATAGAAAAGAAAAAAGCAGTGATAGAGGCGCGTTTTCGTATCAGTACGCTTTATGAGGCATGCAGCTGCCGTCGATTAAAGCCGAAAGGACAAAACGCCGAAGCGGAAATATTGACTGCGCGTATTTCCCGCTGGGCATACCGTTAAGAGCGGTATGACTGTCATTTGAGCCGCTTGGGCGGCAAAATGTTGAGCTATCGTCGTTTTGCAGATACAATCCACGCAAAATATGGCAGCAGCTCAGTCTGCTGCTTTTTTAACTAAAAAATTAAAAGGGAGTTTTAGAATGAAGGACAATTACAAGGTAGGTATTATAGGCGCTACGGGCATGGTAGGTCAGCGGTTCATAACGCTTCTGCACGACCACCCGTGGTACACGATAGAGGTTCTCGCGGCTTCGCCCAGAAGCGCGGGCAAATCGTATAAGGACGCTGTCGGCGCGAAGTGGGCTATGAAGGAGGATATCCCCGCGAGTGTCGCGGATATGGTGGTAATGGACGCTACGGGCGACGTTGAGAAAATCGCGTCGATGGTGGACTTTGTGTTCTGCGCGGTCGATATGAAAAAGGATGAGATAAAGGCTCTCGAGGAACGTTACGCCAAGGCGGAGTGTCCCGTTGTTTCAAACAACTCGGCGCACAGACACACCCCCGATGTGCCGATGATTATCCCCGAGATAAATCCGCAGCACATCGAGATCATTCCGGCGCAGAGAAAAAGGCTCGGCACGAAGCGCGGATTTGTGGCGGTCAAGTCGAACTGCTCGCTTCAGTCGTATCTGCCGGCGATGGCGGTCATAAATCAAAAATACCCGATCGACCACGCGCTCGTTACGACGTATCAGGCGATTTCCGGCGCGGGCAAGACGTTTGAGACGTGGCCCGAAATGGTTGACAACCTCATTCCGTATATCGGCGGCGAGGAAATGAAGTCGGAGGTCGAGCCTAATAAGATTTTAGGCAAGATCGAGGGAGGCGAAATCGTTCCGTCAACGGCGCTGCAGATAGAGTGCCAGACGTACCGCGTACCCGTTTCGGACGGTCATACGGCGGCGATATTCTTCTCGTTCAAGGACGGCGTGAATAAACCGTCGGTAGAGGAGATCGAGAATATGTGGCGTGAATTTAAGGGCGTACCGCAGGAGTTAAATTTGCCGCACGCGCCGAAGCAGTTTATCCACGTTTACACCGAAGCCGAAAACCCCGATCAGCCGCAGATAAAGACGGCGCGCGAAATTGACGGCGGCATGGCGATAAGCTGCGGCAGGCTCAGAGAGTCGATCCAGTACGATTATAAAATGGTTTCGATGAGCCATAACACATTAAGAGGCGCTGCCGGCGGCGCGGTATTGCTGGCGGAGCTGCTGACGGCTAAGGGATATATGGATTAAGACAAGGTGCGGTTTCCCGTGAGCCTCCCCTTGAGGGGAGGTGGCATTGCGAAGCAATGACGGAGAGGTGGCAACGAAAATTCAAAAAACCACCTCTCAGTCGCCTACGGCGACAGCTCCCCTCAAGGGGAGCCTTGCGTAGGGGCTGGCGCCCTCGACAGCCCGTTCCCGTAGGGGCGACCCTTGCGGTCGCCCGCATAAACCCCTCAGTCACTTCGTGACAGCTCCCCTAGTAGGGGAGCCATACGGCGGGCGGCGCATCTCATTAGCCTCCCTTGTTAAAGGGAGGGGGACCGCCGAAGGCGGTGGAGGGATTCATTGAATAAATCGAAAAGGAATCCCCCAGTCACGCTACGCGTGACAGCCCCCTTTGACAAGGGGGCCTCACGTAGGGGACGGCGCCCCGACGTCCCGCATAGCATAATAAATTGATATAGGAGGATATAAAATGAAAACATTACCGTTCACAGGCTCGGGCGTTGCGATCATAACGCCGTTCGACGGTCAAAAGACCAACTATGACGAGCTTGGCAGACTTATTGAATTCAACATTGAAAACGGCACAGACGCGGTCATAATCTGCGGCACTACCGGCGAAGCGTCGACGATGCCTGACGAGGAACACCTCGCGGCTATCGAGTACACCGTTAAAAAGGTAAACGGCCGCATACCCGTAATCGCAGGCACAGGCTCAAACGACACGCGCCACGCGATAGAGCTTACGAAAAGAGCGGAGGAACTCGGCGCGGACGCTATACTTTCCGTAACGCCGTACTACAACAAAACCTCGCAGCACGGACTTATCGCGCATTTTACGGCTATCGCGAACGCCGTTAAAATCCCGATTATTCTCTACAACGTGCCGTCGCGCACGGGCATGTCGTTCAACATAGACACGCTGAAGGAGCTTGCGAAGGTGGAAAACATTGTCGCGGTCAAGGAGGCGAGCGGCAACATCAGCTACATGGCGAAGGTCGCCGCCGAAGTACCCGAGCTTTACATATACTCCGGCAACGACGATATGATAGTTCCTGCGCTGTCGCTCGGCGGCAAGGGCGTTATTTCGGTACTGGCAAACGTAATGCCGAAGGAGACGCACGAAATGTGCGAAAGCTTCTTTAACGGCGATGTTGAAAAGGCGAGAGATATGCAGCTCAAGCTGCTCACGCTCATAAACGATTTGTTTATCGAGGTAAATCCCGTGCCGGTAAAAACGGCTCTCAACATGATGGGCTTTAACGCCGGCAACCTGCGTATGCCGCTCGTCGAAATGACGGCGGAGCATAAGGCTAAGCTCGCAAAATCAATGGCAGAGGCGGGTATCAAGCTCGCGTAAAAAGGAGAAACGTCCAATGATAAAAATAATAATGAACGGCTGTAACGGTAAAATGGGGCAGGTCATATCGCGCCTTGCCGCCGCCGATGACGAGTGTGAGATCGTCGCGGGCTTCGACGTGAACGACGCGAAGGAGAACGCGTACCCGGTGTTTACCGATCCGAACGAATTTACGGGCGACGCGGACGTTGTGATTGACTTTTCGCACCCCTCGGCGCTCACGGGCATTTTAACGTACTGCAAATCGCGCAGACTCCCCGTTATCCTCGCGACGACTGGTTACACCGATGAGCAGAAGGCTGAATTTAAGAACGCGTCGGAGGAAATTCCTGTGTTCTTTTCGGCGAATATGAGCCTCGGTATCAACCTGCTTATCGACCTCGCGAAAAAGGCGGCTAAGCTTCTGGAGGGCAATTTTGATATTGAGATTGTCGAGCGTCACCATAACCAGAAAATCGACGCTCCGTCCGGCACAGCTCTTGCGATTGCCGACGCGATTGACGAAACGCTGTCCTTCCCCGCCGAGTATGTCTATGACCGTCACGCGGTTCGGAGAAAGAGGAAAAAAACGGAAATCGGTCTGCACGCCGTACGCGGCGGCACGATCGTCGGCGACCACGAGGTTATTTTCGCCGGCACGGACGAGGTTATAGAGCTTAAGCACAGCGCCCACAGCAAGGAGGTTTTCGCCGTCGGCGCGATTAAGGCGGCTAAGTTTATCGCAACCAAACCCGCCGGTATGTATAACATGAGCGATATTATAAGCGAACTGTAATTTTTGCGGCGGTGGGCGGCGCATCTCGTGAGCCTCCCCTATTAGGGGAGGTGTCGTCGCGAAGCGATGACGGAGAGGTGGCAATTAGTCTTGAAAAACCACCTCTCAGACGGCTCCGCCGCCAGCTCCCCTCAAGGGGAGCCTTCCGTACGGGACGGCGCCCCCGACAGCCCGTTAGCCTCCCTTGTTAAAGGGAGGGGGACCGCCGAAGGCGGTGGAGGGATTCATTGTGAAATCAAAAAGGAATCCCCCAGTCGGCTCCGCCGACAGCCCCCTTTGACAAGGGGGCCTCACGTAGTTAAACCCCAATTTATCAAACGACTGTATCTATCGCGGAAAGCGATATTTTTTATTACACAATTCAATTTAATCGGAGCAGCGCTCTGCTGACTGACGCGGAAAATCTTTCAATACACGCTTCGGAAGCCGATGCTAAACGGGGCGTATTTTTGTGTCTTAATATTCAACTTAACGTAAAAAATACTTGACAAATATATCTTTTTATGATACAATATATACAAAGAAAATCATAAAAAGAAGGTGACAGAGTGAAAAAGCAGGAGCGGTTTTACAAGGTTTACGACGATGTTCTGTCCGACAAGCGGCTGTCGTATCCCGAAAAGATATTGTATGGCGTGACGGTGCGGCTCGCGATGAACGGCGAAGGGCGCTGCTTCGCGTCAAACAAGGCGCTCGCGGAAATTATGGGCTGCTCGCTGTCCTCCGTGAACAAATGGCTTGAAACGCTCGTGAAAACAGGCTACATACAGCGGTCGTTCCATTATGCCGACGGAACGAAATGCGTTGACCGAAGATATATTAAGCCTATGTGTCCCGCAGATTTACAAGAGGGTGTCCCGCCGAATTACAAGAGGGTATCCCGCGAATTTACAAGAGGGTGTCCCGTGGATTTACAAGAGGGTATCCCGCCAAATTACAAGGATAGTAAGATAAATACAGTAAAAGAAAATAGTAAGAGTGAGGGGAGTAAGAGGCGTTCCCCCGTAAGCACTAATTTTTTCTTAAACCTTGTTGCTGACGGAAACGCGGACGATATTTTTTAAGGAGGACGTTATGACTAAAAACGAAACAGTACAGATAATGGCGATAATCACCGCGGCATATCCGCGCTTTTACGAAAAGCAGACGGAAGCCGACAAGGTCGCGGCGCTGCGGCTTTGGTACAGGCATTATGAGAACGTTGACTACAGCACGATGCTGCAGGCGGTGGACGCGGTTATCTCGACGAACAAATTTCCGCCGACGATAGCGGAAATAAACGAAAAGCTCGACCTGCTGCTGGGCGGCGATGAGGAAATGTCGGAGCTTGAGGCGTGGGCGTGCGTGAGCAAGGCGATAGGCAACAGCGCGTACAACTGCAGTAAGGAGTATGAAAAGCTGCCGGAGCGTATCAAGCGCGTGATCGGCGACGCGCGCCAGCTTCACGACTGGGCGCTGATGGACGAAGCGACGGTGAACAGCGTCGTGGCGAGCAATTTCCAGCGTACGTACCGCGCGAGAGCCGAAACGGAAAAGCGGCTCGCGTATCTGCCGGAGCACAGACAGGCGTATCTGCGGGAGCATACACAGCCCGCGCTACGGTAGGATTGTGTGTCTTTATAAGATAGTTTATTCTTGACAGATCATTAATTTTATGGCATAATATCTAAAAAAGATAGTTACTTGTAATATTACTAAAGAAAGGAATTTGATATGGAATTAGACTCAACGCTTAAAATGACAATTATAACCTTAAAAATGTTGGGTATAGACGGGTTTTCACCTGTTGTGTCGGAAAGCTATCAATGGACGAGATGGCAGACTAATTTCGGACCGTTCACATGTGCGTATTGCGCCGAAATGAGCGGACGAATATTCCACAAAAATAATCCGCCGTATCCTATGCCAGGAGAAGTACATCCCAATTGCAATTGTACACTGATTGTGTTATTATGTATAAAGGCGGGTACCGCCACAATAGACGGTTTAATAGGAGGGAACTATGACGAATTATACGGTAAATTTAAGAAATGTAAAAACCTTGTATTCATTATATCAAGAATTAAAAGACGGTCTTCGTTTTCCTGAATATTGCGGAAGGAATATGGACGCTATTTGGGATTGTATTACATGGGATATTGAAATTCCCGCGACTATTTATATTGAAGGCATAAATTGCCTGCCCAAAGATTTAAAAAAACAAAAAGATATATTGATAGAATTGCTGACCGATGCGGTTGAATGGTACAAGAAAATAGGCATGGAGTTAAATGTCATTTATGATGATTAAAGTATAAAACGGAGCAGAAACTGCTCCGTTTATGACCATAAAATTACTGTTTTATCTCACACCGCCATACGATACGCTCTTTTGCCGCTCTTATTCAATCAGTCCGCGAACATCGGTGTTGAGAGGTATCTCTCGCCGGTGTCGGGCAGGAGTGCGACGATTGTTTTACCCTTATTTTCGGGACGCTTCGCAAGCTCGGTCGCAGCCCATACCGCCGCGCCGGAGGAAATACCCACAAGCATACCCTCCGTTCTCGCGATTTCCTTACCCTTCGCGAACGCGTCGTCGTTTTCGACTCTTATAATCTCGTCGTAAATGTCGGTGTTGAGCGTTTCGGGAACGAAGCCCGCGCCGATACCCTGTATCTTATGCGCTCCGGCTCTGCCCTCGGACAGTACCGGCGATGATGCCGGTTCAACCGCGACGATCTTAACCTCGGGCTTTTTCGACTTCAAATACTCGCCCACGCCCGACAGCGTGCCGCCCGTGCCGACGCCCGCAACGAATATATCGACCGTGCCGTCTGTATCGTTCCATATCTCGGGGCCTGTAGTCGCCTTGTGGTAGGCAGGGTTCGCCGGGTTTGTGAACTGGCTCGGTATAAAGCTGCCTTCTATCTCCGCGGCAAGCTCGTGCGCCTTCGCTATCGCACCCTTCATACCCTGCGCGCCGTCGGTAAGAACAAGCTCCGCACCGTATGCCTTCAAAAGATTTCTTCTCTCAACACTCATCGTTTCGGGCATCGTGATTATTATTCTGTAACCGCGCGCCGCCGCGACGGACGCGAGACCTATACCGGTGTTACCCGAGGTCGGCTCGATTATTACGCTGCCCTTTTTGAGCTTACCCGTTTTCTCCGCGTCGTCCACCATAGCTATCGCAATTCTGTCCTTTACACTGCCCGCCGGATTGAAATACTCCAGCTTTGCCAGAACAGTTGCCTCCAAATTGTTTGCACTCTCGTAATTGGTAAGCTCCAACAGCGGCGTGTTGCCGACAAGCTCCGTTATCGCCTTATATATTTTTGACATTATATTTTCCTTCTTTCCTAAAAATTCAATCTGTTCCTGTTTTTGATAAGCACGGGGATTATAACAGCCGACGCAACCATGCTCATCGCCCACTGTATCGGCGACGACACGAGCGACACAAGCGCCTGCGCCATTCCGAAAATCGGGAACTCGGCTATGAAATATCCGCCCGTCACTATCACGAGCGACGCTGCCGCCGCGAGTATGTACCGCTTTACGCTCTGCTTTTCGTGCAGGATCTTACCTATCGTAAATCCGAGTATTCCCTTTATTACGAGCGTCGGTATACAGTAGATCGGGAATCCCGAAATAAGATCCGCCAGGCTGTGGCCTACCGCGCCGACAGCCGCTCCCGCAATCGGCCCCATAACGAGCGCCGCCGCGTAGATAACGCAGTCGCCGAAATGCACGTAACCCTCGCCTATAGGCACCTTCGGAAATATCGTCAGCACGCACGCGAGAGCCGCGAGTACCGCGCACCGCGCGATAAATACCGTTTTGTTCTTCATTGCTATCATCCCTTCTTTGATGTTGCTGCAATTATTATACCACTGCTTTGAACGCATCGTCAAGGGCTTCGATAAGGTCGTTTACGTTTTCCGTACCGATTGAAAGTCTTATTGTGTTCGGCTTTATGCCCTGCTCGAGAAGCTCCGCCTCGGTGCATTGCGAATGTGTGGTCGTCGCGGGGTGTATCACGAGCGATTTAACGTCCGCGACATTGGCGAGCAGCGAGAAAATCTCAAGATTGTCGATAAACTTCTGAGCCTTCGCCGCGTCGCCCTTGATCTCGAACGTGAATATGCTGCCGCCGCCGTTCGGAAGGTACTTTTTATAGAACTCATGACCTTCCTCTGTCGGGAGTGAAGGGTGGTGCACCGCCTCGACCTGCGGGTGGCTGTTAAGATATTCAACGATTTTAAGCGCGTTTTCCACGTGACGCTCAACCCTGAGCGACAGCGTTTCAAGTCCCTGAAGGAATATAAACGCGTGGAACGGTGAGAGCGTCGCGCCGGTGTTGCGAAGCAGTATCGCTCTTATGTACGTCACAAACGCCGCCGCGCCGACCGCCGCCGTAAAGCTTACGCCGTGATAAGACGGGTTCGGCTCAACGAACTGCGGGAACTTGCCCGACGCTGACCAGTCAAATTTGCCGCTGTCAACGATAACGCCGCCTATCGCAGTGCCGTGACCGCCGATGAACTTCGTCGCGCTGTGTACGACTATGTCCGCGCCGTACTCGATAGGTCTTACGAGGTAAGGAGTTGCGAACGTGTTGTCGATAACGAGCGGAAGATTGTGCGCGTGCGCGATTTTCGCAACCGCCTCAATGTCGATTATGTTTGAATGGGGGTTGCCGAGCGTTTCTATAAATATCGCCTTTGTGTTGTCCCGGATTGCGTTCTCGAACGCGTTTTCCTCATACGGATCAACGAACGTCGTCGTTATGCCGTAGTGGGGGAGAGTATGCTCGAAAAGGTTGTACGTGCCGCCGTAGATCGTCTTTGACGCGACGATGTGACCGCCGTCCTGCGCGAGCGCCTGTATCGCGTATGTGATAGCAGCCGCGCCCGACGCTGTAGCGAGCGCCGCAACGCCGCCCTCGAGTGCCGCGATTCTCTGCTCGAATATGTCCTGTGTGGGGTTTGTAAGTCTGCCGTAGATGTTGCCCGCGTCGCGCAGACCGAAACGGTCGGCGGCGTGCTGTGAGTTGTGGAACACGTATGACGTTGACGCGTAAATGGGAACGGCTCTTGCGTCCGTTACCGCGTCCGCGCTCTCCTGACCTACGTGAAGCTGTAAAGTTTCAAATCTGTAATTTTTATTTGACATGGTTATTACCCGCTTTCTTCATTATATTTTATGTTTAGCCCTTTTATCCTTGAAATTCAACATCGGCACATTCGGTCGTCCTTAATGTTTTTCAGCCGCTGTGTTAGCATGTTTCGTCACCCTTTCCGTAATTCTTCCTTTTCCTATCGAATTACTATGTTTTACATTATAGCACCTTTTTTCCGTTTGTCAAGTGTTTTTTGTAAATTTTTTGAAACAGCGCGGAAAGTTGATGTTTTACGGCTTTATATTGACAACCGCGCGGAATTTTGATACTATAATTATAACAAAAAACGGAGGTAATGACATATGACAAAACCAAAGGCAGCGTTAATCATGGGTTCGGACTCGGACTTTGAAAAGCTCAAGGGCTGCGTATCGAAATTGAAGGAATTTGACATTGAAATCGACGTAAACGTAATAAGCGCGCACCGCACGCCCGACAAGGCGGCTCAGTTCGCGAAATCGGCGGAGCAAAACGGTATAGAGGTAATCATCTGCGCGGCCGGAATGGCGGCGCACCTCGCTGGCGTGATCGCGGCGCATACCGTTGTGCCGGTTATCGGCATACCGATAAAGTCCACGCTCGAGGGCCTGGACGCGCTTTTGGCGACGGTACAGATGCCGCCGGGCATACCCGTGGCGACCGTCGGTCTTGACAACGGCACAAACGCGGCGATACTCGCGGCGCAGATTTTGTCGCTCAAATACGATTACCTGAAGGACGCGCTCAAAGCCGCAAAGGTAAAAATGGCTGACGGCGTGGCGAAAAAGGACGCGAAAATCAAACAAGCAGTCGCGGAGATGTAATTTTGGAGTTATGCGAAGTAAGCCTCCCTTGTTAAAGGGAGGGGGACCGCCGAAGGCGGTGGAGGGATTCATTATGAAAATAGGAAAAGGAATCCCCCAGTCAGCTACGCTGACAGCCCCCTTTGACAAGGGGGCCTTACGTAGGGGCGACTTTCACGGTCGCTCGCATTTACACCGATAAAACACAATTTGAAATAAAGGAGATAAAATTATGAGTGAAAATGCATACAAACAGGCGGGCGTAGACGTTGAGGCGGGCTACGAATCGGTTAGGCTTATCAAGGACGACGTAAAGCGCACCGCGATAGAGGGAGTTATCGGCGGAATAGGCGGCTTCGGCGGCTTGTTTGAAATGCCGAAAAATTACGAAAATCCCGTGCTTGTGTCGGGTACGGACGGCGTGGGAACGAAGCTTAGAATCGCGTTTCTGATGGACAAGCACGACACGATAGGTCAGGACTGCGTTGCGATGTGCGTGAACGACGTTGCCTGCTCGGGCGCGAAACCGCTGTTTTTCCTCGATTATCTGGCGGTGGGGAAGAACGTTCCCGAAAAAATCGCCCAGATCGTAAAGGGCGTGGCGGACGGCTGCGTAAAGGCGGGCTGCGCGCTCGTGGGCGGCGAGACCGCGGAGATGCCGGGATTTTATCCCGTTGACGAGTACGACCTCGCGGGATTTTCCGTGGGCGTGGTCGAGAAAAGCAAAATCACTGACGGCGCGAACGCAAAGGCCGGCGATAAGCTTATCGGCATAGCGTCGAGCGGTATCCACTCGAACGGCTATTCATTGGTAAGAAAGCTGTTCGGCTTGAACGACGCGGACGCGAAGGAAACGCTTAATACCTATTCCGACAAGCTCGGCAAAACGATAGGCGAGGAGCTTTTAACGCCGACGAAGATTTACGTAAAGCCGCTGTTAAAGCTGATCGATGAGGTAGGCATAAACACCGTGTCGCACATCACAGGCGGCGGCTTTATCGAAAACGTGCCGCGAATGCTCCCCGAGGGCTTGAAGGCGGTAATTCACAAGGGAACATGGAAGGTGCTGCCGGTATTTGAGTTAATGCGGGAAAAGGGTAATATCCCCGAGCGCGATATGTACAATACGTTTAATATGGGTATCGGTATGATCGTCGCCGTTGACGCGGACAAGGCTGACGCGGCGGTAAAGTGCCTGACCGACGCGGGCGAAACCGCATATATCATAGGCGAACTCACCAAAGGCGAAACCGGCGTTGAAATCGTGTAATGCGGAAAGCCTCCCTTGTCAAAGGGAGGGGGACCGCCGAAGGCGGTGGAGGGATTCATTATGAATTACAAGCATAATCCGCAATTAACAGACCGTGCAAAAAGTCTCAGAAAGAATATGACAAAAGAAGAGAAGCATTTGTGGTATGATTTTTTAAGGAATTTTCCCGTACGCTTTATAAGGCAAAAGGTAATAGATAATTATATTGTCGATTTTTATTGCGCTAAAGCCGGAGTTGTAATTGAGCTTGACGGATCACAGCATTATGAAGAACATGGAATGCGGTATGATAAAATAAGGACGGAAAAGTTAAAAAGCAGAGATTTAATTGTTATTCGCATACCGAATAATGAAATAAACACAAATTTTGAGGGAACATGTCAATACATAGAGAATATTGTTAATACAGTATTAAAATGAATCCCTCCGTCATTTGCTTCGCAAATGCCACCTCCCTTTGACAAGGGAGGCTAACAGTAAGGAGGACAAAATGAAACGAATAGGAGTACTTATTTCCGGCGGCGGCACAAACCTGCAGGCGCTCATTGACGCGCAGAAAAGCGGCGTCTTAAAAAGCGGCGGAATAGTATGCGTATGCTCAAACAGCGCGTCCGCGTACGGCTTGACGCGCGCCCAAAACGCCGGAATACCGACAAAAATAATCCGCAAAAACGCCGACTGCGGCGGCGACATTGATGAGTTCAGCCGCCAAATCTGCGCGTACATGAAGGAAATGCGCGTTGACGTTGTGGTACTCGCGGGTTTTCTCGCAATTTTCGGCGGCGAGCTGTTAAAGGAATACTCGGGCAGAATAATAAACATACACCCGTCCCTGATACCGTCGTTCTGCGGCGAGGGAATGTACGGGCTAAAGCCGCATAGGGCCGCGCTCGACTACGGCGTAAAGGTGACCGGCGCGACGGTGCATCTTGTGAACGAGGTCGTTGACGGGGGAAAAATTCTTATGCAAAAGGCGGTCGAGGTACAGGACGGCGACACGCCCGAAATCCTGCAAAAGCGCGTAATGGAGCAGGCGGAATGGATAATTCTTCCGCAGGCGGTGGAAAAATTCTGCGCGGAAATGTAGAAGATTTTGAGACAATGCAGCCGGACGGAAAATATTTAATCATAACAGCAAAAATCCCCGAAAACAATAAATTCGGGGATTTTATTATTAAATCGGTGAACCATTGCAGATTTATATAACGAATAACTTAATTAAAATTTCTTATCTATTCCGCTCTGCTTTAATATTGCGTTTGCCGTATGACGCGATTTTATCTTTGTATCTACCGTGACATGACGCTTGGTAATGGGACTATACCATATATCGTGATCACCTTTGCCGCGTCTTACAAACTTACATTCGTACTGTTTAAGCAGTTCTCTTACTTTCTTTTCGTACTCAGCCATCAAACAGCAATCCTTTCTTGCCGTTCCGATACAAATGATAGAGTGAGCGGCTGTTTGCTGTTATTCATTTTGAGAAGCTCCGGCGCGGCAAATCTTACGCGTTCGAGCAAAGCGTCAAATGATCCGCTCTCCAATACCAGACCGGGAATATCATCGCTTGTCGCTACCCAGACGCCGGCTTCGCTGTCCCAAAGCATGTTTATTTTGTAATTCATCGTTGCATCCCTCCCAATGTTACAGTTATATCCAACATTAGTATAGCATATTCGTTTTTATATGTCAATTATCACCGTCCTTAAGTAATATTTTCCATTCCGCCTTGACGTTACCCGTATATGCGTATATAATAATTTCAGCAAATGAAAAAGGAGCGGCGCGCATGGCGGAAAAGATACTTATAATAGACGACGAAAAGGAAATAGCGGATTTGATCGAACTGTATCTGAAAAACGAAAACTGCGAGGTGTTTAAGTTTTACTCCGCGATCGGCGCTCTTGACAGCATTAGTGCCACAAAGTTTGACCTTGCCGTTCTCGATATAATGCTGCCGGATATAAACGGCTTTACGCTGTGCCAGAAAATCCGCGAAAAATACAACTACCCTATTATTATGCTCACCGCGAAAAACGAGGAAACCGACAAAATCACGGGCTTGACGCTCGGCGCGGACGACTATATCACAAAGCCGTTTAAGCCGCTCGAACTGGTCGCGAGAATAAAGGCGCAGCTTCGGCGGTACAAAAAATACAATACCGCAGTTTCAAACAACGATGATGAGGCTGTCCTTACACATTCGGGTTTAACAATGAACATAAAAACGCACGAGTGCTTCTTGAACGAAAAACCGCTCGCGCTAACGCCGACGGAATTTTCAATACTTCAAATCCTCTTGGAAAACAAGGGCAGCGCGGTAAGCTCGGAGGAACTGTTCCACAGGATATGGAAGGACGAGTATTACAGCAAGAGCAGCAACACGATCACCGTTCACATCCGCCATTTGCGTGAGAAAATGGGCGGCGCGCCGATCATAAAAACCATATGGGGAGTGGGGTATAAAATTGACAAGTAAGGATAGGTCGGAATACTCAAATCTGAAATCGAAAATTTACGCGCGGTTTTTCATTCTGACAGCCGCCGCGATAGCGATTGTTTTCGCGCTGTACGAGCTTTTGTGGAAAAACCGCGGCTGGGATTTTACGCTGCGTGTTTTGCTGCGATTAGGCATGGACCGCAATACGGCGGAGGGGATTTATCAGCATTGGTTCCGCAACCTTACGGAGATCGTGTGGATCGTCGCTGTTGCGGTAATATTCCTTGTAATGCTGCGGTTTTTCCTTAACTGGTTCACGAAGTATTTCACGTCGATAAACAAGGGCATAGACGCGCTTTTGGTTGAGGACGACAACAAAATCCTCCTGCCGCAGGAAATGTCGGCGACCGAAAACACGCTGAACACCGTAAAGCGCACACTGCGCCAAAGAAAACGCGCGGCGGACGAGGCGGAGCAGCGGAAAAACGATTTGATCACATACCTTGCCCACGACATTCACACGCCGTTAACGTCCGTTATAGGCTATATCAGCCTCTTAAAGGAGTCGCCCGACATGCCGAAGGACAAGGCGGACGCGTATCTCGACATAACGCTCGACAAATCGCTGCAGCTTGAAAAGCTCATAAACGAGTTTTTCGAGATAACGAAATACAATCTGCAGGAAATAACGTTGGACAAGCGCGGCACCGATATTTATTATATGCTGCTGCAGCTGACGGACGAGTTTTACCCCGTCCTGAAACGGCACGGCAACAGCATAGAGCTTAACGCTGACGAAAATTTATCGGGCAATGTTGACGCGGAAAAGCTCGCGCGCGTGTTCGCAAATATTCTGCGCAACGCCGTGTCGTACAGCTATCCCGACACGGCAATCACAATCAGCGCCGCGAAAGCCGATGAAAATATCGTTATTTCGGTAAGCAGCAAAGGCAGAACAATTCCGAAGGAAAAGCTGAAAGCGGTATTTGAAAAGTTTTTCAGAGCCGACGACGCGCGCGGAACTAACACCGGCGGCGCGGGACTCGGTCTTGCGATAGCGAAGGAAATTGTGACGCTGCACGGCGGCGTGATTACAGCCGAAAGCGAAAACGAAATCACAACGTTTACCGTACGCATACCCGCCCGATGAAAATCTTAATATTTTCTTAGGAAATTTTCAATTTAATATTAAAGTATTAAAGGTCTTTATTCTTTATAATCAGAATAAAGACTTTTTTATTTTGGGGGCGGATATTATGAAGCATAAACGTAAACCGGGCTGCGCTGGCGCGGCTGTAATCATTGTATGCCTTGCGGTCATGGTGACGCTTACGGTAATGAAGCTGATTGACATTGGCGCGCTCGGGCGTATTAAAACGGAAATATCGCTGCTTACCGATCCGATAGATAAGAACGCCGTTTCGTCCGAGGACGACGGCTGGCAGCTGATGCTCATAAACGCCGACAATCCGCTGCCCGACAATTTCAGTGTGGAATTGACCTCGCTCGCGAACGGTCACAAGATCGACAGCCGCGTTTATCCGCATTTACAGAAAATGTTTGACGACGCGAGAAGTCAGGGGATTTTGCCGTCAATATCCTCGTCGTACAGGACGGCAAAGGAGCAGCAGGCCGAACTTGATCAGAAGAAAGAGGAATTTATACGCCGGGGCTACTCACCCGACGACGCGCTCGAAGCCGCGAAAACATGGGCGGCTCTACCCGGCACAAGTGAGCATCAGGCTGGGCTTGCGGTCGATATTACGAGCGCCGATGCGTCGGTTCAATCGCCCGACATCGTGTGGAACTGGCTCAAGTCAAACGCGCACAAGTACGGCTTTATCCGCCGTTATCCGCCCGATAAGGTCGGCATAACCGGCATAAGCAACGAGCCGTGGCATTTCAGATATGTCGGACAATCCGCCGCTGAGGAAATATATAAGCACGGTCTGTGCCTGGAGGAGTATTTGGAGATTTTACATATTAAATATTGAAAGTTATTGAGAGTTGTTGTATAATAAATTATACAAAGATAATATGAAAGGCGGAGCAAATATGGCAGTACATATTTTTGTCTTAAATGAGGATAATTATCAAATATGCATCAAGAAAGGCATTGTCGGACTTCCAGAAGCAAAAAATACTAATCAGCATGATAGCGTAAGCGATGGGCTGCTTTCTCGTCTTGCTTGCATTAAAGAAGATGATTACATCCTAATGTATATCACGGGTACAAAAGAATTAAGGGGTGTGTGGCAAGCTGATGGGGAACCATACTATGAAGAGTCAAAAATTTGGGATGACAAAACTTATCCATTTCGTTGCAGAATTAAATATTCTAAGTTTAGTTTTAAGAACAGTCTAAAATTAAGCGATATAAATGATTTAAGGAATACAGGGAAAATATGGACATGGACACTGCAACGCGGCAATAGTTCAAACGCTATGTTTTCCATTTCAAATTATGAATTTCAGATTTTATTAAATGAATATATGAAGATCAATCCTTTTACTCTTGAAAAAGGAGTTATTGCTGAACCTTCGCCATTTCATAGGAATAATGTTATAGAAAGCCTGCACGTTGAAACAAATAAGATAAAATATGAATATACTGTCATGGCTTATTTAAACGATGCATTCTCAAAGAAAAAATATTCAAATTTATTTGGCAATTATTCCGACTTTCTTTGCTATGTGCCGGTAAATTTGAGCAAAGAAATAGATATATTACTTATGTTTGAAAATCCGGATAGCCATGAGATTATATCTTATGATATAATAGAAGTGAAAAAAGATAAATTTGATAGAGATGCACTTTCGCAGCTTATTAATTATGAGTCCTGGTTTCTTCAGAAAAAGGTTTCCGGAGATTTGAATATGATTAGAACTACTGCGATTGCCAAGTCATTTGATCAGGATGTGATCGCCTATGTAAATGATCGTAAAGAAATAGAGAAAAAGCCAATAAAACTTATACAATATAAATATTCTGACAATGAGTTTTGGTTAGAGAAGATTTAATTATAGCAGCAGGAGAACGGTTATACATATTTCATTGGGAATATATGCTTTAAAGCGGCGTCCTTTTCTGTAATTGTTATATGATAGCCTATCGTGCTTGTCAATACCCTGTGCGGTATTCTTATTTATAAAAATATCCCGTTTTGTCGAGAAAATGCTTGACTTTTGAAAATGAATGTAGTAAAATAGTGGGGCAGTTGATTTTAGGGGTATAGCTCAGTCGGTAGAGCAGCGGTCTCCAAAACCGCGTGCCGAGGGTTCAAGTCCTTCTGCCCCTGCCATAGCCGCCGCAGATGCGGCGGCTTTAATTTAATCGGGGGTGTAGCTCAGCCGGGAGAGCGCTTGAATGGCATTCAAGAGGTCAGGGGTTCGATTCCCCTCATCTCCACCACGTCGGCGCGAACGTCGCAACGTTCGCGCCGACTTTTTTTATTTCATAAAACCGTGTTTGCCCGCAGCGCGCAAAACAAAACGAGCGGCCGTGAAGGTCGCCCGTACGGAGGCTTAATAGATTTTATAGGGAATGTCTTAGTTTAAACCATTAACTTCAAGAATCGCAGCAACCTCTCCACTATAATCTTGAGTATATATTGTCGTCCAACCATGAATTACATTATTCCAAATCCAATTTTTATCTTCCGATAATTGGTCTGCGAATTCTCCGGGTTCTGTCGGCATTGATGTCATAGCCATCCATTCTGAACCCCAATGTCCTTCACCTGTTATCTGATTTACATAATAGGGTTGATTATTGATACGTTCTCCTACCGAATCAACTTGGTCTCCTACATCGCCTGAAAATACAGAATTTGTTACATTTCTCATTGTAACTGTGGTATTACCGACACCCGTTACCGTAACGCCCAAGTCCGGCGCAACGCCCTGACCTTCGCCAAGCACGCCGTGCGGCCCTTTTTTCAGCACTACCGCCGTACCGTCCGCCTTTATAACGGTGTCGCCCTCTCTTGCGAAACGTCTCTGCGATACTTCGCCCTCGTGGATCGTGATAGGCTCGTCGTCGTTTGCCTGTTCGGTAGGCTCGGCTTGTGTACTGATAGTAATTGTGTTATTCACAAAACCTACCGTAAAACCGCCCACCGCATCGGCAATATCGCGGAGCTTGAAATATGTGCTGTCGTTTATGTTATATCCTTCGATTGACTTAGAAACGCCGTCAACTTTAATCGGAAACGGATTTGCCGTTACGGCGTACTCTACCGCAAACCCCGTCAGCGCGGAGCAGATAACGCCGCCGATGATAAAGCCTAAAGTAAATCTTTTCACAAAAATTCCCCCTTCCCGGGTATTATACATCACTCCGGCGGAAATTGCAAGGCGGCGGCAAAAACACATTACATAAAAAACGGCACTTCCCCCGATGGCATGACATAAGACAGTATAATCAATAATTTTATGACAGGCTGTCGGACAGGGTACGAGAAACGGCATATCGCTTGAATGGCGATATGCTTTTTCTTTACATATAATGTCCACATCTATAAGCGGAAAAAACGCCAAAATCGACATACCCCTTGTTTGTATTCCTATCCTCAAAAACGAGGTCAAAACTTTCTACACAAAAATATTAACATACAATTAACACAACCGCACTTTCGGAATTAACATCACCTATGTTAATATTAAATCGTATCAAAGATACAATAATTTTCGGAAGGTGATTTTAATGAAAAAAATTATTGCAGCGCTGCTTGCCGTAGGCATATCAGCGGCGGCTCTTGCGGGGTGCGGAAGGACTGCGGACAGTACGGCGCAGACGGTATCGACGGACGGCTCGACCTCGATGGAGAAGGTTATAGGCTACTTGAGCGAGGCGTATATGGCTGAAAACGGCGGTACGAAGATCACATATAACCCGACAGGCTCGGGCGCGGGTATACAGGCGGTGTCGGAGGGGCGGTGCGACATCGGGCTTTCGAGCCGCGATTTGAAGCCGGAGGAGGCGGAAGCTCTTGACGCTGAAGTGATCGCAATCGACGGGATCGCGATGATCGTAAATCCGCAGAATCCCGTGTCGGATCTGACTATCGGGCAGATAGGGAAGCTCTACAAGGGCGAAATTGCGAATTGGAGCGAGGTCGGCGGCTCGGACGCGCCGGTGGTTTTGATAGGGCGCGAGGCGGCTTCGGGTACGCGCGACGGATTTGAGTCGATAACGGGAACGGAGGATATGTGCAAATACACGCAGGAGCTTACCTCGACCGGCGACGTTGTTCAGACCGTTTCGACAAACCCGAACGCGATAGGCTACGCGTCGCTCGCGTCGGTAAAGGACAGCGTGAAGCTGCTGTCGGTCGAGGGCGTGACACCGTCAACGGAAACGATACAGAACGGAACGTATAAAATTCAGCGCGATTTTGTGTTCGTTACTCCGAAAAACAAGGAATTATCCGAAGCGGCGCAATCGTTTATGGATTACGCGTCGAGCGCGGCGGCTGACGAGATGATCGAAAAAGCGGGCGCGGTGCCGGTCAAGAGGTGACGCGCCGTGAAAAATCTGAAAAAGACAACTGATACGATTGAAAAGGCGATGAACGCCGTGTTTACATTCTGCGGATTTTTAGCGGTCGCGTTTGTGCTGGTGATAACGGTGTTCCTCGTGATAAGCGGCATTCCGGCGATAGGCGAGATCGGAATAACGGATTTCCTTTTCGGCGGAGTTTGGGCTTCAACCGCCGCAGAGCCGCAGTACGGTATACTGCCGTTCATATTGACCTCCGTCTACGGAACGGCGGGCGCGATCGTGATAGGCGTGCCGATAGGGCTTATGTGCGCGGTGTATCTCGCGAAAATGTCGGGCGGCAAAAGCGCGGGGATCGTGCGGACAGCGGTGGATCTGCTGTCGGGCATACCGTCGGTGGTATACGGCTTATTGGGCATGATAATCATAGTCCCGCTCGTGCGCAAGGTTTTCGATCTTCCCGACGGCGCGAACCTGTTTTCGGCGATTATCGTACTCGCGGTAATGATTTTGCCGTCGGTGATCTCCGTATCGGAAACGGCGATAAAAGCCGTGCCGAAGGAGTACGAGGAAGCGTCACTTGCGCTCGGCGCGACAAAAACGGAAACGGTTTTCAAGGTGGTCGTACCCGCCGCGAAAAGCGGAATACTCACCGCCGTAGTGCTCGGCATAGGCAGGGCGATAGGCGAAGCTATGGCGGTCATGATGGTCGCGGGAAACGTCGCGAATATGCCCAGTCTTTTCCAAAGCGTGCGCTTTCTTACAACGGCGGTCGCGAGCGAGATGTCGTACTCGTCGGGACTGCAAAGACAGGCGCTGTTCTCGATTGCGCTCGTGCTGTTCGTGTTCATTATGATAATAAATCTTATACTGAATTTCGTCGTAAAGCGGGGTGAGAGCGATGAATAGCGGAATATCGAAAAGACGCAGGATCGAGATCGCGGTATTAAACGCGCTTGTGTACGTCTGCGCGGGGCTGATGTGCCTTATGCTTTTGGGGATAATCGGCTACATTCTCGCGCGCGGCATACCGCATATAACGTTCGGACTACTCACGTCCAAGCCGAGCCTTATAAACGACACGATAGGAATTTTGCCGAATATTTTAAATACGCTCTACATCATAATCGTAACGCTTGTAATCGTGCTGCCGATAGGCGTGGGCGCGGCGGTTTACCTTAACGAGTACGCGAGAAACAAGCGGATCGTGCGGATAATAGAGCTTGCGACGGAAACGCTGTCGGGCATTCCGTCGATCATATACGGACTTGTCGGAATGTTGATATTCGTGCAGTTTTTCTCGCTCGGCACAAGCCTTATCGCGGGCGCGCTGACGCTCGTTATAATGACGCTGCCGACTATCATAAAAACGACGCAGGAGAGCCTTAAAACCGTGCCGAACGGCTACCGCGAGGGCGCGCTCGGCTTGGGCGCGGGAAAGTGGCATATGATACGCACAACGGTGCTGCCGTCGGCGATAGACGGAATCGTGACGGGCTGCATTTTGTCTGTCGGAAGGATCGTCGGCGAGAGCGCGGCGTTGCTTTTTACGGCGGGTATGGCGAATGAAATACTCGGTATCTGGGAAAGCGTAATGCCCGGCAAAGCGGGCTCGACGCTCACGGTCGCGCTGTATATGTACGCGAAGGAGCGCGGCGAGTTTGACATAGCGTTTTCCATCGCGGCGATACTGCTTATACTGACGCTTATCATAAACCTCGCGGCAAAGCTCGCGGCGAAAAAACTCAGGAGGAAGGAAAATGGCTGATATTTTAAGGGCGCAAAGGCTCGATTTGTGGTACAACGCGCATCAGGCGCTTAAAAATATAAATATGGATATTCCCGAAAAGCAAATCACAGCGTTGATAGGACCGTCCGGCTGCGGCAAATCGACGTTTTTAAAAACGCTCAACCGCATGAACGACCTCGTTGAAGGCTGTCATATCAAAGGCGAAGTCACTCTTGACGGGGTGGACATTTACAAGGATATGAATGTGAACGTGCTGCGAAAGCGCGTCGGTATGGTGTTCCAGAAACCGAATCCGTTCCCGATGAGCATTTACGACAACATCGCCTACGGACCGAGAATACACGGAATAAAGTCGCGCGTGAAGCTCGATGAGATTGTAGAGCGGTCGTTAAAGCAGGCGGCGATATGGGACGAGTGCAAGGATAGGCTTAAAAAGAGCGCGCTCGGCATGAGCGGCGGTCAGCAGCAGCGGCTATGTATCGCGCGTGCGCTTGCCGTCGAGCCGGAGATACTTTTAATGGACGAGCCGACAAGCGCGCTCGATCCCATCTCAACATCGAAAATAGAGGATTTGGCTACGGAGCTGCGCGAAAAATACACGATAGTGATCGTCACGCACAATATGCAGCAGGCGGCGCGAATAGCGGACAGGACGGCATTTTTCCTGCTCGGTGAGATCATTGAGTATGACGATACGGAAAAGATGTTCTCGATGCCCGCCGACAAGAGAACAGAGGATTATATAACGGGGAGGTTCGGATAATGCGGAATAAATTTGACGAGCAATTAGCGCATCTTAACGACGAGCTTACGACGATGGGCGCGCTGTGCGAGGAAGCGATAAGCGGCTGCGTGAAGTATCTCACGGAGGGCGGCGATGATATGCGCGACACGGCTCTCGAAGCGGACAGACAGATAGACCAAAAGGAGCGCGATATAGAGCGGCTTTGTATGAGACTTTTATTACAGCAGCAGCCGGTGGCGACAGATCTTAGGGTAATATCGTCCGCGCTGAAAATGATTTCCGACATGGAGCGCATAGGCGATCAGGCGACGGACATTACGGAGATTGTAAAGCATATCAAAGGCAGCGCCCCGGTGAGCAAGACGCACATCACGGAAATGGCGCGCGCGACGATAAAAATGGTGACGGACAGCGTGGAATCGTTTGTAAAAAAGGATATTTCGCTCGCGAAATCCGTTATAGGTCAGGATGACGCGGTTGACGCGCTGTTCGACAAGGTCAAAAACGAGCTTATTGAAGCCGTGCGCGAAGGCAAAGACAGCGCGGAGGCGCTCATTGATTTATTGATGATCGCGAAATATTTTGAGCGCATCGGCGACCATGCGGAAAATATCGCGGAGTGGGTGATTTATTCGATAACGAATAAACGTCCGTGTTGAAAATCATGTGCGGTAGGTGTATAATGTGTGTGGTAAATTGTGATTTATGCGCTCATTGGCGGCGGGCGGCGCATCTCGTGAGCCCCCCTCAAGGGGAGGTGGCATCGCGAAGCGATGACGGAGAGGTGGCAATGAGTTTTGAAAAACCACCTCTCAGTCGCCTACGGCGACAGCTCCCCTCAAGGGGAGCCTTTCGTAGGGGCGACCCTTGCGGTCGCCCGCGTTTACATCGTTAAATCACAATTTGCATCCCCGAAGGAGGAATACAAAATGATATACATTCTCGAAGACGACGACAACATCAGAAAGCTCGTGAGCTACGCCTTAGAGCGCGAGGGTTACGACGTGCGCGGTTTTGACGCGCCGCGCCCGCTTTGGGACGCGCTCGGCGACGCCGCGCCCGAATTATTCCTGCTTGACATCATGCTCCCCGACGAGGACGGACTTTCGGTTTTGAAAAAGCTCCGTGAAAACCCCGCCACAGCCGACATTCCCGTTATTATGCTAACCGCGAAGGGCAGCGAATTTGACAAGGTGACTGGTCTTGACATGGGTGCGGACGATTATATAGCGAAGCCGTTCGGCATGACCGAGCTTACATCGCGCGTGCGCGCCGTGCTGCGCCGGTACGAGAAAACAGCGCCGCGCGAAAAGGTATATCACATCGGCGGTTTATATGTAAATCCCGCGAAGCATATCATAGAGGTAAACGGTAAAAACGTGGAGCTTTCGTATAAAGAGTATTCCCTGCTTACCGCACTTTTGGAAGCTGACGGAAACGTCGTGGAACGCGAAACGCTGCTTGCGGAGGTGTGGGGCGAGTATTATACGGAGTCGCGGACGCTCGACGTGCATATACGCAAGCTGCGCGTAAAGCTCGGCGAGGCGGGCGGGCTTATCAAAACGGTGAAAAATATCGGTTACAAGATTGGCGGTGACGGGCATGAATAAAAAAATATTCCGCTTCACGTTTTTGACAACGCTGTTCGCTCTCATTGCCGCGGCAGTGTTTGTTATAGGAATTTTATTCGATACGTTTGAAAATCAAATTCGGACTGAGGTTGAAAGCGAGGCGGGCTATATTGCCCAAGCGGTTGAAAATGAGGGCGTGTCCTTTCTTGAAAGTCTTAATGACCCAGACAGGCGAATAACTCTCGTAAATCCCGACGGAACTGTTGTTTTCGACAATCAAGCCGATGCGTCGTCACTTGACAATCACGCCGAGCGCGAGGAAATTAAACAGGCTATGGAAACGGGAACTGGTATGAGCGTCAGATACTCGAAAACGCTGACCGAGAAAACGCTGTACTATGCCGTAAAATTGTCCGACGGCAGCATTTTGCGCGTTTCAACAAATCAGTACACCGTTTTCACAATCGTTATGGGGCTTTTGCAGCCTATACTGTTTATTCTCTTAGCGGTGCTTATAATAACGGCGGTTCTGTCGTCGAGGGTGTCAAAGTCGATCGTAAAACCGATAAACGATCTCGACCTGGAAAATCCCGAAAGCAACGAAACTTACGAGGAATTAACGCCGCTTTTGAGCAAAATATCCGACCAGAAGCGCACTATCTCAAAACAGATAGAGGAGCTTTCAAAGCGCGACGAAACACGCCGTGAGTTTACCGCGAACGTGTCACACGAATTGAAAACGCCGCTCACCTCGATTTCCGGCTTCGCGGAGCTTATGAAAAACGGAGACGTCCCGCAGGAAGTCGCGGCGGATTTTTCAAAGTCGATCTACGATGAAACGCAGCGGCTTATTTCGCTTGTGAACGACATTATAGAGCTTTCGGAGCTTGACGAAAAGAACATTCCGCTCGAAAAGGAAACCGTTGATTTATATGAGTTGTCCGGCGAAATTTTAGACCGCCTTAAAAGCGAAGCGGCGAAGAAAAACGTGAGCTTAAATTTGATCGGCGGCAGTGCGAAGGTGTGCGGCGTTCGGAAAATTCTTGACGAGATGATCTACAATCTTTGCGACAACGCGATCAAATACAACAAGGAAAACGGAACTGTCGACGTTATCGTGAACGACGCGGATAAAAAGGCATACCTCACCGTCCGCGACACGGGTATCGGCATCAGCGCCGAGCACAAACCGCGCGTTTTCGAGCGTTTCTACCGCGTCGATAAAAGCCGCTCAAAGCAGGTCGGCGGCACGGGACTGGGGCTTGCAATCGTAAAGCACGGCGCGATGTATCATAACGCCGAAATCACCTTAGAGAGCGCCGAAGGCAAGGGTACGAGCGTTACGTTGGCGTTTGATAAGGATTGATGAATAAAAAATTCGCTGCTCCGATATACGGCTGCGGCGAATTTTTTTGGATTTTATTTATCATCTGCCGGAACAATTTTTACCTTTATCATATTATTGTCAGCTTCGTTTGCCTGTTCTGTTACCACCAATCTTGAATAATACGCGAGTGTCTTATCCTTCCAGTCCGCATACTGCTCCTTTGAATAATTTTCTCTTGCGTCCGCCCAGTCCTCGAGGAACAGGCACATATCGGCGTTAAGGTCGGTTTTTGCTTTTCCGTCATAAGAATGAAAATATGATAAAACAACGTATTTATAGTACTAATAATAGGTGGAAACTTTTTTAGCAAGCATAACACATTGGTACACGTTATACTGTAAAGGGTGAATGAAATAATCAACCACATTCACCTAATACAGTATATGGCTGCGGCTCATTTGCGGTAATTTGAACGGTAGTTATATACAACGAAAGGCGGTGCGAATTAAAAGTTCACAAATATCCATATATGACTACAAATTACCACAAAGAGAGGAGAAGCGAAAATGAAAATTGAGTATTTGAGATGTGGGGACTACTATATCCCCGCGCTGACCGTACCCGACGAGCATTACAGTATCGGCAAATACGGTATGCTCCGCCGAGAATATCTGCTTTATCTATAAATCCTTTCTCATAATATCATAAACCAACACAGCTCCGTGTATTCATCATGCTTCTCTCCGGCATACAGTCCGAATACCGCGAGCATTATCTCGTCAACAGACAGCAAAACCGCGTTATTTTCCGCTTGCAAACGCTTCGCGTATGTACTTTTGCCGCAGCATATTTTGCCGCATATAAGGAACACTTTAGCCATATTTTATTCTCCGTTATTGCTCATTTTTTGCCCGCAAAATTCGTATATTTTTTATATGATTACTTTTGCGCAACAAAGAAAAATCTGCGAAATCTGAATATATACTCACCGTTTTCCTGATTTGCGTAAACCTCGGCGGCGCGGGCAGTTATTTCCGCTTCAAGATCTTTCGCTTTTGTCTCATCCAAAACGCTGAGATACGGACGCAGATTTGTTCCTTTTATCCACTCGACCATCGCCGCCACGGAAGGCATACGATGATAATATACCGTTTCCCAAATGTCAAAGTCGTTTGTGCATGAGGCGAGTATATTAAAATATTCCTCCGGCGGCAGAGTGGCAATGGTTCTTATTTCCTTACCGCCAAATCCCCAGTGTGGTTCGGACAGAACCTCGTTTTCAACCACGAACAGCGGCTCTTTATAATTCATCGGTATTTGAACAGCCAATACGCCGCCGTCATTCAGTTTGGCGAACAGCGTGGGAATAAGTTCTTTATGGTCGGGAACCCATTGCAGGCAGGCGTTGGAAAAGATGACGTCATAACTTTCCACTTTCTCCATATCCGTTGTAATGTCGCATAATTTGAATTCTATATCCGCGTATGAAGCTCGCGCTTTTTCTATCATCTCCGGCGAGCTGTCTATTCCGACAATGCGAGCCTCGGGAAATGTATTTTTTAATACAGCCGTACTGTTTCCCGGACCGCAGCCTATGTCAAGGACTGTGCGCGGATCTTTATCGGCAATTCTTTTTGCTAAGTCAATAGCAGGCTGTGTCCGCTGATTTTTAAATTTCAGATATTGTTCGGAGCTCCATTCAGACATAATATTCCCCTCACATAGTTAATAATTTCATTAAAATTATAGCATAATTTCAGTGGAATGACAATAAGAAACGTTTTATTGCTTCTTGCGCAAAATATGTTTAATATCTAAAGCGGACGGAAGCTGCTGCGTTATGCAGTGGATATTGCCGCCGCCATACACTATCTCGCGTGTACGCACCCCGACGACCTCGCGTTCGGGGAACATTTTTCCTATTTGTTCCAATGCAAGTGAGTCGTTTTCGTCATCGTACTGCGGAACTATAACAGCATTGTTGCATATAAGAAAGTTGGCATATGACGCTATACACAATTCGCCTGTTTTTCTCGGCTGAGAGCCGTTCCGCGAGTCTATTGTGCTTGCGTCAGCCATAAGCACCGGCTTTTTTGTGCAGCAGAGCTTATGAATTTTCAGCTTTCTGCCGCGCGCGTCTGTCATGGAAGATAATTGCTCCACGGATTTTTGTGATACGCTGTAAAACGGGTGATTTTTGTCTTCGGTATAAATACAGCATACCTCGCCCGGGCGCACAAAACACGCTATATCATCGACATGACCGTTTGTTTCGAGCGGATCGATCCCGTCGCTCAGCCACAGGACCTTTTCACAGCCGAGGTAATCGCATAGCTTTTCGGCGATTTCCGCTTTGGTCATATGAGGATTTCTGCCTTTTGACAAAAGACACATTTCGGTTGTAAGCACTGTGCCTTCGCCGTCGGTATGGATAGAGCCGCCCTCCAATACAAAATCGTCGGTTGTGTAATAATCCGTACGGGTAAATTCGCATATTTTTTCCGCTATGAGCAGATCCTTATCCCACGGAAAATACAAGCCGTCATACAAACCGCCCCATGCGTTGAAGCCCCAGCTTACAGCGCGTCTGCCGCCTTTGCCGTCAACGAGAAAGGTAGGACCTGTGTCGCGGCACCACGCATCGTTTGAGGACATTTCAACTACGCGTATATCACTGTTCAGTTTTGAACGGCAGTTTTCATATTGACTGTGCGACGCAAGCATGGTGACCGACTCGAAACGGCTTATCGCTTCGGCGACCTGCGCGTAGCTTTCCTGCGCAGGCTTTGCGCCGAGCCGCCAGTTATCGGTGCGCTCGGGCCATATCATAAAAATTTCGTCCTGCGGCTCAAATTCCGCAGGCATTCTGTAGCCGTCCCGTTTCGGCGTTGAATTTGTTATAATTCGTGACATAATAATCTCCTTAATTTCCGTGAGTAAGAAGGATTTTATACATTTCAGGTCGGCGGTCACGGAAAAGCCCCCATTCGCGCCGCTCCTTTAAAAGAGCATCGAGGTCAAATTCATGCGCAATAAATCCCTCGTCGATTCTGTTCATTTCCTTGATTATTTCGCCGTGGTTATCCGTTATAAATGAAGAGCCGTAGAATGTGATTTCACCTTCGCGCCCCACTCTGTTCGCGGCGATAACCGGAACCATATTCGCCGCCGCGTGACCGCGCATGACGTTCTGCCAATGCGGTTTGGAATCCTTTTTAAGATACGGCTCACTGCCGATTGCGGTGGGAAAGAAAATCAGTTCCGCTCCCATCAGCGCCATAGCGCGCGCCGTTTCCGGGAACCATTGATCCCAGCATATACCGAAGCCGAGCCTTCCGAAGCGGGTGTCCCACACCTTAAATCCCGTATCACCGGGAGTAAAATAAAATTTTTCCGCGTAAGGAATACCGTCGGGAATGTGCGTCTTGCGGTACACGCCGAGGATTTCCCCGTCCGCGTCTATAACGGCAATACTGTTGAACGCAGTGTTTACGCTCCGTTCGTAAAAGCTCACGGGAAGCACTGCGCCAAGCTTCCGCGCGAGGCCTTGGAACCGCGCTATTGCCGGATTTTCCTTTGTCGGTACAGCATAATCAAGATATTGGAAATCATGCTTTTGGCAGAAATATTCAGTTTCAAACAGCTCTTGCAAAAGTATAATATCCGCTCCCGCGTCTTTTGCCGCGCAAACGTAGTATTCCGCCTTGTCCAGAGTATCTTCGCGGTCTTTTCCGACGCTCATTTGCACTGCGGCGGCTGTAACCTTTCTCATGTAAATCACCTCAAAAAAACAATGGAGCAATACTACCGCTCCGTTGCCATGTTATATACATTATAGTTTTTAAAGTGCAATTTTGCAACAATATTTGTAAAATGTGGTCTGTTTTAATAATAAAAATGGGCAAAAAGAAGTATTTTTTGCGGATTATTTTGGGATAATTTTTACATTTACAAATCCGCCGCGGCGGAGTATAATATAATTTAAGAACAATGGGGTTCCGAATACTCTTTCGGAGGTGTGAGGAATGCTCATTAACGAACTCAATGATTTAATATTTTTCAACAATTTAATTTATAAAATTTATTCCGTTGACAATCTCGACGATATGCGCCGCGGATTTCTTGAACAGCTTCATTTGACGCTCGATTTCGACGCGTCCGACTTTTATCTCGCCGATAAAAACAATTCAACAGGACTGGCGGAGCCTATCTTCTATAATTACAGCGGCGCGGGCGCGGGTGAATATGACGAGCTTGACTACTCGCGCGGTATTCTCTACAGCGGCAAGTGCATTGTTTACCGCGAGTCCGACATTATTTCAGAAGACGCGCGCGTGCATACCGATTACTATAAAAAGGTATACGAGAAAAACGGCTGGCACTACGCCGTACAGATGATACTTGCGCGCAATAAGCGGTTTCTCGGTGTTATCACATTTTACAGAAACAAGGGCAAGCCCGATTTTTCCAACGACGAGGTTATGATGCTCGATATGCTAAAGGATCATATGGCGTTCAGACTGTACAGAGAGCTTACTCCGCACGACAAGCGTCCCGTGCGCGATATTGCCGAATTTGCCGAGCTCCATTCTCTTACGAAACGCGAGGTCACCGTTCTGGAGCTTGTAATGGAGGGGCTTTCCAATCAAGAGATAAGCGACAGGCTCATAATAAGCGTGCATACGCTAAAAAAACACATACTCAACATTTACAGAAAGGCGGACGTGAATAACAGAATACAGCTTCGCAATAAGGTCGCGGGGCTGAAAAACGACGATTTTGAATACTGATATACTACTTTTGGAGTATAAAAATAAATATTTGTGCTACTTGAAAACCCGAAACGCGAGTGCTAATATATTTTTAAAGCAAGGATAACGGAAAAGGCAATGGGGCTCAAAAGGTTCCTGTGCCTTTTCCGTTTTTTGCTTAATAAATTTTAAGGGGATGTTTACCATGAAGGAGCTTGTTATTATCATTCGCCCCGAAAAGCTGGAGAAGGTCAAGGAAATTCTTGATTTGATGCACTGCGGCGGCATGACCATTTCAAGCGTTATGGGCTGCGGCACGCAGAAGGGCGTTGTGGAGGAAAACGCGGTGAACGTGATAAAGGGCTTTAAAACCAACATCAACCTCCTGCCGAAAATAAGAGTTGAAGCGGTTGTAAAGGACGGCGTGGTGGAGGATATTATTACGGAGCTGCGCGATAAAATCATAACCGGTCATGTCGGAGACGGCAAGCTGTTCATCAGGAACATCGAGGACGCGGTAAGGCTCAGAACGGGCGAACGCGGCAACAAGGCGCTGTAGATTTATTAAAAAGAAGGTGTTAAAGACAATGGCAGACGAAAAGAAGGTAATAGTTGAAATCAAAAACGTGAATAAGCTCTACGGAGATAACCATGTTGTAAAGGACTTCAATCTCGACGTTTACGAGGGCGAGTTCCTGACGCTCCTCGGTTCGTCAGGCTGCGGCAAAACGACGACGCTCCGCATGATAGCCGGATTTGAAGAACCGACAAGCGGCAGCATAAGCGTCGAGGGTGAGGACATACACAACAAAGAACCGTACGAGCGTGACGTAAACACCGTTTTCCAAAGCTACGCGCTGTTCCCGCATATGACCATTTACGACAACGTGGCGTACGGACTGAAAATGAAAAAGGTCAAAAAGCCGGAAATAAAGGAACGCGTAACGGAAATGCTCGACCTCGTTCAGCTCGGCGGCTTCGAGAGGCGTTACCCGTCGCAGCTTTCGGGCGGACAAAAGCAGCGAGTGGCAATAGCGAGAGCGCTTATAAACAAGCCGAAGGTGCTCCTGCTCGACGAGCCGCTCGGCGCGCTTGACTTAAAGCTCAGGAAACAGATGCAGCTTGAGCTTAAGCGGCTCCAGAAGAAGCTTAACATCACTTTTATATATGTCACTCACGACCAGGAGGAGGCTCTTACGATGAGTGACAGGATTTGCATAATGAACGAGGGCGTTCTGCAGCAGGTAGGAACGCCCTTTGATATTTACGAAACACCCGCGACGAAGTTTGTCGCGACGTTTATCGGTGAGACGAACATATTTGATGGTCACGTGCTGCTGGCTGAAAACGGCAGACTGCATATAGCTGTCGAGCCGGGCGATTTCGTGGTGAACGGCACCGATTTTATTTCGGGCGATATGCTTTCGGTTTCGGTAAGGCCGGAAAGGATGCTGTATTCCGAAACGCCGGTCGAGGGCTTCAATTTATCCGGTACTGTAAAGGATCAGATTTATGTCGGTTCCGTTTTAAAGACGGTGGTTGTGCTGTCAAACGGTAATGAGGTAAAAATAGAACGTCTTGCCGGACAGGAGCTTCCAAAGGGAGGCAGAGTGTATCTCTATTGGAACGACGGCGACGCGAAGCTCATTCATACCTTTGATAACGTTTTCGCGTCGGCTGTGGAAAATATCGTGATGGAATAGGAGGGCTGAAAAATGGCTTTTTCAAAACACAATTTTCGCTCGAATACCCTTCCCGCGATGACAATGGCGGGTCCCGTTACACTGTGGCTCGCGTTCTTCGTGGCGGTACCGCTTATATATGTATTTATTATGAGCTTTTGCAGTATCGACGAAGCGTATAATGTGGTGTTCAAATTCACAACGGCGAATTATCAGAGGCTTTTCGACCCGAACTATGTTCAGATTTACGGCACATCCTTGATAGTCGCGTTTCTCACGACCGCGGTATGTATAATTATCGGCTATCCGTTCTCGTTCCTTATAGCGCGGACGACCTCTAAATATAAGGCGCTTTTGTATATGCTTATCATAATCCCGTTCTGGACGAACTCGCTTATCAGGATATACGGCTGGCGCACGTTTTTAGGCACGAACGGCTGGCTCAACACAATACTGACAACGCTGCACATAACGAGCGGGCCGGTACAATTCCTTTTTAACCGCGGCGCGACCGTTCTCGGCATGGTATACTGCCTGTTCCCGTTTATGGTGCTTCCGCTCTATACCGCGATTGAAAAGCTCGACAAGAGCCTGCTCGAAGCTTCATCCGACTTGGGCGCGAAGGGACCGTCAACATTTATGCGCGTGATACTTCCTCTCACTATGAGCGGAATATTTTCCGGAAGCATAATGGTGTTTATTCCGAGCCTGGGCTATTTCTTCGTAGCCGACATCTTGGGCGGCGGCAACTCGGACGTAATAGGAAACCTGATCGAGCGTCAGTTCCAAAGCGGCAACAACTGGCCCCTCGGCGCGGCGCTGTCGATCATACTGATACTTATAACGCTGCTTCTTGTAAAGCTGTACCAAAAAGCGGGCGGCGATATGGAAAGTTTGGGGGTGTAGCGTATGAAAAGGAAAACAAAGGCGGCTGTAAAGAAAATCGCGGGAATTGTATTCTGCGGACTTGTATATTTGTTCCTGTTCCTGCCTATCGCGGTAATCGTCACAAACTCCTTCAACGCCACAACCGCGAAGCCGTATCTCACATGGCGCGGATTTACGTTTGACTGGTATGTGAAGCTGTTTGACAACAACACACTTTTAACCTCATTCGGAGTGACAATAGCTATCGCAATAATAAGCACGCTTCTTGCAACGGCGATAGGAACGCTTGCGGCGGTGGGTATGTACAAGTATAAATTCAGGGGAAAGGGGCTTATCGACGGACTTTTATACATACCTGTCGTAATTCCCGAAATAGTTCTCGGCATATCGCTTTTAACGCTGTTTTCAAACACGCATATTCCGCGGGGAATGCTTACGCTCATATTTGCGCATACGACGTTTTCAACCCCCTATGTAATATTCAATGTGCGCGCAAGACTCGCGGGATATGACCAATCCATAGAGGAAGCGAGCATGGATCTCGGCGCGAACAGGATAGCGACATTTAAGAATATAACGCTTCCTGTACTCGCGCCCGGTATAAGCGGCGGCGCGCTGCTGGCGTTCACGCTTTCGATCGACGACGTAATCGTAAGCTATTTTACGAACGGACAGGTCAAGACGTTTCCGCTAAAGGTTATGGAGTCGATAAAAAGCGGAGTCGCGCCGGATGTGAACGCGCTCTCGACGCTGATACTTATCGGCACGATATTGCTCGTCATTCTGACAAAGAGCGATTTGATAAAGAAAATAAAAGCATTAGTTAAAAGATAAGAAAGGAAGATCAAAATGAAAAAATATTTATTGAAATCAATGTCACTGCTGGCTGCGGCGTCGGTTGCCGCACTCTCGCTCTCGCTTGTGAGCTGCGGCGGCTCGTCAGGCAATAACGGAGAGCTTAACATTTTCACATGGACGGAATACGTCCCCCAATCGGTGATAGACAAATTTGAAGCCGAAACGGGAATAAAATGTAACGTTTCCACCTTCTCGTCAAACGAGGATATGCTGGCAAAGGTGCGCTCCGAGGACGAAGGCGCTTACGATCTTATCCAACCGAGCGACTACATGGTGGAGCAAATGGCTTCGCAGGGTATGCTCGAGGAAATCGACACGTCGAAGCTCACAAATCTATCGAACATCGGCAGTGAGTTTTTAAATCCGTCGTACGACCCGGGCAATAAGTATTCCGTGCCGTATCTCGGCGGAGTTGAAGCGATCGCGGTAAATACCGATATGATTAAGGATGACATCACATCATACGACGATTTGTTTAATCCCGCATACGCGGGACAGGAGGTAGTCCTCGACGATTTCCGCGCGATTATCGGAATGACGGCGAAAAGTCTCGGCTACAGCATGAGCACGACCGACAGGACGGAGCTTGATGAAATTAAATCAAAGCTGCTTTCATTCAAGCCGAATGTCGCTCTGTTTGACTCGGACAGCCCGAAATCGGCGCTTATTTCCGGTGAGTGTGCGCTCGCATCGGTATGGAGCGCGGAGGTTGCGCTTGCTATGGACGAGGTTCCGTCCATCGAGGTCGTATATCCCGACGAGGGCGCGTACCTGTTTGTCGATAACTGGTCAATTCCGAAAGGCGCGAAGAATGTTGACGGTGCGATGCAGTTTATAAACTTCATGCTCGACGCGGAAAATATGTCAATGGTACTTGAGGAATTCCCGTATATGTGTCCGAACGCGAAGGCTGTTGAACTGATGGGCGAGGAATATGCGTCAAATAAGGCGAAGAATCCGCCAGCCGAGGTTATTAAAAAGGGCGAGTACATTAAAAATCTCGACACCGAAACGCTTGCGATTTACGACCAAATGTGGACGGAGCTAAAGAAATAGGAGTAAAATCATGGAAATCAAGAAAATGTATATAGGCGGCGAATGGCTTTCGAGCGATAAGGTGCTTGACGTGATAAATCCGGCGGACGGCAAGGTTTTTGCTCAGGTTTACGAGAGCAGCGTCGAGGATACGAAAAAAGCGATAGCCGCCGCGAAGAAATCATTTTACGAAACGCGCGAATGGCGCGACATGGACTCGCAGGAGCGCGGCGATATTATATTGAAAATCGCCGATAAGATAGAGGAATACGCCGACGAGTTTGCGCGGCTCGACACTCTGGATAACGGCAAGCCGCTGCGCGAAGCCGAGGGCGATATATCCGACGGAATACACACCTTCCGCTATTACGCGTCGCTCATAAAAGCGCCGCACGGCGGAGCGTACGACGTAAATAAGGGCTTCGGGGAGATGCACTCGTATACCGTTCATGAGCCGGTCGGAGTCTGCGCGCAGATCACACCGTGGAACTATCCGTTTCTCATGTCGGTCTGGAAGCTCGCGCCGGCTCTTGCGGCGGGCAATTCCGTAGTATTCAAGCCCTCGCCGAAGGCTCCCCTTTCCACGATCAGGCTTTTCGAGGTGTTTGAGGAGGTTGGAATACCCGCCGGAGCGGCAAATCTCGTGATAGGCGACGCGGAGGTCGGCACGGAGATGGCACAGAACAAGGATGTTGACATGATAACCTTTACCGGCAGTACGAGAGTAGGCAGCCACCTTATGAGATGCGCGTCGGGAAATATAAAGAAAATCGGTCTGGAGCTTGGCGGAAAATCGCCGAATGTGATTTTTGCCGACTGCGATCTTGACGGCGCGGTGGAATGGGCGATGGTCGGAATATTCTTTAATCAGGGCGAGGTCTGCTCCGCCGGTTCGAGAATAATTATTGAAAAATCAATAAAGGACGAATTTGTAAAGCGGCTCGCAAAAAAGGCGAATGCCATGACCATCGGAAACGGTCTCGACAATCCCGATATGGGGCCTCTTATCGACGAAACTCAGATGAACCGCGTTCTCGATTATATAAAAAGCGGTATCGACGAGGGCGCAACTCTCGTCTGCGGTGGCACGCGCTATACTGAAAACGGCTGCGAAAACGGCTACTTCGTGCGACCGACGATTTTCGATAACTGCACAAGCGACATGAAAATAGTGCGCGAGGAAATTTTCGGCCCCGTAGTAACGGTGCAGACATTTGAAACCGAGGAGGAAGCCGTAGCGATGGCGAACGACACGGACTACGGTCTTGCCGGAGCGTGCTTTACCTCCGACATAACGCGCGCCATGCGTGTAATAAAGGAAATAAGAGCGGGAATAACGTGGATCAACTGCTATAATCCGACCTTCAACGAAGCGCCGTGGGGCGGATACAAGATGTCCGGCATCGGACGCGAGCTTGGCGTTCACGGGCTGGAGGAATATCAGGAGATAAAGCAAATAAATATAAACCTTACGCCGGGCGTACTCGGCTGGTATGAGAATTGATATTGAAAAGGAGATTTTATAAATGAGTTTTGAACAGGTTTCAAAGGATTTGGAAAAGGTAATAGGTTATATAAAATCCGATGAACTTACAAATGAGCAGAAGGACGAAATGACAAAGGAAACCATAGAATATTTTGACAGCTACGTTTCGCCCGGCTGGCTGAAATACAGAAAATCGGTATCGACAAATTCGGCAACGCTCGAGTGGCGCGACCATGACAGCGTTTGCGAGGGACTTTACGGCGAGGAATTTATCGACTGTCTCGGTGGCTTCGGAATATACACCTGCGGTCACAGAAATCCTGAAATACTCGACGTGGTAAAGGCTCAGCTTGAGCATCAGGCGCTGCACTCGCAGGAGCTTTTAGACCCTCTGCGCGGCTATCTCGCAAAGGCTATGGCTGAGATCACGCCGGGGGATCTGAGCAAGTGCTTCTTCACGAACGGCGGCGCGGAGGCTGTGGAAATGGCGCTGAAGCTCGCGAGGATAGCGACGGGCGGACGATGGTATATTTCAACCGTCGGCGCGTTCCACGGCAAGTCAATGGGCGCGATTTCCGTAGGCGGTAAAAATACATACCGCGTTCCGTACACGCCGATGGTGCAGCAAATTCAGCACGTTGAATACGGAAACGCGGAGGACGCGCGAAAAGCTATTAGGAACCTCACCGCTGTTGGAGAAAAGGTGGCGGCGATGATAGTCGAGCCTATTCAGGGCGAAGCCGGAGTTATCGTTCCTCCCGAGGGCTATTTAAAGGAGCTTCGCGAAATCTGCGACGAGTACGGAGTGGCGCTGATATTTGACGAAATACAGTGCGGTATGGGAAGAACAGGCACTATGTGGCGCTGTCAGGCGGAAGGCGTCGCGCCGGACATTATGACGTTCGGCAAGGCGTTCGGCGGCGGCATTATGCCTATCACGGGCTTGATATGCACGTCAAAAATGTGGGTCGACGAGCTTGTCGACAACCCGTGGCTTTTGGGCTCGCCGACCTTCGGCGGCAATCCGGTATGCTGCAGTGCGGCGATCGCGACGATAAAATACATGATTGACAACGACATTCCCGGAATGTGCGCGAAAAAGGGTAAAATATTAAAGGACGGACTTATGAAGCTGAAGGAAAAGTATCCGGAGGTAATCGACGACGTTCGCGGCACGGGACTCATGCTCGCGGTCGAGTTTTGCAAATCGGAGGTCGGATACAGCATCGCAAAGGGACTGTTCGCGCGCGGAGTTATGACGGCGGGAACGCTCGTAAACGCAAAATGTATACGCTTTGAGCCGCCCGCGGTAATCACCGAGGAACAGATCGCCGCCGTTACGGAACGCATGGACGCGGCGATAGCGGACACAAAAAAGGAATTTAATTTATAAAGGGCAGAATTATGAAAACATTTAAAATAGCTCCCTCCGTGGTATCGCTCGATACCGCGGAGGAATTTTGCGGAAGATATTATATCAACGAAAACGACCTTGTAATAACAAATGATTTTACATGGAATAAATTTTTCAAAAATCAACGCGCGGGTAATCTTATTTTCATTCAGAATTACGGTGTCGGCGAGCCGAATGATGAAATGGTCGAGCACATCTGCCGCGACATAAAAAGCGAATATACACGCGTTATCGCGATAGGCGGCGGCACTGTGCTTGATGTGGCAAAGCTGTTCGCGCTGCGGCAGACCTCGCCCGTAACGGATCTGTTCGACAAAAATATTCCCGCAATAAAGGAAAAGCGGCTTATCCTTGTCCCGACCACCTGCGGTACGGGCAGCGAGATCACAAATATTTCAATTTTGGAATTTAAAAAGCGTCATACAAAATTCGGTCTTGCCGACGACGCTTTATACGCCGACGAAGCCGTGCTCGTGCCGGAGCTTATGGACGGTATCCCGTTTTCCGTATTTGCGGCAAGCTCGGTCGACGCGCTCATCCACGCGTTTGAGAGCTATCTCTCGCCGAAGGCGTCGGTGTTTTCGCGGACGTTCTCGATACAGGCGGCGAAAATGATTTTATCGGGCTATAAGAAAATAGAAAACGGAGCGGAGCTGTCGCCGGAGCTTCTCAGGAGCTTTTTGGTCGCGGCTGACTTCGCGGGTATAGCGTTTTCAAACGCGGGCTGTGCGGCTGTTCACGCGATGAGCTATCCGCTCGGAGCGGAGTTTCATATTCCGCACGGCGAAGCAAATTACGCGGTATTTTCCGGCGTTTTCAAAACATATATGAAAATGAAACCGGACGGCGCGATAGGCCTTCTTTGCAGGATCATATCAAAAATACTCGGCTGTGACGGCGCGGATGCTTTAGACGAGCTTGACCGCCTGCTCGACAGCGCTGTTTTAAAGAAAAAACGCCTCGGCGAATACGGCATGACAAGGGAGCAGATAACGGAATTTGCCGCGTCCGTAACGGAAAATCAAAAACGGCTTTTATCGAACAGCTATGTACCGCTTACAACGGAGCAGATAGCGGAAATTTACGCCGAGCTGTATTGATCGGGCGGCAAAATATATAAAATAAAAAGGAGATTTTAATATGACGGAATTAAAATACGCGCTTCCGGAAATCAAAACGGAAACGCTTCCCGGACCGAACGCGTCGGATATTATCAAGCGCAGAGAAAACGCGATCCCGAACGCCATAAAATGCGGCTACCCGCTTGTTGTAAAACGCGGCGAGGGTGCGATGATAGAGGATGTTGACGGAAATATATTTCTCGACTGGGTAGGCGGCGTTGGAGTTATGAACGCCGGCTACAGTCAGCCGGAGGTGATCGCAGCTGTTAAAGAGCAGTCGGAACGGTTTTTCCATGTGATGATGAATATAGGAACTCACGAGGGCTATGTCGCTCTTGCGGAGAAAATGAATAAGCTCGTACCCGTAAGAGGTGAAAGAAAAAAGACCATGTTCGTAAACTCGGGCGCGGAGGCGGACGAGAATGCGGTGAAAATCGCGAAGCAGTACACTAAGCGCCCGAATATAATCGTATTTTCCGGCGCGTTTCACGGCAGAACAGCTATGACGATGGCTATGACCTCAAAAAAGGCGTACGCTTACGGCATGGGACCGTTCCCCGACGGAGTGTACCGCGCGGAGTTCCCGTATCTCTACAGAAAGCCGAACGGCATGAGCGACGACGAGGCGGTAGAATACTACATAGAGCGATTTAAAGCGGTATTTGAGGAATGCTCGCCGCCGGAATTTGTCGCCGCGGTAGTCGTCGAGCCGGTGCAGGGCGAGGGCGGCTTTATTCCCGCGCCGATCGAGTGGGTAAAAGCGGTGAGAAAGATATGCGACGAGTATGGCATACTTCTCGTCGCGGACGAGGTGCAGACGGGCTTTGGCAGATCGGGAAAAATGTTTGTATCCGAATACTGGAAGGAAGCCGGCTGCGCGCCCGACATTATGACAAGCGCGAAATCCATAGCCGCAGGAGCGCCGCTGTCCGCCGTCACGGCAAGCGCGGAGATCATGGACTCATGCCGTGCCGGAACGCTCGGCGGAACATTTTCGGGAAACGCTCTCGCGTGCGCGTCGGCTCTTGAAGTGATTAAAATTATGGAAAAATATAATCTTCCCGGTCGCGCCGCAAAAATAGGAATGCGGTTCCGCGAGTTCATGCACACGCTCGAAAAATACGGAGTTATAGGCGACGTGCGCGGTATAGGCGCAATGACGGGCGTGGAGCTTGTAAAGGACGTCAAAACAAAAGAGCCGTATCCCGAGCTTACGGCGAAGCTCATACAAACCGCCGCCCAAAACGGACTTATCATCGAAAACGCCGGAACATACGGAAACGTGATACGTTTTTTGTGTCCGCTTGTTGTTACGGACGAGCAGCTTGAGGCGGGGTTAAAAATATTCGAGGATGCGCTTGCGGCGTCGTTAAATACTGTTTGAAGCTTTGAAAATTAAATTACGACGGGAATGACGCTCAGCGGTGTTCCCGCTTTTTTTATTCCAAAAATTGATTTTCATTTTCCCTCGCAAAAATCGGATAAAATTTTTTATCGCTTGAATAAAAGGAAAAACAGTGATAAAATAAAGGTCGTAATGTATAAGAAAGCCGTGGTAAAAATGAAAAAGGAAATCTTGATAACCGATTTTACGGAAGGAAATGTCACGCGGCAGCTGTTGAAATTCGCGGCGCCGCTGTTTTTGTCGAGCATGCTGCAGATAGTGTACAACATGGTCGATATGGTTATCGTCGGGCAGAAGCTCGGCGCGGTCGGATTGTCGGCTGTGTCCGTCGGCGGCGATGTTTCCAATTTCCTCACGTTTCTCGCGATGGGATTTTCAAATGCGGGACAGGTTATAATATCGCAGTACATAGGCGCGGGAAAGCGGAAGCAGATAAGCCGCTTTATCGGTACAATGTTTTCGTTTTTAACCGTCTGCGCGGCTTGTATAACCGTAGCTTGCGTTGCGCTTCGCGCTCCGATACTGCGCCTTATGAACACGCCCGAGGAAGCGTTTTCCGAGGCACTCGCGTACGCGACGGTGTGTATTATCGGTCTTGTTTTTATATACGGCTACAATATCGTAAGCGCGGTGCTGCGCGGAATGGGCGATTCGACGCGTCCGTTCATATTCATAAGCATTGCCGCGGTCGTAAACCTTGTGCTTGATATTCTGTTTGTCCTCGTGTTCAATTTCGGCAGCATGGGCGCGGCTCTGGCTACGGTCATCAGTCAGGGACTGTCGTTCGTTTTGTGCGCGTCGTACATATTCAAAAACAGAGAACGCTACGAGCTTAAATGGTCGGTGAGCGATTTTCTGCGCTGGGATAAGCGCATGCTTTCAAGGCTTATCAAGCTCGGACTCCCGATGGCGATAAAGAACGCGTCGATACAATTCTCGAAGCTTTTCGTAAACTCGTGGATAAATTCCTACGGAGTTGCCGTATCGGCGTTCGCCGGTATCGCGAACAAGATAAACAGCACGACAAATCTCATCTCGAACGCGTTTAACACAGCCGGCTCTTCTATGGTCGGACAAAATGTCGGAGCGAGGAAATACGACCGCGTCAAGAGGGTTATTCTTGAGGTATTCAAGATAACGACACTTATCGCGATATTGCTGTCAGTTTTGATAATCGCTTTCCCAAGACAAATTTACGGCTGCTTCACAAGCGACACATCAGTTCTCGAGATAGGCATGAAATACATACCTATCGCCGTGCTGATATTCTTCGGAAGCGCGGCTCGCTCGGGTATGAACGCGCTGATAAACGGCAGCGGAAACTATATCGTAAATTTCGCGACCGCGATATGCGACGGTATAATACTGCGCATAGGGCTTGCGCTGCTGTTCGGGCTCGGCTTCAAAATGCAGCACTACGGCTTCTGGCTCGGCGACGCGCTGGCGGGCTTTACGCCGCTGTGGATAGGGCTTATATTTTATTTCAGCGGGAAATGGAAATCCGACGCTTATGCGGGATAGCGCTCTGTTTTATTTCGTAAATTCTCTGTTATGACTGAAAAAATTTCAAAAATATTTCATTTACCCTTGACAACACGATGAGTACTCAAAGTACCGAAGTGTGAAAATCCCGTTTCGGGATTTTGCAAAAAAGTTTCCTTCTTCCATGAAAGGAGGTGAAATTTTTGAACAAGTGCAGGCGGGATATTCAAATAATTAAAAACACGGAAGACGATGTCCTTAATCAAAGCACAAAGATCCGATAGGATCGCATTGGGATTATAGAGACTCTGAGGGAAATTCTTATAGAGTATACCCCGATGGACACATTAAACGAAAATAACGGAGGTATTATAAATGGATGATGATTGGAGATTGACAAATCAGATGAATTATTTATATGGCAAGAAACTACTGCATACCAAATACGAGCCATACAAAGAAGGGTGGGAACATGATCATTGCGAGTTTTGCTTTGAACGCATTGATACAACCACCGGAAACGCATATTGCACAGAAGACAAGTACCATTGGATATGTGAAAAATGTTTTGAGGATTTCAAAGACAAATTTCATTGGAAAACCTGTGACAAACAGAATGAAATGTGATATACTATTGATACAATCCTGTTTTGACAGACTGTCCAATATTAGGAGGAATGAAAAATGAACAGACAGTCTGAAAAAATAACGGCGTTATACTGCCGCCTGAGCCGCGATGATGAATTGCAGGGCGACAGCAACAGCATTGTGAACCAAAAGGCGATTTTGAGCAAGTACGCGAAGGATAACAATTTCAAAAATCCGCAGTATTTCGTTGATGACGGAGTGAGCGGAACGACGTTCGAGCGCGAGGGGGTTTCAAGCGATGATAGCCGAAGTAGAGAACGGCAACGTCGGAACGATTATCGTCAAATTTAATTCCGTCTGCTCCGACTGATATTTCTGTGACAGCATTATATTGACCGGTAAGAACGTAATTCCTACCAAGTCGGGATAGGTCTTTTGTAATAACGCAATTTATCTTTCCGTCCTCAATATCATCGATCATACGTTGAAAGTTTGGGAGATCATAATTCGTGCCGGAGTATCCGTCGTCGATATACTCGCCGACAATCGACCAGCCGCGCTCTTTTACATACTGCGTCAAAAGCTGCCGCTGCGATGTTATGCTTGAGCTTTTTACGCAGAGATTAAAAAAGTAGGCGCTGCGGGTGGATATTTATTATTTGCTTTATGCTCGTCAATATATGCCGCTCTCGGTTTGAAGCTCTGTGTAATCAAGGCAAAGCGACACAATTCTTTCCCCCAAAGGACAGCTCCTTTTCCACCGCGTACGCCGCATCCCCGTATCTTTTATAACCGACCGACAGAACAGATTTCTCCGACCTTCAAAATAATTGTTATTGCCTGCTCAAGTGTGCAATATTCCTGCGGTTCAAAATAATTATTTCCGACGCCGCTCATAAACTTATATTTTGTCATAGTATAAACACCGTCACGCGCCCAATCCGAAATCATATTATCATCCTCATATACTGTAAGCTCCGATATTTCTTTTAAGCTTTCCAAATCGGAAAAATATTTATCAAATTCTTTATATACATCAAAAGCGCGGCTGAAAATTGTGCATATTTGTTCTCTTGTAATATATCCGTCGGGATTGAACGTGCCGTCTCCCATACCGTTAATAATACCCAGTTCGGACAAAAGCATGATGCTCTCGTCTACCGTGTCCATATCGGAATATTGTATATTTTTGAGATCTGCTCCGGCAGAATGCGCCTTCTCGGAAATAACGGTATAACCGTTGGGATTTTCAAACAAATCATCATAGCTTCTGTACGGAATCATATTTAACATATTTGCCGTAAGCGCACAAAATTCTTTTCTGGTTATCGGCGAAGTATATTGTGTGCTTGTATTATACGGTATCAGATTATTCCCCGCCGCTTTTTGTAATATATCATACGCCCATTCACTGCACCCGTCAGCCGTAAAGAAGCATGTCATAGAGTTTTTTGTTTCCCATGTACCGTCATAACCGCTGAAATATTGTTCATCATGTGTTCCCTCATAATCTCCCAATACCTTCGCTCTATCTTTGTATTTGTTATAAAGCTCGCTTCCGAGCTCCGCGACCTTATACGCTTCCGAACCGCATGGCTTATACCATATAAAGTTTCTCGGCATTACGGGAAACGGGCTGTCTGCTCCATACGTGCTTACTCCTTTTCCGTATCCGCCGTATACAGCCGCGCCGCCGTACCCGCCGCCGAAACAAAGCTGCGCCATCTTTACATTCCTGTACCATGTTTGGCGTTCGGCAGGGAGTTCTGCCGAAACGCCTATATAAAAGTAAGGATAGTTTTCATCGATATCCGGTCTGCTGTCAAAATCCGAATTGACAGGCGCAATAATACATTCTCCATCTGCCTGACTGTACGCGTCTTTAAGACTTTGAAGATCCTCTTCCTCCAATTCAGCCAAACGATTTATTCCTTCTGACGGGAAGCAAATAATACCATATTTAATATTATCGATGTCCGTTCCGATCGACTCGCTGAAAACATCATTAAAAGACTTGACACGGCTCGGCAAAATGTCGCTTTCCGCAAACACCGGTGCGGTGAACATCAAGCTGCTTATTATCAGGCAAATCAATTTTTTCATAAATAACATCTCCTTATTTTTTTCAAATACAAGTATACTATCTTAAATTTTAATTGTCAATTTCATGAATACGCATTTTAGGCATATATACATGCATTTGGTGAAATTGTACTCAAAAAAAATCAATGTTAATTTACAAATCGATAATAACCTCGGATACAAAAAATCCGTTTTGCAGCTTAATGTTGAAATATATATTGTTATAGGCATTACAAATTTTTTGCACAATGGATAAACCTCTTCCGTGTTTATCTCCTTTGGTCGAATATTTTTCCGAAAGAATTTTGGAAATATCAGGAGCGAGACTATATTCATTTTTTACTACATACATTATCTGAGCTTCTAAAGATATAATTCCCAATGCAACATTTTTGGATTCGGTTTTTATTGCCTCCTCAAAGGCATTATCCAAAAGTATTCCTAAAATACGAGAAATATCAATAGATGATATTTCCTGTATTTCATCAATTTCTTCTTGAATATCTATACTAAAATTGATACCGTTATTCCTTGCTTTAATCACATAACTATATATGATTCCTTGTATGATGCTGTCCTGAATTAAAGTGACGGAATGTGTAAATGCCGCATCGCGTAAAATATTTTGCTGAAACGGAAGTATTTCATTGTCAAAAAATTCTTTTATGCCTTTTATATCATTATCGGCTATCATAGCGCTCATAGAGGAATATATTTTCATATAATCATGTTTAAAATCAATAATTTCGTTGTACATATTTTGAATTTCATTCTTATATGCGGCAGTTATTTCTTGATTTTTGGTTATTTCTATTTCCCTTGCCTTCTGAGATATGATTTTTGTTACCAACCAAATAGAAAGAGCGGAAAAAACCGCGGAAATTAAGGTTAATGCGTTACCGAATATCAATACATACTTAACAATTTCGGTATCTACGGCAACTATGGCAAATTCAACCCCTGCAATGATTATAACCAGGAACAGTATATTTATGAGGACTAAATATATTGTTTTATCCGGTTTGAGCTGTTCGTTGACTTTAATTTGCCTGCGATGCTTTGAAAGCTTTGAAGCATAAAAATATATTATGAAAGACACTATTAGTGATAAAACAACCCATACTATTGAGAAAAATATATTGTAAGATACCGTTTCCCTTAATGCCGTAATTTGTTCGGGCGGGAAACGCATAGCATAAAACACCATGTTGGTAATGAACGCTAAAATAAGTATTATTACAGTTGTAAAAACACAAATTAAAATGTTCTTTATCAGCGGCACTTTTTCTTTGAGCAGAAAAAGAAACAGCGCTGCTATCAGGCTCGGGATACCGGCAAATATAAAGGTGATCGATACAATAAAATAAACCAATCCCAACCAACAAAATAATTTAAGGAATGAGCTTTTTTTGTTTGTCAGAAGGTAAATCAGTGTATATGATACACATGCAAAGCCCAGCACAAAAGAAACAGTATTTGATAATAATATAATTATTTCCGATAAACTCATTTTATAAGCTCCTTACATCTGGAAGAATAAATACAACGGTAATTATGCATTAGTTCCACCGTATGATTTTTTTTGTCTACATTTACAATTTTATCTTTGTTTATTATAATTGATTTATGACAGCGAATAAATCGGCTGTCAAGTTCTTTTTCAACATCTTTCAATAATGAGTAAAAAGTAATCATACCATTGTCATAATACAGTACTAACTTATGGCTGCTTTTAATTGACTCAATATAACATATTTTATCAAACGGAACAGAAAAATTTTTTTGTTTGTTTTTAATATTAAGGCATTTACTGTATCCTGCCTGTTGTCTGTTTTCTATATAATCCAGATTTTCGCAAATCTTTTTCCTGGTGGCTTCAAGATTGTTTTTTACAATAAAGTCAAGAGCTTCTAACTTATATTCATATGTTAAAGGCATCATTTCTCCGTAATTGGTAATAAATATTATAGGACTCATATGATCATTCCGGCGTATAGCTGAAGCAATATCCAATCCGGATTTGGTATCGCAAAGTTTTATATCAAGATAATAGATTGTAATTTCGGAATTGTTGTATACATAATTTAGCACTTCATCAGGTTTGGACGTTATCAAAGTGATTTTAGAATTTAAGTGATTGGCGGTTATATGTTCTTCAAGAATATTTTTTATGTAAGCGCTGTATTTTATATCATCTTCGCATATTACAATATTCATCATTATCCTCCCATGTTGAATTATAATAAAATTATAACATAAAATCAATGTTTTTGTCAATTACTGTATCGTGCTGAACATTCACTTTTATCAACGCCAATAATTTTATTTACACTGGTGTATTTTTGAACGCCGTTGGTGAAAAAAACTTGACATTTTATATTGCTATGATAGAATATCGATATGTATTTCAGAATTTAATAAACGGAATTTTTTGCGGAACAGAGTGATGTTTTAATGAATGTAGAGCAGAGAAAAAAGATAGAAGGAGATGTGATAAAATGAAACGAAAGCTATTGATTTTAACCGCATTATTGATGTTATTCGGCATTACTGCCGCTGCGGAAAATGTCGGCGATGTTATAGGCGAAGTGTATCCGACAGATATAAGAACGGATATATGCGGATATGAAATACCCGCGTACAACATAGGCGGCGAAACAGCAGTATTGGTATCAACTCTGTCGAACTACGGTTTTGATGTAAAATTTGAGGACGGCATTGCGTATGCGGATTATAATGGGCAAAAAGAAAAAACGCCTGTTCCGGCGCCGGCAAAATCCAATATAAATGTTCTGTATACGGATATTAAGGTTAAAATAAACGGGATAGAGGTTCCGTCATTTAACATTGACGGTTCAATGGCTATACCCATTGAGCGTACCTGTGAAACATATTTGGAAGCAAATAAGGATAATGAAATTTCGGATTTCAGTCTGAATTATATATGGTGTGAGCCTGACAAAACATTGTCGCTTGATATTTCCGATGACAGAGTTTCATATCAGGACTTTATGATAGACCTCATCAAAGCGGCTCACATGGATTTTAACAGTAATTTCTATAACCACTATGTAAAAACCGATGATGAAGAAAATACAAATCTTGCTTATCTTGAAAAATTCAGCGATATAAAAAATACAAAGATAGAAAAATACATAGATTTGCTTGTTAAGGCAGACCTTATAGACGCGTACGGTTATGAGGACGGAAGTAAGCTGCACCCATACAGAGGCGTCACCCGCACCGATGCGGCGTTTTTGATTTCGAGACTTCTGGGATGCCCGTATGACTCTATAGAGGCTTTTGATTACTATATAAGTACATATGACAGATATGATTATACGGTACCAATCTTGGAAGCATACAAAGAAACAATACCTGATTATGCAAACTATGACATTCCCGCTTATGACGCATATAAAATTCAGGAATGGTCAAAACCGTATTTTGCACATTTATTGGATATAAATATATTGGCTTTTGATGATAATAATTATATAAAACCAAATGACTTTTTAACGAAAGACAATGAGAATAAGCTGATAACTTTAATGCTGCAATATATGGAAGAAGGTATGACAGATAAAGAAATCGGTTTTGTAGTAGACAGTGATTATGGTGATTTTAAAGAAGATTCTAATATGGTTCATACTCTGACTTCACCCGCACAAACGGTTGATGGCATTTTTTATGTTCCGATGTATTCAATTTTTAATAAAACATATCGTGAACATTTTGAATACAACCCCTACGCCGATGCTTTAAAGCCTAATGTATCCAAAGAAAGTAAACTTGAAGTTACTGCAGGAGATTATTATACTTGTATTTTTAATAATCATTATTTGTTTATGGGCGATTGGGGCGTAGTATACAATGTTTTCCCCGGGATTAACGCTTACGTTGCAAAGATTTTCCGTCAATCGGCTGCAGGGTTATTTATGCCGAAGTTAATTCAACTTGATTATCCTATCAGAAAGCTATATGGTGAGCCCATGATTCCGATATACGATTATAATACCGGATCTCTGATTGAAAACCTATTTGGAGAGAATTTTGATACCGAAACCAATATATATACCTTTAAGTATCATACTAGTTATCCTGTCGGATCATGAGAATACATAAAAAGCGGTTCACTTCCGAACCGCTCAGATTGTCGAATAACCCGCATTTGGATCAAGCAAATTGCGGGTTATTCTTCGTAATTATTAAACTTGAAATAAAAACAAGTAATTTGGAAGGGGTATGCCTGCCCGCCCATTTTCTGAACTGTACGGCGCGTTCATTGTTCACTTTGAAACCGACGGCAATAATAGCCTGCAAGTTATAATGATTGACTTCACGGCTGACTTGACGGGAACCCTCGTTTTGAACTATTCGGAATTTCCGAATAGTTGCGCCCTCTACCAATTCCGCGTCATCATAAATCCTCTTTATATGCTCGTTAATCGTTGATAAGCTGACGTCATACAAAGCCGCCATCATCTTCTGTGTCAGCCATATATTTTCATCTTCATACCGCATTTCGACGCTGCTTTCCTCTCCGCCCACCGAAGCGACATAAGTAAGATATTCGGCGGTGCTTGAGCGGATTGTTATCTCGTTCTTTCCCTTTTTAGCCATAATAACGTCCTTTCATCACACTTTAATATTCTTAAAGAAGTCACTGTCTATCCGTTATGTGACGCTATTTTTATATTTGTTGGGTGTATTTTCTTGTTTTATTCTTTCGTAAATGATTTGTGCATAACAAAAATATACAAACCATTTGTGACTATATTATAAAATTGTTTGTACCGTTTGTCAAGAAATGAATTTTATCTTATATGTAGTAAATTCAATCCTTACTTTCACTTGTTTTTAGTATCTTGCAGGCTTGTATATCATACCGCCTATTGTTATCAAATTCACGGTGGAAGCTCGCAATGACAAGGTTTCTGTCCGTAACACATCATCGCCGGAATAAACAGTTTTTGACTCATTCATCCGTTTTGCAATCTGATTTATATTATTCCCGTTATACTGAAGCAAGTGCAATATTTCTTTCATTTCTGACATATCAAGCTTTACGATTAAGCCGTCAATCGCCATTTTGCGCAGATATGCGCTCATATTGATGCAGCCGCTCTGCTTCCTCTTTTGTTGGATAAGGTCGTATTCGTCCTGTGAAACTCTAAGATGTATTCGTTGTTCTCGCATAATTAACATCACCTTCCTTGAATAAAATACATATTTTATCAAACAATGTACCCGTGAGCTGTGAAACCTTGTTCCTTAATTTAACTATACCGAGGAATTTTTCCCCGATCACGATATACGGCTCGTTGCCGTTTCGGATAACATTGACACGCAGGAGGGCGAGAATGAGCTTGCCCCGATAAAAAATCTGTTCAATGAATGGTACTCGTCGTGTTGTCAAGGGTAAATGAAATATTTTTAGAAAATTTTTAGACTTTATAGATGTATCCGTATTATTTAAAGGAAAATTTTATCTTGATATTCCAAACAATATCTGCTTTTTAAAAAGAAAAATATATGTATCGTGTTTATACAAATATCATAGATTTGCATAAATATATTTTTATATTTGCGTTGATTTTACAATTTAGTTATGTTATAGTATAATCATCAGAAGCTCTGAATTGAGGTGGTTATAATGAAAAATCCGGTTTATGACTTTAAAAAATGCCCTTATCTGAGTTATGTTGAAATGAACACGCCGTATACTATGACACGCCGCCATTATCACGACAGTTATGAAATATTTTTCATGCTTGAAGGCGAGCGTTATGTATTGTTTGACGATAAGAAATATCTGGTTAAAAAGGGCAATATTTTTGTTATGGAACCATTTTTGCCTCATGCCACTTCCAGCAGCGGAAATTCTGTTGTAAAGCGGTATGTCGTAAATATTTCCCCTTCGGATTTATCTCCGCTTCTGAGTGACTCGGAAATATCAAATCTCTTTGATTCACTTCATACCTGTATATTGACCTTAAATGAAGAAAAATATAACGAGGCTTCACTGTATTTTCAAAAAATTCATATGCACAAGCGCGAACGCATTATGCCTCATGACAGGTCTTTTCTTGCGGAAAAGCTCATACGTATGCACCTTGCGGAGCTTATATATCTCATCACCCGTGAAATACGCGAACACTCCGTAAGCAAGCTTGAAGCCGAAATAAAGAAAAATGAAGCACCAGTTATGAACGCGCTGCGATATATAAATCTCAATTCCACAGAGAACATATCTCTTGATTTTATAAGCGATTATGTGCATATGAGCAAATCAAATTTTTGTCTTGTATTCAAAAAGGTAGTGGGTGAAACCTTTTTGGAATATTTAAACACTCTGCGTGTCGCAAATGTACATAAGCTGCTGCTCACTACGGATATGCCGCTTGGCAGGATTGCAGTACAGACAGGTTTTTCTTCAGTTGATTACATGACACGTACCTTTAAAAAAATACACGGTATGCCGCCATCTGCCGTAAGACGCGCGAACTCTTCGGCTTCTTCCGATGAATAAGCAAAAATCCCCGGTTTCGGGGATTTTTTGCTTATATGCTTATTCAAGATTCCTAATGGAATATCGATCGGCTTTTATTCGCCGTCTATGTTTATTTTAACAGTCGTTGACTCAGTCGCCGGTGAAAGCTCAAAGACTCCGTTAACCGTTGTAGCTCCGCTTGTTACGGTATAGCTGTAAACTCCGTCGCAGAGCTTATACGTTCCGTCCTCTTCGGGAGCGATCACCGCGCCCGATAAGCCGTCCTTGATCGTAACCTCCGCGTTTCCGACGGCGCTTCCGCTTGCGTCAACGGGCGTGAACGTTATCGTATACGCCGCTGCTTTTGACTTTGTAACCGAAATATCGTCAACATAGCACGTTCTTCCCGAGTTGTCATAGTTGGTTGAAACGGTCACGTTTTTAATGTCGTATGACGTTCCCTCGGGCAGCTTTGCCGTGTAGGTTTCCGTACTACCTCTCGCGTTGCTCAGGACGAGCGTTATCTCGCCGCTTGAACAATCTATTGTCGTGGTGTAGGTGGTAAATCCCGCCGTTAAAGCGTTATTATCCCTCGCGATAGCGTCGGGCAGCTTTGAAGTGGCTTCAAATACGGTGCTGCCGCCGAGCCGAATAAGCTGTGAGCCTGAGTTGTACGCGGTTATATGCGAGTATAGCAGCTCATTCCCGTTTGAATCGCTTATTGTATAGTTGGTATATTTTCCGTTCTGTTTGCCGTATGCTATTTCTGTAACGACAGTTATCTTCTCTCCCTGACACATCGTTACCGGCTCATCGAAATCAACCGTAAGACTGCCGCCCGCCTCAGCCGTTGGCGTCAGTTTTACCGCCTGATTTGCGGAATCATATACCGCGTTGCCGCCGAGTGCGGGAACATTCGCACCCGTGCCGGTCTGATCCGTTGAGAAGTCCCAGTTATACAGTTCCGCCGAAGTCGGGTCGATGTCGGGCTGAATGTTCACTACCGTATTAAATGTTTCCGTGATCATTCCGTCCTCACCCGAAACCTTGATTTTCAGAGTGTGCCTGCCCTCGCCGTTAAACGGTATCTGTTTATACGTGTCCTCTCCGACCGTGTTCTGACGGATATATTTTATCGCGCCATCCGTGTCCTCAATCGCACATACCGATTCCTTGCCGATATAGTCGTTCATTCTCGTCGCGGGAGATACGTATCCGTTATCATACGAAGCCGCGGGAGATATGTCGGTAAGACTGATATTCACCGCCGGAGCAACCGCCTCATAGCTGTTGTTTTCGGAGTTATCGGAAACAACACCCTTTAATATCATTATCTGCATATCCGCCGCATCGTCGGTTGACGGCATTGGGCAGCTGATTGTCATTCCCATATCATCATCGTTCAAACCTTGAGGATAGAACGATGCGTCAATCATATTGCCGTTCTCGTCATATGACGCGATTACAAACGTGTATTCTTCATCCGTAAGCGCTTTCGTATTCTCGACGGTAACTTCAATATTGTTGCCGTTTATGTCTGCGTTCACTATTATAAGCTCGGGATTGAACAAAGCCGTAATATTGCCCGTTTGATTTGCCGCCGGAGTTGTCGGCTCCGGCATAGACGCTTCGGCGTTGCTGTATTCCGTGTTGTAGCTCTCCGGCGCGCCGTAGTATGACGTTTTCTTTTCACCGGTGTAAATTACGAATTTATCCACAACCACGCCGGGATCCTCGTTATACAGCCTTATCGTATGCATACCCGGCTCCGAAACTGTAATGCTGCCCGAAATCACGTTCGCGTTCATCAGTACGCCTTTGCCCCACGCGTCCGTGCCGGTGGAGTTATCGGTCGTTTTCGTGTTGCCGTTAAACTGTACCGGAACTTCGTCGTCAACGCCTATCCTGCATCTTAGCGTAGCGCCCGACAGCTCGTTTATCGTCGGCATTCTGTATACGTCTATCGGGAACGTGCCGGACGACGTGAAGTATACTTCATATTCGAGATACGCGCTGTTGTCCTTATTCGGCGTCGCCACCTTCGGCGCGCGGTTCGGATACGCCTTAACACTGTCGCCGCTTCTGCCAAAGTCGTTTTCAACCTTCCATTCGTAATCGCCGTTCTTAACGCTGTTTGTGAAATGCTCGGCTTCTATCGAAACAACGCCGTCGCCCTCGTAGTAAACAGCCTTGTCGGTCTGCTCCGCAGCGGTGATATTGACCGTTACGGGAATTGTATACGTATCGGCGGCTGTGCCGTTTATCATGCGCTCGATTGTTATATTGCCCTGATTTATATCAGAAACCTCCGTCTTATCAATACCGACATAAATCCTGTCGTCATCCGCGACAGTGCCGCTTGTTTTGTTGAATTTTATCCAGTCAACGTCCGACACCGCCTGCCATTCAAACGAGCCGGAGCCGCTGTTTATTATATCGATAAACTTCGCTTTCGGACTAACTCCGCTAAATGTTAGCGAATCCTCGCCGCCCTCGGGAACAATCGTCATAGTCGTATACGGAACTGTTGAAACCGTGGGATTTGAGAGCTTGCCCGAGATAGGACCGCCGAACGAGCCTACCAGTCCCTTCTGACGCGGATTCATCATCTTATCCCATTTGCTGTCAAGCATCGACGTATATACAGCCGTCGCCGTATCAATGCTGTCGTCCGCCGCGTCGGAGAGAGCCGCGTACTTGTTCGCCGCCGCACCGTAACCGTTGTCGGCGTAATACTTCGCCTTGTCCGCGTATACGTATTTCTCCGCCATGCTGTGCGCGCCCTTTATCGGGTAAAGCAAAAGCTCGTAAAGCGACGGCTTTTTATCCTCGCTTAGTCCGTCATAGAGCGCCTGCGCGCGTTTTTCAAGAGACGCGTATTTGTCAAGCACAGTCTGTCCCTCGTCGCCGTATTCCGTCAACGACCATACGCCCTGTACCATATGCTCCGGTCGTCTTGAGTTTGCAAGCTCGTAATAGCCGAGTTTTATATCGGCGTATTCAGCCGCCTTCGCGTCATCGAAGCCGAAGTCGCGCTTCGCGTTTTCGGCGAGTCTGTCCGCGATATCATCGTTTCTCACCGTGTCGATATCGCGCGCTAAATCGAGGAAGTATTCAATTTCCGTTTCGGCGGGCTTCAAGTCGCCGACGTTCGCTACCCATATTTCCCTCGTGTCCATATCGTACGCCTTTGTCATTTCCTCGCGGATAAGACCGGGCTGCGTCGTGCCGAGCCACAGATAGCTCGTCGGTCTGCCGTGATATGACAGGTGGTAGTAAATACCCGCGCCGCCGCTTCGCTTCGCCTCGTCCTCGGTCGGGAGCTGACGGATATAGCCGAAATTATCATCCGTCCACATCAGCGTGACGTAATCGGGAATTGAGTTTTTAATGCCCTGGTTGTACAAATCGAGTATTTCCTTATACGGAATGAACACCTGCGGAACGTCGGAAATATCCTTGCCGTCTACCGCGACTTCTTCCGTGAGTATCTTCGTCTGCTCCGCGATTATCTCGTTCATCGCGGTTGTTTGGTTCATATTTGTGGTAAACCTTCCGTCGTGAACGCCGCGCATACCGAGGGTGTATGTGTTCTCGTAATCCTTATTCGCTTTCGCGCGCTCTCTCCAGTAGTCGGAAATAAATTCCTTGTTATCGACCGCGTTTCCGCTGCCGTCATTGTCCGTCCACATCCACGCTACCTGTCTGCCAGCGTCGTCCTCTTCGTTTATGTAGAGAGTTTTATCGGGATGCGCCGCCGTCCATTTCTGCTGGAAATTATACAGCTCGCCGAGATTGTTCCTAAGTATCGGCTCGGCGTGCGACGAACCCATAACTATGCCGTATTCGTCCGCAAGCTCCGCGTTGTGCTCGGTGTTGTTGAACGCCGTCGAATACGTGTGCATAGCGGGCCAGAGATAGTTTGCTTTAAGTCTTAACAGCAATTCAAAAATCTTCTCATACGTCTCGTTGTTCATATTAGCGCCCGTATCGCTCATAGATTTCGACCACTCCGACATATTGAACTCGTCGTTTAAGAATATACCTCTGTACTTGACCGACGGCTCGCCCTCTGTGTAGCCGCCCTCGGGAAGGTTTACATAAAGCGAGTCCGCATGACCTATGACCGTGTCAGCCCAGAAATACCACGGCGACACGCCTATTTTTTCGGATAAGTCGTAAATTCCGTAAATGGTGCCGCGCTTGTCCGAGCCGGCGATAACAACGGTACCATCGACGTTCTGAACAGTGAACGCTTCCCATTTTCCGTCAATTTCGGAAACGTCGAGCTTTCCGCTTTCCGCGAGAGCGTCAATAGTACCGCTCTTGCCGAGAGTGCCTATCACAACATCCGCGCCGCTCAGATCAGCCGTTCTTGTGACGACCGGTCCCTGAACGCCCGTAAGCGGCTCCATATCCTTCCACACGAACGCCTTAAGCTTGCCGCCCGACGGTTTTGAAAGCTTTTTATCAAATTTGTAGCCTATATTCACATTATCGGAAGCAATTCCGTCAACCGCCTTTATCACTCCCGCAAGCGATTTATCCGCGTTATACGCCGCGATATAGCAGTCCGCGTCCGCGTCTATGGGACTGTCAAACGTAACCGTCATACCGTTCTCGGTTTCGCTTATGCCCGAGCCTCCCGGCGGTGCGGGAACGGTAATATCGTCTGTATTCACAGTCGGCTTTTTATCGGCGACCGTTTCAATATCACTTACCAAATCACCCGCCGCGCGTATAACTCCTGCGTAGTCGCCTTCGTCGATATGTATCACCGGTGTTTTGTCAGCGCTTACAAGCTCGATTCCGCCCTCCGCAGCTTCAGTTGAAACGTATCCCGACACCGCTGCGGGTGAACTTTCATCCGCCATTACAGCCGCTGGTAACGCTGCAGTCAGCATTACAGCAGACAACGCCAGCCCCGCAATTTTTTTAATTCTGCCTTTCATATTGTTCATCCTTTCTTTTGCTCAGTCCTTATTACAATACTGCATTTTATATAAGTATATCATACAATAATAAGCACTTATATACAATAAATTCTTGAATTTATATATAACACGAACAATATTCTTAAATTTCAAATATAAACGCGGTATCTATGAAATAAATCTAAATTACAATTTTTTGCTGCTGTCTTGCTGAAATGAATTCTCTGCCGGAAATTAGTCCTCGACTCCAATAAGCCATTCAAGCATAGCCCGTTCCAACTCGATAAATCATCAATTTTCCGCGACTCTTGACCGTTTTGCTACTAAATTTACCGTTCCCATTCATCACGCCGCTTATGTTGGCTCTGTCGCTCGTCGGCTTGCCGTCGTTTCTGCTCCAAATCCTTGCGGATGGATTTTCGGATATGCGGCTGGTATTCGCCGAGTTCCATATCAATTTCATCTTTGGCGGCTTTCAGTAAATCATAGTTACTGCGATAGCCGTACCTTTCTTGAATTTTTGTCCATAATGATTTCGTTGTATTGCGGAAATTGCTCCGTTATTCTTGAACGGCTGGCATATCTTCGGGCGAAATCTCGGCAACAGTCGCTTTGAAATCAGATATATCCGCTTTCACCTTCTCGGCAAGCTGCAAATTGCGCACTGATATATTTTCAAGAGATACATCGTTTTTCTCGCGCTGTTTCTTGATGTTTGGTACATCTTTTTCGTTTTCGCATTTCATATCCGAAAGAAGTACCGCTTTTTCCGTTTTCAATTCAGCGACTTCGGTTTGTAAATTTTCAATCTGTTCGGATAATTGTCTGCGCTTGAATACGTTTACCGCACTAAGACCGTTCTTTTCCGCTTGCAGTTTCTTTGCCTCAGAGTTTTTCTGTGAGATTTGTTTTTTGACATTATTGAACCTCGACAGTAATAAGTCTGTAACTGTGTTACTGTGCTGAATATCGGCTGACAATTTTTCGTTATGTTTGAACTCATACAGTGAAAAAATTGCCCTCTCACGGCATTTTTCTAATTTTTCGGCAATTACGGAAACAGCCTCTTTTGTCGCTTCCGTAAGCGACTTGACTAACGCTTTTAACTGTCGCAGCAATACATTCTCCTCGTATAATAAAGTAGTAGTTTTTAGAGTTCCTCTCCAAGAACTATGATATACTGTATAAGATGCTGTGGATTGGTTTCATTCTCCTACCGCTTGACGGTTTAAGAAAGGCTACAACCACAGACTCTTTGCAATTTGTTAATCAGTTAGATACCGCACGACGGTTTATTTGGAACGAGGTTACAAGAGCAATGAGCCCCTGTGGGTCTTACAGTATCAAATATTTTACAAAGGAGTTTTTAGTATGATTTTGGTTGGCATTGATGTAGCAAAGGATAAACACGATTGCTTTATCTGCAACTCAGAGGGTGAAGTTCTCTGCAAAACATTCACTTTTCATAACAGTATGGAAGGCTTCAATATCCTTTTTGAAAAGATTAAATCCGTTTCAGATGATTTGAGTAAATTAAAAGTAGGGCTTGAAGCCACGGGACATTACTCATACAATCTTCTGGGATTTCTCCTCGACAAAGGCTTCCCCACCTTTGTTATCAACCCTTTACATACCAATCTGTACCGCAAAAGTCTGTCTTTGCGTAAAACCAAAACAGATAAGGTTGACGCCCATACTATCGCTATGATGTTAATGTCTGATGTGGACTTAAAGCCCTACTCAAACACATTATATCACAACGAAGAACTAAAGTCACTAACAAGATACAGATTTGATAAAGTTCGTGAACGTGCTAAGCTTAAATCCTCTGTTTCAAGGCTTGTCAATATCCTTTTCCCTGAACTTGAAAGCCTTGTTCCTACCCTCCATATGAAGTCCATTTATGCATTGCTCTCTGAGTTCCCGTCAGCGCATCATATTGCAGACGCTCATCTGACAAGACTCAAGCAATCTGCTTTAGGCAAATACAACAGAGATACCGCTGTCCGTTTCAGAAATGCCGCAAGAAACTCTATAGGCTCTGTTATGCCTGCGAAATCTCTTGAATTAAAGCATACCATCAAGCTGATTGGTGAACTTACCTCAGAAATTGATGAGATTGAAGGTGAGATTAAGCGGATTGTTGATAATCTGGGCTCTCCCATCTTCTCAATCCCCGGCATCGGCTATGCTGTTGGTGCTATGATCCTTGCTGAAATCGGTGATTTTAACAATTTCTCATCGCCTGATAAGATACTTGCTTATTCCGGTATGTCTCCGTCAACCTACCAGTCAGGACAGCTTAAAAACTGTTATTCTCACATGGAAAAGCGTGGTTCTCGTTATCTTCGCTTTGCCTTATACAATGCCGCAAGGGATTCTTCAAAGAAGATACGGGCAGTATTCAAGGCAAAGGGTGAATCGGGCAAACCGCTTACCGCCACACCGCCGTATGGATATTTGAAAGCTCCCGACAATCCTAATCAGTGGGTAATCGACGAGGAAGCCGCCGAGGTTGTGAAAAGAATTTACAGCCTGTGTATGGCAGGATACGGCACTTCACAAATCTGCAAGCTGCTCGAAAAAGAGCAAGTCTTGTGTCCGCGGGCGGACTGGGTAAAAAACGAATTTTACAACTACGATATGCCGGAGAAACCGTATAAATGGCGTCCGAACACCATATCGCGTATTCTCTCAAAAAAAGAATACTTGGGGCACACGGTGAACTTCAAAACGTACAAAAAGTCGTATAAGTCGAAGAAAAAGCTTGACAATCCAGAGGAAAATCAAATGATATTTGAAAACACTCACGAGCCGATTATCGACATCGACACTTGGGAAAAGGTGCAGGATCTGAGAAAAAACAAGCGCAGACCGACACGGACAGGCAAGACAAATATGTTTTCGGGAGTTGTCTACTGTGCCGACTGCGGACAAAAGCTGTACTATTGTACGAGCAAATACTTTGAGAGCCGACAAGACCATTTCGTATGCTCAACCTCACGCAAGCAAGGCACCGATGTGTGCGATACACACTTCATCAGAGCGGTCGTGCTTGAACAAGGCGTGTTACAGCATTTGCGGTATGTGATAAACTTCGTGGCGAGTTTCGAGGATAGGTTTCGCGAGATAATGGGCGCAAAGCACAAAGCCGAAGTCAAGAGAGATATTGCCGCAAAGCGCAGAGCGATGGCCAAAGCCGAAAAGCGGATTGCCGAGTTAGACCGATTATTCAAATCAATCTATGAGGATAAGGCGAACGGTATGCTCAATGAAAGCCGTTTCAAAATGCTTGCTGACGATTACGAGCGGGAGCAACAAGAATTATCCGAAAGGATAACTGTTCTCTCTGCCGAGGTTGAACAACAAGAGGAGCAATCTGACAACATAGAGCGGTTCATCGGAAAGGTTCACAAATATTTTGACTTGCAGGAATTAACGCCGACCATACTGAACGATATGGTTCAGCGCGTTTACGTCCACGCGCCGGAAAAGATTAACGGCAAACGGACGCAGCAAATCGACATCTACTACGACTTGGTAGGATTTCTGCCAATGTCGCTGTTTCAAGCAAAAGCGAGGAATGACGCAGCCTAAGCTGCGCCATTCCCCGAAAACTAAAACTTACTGTTTTATCTCACACCGCCCTCCGTGCCGTTTTAATATTTGTTTTATCAGCCCTGCGAATAGTTGGGAGCTTCCTTTGTGATGTAGATGTCGTGGGGGTGGCTTTCCTTAAGACCTGCGCCTGTGATGCGGACGAACCGGCTGTTCTCCTTAAGAAGCTCAATCGTCCTTGTACCGCAGTAGCCCATACCGGAGCGGATACCGCCGACAAGCTGGAATATCGTGTCGGAGAGTGGGCCTTTGTAGGGAACGCGTCCCTCAACGCCCTCGGGTACAAGCTTTTTCGAGCCTGTCTGGAAATACCTGTCCTTACTGCCCTTTTCCATAGCCGCGATCGAACCCATGCCGCGGTAAACCTTGAAGCGTCTGCCCTGGAATATCTCAAATTCACCGGGGCTTTCGTCGCAGCCCGCGAGCAGACTTCCGAGCATAACAACGTCGCCGCCCGCCGCGATAGCCTTAACGATATCGCCGCTGTACTTAATACCGCCGTCGGCGATAATCGGAATGTCGTACTTTTTCGCGACTTGCGAAACGTCGTAAACAGCCGTGATCTGCGGCACGCCTATACCTGCGACAACGCGCGTCGTGCATATCGAACCCGGTCCTATACCGACCTTTAAGCAGTCCGCGCCGGCTTCGATAAGCGCCTCGGCAGCCTCGCCCGTAGCGATATTGCCGGCGATTATCGGCAGTTCGGGGAACGCGGCTTTTATCTCTTTTACCTTATTTATAATGTTCGCGCTGTGACCGTGCGCGCTGTCGAGCGCGATAACGTCAACGCCCGCCTTATACACCGCGTCAACTCTTTCGAGCGCGTCGGCAGTAACGCCTATCGCCGCGCCGCACAGAAGCCTGTCCTGCCTGTCGCGCGCGGTGTTGGGGTACTGAACCGCTTTTTCGATGTCCTTTATCGTGATAAGACCTTTAAGGTGCATCTCGGAATCGACTATCGGCAGCTTTTCGACCTTCGCGCGCGAAAGAATTTTCTGCGCCTCGTCGAGAGTCGTACCCTCGGGCGCGGTAACGAGGTTGGTACTCGTCATAACGTCCGATATTTTCTGAGTGAAATCCGTTTCAAACTTAAGGTCGCGGTTCGTGATAATGCCTATGAGCTTGTTGTCGCCGTCAACCACCGGCACGCCCGAAATACGGAAACGCGCCATGAGGTCGTCCGCGTCCTGGAGCGTGCGCTCTTTGGTAAGGCTGAACGGGTTTGTTATAACGCCGTTCTCGCTGCGCTTTACCTTATCCACCTCTGCCGCCTGCTGTTCTATCGTCATATTCTTGTGTATTATACCTATACCGCCCTCGCGCGCCATAGCGATCGCCATAGCCGACTCGGTAACGGTGTCCATAGCGGAGCTCATCAGCGGTATGTTAAGCTCTATATCCCGCGTAAGTCTCGTATGCAAATCGGCTTCGTTCGGCGTAAAGTCGGAAGCCTGCGGCACAAGAAGCACGTCGTCAAAGGTGAGCCCTTCCTTTGCAAATTTGTTTTCCATAACGGGTAACTCCTCTCATATGTATACATTTTGTGGATATTTTACTTATTATATCAGAATGTATCGGCATTTGCAAGACATTTTTTCGCAAATTACGGTATTTTAGAGATATATGTCCGTAAATAAATTTTAAATAAAATGATATAAATTTGACGATACCCCTTGTATATTTTTAAATTTTGTTGTAAAATATAGGTAACCGGGTTTTAAACTCACAAAAAACATATTATAGGAGGAATTTTTATTATGGCAGTAAAAGTTGCTATTAACGGATTCGGACGTATCGGACGTCTTGCGTTCAGACAGATGTTCGGCGCGGAGGGCTACGAGGTTGTCGCGATAAACGACCTTACAGAGCCTTCAATGCTTGCAAACCTTTTGAAGTACGACACGGCTCAGGGCGGCTATTGCGGAGTTATCGGCGCGAACCTTCACACGGTCGAGGCTGACAACGAGGCGCGCACGCTGACGGTTGACGGCAAGGTATTGAAGATCTACGAGGAAAAGAACGCGGCTGATCTCCCCTGGGGCGAGCTGGGCGTTGACGTTGTTCTCGAATGCACGGGCTTCTATACATCAAAGGCTAAGTCGCAGGCTCATATCGACGCGGGCGCAAAGAAGGTTGTAATTTCCGCACCGGCGGGCAACGACCTCCCGACGATCGTCTATTCGGTTAACGAGAACACGCTCACAAAGGACGACACGATCATTTCGGCTGCGTCATGCACGACAAACTGTCTTGCTCCGATGGCTAAGGCTCTTAACGACTACGCTCCGATCCAGTCGGGTATCATGTCAACGATCCACGCTTACACAGGCGACCAGATGATCCTTGACGGTCCGCACAGAAAGGGCGATATGAGACGTGCGCGCGCGGGCGCTGCGAACATAGTTCCGAACTCAACGGGCGCTGCGAAGGCAATTGGTCTTGTTATCCCCGAGCTTAACGGCAAGCTCATCGGTTCGGCTCAGAGAGTTCCCGTTCCGACAGGCTCAACGACTATTCTTACGGCTGTTGTAAAGGGCGACGGCGTAACTGTTGACGGCATCAACGCGGCTATGAAGGCTGCCGCTTCCGAGTCGTTCGGCTACAACACGGATCCGATCGTTTCTTCGGACGTTATCGGCATGAGATACGGCTCGCTGTTTGACGCTACCCAGACAATGGTAATCGACCTCGGCAACGGTCTTTACGAGGTACAGGTCGTTTCGTGGTACGACAACGAGAATTCGTACACATCGCAGATGGTCAGAACAATTAAGTATTTCGCTGAATTGGGCTGATGTATCGGATGTGTCCTTAATCAAATCACATTTCTTTCGGCAAAACGGCATGGCATACCATGCCGTTTTGCTTTACCCGCCCGTTTTTTTCACAAATTTATTTACAATTCCCCCGAAAGGTGGTACAATTACCGAGGGAGGAATGTACCATGAACGACAAGCAATATTTCCAAAAACAGCTTTTAAATATAATCGAGCCGATAAAAAAATACTACCGCGGCGGCAAGGTCTTTTTCGCGCGCCACAGCGCGTGGTACGACGACGGCGCGGCTGAGACCGAGGCGTTCGCGCGTCCGCTGTGGGGGCTTGTGCCGTACCTCGCCGGCGGCGGCGAGCATGACGAGTTTGTGCGCCTTTACCTCGACGGCATACGCGAGGGTGCGGACAGGGAAAGCGACACCTACTGGGGCATTGCCGGCGAGCGCGACCAGCGCTACGTCGAAATGGCTTCAATCGCCTACGCAATGCTTTTCACGCCCGGCAAACTCTGGCAGCCGCTGTCGGACAAAACGAAGAACGATCTCACCGCATGGCTTTGGCAGATAAACACGCACGACGTATGCGACAGCAACTGGCGCTTTTTCCGCGTACTCGTGAACATCGCGCTCAAAAAGGCAGGCAGGGAATACAGCGCGGAAAAGCTCGATGAAGACCTCACCCGTCTCGACGAGTTTTACGTATCGGACGGCTGGTACCGCGACGGCGTACACGGACAGGCGGACTACTACATAGCGTTCGCGTTCCACTTCTACGGACTCATATACGCCGCGGTAATGGACAGGGACGATCCCGAACGCGCAAGGCTCTACCGCAGCCGCGCGGAAATGTTCGCGAAAACGTTCATCTATTGGTTCGACGACGACGGCGAAGCGCTCCCTTACGGACGCTCCTTAACATACCGCTTCGCGCAGTGCGCGTTCTGGAGCGCGTGCGTGATTGCGGACGTGAGACCGTTCCCGATTGAGGTCATGAAGGGTATAATCGAGCGCAATCTCAGCAAGTGGCTCGGCAAAAGTATATTCGACTGTGCCGGCATACTCACCGTCGGCTACGACTACCCCAACCTCAACATGGCTGAACACTACAACGCACACGGCTCGCCCTACTGGGGACTTAAAGCGTACGCGTTCCTGATGCTGCCGGACGACCACGGGTTCTGGACGTGCGAAAGCGCGCCGATGCCGAAACTCGACGAAAAAATACTCATAAAACCGGCCGACATGCTCATCTCGCGCCGAAACGGCAAAACGGTCGCGTACCCGACGGGCAACAACGAATATTTCGACTGCGGACAGACTATCCCGAAGTACCTCAAATTCGCGTACAGCGCGCACTTCGGCTTTAACGTTATGCTAAGCCCCGTAAACCTCGCCGAAGCCGCGCCCGACAACATGCTTGTGTTCGACGCGGACGGACTCATACTTTTCCGCCGTCACTTTATATCGGCAAGCGTGACGGAGGAAAACGTCACAATAAAATGGTCGCCGTTCAAGGGTATAAACGTTGTTACCGTCGTAACGCCCACACACGAGGGACATATAAGAGAGCATGAAATAACGTCCGAGTACGACTGCGACGCATACGACGCGGGCTTCGCCGTAACGGACGAGGGACAGTGCGCCGTATACGGCGAAGGCGGCGAGAACGTGATAATACCGGCCTCGCCCAACACAAACCTGCGCTTCAGGAAAACTGTTATACCGGCGGTAAAATATCATATACCGAAGGGCGTAACAAAAATAAAAACTGTTATTAAAGACGGATTGGACGGATAAACTATGAATATACCGCAGGATCCCGCGATACTTTTAAGCTTTGTGAACACGAAGCTGCGCGACCTTTACCCAAGCTTTGACGAGATGTGCAGCGACATGGAAGCGGATGGCGCGGAGATAGAGAGAAAGCTTGCCGAAATCGGCTATACATATAAGAAAGAGAGAAATCAGTTCGTATGAAGGAAACCGAATTAAAGAGCATAATAGACTTTGACACCTACACGAAGGTAAAACGCGCCTTTAACTGGGGAAAGGTGTTCGTGCAGGAGAACCACTACTACACCGACCGCGGCGGCATACTGCGCGAGAACCACATCATGGTGCGCATACGCGTGACGGACGACACGGCTAAAATACAGGTAAAGCGGCACACAAACAGCGACAGCCCCCTCCAGATATGCGAGGAAACGGAATTTGACGCGGACGGCGTAAGCGAAACAATAGATTCCGAAACGGCGAAAAAGATAACAGGAATGGATGTAGGGAAGCTGTACCGCATGGGTTCATGCGTGACGAAGCGGCGCGTCCTGAAGCGCGGCGACACGGAGCTTTGCCTTGACAAAACGACGTATTTCGACACGACCGACTACGAGGTTGAGCTTGAATACGTCGAGAAAATGAGCGCCGACCTGCTCATAAAGCTGATACCGCTCGGAGTGACATTCAATCAAAAAAGCGTCGGAAAATTCTCGCGCTTTCTAAAAGAGTACAAGAAACGCGCCGGAGGAGAGCATAATGGATTATAAGCGTGTAAAGGAACAGAAACAAGCAGCGAAAAAGGAGAGCGCGGCGCGTATTATCATAGCGGTAATGGCGTGTATAATCGCCGTTTTGACCGTTGCCGCCGTGGTTTTGACAATATCCGTAAGCAGGACGAAAGCGATGTACGAGGAAGCGCTCAATGACCGCATTGAAATGCAGGAGGAAATAAACGCTCTCACGGACGGCAAAACGGATGTGAGCGGAAATTACGGCGCAAATAGCGATGAAACAAATATACCGTTTGTGACGGAAGGCGGGGAGGAAACAGATGAGAGCGGCGGCAATAACTAACAGAGGCGGCAGAGAAAACAACGAGGACTGCATCTGCTACGCGAATAAAGAAAAAATGTGGTGCTTCATTCTCTGCGACGGACTCGGCGGACACGAAGGCGGCGAAACCGCGTCAAAGCTCGCCGCAGCCGCGATATGCGATGAATTTAAGAAAAACCCCCGCATAACGCCCGAGGCTGCGGAGGAATATATACAAGCCGCATCCGAAAAGCTGAAAGCGGCGAAACGGGACGGCGCGCCGCTCGACATGGCGACCACCGCCGCGCTGCTTTTGACCGACGGCGACATGGCGTCATGGGCGCACATCGGCGACAGCCGTGTTTACCGCATAACCGACGGCGAAATATACGAGATCACCGACGATCACAGCGTCGCGTTTATGAAGTTTGAGGGCGGCGTTATAACATACGACGAGATACGCACAAGCGCCGACCAGAACAAGCTCACCCGCTGCATAAGCGGCGGCGCGCAGGACATTCCCGACGTGTCGCAGCAAACGGTGCTGTGCGGCGGCGACGCGTTTTTAATATGCAGCGACGGCTTCTGGGAGCTTGTGAACGAGGACGACATTGAAAAAACGTTCAAAGCGTCACACTCACCCGACCGGTGGCTCCAAAAAATGCTTGACATTCTCCACAAAAACGAAACCGAAGGCAACGACAATTACAGCGCGATTGCGGTTATGGCGTAACGGTGCTGCTGCTCGGATATGTGACGGCGTCACTCTGCTCATACGGCTCATGCTCATCGGCTGCGAGTTCCATCCTGTTAACGGATACCTCGTAAGCCGTTTTTTCTATTGTGGTATCGTCGTCGAGCCGCTTCTGGTACGTTCTCGACTGAATACGTCCCCAGATCCTTATATTGTCGCCGACGTTAAGGCTTTTCGCGAACCTCGCGTTACGTCCCCACGCTATAATCGGTATGTAGTCCGATTTGTTGTAGCTGCGGTTCACGGCGAGAAGCAGGTCGGTTATTTCGCGTCCGAACGGCGTGGTGCGGTACACAGGCGGCTTGCAGATAAAGCCGTTAAGATACAGCGAGTTGGGATTTTTGCTGTCCTCACCGTCCGAAAGCGCTATATCCTTCGCAAACACCGTAAGCACAAGACGGTTGCCGCCGTCCTCGTAGCTGTTGTACGAGCGGAACTGACCTGTTATAACGACCGTGTCGCCGACCTCGAAGCCGCCGCCCAGAAGCAGCCTTTCCGAAACCATTACGCGTATGTTGTCCGCCGTACCGCTCAGACGCGGAACGCGCACCGTACACGTGTAGAACTTTTCCGCGTATATTTCATGGCTCAAAACAAAATCACTTTCAATTTCTCCGATTATAACAGCTTGATTGTTAGACGTATTATTATCCATTTCCGTATATTCCTCCTCGATGTGATTAAATATTTTATCATGTTATGTTTATTCCGTTTACACGCTTATTATGCTAATTCATTCGGTATATTATACGATTAAATTTGCCGCGTATTGACATTGCCGTTAAATAATGATAAAATATCGTAAAATGGACAAGTATCGCGTAAAGGAGTGAACACGAATGCTCGCGGTAAAAATCGCCGTAATAGTCATGGGCGTGATCGCGCTTTTCATGACGTTTCGTGCAAAATTTATATTGGAAAAGATATTACACAGGGAAGCGACGGATAAGGCGGTGCTGCGAGTCAAGTACGCCGCTCTCGGCGTGGCGGTAGCCGCGTTTCTGGCGATATTCCTCCTCGACCGAAGCGGCGGAATGTAACGATATATTTGCGTCGGGCGGCGAATCGATATCCCACGGGCGACCGCAAGGGTCGCCCCTACATGATATTTGTGCGCCGTAGGGGCGACCCTCGCGGTCGCCCGTCCCCGACAGCCCGCACATAAACCAACCAACAACATCCAAAAGGAGAAAATATAAATGCAAGACAAAAACAACATCTCAAAAACCTACAACCCGTCCGAATTTGAGGACAGGATATACAACAACTGGGTAACGAAGGGCTACTTCCACGCGGAGGTGGACAAAACCAAAAAACCTTTCACAATCGTAATTCCGCCCCCCAACGTAACGGGACAGCTTCATATGGGACACGCTCTCGACGAAACGCTTCAGGATATTCTTATCCGCTACAAGCGTATGCAGGGCTATAACGCGCTCTGGATCCCCGGCACCGATCACGCCGGCATCGCGACGCAGATCAAGGTCGAGGCGGAGCTTCGCGAGAAGGAGGGTATTACGCGCTACGATTTGGGACGCGAAAAATTCCTCGAGCGCGTATGGGACTGGAAAAAGATGTACGGCGACAGGATCATAAATCAGCTTAAAAAGATAGGCTCGTCGTGCGACTGGGACAGAGAGCGGTTCACGATGGACGAGGGCTGCTCGAAGGCGGTGCGCGAGGTATTCGTAAACCTCTATAACAAGGGACTTATCTATCAAGGCTCGCGAATTATAAACTGGTGTCCACACTGCATAACGGCTCTTTCCGACGCGGAGGTCGAGCATCAGGAGCAGGCGGGTCATTTCTGGCACATAAAATACCCGATAAAGGACGGCAGCGGCTACGTAATAATCGCAACGACGCGTCCCGAAACGCTTTTGGGCGATACGGCGGTAGCGGTAAATCCGGAGGACGAGAGATACAAGGATCTCGTAGGCAAAACGCTCATCCTGCCGCTCGTAGGACGCGAGATTCCCGTTATCGCGGACGAATACGTTGACAAGGACTTCGGTACGGGCTGCGTTAAAATCACGCCCGCGCACGACCCCAACGACTTCGAGGTCGGTAAGCGCCACAACCTCGAACAAATCAAGGTAATGAACGACGACGCGACGATAAACCACTACGGCGGCAAATACGAGGGCATGGATCGCTACGACGCGAGAAAGGCTATCGTAAGGGATTTGGAGGAGCAGGGCTTGCTCGTCAAGGTAGAGGATCACAGCCACAACGTCGGAACGTGCTACCGCTGTGGAACAACCGTAGAGCCTATAATTTCAAAACAGTGGTTCGTTAAAATGAAGCCGCTCGCCAAGCCCGCGATTGACGCGGTTAAAAACGGCGACACGTCGTTTATACCGGAGCGTTTCTCAAAAATCTACATGAACTGGATGGAAAACGTTCTCGACTGGTGCATCTCGCGTCAGCTTTGGTGGGGACACAGGATCCCCGCGTTCTACTGCGACGAGTGCGGCGAAACGACCGTTTCAAAGGAGGACATCACCACCTGCCCGAAATGCGGCGGCAAGGTCCATCAGGACGAGGACGTGCTTGACACATGGTTCTCGTCGGCTCTGTGGCCCTTCTCGACGCTCGGCTGGCCCGACAAGACAAAGGAACTCGACTACTTCTACCCGACGAGCGTACTCGTTACGGGCTACGATATAATATTCTTCTGGGTTTCGAGAATGGTATTCTCGGCGATGGAGCATACCGGCAAAGCTCCGTTCAAGCACGTGTTCATTCACGGACTTGTCCGCGACTCACAGGGACGCAAAATGTCAAAGTCGCTCGGCAACGGCATCGATCCGCTCGAAATAATCGAGCAGTACGGCGCGGACGCGCTGCGCTTCACACTTGCGACCGGCAACGCGCCCGGAAACGATATGCGCTTCTATATCGAGCGCGTAGAGGCGAGCAGAAACTTTGCGAACAAAATCTGGAATGCGTCGAGATTTACGCTGATGAACCTCGATATAACCGAAAACAAGCTGCCCGACGTAAGCGATCTGCAGCTTGAGGACAAGTGGATCTTATCGCGTTACAACGACACGGTCAAAGCGGTAACGGAAAATATAGATAAATTCGAGCTTGGCGTCGCGCTGTCGAATTTGTACGATTTCATCTGGGACACGTTCTGCGACTGGTATATAGAGCTTGTAAAGCCGCGCCTGTTCGACAAGGAAAACGCGACGGGCAAAACGGCGCAGTATGTGCTTACGTACGTGCTGTCAAACACGATGAAGCTTTTGCACCCATTTATGCCGTTCATAACCGAGGAGATCTGGCAGCACCTCCCGCACGAGGGCGAGAGTATTATGATAAGCCGCTATCCCGAATACGACGAAAACCTCAGCTTCAAGGCGGAGGAAAGCGCAATGGAGCTTATCATGGGCGCTATCACGGCGATAAGGAACCGACGCGCGGAAATGAACGTTCCGCCTTCAAAGAAGGCTAAGACGATAATCGTGACCGATAAGGCGGACGTGTTCGAGAAGGGCAAAATTTTCTTTGAAAAATTAGCTTCGTCAAGCGAGGCTGTTGTGCAATCGGACAAGCGCGGAATCGACGCGAACGCGGTAAACGTGGTCGTACCTTCGGCGGAAATCTTCCTGCCGCTCGACGAGCTTGTTGACAAGGAGAAGGAATTACAGAGATTACAGGCTGAAAAGAAAAAGTTAGAAGGCGAAATCAAGCGCGTTGAGGGTAAGCTGAATAACCAAGGCTTCGTTTCAAAAGCGCCGCAAAAGGTGATCGACGAGGAAAAGGCGAAAGGCGTAAAATACCGCGAAATGCTCGATAAAGTCCTCGCGAACATCGCCTCAATGGAACAATTATAATTTTTGCCCGTGAGGCTCCCCTACTAGGGGAGCTGTCACACGAAGTGTGACTGAGGGGTTTTATTACCGATAACATAAACCCCTCTGTCGGCTGCGCCGACACCTCCCCTAATAGGGGAGGCATACCTAACCCACAGGAGCCGATATGAAACCAATCCAACACATAACCGCCTTCATAAAGCGCGAAACGGTACTCAGCATCGCTGCAATACTCGCGATCGTATCGTCGTTTTTCGTAAAACCCGACGCGCAATACATAAACTACATAGATTTCCGCACGCTCTCACTCCTTTTCTGTCTCATGGCTGTAATGGCAGGCTTTAGGAAAACGGGCGTGTTTTCTATGCTCGCGGAAAAAATGCTCCGGCGCGTCCGCGGCGTGAAAAGCCTTGTATTCATACTCGTAATGCTCTGCTTTTTCTTCAGTATGCTGATAACAAACGACGTTGCGCTCATCACCTTTGTGCCGTTCACGTTCACCGCGCTCGATATGCTCGAAAAGGACGAAAAAAAGCGGCTGATGATCCCCGTAGTCGTAATGCAGACGATAGCGGCGAACCTCGGCAGTATGCTCACACCGATAGGCAATCCGCAGAATTTGTACCTGCAGGGCTTGTCGGGACTGGGCTTGGGCGAATTTATAACGCTTATGCTCCCGTACGCCGCCGTATCGTTTCTGCTTCTTGCAGTATGGATTTTCTTTTTCGGCGGCAAAAACGAGGTAACGGTTACCCTCACCTCCGCGCGTCTCGGCTCAAAAAAGAAAATCGCGGTCTGCCTGACCGCGTTTATCATATGCCTTTTAACCGTCGCGCGCGTGATCGATTACCGCCTGACGCTTATAATCATAATCGCGCTTACCGCAGCCACCGACTATAAAATCTTCGCCGACGTGGACTACACGCTGCTACTTACGTTTACCGCGTTTTTCATCTTTATCGGCAACATGGGGAGAATACCGGCGTTTGAGCAATTCCTGCAAAGCGCAACCACGAACCGCGAATGTCTCACCGCCGTACTGTCGAGCCAAGTCATAAGCAACGTCCCCGCCGCGCTGTTGCTGTCGGGCTTTACCGACAATTTCAAACCGCTTATCATCGGCGTGAACATCGGCGGACTGGGAACATTGATCGCTTCAATGGCAAGCCTCATATCGTTTAAGCTGCTCGGTCACGAAAACAAATCGCTGCGCGGCAAATACATGATTTACTTCACGATCGCGAATATAATTTTCCTCGCCGCGCTCACGGCGGTTTACGTCTGCATAAAGCCGTAACTTTACCCCCGATACATCGCCTCAACGCGGTAAATCGGCATACCCATCTCCGAGAACCGCGTCTCGTACTCCGTCATAACATTATCCTCAAACTTTGAATTATGCAGATCGAGACTTATATTTCTCATCTTAAAATCCTCCTCCGCAAAGGAGTTGAGCGAAAACTCAAACAGCGCGCGGTTGTCGGTCTTGAACCACACATATCCGCCTTCGGGCAGCACGTTTTTGTACCTGTCGAGGAACCGCTTGTGCGTAAGACGGCGTTTCGCCTGCTTGTTTTTTTTCCACGGATCCGAAAAATTCAGATAAATACGGCTGACCTCGCCCTTTTCAAAAACGTCCTCTATCTTCTCCGCGTCCATATCCATGAACACGACGTTTTCAAGCTCCGCCGCGGACGCTTTTTCCATAGCCATGACCATAACGTCGCGCACCTTCTCAACGGCGATAAAATTAACGTCGGGGTACTTTTTCGCCATACCCGTAATAAAACCGCCCTTGCCGCAGCCTATCTCGAGGTGGATCTCGTTGCCGTTACCGAATATATCCTTCCACTTGCCCTTCATATCCTCGGGCTTTTCGACAAGATACCGCGCGCACCTTTCCCACCGCGCATTGAGATTTTTCTTTTTTCTCATTCTCATACAAAATACCTCTCAAAGAAAAATATCCGCCCGTGAGCGGATATTTGTTTTACAGCGTGTTTATATACGTCTTCGCGAATTCCTCCAAAAGCTCGTCACGCTCTATTTTGACTATAAGCCCTCTCGCTCCATTGTAGCTCGTTATGTAGGTAGGATCGCCCGACAGTATATATCCCACAATCTGGCTTATCGGATCGTAGCCCTTGATTTTAAGAGCCTCGTACACCTTTGTAACGATTTCCCTGACCTCTTTCTCCTTGTCGAACTCCAGATTGATTTTCATTGTCTCGTTAAATTCCATTCAAATCACCCCTTAATTGTGATATACATAGCAGTAGTGGTAAAACAATATATTCACCACTACATATAGAATAGTACAAAATCGCGGAAATTGCAAGCTTTTTCGTATAAAAATCATGTTAAATTCACGTTTCAGGCATATTTCACCGCATATCGAACAGTCCGTCGAGGCTGTCAACGGGGCCCACCGCCGCGAGGCACAGCGTTGACGCGTCCATAACGCGGTCGATCATATCGGCGACGCTTGTCACATTCACCGCGTCGATCTGCGCGAGAACCTCCTCCTGCGTGTAGATAGGCTTGCCGACTAAAAGCGCGCGCCCGGCGCCCTGCATCCTCGCACCGGTGCTTTCGCTCGCAAGTATATAGCTGCCCTTAAGCTGCTCCTTCGACCGCTCCACCTCGCCGCTGCTGAGTTTGTCACGCTTAATAATATTCACCTCGCGCGAAATAAGCTCCGCGACCTCCGGCAGACTTTCAGCCCTCATACCTGCGGCAATATCGAACACGCCCGTGCCGAGGTACGCGCTGTGACCGGCGCTTATCGAGTACACCAGACCGCGCTCCTCGCGTATCCTCTGGAACAGCCTTGACGACATACCCGTGCCGAAAACGTTGTTCATGACGAGCAGACTGTACACGCCTTCGTCCATAATATCTATACCCTTAAACGTCGCCACAAGCTGCGTCTGCTCCGTGTCCTTCGTTTTAACGAGCGTCTGACCGTTCCTGTATTCCGCTTCGGGCAATGCGGGCGGCACAGAGCTTATCTTCTGTGAACCGAACTTTTCCTCCAATAAATCAAAGAAATCATCGCCGTAATTTCCCGCGACCGATATAATGAGGTTTGCGCTCGTGTAGTGGCTCTGCATATAAGCGCGCATAACGTCGGGCGTGATACCTTCAAGACTTTCATACGTGCCGAGAATTGTCCGCCCCATAGGCGTGTCGCCCCACACCGCGAACGCCGAAAGGTCGTACACGAGATCCTCTGGACTGTCCTCGTACATGCGTATTTCCTCACCGATAACGCCGCGCTCGAGCGCCATATCGCTCTGCGCGAGCGTGGGGCGGAAAATCATCTCCGACAACACGTCGAGCGCGATATGCGCGTGCGCGTCGAGCGTTTTCGTGTAAAAGCACGTGTACTCGCGCCCCGTGAACGCGTCGATCTGACCGCCGATACTGTCAATCGCGTGCGCGATCTCAGCCGCGCTGCGGTTTTCCGTACCCTTGAACAGCATATGCTCTATAAAATGCGATATGCCGTTTACCTCTCTGCTCTCGTACCGCGAGCCGTTGCCTATCCACACGCCTATCGACACGGACTTCAGGTAATCTATTTTCTCGGCGACGACGCGAATGCCGTTCGACAGTGTTTTGAACTGATACATAGCAGTAATTCCTTTCGGTGTCATAATTTTCTTTTAACTTCCTTGACAAGCCCGAACACGCGTATGCGCAAAACGTCGCGTCCCTCGAACCTGCGCGGGGGATACATCGGGTTTATCGACTGAAGCTCAATAAAATCATCCCCGTAAACGACTCTTTTTATAACGCCGTCCTCATCGTCAACGATAACAACGGCGATCGAGCCGCTGTCAACGCTCGTCTGGCAGCGCACAAGCACGAGGTCGTTTTCCATAAGCATGGGGTACATGCTGTCGCCGACAACGCGCAGAAACGCGTACTGCTCGTTGCCGCGCACGTCGGCTTTTAAGACGCTTTCGTAATCGACGATATTGTTTTCGGCAAAGCAGCTTATACCCGCCGCGACGCGCCCTATGACCGGCACTTTTACGAAATCCGCCGCGCTAACGGGTTCGAGACCGCTTGCCGCGCCGTCCCAGCCGAGTATGTACTCCGGCGTCGTGCCGAGTATGTCGGCGAGCTTTAAGAGCGACTCCTTCTTAATATTTGTAACCGTTCCTTTTTCATACTTCTGTATCGCGGCTTTCTGCACGCCGAGCATCTTCCCAAGCTCCTCCTGCGTCAGCTTGTGTTCCTTTCTGAGCTTTTTAATCCTTTCACCGGTTGTCATAACGATTCCCTCCTATAATTATTTCTGTATGAATAGTATCATAAAAATTCATATATGTCAATAGAAAAATACCAAAAAGTATCTGAAAAATTTATAAAATTTAGTAGAAAGTAGATAAAATATCTTTTTATTACACATTTTTCTTGACAATAGTATCTTTTTATGATATAATCTGGACAACAAATAAATTTGTACCGACATTGTACAACGGGCGACCGCAAGGATCGCCCCTACGGTACACGCATTATAAAACACGGACGTAGGGGCGACCCTTGCGGTCGCCCGTCCGTTAGCCTCCCTTGTCAAAGGGAGGGGGACCGCCGAAGGCGGTGGAGGGATTCATTGTAAAAATATATACGGGCTGTCGAGGGCGCCAGCCCCTACGGCACACAGAAAAAATACGGGCGTAGGGGACGGCGCCCCGACGTCCCGCATTCACAACCCCGCACAACCAAATCCACAAAGGAGGAACATACCCATGATCTACTCAAACAACGATCCGCGCGCTCTATACGCGATGGAGCTTGCCCGAACGGGCAATTACGGCGCGGACTGCGACGACGGCACCGAGATCCGTTGTCCCGTATGCGGCGCGCTTGAGCCTGAACACTACTACCTCGACGACGACGAGGAATGTATCGGCTGCTCGGAATGCGTGCACAAGACGGATTTCCTGTACTGGACATAACCGACTGAAAGGAAGCGATAAAAAATGGCAAGAACAAAAGTAGCCGGAAAGAGAGAGGTACTCGAATACCTCACCTACATAATGCGCCGCGAGGACGAGGAAAGCGTAAAATTCTCCGACTCCTTCAAGGCGGCGGAGCTTCTGGGAAAGTACCACGGACTTTTCAAAAGCGGAAGCGAGGAAGAGAGCGGAGATGTTACAATTGTCGACGACATCCGCTGAAAACAGGACAATAAAGCTCACCGACCTCATCGCGCCGGCGTTTCACGGCGTGCATAAATCGCGTGACAAATACACGCATATATGGCTGTCGGGCGGACGCGGCAGCGGCAAGTCGAGCTTTATAAGCGTCGAGATAATTCTCGGCATAATGCAGTACCCCGACGCGAACGCGGCTGTGCTGCGCAAGGTAGGCGACACCTTACGGGACAGCGTTTTTTCACAGCTTGAATGGGCAATATCCATGCTCGGCGTTAAAAACAAATGGATCATAAAGCCGAGTCTCCCCGAAATGGTATACAAGCCCACAGGTCAGAAAATACTGTTCCGCGGCGCGGACAATCCCCAAAAGATAAAATCCGTAAAGGTGTCCGAGGGGTACATAAGATACATATGGTACGAGGAAACGGACGAGTTTCACGGCATGAGAGAGATCCGAAACATAAACCAATCCCTGATGCGCGGCGGCGCGTCGTTCACGGTTTTCTACTCCTACAACCCTCCCCAAAGCCTGAGAAGCTGGGTAAACCGTGTTGACTTTTCCGACCGAAACGACGTTCTCACTCACGAAAGCACATACCTTGATATGCCGAAGGAATGGCTCGGAGAACAATTTTTTTTGGAGGCTGAGTATCTGAAAAAGACGCAAAAGGAACGTTACGACCATGAGTATCTCGGCAAGCCGACCGGAACGGGCGGCGAAATTTTCAAAAACACAGAGCTTCGCGTCATATCCGACACAGAGCGCGGCGCGTTTGACAGAATTTTCTGCGGCGTGGATTTCGGTTACGCGGCAGATCCCTTCGTTTACATTGTGTGTTGTCTGCACAACAACAAGCTGTTTATCCTTGACGAAATATACGAAAAGGGAATGACGAACCGAAACGCGGCGAGGAAAATTTTCAAAAAGGGTTTTTCGGATAAAATGATAGTCTGCGACAGCGCCGAGCCTAAGAGCATAAACGAGCTTAGGTGTTACGGTCTTAGGGTGCGCGGAGCGAAAAAAGGCCCCGACAGCATAGAGTACGGCATACGCTTTTTGCAGGGGCTTGAAAAAATAGTGATTGACCGCGCGCGGTGTCCGAACGCGGCAAGGGAATTTTCGGAGTACGAGCTTACGCGTGATAAAGACGGTATGTTTCGCTCCGAATATCCCGACAAAAACAATCACACGATAGACGCGGTGCGTTACGCACTGGAAAGCGCGGTACAGAACCGCAGAGCAAGAGTTATAAGCAGAAAGGAAATCAGGCTATGATTATTGACGAAGACATTCTCGAAGGAGGCATGACGGACGAGATACTCGCAAAGCTCATAGCGCGCCACTCTCTCGAGCAGGAGCGCTACAAAAAGCTCGGCGACTACTACCTCGGCAATCACGCGATTTGCTCGCGCAGCCGCAGGAGCGACGCAGCCTCAAACAACAGAATTGTCTGTAATCACGCGAAGTACATCGTGGACATCGCGAAGAGCTATCTTGTCGGCAATCCCGTGTCGTACGCCTGCTCGGACGGCTACGACATAGAAGCCGTGAAAAACAGCTACATCGTGCAGGACATGCCGTCGATAGACGCGGAGCTTGAAAAGACCATGAGCATTTACGGCAAGGCTTACGAGCTTGTGTACGCGGATAACGCGTCGCAGGTGAGAAGCGTCGCGCTTGCGCCGCAGAATACCTTTATGGTGTACGGCGCGGGCGTGGGCGAAGTGCCGCTTTACGGCGTGCATTACTACCGTAAGCGCGGCATAGACGGCAGCGTGACCGGCACGGTCTGCGTCGTGTGCGACGACAGCAGCGTGTACACGTACGAAAACGGCGCGGACAGCTTTGAACACATGCGTCTCACGGGCGCGCACCGTCACTATTTCGGCGCGATACCGATGCTGGAGTACCGCAACAACGAGGAAACGCAGGGCGACTTCGAGCAGCTTATATCGCTCATCGACGCGTACAACATACTTATGTCGGACAGAGTGAACGACAAGGAGCAGTTTGTGGACGCGTTCCTGTTCCTGACGGGGATAGACCTCGACAGCGAACAGGCGAAAAAGCTGCGCGAGGAGCGCGTACTCATGGGTTACGAGGGCGCGGACGCGAAGTATCTGGCAAAGGTAATGTCGGAGAGCGACGTTGAAATATTAAAAAACGCCATAAAAACCGACATACACCGTTTTTCCATGATACCCGATTTAAGCGACCGCACCTTCGGCTCAAATTTGTCGGGCGTCGCGATAAAATACAAGCTCATGGGCTTTGAACAGCACGTCAGGAACAAGGAACGCTACTTCGCGAAAACGCTCAAAAAGCGCTTTGAGCTTTACGTAAATTTCCTGTCGTTAAAGGGTGCGATGGAATACGTGCCGATTCACAGGGTTGACGTTATATTTACGCGCAACATGCCGGTAAACGAGCTTGAAACCTCGCAGATGATAAAAAATCTCGAGGGCATAGCCGCGAGCGAAACGCTTTTGAGCCAGCTCTCGTTTGTCGGCGACGCGAAGGAGGAAGCGGCGAAAGCGGAGCGCGAGCGTGAAAAAGCGGCAGAAGCGAAAGAAAGGACAAAGATATGAACGAAAAAAACAACAAGGAAAGATTCGGTGCCGACGGGAAAAACGGCGGCGCGGAGCTTAAGGCGATGATAAAGCAGTACGTCTGTGAGGCTCTGGAGGATATGAAGCAGTCCTTCGGCAGAGAGATAGAAACGCGCATAGCGGCTGAACGCGAGGACGCGGCGAAAATGGCTTCAATGTCCTCGGAGGAGAGGGCGAGAGCCGAGATAGAAAAAAGCCGCAAAGCCTTTGAAAGCGAGAGAGCGGAGTACGTGAGCGAAAAAGCCGAATTTGAGGCGGCAAAGGAGCTCACGGCACAGAACCTCCCCGTAACGTTCGCGCGTTTTGTCGCGGACGGCGACAAGGACGTTATGCTCGAAAACATCTCGGCGTTCAAGACCGAGTACCTCAAAGCGATCGAGGCGGGACTTACCGACCGCTTAAAGGGCAGACTTCCGCGCGTTTCAAAGGAAAAGGAACAGCCGTTCGATCCGTTTTTGAACGGTCTGGGATTTTAACACAGAAAGGACTGATTTAGTTGGCAATAAATTACGCGAGCAAATACGCTCAGAAAATTGACGAAAAATTCACGAGAGAGTCGCTCACATCAAGCGCGGTAAACAGCGATTACGACTTTGTCGGCGCGAAAACGGTAAACGTCTACACCGTGCCGACGGCGGAGATGAACGACTACAACGTAAACGGCGCGTCGAGCCGTTACGGCACGCCCGAGGAGCTTCAAAACACCGTCCAGGAAATGACGATGACGAAGGACCGCAGCTTCACATTCACGATAGACCGCGGCACATTTAACGACACGCAGATGGCGAACGCGGCGGGCGCGGCGCTGCAGAGACAGCTGCGCGAGGTCGTTGTGCCGGAGATAGACAAGTACCGTTTCGAGAAAATCGCCGAAGGCGCGAAAACGACCGAGACGGGAACGGTCACGAAATCGAACGCGTACGACATATTCCTGACAGGCGCGGCTGCGCTTATTGACGAGTGCGTGCCGCTCGCGGGAACGGCGGCGTTCGTTTCGAGCAACTTCTACAAGTGCGTCAAGGAGGATTCGAGCTTTGTAAGAGGCGGCGACATGTCGCAGGAAATGCTCGTAAAGGGACAGGTCGGCACGATCGACGGCATACCCGTGATAGTCGTTCCCACCTCGTACCTCCCCGAAAACGTGGAGCTTATCATCACGAACAGCGCGGCTACGACCTCGCCCGTAAAGCTGTCGGATTACAAGATACACGACAACCCTCCGGGCATAAACGGCTGGCTCGTCGAGGGCAGAGTATACTACGACGCGTTTGTGCTTAATAATAAGAAAAACGCGATTTACGTGTACAAATCGGCTGAATGATTTTAACGAAGGGCGGAGATTGCTATGGAGGATAAAATTAAGGAGCTTTTGAGCGCGGCAAAGCTGCTTCTCGGGATAAAGGACGACGAGAGCGATGAGCTTCTTACGTTTCTCATAAACGACACTATCGACGCGGTGATGTCATACTGTCACATAGACGTTATGCCGCGTCAGCTTGAGGGCTTTATACCGTCGATGGCTGCGGCGCGCTGCCGCGAAAACGCTTCGGGCGGCGTTGTGAGCCTCACTGAGGGCGAGAGACGCGTAGAGTACGGCTCAGCTTCGGGCGGCGATTTTATGTCGGCGTACAAAGAACGCTTAAAGCCGTTTATGAGCCGCGCCGCGTTTGTGCCGTCGGATTTGGAGGGCAGAAGAAATGCTTAATCCGTTCAACAGATTTTACGACACGACCGTTGAGATATACAGCCGCGTCGACAACGGCTACACCGACGGCAACGCGAAAACATACCTCGGCAAAATCATATGCGACCTTCAGCCGTACACCGGCGATACGGAGGACAAGCTGTACGGCTTGTCCTCCGAAAAAATGTACAAGCTGTACGCGGACAAGCGCGGTATTATAAAAACGGGCAACCTGGTAAAATTCGCGGACGGCTGGTACAGGATAACCGATACAGAGGAATGGTCGCTGGGCGTTACGGCGGTTATAAGGAGTGTTGAGGATGCAGATTAACGTTACATACTCGGGTTCGCTCGAAGAAATAGCGTCGCGGATAGAGGAAAGACTGGGCGCGGCTGTTGCGGCGGGAGCGGAGGCTGTCGCCGAGAACGCGCGGAGTATCTGCCCCGTTGACACCGGTGCGCTCCGCGGTTCCATATCCGTGTCGCAAAACGGCACGAGCGCGGAAATTTCCGCGAACACCGACTACGCCGCCTACGTGGAGTTCGGCACTTCAAGAATGGCGGCGCAGCCGTACCTCGTTCCGTCGCTTCTGGGAAACGAAAACGCGGTGCTGTCGGCTATGGCGGCGGCAATTACGGGATAAGGAGAAAAAGATATGCTCGATATAAATCACGAGGCTGAAAAAACGCTCAAAAAGCTCGGCTGCCGCGTCACGCATCAGCATCCGCGCGACTTTAAGAAAATGCCGGTCGTAAGCTTCTACAACGTAACCGAACACGGCGCGCTCTACTCCGACAATACGGAAAGCGTGCAGTCGGGTTACGTTCAGCTTGACGTTTGGGCATGCTCCGCGCGCGAGCGCGGCGAGATAACGCTTCGGGCAAACGAAGTTATGACATCGGACGGCTGGACGCGCGAAATGTCAGCCGACATTCCCGAAAACGGCGGAGCGTTGTACCATAAAACAATGAGATTTCACAAATATTTTAACGTGTAAAGGAGAATTGAAATGATAAAGAAACCGTTACCAACAATAGGCGTAGACCGTTACACCTTTTTTAAGCTCATCTCGGACACTGCGGAGGGCGCGGAATACGATGAGGCGTACGCGTTAAAGGGTACGGTCGAAATTGCGCCGACCGACACCGGCGGCAGCGACGTGTTCGACGCGGACAACGGCGCATATGAAACGTCGAGCTACATAGAAAAGCTCGGTCACGAAATTACGAGCGCCGACATTCCTCCGGAGGTCGACGCGATGTGGCGCGGCGCGGAGAGAAAGAACGGCGTGGTCGAGGTAGGCTCGGATTCAAAGACGGTTTACTTCGGCGTGGCATGGAGAATTTTAAAGTCGGACGGCTCGTACCGCTACGTGAGATACTACAAGGGCAGCTACTCGTTCGCGTCAAACGTCGGCGGCAAGACGAAGTCGTCGTCGGGCAGCGTGGACAAGCAGACCGCAAAGGCGACGTATACGGCGGTGCAGCGTGACTTTGACAACAACTACTACGCTTACTTTGACGAGAGCGACCTTCCCGAAAGTATTACGCGTGAGCAGTTCGAGGAAAAGTGGTTCACGGATATGAGCTACTATCCGGAGGTGTGAAAATATGCAGCACACGCTCACGTATGAAACAGACGGGAAAAAGTATACTTCAAAGCCGTTTGACTTTGAAGCCATGTGCATCATAAACGACGCACACACGAAAAACGAGGACGGCGGGTTTTTTAGACACTGCCGTGACGCGGTGGATTACCTGTTCGAGGGTACGGACGTTACACAGGACATGATCGACAGCATGGACATAGGCGAGCGCATAGGAATGTGCCGCACGCTGTGGAGGTTTTACATTGACGTGCTTACGTCAAAAAACGAGTAAGGTCGGGGGAGGGAGGTACGCTGAGGGACATATACGCTCTGTTCTTCAAGTACCACCACCTCCTGCCCGACGAGGTGGGAAGGCAGAATCCGTGGGTTCTCATGAAGCTTCTGGACAGTCTCGGAGCGGACGCGGAGGAAACGGGAGAACGCGCGGACGATTATCTTAACATGTTTTACGGAAGGGAGGTATGAATATGGAAGCCGCAAATTTATCGGTTTCGATTACCGGCGACGCGTCGGGGCTTACGTCCTCGCTGCGTGCGGCGGAAGCAGAAATCGCCGCGCTGCGCTCGTCGGCGTCGGCGCTTATGAGTGAGTTTAACGGCAGGGAAGCAAAAATGAAGCTCACAGCAGTTGACAACACCGCCGCGGGCGTGGCAAGCGCGAAGGCGAATATCGCGAGCGTCCAAGACAAGACCGTGACGATTTCCGTAAAATACGCGGTGTCGGGTATGCCGAAGCTCGCGAAGGGTACGAAAAATGCGTTGGGCGGTCTGTCGCTCGTGAACGACGAGATCGGCGCGTCCGATCCGAGGGAGCTTATAGAGCATAACGGCTCGCTCGTGATGTTTAACGGGCGCAACGTGCTTGTGCCGCTCGAAAAGGGCGACAAGGTGTACACGGCTTCGGAAACGAAAAGCATTATGGCGGCTCTCGGCGTGCCGCGTTACGCGTCGGGTAAGAATAACGAGGCGTTCGAGGCGGCGAAATCCGATTTTACGCACTACACAAAAACGCACGATATATCGCCGTCGGAGGAGCTTGAAGCGTGGAAGGAAATGACGGCGCGTTTTTCCTACGACAGCGAGGTGATGCGCGAGATCGAGGAGGAAATTTTCGCGGCGGAAAAGAAGGTTATCGCGGAGCAGGAAAAGGCTCTTAAGGAACGCAAAAAGGCGAACGACGAGGCGCTCTCCGATTACAAGAAGCACTCCGACGCTTGGATAAAGTACGAAACGCAGGTAAACGACATGGGCGTGGACGAACAAATCGAGGCGTACAAGCGTCAGCTTTACAATTACAACGCGATGGTTTCGGATATGGTCGCGTCCACCGAGTACACGTCCGACGAGATGAAAAAAGTGTGGGACGATTTCTACGAGTACAAGGCGGGCGTAGATTTAAAGATAGGACTTCTCGAAAAGGAAAAAAATCATGATGTGTACGAGAAGTGGCAGAGCGACGCGGAAAACTGGATGAAGATACGCGGCACGTACGACGACTGGGAGGAGAGCGGCGACAGTAAAATTAAATTTTACGAACGCTCGATCCAGCGTATAAAGGAGATGTACGAGGGCGGCTTTATCGACTGGCAGGAGTACCGCGACGACACTATGGACACCACATTAAAGCTCTACGGCGCGAAGTCGGACGCGGTGGACGAGCTTCTCAAAATGCAGAAGCAGTACATAAAGGACGTTAAAGCCGATTTTGCCGACGAGGAGGACGCGCTTGCCGAAAAATGGGAGGTAAGCGACAGAAAAGCGTCGAAGGCGGAGATTTCGGAAAGGCTTGAAATATTCGAGGGCGCGGTGACGCAGCGCGGACGCGACGAGTACAAGTCGCTGCAGGAGGAAATGAAAAAGCTGCGGCGCGAGGAGGAAATGTACGCGCTGCAGAAGAAGCATACAGCCATTGTCAGCGATTTGGAGGAGGACTACGCCGAGATAGAGGACAATAAAAAGTATGTCCTCGCGGCGATAGAAAAAAGCGGTCTGAACCTCGAGGGGATAGTGAGCGGCGCGCGGCACGACATAGAGAGTATGCAGACCACGATAACGTCGCTTTTCAGGCAGACCATAAGCGCGATAAAGGGCATAAGCGTGTCGCAGAACTCTTATTCCGACAACCGTAACATAAACATAAGCTCGAACGGCAGCGCCGCGCTCGACGCGCTGCAAAGCAGAGTGTCCGGCTCGATCGCGCACGGTATTTTTTATTAAGGGGGATACATAATGAGAAACGGGTTCACATTCAAAGACCGCCATTCGTCGGAATTCGGCGTGACGGTCAGAACAAAGTCGCGCCCGATAACGGCGGGCGTAAAATCATTCACGCCGGATCTCCCGTACCGTGACGGCGAGTACGATTTTTCGGCGGCAAATCCGCACGGCAGGGAGCATTACGCGAAAAGAATATTCGTGATGTCACTGAGCCTGAGAGCGGATAATTTAGCGGCGCTTCAGGGTAAAATCTCGAAGCTCGCGCTGTGGCTCACCGGCAGCGGCAGTCTTATATTTGACGATTTGCCGCTCGTCGTATGGAACGCGAAAGTGACGGACGAGATCGCGTATATGCCCGAGCACGGCGGCACAAAGGCGGAGCTGGAGGTCTCCTTCTCCGCCGAGCCGTTCGGCGAAGCTCTTTTCGGCACGGAGGGACCTATTATCGGTCATCCGCTGCCGATAGGAAGCGATATACCGCTGTCCACCGACTGCGCGTACACGTACACGGTAAATTCGAGCGGAAATATCTGTATCGTGAATTTCGGCGATATACCCGTAAGTCCCGTTATAAAAATCACGGGCAGCACGGGCAGTATTACGCTGTCGCTCGGTGAGAAAACGCTCTCGTTTCCGGCGGGCGGCAAAAGCGTCACGGCTGATTTTGAAAGGCAGACCGTTAAGGCGGGCGAGAGCCTGGTCGGCGTGACGGGTGAGTTTTTTGAAATCCCCTCCGGAATAAATCATATTGCCGTCACAAATTCCGCGGCGGGAAATATTATAGTAACGGTCGAATTTAAGACGCGGTATATGTACGGCGCGGACTACTCGCATATAGATTGGGGTGACGCGCTTGCTTAAAATAACGGATCACGACGCGTCGGATTTTACAAAGGGCGTGCCGATTTCGGAGGCGGAGGGTGTGCGCGTGTCGCATGAGATAAACGGCGCGCGCACGCTTACCTTCACGTACCCCGAAAACGAAAAATCGGAGCTTATACGCGTGAACAAGCTCGTTTTATGCGAAGGTCAGGCGTACCGTGTCGTAAAGGTGACATGCGCGCGTGACGGAAGCAGCGTTTTGGAGGTTTCGTGCAGCCACATCTGGAACGCTGATTCGACCGGAGTGCATATACAGAATATGCCCGATATGATCGGAGTAAGCCCGACCGATGTTATACGTCACGCTATTGCCGGCACGGGTTTTACTATTGTGACGGACAGTGAGCTTTCGCGCCTCGGTATGAGGCGCGTTGACGCGGACGGGTTTAAGATAGATTATTTTTCGACAGACAAGACCAACCCTTACGACGTGGTGAGGGATGTGATAGAGTGCTGCGGCAAAGGCGAACTGTACGCCGACAACCGCAAAATCGCGCTTGTGGAGCGCATAGGGCGTGACACAAATGTGCGGCTCGACCTCGCGAAAAATATGCGTGATTTAAGCGTCGAGCGCGATATTTCAGACCTTGTGACGCGGCTGTACCCTTACGGCAGGGACGATCTGCATATCGGCAGCGTAAACGGCGATGTGCAGTATATTGACAGTCCGAACGCGGCGGTGTACGGTATTCGGTGCGGCTACCGCGACTACGGCGAGATTACAAAGCCCGACGAGCTTTTAAGGCGCGCAAGGTGGGAGTTTGACAGCGGCAATCCGGACAGAATAGACGTGCCTTGCGTGAACGTCACGGGAACGTACGCCGAAATTTCAAAGCTCGGATATTACGGCGCGGACGAAACCTTAAGCATAGGCGACGGCGTGACGGTGATTGACGGCAAAAACGAGCTTTACGAGAGAGTCGTCAAAATCGAGCAAAGCCCTTATGACGGCGAAAGCGCCGTTATAACGGTGGGGCGCGTCAAAAAGGATATGTTCTTTTACCTCGAACAGATGGGCGCGCTGACGCAAAAGTACAAAAAAGCGTCCACGTCGGGCGGTAAGGTCAAAGCGTCATACGTTACGGGAACGATAAAAAACGGCGTGATTTCAAACAGCGTCACGGTGAATGAAATTACGATAGGAACAAACCTTTTGTCTACCGACAGCGAGGGCAATCTTCTCCTGAACGGCAAAAGGATTTTTGAGGACAAGGAGGGTGAAGGTAATGAACAAGATATTTAATACCCTGAGTGTCGCACTCGGTGTGGCGGGCGGTATGGCGGCGAGGATATTCGGCGCGTGGGACACGGTTTTCGGCGCGCTTTTGGTGATCATGGTTCTCGACTATATCACCGGCGTCATTAAAGCCGTGTACCAAAAAAAGCTGTCGAGCGAGGTCGGTTACAAGGGTATTCTGAGGAAAATAACGGTGCTTACGGTCGTCGCGCTCGCGAACGTCGTGCAGAATATTACGGGCAGCGCCGCGCCGCTTCGCGAGATGGTTATTATGTTTTATATTGCGAACGAGGGTATATCGGTGCTTGAAAACGCGGCTGAAATTCTGCCGAGTATGCCGAAGGGACTTAAGGACGTTTTATTGCAGATAAGAGAGAAGGAGCAGGCCGATGAGGATAGGAATTAACTGCGGTCATACAGTGTCAGGTCAGCCCGGCTGCGGCGCGGTGGGTTATCTTAACGAGAGTGACGAAACGCGCCGCGTCGGTAAGAGGCTTATAGAGCTTCTGCGCGGCGCAGGTCACACGGTGTACGACTGTACTAACGATTACGCGCACACAACGCTCGAAAATCTTTCCGAGATTGTGCGCATGGCGAACGCGCAGCCGCTCGATTTGTTCGTGTCGGTGCATTTTAACTCCGGCGGCGGCAAGGGCTGCGAGGTGTACACGTACGGCGGCAAGAGCTTTGACGAGGCGGAGCGGACGTGTGAGGCGCTTGAGGCGCTTGGTTTTAAAAACAGAGGAATTAAGGACGGCTCGTCGCTTTACGTTATACGTCACACCGACGCGAAGGCGATGCTCGTCGAGGTGTGCTTTACCGACAGCGCGTCCGACGCGGAGCTGTACGAGAAAATAGGAAGTGACGCGGTCGCGCGCGCGGTTTGCGGTGCGGTCGGCGAAAAAAGCGAGGAGGGATTAACGGTGGAACAGTATGAGGAGCTTAAGAGTGAGCTTGACGGCATGAAGCCGATGATTTACGATTATATCGACGACAATATGCCGTCGTGGGCTAAGCCGACGGTGCAGAAGCTTAAAGATAAGGGCTTTCTGCACGGCGACGAAAACGGCAGGCTCGGTCTTACGCACGAGATGATGAGAACGCTCGTCATTCTCGATAATGCGAAGGTGTTCGGGTGAAAAGTTTTGTGTTGACAAACGACTTTTAAAGATATATAATATAAACAGAAAAAGGCAAGACCTCAAACGGTCAGCCGTGATATTCAGTTACAGAGTAACCGCTATCCTTGGGCTATTGGAGCGGTTACTTTGCATTTATAGCAAAAACTGTTAAAATAATAATAACATACAATGCCGTTTCCAGCATCTTTGAAATTATTTTTTTCATAGCAGACCACCTCCGTTGAGCATTTCATATTGATTGTTCATCTATGCTCTTAGGGTATGTAATACATGGTGGCTAACCGTCCGATTTGAAATCGTTTTCAGTCTTACCCTTTCCGCCTTGCGTAAGCAAGGAAAAAGACGCCGGCTTGTGCCGACGCCGTCATTATATACCAACGGTTTTTATTTTTCAATACGCTTTAATAAAACATAATCATTTTGTAATCGCGGCGTTAATATTAGTCGGTTTTCGCGGCAAGGAACTGCATAAAATCCATGACTTCATTTTTCTGCTCCGCGGACAGCGAATGAAACACGATCAGAAAATCGTTGCCGTATGTGTGATTTTTTATATTTGTGATACCGAAAAGGTAAGTATAATTGAAGTATGATGAGGTTTTAGTATGGAAATTTTTATAAAAATAAAAAAGTAAACGCAAATACTCAATCCGCAAGCAATGCGGACGAATTAAAGAAATACAAGGATTTGCTTGACAGCGGTGTAATAACTCAAGCGGAGTTTGACGAAAAGAAAAAACAGTTATTAAATTTATAATATTCCGATGTTAGAATTGTCCCGTATAAGGCTCCCCTTGAGGGGAGCTGTCGCCGTAGGCGACTGAGAGGTGGTTTCTTAAATGCATATTGCCACCTCTCCGTCATCGCTTCACGATGCCACCTCTCCTCAAGGAGAGGCTCACGAGGTGCGTCGTTCATCGTATGGCTCCCCTAGTAGGGGAGCCTCACGTCAACATATCGTATGGGCGGATATTATCCGCCCGCACCCACACAAAAAGAGCGTATCGTATGTGATACGCTCTTTTACAATTCAATTTATCTTGTGACAATATCAACGGGAACGTTGAATATCTTCGCAACCTTTAAAATCGTGTCGATATGTCTGCCCGCAGCCGCAGCCATGTGGTGCGTCGGGCCAGCCTCGCTCCACTTGTTGCAGAACTCTCTCGCTCCGCATGTGAAACGCGTGCGCATATTCGTGTCGCCGAATGTGAAGATAGGACCTTCCTCGTTCACGCCCTCGGCTACGACGAACTTAAAGTTGCCGTCCTTGTCCTGCGTGATACCGAGATACGTAACGGGGCCGAGATGCGGATAGAACTGCGTCAGATAGCCGCCGCCGGTCTTGCCGTGGAACACGGGAACGATCTTCATCGTAGGCTTTTTCGCGGAAATGTCCGCGTCGCCGGAGCCGCTGTGACCGATAATGCAGATGTCCTCGTTAAAGTCGATCGAGTACATCTCGGAAAGCTGTCCCATACCCGAAATCGTCTTCAGAATACTCATCGCCATCGAAACCTTTATATCGCCCTCAACGGCGCACGCAACGCCCTGCTTGATGAGCATCGAGAAAGCGGGGATAAGCATACTGTCAAGCACGCCCGCCTTGCCCTGCGCGAAGCCGTCATAGTGCGAAGCGATAAACGCAATCTTCTCGTCCTTGACCCACTGCTCGAACGCAACAACGTATTTCGCCATATCCCAAACCTTTTCGATAGTGCCGCCGCCCTCGATGTCGAAGGTGTCAAGAATATCCTGAGCCTTCGCGCGGATAGCATCCTCGTCTGTGATGTCGTCGGCGATAGCCCACATCTTTTCCCAGTCAAACTGCTTGGTATAAAGGTACATTCTGTGGTAAAGGTTCGTCTCGTCGATATACAGATCCATCATGCCCGGATACGGACGACCGATCTGCGCGAGGTTCGTGTCGCGGAAACGGCGGCGCACCTGAGCGGCACGACACCAGTCCTCAATTTCAGCCTGAACGTAAGGATCTCCGCCCTCAACAACACCGGTAATTACCGCGTGGCGCTTGCCCGCACGCTCGAGATCTGCTACCATCTCGCCAACAGCGCCGCACGCGTACAGCTCTCCAAGCCACGTAGCGGTATCGGTATTCGCGTAGTCGGGAGCTTTTTTCTTCTGAATGTTTACAAGCACTACCGGCACGTCGAGGTCGCGGACAGCCGGAAGCATATTGTAAGAAGTCGCGTATGTAAGAAGCTGGACGATAACGAGGTCAACGTCGGCAGCGCGGAACTTGTCGCCCGCCGCCTGTGACAGCTCCTTTGTCGTGACCATGCCGCCGTCAACTATCTCCACCGTGTCGGGGAGAGTTTTCTTAAATGACTCGTACTGTGACTCGAATTCCGGCACGAGCGACGGGAACTGCGGCAGGTACGCGCCCAGCGCGATCGAAAATACGCCTATTCTTGCTTTTGTTTCAACTAACATAACAGTCTTCCTTTCTTGTTAAAATACATAAATTTGATAATAACATTATATATGATTTTGTAAATATTTGCAATAGCAAATAATAAAATTGTTTCAAAAAAACACTTGCAAAATAAAAAATATATGATATAATTAGTGGGTGTTTGATATTTCGGAATAAAAGGAGGTTGAATTAAATGACCGTATTTGTTATACTGCATCTTGTTGTTGCGCTTATTCTTATATTCGTCGTTATGGCGCAGGAGGGTAAGGATCCCGGTATGAGAGGTATTCAGGGAGCGTCGTCGGATATGGGCGAATCGTTCTTCAAGAAGAACGGCGGCACAACAAAGGAAGCCATTTTCACAAGAGTTACCACGACAATGGCTATACTGTTCCTTATAACGACCATGACGCTCGTAATCATGGGTTCGTAATTTCGGAATGATTAAAACGGCGTCCGCGCCGTTTTTTTTTGTTGTATATTAAACATATATCACCGTTTTACCGATTTTCTCCGCGTAACGGCACATGTCATACGCGCCGCCGAAATCACGTATTACATACGCGAGAACAACATCCGCCCTTTCCGCTATCCACCTGTTACGCACCGTAACGGCGCGTTTGTAGTGTATTTCTCCCATGTCCGGAATAATAATTTCGTCATAGCTGTTCTCGTAATATTCTCTGTCGCGGTTCACGCTTGCTTTCATGTAGGGCAGAATGAGCCGCAGTTTTATTTCTTTGTTTCTGTGTTTTATTTGTCTGACCGCATTTTCGCATATACCGTCAAACTCACCCATGCCGCCGCTGTAAAATTCGGTGAACCCATTACAAATCAATTCATCGACTTTCTTTTTAACTTTTTCTTTCACATTTCCGTCAAGAACAAGTCTGTGTCCGCTGAAGCAGCATATTTTTCCGCTCATAAAAATCACCAACCCGTTTATATTATAGGTCAGTTTCACCATAATTTCAATAGGTCAATATGACATAATTACAACGAGGTGATCGTAAAAATTATGGGTAGATTGAGAGATTTGAGAAAAGAGCGCGGGTATTCGCAGGTAAAAATGCAGATGCTGACGGGTATTGACCAGAGCGACTATTCAAAAATAGAAACGGGGAAAAGATATTATACGTTCGAGCAGTGCAAGAGGATAGCGGCGGCGCTCGGTACGAGCATGGACTACCTTGCCGGACTTACGGACGAAAAGAAGCCGTATCCGAGAACAAAGAAATAGAAAAATTACCAAAAAATACCTTAAATAAAACCGTGCAAAAACCGCATACTAAGAATGTAACAAGGACAACGGAGGTAACAGACATGGATCGCAATAACGCAAACAAGAGTATCAGATGCACGGTTGAGCAATGCAGAAACCACTGTGACTGCGCGGATTACTGCGCGCTTTCCGAAATTCACGTAGGAACACACGAGCCGAATCCGACGGAAACGCAGTGTGTGGACTGCAACTCGTTCGAGCTCAGACACTAAAACGAAAGGCTGCCGAAGGGGCAGCCTTTTTACTTATTTTTTATATTTCACGCCCTGATACGTGTCTCTTTTGACCATGAGCTTGTCGATCTCGTTCATCACGACAAATTTTTTGAGGCTCCATTTCGGCGCTATGAGAGTGTTCCGGCCGCCGTCGCCCGTGACGCGCTGTATGACCGTTTCGGGCGAGAATAACTCAAGCTGATCGACTATCGTGCTTACGTATTCGTCCAATGTCATCGTTTCAAATTCGCCGCGCTCATACATTTCGGCGAGGCGCGTACCCTTTAACACGTGCAGAAGGTGCAGCTTTACGCAGTGCGGCTCGAGATGCGCGACCTTTTCCGCGCTTTCGAGCATCATTCCGCGCGTTTCGCCGGGCAGTCCGTCAATAAGATGCACGCACACGTTTATGCTGCGCTCTTTAAGCCTGCCGTAACCGTCCAGAAAATCCGCGTACGTATGGCAGCGGTTTATGAGTGCGCCCGTAACGTCGTGTACCGTCTGTAAGCCGAGTTCGACTATCAGGTACGTGCGGCTGTTAAGCTCCGACAGGTACTCCAGAACGTCGTTTTCAAGGCAGTCCGCGCGCGTCGCGACGCTTAACCCGACAACGTTCTCACGCGCAAGCACAGGCTCGAAAAGCTCCCGAAGCCGTGACGCGGGCGCATACGTGTTCGTGTTCGCCTGAAAATACGGCATGTATTTCGCTTCGCTCCACTTGCGGCTCATGCGCTCCCTGACCTCGTCGAACTGCGCGAGTATGGTGTGTGACGCGTCCCCGGCGAATTCACCGCTGCCGCCGAGGCAGTAAATACAGCCGCCTTTTCCCTTGCTGCCGTCGATGTTCGGGCAGGTGAAGCCGCCGTTTAACGCGACCTTGCACACCTTGCAGCCGAATTTATTCTGAAGATGGTAATTCCATGTGTGGTACCGCTTGTTGTCGAGTGTGTACGGGAATTTGTTTTCCATATCAGTCAGCCATGAGCCTTACCATGACAGCCTTCTGCGCGTGCAGACGGTTCTCCGCCTCGTCGAATATGATAGACTGCGGCCCGTCGATTACGTCCTCGGTGACCTCAAAGCCCCTGTACGCGGGCAGGCAGTGCATGAATACCGCGTCGGGCGCGGCAAGCTTAAACAGTTCGCCGTTCACCTGATACGGCATGAACACGCGCTGACGCTCCTCTTTTTCGGATTCCATGCCCATCGATACCCATGTGTCGGTGTACACGACGTCCGCGTCCTTTATCGCTTCTTTGGGATCGTTCGTGAGGATAAGCTCCGAGCCGTACCTCTTGAAATCGTCCTTCGCGTTCGCGATGACTTCACTGTCGCACTGATAATCGTCGGGCGTTGCGACAGCGCAGTCAAGTCCGGCTTTCGCGCAGCCGTACATCAGCGAGTGAGCCATGTTGTTGCCGTCGCCTATGTACGCGAGCTTTAAGCCCTTTAATTTGCCCTTATGCTCGTACGCCGTCATGAGGTCGGCGAGTACCTGGCACGGGTGCAGAAGGTCGGTGAGCGCGTTTATTACCGGTATATCGGCGTGCTTCGCGAGGTCGAGAACGTCCTGGTGCGAGTACGTGCGTATCATTATGCCGTCGAGCATTCTCTCCATGACCTTAGCCGTGTCGTAAATCGTTTCGCCGCGTCCGAGCTGTATGTCGTTTGATGAGAGAAACAGCGGATAACCGCCGAGCTGCGTCATGCCGACCTCGAACGATATGCGCGTGCGCGTCGAGGACTTTGTGAATATCATACCGAGCGTTTTGCCCTTCAATATGTGATGCTCTTTGCCGGCTTTCTGCTCCGCCTTGAGCTTTATTCCGAGGTTTAAGAGATCCTCGACCTCCTCCGGCGTGAGGTCGTGTAAGCTTATCAAATCCTTCATAATATCCTTCTCCTTGTCTTTTTGGTATATCTATTTTAGCATATTCGCGCGAAATGTCAAGTCCGCGCCGCCGCCGTTAAGGGAAAAACGGTTTTATTTCGCGTAATTGTCCGATTCGGCAGGATTTGACAATATATTTGATTGACAAAGCGGTAATTTTACTTTATAATATAATTATTAAAGAGAAAGTGAGATAATATATGCAGGATGAAGTAATGCTCGAACGTAAAACGAGAGAGGAACTTAAGCAAATCGCCCAGGGCTTGGGCATATCGAAAATTTCCGCACTTAAAAAAGATGACATAATCGCTCTTATACGCGAAAAACGCGAAAAAATCGCCGAGGAAGCCAAATCGCGCCGCGCGTCCGAACCGCGTAAATACGAACCCCCCGCCGACGTTATAGAGGTAAGGGGTATTTTGGACGTGCTGTCGGACGGCTTCGGCTTTCTTCGCATGAGAAACTATATGCCGGGCAGAAATGACGTGTACGTTGCGCCGTCGCAGATACGCCGTCTCAGGCTCAAAATGGGAGATGAGCTTGTAGGAGACTGCCGTCCCTCGCGCGATGATGAGGACAGGCTTTCGCCGCTGCTGTTTGTAAAGTCGATAAACGGCGATCCGGTTGAAGCCGTTTTCTCGCGCAGACCGTTTGAGCATCTTACGCCGATTTATCCGACGGAAAAAATAAAGCTCGACACCGGTGACCGCACCAACCTTGCCGCGCGTCTTATCGACCTCGTCGCGCCTATCGGCAAAGGTCAGCGCGGTATGATCGTCGCGCCTCCGAAGGCGGGCAAAACAACGATAATAAAGGAAATCGCGCAGTCGATAAGAAAGAACAACCCCGATATAAAGCTGATCGTGCTTTTGATTGACGAGCGTCCGGAGGAAGTGACGGACATAAAGCGGTCAATAGAGGGCGCGGACGTTATCTATTCCACATTCGACCAGATGCCCGAAAACCACTGCAAGGTCGCGGAAATGGCGCTCGACCGCGCGGAGCGTCTTGTTGAGCATAAAAAGGACGTTGTGATACTGCTCGATTCGATAACGCGTCTTGCGAGAGCAAATAACCTCACCGTAGCGCCGACGGGCAGAACGCTGTCGGGCGGTCTCGATCCCGACGCGCTTTACCGTCCGAAGAAGTTTTTCGGCGCGGCGCGTAATATCGAGGAGGGCGGCAGCCTTACCATTCTCGCGACGGCTCTCGTTGAAACGGGCAGCCGTATGGACGATGTTATTTTTGAGGAATTTAAGGGTACGGGAAACATGGAACTGAAGCTCGACAGAAGCCTTCAGGAAAAGCGCGTGTTCCCCGCAATCGATATTTTAAAATCCGGTACGCGCCGCGATGAGATGCTTCTCACCGAAAAGGAGCGCGAGGTAAGTGCGCGTATGCGCCGCGAAATGGGTAAATTCGTTAACGTGGACTTGATGCAGAATCTTTTGAAAATGCTCGGACATACAAAAACAAACGCCGAGTTTGTCGAACTGATGAGTAAAAGATAATCGTAATATTGCGCCGCTGTTTTGTATTGTGATGAATTGGGACATGCTGAGAGAGCGTATCGGTGATGCGCTTTTTTTGTGCGGGCGTGCGGTGAATTTAATTCTTGACAAATTAAAAGGCGTTATGGTAAAATAACGCGTGACGATGACACATGTGTTACTGAAAAGTATGTAAATCTGATTACGGAACGTGCTTTTTTGTGTAACGCGTGTGTTTTTTGCTGTCATATTAAAATAAACGGGAGGTTTTTTATGCCGAAAAATCAATTTGAAAGAATGATATTCGCGTTTCTGACGGTGCTTGTGACGGTTCACGCGTATGTGTTTTACAGTCTGTACGTCATAAACGGAAATACGTTCATGGCAGTCACGGGGGAGAACAGCGTACTCGGAGCAATAAACGCGATGGGTGGTGTGAGCGTATTGGGAACGCCCGTTCCGATATGGGCGGTGGTGCTTATAGAATTCGCGCTCGCGTACTCGCTGGAGGTGCTTATGGGCAGTCCGTGTTCGTTTAAGCTTGCGTCGAAGATATTTGATCCCGCCGAAACGCATCCGGTAATTTTCGAGACCGCGATAATCTGCGCGACAGTCGGTCTTATGTGTCCGGCTATGAGCTTTCTCGCGGCGTGGCTGTACTATCCGTATGCGGCGGGATTCAACGTTCTGACGCTGCTCGCGAATTGGGTAAAGCTCGTGTGCTTCAATTTTCCGTTCGCATTCTTCTCGCAGCTGTTCTTTATACAGCCGCTTATACGGACGGCGTTTAAGTGCTTGTTCCGCAGAGGTGCAGCCGCGCAGGCTGCGGCGTGACCATACATAAAAAACGGGTACGGATTGTTCCGTTCCCGTTTTATTTTTATTTGAGCGCGGACGCGCCGTGCTGTATGAGGTTTTCGCACAGCCGCGCCATATCGGCCGCGCTTTCCTTCATGCCGGTCGAGAGCCATTCGGTGAAAATGCCGATACAGCCCGAAATCATGTATTCGTAAAAGTAATCGGAGCCGCCGCTTTGCTTGATGCCGAGAATGTTTGCCGCGTCGGCGCAGCACTTGTCGCGGATCGTTTTTTTCAGCGTGTCAGCGAAAGCCGCGTCGCCGTTTTTGCCTATCAGCACCTTGACGAGCGATGCGTTGTCCGACAGTAGGTTTAACAGCTTCACAAGCAATGGGAAAAGCTCGTCGGAGCTTGCGCCATGCTCGTGCTGCTCCACTATCCCGTTGAATTTTTCAAAAATACCCCTTTGAAGCTGCGCAGCCATATCGTACACGTCGCGGTAATACAAATAAAATGTGCCGCGGTTTATATCCGCTTTTTCGGCTATTTCGCGGACGCTGATGCTGCCCAAGGGCTTTTCCGACATAAGCTCTGCGAGAGCGTCGGTCATCGCTTTTTTTGTCCTGCGTACCCGCCTGTCTTCATTCTGTGCCATGATTTTCTCCTTATTGAACACTTTGCCGACAAAGTGTTGATTATACGACACTATACATGCTATCTGTTTATTGCGCTCGGTAATAAATATTGGTATAATGAATTATAATCGTTTAACAGACATTTGTCAATAAAAATTTCGGAGGCAGCTTATGGCTAACAACAGCGGCAAACCGTCGCCGCTTGAAAAGGCCGCCGGTCTTATCGTGGACCGGCGCAAGGCGTTTTATTTAATATACATACTGCTTATCATATTCAGCCTGTTTTCGTCGGGCTGGGTAAAGGTCAACAACAATATCACCGATTACCTGTCGGAGGAAACGGAAACGCGCAGAGGCGTTACCCTCATGGACGAGGAGTTTATAACGTACGCCACGGCGGAGGTCATGGTTGACAACATATCCTACTCCGACGCGGAGGAGCTTCTTCATGAGCTGGAGGATACGGACGGCGTAAAGGAAATCGCGTTCGACGACACGACGGCGCATTACGCGGACGGCGCGGCGCTCTATTCCGTGACGTTTACGGGTGAGGCACAGGACGAGATATGCGAGAGTGCGCTTGCGGAAATAAAAGAAAAAACAGCCGGCTACGACGTGTACGTTTCGGCTGAGCTCGGCAACACGAAAGCCGATACAATCGCGAAGGAAATGAACCTTGTTATGCTCATTGCCTGCGTGATCATCGTCGTTGTGCTGCTTATTTCGTCGCGCACTTATATGGAAATACCCGTGCTTATCCTTACGTTCGGCGTGGCGGCTATTCTTAACAAGGGTACGAACTATATGTTCGGCACAATTTCGTTTATTTCAAACTCGATCGCGATCGTACTGCAGCTTGCGCTTGCGATAGACTACGCGATTATTCTTTGTCACAGGTATATCGAGGAACGTGAAAGCATGGAGCCGCGCGAGGCTGTTATTACCGCGCTGTGCAAGGCTATTCCCGAAATTTCCGGAAGCTGTCTCACAACGCTGTCCGGTCTTTTGGCGATGAGCTTTATGCAGTTTAAGATCGGCTTCGATATGAGTATCGTGCTTATCAAGGCTATTATTATAAGTATTTTAACGGTGTTCACGCTTATGCCGGGACTTTTGCTGTCGTTTTCGAGCCTTATCGACAGGACGCACCACAAAAATTTTGTTCCCGAAATTACGAAGTGGAGCAACGGTGTTGTGAAGCTTCGGCATGTAACGCCGTTTATTTTTATAGCCGTTATTGTGGGGGCGTTTTTCCTGTCTAACAACTGTCCTTACGCGTACAGCTACACCAACCTTACGACGTTTACAAAGAACGAGTCGCAGATAGCGCAGGAAACGATCGACCGCACGTTCTCAAAGACGAACGTGCTGGCGGTTATAGTGCCGTCGGGCGACTATGAGAAGGAGCAGCTTCTCACAAAGGAGCTTGAAAGCTATCCGGAGGTGGATTCGGTGACGGCTCTCGCTTCGGTCGAGGCGATGGACGGCTACTCGGTCGGCGACAGGCTCACGCCGCGTCAGTTTGCGGAGCTTACGGATATGGATATCGAGCTTGTGCGGCTCGTGTACTCCGCGTACGCAGCCGAGGAGGAAAATTACGGCAGGATCGTCGGCGGTATCGACACGTATAAAATTTCGCTTATAGATTTGTTCGACTTTGTTTACAAGGTGACGGAGGACGGGTACGTTTCGCCCGACGGTGAGACGCAGGATAAGATAAACGAGCTGCACGACAAGCTCGAGGACGGTAAAGAGCAGCTTCAAAGCATGACGCATACGCGTCTTGTTATGAATCTTAACATTCCCGAGGAAAGCGAGGAAACGTTTGCGTTCCTAAATACGGCGCGCGACACGGCGAAGAAATATTACGGTGAGGACGTGCTTCTGGCGGGTAACTCTACGAGCGACTACGACCTTTCGACGGCGTTCGTGAGGGATAACCTCATGATTACGATTTTGTCGATACTGTTCGTGCTTATCGTGCTGTTCTTCACATTCCAGTCCGCCGGTTTGCCGCTTATACTGATACTCGTAATTCAGGGAAGTATATGGATAAATTTCTCGTTCCCGACGCTGGAAAATTCGCCGATATTCTTTATGGGCTACCTTGTCGTGAGCTCCATTCAGATGGGCGCGAACATCGACTACGCGATAGTTATTACGAACCGCTACACGGAGTTTCGGCGGCAGATGAGCAAGTACGACGCGATAAAGAAGTCGCTCGGACTCGCGTTCCCGACGATATTCACGTCGGGTACAATCCTCGCGGCGGCGGGTTTGGCGATAGGACTTTTGTCGTCCGATCCCGCGATTTCGGCGATAGGTATTACGCTCGGAAGGGGTACGATCATTTCAATCGCGCTCGTAATGGGTATTCTGCCGCAGCTGCTTATATTGGGCGACTTTATTATAGAAAAGACCTCGTTTAATCTGAAGGACATCAGAAAGGATATGAGGGAGCGTATTATGACGGGAGGCGGAGAAGATGAAGCGTAAACTTACTGCTTATATTATCACAGCCGCCGTCATATCCGGCGCGGTGTGCGGACTTATTCCGTCTGTATGCGCGGACGGGGACGTTATAAATATCGCGTCGCGTGAGGACTGGAACGCTCTCGCGAAAAGCTGCACGCTCGATTCGTGGTCGCGCGGCAAGACGGTGAATATTACGGAGGATATCGATTTTACGGGTGAGTATTTTGAACCGATCCCCACGTTCGGCGGCGTGTTTAACGGCAGCGGTCACACTCTTTCGGGCATAGGCGTTACAAGAAGCGGCTCGTACACGGGCGTGTTCCGTTACGTGCAGGAGGGCGCGTCGGTGCGCGATTTGAACGTGAGAGCCGATATAACGCCCGACGGCTCGAAAAGCAGCGCGGGCGGAATCGTCGGTGAAAATTCGGGAAATATAGAGCGGTGCGCGTTTGACGGAACGGTAAAGGGTGAGAACGTTATAGGCGGCGTCGCGGGCGGGAACACCGACAGCGGACGCATAGTCTCATGCTCCGCGGCAGGTATTGTGTCGGGCGAGAACTCCGTCGGCGGTATAGCCGGTAAAAACAGCGGCTTTCTGTCAGACTGCGTGAATAACGCGCAGGTAAACACCGTTTATGAGGAAAAGAAAAAGAACGATACCTCCCTGCTCGACGTTGACGCGGGCGCGTTTGTGGAAAGCTACCGCGAGGAACAGGAGGAAAACGAGGAGGAGAGTATTCTCGGTCACAGCGACACCGGCGGCGTTGTCGGTTACACTACGGGTATTGTGCAGGGCTGCGTGAATAACGCCGACATAGGCTACGAGCATATCGGTTACAACGTCGGCGGTATCGCGGGCAGACAGGCGGGATATATTTTGGGCTGCTCGAACGGCGGACACGTGCAGGGCAGAAAGGACGTAGGCGGTATTGTCGGTCAGGCGGAGCCGTATATTCTTTTGAGTGTAAGCGAGGACGATATTGACAACATACGCGCCGAATTTGACAAGCTGCATAATATGATGTCGGATATGATTGCCGACACGGACGGTCTCGAAAGCGATACGGTACTGCGTTTCAGCGAAATATCGGGCTACGCGAAAACGGCGAAGGACAATACGGAGACGCTCATTAACCAAGGCGCGGATTTTATCGATGACAACCTTGCCGAGATAAACGCGCAGTCGGCGATCATTTCAAATACGATGAATAATCTTTCCGACACGTTCGCGGCGCTTGAGGGCGGCGGTACGAATCTGCAGAACGCTCTTGACGCGCTGGCGTCGTCGCTTGACGGCTTAAGCGTCGATTTCCCCGACATAAGCGGCGACACGTCAGAGATAAGTGCGGCTTTGCGGGATTTGTCGGAAGCGGCGGATAAGCTTAGGGCGGCGTCGCGCCGTGCCGCGAACGCGAGCGATAACCTTTACGACGCGTTTACGGTCAAAAATCAGTCACAGGTCAAAAACGCCGTAAACGAGCTTACCGAAGCCATAAGCGATATTATCGCGACTAGACAGAATATACAGACCTCGCTCGAAGCGATAGAGGAGCAGCTTAAAAAACCGATTATCGCGACCGATTTGGGCGAGGTCCGTGCGAACGTGACAAGGATAAAGGAAGCCAACGCCGCGGTCGCGGAAGCGGAGCAGTCGATTCATCAAAGTCTTAAAACAATAGTTGAAAACACCGAAATAGACTTTACCGCGCTCAAAAACGCGGCAAGCGACATGGAGGACGCACTGGAGCATTTGAGCGGCGCGATGGGTGATATTTCGGACGGTTTAAGCAATATGCGCGGCGCGGTCGAAAAAATATCCGATGAGAATATCGGCGAGGATATTGACAACACCGAAAATGAGGTCACGGACGCAAAGAGCGGACTTACCGATTCGGTAAATATGCTGTCCTACGCCGCCGACGATATAACGTCCGCAACGTCAGACTTTAAGCAGATACTGAGCGATTTGTCGAACGAGGATAAGCTCGAATTTGTAAAGCTCGGCGACGAGTTCCGCACGGCGAGCCGAAATGTGTTCGATTCGCTCAACGGCATATCGGACGAGGTTGAAACGCTTAAATCAAATATGCAGGACAGTATAGATAAGCTGCAAAGCGCCGTTTCCGACAAAAGGAGTAAAATAACGGGCGATATAACAGCCGTGGACGACCAGCTTGCCGTTATAGTTGACCTTATGAACGGGGAGATTAAAAACCTTGAAAACAGCGGAAGCGTTACGGATATATTCCGCGACGTGTCGGATGAGGATATAGAGGGTACGAAGCAGGGAAAGATAGCCGAATGTAAAAATTCGGGCAAAATCGAAGCCGACCGCAACACGGGCGGCGTGGCGGGCGCTATGGCGATAGAGTACGCGAAGGATCCCGAGGACGATATTGAGAAGCCGACCACGCTGCATTTCGCGTATGAGACGAAAGCCGTATTGCAGGGGTGTATAAATGAAGGCAAGGTCATCGGAAAAAAGGATTGCGCGGGCGGACTTGTGGGACTTGCGGAGATAGGAACCGTGTACAAGTGCGAAAATTATGGTGACGCGGAAAGCACAAACGGCAGCTTTGTCGGCGGTATAGCGGGCAGAAGCGACTCGTCCGTCCGCAAAAGCTATGCGAAAAGCGCGCTCACCGGTAAGCGTTACGTCGGCGGTATAGCCGGAAGAGCAAACGTTTTGAGCGGCTGCTGTACCATTGTAACCGTGACGGGTGATGAAAATATCGGCGCGGTGTGCGGTTTTGCGGAGAACAGGGAAAAGCTTACGCAGAACCTTTACGTGGACAGCGGTACGGGCGCGGTAGACGGCGTGAGCTACAGCGGTAAGGCGGAAAGCATACCGTTTGACGAGCTAAAAGGGCGCGGCGGTATACCGTTGAGATTTGTGGGATTTACGGTGACGTTTATCGCCGACGATAAGGTGGTCGGCACGCAGGAGGTGCAGTACGGCGAGCCTGCGGAACGCATAGCTTATCCCGATATTCCGCCCAAGGACGGCTGCTTCGGCACGTGGCAGAAGCCCGAAGCGGATACCGTTACGGAAAATATTGACGTGGTGTGCGAATACAAGCCGTATATCACCGTTCTTTCGAGCAATGAAAAGGACGAGGGCGGCAAGCTTGCGGTCGCGCTCGCGGAGGGTAATTTTACGGATAAGTCGGAGCTGTCCGTTACGGAAAGGGCAGGCGGTGAACAGGATAATGAAAAGGTGTACGACGTTACGCTTACCGAAACCGATATAGGCAGCGAGGACAGTGTGACGCTGCGATTGCTCAACGCAAACAGGGATAAGGTCACGGTGTCGCGTATTACGGACGGCGGCGAAGAAGAGCTTAACGTAAGCTACCGCGGCAGGTACGTCGTGTTTGACCTTAAGGGCGCGGATAACACGATACGTGTCAGGTATGAAAAAAATGTTTCGGCTGCGGCGGGGATAATTGTACTGCTGCTGCTCGGCGCGGCGCTGATCGGTGTTGTGGCGTTTATAAAGAAAAAAACAAAGCATAAACCCGATGACGCGGACGATGGGGAAACGGAAGAAACAGAGGAAAACGAAAATTAAAAATACGGCGCGTGCGCGCCGTATTTTTGTGTTATGATCCGCCTATGCGGTTATTATTCCTTCCATGCAAAAAGCACGTCCGTTTGAACGTGCTTTTATACTGTGTCTTTTATTAGCTTGCTTTTTTTTGCTCTGTTATCTTATGCTGACGCTCTGCCGCCTTTGCTTCAAGCCGAGCAATTTCTTTTTTTAGTTCTTCTTTAGACATTTTTTTTATATCTTCGGGTATTTCAAGCTTATCGTATGCAAAATATTTTTCTTGTTCCATTTTATTCAACCTCCCAGAAATCTATTATATTATTTTTCTTGAATTTTTTTAAAGCGTTTATTTGTGCATCAAATGACGTATCTCCATCAAGCAAACAGTCATTTATATACGCGTTATACAGCCTGACATCTACTTCACCATGAGCGGCATATTCAAAAATTTTGCCATTGTGGCATATAATAAATGCCGATTCATAGTGGTTTTTATAACACGAATTAAAATCTGCAGCACTTGGCGGCATACTATGCGGATGCGTATGTATTGCAATCAGATTGTTTTTATCGCGTATAGCCCTCTTAACTGCTTTAGAATACGCGACCTCGCTTTCATTCTGTTCGTTCAACGCACTTGCAATTATATCTCCCGTATCACCGTCGATCCAGTACATATCTTCAAACAAAGTACCGCTCCTGTGCTTTAGCATTTCCTTTGCCTTTGAATATAATACGCGGTTTACTTCGGCGTTCGGTGTTAAATTGTCAAACTTGCGTCTGTATTCTCCGCTTTCGATGTACGCGCTGTTTATAAGCGTTGACTTGTTTCTTCCGTATCTTTGGTTTTCGAGTGCCACCGTATCACCCCTTACACTCATTATATCATTTTTAACGGAATTGTCAACCGCTTTCGTTTTTGTGTCAGTTTTCGCCTATGCGGTTTATCATGTTTGCGAGGTAGCCCGCGCCGAAGCCGTTGTCTATATTGACGACGCTCACGCCGCTGGCGCACGAGTTGAGCATTGAAAGAAGCGCCGACAGTCCGCCGAACGACGCGCCGTATCCCACGCTCGTCGGCACTGCTATGACGGGGCAGTCGGCAAGTCCGCCGATAACGCTCGCAAGCGCGCCCTCCATACCTGCGACGGCGACGATTACCTTCGCGCTCATAATGTCCCCGGCGTGCGACAGCAGACGGTGCAGTCCCGATACGCCCACGTCGTAAAGCCGTGTGACGCGGCTGCCGAGTGCCTCGGCAGTGAGAGCCGCTTCCTCCGCGACGGGCATGTCGCTTGTGCCGCCGCTCGCGACAACTATGGTTGATTTTGTGTCGGGCGTGGGCATATCGCCGACTATTCCGACGCTGCCCATGCCGTAATACGTGAGCGGCAGCCTGTCTTTGACGTACTCCGCCGCCTGTGCGCTCATGCGGGTTATAAGCACCGTTTTCTGACCGCCGTCGTGCAGCTTTTCCGCTATTTTTACGATTTGTTCGGGCGTTTTGCCCGTGCCGTAGATAACCTCAGCCGCGCCCTGACGTATGCCGCGGTGGTAATCGACCTTCGCGAAACCCAAATCCTCGAACGGCTCGAGCCTTAATTTGAGCATCGCGTTGTCAATATCGACCTTGCCCGACGCCACGTCTTTAAGCAATTTTCTTAGATCCTTCTGCTCCATTTTGCATTTCTCCGTTTATATACATAATATCATAACGTGATTTTACCATATTTTTTGCGTCTTTTCAATACAATAAATCCGTGCAAATGAAAAAGGCGGCATATAATGCCGCCCGATCCCTTTGAAAAGGGAGGATTTTTTAATAAACTCTTACCGCGCCCGCGTACTGTGCTATGCGGTACTCGGTGTTGATCGACGATACCTTTACGACGTCGCCGGTCTGCGGCGCGTGTATCATGTTGCCGTCGCCGATGTAGATGCCGACGTGGTGAATGTTACCGCCCTTCGCGAAGAACACGAGGTCGCCCGGCTGAAGATTCTCACGGCTTACGTACGAGCCGCAGTTTCTCTGGTCTGAAGCAACGCGCGCGATGCTAATACCGTTTTTGCTGCATACGTACTGTACAAGTCCCGAGCAGTCGAAGCCCGAGGGGGACGTGCCGCCCCAAACGTAGGGAACGCCGAGGTACTGCATGGCTGTGTTTACGATAGCCTGTCCCTTGCCGCTTGCCGCGGGCGCTGCCGATACTGATTTAACGGCGTCTGCCACGCCTGCCGCCTGTGCGTTTTGACGCGCGAGTTCTTCCGCTCTCGCGGCAGCTTCTTTAGCTTCCTTTACCTCCTGCTGCTTCGCGCGAAGCTCGTCCTTATCCTCCCACTCGCCGACAAACTCGAGCGAGGTGTTTATTACGTAGCCCTCGTTGTATTCCGCGCCGTAGCAGATTTTAATAAAGTCGTCCTCGCCGCCGAGGATATAAGCGTATCTGCCGTCCTCAAGCTCGTCCAAAATGTCGCTGTCGGTGCTTGCCGCGGCTCTTACTCTTACCGAACCGCCGTTAACGTGAACCTGCGCGATTTTATAGTTGTCAACGCTCATTTTCGCTTCGTTTGCGGCGGAGCTGCTCTGCGTTACGAAGCCGCTCTTTACGTATCCCGCAAGACCGCCGTCGTCAACGATTTTGTACCAGCCCTCGGAGCTTTCCGTAATCTGAACCTCCGAGCCTACGGCAATGCTGCCGACCGTTTCGGCATCGTCGGACGGCATAGCCATTACGTTTACCTCGCCGTCCGAGGATATAACGTACGCGATGGGGAGAAAGCTCTTTGCCGCGATTTCACTCTCTGTCGCTTCCTCCTGCGCCGCTTCGGCTTCGCCGCCGGTTGTCAGTTCAGCGCTGCCCGTAGCCGCGCCGTCAAGCTCCTTTTCCGCGATTGTTATACTGTCAGAAGCCGCCGCGGCGTTAATTCTCTGCTCGCGTTCGATTTTGCTGTCTTTCATGTCCGCGAACTGCGCCGCGGTAAGCGAACTTATCATCGCAACCGCAATAATGACGATTGCAGAATGTTTAAAGTTCCTCATAAAATATAACCTCCTAAATATATAAAGCAAAGTTTTATTTCCGAAACTTTACTAAAATTTCGTTTTGGTTACCGAATTGTTACCAAAACATTACAAAAAGCATTATACACCACTTATTTCCGTTTGTCAACACTTTTTTAATCTGAATGTCTTTATTTTGTAACATAACCGTAACTTTCATGTGACTTTTGCAATAAAAAAGGCGGTATTTATTGTGCAATATTCACATGACAAAGCGTGATAATTTGGTACATTCAACCTAAATTATACGAAAATACACTTTTTTTATTGCTTGATTTTCGGAGTTATGTTACACGCGCGTTACAAATGTTACAAAACAGCTCGCAAAAATTGCCTTGATTTATCTGTTGTGGTACAATTATGCGTATGATGGGGAAGGGGGATAACGCATGATAGAATACATAAGAATTGCGGTGGTGTTCGCGGCGGGTATTTATCTGAGCGGCAGGGTGCCGCCGTCGTTTGCGGCTATTTTCCTTTTATCCCTTATATTGGTATTGACAATTAAAGCGGTTTTTAAACGTGGATTTAACATAAAAATTTTAATGGCGGCTTTCGCGTTCTGCATGGGAGTGTTTCTCTGCCGATACGCCGCCGATACAGACAGGCTTGTTTTGAGCGATTACGTTGACAGGTATGTGACTGTGACGGGGCGCGTGTCGGAACTGCCGGCGGACGCGGGCGAAAATCACCGATACGTTGTGACGATAGGCGCGATGAGCTATGCAGGTGAGAGCGTGGACGCGGACGGCAAACTGCTTGTGACAACGCCGTCTGAATTTGAGTACGGCGACACGGTTAGCTTCGGCGGTATAATAAAAAATCTGCCGGCTAAAATGAACGAGAACGGCTTTGACTACGCGCGGTACTACAAGAGCCGCGGCATATTCTTTAAGACGTACACAAGTAATGCGGCGTACGCGCCGTATGTGATACGCGACTTTTCGCCGTACTCGCTCGGACTGTACGTGAAATGCTTCGTGTCGGACGCGGTGGACAAGCGGTACGGCGGCGACTATGCGGCTGTGCTTAAGGCGGTGCTTACGGGAAACAAAAAGGAATTTTCCGAGGAACTCGGCGCGGTACTTGACAGAACGGGACTTAAAAGGTTCTATTATCCCGCGTATCTGCATATAATGCTGTTTATGACAATTATCACCGCGGCGCTCGGCTTCCTTGACAAGAAAAAACGCGACGCGGCAACGGTGATTTTACTTATTATATATGCGCTCTTTAACTTCGGCACGATTACGGCGGTGAAGCTCAGCATAATGCTCGCGCTGTTTATAATCCTCAAACGGCGCGGCGGGTACGTGTATTATCTTGACGTTATCGGTATGACTGCGATAATCATAGGCATTATAAATCCGCTCATGTATTTTGACGCGGGATTTGTGATGTCGATAATGTCGAGCGTGCTGATACATTATTTTTACGACGCGGCGGAAAAGCAGTTTATGTCGATAAAGCCGCGCTTCATACGCAGAATGGTCGTGGTGGGCGTGATATGCTCGGTCGGGCTTATACCGATAAGCGCGTATTTCTGGAACGGCGTGTCGTTTTACTCGATTTTCGTTTCGTTTGCAATGATATTCTGCGTGGGTGTGATACTTGTGCTGTCGCCGCTGTTTGTGCCGCTTCTGGCGCTGTTCGGGAACGCGCCCGTGGTCGGACAAGCCGTCACGACAATGGCGTACCTGCTTAAAAGTATACCCGTATGGATAGACAAAATCGGTTTTATGCGGTATTCGCTCGTGAAGCCGTCGGTTTTGGGATTTTTGATATATTTGCTGCTTCTGTGCGCGGCGGTAAAGCATATAAAGAAGAAGAAAACGCAAATGCTCGCCGCGCTGTTCACGGCAGCCGCGCTATGCGTGTCGGTCGGGATAAGAGAGGTCGGGCTGTTTAACTCGCTGGAGGTGGCGTTCGTAAATGTCGGTCAGGGCGACGGCGCGATAATATGCGCGCCGTACCGCTTTAACGTCCTGATAGACGGCGGAGGCGGCAACGCGTACTCCGACTACGATCCGGGCGAGAAGCTGTTTCTCGAATATTTAAGAGCGGAGAATATCACGGTTATCGACAGCGCGTTCGTGAGCCATTATCATCAGGATCACGTTCAGGGTATAATTGCCGCGATAAACAATCTGCGTGTAAAGAATGTGTTTATGCCCGACAATATGGAGGGGAGCGGCTGGAGGAAGGAAATCGAGGAAGCGGCGAAGGCGAACGGCACAAAAATTCACTACTTGCAAGACGATACCGTTTTGAGGTATAATAACGGTATGACGATACACGTCGTGAAGCCGTCGGCGAGAACCGGCATAAGCGACGACGAAAATGACACGACTTATGTGTATAAGGTGACGTACGGCGGACGGGATATTTTGTTTACGGGCGATATGACGACGTTTGCGGAGAAAAATCTGCTGAAATCGGGTTTTGATCCGAAAACCGATATATTGAAGGTCGCGCACCACGGCTCGGACACGTCGTCCTCATTGAAATGGATCGAAGCCGCGGCTCCCGATTACAGCGTTATAAGCGTGGGCGAGAACAACACTTATTATCTGCCCGCGGACGAGACGCTCGAAAAACTGCGCGGCAGTATTGTGTACCGCACAGACTACGACGGCGACGTGCGTTTTAATATTTCGAGCGGCGGTAAGCTTAGCGTGGAAACATTTGCGAGAAAGGAATAGAAATGGCGTACAGTAAGAAAAACAATAACGAAGCTTTGATAAAACTGAAAAAGCAGATCAAGGACGGTAAGCTGTCGCCGCTGTACCTGTTTTACGGCGATGAGGAATATCTGCGCGAAACGTACGTAAAGCGCGTTGCCGATATGGTACCCGACGGCGGCTTTCCCGAATTTAATCATATAAAGCTCGAAGGCGCGGATATACCGCTGTCGGAGTACGACGACGCGTGGGAGTCGTTTCCGATGATGACCGACAAAAAGCTCATACACATAAAAAACAGCGGCATATTCAAGCCGCCGCGCAGGAAGAGGGCGGAGGACGCGGCGTCGCCGGAGGAGAAAAAGGAATTTTGGACGGAAAAGCTGAAGCGTATTTCGGACGACACCGTCGTTATATTCGACGAGGCGGCGGTCGACAAGCGCGGCGTTTTATATAAGGCGGCATCAAAGGCAGGTCAGGCTGTGGAGTTTAATTACATGAGCGACGCCGACCTTGTGACGTGGGTGGTGAAGCAGTGCCTTAACAGGAAGGTGAAGATGTCCAAGGAAAACGCGTATTACCTCATAACGCTCTGCGATCCCGGACTTAACAATTTAAGGAACGAGCTTGATAAGCTGTTTGAATACTGTGACGGCGAGATACTGCGCTCTGATATAGAGCGCGTCGTTTCAAAGTCGGTGCAGGTGGTGGCGTTCGAGCTTACGGACGCGGTCATGTCGGGTGACGCGGCAAAGGCGATGTCGGTGCTGGGCGGCGTTAAAACCACCGACTACAGCAGCGGCGCGTTCGGTATGCTATACCTTATGCTGTCGAATTTTGAGAATTTGCTGCGCGTAAAGCTTATGGGCGACGCGCCGCAGAGCGAGATAATTGCCGCCCTTAAAAAGGGAGCTTTTATCGGAGGAAAATATATTGAACTTGCCGCACGCTACAGCGCGGCTTCGATAAGGTGGATGATGAGGCGCGTCGCGGAGATAGACCTTGCGGTAAAAGAGGGACGCGTCGGCGAGTGGGACGCGCTTGAACAGTATGTTATGGAATGTACGAATAAAGGGAGGAATTGATTATGAAAATCACATCGGTTATAGGTATGGTATTGATGTGCCTGTCGCTTACGTCGTGCGGCGGCGCTCCGCAAACGCCCGAACCCGCGCCGGAGCCGACGGCGGCTGTTACGCCCGAGCCTACGCCGGAGCCGACGCTGCTCGATACAATGACGGTCGAGGAAAAGGTAGGACAGGTGTTGTTCGTGCGTTGCCCCGAGCAGAGCGAGCTTGAAGGTCTTATGTCGCTGAAGCCCGGCGGCGTTTTGATGTTCGGACGCGATTTTGAAGGTCTCACGCGTGACGAGGTGACAGCGAAAACGGATAATCTGCAGTCGATGAGCGATATACCGCTCGTAATCGGCGCGGACGAGGAGGGCGGCACTGTCGTGCGCGTAAGCTCGAACCCCAACCTTGCGCCCGAAAAATACAAGTCGCCGCAGGATATTTACGCCGAGGGCGGCATGGACGCTGTGGTTGAGAACGCGGCGGAGAAGTCGGAGATGCTTTTAAGTCTCGGCGTGAACATGAACCTTGCGCCCGTCGCGGACGTTTCGACAAACCCCGAAACGTATATTTACGAGCGCAGCTTCGGCAAGGGGTACGAGGAAACGGCGGAGTTTATTTCAAAGACTGTGGCGGCGATGCGCGCAACGGGTATTTACAGCGTGCTGAAGCACTTCCCGGGTTACGGTGAGGTCACGGGCGACAGTCACAAGGGAGAGGTGCGCAATTCAAAAAGCGGTGACGAGATAAGGGCGACCGATTTTGTCCCGTTTAAGGCCGGTATCGACGCGGGTACAAGCTGCGTGCTTGTGTCGCATAATATAGTTGAGGGATTGGACAGTGAAAATCCCGCGTCTCTGTCACCGACGGTGCATGATATACTGCGTAATGAGCTTGGCTTTGACGGCGTTATAATGACCGACGATATCGATATGGGCGCGGTGAAGGATATTGAGAACGTGTATATAAGGGCGGTGAACGCCGGTAACGATTTGCTTATCGTCACCGATTATAACGGCGCGTACAGTCAGCTTTTCGAGGGCGTGAAAAGCGGCGCCGTTTCCATGGAAACGCTCGATAATGCGGTAAAACATGTACTGGAAATGAAGGGTTTGATGGAGTGACATAGGGATGCCGCGCCGGAGATAAATATATAGTTTATGATTCATACTTTGAGGCTTCGGCTGATCCGGTAATAAGAGAAAGCGAGATACCCAAACAATTGATTTATATAATGGATTCAAATGTTGATATGGAATAACATACATATATCAAATAATAATCCTGAAAGCGCAAAAGTAGAATTTGAAACACCGCCTGCGATAGAGGACGGACAAAGGACAAAAATTCTGTGATTTACCCTCTGCACAATAATTTATCAATGAAGCATAGTATTACAAGTTTTGCAGATGCACGATCGTTATCTATTATGAGTAGTATCAAAAGCTTTATATTGCCTTTTTTACATATATATGGTACAATATAAGTAAATAAAAAGGCTTAGAATAAAGGGAGTGCAAGATGAAATATGAACCGCCGTTCACAATAACCGGCAACATAATTAATTTGCTTGCTAAAATCAGCGAGCTTACCGGAAAAGTAAGTATATTGCACAAGGATAGCATAAGTCCGAAACTGCGCCGTGAAAACAGAATAAAAACCATACATTCTTCGCTTGCTATTGAGCATAACACGCTTTCGCTTGAACAGGTCACAGATGTGATTGACGGCAAGCGTGTTTTGGGTGCGCCGCAAGAAATAAAAGAGGTTCAAAATGCGTATGAAGCATATGAAATAATGCTGTCACTTAATCCGCTCAATATTGACGATTTGCTGAAAGCCCACTCTCTTATGATGAGTGATTTGGTGCATGAAAGCGGTTGCTTCAGAAGCGGCGGTGTGGGCGTTTTTGATGGGCAAAAGCTTATTCACGCCGCACCTCCCGCAAAGATTGTGCCGCAGCTGATTGGTGATTTATTTGCGTGGTACAAGCAGTCGGATTTTCACATTCTGATAAAAAGCTGCATATTCCATTATGAGTTTGAATTTATACATCCTTTCGCAGACGGAAACGGCAGAATGGGTCGAATGTGGCATACTTTACTGCTAGCAAAATCTATATGTTTATTTGCATACTCGGCTAGTTCATCCTTAATATGATCTCCTATATAATATATAATAATAGTAAGGAATACGGAAAGGCTATCTGAAGAGATACTAAAATATTTTTTACAAACCCCCGACAGACACATTACAGATATGTTACAATAATTATATCAAAAAATTTGAGATTGTGCAAGAACCAAATAGAAATGAGAAATGCGGAATATTCGCCGCCATAGTCGCAGAAATTTGTCTGCGAAATCCAAACCGAGAGGATGCACGCGCATGAAAACGTTCGTCAGCAAAAATTGGACATTGCGCAATCAGAGATAGACTCTCTGGCTAGATTTCTTCTGCTGCAGATACAAAAGCTCTTCGAGAGCGAGGAAGGCAGGCAAGAGTTTGGGGAATGGAAAAAGGAACAAGAAGTGAAATGAGTTTGAAACATGGTTGACTGCCAGCGATTTTATGCATGTATTTATCACTCTCGTATAATTATTCAGATTATATGTTCGTTTTGGAGTTTACACAAAATCAGGGATATACGTCTGTTCTGAATTATGTGTAAAAAGCGCAAGGTTATATTATATATATCCCTATAATTGCTAAAAAAATCAAAAATCCATATTCCAGTCAAGGTCGATTCTATCATTCATTTCAACCTTGATGGGGTATGGATTTTTGATATAATATCACTATCTGGTTATGTAAACCAAAAATGAAGTTTACACAAAATACAAGATTTACTTGATTCAATCAGAAATTATTGTTTTATGGATGTTTTGTTTGTAATTTACTTATTATATCTTTTAACTGTGTGCAATCTTTATATAGAGTACTATTTTTATCATTTGCGTCAATAATTTTCTTTATTATTTTTTGAGATATAGATAATAATGCATGATACTCATATGGATTAATATAAATATCTATATCATCCAAAATCTCACCTGACCTAAAAACGCCTCCTAGAGCTTTTTGTTTTTCTAAAGAAGAAAACGTTTTTTCTACCAATGTAAGTCCGGCAGCAATATTGTTAAACCCAAAGGCAATAAACTCTTCGGAATCTATCGGATAAATACGCGCACAAGATACTCCAGTTTCTATAAGCCTAGCAGCTGTTTTATAAAAGTTTAATGCCTCAGCCTTACTATATGTCGGTTTTTTTGAAAATCGTAATCTTTTTAAACGTTTTATAAGAAATGGGACAAAATAATAGAATAAAACCCATATAAAAATAAATAACATACAGGTGATCCCTATTCTAAAATACCACGCCCACTCATTTTGCTGAACAAATATTATCGTATCACTCTTGGTTAATTCATATTTTTTTAGAAAAAGATCATCCAATAATTGTTCAGCTAATATACTTGCCCAAATTCCAGTAAAAGCTCCTCCTATTTTTGTCGATACTTCCTCATTTAACAAACTCACTTTTTACACATCTCCTTAAAATTTTTCGTTTTTATTTAGCGTCTTCCTAAGAATTGGCGGAAAATCTTTTTCGGGAATCTCCTTTACATTCCATTTTTTATTGTCAGGACACTCAAAATGTTTCTCAATGGTAGAGTAACATTCAATTAAAAAATGAGCCAGTTCATTGTTCTTATTGTATTTGTAATATTCTTTTACAATGTTACAATAAGATGATATGCATTCTTTTATATCCATTTTTGAAATTTCCTCCTCATAATCCTTGCTATTGTTATGAACTAACAACAGCATTATATATATCAAAATTAGACAATAGCAAGAAATTGTTTTATTATTTTTTGTATCAGATAAAAGCAAAAATCGCAATTGCCTTTTTGATGCGATAGGTTTCATCTCCTCACCATTTGATAAAATAATACCAAATCCACTTAAATATTCATTTGTTTTCTTCACTATGTAATTTTTAGTACGGCCTTCATAAATAAACCATTTATTTGTCTTATCAACAAAGCTACATAACGGTTTTCCTTCATCATCTTGCCCCACGCATTTAGCAGTAAGATTAAATAATGGTCTAATACTGCGTATTTCTTGATTAAAATAATCGCGTCCCAATCTAAGATATACTCTTTCGGTATTAAATATGTATTTTGGATTCATGCTTCTCACTCCCTTCTTTTTTGCCGGTATTTCACTCTCATAAAATCAATTATAATCTATATTTATAATACCACATTTTATTTGAGCAGTCAATATAAAATTAGAATAAAAAATATTTTTTGTGAATATGTACAAAGTAATTACATAGGTGTTGTACATATTAGCCATTGCCTAATGACATTGAATATGATATAATTGTATATAATATATTTTGCATGGAGGTTTTACAAATGAAAGATGAAAACAAAAAATTCCTTCAACAAGAGGACTTTTATAAACGAGTTAAAAACATTATGGTACAGAGAGGAATTACCACAGACACACTATATTCCATCATAACCAAAGAAATTGGTTATGATATTGCAAAAAACAATTTAAATCTTTACCTTCAAAGAGTACCAAATGTTAATTTTTTAATAGCGCTAAGCAAAGCACTAAATATTTCCACTGACTATTTGCTGGGAATTGATAGTGAATCCCCATATGAGACGGGATTTAATTATAAGTATGAATCAAAAAAATATAAAAAATATGAAGGTGAATATCATTTTTATTTTTATCCAACTGTTAGCAATTCACCTACCAACGTTCAAAAAGCACATATGTCTATTACTTTAAAAAATGACTATCATGTAAAACTTTTAATAACAGCGGATATCAACAGAAGAAAAGAATATAACGGTAAACTGCTTCTTTCTGATTCCTATGAAGTTGGTTACATCTCACTCAAAGGCAAAGGATTTGGAGAAATGGTTTATATATCATTTTGCGATCCATCTCTAAACTTTGACAACGCGCAAGTTCAGTTTATTATTGGAGCAATGCTGTCAATTTCTAGTGGAGATTTGAAACGAGTACCAGTTATGTCCCGTTGTATATTATGCCGCCCAGATATTGACGAACGTAAATTTGATGGAATAAAAGCTCATTTAAAACTAAACACAAAATACATTAATATTACACAGGATAATATAAAAAAATCACTTGACGCAGCTATTGACAATTATAATCTTCGTCAAGAAATTTTGAACAGGTTACAATCTGCATTTAAGAAAAAAGAATACTACGTGATTGAAGAAAGTTTTATTATAAATACATTGCTAAATGACTACGATGACTTAACAAAAAAAGAAATTATGGAACTACTTAACAATATGAGATTACATTCATTAAGTAATGCCAATAGCAAAATAAATAAAACAGTAGATACAAGATTATATCAATATTTGATAAATGATTGTTTGGATGAGCCTTCTATTGCGTCAGAAGACGATGTAAAGGATATATAGTGTAAACCACGAACAAACGGCGAGATTTCTCCTGCCGCAGATATAAAAGTTCTTCGAGAGCGAGGAAGGCAGGAAAGAGTTTGAAGAATGGAAAAAAACGAGAAATGAAACGAATTTGAAATATGGCTAAACCGTCGGCAACGCAAAAGATACCGACGGTTTTGATTTATATGTTATTCAGCATAAACAAAAATCCGAACCCGTCGCCGATAGGTGAAAAGTTCGGATTAGATTGTTGTGGTGAGCCATCGGAGATTCGAATTGTAGAATTTGCTTTTTGCGGGTTTTATCAATTCCTCAAAATCGGCTCTGTTATGCGATATTTAGCAGGTTAGCTTCTTATAACTTATCGCAGCTTTTATTGATTTTTCGTAACATTAAAGGACAAATAAAGGACAAATAAAGGACAAAAATCCTGTGATTTGCCCTCTGCATTATCTATACGCAATTATGAAGTCATATTAAAATTATATTATTATATTGACGAAGTTAATTTACGTAAACTTGCATATACTCAAACGGATGCCCGTTATCTGTTGTATCACCGATAACGGGCATTACTTTTTTAATCGTTGTTAATCTTCCAATAACCTTTTCGATCCGAACCGACGCGTTCAATTATACCTTTTTCTTTCATTTCTTTTAATTTCTGCGATACCGTTTTTCTGCTTATGGATAACTTCTCAGACATTACAGTTGAGGTATATGCCGGATTTTCAATAATAAGCGCAAGAATCTTAATGGATTTTTCATCCAAATTATCTGTCACCCTATCTGTCACCTTATCTGTCACCTCACGAATCAAGTAATACGTCTATTGCGGTGGAAAATCCTTCTTCTTACGGGCGGCTGTTAATGCCGCCCGTATTTTCAGCAATTATTCGCTTACTCTGCCGATGAACCGATAATATATCTCAATCGGCATTACTTTATTCCCGTTCTCGTCCGTTCGCTCGTGGATTATGATTTTCTCAATTAGCGTGTTGAGCAAAACCGCGTCAAGCTCGGTTATGGGCAAATATTGTTCAATCAAGTCCGCGAAGTCTTGCGCGGATTTTGTTTGTTGGGCAAACTTTGATAAATTCGTTTGAATTTCGCTGTACCGCTCTTTCAGTTCCGTTTCCTCTTTTTCGAGGTTAGCGGATATTGCCGCGTATCGCTCATCGGAGATACGTTTGAAAACTTTGTCCTCATACATATTTTGAAGGATTGTGTTGATTTCGTTAAGCCGTTGCTTGATTTTCTGCAATTCCTTTTGGTATGAGGTTTTTTCACCGTTCAATTCACTGTCGGATTGCTTTATCAGGTAAGATATATACTGCTCCTTATCTCTGTTTGACAGCGTGATGTGTCGGTTTATATCCCCTAACACAACGGTTTTCAAATCGTCCGCCTTGATTGTATGCGACGTACAATACTGCTTGCCCCGCTTTAGATAGAAATTGCATTGATATTTTGGCGTTTTGTCCAGCGAATTTTCCTTTTTGTAGACAATGCTTTTGCCGCACTCGCCGCAAAACAGAAGTCCCCGAAAGATGTTATCGGGATTGGGCTGCCGCCGAGGCTTCTTTACTCCGATACGCTTCTGAACGGTATAAAACGTGTCCTTGTCAATCAACGGTTCGTGTGTGTTTTCCACTCTTATCCATTCATTTTGCGGACGTTCGACAAGCCGCTTATCCTTAAAAGATTTCATCATGTACCGCTGGCTGACAATGTTGCCTATGTACGCTTCATTTGAAAGAATGTCGCGAACAGTGTTTGCTATCCAATCAAAGGGATACTTCACTCGTTCATTTTTACGTAACACTCCGTCCTTGCCGCGAATGTAAACGCCGGGTGTCGGAATGTGCTCATTTTTGAGAACAGTCGCAATAGCTCCGACGGATTTGCCTTCCATCGCCATACGGAACATACGCTGAACAATCGGAGCGTGTTCGTCAGGAATAAGTACGTGTCTATCCTCAGGCGATTTTATATAACCATACGGAGCGCGGACTCCGGTAAATTCGCCTTTTATCGCTTTTGTCCGATAAGCTGACCGCACCTTGCGAGAAATATCGCGCGCATACCATTCATTGATTATGTTCTTGAACGGAGCAAATTCATTGTCGCCGTTGCTGCTGTCAACATTATCGTTGACCGCTATAAACCGAACGTCGTATTTCGGGAAAAAGATTTCCGTATAGTAGCCGGTTTGGAGATATTCTCGTCCGAGCCTTGACAAATCCTTTACAATGACCGTTCCGATTTTGCCGCTTTCTATCTCGGCAATCATGGATTGAAAGCCTTTGCGCTCGAACGTCGTTCCGCTCACTCCGTCGTCCACGAAATAGCGGCAGTTGGTATGTCCGTTCTCGTCGGCATAATGCTTTAACATTGCCTTTTGTGTCTGTATGCTCATACTGTCGCCGGTGTAATCGTCGTCGCGGCTGAGCCTGCAATACAGAGCGGTTACTTTGTTGAGTTGCTGTTTTGTGTTCATGTTCCTTCCTTTCCAAACAGCAATTCAAGATTTTGTATAAACATATTATACCGCGCCATTGACCGGAAATCAATACGCAAATCGAAAATTGCTGTTTTTCTTTTTTGTATAATCAGTATATTGGGAGGTTAGCAAAAACGCATTGAACGGATTTTGACTGAAAATTGATAAAATACAATTTAAAGATTTACAAATAGCAGTATAAAGCTTATAATTAAAGTTTAACAGCTTTATTTTTTTTGATATAATGAGTGAAAATACAATAAATATACGACTTAATATAATGAAACCGGTTTTAGAAGTCAGATTAGGGTAAGCGAGGTGAAATCATACAAATGCAGAATGACGAAGAGATGAAGCTGTTACTGGAAACAAATTTTGAGGAGGGGATTAAGCAAATACTGGATTTATACGGTGGACTCATAAAAATAATATGTAAAAATATTTTGGCAGGATTTAGTAGTGAAGATATAGAAGAAACCGTTGCCGATTGTGTAATTGCTTTCTGGAAATCAAAAAGTAATGTCACAAAAGCCGATTCCATAAAATCATATATTATTGGAATTACAAAAAAAGTAGCGTATGACAGATTACGCAGGGCGAAAAAAGCGTTCATATATCCAATTGATGATATGGAAATAGGAATAAATATCGATATGGACATTGAACTTTCACGCAGCATTAACAGTCAAATCATACAGAAGGCGATCTTATCTATGCCGGAATTGGAACGGGATATTTTTATACGGAGATATTATTACTGCGAAAGGGTTAAATCAATTGCTGAAAAGCTTAATTGTCCCGAGAAAAAAGTTGAAAATATTTTATATCGATACAAAGAAAAACTAAAAACACAGTTAATAGAGGGAGGTATAATTCTATGAGCAGAATAGATGAAATTCTAAGCGAAATAGACTTGGACGAAATATGCAACCAACTTACGAGCGAGGAAAAGGAGCGTATTATGAAAATAATAAATAAAAAAATGGCACAAAACAAAAATAAGCGTAAAAGAACATTAAAAATCTCTTTAATTGCCGCCGCAATGATAGTGGCGATGACAGGCACCGTATTTGCTATGAAAGGGTATCTGGACAAAAACCTATCCGAACAATTGGGAATCCCTGAGGAACAACAGACGGAATTTGCAGACGCTGTTGATATGCCGATATGCTCTGCAACGGACAATGGCGTAAGTGTTAATGTTATTCAGACGATAGCAGATACAAGAACTCTGTTTGCTGTATTTACCGTTGACACCCCATCAGATATACAGTTATCGGACGAATATTTTTTTGACAAAGAAATATTTATGCCGGAAAATCCGGAAATGTATTCTTCGTTTGGATTTGATATTGAATTGATTGACGCCGACACGCAAAAATACATGGCGTATATAAAAGGAACATCAAAAAATTTGGAAAACGGCAATGTTCAGTTAAAACTAAAAGATTTATGTAAATACGTCTTAGATGCTAACGGTAATAAAATACGTGATGAAAACGGAATTGAAGCAACCGAGGTTGTTGTTCCCGGCGAATGGAATTTAGAGTGGCAGTATAATAGTGATATTAAAACCAATGTCAAGGAAATTTGTCCCAATGCGGAAGTTGCAGTTTTTTCAGCGTTAGGAGAAGAAGCAGTCACCGTAACCGACATAACGCTTTCCCCATTGTCTTTGGAAATCACATACGCACCAAATAACGAGAGCTATGAGATTGAAAACATCTTGGATACGCCCATAAGTATTGATTTCAAAGACGGCAGCAGTATTCAAAATGAAGATATTTTAAGCGATTTAGATGCTTCATATAGTGCAGACGGAAAAGGGCATCTGTATGTACAATATGATAATATAGTAAATGTTGATGATATAAAAAGCATAACGATAAACAACAGCGTAATTCCTGTTAATTGAATACTTGACATATTCTCCCACAGACGTTTTAACAGGAAATATTTTATGCTTTACTCTGTGGGCTGTATATATTTGAAGGTCGGTAACAGAAACAGAGCGGCATCTCGGTTTAAGGCGGCGTTGGAAATCTATACGGAGCTATGGTCGAACAAGCCGGAGCTTATCAATGCGAAAGCCGCTGAGCTTAAAAGTATGGCGGCGATTTACGGAATAAACACTCAAAACTTAATAACGGCGATTTAGTCAAAAACCGCTCAATTTTCAGTCAATGTGTTTTTGCCTTCTTTCTTGTAAACTTATTTTAGAGTTTATGAGAAAGGAGGCATTTTTATATGTCGGACAATTCAAATTACACAGCGCTTGCCAAGCCTTACGAGCGAAAAATCGGCAAAGTAACATTCGTTATTTCCTCATTCGGGAACAAGAACACAGCGAAAACTTCCGGGGATTTGATTCTGCAAATGCTCAAAAATCGGATTTCATCAGAAGGTGGTGAGAGCAAATGACTGACAGCGAGAGATTGGTACAGTCAAAGCAAGAAATAGAGATTGCGAAACATCAGTTATCGCAGGCGAAGCACAGACTTGAAGAAGCCGAAGCACGCGACAGAGTTCGAGAACGCAAGGCGCGTACAAGGCGTTTAATCCAAGAGGGAGCAATTCTTGAAAAAACATTTCCGCAGATTTCAGGGATAGCCGTTGAAGATTTGGAAAAATTCTTGCGAAGCAGGTTTGTGTAAACACATTATTTTGAGGACGTTTCGGATAACCGAAGCGCCCTTAAAAATTCCGAAAGGCGCACTTACTCACCACTTGCCGTAGGCAAGCGGTGGTGCTGCCGCCGTGAGGCGGCAGTCGTGCGCTCCTGCGGAGAGCTCTCGGCAAATTCGCTGACGCTCATTTGCCGTACAGCCCGCTATAATCACGGCTGCGATTATACAGCATTACACATAATGCTGACGATATATTTCATATATCTGCGGGCTGTTAGCAAAAACCTGTCCCCGACAGCTTTTTGCGCTATGGGCGCAAGCCGCCCATTTTCTTTTTGAAAAAAAGAAACAAAAACCGCCTACACCGTAGGCAGAAAGGAGAAAATCGCCGTGGCAATTTATCATCTCGAAGCGAAGGTAATCACGCGCGGAACGGGGCGCTCGGTTGTCGCCGCGTCCGCGTATGCGTCATGCAGTCAGATTTACAATGACTACGACGGAATTATGCACGACTATACAAGAAAACAGGGTTGCATTTACAATGAAGTATTCCTGCCGCCAAATGCACCCGAAGAATGGAAAGACCGCGCCGAATTATGGAACGCAGTCGAAGCCGCCGAGAAAAGCAAGGACAGCAGACTTGCGCGGGAATTGATAGTCGCATTGCCTATTGAGGTTGGTATTGACGAATGGAAATCTATATTGAAGATCTTTGTTCAAGAGCAATGCGTTGACAAAGGGATGTGCGTTGATTTAAGTATTCACAACACTGACGGACATAATCCTCACGCTCATATCCTGCTAACTGTCCGCCCGCTTGATGAAAAAGGCAAGTGGCAGCCCAAGACGCAAAAGGAATATCTTTGTGTTAAGGACGGCGAGGAAAAGGGCTTTACCGCCGCTGAGTTTAAGGGCGCACAAGCCGAAGGTTGGGAAAAACAGTATCAATACAAGGTCGGCAAAAAGAAAGTGTATATGCCGTCCTCTCTTGCAGAAGCCCAGAATTTAGAGCGAGTTTCCAAAAATCCGAAAAGCACCCGTTTCGGCAGACAGAATCCGTTATGTGCCGAGTGGAACAGCGAAGAACAAATTTTGAGTTTCCGCAAAGCATGGGAAGAAGCGGTCAACAAATCTTTAGAGCAGAAAAATATTGACGCCCGGATAGATCGCCGCAGTTTTGCAGACAGAGGCATGGACGAGCAGCCGACCATTCACGAGGGCGTAACCGCCCGCATTATGGAAAAGCAGGGCTTCGTCTCCGACCGCTGTGAGGTAAATCGGCAAATCCGAAAGGATAATGTATTGCTGCGTCAGCTAAAAGCATTAGTCAAGTCGCTTACGGAAGCGTCAAAAGAGGTTGTTTCCGTAATAGCCGAAAATTTAGAAAAATGCCGTGAAAAGGCAATTTTTTCGCTGTATGAGTTCAAACATAACGAAAAATTGTCAGCCGATATTCAGCGTAACAACACGGTAACAGACTTATTACTGTCGAGGTTCGATAATGTCAAGAAACAAATTTCACAGAAAAACTCTAAGGCAAAAAAGCTGCGTGCGGAGAAAGACGGTCTGAGCGTCGTAAATGTATTCAAGCGCAAACAATTATCCGAACAGATTGAAAATTTACAAACCGAAGTCGCTGAATTGAAAACGGAAAAAGCGGTGCTTCTTTCAGATATGAAATATGAAACCGAGGAAGATGTGTCAATCATCAAAAAACAGCGTGAGCAAAACGACGTATTTCTTGAAAATATATCAGTGCGCAACTCACAGCTTGCCGAGCAGATGAAAGCGAATATTGATGATTTTAAAGCGACCGTTGCTGATATTTCGCCCGAAGATATGTCTGCCGTTCAAGAGGAACGGAGCAATTTCCGTGATACAATGAAATCGCTATGGACGAAAATCCAAGAAAGATACGGCTATCGCTGTAATTATGATTTACTGAAAGCCGCCAAAGATGAAATTGATATGGAACTTGGCGAATATACGCCGCATATACAGAAATCCCTACGCAGGGATTTAGAGCAGAAACACCGTCAAGCCAACACACAATCAAGAAATAAGCATAAGCGACACGAATGGGATCGATAGTAAAAAAATAGAAACGATTATGGGCATATGAATACAAGAACAAAATAGTTGAGCAAAACAATCAAATCCAAACATACATTTTGTGGAATATGTCAGTTTAAAAAAATTTATAAAAGTCTGTCACAAATACTATATGAAATTTCTTATATAAGTGCACGCGATGAAAATAGGGGTATTTTATCCATAAGTGTATAGCTCTATATTACACATTCTCGTATGGATATATAATAAATATGGGAAAAGAGTTGATTTTAACGTGTATATATGATACACTAAAAATAAGTGGTAGTGGGGGTAATCGTATGTATATTGCAATATGTGATGATGATTACAATTTTATTGAGACAGTAGAGAGGAACGTAAAAAATATATTAAAACAAAACCAAAGAATTTGCAACATAGAAACTTTCATCAGTGGAAAAGATTTAATAGAACGAAGCAAAGAAACATTTGCTGACGCTGTTTTATTAGATATAGATATGCCTGAGATATCCGGCTTTGAAGTTGCTGAGGAACTCCAAAAAATAAAAAGTGACGCTATCATCATTTTTATAACAAGTCACGAGGACAAAGTATATCAGTCATGGGAGTATCAACCTTTTTGGTTTGTAAGAAAAAATCATCTTCAAGATTTGAGCATTGTATTGAAAAAGCTTTTTGCGAAAATTGATGCCAATCATGAGAAAGAAAAAAATATATACATGCTGAACACCGAGGGAAAGCCTGCGTTGATAGATATAAATACAGTTTCATATATTCAAGCATATAAGCACTATATTTTAATTAATGGTGAGAATAACGAACGCAATCAAGTTCGTTGTAAGATTTCGGACGCAGAGCAGCAGTTATATCCGTTATACTTTATTCGCATACAAAACAGTATAATTGTAAATTGTAGATTTATTTCAAAAGTAACAAGCAGAAGCGTCGTTTTGAATACGGGCGAGGAAATGTCTATCAGCAGAAACAGACTTGAATATGTTCGGAATGAATTTCAGCGATTTATAAGGAGTAGATGAGTATGGCAAGAATTATATTTGAACTAGGAGTTAATTTAGTTGAAACATTTATTATAATTGACTTTATAACACGTTATCTTGGACGAAAATACCAAGATAAACGTTGGGTGATAGGATTTTTAGGTGCATGGATTGTATTTTTTATTGAAGTAAGCGTAATAAATAATATTGTTCCATTTGAAGGTGTTGGTACATTAATTCATCTTGCTGTTTCTTTCATATATGCGTTATTTTTCCTAAAGGGCGGGATTCTTTTAAGACTATGGATTTGTGCAGTAGCAGATATACTTAATATGCTTATTGGAATGGGAACAGTACTTGCTGTTTGTTACATTATGAAGTGTGAACCTAACGATATATTTACACTATTTAATTCAACAAGAATAATAACAGTTATAATAACTAAGGTAATTTTATTCTATACATGTAAAGTCATTTTAAGGTATAGATATAGAAATCCGCTGGACAATCAGGCATGGATTATGCTGATATTAATCCCAGTAATATCAGTAATATCAGTAAGCTCCTTAATGTTTGCAGCGATGGACTATGAGGAATTATCGGGGTACATTTTATGTGGAATATCGGGAATTTTACTCGCTAATATTATTACATATTACTTCTTTGCGCGGTTAGATAAAGATTATGAAACAAGACTAAGAATTAAGTTACTGGAACAAGACAACGAAAATGCGCAGAAAAACATAGAAAACGCCGACGCGTTTGTAAAACAAATAAAATCAGTAAGACACGATATGAGAAACCAGTTGTTGATAATATATAACCATATCGACTCCGGCAAATATCAGGATGCAATGGATTATATACAAAGTCTGACAAACAACCATCTTCCAGACATCCAGAGCTTCATAAGCAGTAGCAATACAGCATTTAATGCGATTGTAAATTCAAAAATAGTAATATGCAATCAGAAAAAAATTTACATAGAAGTAAAGGAAATGAAAGATACTCTAAAAAATCTCGATGCAGTTGACACAGGGATATTATTCGGAAATTTACTTGATAATGCAATTGAAGCCGCGGAAAAAACAGAGAATAGACGAATAATGGTTGATGTTCAGACCAAAGGAGACTACTTATCTATATTGGTTACAAACAGTATCGCAAAATCGGTGCTTACCGATAATGAGCAGCTCAAAACCTCAAAGAAGAACAAAGATTTATGCGGTATAGGAATTAAGAATATCAAAGCCGTGGTAAAAAAATATAACGGAATGATACAGTTTTTTGAAGAGGATGACGAGTTTTGCTGTCATATATTATTGGACATAAATAATCAGTAAAGAAACAAAAATAAGCCGAAAATTATGGCTTATTTTTTTGTCAAATTTTAATGTGTGTAAAGTATGCCGGTTTTGTGTAAAGTATGCCACACATATTTAAAAGTAAAAAAAGTATGATATAGTAGTATCAGAAACGGGGTGATATAAAATTGGAAGCAATATCTAATGCTATAACTAATTTTTACATAAGAAAAAACTATATACCGCAAGACAAAAAGGGAATATATAGGAGCTTAGATGATTGTTGAGGAAAATCAGCAGATTTTAGCGTTATGACAAAGAAAGGAAGAATTATTATGAAAAAATTTAATTTTAAGAAAGTTGCATTATCTTCGATACTTATGTGTTTGGTTATTGTTTTCAGCACGGTATTGTCTGTGTATGCAATAGACAGCGGATCTATGGTTAGAGGCAGCTCAAATCAGGAAAACGTCTTTGTTATAGACCACAATGGTTATTATGAAGTTGTAATCGGCTGTGAACCCATACATGAATCTGATAACAGTGTAAAAATACCGCTAGAGTCATTTTTAGTCGTTGTAGACTATAAAATTGTATCTAATGACGGTAATGCGCTTACAATTTCCAACGGAAATAGAAAGATTGAATTAACCGCTAATTCTGACGAAGCTAAAATTGACAATACGGCGGTTACTTTAGATAGAGAAGTCACATATGAAAACAATAACTTCTATATATACTTAGAGGATATTGAAAAGTTGTTTTCCTATGAAACCGACTATGATGAAAAACGCAATAACATAGTTTTGACTATCACTAACGAAACTCCCAAAGCAATTATAACAGTTGAGCCACCTACAGAGTCTCCAACAGAGTATACATCACCGAGAACTGTAACTGTCAAAACAGATGGTGAAACCCTAACCGTTAATGTAGATGGTGTTCCTGTTGCTTTTTCTGACGCTAAACCGTTTATTGACAATGAGAATCGGACACAGGTGCCGATAAGAGCATTGTCAGAAATGTTTAAGTGCAAAGTAGAATGGAATCAAGAGAAACAGCTCGTCACTGTTACAGATACAGATAATACAGTTATCAATATGACCATAGGTGATAAAAAACTGTTTATCGGAGATAAAGTAGTCGAGATGGACACGGCAGCTACCATTGTTGAGGATAAGACATATATTCCTTTAAGGTTTCTTGCCGAAGCATTAAGCTTAAATGTTTTTTGGGAATATGAAGATTAAGCATCTTTTTATACATACCGATAAAACAGAGCTATATAATTAGCAGGCATAGAGGCTATCAACTCCAAAGCAGTTATAACCATGCAAACAGATCATGAAAATTGTACATAATGCGCTTTGTTAGGTGACTATGTATGATGATTTCGACAGACGTTTGATTGAATGCATTTAATGATAATGCAAGGATAAGTAGGGTGTAATTTGAATTTTTATTTATGAAAGGAACTGTTGTGTTAAGATAGCCGCAAAAGGAGAAGACTCAAATCCACGAAAATGGTTGAGTCTTTTCTGCTTTCATAGTATAATTAATTTACTCAAAGCCAAATACTTTTTATACCGATTTTTTAAGATTTTGACACTAAAAATATAGATTTCATGAAATTTTAAAACCATATTCGTCCACCCCTAAAATGCGTGCATATGACGCGGTAGAATATCTCAAAAAATATAGTTAAATTAAATAATATTTTAAAAATATTTAATTTATCTTTGGCAAAATGTGTCCTATACATCAGAAAACAAAGATATTATGAAAGAAAAATACGAAAAAGCTATGAACAATGGGACGACAGAATTAGAGAAAAAATATATTATAAATATTTTTGTGATTAATCTTTAATTATGATTTAACAGACAGCAATTTAAATAATATTGATGTGGAGAAATAAACGTCAAATTTGAGGGCGCGAATATACCTTACGCGCCCTCTGATTTTGAAAAAATTATAGTCGAAAAGTGAGCATTTATTCGGAATGCAAGAGACTCAGAAAATTCTCTAAATGTTTACTATATCATGACACAACATATTAATTTAAAAAATTTTCAAAAAATATTTCATTTATCCTTGACAACACGATTAGTGGTCAATAAATTTGCGCATAAATTTTATTCCAATCCTGTACGACCTTGCCCGCATTTTATAGCCGTTTTCGGAAACCCCATAAGGACAGTTTTTCGCCAAAAACCTTGATTTTATGCGACATAAAAGCTCCCTATTGTTCCACTACGCCGTATAGGTCACGCAATTAAACCGTAAATTCGGGGTATGCCATATCTTTTTATGCCTTTATGGAAATTGCCACAAAAAATCTGCATAATACCTTGATAAATATGCTCTATTGCGTGACATTGGACAACAGCCGTATTATAGTTTCATGTTCATATGCATCTTATTCCGAGGATGTTTTGTTCGTATAATCTCACGCTGCTTTGAAGATGTCACATGAGTATAAATCTGAGTAGTTGTGATAGAACTATGCCCTAAAATCTTCTGTATATATCGTATATCAACATCTTCTTCTAAAAGCATCGTTGCCACAGAATGTCGGAACATATGCGGCGTGATATGTATATCTGAATTGATTTGATGCTCCAAGTGCTTTATTACTATTCTTACCGACTGTTCAGAAAAACGTTGTTTTCGATTATTCAGGAAAAAGTATCCGTCCGGCAGAATATATTTGGAAAACAGAGTCTTATAGCGGTATAAAATCGCGAGAACATCATTGTTTTCTATTTGTATAATGCGCTCCTTCGAGCCTTTACCCAATATTCTGACCGTTTTTGCGTCGAGGTCAACATCTGTAGCTTTGAGTGAGCAAATTTCGGAAACCCTTGCTCCCGTAGCAAACAACAGCTCAATAACGGCGGCATTACGTATAGCGGCGGAACGCTCGTATTCGGTCGCGGCAGCTTTAATATTTTCGTATAAGGCGGCAAGAATTTTTCGTATAAGCTGCTCAGGAATGATTCGCGGCAACAGCAGCGGTTCCTTGAAGGATATATCTATCTTGTCAAACGGATTTTTATCAATAATGTCCTGGTAATAAAGATGATGCACAAACGCCTTCAGAGAGGCAATTTTGCGGCGAACGGTTTTCGGCTTAAACGTTTTGTGCAGATATTGTATGTAATCTGACAAATCAGCCTTTGATATGCTCATATTTGATTTGTATGACAAAAATTGCGCCATATCAATGCGATATGCTTTCAAAGTGTGTGCACTTAAGGCTTTTTGGGTTTCACAATAGTTAAGATATGAGGACATTTCTTGATGTAAATTTATCATTTTCCATAGCTCCTTGTATTCGTAAGTTTTATATAAATAGAATTATATAATATAAGGGTGAAACTGTCGATATCTGCGTTTTTATAGAAGATTCTCTTAGAAGATTATTGCAGAATTTTTCTTGAATATGTTGACTTTAGAAGGATTTGGTGGTATAATAAGGGAAAAGTTTATAATAAAGGATAACTATGAATTATC
>CANQKM010000004.1 GCA_947624485.1 uncultured Clostridia bacterium
TCTTTTGTAATAACGCAATTTATCTTTCCGTCCTCAATATCGTCAATCATACGCTGAAAGTTTGGGCGGTCATAGTTTGTGCCGGAGTATCCGTCGTCGATATACTCGCCGATAATCGACCAACCGCGCTCTTTTACATACTGCGTCAAAAGCTGCCGCTGCGATGTTATGCTTGAGCTTTCGCCCTGCAATTCATCGTCTCTTGAAAGACGAAGATAAAGTGCCGTATTGTAATTCTGTAACTGTTTCAAATTCGTTTACCTCCTTTTTCTTGAAACAGCTCACGGTACAATACAATACATTGTTTGATAAAATTATTGTATCATACCGCAAATTGTTTTTCAAGATTTTTCGCCATTGTTCCAATCATATCGAATGATATTTTCTATTAAATGCTCCATTGTTGCTTTGTTTTCAAAATGCTCCTTCAGAATGATAATGTTATTCCCAATCTTGCGCCAGTAAGTATTTTTGTCGGAAGTGTACGGCAAATATTCAGCGCCGATTAACTCCCCGCATACAGCAGAATTGGATTGCATTTGTGCTGCGCCTCCTTTTGGTTATTCAGAGGAACGTGTGTATTAAATACCCTCTACTATATGGAATGAAACAGGGGTTTTGAATGGGTATTTGATGAAAAAAAGTTGAAAGAATTTTTAATTTTCTACGTTTTCGACAGAAATACAAATGAAATGTTGAGCAAAATACACAGGTAGATTATTCCAAAGAATCGGAAAATGATTGAGAAGAAATGCAAAAAATATTTACAATGGCTTATATTTGCGATAATTCCAACAATCAATCTCATAAAACTGTGAATAATGTAAGTTACACATTCGTAGCAAGCAGTGCATTCGTACACACAAAACGCTCGAAAATGAAAAATCCCGCTTTACGCGAGATTTTCATTTTTGCTTGTTGGGACTACCGCCCCAAACCCCAAGAACGGAGATTTCATCTCTGAGCTACGCCTCTAAAAGAGGCTTTTTAATCAATCTGCTTCTGCATAGCCTGTCGATTTCCTCCTTGTCTAAATCCTCGATCGGGACAACAAGGCGCGACACGTATTTTTCCTGCGAAAATTCTTTACCGGTATAACCGCTTACGATACCTATACCGCGTTTACTGCCCGTAGGTTTCAGACCGAGAGCGCGGATATTTTCATCAAACTCGGCATGCGCTTTGCTTACGGCTTGATAATTCCCGTAGCACATCATGGAAAACGCCGTGCAGCTCGGATAAAACACGGTGCATTCATCGGCGCAGGACGGTTCGAGCGGCACACAGCAAATATAAGTATTTCCTTTCTCCGACCAATCATTGTTATATATAACAAAAGCCGTTCCGATAAAAGCGGTCTGTAGCCCTTTTCCACAACCTCTCCGAAAAGATTATACATATCGCGGTATTTTCGCCCCAGCTTGTGCCCTTAAATTCCTTTTGGTAGCAGACATATTCGGGCAGCTTTATAATGTCCAGTTGAAGGTGCTGTTTATCGTCCATTCTCAGCTTCATTTCCTCATACGCTCTTGTAAGGAGCGCAATACGGCTTTCGAGCGCGGCAAGAAGCTCGGGCGATTTGCCGTTCGACGCATAGTACAAATACGCGTCGTCGTAAGTAAGTCCCATCTCCAAAAACATTTGAATATGCAAAATCTTTGTCACGTTATAAATATCGTAATAGCGGTACCCCGTATCTTCATCAACGCGCGCGGGTGACAAAAGACCTCTGCTCTCCATACGCAGAACAGTCGAACGCGAAACGCCGCAGCATTTGCACACCTGACCTACCGTAAACAATTTTTTCATAAAAATCACTCCAAACTATTGACCTGTTCATGGGTGAACGTGCTATAATTATAATGTATGTAAAGAAAAATGTCAATATATAGTATATTTACAATAGAATTATAACCGGAGGAATAAACGATGAAAAAACGAATTTTAAGCTTAACTGTTGTATTGTCAATGGTACTTGCCATGATACCGGCGTTTTCGCTGACCGCGTCGGCGGCGGAATTTGTCGGCTCGGGCGGTAACGGCACGGAGGATGAACCGTATCTTATTTCCAATCTTGACGACCTTGAAGCGTTCCGCGATTATATTAACGCTGATGCTGACGGCGGCAGCGATGAGTATTTCAAGCTGACGGCGAATATAGATATGTCTGACAAGTACGGCTCGGGCGGTACATCGTGGACGCCGATCGGAACGTTTTCAACAGGGTTTAACGGCGAATTTGACGGAGCCGGTCATACGGTAAAAGTATCGTTGTTATATACCGATAGTACCGTTAATTATATAGGCTTATTTGGAACGGTGGGCAGCTACATCAGCAACGGCGACGGCGCGATAAGAAATCTCGGCGTATCGGGTTCAATAAACAGTACTGCCGCTGTAACTGCTATCGGCGGCATCGTGGGACAGAACAGCGGTCATGGCAGAATAGAAAGCTGTTACAGCAGCGTAAATATCAACGGAAAGGGTTCGATCGGCGGTATTGCGGGAACGAATGTATTGGGCTCGATAACAAACTGTTATAATACGGGTAATATTACAAACAGTTCGACAAGAAACGACGAAGGAACGGGCGGTATTGTCGGTTACAATTACGAAGCGATAATGAGCTGCTATAACACGGGAAAGATAACGCTTGCCGAAGGAGGTGCTGCTGCCGTCGGCGGAATTGCGGGAACGCACGAACAAGGAATAATAGAGAACTGCTATTATCTTACAGGTACGGCGGAAAAGGGTATCAGCGGCACGGACGACGCTGCGGAAACGGTTGAGGAAAAGAATACCGAAGACTTTAAGACGCTCGCGTCGGCACTGAACGACGGATGGGACGTGTGGGTAGATTCCTCTTTCCTCGGAAGACCTGTGTTCACCGCTTTTCCTGAGGGCGGCGACGGTAAGGAGGCTACTCCGTATACGATTCCCGACCTTGAGACGCTTGAAAAGGTGCGCGATTATATCAACGCCGGCAACGGCAGCGGCGAGTATTTTAAGCTGACGGATAATATTGATATGTCCGACAAGTACGGCGCGGACAAGGGCGAGGACGGCACATCATGGACACCGATCGGAGCGTATTTAAAGCCGTTTAACGGCATATTTGACGGCGGCGGCTTCACGATAAGCGGACTTTACATTAAATATGTAACGAGTGACTACACAGGCTACAAAGGTCTGTTCAGAGAAATAGACACAGAGGGAGAGGTTGAAAATCTAACCGTTTCGGGCAGTATCAGCGGCTATGAAACCGTGGGCGGCATCGCGGGATATAACGAAGGCGTTATCTCAAATTGCCACAATAAATGCACGGTCAACGGTACTCGCAGTAATGTAGGCGGCATCGTGGGACAAAACAGCAGCGGCAGCATTGAAAATTGCGATAACACGGGAGCGGTAAGCGGCGCCGGATTTTTGGGCGGCATCGTGGGACAAAACGTCTTAACCAGCAGTATTGAAAATTGCCATAACACGGGCACGGTAAGCGGCAGCGGCAGTTATATTGGCGGCATTGTCGGAGATAACAATGGAACTTGCAGCATTAAAAACTGCTATAACACGGGAACGATAAGCGGCAAATATGTTGGCGGCATTGCGGGAACCAATTACGACGGCAATAGCATTGAAAATTGCTATAACACGGGTGAGGTAAGCGGCACGGGCGACTATGCCGGCGGCATTGCGGGATACCACACAGGCACCATTAAAAACTGCTATAACACGGGCACGGTAAGCGGAAATAACAGAGTAGGCGGCATTGCGGGAAACGACTACTCCGGCGGCACCTTTGAAAATTGCTATAACGCTGGAACGGTAAGCGGCAGCGGAGGATACATAGGCGGCATTGTGGGCTACCACGGCAGCAGCGGCAGCAGTATTGAAAATTGCTACTACCTCAATACCTGCGGCGCAGAAGGTCAGGGCACGGCAAAAACAGAGGATGCGTTTAATTCCGGCGAGGTGGCGTGGCTACTGCAAAACGGTCAGGATACGCAAACGTGGGGACAGAAGCTCAGTGACGGCGCGGACGCATATCCCGTGCTTACGAGTGACACAAGTAAAAAGGTTCTGAAAGTTACGTTCGCAACACAAGATAACCCAAATTATGATGTTAAGTACACCAATCTGAATAAAACGGTAGCGCTGCCGGAAAATCCCTCAAAGACTAATTATACGTTTGAAAGATGGTCGCAAAGTAAGGACGCGGACGGTGAAAAGTTTGACACGAGTACGAGCGTTACCGAGGATATAACGGTGTACGCCGTCGGACACGACCATTTCGGCGGCGACAGTGCGGACATTGCGCTTAGCGCGACTTACGGCTACGCGGATGCGATTACGGTCAATTTGGACGAGCATATGAAGTACGCGAACAGGAGTGTTGCGGCTGCGGGTAAATTTACGTATAATATAGAAAGTGATGTAAACAGTACGAGCGCGAGTATAGTAAGCGGCAATACTCTGAATATCCCAGTTGGACTTAACGCGGGCGATTATACGATTACGGTTACGGCTACGGAAAAAGAGCCGCAGTATTCGCTTATGAGCGTTGAGGATTTCGGTACGGATGATGTGACGCTCACGGTTAAAGTGAGCATCGCGAAAGCCGCGTCAAGCGTAGTGAGCGCGCCGACGGCAAAGAATTTGACGTATAACGGCACGGCGCAGGAGCTTGTGACGGCGGGTACAGCTGAGGGCGGCGAAATACAGTACGCTACGGAGCAGGAGGGCGAATATTCGTCAACCATTCCGACGGGTACGGAAGCGAAGGACTACGAGGTTTGGTACAAGGTACAGGGTGACAGTAACCATAACGACAGCAATCCGCAGAAGGTGGACGTGACGATTAAAAAAGCAGATTCCACGCTGGCGGTTAACGGCGGCGAGGTGACCTATGGCGATACGATTACCCTTACCGCCAACGTTACGCGCAGCGCGGCGAACGGTATACGTTTAGCGGCGGTAGATTTGGATAAAGTCGAGTTCTTTATTAATGAAAAATCCCTCGGTACGGCTGATGTAGAATATACAGACGGGGAGTTAAAAAGCATCGGCACCGCGACGCTTGAAATCACCGCAAACAAGGATTTTGAAATCGGCGCGAACACTATCCGCGCGGTGTACGGCGGAAGCGTGAACTTAAACGGAAGTCAAAACAATTCAATCACCGTTACGATGAATAAGAAAACGCTTACATACACGGCGGCAGCGACAAACAGGGCATATAACGGCGGCACGATCGTTGAAGTAACCCTTACGCCAACGAACTCCGGCGGCGATGATGTAACATTAACGGCAACGGGAACGATTGAAAGCGCGGACGCGGGTGACGACAAGGCAGTTACGATAACAGGCGTTACCGTAGGCGGCGACGACGCGGAATATTATCAAGCGGCAGCTACTCCGATAGAAGCGGTTACGGTGAATATTGAAAAGGCTGATTCGACCGTTGTTGCTCCGACGGCAAAGACGGATTTGACGTATGACGGTACGGCGCAGGAGCTTCTTGCAACAGCAGGCTCGGCGACCGGCGGCGAATTGCAGTACAAGGTTGATGAGGGAACGTACTCGACAGCCGCGCCGAAAGCAACAACAGCCGGAGAGCATACCGTTTATTATAAAGTAGTTGAAAATGAAAATTATAACGGCATAGCAGAGGCAAGTATAAAGGTCACAATCGCGAAGGCAACGCCGACATTCCCGACTGTTGAGGCGGTTGACGGCGGTACATATGAACCTAATAAGAAACTTAGCAGCGTACCCGTGCCGGGAGTAGACGGCGGTACGCTCGCGTGGAGTGACGGCGAAACGGCACTTAATGCAGGCGCAAACAGTGTGCAGGCGGTATTTACGCCCGATAACAGTGAGAATTACGAGCCTACAAGCATTACCGATACGGTTACGGTAAACGTCGCAAAGGCAACGATTACCGGCGTGGGGGTTCAGGACGTAACGGCGCGGTTTGACGAAACGCAGCCGACAAAGCAGTACACGCTCGCCGCGCCGACAGGAACGATTGCGGGCGATACCGTAAGATATGCCGAGGGCGACTATAACGCGGAAACCGACGAAAGCGCGGATTGGCAGGAAACCTGCCCGAGTTACAGTAACGAGGGTACGGATAAGACGATTACGGTTAAAATAGAGAGAGCAAATTATAACACACTCTATCTCAAAGCTACTATAAAGATTACAAACGAGCCGGCGATTGATAATGTTGACGTAACGGCGAACGACGGTCTTGTTTACAACGGCGGCGCGCAGGAGCTTGTAACGGTAGAAGGCACACAGAGTAGCGACATAGTTACATACTATGTAAACGACGACTTGACCGGCAGCACGGAAAAGGCGACGGGTACAAACGCGGGCAGCTACTCGGTTAAGGTGACCGTTGAAAGAGAGAGGTATCATCACTTTGAAAAGACGGTCGCGGTTACAATCGCAAAGGCTAATTCGACCGCGGTTGTAACACCGAAGGATTTGACGTATAACGGCGAAGAGCAGGAGCTTGTCAGCGGCAGCGCCGAGGGCGGCGAATTGCAGTACAGTCTTGATAACATCAGCTATTCTACCACTGTCCCGACAGGCACGAATGCGAATACCTACACAGTTTGGTATAAGGTGGTCGGCGATGATAACCATACCGATTTGGCTCCGCAGTCGATACAAACGGAAATAAAGAAGGCAGATTCCGTCACCGATGTTGATAGTGCAGAAGTAACGTATGGTGACAAATTGATACTGACAGCTTCAGTGTCAAGGAAACCGTTGTTGGGCGGCATAAGCTTAATGGCTCTGGCAGATAAAGTTGATTTTTATCTCGGCGAAACGCCGCTCGGTTCGGCAGACGTAAGCTATACCGATGAGATGAAAGACAGCGGTACGGCAATTCTCGAAATCACTGCGGACAAGCGTTTTGAAATCGGTACGAATACAATTCGCGCCGAGTATGGCGGCAGTGTGAACTTAAACGGCAGCGAAAACAATTCGATCACCGTTACGCTAAATAAGAAAACGCTTACATACACGGCTGAAGCGACAAATAGGCAATATAACGGTGGCACGACTGTTGAAGTAACACTTGAGCCAACTAATGCCGAAAGCAGTGATACTGTAACATTAACGGCAACAGGAACGATTGACGACGCGAACGTGGGTGACGGCAAGAGCGTTACGATAACAGGCGTTACCGTAGGCGGCGAGGACGCGGAATATTATCAAGCGGCAGCCACTCCGACAGGTGCGGTTACAGTGGATATCGCAAAGGCGAAAGGCAGAGCGAGTGTTACAATGGCAGACTACACGTGCGGCGATGAAAGTGTAAACCCCGTTCCCTCGTCCGATACGAACGGAACGGAAAGCGTAACCTATTCATACGCGGCGAAGGGTACGGACGATTACAGCGAGGTCAAGCCTTTAACAGCCGGAGAATACACGGTCAGGGCGATATTCGAGGCAAGCGATAACTATACCGAGTTGACCGTGACCGACGACTTTACCGTATCGCATGAATATTCGGTCGATTGGAAAAACAATGAAAATAGTCATTGGCACGAATGTGTGTGCGGAGCGGAATCGGACGAAACGGCGCATGAGGCGGTGACTGACGCGGCGGTACCCGCGACCTGTACCGATACGGGCAAAACCGAGGGCAGCCACTGTGACGTGTGCGGCTATGTTATTACGGCGCAGACAGAGACGGACGCGCTCGGTCACAGCTACGGCTCATGGATGATCACAATAGACCCGACACAGACTGCGGCAGGTAAAGCAAAACGCGTATGCGCTTTGAACGGTGAACATCAGGAAACAACGGACGTTCCCGCCTTAAGCGACAGCTCATGGATAAAGGGCGGGCGCCAAGAGCCGACCGAAACCGAGGAAGGCTATCAAAAGTACACATCGGACAAGTTCGGCGAGTTTACGGAAGTACTGCCGACGCTCAGTGCGCCGCCGACCTATGGAGTACGAGGCACGACCATTGACGGTGACGGCAGCCCAAAGGCGGGCGTGCATGTTGTATTAAAGCAGGGTAATACAATATTCGGCTCGCAGGACGGCGTTGTGTCCGACGAGGACGGCGAGTTTAAGTTTACCGGCGTGGGAGCGGGCGTATATAATATTGTAGCGGAGTTTACGACAGAGGACGCGACTGTTACGGTTACGGAAATGGTCGTGATTACGGACAGTGACGTGGATAATGTGGAGGTAAGGCTGCCCACAGCGAAGGCGGACAGTATACTTATTGTTGAGAATAATAACGATACTCCCGATGTTGTTGTCGGCGGTCTTGACAGTGTGGCGTCGGATGAGGCGTCGGATATTCCCGATACGAGCCACGTCACCGTTACAATGACTGTGGAAAATCAGCCTGCGAACAGTGAGAACGCCGAGCAGCAGGGTATTGACGAGATTTGCGATAATGCGGCTATCAATTTCATAGATATTACGCTTGTTAAGCAAATAGATAACGGCGTGTCGGAGAATATTAAGGAAACGAGAAAACAGCTTACAATCGTAATCCCGTTCGATACAAATAATAAAAACAACATAACCGTCTATCGTTACCACGGCGGCGAGGCGGAGGCTCTTGCAAATACAGCCGAGCAGGGCGACTACTTCACAGTCGGAAACGGATATGTAACAATTTACACAAGTAAGTTCTCGACTTATGCCATAGGCTACGACGAAAATTCTTCATCTGCTTCGTCACACGGCGGCGGCAGTGGTTCCTCATCGTACACGGTTCAGTTTGAGGCGAACGGCGGCAGCAAGGTAACATCACAAAGAATTTCGCGTAACGGCGTTGTGAAAGAGCCGACCGCTCCGACAAAGGACGGTTATACGTTCACCGGCTGGTACACAGATAAGGATTTGACAGCCGAATATGATTTTACGTCGAAGGTTACAAAGAGCTTTACCCTGTATGCGAAGTGGAATGAAGCGGAGCCGGACGACGAAACGGAAGCAACTCCCGCGCCTACGGGCGAGCCGACATACGAGACTGACCTGCCGGACGACGAGCTATACAATCCTTTTACGGACGTTACAAGCGATTTCTGGTTTTACGAGCCTGTGCTGCAAGCATACAGGGACGGTATCATGGAGGGTGTGACCGACACAACATTTGAACCGCTTACGGATATTACACGGGGAATGTTTGTGACTGTGTTGTATCGTATGGAAGATGAGCCGGAAGCTGACGGCGGATATACGTTTACAGATGTGCCGAGCGATGCTTACTATGCCGACGCTGTGGCGTGGGCAAGCGCGAACGGAATTGTTAAAGGCTATTCCGATACCGAGTATGCGCCCGATGACGTCATAACGCGCGAGCAAGCCGCGGCGATAATGTTCAGATACGCAACGTACAAAGGAGAAGCTCCGACGGGAGCGTGGGCGATACGGCTCGACTATCCCGACCTTGCCGAAATTTCCGATTGGGCGCTTGATGGCGTAATGTTCTGCACCATGAAGGATATTATGGTGGGACGCGTCAGCGGAGAGTTCGACCCGAAAGCGAATATTACCCGCGCCGAGGGCGCAGCCGTGTTTGAACGGTATTTGAATATGGCTAAGTAAGATTAAATTCGGTCATATATGAATATATTAAAAGGCGCTATCCCCTTTTATGAGGATAGCGCCTTTTATGTCCGTCTCGGCTTTGTCAAATATGCTATAATTAAGCTGATATCTTGGTATCACTGCCGTATTTCTGCATTGAGCAAAAAATCAGTTAGAGATGTTAAAGTGATATATTACGGTCACGCTCCGTATAAAAATGTAGAAACTTTTAAGCCGTTTTTTGAGGGTAGTAATGAAAGTATATTACCCTGTCGGATTTGCCCCAAAAGCATTAGGTTTTATGCGGTTTTCAGAACCTAAAATTTCTACAATCATGCACTGTTGTGACATATTCCGCACCTCATACTTTACAATGCAGTGTATTTTGCGACTTTATCAACTTAGTATACAATTCACTGTCATTCTGCAGAACGGCGGTTTTGAACCCGATACATAGCTATGTAATTATTACAACAATCATTGCACACAAACTTGTGTCAATATTATTGTAATATTTTTGCCTAAATTTTCTAAGGAATATACAAAAATATTGTTGTATATGCAAAAAAATCGGAGCGCAGCCTTAAATTACGGTCACGCTCCTTACAAAAATGTCCGCATTTTTAACCCCATTTTCGGGGTATCGAATATAATTTCATTACCCTGTCGGTTTTCGGCTAAAAAAAACCTTGATTTTATGCGAATTTTTTGCTTAAAATGCGGACTATGACGCTTATTTCTCTTATGTTCAGCGTCCTTTTTCAGTCGTGCTGTTTTTCGACATTTATCACAGTATTTCGTTCTGCGCTCTGTCAGAATATAATTCTCACCACATATTGTACATTTTTCGTATTTGTCAGTTTCATCAGCCTTATGTACAATTCACTGTCATTCGGCAGAACGGCAGTTCTGAACCATCTGCACAACAGCGAGTATGAAATTGTCTGTGGCCATATGCTGCTATCGTCATTGTCCTTGAAAACACAAGGTGTTTCGGGAGCTACTGTGAATTATCTTTTTTCAAAGCGTAGTCGATACCGTTTTCGGAGTACGAAAAAAGCGGCTGCTTTTAACAACCGCTTAAATCTATATTTGATTTTTTCTTTTGTAACTGGTTATGTAACTGGTTATTATTTCTAAATTTGAGCGTCTTTCATTTGAACCTCCAGCATAATTTTATATAAATTTTATTTTATAAGTTTATCCCATTATACCACAAGCATTATAGAAAGACAAGCCCTGAAGGATTACCTTTCCGTGAATAATCAAGTTATTTCGCCCAAACATCACTGTTTGCGGACTCAACGCCATATGCTTGTTCGCATCTTTAATCACATCATAGAACGCCCAATAAGCACTGTCGTTCATATCCGTAAACGGATTGATTTTACTCATATTCGCTTTCCCACTTTTTATTTTTTGTCATATCTGATTACCCCTTTCCAAATTTCCATATCAAAAAAGGAGCGTCAAACGCTCCCGATTTTCTTTGCCTTATGGTCGAAAAATCCGTCCATAAAAAAATATCACGATAAGGTTTTTCGTGATATTTTGGCGTTTATATTTTGTTTTATAGAGGTTAATACTAAGCTTTGACTGTCTGAAACCCTTGATTTTAAGCCATTTTCATCTAAAATCCATGGATTTATGTTTTTTACATCAAATTATTTATAATATTTCATAGTTTACACTTGTGTTGCTTACTGATCGAGAATTGTTATAATAGTCTTGACAAAGTTAATTAAGACATTTTTCTATTACAAATCCGTTTCCTTCATTTTCTTTATGATACTATCTCTATAATTTCCCGCATCACTATAAGATTCAAACTCCTTAACATCATTATCATATACATCTATATCCCCTAAATGTCTTACGATTTCAGATGCTTCATCTCCATTATGTATCCAGAACAATATATCTGGCATACCATCTCTTTCATAGTTCCAGTCTTCTGGTGCAAAATTAGGATCAAATTTTGTTTTTGAAACCGGAATAAACCCGTAAAGGCTATACATTAAGGACAATTTATCATCATTGTAGTTGTCTAATTTATTTCCTCCAAATTCTATAGCGGCGGGTAATAATGTAGATATAACATTATTCATAGCGCTATCACCTTTAAAAACAGAAATAATATTATTGTCTGTTGTGATTGCCACTCCTGCTTTTTTATCATTTGTAAGTAATAATTCCATACCCTCATATTCAGACTCATCGTGCAATGTTACAAACGCCCCATAATCATTTTCTGATTTTGCTATTTTCAAAGCGTCGTGAAATTCTTTTGCTGTAGCAGTATTCAATTCATAATTTTTAATACCAATGCTAATATATGCTTTTTCCAGTTCCTTACTTATTGCATAATTGCCCATGCTAAATCCTCCGGTTTTCTTTTGTTTATTATGGCATATTTAATTGCTCCCTCTTTTACAAGATTTAGTTGTGTGCTACTGGCACCGCACTTAATCATTTCATTAATTACTGCTATCTTATACGCCTCTATATCTGCCTTATTTATATTAGCCATGTCGGGTTTTGAAATTATGCTTAATAAATATTTATTCATAATACCACCTCTATTGATATAATATTAATTATTATGACCAAATTACAGGAAGTATTTCTGAAAAAGCATCATTAACTATGCGAACCATAGTCATTGTCAATTGGAGCAAACTTTCCGCCGCATTATCTTCACTGTATTGTGCATCTATTTGTGCCGATATTTCGCCCTTATTGTATATCGTAAACTTAATCCATCTATACTTATTATTAAGACTATTGCATAATTCCAACAATTGATTCCTTTTTGTTTCGTCAGCCTCAACTATAGAGAAAACTCGCATTGCCACATCTTTTTCTCCTATAATGACTAATATTCTATATGATTGCTTTTGAGGGCTTATCCAATCTATTGTTAATATGTCATCATCGTTATCAGAATCGTTCCTAATTGTTGCATATTTTATTTTTAACTCATCTAATTTTTTTATATATTTTTCAGTCGCCTTTTTCATTTGCTTGTCCTCTTTTCTATTATATTACAATTATATATTATCACAATATAGCATACGCTGTCAATTGTATTTTATAATGTTTTCATTTAAAAATATAATTAATTATAATGTTAATACTACGCTTTGACTGCCTGAAACCCTTGATTTTAAGCCATTTTTGCCCAAATCCAATGTGACCTCTCGTACCACGTCGGCGCGAACGTCGCAGCGTTCGCGCCGACTTTTTATTTACTATCATTATCAAAACTCATAATGTGTCCGCATACTGACAATTTTTACTGTTTTATTTTCATCGTCAATTTGATACACAAGCCTATGCTGTACATTTATTCGCCGCGAGAACGCGCCGCTTAAATCTCCTGTCAGCTTTTCGTACGGCGGCGGTGTCTTATACGGATTTTCACAAAGTATATCGATAAGCTGCTGCACCTTTCCGTCCAAATGCGCGGCTTTCAGCTTCGGAATGGCTTTTAATGCGGATTTTGTGAAAAATATTTTATACATTACCACTCAACCGCGCTTTCTTCGACACAATCCTCAATCGGCGTTTTCATACCTTCTACAATCTCGTCCTTCACTTCCCGATTGCGTGACAGATACAAGGTTTCCATAAGTCCGTTATAGTCCGCCTCGCTGATAATAACGGCATTTCCCGCTTTCGTGTTGACGTTTATTACATCATTAAATTCAACCGCCTGATTGATATAGTCGAACAAGTTTTTTCTGAGATTGGTTATATTTATATTTGTCATGTCATTCACCTCCGACATTATTATATGTACATAATAACGTACATATAACATTTTGTCAAGACCTCATTCATATCTCCCTATACTGTTTTTGACCGATTTCGTAAAGGTCGCCGCCGCTGCAGTCGATAAGCACGACCGCCGGAAAATCCTCGACTTCAAGGCGGCGTATGGCCTCCGTGCCGAGGTCGTCATACGCTACAACCTCCGCTTTCTTTATCGACTGCGCTATAAGCGCGCCAGCACCGCCTATCGCGCCGAGATACACGCAGGTGTTGCGCTTCATCGCGTCAACAACAGCCTCGCTCCTTGCGCCCTTGCCTATCATGCAGCCGAGTCCCTTGTCGAGAAGGAGCGGCGTGTACGCGTCCATTCTGCCAGCCGTTGTGGGACCGCACGAGCCTATCACCTCTCCCGGCTTCGCAGGGCAGGGACCGGCGTAATAAATCACGTTATCGGTAAGGTCGATCGGAAACGGCTCGCCGTTTTCGTAATTTTTAACCATTCTTTCGTGCGCCGCGTCGCGTGCGGTGTATATCGTGCCGGTCAAAAGCACGCTGTCACCGGCTTTAAGCTCCTTTATTTTATCCTTCGTAAGCGGCGTTGTGATTCTCTTTTCCATAGCGTTACTCCTCCTCAATAAAATCGGCAATACTGTTTAATATGTACTCGGCTTTCATGTCCTCGAAATATCCGCGCGACCTTTCGCCGTTTATACCTGTAAGCACGGCGCAGAAGTCCGCGCCCATCGCGCGCGCCGCGAGTATGTCCGCGCCCGCGTCGCCGACTATAAGCGCGCGTTTTATCTTATCCTTATCGTACAGCCCTTCGACTATCCTTTTATCGTCGTAATCCATGCCGTAAAGCGCCTTCAGGAACATATACGGGTGCGGCTTTGTGAGCGCGTTGTTGCCGAGCGCTTGTTCCGCCGCCTCAACGTGGTCGTAGCAGCACAGCCCGTCAGTGGCAAAATATTTAAGCGCGCCCCAATCGGAAAGAGGTCGGAGCATTTCTATACCCGGTCTGCCTGTTCCGGTGCAGACGCGCTTGCCCGAGCTTAAAAGGCGCAGAATTTCAAGCAGCGTACTCTTTGGTATTATCGGTTCTTCCTTTTCGATAAGTCCGCTTTTAAAGCCGTTTTGCGACGGTTTGCCGTTAAGAGCGTCGCCCAGAAACCACTCCTGGAACAGTCCGTGCATCTCACGCCACATTTTGCCGTTGCGCCTTAAATCCTCCGCACTTTCGCCCGTGACGGCGGCGCACCTTTCCGCGAGAGTGTCATATGCGTCTATGATGTTGTCGGGAAGCTTTTTCGCGTATTCGAGCGCGGCGGTGAAAATATCGTTGTCCTCGCCGCCCGCAAGCCGCGCGCACAGCACGGTAACGTAACCCAAATCCCAGTTTGAGTTTACGCCCTTAGCTTTCAGCAGACCTATAAGCTTATCGCCGCAGAAAACGCGTTCGCGTATTTTGTCCGCGCGGCGCATATACATTTCCGTATCGACATCCGCGCCGGCGCACATACTCATGTATTCCGCGGCCGTGAGAGCCGCGCTTGTCCAGTAGTTTTCCTCGCTTGTGATAACGCCGTCCATATCAAATATAACGGTGTCGTATTTGCTTAAAAATGATTTCAGCTTCATCGTATCGTTCCTTATGCTTTGTTTCATGTACAGTATACCATTTTTATACGCCTGCTGTCAATCATGGCACGCATAAAAAAGAGATACCCATTCAGACCTCCGTAAAATGCTTAAAGCAAATCCGAACATTGATAGGGTATCTCTTTAAGGGGGTAGAGTTGCTTTTCCAAGTTATGGTGGTTCAAAGACCACAGGCAGAAATGCCGGACTTGCGAAAAACAACTCTATAAGCGCAGTATAACAAATCACGAGGGAAATGTCAATACGGGTTAATGCAGTTTTACGGTCAGCGCGTTATCATAGTCAAGTTTTATGTCCTTGGGATATGTGACGGTAAGTGAGCTTATCGATTGTTTAATTTCTTCATTGCTCACGTTTTCGTCGGGAACAATGTAATATCCCGTTTCGTCGTATCCTCCGAATATGAGCCGCGCGGTGTAAGAATTTGTGTCGTAATGCACTCTGTCGCTGCGGTCTGACATCGGAGTAATACCGCCCGGAGCAGCCTCGGCGCCGCTTTCATCGCGCAGACCGAATTTAATTCCGCACGGCACAAATCCGTCCTTGTAATAGTCAATGCTTACCACGCCGCCGTCCGCGCGCACATCAGTCACGACTATGCTTCCCAATCCGTCGGGCAGTTCATATCGTATCGGATAATCTCCGATTTTGTGCGATATTTCGCCCGTTTCCACGCCGTCAGACAATATCGGTACAATTTTGATTTCCTCGGTGTTCGTATCGGCTTTCAGAAATTCGTATGAATTTTCCTCACCGATAACGTCTGTGTCAAGAATGTCGAGCGATACGCCGTTTTCGTCAAACAATGCGACCTTCTCCGCGATATTGCCGCCGCCCGTTGTTACAAGCTGATTGCCGAACGGCGACAGCACGATTTTCTCTATTGACGCGTCCGTATCGGGAATATTTATGTTAGTCTTCGCCGTAACGGTCGCTTCCTTGGCGGCTTTCCTGTCTATATCCGTGGCAACGTACCATATTCTTGACTTTTCCTCGTCCGTCAAACCGCGGCTCTGAAGCTCCGTCAGGTCTATCGGATTTTCGCTGTCATGCCTGTCGGCGAGAACCTCAACCTTAATCGTATCGGGCAGGTCGGACGCGGATATATTGTACTTGTACACCGTTTTGAACGTGTACCTGTCGGCGAAATATCCCTGTGTGCTGCTGTGGTTGCCGGCAACACTTACATCGTGCTGTCCGTTTATTCTGACCTCAACCCACATCTTCTCATACGCCTTTGCGTAGGCGTTGTGACCTATCGGCTCACTGCCCTCGTAAAACTGTTCGTCGGACGTAAGCGTGCAGAACACGTGAAGATAGTTATCGTCGGCAGCCGCATTATCAAGCGTCAGCGTTATTCCGTCCTTTGTGACGCTTTCCCCTATTTGCGCGCTGTATTTTGCCAGTTCTTCCGTATCGGTTATTTCGTTTACTCTGTCGTTTTGGAAATAGCTTATGATACTGCCGATAGCCTCACGTCCCGCCGGCGACGCGGCAAATGCCGCCGCGGTGCATATTACCGCCGCGCACGCCGCTATAAGCGAGGCTTTAAGTATTTTGTGCCGCATATACCTCTTCCTTTCCGAAGGGGCGGCGGTTATGGACGCTGTCACTCTGCGCGTAATATTGTCCGCGCTTATTTTAAGGTCGGTGTCGGGAATGCCCGTTTCCGATATAAGCTCTTTAAGTCTTTTATTCATTTCCGTACCCCCTCTCAATCAAATATTCCTTTATCTTTTTACGTCCTCTTGAAAGTCTGGACTTGACGGTCGAAGAATTAAGCCCTGTCATATTGGCAATATCGGTTATTTTTTCCTCGTAATAGTAGTACCGGAGGAATATTTCGCTGTCGGGTTCTCCGAGATTTTTTATAATACCCGTGAGGATTTCGCGCTTTTCTCGTTCAAGCGCGGCGTCCTGCGGCGTTTTGTAATCGGAAATTATGCTCTCGTTTATATCCTCGTGTATGCGCAGTGTGCGGAGCTTATTCTTCGCCGCGTTGCGCGCCGCTGCCGCAAGGTACGCTCTTAAACTTCCCTTGCCGCCGTCAAGTCCCGACGCATTCCTCCAAAGCGACAGAAATACATCGCTTACGACTTCCTCTATATCCTCGCGCGCCATAACCGCTCCGATAACGCCGTAAACAACGACCGTAACGTACGGCGTATAAAGCTCAATCACTTTTTCAAGGCTCGTGTGGCTATGGCGGCGCAGTCCCGATATGAGCTTTTCTTCTTTTGTCAATGTATTCACTCCCTTCAATCGAACAAAACAACGTTGTTTCCGTAATTATATACACATAAAAACCGTATTCGGTTGCACATAAACTGAAATTTTTATATTGGTACAGTAAAAGAGCGTACCGTTTCGGTACGCTCTTTTTTGATTTACACGATATCGACGGAAACCTTTTTATTTTCGTTGCTTGCCGCCGCTTTGACAACGGTGCGGATCGCCTTTGCAATTCGTCCCTGCTTGCCTATGACCTTGCCCATATCGCCCGACGCGACGCGTAGCTCGAGTGTAATCGTGCCGTCCTCATGCTCGATTTCGGTCACGTTTACCTCGTCGGGTGTATCGACAAGCGCTCTCGCAATCGTTTCCAATACTTCTTTCATTTGCCTAACCTCCGTATCAGTCGATAATGTTAGACTTCTTCAAAAGAGCCTTAACAGTATCCGTAGGCTGAGCGCCATTCGCTATCCACTTCTTTACAGCCTCACCGTCTATTTTGATTTCGGCGGGATCGGTAAGCGGATTGTATGTGCCGACTTCCTCAATAAATCTGCCGTTTCTGGGGTATCTTGAATCCGCGACTACAACTCTGTAAAACGGAGTCTTCTTCGCGCCCATTCTTCTGAGTCTTATTTTAACTGCCATTACCTTTTTCACCTCCCGTTTTTTGTGTGGTTCATATAAAGTATATGATATACCTTATTAACGTTGTTTTACGGGCGGCCGATGACCGCCCCTACGTGTGTGTGTTGTTTTGCGGGCGAACACGGTTCGCCCCTACGTCAGCGCATTTTTCTTAAACGTTTTAGCATCTTGCTCTGTCTGCCGCCCGAAAGCTGCTTCATCATTTTCTGCATCTCGCCGAACTGCTTCAAAAGCTGGTTTACGTCCTGCACTCTCGTGCCGCTGCCCTTCGATATTCTGACCTTGCGGCTCGCGCCGATAATACCGGGCTTGCGGCGTTCCTCCTCGGTCATGGACTGGATTATCGCTTCTATTCTCACAAGACGTTTCGCGTTTTCCTCGGTATCAACCTGATCGAGCATTTTCTTGTCCATGCCCGGCAGCATTCCGAGTATCTGTGAAAACGAACCCATTTTCTTTATCTGACGAAGCTGCTGCAAAAAGTCGTTTAAGTCAAACTGCTGCTTTCTTATCTTCGCCTCAAGCTCCGCCGCCTGCTTTTCGTCTATCGCTTCCTGCGCCTTGTCTATAAGTGTCAGCACGTCGCCCATGCCGAGTATTCTCGACGCCATGCGCTCCGGGTGGAACTGCTCGAGATCCGACAGCTTCTCGCCCACCGACGCGAATTTTATCGGCTTGCCCGTAACCTGCTTTACCGACAGCGCCGCGCCGCCGCGCGTGTCGCCGTCGAGCTTTGAAAGTATTACGCCGGTTATGTCAAGCTGCTCGTTAAACGACTTCGCGACATTTACGGCGTCCTGACCTGTCATTGCGTCGACAACGAGCAGTATTTCGGTCGGCGTTACCTCTTTTTTGATTTTGGCAAGCTCGTCCATAAGCTCGTCGTCTATGTGGAGCCGTCCCGCCGTATCGAGAATTATCGGATCGTTGCCGTGCTTTACCGCGTGTGCAACCGCTTCCTTGGCGATTTTAACGGGGTTTACGTCCGTACCCATCTGGAATACGGGTTGATTTATCTGTTTGCCGAGCACTTCAAGCTGCTTTACGGCTGCCGGTCGATACACGTCGCACGCGACCATAAGCGGCCGTCTGCCCTGCTTTGAAAGGTTCAGCGCGAGCTTTGCTGTGGCTGTTGTTTTACCCGCGCCCTGCAAGCCGCACATCATTATTACCGTCGGCGGCTTCTGCGCAAATTCAAGTCTTGCCGCCTCGCCGCCTATCATTGCGGTAAGCTCGTCGTTTACTATTTTTACAAGCTGCTGCGCCGGAGTGAGCGACTCCATTATTTCCGCGCCGAGAGCCTTCTCGGATACGGAGTTTACAAATTCCTTGACGACCTTGAAGTTTACGTCGGCTTCAAGGAGAGCAAACTTTATTTCGCGCATAGCGTCCTTTATGTCTTTTTCGTTCAGCTTTCCTTTACCGCGCAGCTTTTTGAATACGCCCTGCAGCTTGTCGCCCAAACTTTCAAATGCCATCTCGGATTTCCTTTCGTCAAATTTCGGTCTTTATGTCGTTAAGTAACCGCTTTACCGTATCAGCGCCCTCAAAATCGGCGCTTTTCATAATCGTTTCGATTTCCGTTATTTTTTTGCTTATGCTGCGGAAACGGCTCACCACACCGAGCTTTTCCTCGTATTCATCGAGGTGCTTTTCGCCCTGCTTTATCGAGGCGAGTACGCCCTGACGGCTTATCCCGATTTCCTCCGCTATTTCCGCGAGAGAAAAGTCCTCGTTGTAGTACAAGTCTATCGCGCCGCGCTGCTTGTCGGTCAAAAGCTGTCCGTACGCATCGAGCAGCACAGTCACGTTCAAATCCTTTGCCATAGCGGTTACCTCGTCTGTAAAGTATTTTTATTTTACAGCATACCGCGCGTTTTGTCAATACTATTTTTGTTAAAATTATTCATTGTCGGCGTTTATGTTTTGTGCAATCTGACACAACTCGTCATAATCAACAAGGCGGTTGAGCATATCGAGAAGCATACTCGCCGATATTTTCATGGGTATGCCGAGCGTTTTCGCAAGAGCGCGGCGCTTGTCCGCGCTGCCCTCGCCGCCCGACAGACCGAGAAAATACATATCCGCCTTCGTTATTTTTCTGCCGCGCACGGCTTGTCCGCTCTCGCCGTCAATCTCACAGCCCGCCTTTTTGAGCGCGTCCAAAATAACGCTGTCGTCCATGCCCTCAACGCCCAAAAGTCCCTCCCTGCCCGGTTCTCTCTTGCGCTTTTCCTTGCCGCGCACGTCGGGAATGTAAGCGTGCTTCACCGTTTCGGGCGGGAGGGACTGCTTTATGTAATTCCGTATCTTAAAGCCCGCGCTGTCGCTGTCCGTAAGAATGACAACGCCCGTCTCGCGCGCCATTTTCGCAATCGTTGCAACCGTTTCGGGCGACGAGAACACGCTGAAGCCGTTTACCGCGATTATAACCGCGTCAATAAAGCGCGACAGCTTTATTTTGTCGTATACTCCCTCGACGATTATCGTTTCTTTTACATGGTACATCTGCTTTTCCCCGTATATTTTTTTCTTATCTTATATCTTCTGCTTTGCCCTGTCAAGACCTTCGAGTATATATTTTTCCGTAAAGCGCTTCAAATCCTTCGGCTCGACCATTTCACGCGCGGCGCGGCTTACAAAATCGCGCACGTCGCCGTAACGGTAGAATACGTTGTTCATCTGCTGTGACTCTATCGTTTTTCCGCCGCCGTCGTATACCGTTGTTTTTACTATCCTCACTCCGTAGCGTTTAAGGTCGCAGTACATGGCGGATATGCTTTCGGTTATTATGTAATAGTCCGTGTACGTGTCCGACTTTTTGTCCGGCACAACGCTTTCGTACAGAATTTCGGTGTCCATTTTTATGACCTCCATGTGATTTATTCCGTTTTGACCGCCAAATATTATATGCGGTAATCATTACATTTATGACCGTAATTTTCCGTCGGCTTTTTTCGGCATTTTTTTCACTTGACTATTTCACCGCAAAACAGTATAATATACTTGTATAATTATGTGTAAAATTATCCTTTTTGTATACTTGGGAGGACATATATATGAGTAAGTTACATATGGGTATCGACGTCGGTTCTACGACGGTTAAGCTTGTTGTGCTTGACGACGGAAACAAGGTTTTGTTCGCCGAATACAGGCGGCACTACTCCGATACAAAGGAAACAGTCCGCGCTCTTTTCGAGGAAGTAAAGCCTGTTGTCGGCGATAATGAGTTTACCGTTACGATAACGGGTTCGGGCGGCCTTTTGTTCTCGAAAATGCTCGGCCTGCCGTTCGTTCAGGAGGTTATTGCCAATAAAGAGGCGATTAAGACATTTTTGCCCGAAACGGACGTTGTTATAGAGCTGGGCGGTGAGGACGCGAAAATCCTCTACCTTTCCGGCGGTCTCGAACAGCGTATGAACGGCACGTGTGCTGGCGGTACGGGTTCGTTTATAGACCAGATGTCCATTCTACTAAAGACGGACGCGGACGGTCTTAACTCGCTCGCCGAAAAGCATAAGATAATATATCCCATAGCGGCGCGGTGCGGCGTTTTCGCGAAGTCGGACGTGCAGCCGCTTCTTAACGAGGGCGCGGCAAAGGAGGACGTTGCGGCTTCCATTCTTCAGGCGGTCGTAACGCAGACGATAAGCGGTCTGGCGCAGGGACGTCCGATACGCGGCAACATCGTATTTCTGGGCGGGCCTCTGCACTTTTTGCCGCAGCTTCGCAGACAGTTTGAGGAAACGCTTAAGGATAACGCGAAGTCGTTTACAACGCCCGACAATGCGCAGCTGTTTGTCGCGATTGGCGCGGCGCTGTCGCATGAGGACGACACGGCTGTTAAAATCGACGATATTATTGAAAACCTTAACCATGCGCACAGCGTTGACACGGAAATTACGCGTATGCGCGTGCTGTTCATGGACGAGGACGAGAAAAAGGAGTTTTTCGACCGCCACAACAAGGATGTTGCGAAGCGCGCCGATATTTCGACGGCTAAAGGCCCCGTATTCCTCGGTCTTGACGTAGGCTCGACGACGATAAAGGCATCTGTTATAAACGACAATTACGATATTCTCTACTCCTACTACGGCAAAAACGAGGGCAGTCCGATAACGAGGGGCATCGATATTCTGCGCGAGCTGTACTCAAAGCTCCCGAAGGACGCGTACATAGCGAACGCCTGCACGACCGGCTACGGCGAGCTTCTGTTAAAGACGGCGTTCCGTATCGAGGAGGGCGAGATTGAGACTATCGCCCACTACAAAGCCGCGAACCACTTCTCTCCCGGCGTAAATTTCATCATAGACATCGGCGGTCAGGATATGAAGTGCATGAAGATAAAGGACGGCGTTATCGACTCTATAATGCTCAACGAGGCTTGCTCGTCCGGCTGCGGCTCGTTTATTCAGACGTTTGCGGAGTCGCTCGGACTCGATACCGTTTCGTTCGCCGAGGAAGCGTTAAAGGCGGAAAGTCCTGTCGATCTCGGTACGCGCTGCACTGTATTTATGAATTCGCGCGTTAAGCAGGCGCAGAAGGAGGGCGCGACCGTCGGCGACATAAGCGCGGGACTGTCGTATTCCGTTGTCAGAAACGCGCTATACAAGGTTATAAAGCTGCGCGATCCGGAGCAGATGGGTAAAAATATCGTCGTGCAGGGCGGCACGTTCAACAACAACGCCATTCTGCGCTGCTTCGAGCTTTTGACGCGCAAAAAGGTTGTGCGTCCCGATATCGCCGGCATTATGGGCGCGTTCGGTTCGGCTATCATTGCGAAGGAACGCTGGCAGGGCGGCGAAAGTGATATACTGCGCCGCGATGAGCTTGACACCTTTGAGTTCGACACAAGCCTTACGCGCTGCCAAAAGTGCAACAACCACTGTCAGCTTACGATCACGAAGTTCGCCGACGGTGGTCAGTTTGTGTCCGGCAACAGGTGCGAGCGCGGCGCCGGACTTGAAAAGCCGAAAAAGCAGATGCCAAACCTTTTTGACTACAAGTACAAGAGAGCGTTCCGCTACAAACCGCTCAAAGAGGACGAGGCTCCCAACGGCGTTATCGGTATTCCGCGCGTGCTTAACGTGTATGAAAACTATCCGCTGTGGTTCACGTTCTTTACGGAGCTTGGCTTCTCGGTAAAAATTTCAGGCAGAAGCTCGCACGAGATTTACGAAAAGGGTATCGACTCGATACCGTCCGAAAGCGCGTGCTATCCCGCGAAGATCGTACACGGTCACATACAGGATTTGATAGACAAGGGCGTAAAGACGATATTCTACCCGTGCATACCATACGAGCAGATAGAGTATTCCGACGCGGGCAACCACTTCAACTGCCCGATGGTAACGTCTTACCCGGAGGTTATATACAACAACATGGACGCTGTGCGCGCGGCGGATATGAAATATATTTATCCGTTCGTAAACCTCGCGGATAAGCCGTCCGTTAAGCGTCAGCTTATGAAGGCGTTAAAGGATTACGGATTTACGAAAGCGCAGATCGACGCGGCGGCGGATAAGGCGTTTGAGGAGCTTCAGAATTACAAGAACGACGTTCGTAAAAAGGGTGAGGAAACGCTCGCGTGGCTTGAGGAGCATGACGAGCGCGGAATAGTCCTCGCCGGCAGACCGTACCACATAGATCCCGAAATCAACCACGGCATACCCGATATGATTACGTCGCTCGGCTTCGCGGTGCTTACGGAGGACAGTGTGGCTCACCTCGGTCACTTAAAGCGCGATATACGCGTTGTAGATCAGTGGGCGTACCACACGCGCCTTTACGAGTCGGCGGCGCAGGTTATAAAAAATCCGCGCCTGGAGCTAATACAGCTTAACTCGTTCGGCTGCGGTCTTGACGCGGTTACGACCGATCAGGTTCAGGAGATCATACAGTCTCATGAAAAGATTTACACGACGCTCAAAATCGACGAGGTGTCCAACCTCGGTACGGCGAGAATAAGAGTGCGCTCGCTTAAAGCGGCGGTCAAGGAGCGTGACGCGAGCGATTTCGTGCCTCATAAGATCGAGGACTACACGATCAACCGCGTGAAATTCACGAAGGAGGAACGCGAGAAGCATACGATCATATTCCCGCAGATGTCCCCCACCCACTTCGGGCTGTTCGAGGCGGTGCTGCGCGCGAACGGCTACAAGGCTGTCGTGCTTGAACACGCGACCGCGGAGGACGTTGAGGCGGGACTTAGGAGCGTAAACAACGACGCGTGCTATCCGTCAATTATGGTAACGGGACAGCTTGTAAACGCGTTCCAGAGCGGCAAGTGTGATCCCGACAACACGTCTGTTATGATCACGCAGACCGGCGGCGGCTGCCGCGCGACGAATTACATAGCGTTCCTGCGCAAGGCGCTCAAAGAAGCGGGCTACCCGAACGTTCCCGTTATTTCGCTTAACGTGTCAGGTCTTGAGGGTAATCCCGGTTTCTCTATCACGCCGAAGCTCGTTGACGGTCTTTTAAAAGCGTGTACGTGGGGCGATTTGCTGCTCGCGGTAACGCTGAGGATACGCCCGTACGAGGTTCATAAGGGCGAGACAAACGCCGTCGCGGAAAAGTGGCAGAAGCGTCTTTATAACGATTTGAGAAACAAGAACCATAAAAATCTTAAACTTAAAAAGGTTATCAATGAGATCATAGCCGATTTTGACGCTATAGAGATTGACGACACAGTCAAAAAGCCGCGCGTCGGCGTTGTCGGTGAGATACTCGTAAAGTTCCACCCCGACGCGAACAACAATATCATCGACGTTATCGAGGAAGAGGGCGGCGAGGCTGTAATGCCCGGTCTTGCGGACTTTATGCTGTACTGCCTCTACAACAACAACTTTAAGCGCGACAACCTCGGCTCGAAGTCGTCCACAGCCGCGCTCTGCAACCTCGCAATATGGGGTATCGAGAGCTACCGCAAGCATGTTGTAAAGGTTATGGAGGGCAATCCGAAATTCCGCTCGCGCTCGCCGAAGCATATCGCGGATATTGCCGAGGGCGCGAAGCAGGTACTGCAGCTCGGTCACTGCACCGGCGAGGGCTGGTTCCTTACGGGCGAGATGATTGAGCTTATAAACAGCGGCGTGCCAAATATCGCGTGCGTTCAGCCGTTCGCGTGTCTGCCCAACCACGTTACCGGCAAGGGCATGATCAAGGAACTGCGCCGTCAGTTCCCGCAGGCGAATATCGTCGCGGTCGACTACGATCCCGGCGCAAGCGAGGTCAACCAGCTTAACCGTATAAAGCTGATGATGGCTGTCGCGTTCGAGAATATGAAAAAGGACGTCGAATTTGACGCGGTTACCGCCGCGCCGAAGAAAAAAGAAACCTCAAAAGAAAAAGCAAACGCATAACACAAATACCCGACGCCTTACGCGTCGGGTATTTTTATGTTTTGTCAGCCTATCATATTGAGCGCGTCTTTAAGCCACCACTCGCCTATGTCGAGCGCCATGTAGAGGTTTTCTCTCTCGCCCTTTCTGTATATCTGACCTTTTCCGAACTCGCCGGTGTTGTCCATGACCTGAACCTTTACCTTCGTTGTTTCCTTCGCGCCCTTGCGGTCTTTACTTTCCACAATATCGAGCGCGAGAATACACTTATCCTCAAGATTTCCGTAATATATTCTGTCGCCGCATCTTATAAGCGGCTTTCCTTTGTACATCAACAGCTTTTTCTTTTTTGCCGCAGCCATTTATGCTCCTCCCTTCTTTAATTTCCTATATTGGATATATTGTATCATATATTTTTTTAAAAATCAAGATTTTTAATTTTCTTCGCCGGCGTCCTTTATGTAACCCGACAGTTTTTCCATGGTGCGTATGGGAGCGTCCTTGGCGTTGCCCCACTCCATATCCTTGTTGCGGTAGTCGAATTTGAGGGTGAAGCGGTGTATGTCCTCCTGTATGCGGTCAAACTCACTGCCCGCCTTGCGAACCATCGTGCCGAGAAATTCGTTCGCGCGTGAGCCGATCGACTTCGGAGCCGTGTCGGTAAGCAAAAGCATGTGCTTTATACACAAGCCCTTTGACTTGTCGAATTTCTGTCTGAACGCGTCGTCGTTCGCCCACATATACAGAAGCACATCCGCGTAACGCTCCATAGTGGAGTTTATTTTCTCGCATACGACGCAGCCGCTGTAAATATTTTGCAGGCAGTCCTTAAGCTCCTTCGCGAAGCCGTCCTTTTTACCGAACAGTCCGCTCTTTGCGCCGTCCTTCGGCGCTTTCTTTATTACCTTGCCGAGTTCTTTGCGCACTTCCTCCGTGTGCGTGTCAAGCACAAGCGCGAGCGGAAGCTTGTTCGGCATCTCAAAGAATTTGCCGAAATGTCGGTTACAGTAACCCGTCTTGTCGGAGTAACCCCTAAAATCCTCCTCCATCATCGCCGCGCCGAGGTTGTATTCGAGAGCTTCCCTTTCGAGATTGCTTTCCAAAAGGCACATCGGACACTCGCAGTCCTTGTCATACGCCTCGTTTACCGGTATTGTGTATATCTTCTCCTTCATTCCTCATCGTCCTCCTTGTCGGCTTCCTTAAACGCGCTTAAAACATCGCCGTATATTTTGTCGGGATGTGCTTTGAAATATTTCGCCAGCTTTTCCGCCTCGTCGCGCGAACCCGCATACATATACAGGCGCATCATTTCGGTTTTGTCGTCGTCGCGCAGAATACACTCAAAGCCGTACTCGTCGTTCCTCACCGGCATTATACCGCTCTGTACGGCGTTTTTGCGGCGTTCCTCGATATAAAGCTGCTTTATCGACTCGTCTATCGGCTCACGGATATATACGGGTACGCTTGTCCTGAAATACTTTATGGCATTCGCGCCCTTTTCGGTGATGCCGTATCTGCATATATTTTTACCCTCCATATAGGAGTATACATGTCCTGTTTCTTCGAGATTTACGAGAGATATTTGAAAATCGGGAAAGCTGACGTTGCAGTTGTCCATCACGAGGGTTATAAGGTCGCTGTATTCGGGATCCTTGTCGGTATTGTTAAGCGTATACAATATTATGAATTGTATAATCTCCGGATCGGTTATCTCCCTTGTGTATAGCATTTTCTTCACCTCGTATCCATTGTAGCATATTTTACCCAAATTTTACAAATTATTTCTGCATATCGATCGTGATGATATTCATTTTATATATATAGCTGTAAGTGATTTTTTTCGCAATCTTTTGAGCCATATGTACGCCTATTTTTGAAAAGTCGTCGGGCTTGTACTCAAAGTCAAGCGGATTGTAGCGCTTCGCGGTGTTGCGTATTGTTATCCGAAACTTATCGCTGTCCGAAAACAGCTTTATGTCCATAAGCTCGCGGTCCTCGTTTATTTTCTCGTTCGTGATTTGAGAATGTGCGATAAAGTCAGCCGCAAGCTCCTCCATGCACAAGGCGCTCATATACGCCGTGCGCGGCGCGGTGCCGTTGTTTTCCAAAAACTGCTGTATTTCCTCCGATAAGCCGCTTATGTCCGTATTGCTGTAGTGTATGCTTATATCCTTCATTGGCACGTTGTCGCGTATGCTTTTGTCCAGAAACAGCAGATCGTCAACCGACGGCTTCAGTTTGCGCTTGTAAAGGAGAAAGAGTAATCCCGCTATTATAAGGAACATCATCTCGCAGCCGCCGTATGCCAGCCACATACCCTTGTATCCGAGCATCGGAACAAGTATAAGCATCATCAGCGGCAGGATAACGGAATCCGACGTCGCGGAAAACGCTATTGACAGCAGCGGCTTGTCGATAGCCTCGTAAAAGCCCGCCATTATATACACCGCAAGCGCAATCGGCGTGAACACCGATGCGATATATACTCCCGCGCGGATAATTCCATCCATTCCCTCGGTTCCGCTGCCGTTCGTGTAGATATTTATTATCGGTGTGAGCAGAAGAAGAATAACCGCAATCCATATTATTGAAAAAACGTATGTGATTTTCAAGCCTTCCGCAAGCGTTTTCTTTACGCCGTTTTTATCTCTCGCGCCCGCAAATATGCCTATCATCGGACACATAGCCGCGCGCATTCCGTCGGACGCGGTCAGTATAAGTCCCCCTATGCTGCTTATTACCGAATAAACGGCAAGTCCTACCGTGCCGAGCGACAAGGATATTATATTATTTATAACGCTGCCCGCAACTCCGGCGGCAAGGTTGTCCGCCGATGTGGGAAAACCGTATTTAAGCAGGCTTACCGCGTCGGACGTCTTAAAGCCGCCGTGCCGTATCAGTATCGGCAGCTTACGCAGCTTCATCAGCAAAAAGCAGCACAGCATACTAATAAAGGTAGCCACCCACGAGCCTATGGCAAGCGCGGCAATTCCCAAAGCAGTATATTTGGCAAGCAGCGCCGACAGCAGGAAGTTTATAATAAACTCGACGACCGTCAGGACAAGAACGTCGGTTTGGTACCCGTATACGCTCAGAACCGACATCAGCACCAGCTTAATTCCGAGGAACAGCAGATACGGAGCGATATATCTCAGATAACTCGCGGCGATTACCGCCACCGCAGCCTCATTTGCACCGCATATACGTACAATGCCGTGAGCGAATATTTCCGAAACAATCAGAAAAATCGTGCACATCACGGTTGTTGTTATCAAGCCGAGCATATATATTCTGTCCGCCTTGCGCTTGTCGCCCGCGCCTATCGTCACGCTCATGCTCATCTCAACGCCCGCCGCAACCGCGTTCATCAGCGCGGCGGCTATTATTGTCACCGGTACCGTTACTCCTATCGCCGCTATATATTCCGCCGTAAAGAAATATCCCGCGAGCATTGCGTCAATCATATTAAGGAAGTTGACCGCGAGTATTCTGAAAAAGCACGACGGAAACATTCCTATAACGGAACGCCTTATAAGTCTGTTACTGCCGTATGTTCTTTTATCTGTCATTTTATTGCCCCTTACCGTTTTTTATAATATTTCATCTGAGCCGACGGTCGGTCGGGAATTTCCTTGATAATTGCGGAATCCACAAACAAGTATAACATAAATATCTCCGTATTACAATCCATTTTGCGCCGTTTATGTAAAAAATATGTCATTGTTCGGACGCCGGGCGGTTCTCGCCGGTAGCGTAATTTATGACGACGTTCGGCTGGACGTTGTAGCAGTACACGTTAAAGCAGACACTGCCGCCGTCCTCGACCGAGTACGCCTCCATAATAACGCCGCTCGCGAGAAGGTTATCGCCGTTAAACACGGGCGTGACGCGGTACATGACGTGGTTGCCCGTCTTTCTGATATAGCCCGCGACCTGATTTTCGTACGGAAGCATACCTTCTATGTTCATGTAAGCCGTTCCCGTTATAAGGTTGCGCTCGTTCGCGTTTTCGCCCGAGAGCTGGTAGCCTATGACGTGGCAGCGGTGGTAAATATAGTCGCCGTCTATGAAGCCGTATTTCCTGTTTTGCCAGCCTGTGGGCTTTACGGACGATATGTCGCCGCGCTCCTCCTTAGGCATTGTGTCACGCGACAGACACGCGCTCGCCGCGCCGCAGCGTCCGAGGTCGTCAAGCTCGCTGTATTTTTCAAAGCTTTGCGTCGTTTGTTTTTCCTCGTCGGTAAAGGCCGGTATATTGTCGTTGAGTATAACGCTCGCCGCGCCGCTGTAGGGCGGTATGCCGTCAATGGTGTAGCTTTCCTTAAAGCCGCTTTTGTGCGCGTATTCCGCCGCCGCGGCGGCGACAATAAGAATTATAAGCGTCAGCAGCGCCGCCGCGGCTTTGCCTGTCCGTCTTGTTCTTCTTCTGCCCACAATGCATCTCTCCTTGTACCGTTATCTTCACACTATTATACATTATCAGCCGCGTATTATCAAGACCGATTATCCGGATAAAAGATAAGACAGGATTTGAAAATCCTGTCTGTATTCTTTATCAGTCGAGGTGGAAAAGAAGATCGAGGTCGGTCGAAACGGGGCTGTTGTCGGGGTTCGTTTCCATTATGTCAGCCATGAAGTCCCACCATTTGCGGTTTATCGCGGTGTCCGCACCCTTCGCCCAAAGCTCCTCATCCTCTATCTCGATGTAACCGAAAAGCGTGAGCGTTTCCTTGTCGAGGTAGATTGAGTAGTTTTTGCCGCCGTGTTCGTGGATCATGTCCTTCATTTCCTGCCACAGCTCGTTGTGACGCTTCTCGTACTCCGCTTCCTGTCCCGGGTACAGCTTCATCTTAAATCCCTTGTGTATCATGTGTATTCCTCCTTAAATTTTATTATTATTTTTATTATGGTTTGTGGGGCGTATTTATAGCGGACGGCGCACAACGTGAGCCTCTCCTTGAGGAGAGGTGGCATCGCGAAGCGATGACGGAGAGGTGGCAACGAATTTTTAAAACCACCTCTCAGTCGCCTTCGGCGACAGCTCCCCTCAAGGGGAGCCTCACGTAGGGGGCGAACCGCGTTCGCCCGCCGCGATATATTGGTAACGGGCTGTCGAGGGCGCCAGCCCCTACGACGCACATTTTTTAAATTACAGGTGTAGGAGACGGCGCCCTCGACGTCCCGCACAGCTATGTTTTACCCCAATTTCTTATGTGCCTCAATCGCGATTGCGCATTCAAGGCGTTTTTTCTGAAATTCGCAGCCGAGTTCGTAAGGCTTATTTATATCGCCGTTAAAGTTATACGCGTTGGCGGAGCAGCCGCCGCTGCAATAGAATTTGGCGAAGCAGTCCTTACATTTTTCCTTTGTATACACGTTTGAGCGTTCAAACTCGGAGCGTATGTCCTCGTTAAGCGTTCCGTCGTACACGTTTCCCATTTTATAGTCCTCGTTGCCGACAAACTGGTGGCACGGGTAAATGTCGCCCGACGGCGCGACCGCAAGGTACTCGTGTCCCGCTCCGCAGCCCGACAGGCGCTTTATCGCGCACGGTCCCTGGTCGAGGTCGACCATGAAGTGGAAGAAGTTAAAGCCTCTTCCCTCGTCGTAGCGCTTTACATATTCCTCACAAAGCTTGTCGTACTCGGCGCATATTTTTTTCACATGCTCGGGCTTTAGCGCGTAATCCTCGTCGTACGGCGCGACAACAGGCTCGACGCTCGTCTGTTTGAAGCCGAGGTCGGCAAGGTGCAGAACATCCTTCGCGAAATCGAGGTTGTAAGCCGTGAACGTGCCGCGGACGTAGTAGTTATCCTGATTGCGGCTCTCGGCAAGCTTCCGGAATTTCGGCACTATCGCGTCATACGAGCCGCTGCCGTCAACGCGGCGGCGTACGCGGTCGTTCGTTTCCTTCGTGCCGTCTATCGAAAGCACGACGTTCGACATGTTCTCGTTTATGTACTTCATCATGTCGTCGTTTAAGAGTATGCCGTTTGTCGTGATTGTGAAGCGGAAATTTTTGCCGTGCTTTTCACCCTGTTCGCGGGCGTAGTCGGTAATTTCCTTTACAGCCTCAAAATTCATTGTCGGCTCGCCGCCGAAGTAGTCGATCTCTATGTTGCGGCGGCTTCCGCTGTTCGCGATTACGAAATCGATCGCCTTTTTGCCCGTTTCCGCGCTCATAAGGCTTCTGCCGCCGTGAAATTCGCCCGTGTCGGCGAAGCAGTATTTACAGCGCAGATTGCAGTCGTGCGCTATGTGCAGGCAAAGAGCTTTGACGATCGAGCCTTTATTCCAGTTTTTCGCGAATTTCTCGTACGTGTCCTCGCTGAATAACTGTCCCGCCCTGTAAAGCGAGCAGATTTCCGCGTAGCACTCGTCTATTTCCTCGTCGGAATACTTGTCCCCCATCGCCTGCTTCACGTATTCGGGACATGCGTTCTCTGGCGTGAACGGCTCGAATATGCAGTCGAGCATATCATACATCACGTCGTCCGCTATATGTACCGCGCCGGAATAAACATCCATAACTATATTCATTCCGAGCTGCTTAAACTTATGTATCACCTGTAAAAAACTCCTTTGTCGTTCACGAAACGCGTGAACCGATTTTACGCGCCGTTAAACAGAAAATCACCGACCGCGCAGCCGATGATTTTGTTTGTTCAGTTCTGTGCGTTCTCGCACTTCTGATTTGCAACCGTGCAGGACGTCTTGCAAGCCGACTGACATGAAGTCTGGCACTCGCCGCATCCGCCGTGCACCGCGCTTGACTTAAGATTCGCGCTGTTTAATGTTGTAACGTGCTTCATTGAAATATCCTCCGTGTCTGTTTTATTTCCATACACCGTTATTTTACCATATTATGATAAAAAAGTCAATAGTACGATAAATTTTACTTGTTGCCTATTATACAGCCCAGCATAGCCGCGCCGAATATTCCCGCCGTTACCGCCGCTGTGTGCGCGGTAAAGCATATGCCGCCGTTCAGAACCATCGCGAGCGCGAGAAGCGCACACGCGTATATCAGCGCGGCGAGCAGCACGTGCAAAAGACGCTTGCAGTCGGCGGCGCGGGCTATTATTACCGCCCCCAGAAGCATACCGAGTATTACCGCCGCGTAAGAGCCGATGTTAACAACGCTCGGACTTATGCCGGTAAGATGCTCCAAAAGCGACAGGATAAACAAGACCGCTACGGAGAACAATATCGACGCCGCCGCGCCCTTTACGACTGTTTTTATATTCACGGACATAAAAAAACCTCCTTAATATATCTCGATACAAATATATTAAGGAGATTTCCTTTATATTCCCTTAAATCAGTCCTTCGCGGGATTTACCGTTCTTATGGAGTCGCGCTCCATTTTGATAACGCTCTTCTCGTCCTGCGTGCCGATGTTGCCTGTCTCAACCCAGACAAACTCGTCCTTTATTTTGCTGACCTTGCCGCATATGCCGCCTATCGTAACGACCTTGTCGCCGACCTTCATGGCGTTAAGCATAGCCTTTGCTTCCTTTTCGCGCTTTCTCTGCGGTCTTATCATCATAAAGTAAAGAAGCACGATAATAAGCACGAACGGCAGAAAGCTCATAATCATTCCCATTACGGTGTTGCCCTGCTGTTGCTGCTGCGCTGCCGGAGCCTGCTGTTCCGTGGTAGCCGCGGTGTTCTGCTGCGCCGCCGTATCGGCTGTTTCGCCTTCCGCAAATACAACTGTTTCCAAGATATTCATGTTTTACTCTCCTTCAAGTTTATTTCTTTTGTATTGTACCATGTATTTCCCGATATTGCAAGTATTTTATAAAATTTTATGTAAGAGAGCGAATGTGGCGCGCCATTTCGACAAGCTCTTCGCCTTCGGCTATAAGCGAGCCGTGTTCCGCGGCAAATACGTACTTCAGCGGATTGTACGACACGCTTTCGGCAAATTCTTTTATAAGATCTATGTATTTTGCATGCTTCTCCGCATTCTTCATCGCGAGGCAAAAGGCTTTGTCCAGCCTGTAAAAAGCGCCGTCAAAAAGAATTTCGTCGGTAAGACGCGCAAGCGACATGCACGCGCTGTCGAAGTCGGGAAAGTAAAATACCGCGTTTCTCGCCGCCGCCTTATCGGGCGACTTTAGCCTTGCCGTAACCTTGACGTTTCTCTTAAATTCCTCGATCGCAAGTCTTGTCTGCGCCGCGCCCATTTTGCTTACAATGAGCGTTATGCCGTCCTTAAACGGCGTAGCCTCGACGACAACCTGTCCGTTATAAGGATTAAAGCCCGTTTCGTCGCGTATCATTTCCATTATATTGAAAAGAAGGCTGTGAAGCTCCTTGCAGTTCGGTCCGAGAGCGTTGATGTCAATATTGTAATCCGACAAATCCGTCGGTGAAAGAGTCACCATTATTCTGTCCTTGTTAATTTTTTCTATTTTCAAAACATTCACCTGCCCTTGATGATTATATTCTATTATACTATATAAATCGCGTTTTGGGAATACATTTTTCGATTTTTGTCAAATAAAATTTTTGCCATACGGGTATATTTAAGGAAATTCGGTCAAGAATACTATATATCAAACGATGCATTGGAGGAACATATTATGCAGAATAACGAAGAAAAGAAGAAAAACAAAAAGCTTCCGGCGTTTTATATAGCTCTGTGCTGCTGCGTTCTGATGATAGGCGTAGCCGGCTTTATAACCGAAAAGCATACCGAGGACAGCGGCGCAGAAACGGTTACGGTTGGCGAGCTTCCGTCCGAGGAAAGCGATACCGCGCCTGTATTTTCGGGAGAGCTTCCCGAGGACGTGAGTTTGTCGCTTGCCGAGATAACGCCTCAGCCCGAACCGACAGCCGAGCCTGCAGCGGAAGAAACGGCAGCCGAGGAAACGGATGCTCCGACAGATGAGGTTATGGATTACGCCGTTGACAACCCCGACGTTACGGGCGAATCGATTATGGTAACGAACGACCTCCCCGCGTTTATTATGCCGGTAAACGGCGAAATTCTCGAGCCGTACACCGACGTTCTCGCCTACAATCACGCGCTTGACGACTGGAGAGCGCACGGCGGTGTGGATATTGCCGCCGAAAAGGGCTGCTCCGTCGCGTCGGTCGCGTCGGGCGAGGTCGAAAGAGTGTACGACAACGCTATGGGCGCGTGCGTCGAAATATCGCACCCGGCGGGATTTGTGACGCGTTACATGGGGCTTGAAGCCGCCGAAAACCTCACCGAAGGCAAGGAAGTACAGTCCGGCGAGGTAATAGGCACGGTCGGCGACTGCGCCGCCGAAAACGTCGAGCAGCCGCATCTCCATTTTGAAATGGAAAAGGACGGCGTTCCCGTAAATCCAACCGATTTCCTTCCTCACTAAAGCAAATATACACCATGCCCCCTCGCTCGGAGGGGGCATGTATTTTTTACGCGTTCTGTTTTGTGTAGTTGAGCAGTCCGCCGGCGTAAAGCATTTCCTTCTGTCTTTCGGAAAAGTCCGCGTTAAGCTCAAAATCGAAGCCCTTTGTAACATCCGTTGCCTTTATCACGTTTCCCGCCGCGATCTGCTTTCCTATATTTTCAATCTTTATTTCGTCCGTCTGGTCTATCCTGTCGTAGTCCGCCTCGTTTATGAACGTCAGCGGCACGATACCCGCGTTTATGAGGTTTGCCATATGTATTCTCGCGAACGACTTCGTGATTACCGCTTTTACGCCGAGGTACAAGGGCGCTAACGCCGCGTGTTCTCTCGATGAGCCCTGTCCGTAGTTCGAGCCGCCGATTATAACGCTCTTGCCCATTTCAAGAGCGCGGTCATGGAATTTCTCGTCGCATACCGCGAAGCAGTATTCCGAAATCTTCGGAATATTCGAGCGGAGCGGTAAAATCTTCGCGCCCGCAGGCATGATGTGGTCGGTGGTGATATTGTCGCCGACCTTAAGGCTTACCTTCGCGTCGATAGTTTCAGCCAAAGGCTCCGATACAGGGAACGGCTTGATGTTGGGGCCGCGCAGTACCTCAACGCTGTCCATTTCCTCTGCCGGAACGGGCGGTACTATCATATTGTCGTTTACCGTGAATTTCTCGGGTAGCGTTATATCGGCAGCCTTGCCGAGTGTGCGCGGATCGGTGAACACGCCGGTAAGAGCCGATATTGCCGCAGTTTCGGGCGATACGAGGTAAATTTGTCCGTCCTTTGTGCCGCTTCTGCCCTCGAAATTTCTGTTGAAGGTTCTGAGCGATATACCCTTAGAGTTCGGCGACTGTCCCATACCTATGCACGGACCGCACGCGCTTTCGAGTATTCTCGCGCCCGCGTCTATCATTATCGCCAGCGCGCCGTTATTCGCAAGCATATTAAGCACCTGCTTTGAGCCGGGCGCAATTGCGAGCGACACATCGGGGTGAACGGTCTTGCCCTTTAATATGTACGCAACCTTCATCATATCGAGAAGCGACGAGTTTGTGCATGAGCCGATACATACCTGGTCTATCTTCTGTCCCGCAAGCTCCTCTATGCTCTTTACGTTGTCAGGCGAGTGAGGACACGCCGCGAGCGGAACGAGTTCGGAAAGATTTATCTCAACCGTTTCGTCGTAAACCGCGTCAGCGTCGGGCTTTAATTCAGTCCAGACTTCCTCTCTGCCCTGCGCCTTCAAAAACTCGCGCGTAACCTCGTCCGACGGGAATATCGAGGTGGTCGCGCCAAGCTCCGCGCCCATGTTCGTTATCGTCGCGCGCTCCGGTACGGAAAGTGTCTTAACGCCCTCGCCCGTGTATTCTATAACTTTGCCCACGCCGCCCTTTACGGACAGGCGCTTCAAAACCTCGAGTATAACGTCCTTCGCGGCAACCCACGGCTGCAGCTTACCCGTAAGATTTACCTTCACGACCTTCGGGCAGGTTATGTAGTATGTGCCGCCGCCCATTGCAACCGCCACGTCCATGCCGCCCGCGCCTATGGCAATCATGCCGATACCGCCGCCTGTCGGGGTGTGGCTGTCCGAACCTATGAGCGTCTTTCCGGGTATGCCGAAGCGCTCCAGATGAACCTGGTGGCATATTCCGTTGCCGGGACGCGAGAAATATATTCCGTGCTTTTTCGCGACGCTTCCGATAAAGCGGTGGTCGTCCGCGTTCTCAAAGCCGCTCTGGAGCGTGTTGTGGTCTATGTACGCCACGCTTCTTTCCGTCTTTACTCTCGGCACGCCCATAGCCTCAAATTCGAGATACGCCATTGTGCCTGTGGCGTCCTGCGTGAGCGTCTGGTCGATTTTAATACCGATTTCCGTACCCTTTACCATTTCGCCCTCAACAAGATGCGCCGAAAGGATTTTTTCTGTCAGTGTCATTCCCATAGTAATTCCTCCCATATTTTTATACAGTTCTGCGTATATTTTAATACATACGTGCGCCCTTTGTCAAGTGTAACGGCGGCGTAAAAAAGCGTTAATGAATAATTTATATTATATTTTGGATTTATTACTTGCAAAATCGCCGTTTCGGGCTTATAATACACATAACGGACAAACGAGGAGAAATTTTATGGAAAACGTAAAAAAAGAGAAAACAAAATCGTTTATGAGCAACGTCACGGTTATTCTCGTGTCGCAGATAATCGTCAAGCTGTTCGGAATGATTTACAGGATAGTTATAACGAACGTGCCGGGCTTCGGAGACGAGGCTCTGGGACTTTACAACGTCGGATTTCAGATTTACACGGTGCTTCTTGCAATATCGTCCGTCGGCATACCGAACGCCATATCGAAAATGGTGTCTGAAAGAGCCGCTATAGACGACTACAAGGGCGCGGAAAAGATATTTAAGACGGCTATGGCGCTGTTCACCGCGATAGGTCTCGCGACGACAGCCGTCCTGTTCTTCGGCGCGGACATATTCGCGGAAAAACTCATAAAAATGCCCGGCTCGCAGCACGTCATGCGCGCTCTCGCGCCGTCGCTGCTGTTCGTGTGCGTGTCGTCCGTAATACGCGGCTACTTCACCGGTCTTAAGGATATGCGCGCGACGAGCAATTCGCAGGTACTCGAACAGATACTCAAATGCTCGCTTACGATTATATTCGTGTACATCGCGGCCGGTATGGCTGCGTCGGCCGAAATGATGGCGACGTGGGCAAACTTCGCGACGTCGGTCGCAACGGTTCTGAGCTTCCTTTACCTCATGCTGTTCTACCACAACAGAAAAAAATCGCTCAGCCGTAAGGCCGAGCAAAGCACGGGCGAAACGCTCAAGGAGAGCGGCGGCAGACTGATGAAGGCTATACTGCTTTTGAGCATACCCATTTCGCTCGGCTCTATCATCACCGCGATAAACCGCGTAATAGACACCGCGACGGTGAGCCGCGGCATACAGATAGCGTTCGCCGAGGTTATACCGGCACACGGAAACACAGCGGCTATCGTTTCGCCCGACGCGGACGCGCTCGTTGAAGCGGTAAGGCGGCTGTCGGGACTTCTGGCAAAGAGCGATATTCTCTACAATATGCCGCTCGCGGTGAATTTCGCGTTCGCGACGGTGCTTGTGCCGTACGTCGCAAGCGCGATGAAGCTCAAAAACTACGCGGAAGCAGCCGAAAAGGTGAACTATTCGCTGCTCGTGTCGATACTTATAATACTGCCGTGCGCGATAGGTCTTATTGTGCTTGCCGAGCCGGTGTACAAAATCATTTACTTTAACGCGTCCGAGGGCTACGAGCTTTTGCAGCTTGTGTCGGTGTCGCTCATATTCGCGGCTCTGGCGCAGACAATGACCGGCTCGCTCCAGGGTATCGGCAAGGTGTTTGTTCCGGCAATAAGTCTGCTGTTCGGCTGCATAGCGAAAATAATACTCAACATACTGCTCATAAGAATACCGTCCGTAAACATCTACGGCGCGGCTGTAAGCTCCATTGCGTGTCAGTTCATTTCGTGCGCGATATGCTTTATGGTGCTGAGGAAACACTGCAGGCTTAAAATACAGCCCGTAAAGTATATCGTAAAGCCGCTCATAGCCGGAGTTGTTATGGGCGCGGCGGCACTTGGAACGTACAAGCTCGTCACGCTTGTGACAGGCGCAGGCTTTGTTGCAAATCTCATCGCAACGGTTCTGGCTATCGGCGTGGCGGTCGTTGTGTACTTCGCGCTCGTGTTCGCGCTCAAAGTCATGTCTCCCGACGAGGTCAAGCAACTCCCAGCCGGTGATAAGATTTACAAGCTGCTCGTTAAGACGAGATTGTATAAATAAAACAGGCATCAAAAAAACGTACCATGAGGTACGTTTTTTTTCATATTACTGCGGCATATCCACTTCGCGGAGGGTGAGGATAATGCCTTCGGCGATGCCCTGAGCGGCTTTTTGCTGGTACTCGTCGGTAGTCATAAGATATACCTCCTCGGGGTTTGAGATAAATCCGACCTCGGCAAGCACCGCCGGCATGTTGCAGCGTCTTGTTACGGCATGTTCAGCCGTCTTTACGCCGCGGTTTACGGACTGCATATACTGAAGCATTCTTTCAAGCACGTTTTCCGCAAACGCTTCGCTCGTCACGCCGTAGCCGTAGTCGTTATTTTCCTCGGCGTAATATACCTCCGTGCCTTGCGCCTCGCTCGCTTCGGCTGAATTGATATGTATGCTTATGAACAGCGCGGCGTTTTCCGCGTTCGCCTGCTCCGGTCTTTCCGTCAGCGACGGAAGCGTGTCGCCCTCGCGCGTCAGAGAAACATTATAGCCCGCATTTTCGAGTATGGCTTGCACGCGCTTTGTTATCTGAAGCGTAAGCTCCTTCTCGTACACAGGCTCGCCGTCAAGCTCGCCGACCGCGCCGCTGTCGCTGCCGCCGTGTCCCGCGTCAAGCACGATAAGCATATCCTCCGAGGAACGCGGCGTGTAATTTGTGTTCTGCGTCACCGTAGCCTTGATCTCCTTTTTTATGTCCTCCGCCGCGGCTTCCTGCTTCGGAGCGGTTATCACGGTGTTGATTTCAAGCGTGTTGTCGGACGTCTGCGTCACGGTATACGTTTTGAGATTATTCATGTCAAGCACTATACGCGCTCGCTCATCGTTGTCGCCCACTCTTACCGCGCTCACTCCAGCCGCGCCGACTGTGATGTTCTCGTCAACGCCGTAAATTTTCGCGTACGGAATATCCACTACCAGTCTTGTTGGAGACTGGAGAACGAAATCGTCGTAATTTTCTATCACGCCGTCGGTCGTAACCGTTACGCAAGCCGTTTCCGCGCCCGTGATGTCGTACGAAACATCGGTCACATAAAGCTCCGGCTCGGGCGTAGGCTCGGGAGTGGGTTCGGGTTCGGCGTATTCCTGCACCGGCGTTTCATCAACGAGCGTGTAGCCGTCCGACTCGATGAGTATCGCACCGTCATCGCCGTCAAATTCAACGTCGAGACCTATGCTTTCGCTTATGAAACGAACGGGTACCATCGTCTTTGTCTCGCCGCCGACCTTTGATATGAGCTTCGGCACAACGTTATCGGGTATCTTTGTCTTAGCGCCGTTTATGTACGCGACGTTGTCGTTTATTCTGAGCTTTACATCGGTGTTGTCGCCCTTGACCTCCACCGTCTGCGTCTCGTTTATGTAGTCTACCTCAGCGCCGACCTCCTCGAATATCTCTCTTACCGGCACAAGCGCTCTGTCGTTAAAAATAATCGGCGAAAGAGGCGGATCTATAAGCTGATTGTTTACCACGAGCGAATAAAATTCGCCGTTGTACTCGTGCATACCTCCGTCGTATTCAAGCATCACGCCGTCCGCGTCCGCGCAAACGGCGCCGCACAGCATTACCGCCAGCGCGGCAATTACGGTAATTACAGCCTTTCTCATTTTTAACATCATCTCCCATACATTTGTTTATCCTATACATAATTTATTCCGCGAACGGAATGTCGAAATGCTCGTAAGCGGCTTTTGTGGCAACTCTGCCGCGCGGCGTGCGCGCTATAAACCCGAGCTGGAGAAGGTACGGCTCGTACACGTCCTCGATCGTGCCGGGTTCCTCCCCTATCGTCGCCGCGAGCGTGTCAAGTCCCACAGGTCCGCCGCCGAAATTCTCTATCATGGTTTTGAGCATGCGGCTGTCGATCGCGTCAAGTCCAAGCTCGTCCACCTCCATGCTTTTAAGCGCTTCGGCTGCCACCGCGTAGGTTATAACTCCGTCATGTTTAACCTGCGCGAAATCTCTTACGCGCTTTAGGAAGCGGTTCGCGATTCTCGGCGTACCGCGCGAGCGTGACGCTATTTCAGCCGCGCCCTCCTCGTCTATGTCTATTTCGAGAAGTCCTGCGCTGCGTGTGACGATCTCCTTCAAATCCTCCACGCTGTAAAGCTCAAGACGGCTTATTACGCCGAAACGGTCGCGCAGCGGCGCTGACAGAAGTCCCGCACGCGTCGTCGCGCCTATCAGCGTGAATTTCTCTATCGGAAGGTGCAGCGTTCTTGCCGCAAGACCTTTGCCCGTTATTATGTCAAGCGTGTAGTCCTCCATTGCGGGGTACAGTATTTCCTCGACCGTCCTCGACATGCGGTGTATCTCGTCGATGAACAGTATATCGTGAGCCGAAAGGCTCGTGAGTATCGCCGCAAGGTCGCCCGCGCGCTCAATCGCAGGACCTGACGTTATCCTTATATTTACGCCCATCTCGTTGGCGATAATGCCGGCAAGCGTCGTTTTGCCAAGTCCCGGCGGCCCGTACAAAAGCACGTGGTCAAGCGGTTCGTGGCGGTCGAGCGCAGCCTTTATGTACACGTCGAGATTGCTCTTTACCTTGTCCTGACCGATGTACTCGCCGAGCGTTTTCGGGCGCAGTCCGTATTCTATTTCCGCGTCCTCGCCGGTAAATCCGCCGGTGACAAATCTCTCATCTTCCTCAAACAAAGGCGTTACCTCCGATTTTAATTAGTTAAAACAGCTTCGTAAGCGCGTACTTTACAAGCGCCTCGACGCTCATGGAATTGTCCGCACCCTTAAGAGCGGCTGTCGCCTCCTGCATGCTGTAGCCGAGCGACACGAGAGCGGCTGCCGCTTCGCTTCTGTTGTCTCCCGATACGGCAGGCGCAGTATCGTCGTCAAGCGGCAGGTTCAAAGCTTCACCCTTAATCTTATCGCTCAGCTCATGAATTATCCGCTGCGCCATTTTCGGCCCTATACCCTGCGCGCGCGTTATCATCTTAACGTCGCCCGTCACGATTGCGGCGGCTATTTCCGAAGAATCTCCGACCGAGAGAACGGCAAGTGCCGCCTTCGGTCCCACGCCCGACACCGACGTGAGAAGCAGAAACATATTCTTTTCTTCCGTCGACGTGAAGCCGTAAAGCTCCATAATATCCTCGCGCACGTGCAAACACGTGTACATTTTAACCGCCGAGCCGATACTTCCCGCGTGCTGTACGCTTGTCAGCGACGTGTAAATCATATATCCGACGCCGCCCACGTCTATAACAACATAATTCTCGCTCTTATGCGCGAGCGTTCCTTTTATATAGTAATACATAAAATTCCTTCCGAAAGATTTATTGACAGTGTAATAATACAACATTATTACAATTATGTCAACCCCGTAATTATTAAGAAATTGTTACAGATTGTAATATTTTGAAATAAAATTATAATTTTTGACAAAATTCGTCATGCATTTTGCACAATGAATTAAAATAAATAAACGTTTTATATGGTAATAATAAATAAAATTTGTATATTTCAGTCATATTTCTAAAATGTTAAGAAATTATTAAACGCACCGCTATATATAGACATTCAAGCGGTGCGCCGTCAATATATGGTTTTACTTAATTTTGTTCACTCCGAGCGCTATGCCGAGCTTCGAGGTCATCGTGTGCGTTAGCGCAATCGCCAAAGCGTCCGCCGCGTCGTCGGGCTTGGGTACCGCGTTGAGGTGAAGGAGCATTTTTACCATCGTCTGTATCTGCTTTTTGTCGGCGCGTCCGTAGCCCGCGATCGACTGCTTCACCTGCAGCGGCGTGTACTCGTATATCGGCACATTTCGGCTCGTCACCGACACGAGCAGCACTCCCCTTGCCTGTGCAACGTTTATCGCCGTTTTCTGGTTGGTGTTGAAGAAAAGCTCCTCGATCGCGACCGCGTCGGGCTTGTACTCGTCTATAAGCCTGCCCGTTTCACGGAAAATGATATTGAGCCGCTCCGTCGTGTTCATGCCGGCGGGCGTTGTCACGGCGCAGTGGTGTATGTAGCGCGTCCTTCCCTTTTCGTATTCTATTATGCCTATGCCGACTATCGCGTAGCCGGGATCTATACCCATTACTATCATTATTTACCTCTTTTTCAAATTACCTATTGAATATTGACAAAAATCGTTGTATAATGTACCTTGTATAAATATATATTATTTTAGGAGGAATGTCAACATGGCAAAAGAAAAAGTTGTTCTCGCCTATTCGGGCGGTCTGGACACGTCAATTATAGTAAGGTGGCTCATCGAGAATTACGGCTACGACGTAATCTGCGTATGCGGCGACGTAGGTCAGGGCAAGGAAACGGACGGTCTCGAGGAAAGAGCAAAGCGTGCGGGCGCGTCAAAGTGCTACATCGCGGATTTAAGAGACGATTACGTAAAGGATTATATATTCCCCACGCTTAAGGCGGGCGCGGTGTACGAGGGCAAGTACCTTCTCGGCACATCGCACGCGAGACCTATCATTGCGAAGAAGCTCGTTGAGATAGCCCACAAGGAGGGCGCGACGGCTATTTGCCACGGCGCGACCGGCAAGGGCAACGACCAGGTTCGTTTCGAGCTTACGATTAAGGCGCTCGATCCGTCGATCAAAATAATCGCTCCGTGGAGAATCTGGGACATCAAGTCGCGTGAGGACGCTGTTGACTACGCGGAGGCGCACGGTATAGAAGTTCCCGTTACGAAAAAGGATTTGTACTCGCGTGACCGCAACATCTGGCACATCAGTCACGAGGGCATGGATCTTGAAGATCCCGCGAACGAGCCGCAGCTTGACAGCCTGTTAAAGCTCGGCGTATCGCCCGAAAAAGCTCCCGACGAGCCGGAATATGTTACGATAGGCTTTGAAAAGGGCGAGCCGGTGTCGGTCGACGGCAAAAAGATGAAGCCGCGCGAGCTTGTTGAAAAGCTCAACGCTCTCGGCGGTAAGCACGGCGTAGGTATTGCGGATATAGTCGAGGACAGACTTGTCGGCATGAAGTCGAGAGGCGTGTACGAGACGCCGGGCGGTACAATTCTTTACGCCGCTTTGCAGGAGCTTGAATACCTCTGTCTTGACCGCGACACGCAGTCGTTCAAGCGTCAGTCGGCGATTAAGTTCTCCGAGCTTGTGTACGACGGCAAGTGGTTCACGCCGCTGCGCGAGTCGATGTCGGCTATGTTCGACAAGATGGACGAGACGGTTACGGGCGAGGTTCGCGTAAAGCTCTACAAGGGCAGCGTTACGCCCGCGGGTTCAAAGTCGCCGTACTCGCTCTACAACGAGGATATCGCATCGTTCGGCGACAGCCACGAGCTTTACAGCCACAAGGACAGCGAGGGCTTTATAAACCTGTTCGGTCTGCCGCTTAAGGTTCGCGCCATGATGAAGAAAAAGAACGGATTGAAGTAAAATTGTACTTAAAAGGCAGTGATTATTTAAAATCACTGCCTTTTTTATTCACATTCCGTGTATTTAATTTATATTTATTGTTTTTGCCTCACATAACGGATTTATCATTACCAAGTTGCCCCATAAAAATATTTTCACCGTGTCGGCGTTCACGTATTCCAATGTCACATTTACGGATGCATCTCCCGGTTTTACGTCGGTAATTTCGGTCTTTTTCAGCGCTCCTTCACTGTATAGAGCAGTAATAATACAGCACGGAGACTGCACGTTATTCAAAGGAACGTTAATTGTATACTTGTTGCCGGAATGGTCTATGCTTGGAGTATCAGCAATTTCAGGTTTTCCTTCCGAGTGTCCCAAGAAGTGAATGTTGGCATTTTTAAGAGCGCTGTTGTCACCTTCCCCTTCGTCTGTGCCGTCGCTTATATCAATTTCATTCCATTCATCTTGTGTTCCTCGATAGTATACATCGGTAAGACTTGTGCACCATTCAAAGGCGACTCTGTCCACGGTCGTAACACTGTTTGGTATTGTTACTGTATTCAAAGAGGAACAATAACTGAACGTATACTCTTTGATCGTTTGCACGCCGTCAGGTATAACCATGCTTTTCAAATTTGAGCACGAGGAAAATGCACTGTGTCCAATTTCGGTGACGGTATCCGGAAGATATATATTGCGCAATTCCCTGCAGCCGCAAAAAGCACCGGCGGCTATTTTATCAACTCCGTCGCGGACAACATAATTTTCGCCCTTTTTCCCCGCCGTCTTCATACAGCCAAGGAACTTTGTTAAACCAATCATAATTGATCATTCTGCCCGTCCCCTTGAATGTCAGTGTTCCGTCGCTGTCAAGCGTCCATGTTACGTTACTTCCATCCGCGCCGCATTCACCTTCCGCAACGACAGACGCTGCTCCCGCGCATGGCATAAATGTGCAAAATATGCATACAATTAAAAATAAACCGACAATTTTTCTTTTCATATTTTATTCCTCACTTTTGTTCATTTATGTTGCTATTTTACACTATATTAGGTGTAATGTCAATACATTGATGAGTTGTATATTATAATTTTTAAAAGGAGGAATGTTAATTTTATGAAATCATATAACGAAATCATACGAGAATTGCGTGAGGACAATGATTTGACGCAATCAACGATTGCCGATTATCTGAAAACAACTCAACAAGTGTATTCACGTTATGAACAGGGAATAAATGAAATGCCGATACGTCATTTGGTAGCTCTGTGCAAATTTTACCACGTTTCCGCAGATTATATACTGGGATTATCGGACAAAAGGTGAAGATCCCCGACGCACTTCCGTCGGGGATTTTTTCATTAAAAAATAATCAGAGTTATACTTTTCAGTGCGGACAACGTATTGATACAATTCGCTCCGGAGGTCATTATCACAAGCAAGATTTTCATTAGCAATTTACCAATTTTTCAAATTTTTCACCGCATACGTGAAACAAAATATTTACAACAGCGCGGTTTTATTGTATAATATCGGTTAGAACCGAACAAAGGAGAATTGCAATGGCTAAATTATGGGGCGGACGCTTTCAGAAAAGCACCGACAAAAAGGTTGACGATTTCAACTCGTCCATACGTTTTGACAAGCGTATGTATAAGCAGGATATAAAAGGCTCGATTGCGCACGCGCGTATGCTCGGACGGCAGGGCATCATTCCGCAGGAGGACGCGGATAAGATCATCGCGGAGCTTAAAAATATTTTATCTGATATAGAAGCGGGCAAAATCGAATTTCTTATAGACGCCGAGGATATTCATATGAACATCGAAAAGATCCTCACAGACCGCATAGGCGACGCGGGCAAGCGTTTGCACACGGGACGCAGCCGCAACGACCAGGTCGCGCTCGATATACGTATGTATCTTATGGACGAAACGGAAATAGTCGAGGAAATGCTCGTCCACGCGCTCAATGTATTCGTTGATTTGGCTTCGGAGCATACCGAAACGATCATGCCCGGCTACACGCATCTGCAGAAAGCGCAGCCTATCACATTCGCTCATCACTTAATGGCATATTTTGAGATGTTCAAGCGCGATTTGTCACGCCTGAAGGATTGCCGCAGGCGCATGAACGTTATGCCGTTAGGCTCGGGAGCGCTCGCGGGAACAACTTATCCGCTCGACCGCGAATCGGTTGCGGCGGAGCTTGGCTTTGACGGAGTTACGATGAACTCGCTCGACGGAGTTTCAGACCGCGATTTTGTTATAGAGCTTGCGAGCTGTCTTTCTATCATAATGATGCATATGAGCCGCTTCTCGGAGGAGCTTATTCTATGGTCGAGCCACGAGTTTTCGTTTGTTGAGATGGACGACGCGTTCTCAACCGGCTCGTCAATAATGCCGCAGAAGAAAAATCCCGACGTTGCGGAGCTTATACGCGGCAAAACGGGGCGCGTGTACGGTCATCTTATGGGACTTTTAACGACTATGAAGGGAATACCTCTCGCGTACAACAAGGATATGCAGGAGGACAAAGAGCCGATTTTTGACGCGCTCGACACGGTTAAGCTGTGTCTGCCCGTGTTCTGTGATATGATTTCAACTATGACCGTCAAAAAAGACAATATGCTAAAAGGCGCAAAGGGCGGCTTTACGAACGCCACAGACGCGGCTGACTATCTCGTTAAAAAGGGACTTCCCTTCCGCGAGGCTCACGCGGTAATAGGCAGAATGGTGTTCTATGCGATTGAGCATAATAAGTCGCTTGACGAACTAACAATGGACGAATTTAAGGAGTTTTCGGATATAATCGGAAGCGACATATACGACGCGATAAGTATGGAAACGTGCGTAAACGACCGTAAGCTTATCGGCGGTCCGGCTAAGGAGACCGTCGAGAAGGCAATCAATAAGGCACGGGAGTTTTTGGAAAATAGGTAAGAAAAAAACGGGCAATGCCCGTTTTTTTGTTATAATACATTTGTAATTGCGTCCATGAGCGGCGCGTTGTTAGCGTCCCAGAGCATTATTTTGTAATGTTCCGCGTCGGGAATGTCGGCGGTAATTGTGATTGTATCGCCCTCGACCGCGCCCTTTTCGCCGAACGTCACGTTCGTGAGCCGCCCGTCCGCGTCGTACTCGGCGATGTACAGCCTTACACCGTTAAGCTCCTCCGCGCGCTCTATGTCGGTTACCGTAACGGGGATTTTTATTTTGTTCTCTTCCGTGTCCTTCTCCGGCTCAACTGGCTGCACTTCGAGGGGCTTACCCAAAAAATGAATATTCGCATTGAGCAGATTGTCATTATAATCACCTATCTCAATCAGCTTCCATTCCTGTTCTGTGCCGGAATAGTATATATCTGTCAAATTATCACAGCCATAAAACGCACCATAGTCTATGCTTGTAACACTGTTAGGAATGGTTATGTTTGTTAGACTCCCACATCTGTAAAATGTCAAAGAAGAAATTCTTGTCATGCGGTCGGGCAGCTTTACATTTGTCAGACCTGTGCAGAAGGAAAATGCACTTTCGTCTATGTTTGTCATACTGTCAGGTATTGTTACGCTCTTTAAACCAGTACAGCTGAAAAATGCATGCTCGCCGATACTTGTCACGCCGTTAGGGATGCTGATTCCCGTCAGGCTCACACAATCATAAAACGCATAGTCGTCTATGATTGTCACACTGTCAGGCAGCTTTACGCTTGTAAGGTTCTCGCAGTTGTAGAATGCACTATTCGCGATAACTCTTGTTTCGTCTTTTATACTGTATGAGCCGCTTAATGTATTATGTGCACATATAAGATAATCACCTATATACAAAACATCATTTTCCCAATTATCAGAGTTATTATAGTATCCTGTGCCTAAAAATGCACTGGCGCCAACACTTGTAACACTGTCGGGGATAGTCACACTTGTCAGACTTGAGCAGAACCAAAACGCACCACCGCTTATGTTTGTGACACTATCGGGAATATTTACATTTGTCAAGCTTGCGCAGCCAAAAAAGGCACTATAGCCAATGCTGGTAACGCCGTTCGGGATGTCTACGCTTGTTAATCCGATGCAACCGGAAAACGCCTCATCGCATATGCTTGTCAATCCGTCGGGCAACTTTACGCTGGTTAGGTTCTCGCAGTAGTCGAAAGCAGCATTGCCAATGCTCATAACGCCGTTTGGAATAATATATTCGGGCTGCAATACATCTTTGGCATAAGCCAATATGGTCTTTTTGTCTTTGGTAAGCAAAACTCCGTCTATATCGCAATAGTTTTGATTATTTGGGCTGACATTTATATTTAAACTGCCGCACTGGAAAAACGCACTCACGACAATATCGGTCACACTACCGGGAATATTGACGCTCGTCAGCTTTCTGCAACCGGCAAATGCCCTATCGCCGATGCTTGTCACGCCATCCGGCAATTTTATGCTTGTTAGGCTTTCACAGTTGGAAAACACCTCATTGCCGATACTTGTAACGCCGTTTGGGATGTGTATGCTTTGCAGATTCATGCAGTAAAAAAATGCACCATTACCGATGCTTGTAACACTGTCGGGGATATTTATGCTTGTTAGGTCAAAACAGTTGTAAAACGCAGCATCGCCGATGCTTGTTACACTGTTGGGAATGGTTATGCTTGTTAGGTCATAACAGTGGGAAAATGCATTATATTCGATGCTTGTCACCTTCACCCCGTCAATTTCTTCGGGAATAACAAGCTCGCCTTCGGCATCTTCGTTACAATCCTTAATCGTTCCAGTTTCAGCATCAAACCACAAATCGTCCACGCTTGCGGCGTTGGCGATAATCGGCACGCACAGGAGCATTGTCAATGCGGCTAAGGCAATCAAAATTCGTTTTTTCATTTTTTCTACCTCCGTAAAGTAAATTTTATGGGCGAACACAGTTCGCCCATACGTAAGGCTCCCCTACTAGGGGAGCTGTCACACGTAGTGTGACTGAGGGGTTTCATTTACGTTCCAAACCCCTCCGTCGGCTTCGCCGACACCTCCCCTAATAGGGGAGGCTTGCAAATATTCCCCCCCCGCAATAAAAAAATGCGCGGCACATATCTGTACCACGCATAAAACGCGGCTCAGATAGATGTTACCACACATTTACTGTCAAATATGAAATACTGCTTCAAGGTACTACATAAAGGGCATATTCATATATAAAGCCTGCGTTTTTAACAACACACAGCCCAATATAAATAATACCCAAATTAGAATATTCCCATGAGGAATATCCTAAAAAATTATATTAAAAAAGCAGTATCATAAATAATAAATATTTATGACAGTAAATTGTGGTACATTTATTATACCATATTTCCGCGTATTTGCAATACAAATTTCAAAAAACACATAAAAAGGGACGTATTTTGTAATACGTCCCCTTATTTCACACCCCGAGCATATCCTTATGCCGTCCTATATCCAACAGCAGAATAATAACGTCGCCTTCATATTTCCACAATATGCGTATATCCATATTGACGCTCATTTCAAACACGCCGCGCAAGCCCTGTATTTTTTTGGTCCGCAGGGACGGATAGAACGGATTTTCCGTGAGAAGTCTGAGCTTTCTCGCAACCATGACCTGCTCGGCGCGGGATAGCTTCTTTAAGTCCTTCTCAAACTCTTTTGTATATTTCAGTTTATACATTTCAAATATCTATCCCCATATCGGCAAACATATCCTCGACGCTTTCAAACGCGGTCTGTTTTGCCGTTTCCTCCTCCGCGTCCTTAACAAGCTTCGCGACCTTGGCTATTTTGTCCTTCGGATATATCACGACGGGACACATAAATATACCGCCGTCCTTTTCGGTAATGTCGAACTTATCACCCTCTGCGATACCGAGCTTTTTTACGATTTCCGCCGGTATCGTTACCTGTGACCGTCCTCTTATTTCCGCCAGCATTTTTATCACTCACTTTCCGAAAATCAGAATTTCTTATATGTATTATATCGCATATACCGAAAAAAATCAAGCGGTTTTTATGATTTTTAATGCTTTATTTTCATAATCAAATAGCTTATAAGGTATATAACCACCAAGCTGCAGACGGTGAACGCCACGATTCTCGCCTCGGATTCCATGCCGGTGCAAATCATCACGATAATTGCCACCGCCGCCGCCATAATATATATCGCGAACGCGAGGGAGCGTGATTTATGCATGAGCATGACATTACGCTCGTCGGTTTCGGCTGTTTCGCGCTTTTGGAGCTTTTCGGGATCGCGTACCACGATAATGTTCCTCACCGCCATTATCGCTCCGCACACCGCCATAGCTATGCCCATTGCCGATATTGTGTCGTTGGGATTTGCGCCGAATGTTCCCACAACCCACATAACGGCGCCGATTACGACGTACAGCAGCATAAGTCCTATTCTTGTCATTGTTTTGCTCTTGAATTTCATTTTACTCATCCTCCTCAAATATAAATATGTCCTCGATTTTTACGCCGAAAAATTTGGCGATTTTGTGCGCGAGCTGCAGCGACGCGCTGTAACGTCCGTTTTCGAGCGATATTATCGTCTGGCGCGTCACGCCGACCGCCTTCGCAAGCTCGTCCTGCGTTATTCCGCTGCGCTTTCTCGCTTCTCTTACCTCTGCAATCACTCTATCAGCTCCTTTGTGAAATTGTAAAATATACTTTACATTTATAATATAGCACACACGAAATAAAATGTCAAGTGTATTTTACATTTTTATTTTAAAAATATTATTTCCTTGCCACGCGGCTCAAAATGTGGTAAAATCACAGTACAAACCACGGGAGGAAACTGTAATGTTAAACTATGAACGTCTGTCAAAGGAGTTGCAGAACAGAATAAACGAGGAAATATTCGGCGGCAGGGGCTTTGATGATCCGGCGGTGCGGCGCGAGAACCGCGAACACGACAAGGCTACGCTCTGGCGCGGCGCTTACGTGCGCGACGCTGAAAAAATAATGCACAGCCCGTACTACAACCGCTACGCCGACAAGACGCAGGTGTTTTCCTTCTACAAAAACGACGACATCTCGCACCGCGCTCTGCACGTGCAGCTTGTGTCGCGTGTCGCGCGCAACATCGGCGTGCTGCTGGGGCTTAACACCGACCTTATAGAGGCGATCGCGCTCGGTCACGACATCGGTCACACGCCGTTCGGTCACGCGGGCGAGCGGTTCTTAAGCGACCTGTACCACGCCCACACAGGCAGATATTTTAACCACAACGTCCACAGCGTGCGCGTGCTTGACAGGATTTTCCGGCTGAATATAAGCCTTCAGACGCTCGACGGCATACTGTGCCACAACGGCGAGTTTGAGTGCAGGGAGTATGTTCCCCGCCCGCTCGGCGGCTTTGAGGAATTTGACGCTATGGTAGAGGAGTGCTACTGCGACAAATCGGCGGTCGGCAGGCTCGTGCCGTCAACGCTCGAGGGGTGTGTCGTGCGTGTGTCGGATATGATCGCGTACATCGGCAAGGACAGGCAGGACGCTATCAAGGCGGGACTTATAAGCAGCGAGGATATATTTGAGGAAAACCAAATCGGCAGATATAACGCGACAATCATAAACAACCTTATCGTCAACATCGTCGAAAACAGCTACGGCAAGCCGTATATACGCCTTGACGACGCGCATTTTGCGGCTTTGAAGGAGAGCAAGCGCAATAATAACGAGATTATTTACCAAAACAGCAAAATTGCCGGCACGTACGATAAAAAAATCCAACCGATGTTTGAGCGCGTTTACGAGACGCTTCTCAAGGATTTAAGCAGCGGCCGCCGCGAGTCGCCCGTGTTCAGGCATCATATCGACTTCGTAAACGACGCGAACCGCTTTAACGGCTGGGATTACACGGCGCACAGCGCGAATGACGATATTGTCGTCGACTACATCGCGAGCATGACGGACGACTACTTTATCGACCTCTACGAGTACCTTTTCGGTGAAAAAGCGCCCGTCAGGTATATCTCGTACTTCGATAATGTATAAAAAACAGGTTTTTTAAAAAAATTCAAATTTTTTTGAAATAAGTATTGAAATTCCGGAACGAATGGTGTATAATAAGGGTAACATTGTTTGAGTACAATGTTACGTTCATATACAACAAAGCCACCGATGATCGCACGTCGGTGGCTTTGTTGCGTTTTGACATTGCCGGAAGCAACCTTTGATACTCTGCAGCAAAAAAAATACCCTTGAAAAATCAAGGGTATTTTAAATTACTTTTGTCCTCCTGCGTCCTTAGCCTTCTCGGTGTCAAGTTCCGACTGAAGCAGTTTTAAATCTGTGTTGTCGGGATACTTTTGCAGCGCGGCATCAATAAGTATTTGCGCTTTGTCGTATTCCTTGTTCCATTTGATTGCGCTTTCAATGTCGGATATTGTAGCTTCAAGCTCCGCTTCGTCAGCGTCCGTTTCTTTTACGTCAATGATTTTTGCGGTATATCCCGCAACCGTTTCATCGGGAACATTGTGGTAATACTTCTCGTCCAACTCCCATATAAGATTTTCATCAAAACGCGTATCCTCGCCCGCCTTCAGCGCGTTATCCGGCGTAATAATTTTTTCTCCTATACGCGCTCCGGTTTCATCACAGATTTCAAACGTAACGCTGACATAGCTTTTCTCGATATCACCGCCGTTTTTGTAAATCCTACCCGTAATATCAACATAGCCGTCGTCATTGATAAACTCCACCTCGTCCACGCCTATCGGAACGGAATCGGCGTCTATGTTATCGTATTTGCCCTTATTTGTTTTCTTCGCCGGCTTTTCGGTCGCCGAATTTTCGGCTTGTCCGGACTGTTGGGTTTGTTCTTCACCCTCCCCCGCCGGCGCGCTGTTATTTGCCGAGCATCCGGCTATCAGCGACGCGCTTAAAACAGATAAAAGGATCGCTGCTGAGATTTTCTTTTTCATAGGTATGTACCTCCTTAAAATAATTTTTACATACCTATAATATCAAAGCAGACGGACACGTGTATGTCCGTCTGAAAATTTTTATTAAATTTATTTGTAGCTTTCGGCAATTCTTTCGGCGCACCCGCGTATCTCGTCCGCCAACTCCCGAGGCTCAAGCACCTTTACCCAGTCGCCCTGCGACAAAAGCCACATTCTTATGCCGTCACCGTACACCTGTGCTTCGATTATGTTCACACCGTTTCTGACGTCGATCAGCTTTGCCGTCGGTAAACGGTCAAGCACCGCCTGCACCGACGGGCCCGTAAACTCGAACAGTATGCGTCTGTTTTTGCCCGGGAACATAAATTGATTGAGTCTCCGAAGCTCACCCTCGTTAAACTGCGGACGGCTCATCACGGCGTCGCGGTGTTCCGCGACCTCTTTTATGCGGTCAATGCGGTAAAACCGTTCGGTCATGCCGTTTTCCGTTTCGTGGAACGCGATAAGGTAAAAATAATACTCGCTGAACATTATCGAAACAGGCACTATACGGCGCGTAATTTCCGAGCGATCCATTTTGTAATAGATTATTGTGATTTCCTTTTTCAGTTCAATCGCGCGTGAAATCTGCCACAGCCTATCCGTTACGTGCGGCACGTCGGAGCCGACCGCGCTGTAATAATACATTTCGCGGCTGAGCATATTATTAAGCATTTTCCTGTCCTCCGGCGCGGAAAAGCACTTGATTTTATTGACTATCGAAAGCATGTCTCCCCTGTTTAACGCGCGGCTCGCAATCAGGATCTTTACAAGCGCCAGCAGTTCGCGGTCGGACAGAAATTCCTCCATTTTAAGGAAGTACGCCTTTCGGCGATAGGAGTACTGCAGTTCCGCGTAACCGAGCATGTCGCGGTTCTCCACCAAAAACGTTTTCAAATCTCTTATGTCCCGCGCTATGGTTTTGGTCGATACGCCGTACTCGTCCGATATGCGCCGCACGGATAAATCCTCGCCCCGTACGGCGCGGAAAAATATGGCGAGCGTCCGTTCAAGCTTGTCGGAATTATTCATAGTTCATCACCCTTTATTCCTTTATTATAATTTTATACGCTGTTACATGCCGTGTCAATATGTTTATTTTATCAAATCCGGCGGACGGGCGTATGTCCCGACAATTTTTTTATTTTGGCGTATATATCTTTGCAAATTAAAAGAACGTATCGCAAAGATACGTCCTTTTAATATCACGCCCTGCAGAGCGGTTTTATTACTTTGAAAGATTTGCCTCAAGCTTGTCAAGCTCTTCCGCCATTTCCTTCGGAAGTCTGTCGCCGAACTGAGCGAAGTACTGCTTGATACCCGTGTCGGGATCCTCAACGTCCTTGAGCCATTCAGCCTTGTCAACCGTAAGGAGCGCCTTAACGTCGTCAACGGTCATGTCGAGGTCGGTGATGTCGATGTCCTCGGGCTTGGGCAGGTAGCCTATCGGCGAGTCGACCGCGTCAACCTTGCCCGCGCAGCGGTTGAGTATCCAGAGAAGCACGCGCATATTGTCGCCGAAGCCGGGCCACATAAAGTTGCCGTCGTCGTCCTTTCTGAACCAGTTAACGTGGAAAATCTTCGGAGCTTTGTCGCCGAGCTTCTTGCCCATTTCGATCCAGTGTCCCCAGTAATCAGCCATGTTGTAGCCCACGAATGGCTTCATAGCCATAGGATCGCGGCGTACTACGCCTACAGCGCCCGCAGCCGCTGCTGTCGTCTCAGAAGCCATTGTAGCGCCCACGAATGTACCGTGCTGCCAGTCTCTCGACTGGTATACCAGCGGAGCGCACTTTGCGCGTCTGCCGCCGAATATGATAGCGTCAACGGGTACGCCCTGCGGATTCTCAAACTCTGACGAAATGCACGGGCAGTTTACCGCAGGAGCGGTAAATCTTGAGTTCGGGTGAGCAAGGTTATTGCCTTCCGCGATGTACTCGGGACCGTTTACCTTCGCGCCCTTCCACTCTGTCGCGTTTACCGGCGGGTTCTTGTCAAGACCTTCCCACCAAACCGTCATGTCGTCGTTGTTTATCGCAACGTTTGTGAATATCGTATTCTTCTTTGTCGATTCGAGCGCGTTGAAGTTTGTCTTAACGCTCGTACCGGGCGCTACGCCGAAGAAGCCGGATTCGGGGTTGATCGCGTAAAGTCTGCCGTCGGGGCCTATGTTGAGCCATGAAATGTCGTCGCCGACTGTCCATACCTTATAGCCCTGCTTCTTCAGATATTCGGGCGGTATGAGCATCGCGAGGTTCGTCTTTCCGCAAGCCGACGGGAACGCCGCGCAGATGTACTTAACCTCGCCCTGCGGATTTTCAAGACCGAGGATAAGCATATGCTCAGCCATCCAGCCCTGGTTCTTGCCGAGGTACGACGCTATACGGAGCGCGAAGCACTTCTTGCCGAGAAGCACGTTGCCGCCGTAAGCGGAGTTGATCGACCATATCGTGTTGTCCTGCGGGAACTGCACGATATATCTGTCGTCGGGGTTTACGTCCTTCTTCGCGTGCAGGCACTTTATAAATTCAGCATCGGGATCATTGCCGAGCCGGTCGAGTACCTTCTGTCCGACTCTCGTCATGATTGCCATGTTGAGTACGACGTAAATACTGTCGGTAAGCTCGATACCTATCTTCGAGAACGGCGAACCTACGGGGCCCATCGAGTACGGGATCACGTACATCGTTCTGCCCTTCATCGAGCCGGTGTAGAGCGCCTTTAATTTAGCGTACATCTCGTCGGGAGCCATCCAGTTGTTTATGGGACCCGCTTCCTCCTCGGTCGGCGTGCAGATAAACGTTCTGTCCTCTACTCTCGCAACGTCGTTCGGAGCTGTTCTGTGGTAGAGACAGCCGGGGAGCTTCTCCTCGTTCAGCTTAATCATTTCGCCCGTTGCAACGGCTTCCTCTCTCAACGCGTCGAGCTGTTCCTCGCTGCCGTCAATCCAGACAATCTCGTCCGGCTGACACATGGCAGCCATTTCGTCAAGCCATGCAAGGACTGTTTTGTTTTCAGTCATGTTCTGTTCCTCCATTATAATAAATTTTTTTATTGCTGTTTATCGCAGTTACATTTATTATACCACATTTTACATACAATTTCAAAACATTTCGCCCTCAAAAAGTATTATTGTGAAAAATACTTAGTTAAGGGCGAAATATAGTGGTAAAAAATGTATACTTTTACATGTAACACTCTAAATATTGTGTCAGGGATCGAGGTGGTGAAGATCTCTCGGGAACAGGCTCGCCTGTCTTATGTTGTCAAGACCGAGCAGCTTCATCACGAGCCGCTCCAGACCGATGCCCAGTCCGCCGTGCGGAGGCATGCCGTAGCGGTGAATGTCGAGGTACGCGCCAAGCTCCTCCGGCTCGACCTTGTAACGCCTGAGCTTCTCCACCTGTTCGTCGTAGTCATGTATTCTCTGTCCGCCCGTCGTTATTTCAAGTCCGCGGAACAGAAGGTCAAAGCTTTCCGCAAGCTTCGGATCGTCCTTTGAGTCCATCGCATAGAACGGACGCTTAAGTCCGGGGAATTTTTCTACGAATATAAACTCGCTGCCGTGATTTTTCTTCGCCCACTCGCACAGCTTTACCTCGTCGGTCGGGTCGAGGTCGAACTGCGCACGCTCCTTGCCGAGTATATCAAGCGCTTCAAAGAACGTCACCGACGGTATTTCCTTTACCTCCGGCAGCGCCGCGCCGAGCATTTCAAGCTCGTGAGAGTAGTTTTCGGCGAGATATTTTACAACGTGGCGCAGCATAGCCGTTTCCATAGCCATTACGTCATGCATATCGTCTATGAACGCCATTTCAAAGTCAAGACCTATATACTCGTTCAAATGGCGCGTTGAGTTGTGCTTTTCCGCGCGGTACACCGGCGCAATCTCAAACACGCGGTCGAAAAACGCCACGCACGTCTGCTTGTAAAACTGAGGACTTTGCGCGAGGTACGCGTTCTGTCCGAAGTATTTAAGCTTGAATATGTTCGCGCCGCCCTCCGCGCCGGCAGCGACGATCTTCGGCGTGTGGATTTCGGTAAAGCCCTCGCCGAGCATAAACTCACGGAATCCCGACACTACGCCCTCCGCGACCTTAAACACCGCCCTCTGCTCCGGGTGGCGCAGCGCGACGCTCCTGTGTTCCATACTCGTCTCTATCGAGCAGCCGAGCCGCTTAGACGATACGTGGAGCGGATATTCCTCCTTCGGCTTTGACAGTATATCAAACGATGAAAGCGTTATTTCATAGCCGTAATTCGCGCGCGGCTCTTTCTTTACGATACCGGTGACCGTTACGTACGCGCCTTCGGTAAGCGCGTCAAAATCGCCTTTGCACTCGCCGGGCGTGTACACCGATTGAAGCACGTACCGTCCCGTGCGCAGAATTATAAACGAGAAGCCGCCCATGTTGCGTATTTTATGCACGCAAGCCGAAAAGGTTATCTCCCCTCCCTCGCTTTTTTCGAGGGCGGCAAGCGTTATTTCGCTTTTAAGCTGTATGCCGTCTATTTTCTCCATTTTACTTTCCTCCGAATTTACTTCAATTTCTCCGTCAGCGCGTCCTTCGCAAGCTTCGGGTTCGCGCCCTTGCCGAGCGCGCGTATCACCTGTCCCATAAGGAAGCCGAATACCTTTTCATTGCCGTTTTTGTAGCTCTCCACGCTGTCGGCGTTTTCGGCAAGCACCTTGTCGATAGCCGCGTCAAGCTCGGACGTGTCGCTGCTCATTATAAAGCCGCGCTTTTTCGCTATTTCCTCGGGTTTGCCGCCCTCGGCGAACATTATAGAAACAATTTCCTTCGCGGCGTTCTTTGAAATAACTCCGTCCGACGCCATTTTAACCGTATTTGCCAAATCCTCCGGCGTAAATTTCAAATCCTCCATGCCCGTTTCCGACTCGTTCAGATTGCGGTTAAGCTCAACAAGCATAAGGTTTGAAATCTGCTTGTAGTCGGGGTTTATCGCAACCGCCGCGTCGTAAAAGTCGGAAAACGCCTTGTCCGCGATTATAAGTCCGGCGTCCTCTGCCGGCAGCTTGTAAACCTCGGTGTAACGCTTGAACCGCTCCTGCGGCATTTCGGGCATTTCGTTCCGTATTTCGTTCATCTCCCCGTCCGTAAGCTGCACAGGAGGAATGTCGGGTTCGGGGAAATAGCGGTAGTCGTGCGCTTCCTCCTTCGAGCGGAGCGCCTTTGTGTCGCCGTGGTTGTCGTTGTAACGGCGAGTTTCCTGTACCACTTCGCCGCCGGCGTCGAGTATCTCCGACTGACGCTGTATCTCGTACTCTATCGCACGTCCTATCGCCTTTAACGAGTTCAGATTTTTAAGCTCCGCACGCGTGCCGAATTTGTCGCTGCCCTCGGGCATAATCGAAATGTTTACGTCAACGCGCATCGAACCCTGTTCCATACGTGCGTCGCACACGCCGGCGTACTTAAGCCTTAACGCGACCTGCTCCACAAAGTCCTGCACCTCTTCGACCGTGCGGAAATCGGGTTCGGTCACTATCTCGATAAGCGGCACGCCGCAGCGGTTGTAGTCAGCCATCGACACGCCCTCGTAATCGTCATGCACGAGCTTACCGGCGTCCTCCTCGATGTGTATGCGGTTTATGCGTATATCCCTGCCGCCCGTGACGGTAACGTGTCCGTCGGTACATATAGGCGAGTCGAACTGCGTGATCTGGTACGCCTTCGGAAGGTCGGGGTAAAAGTAATTTTTTCTGTCAAACGCGCTGTAACCGTGTACGTTGCAGCCCAAGGCATAGCCCGCCTTCGCGGCGAGACGCACCGCGCCGCGGTTGAGCAGAGGCAGAGTGCCGGGCATACCGCTGCAGCGCGGACACACCCTCGTATTTTCACTGCCGCCGAATTCGTTTTGGCAGGTGCAGAATACCTTTGAATTTGTGAGAAGCTCACAGTGTATTTCAAGTCCCACAACAGGCACGTATCTCATAATACCGCCTCCTTCCGCTCAAAATCCTTTTCAAAACGGTCGCAGACCGATATGATCGTCTTTTCATCAAACGCGCGTCCGATAAGGCTCATACCTATCGGCATACCGTTTTTGTCGTAGCCGCACGTCGTCGAAATCGCGGGCAAACCGGCTATGTTCACGGTGACGGTGTATATGTCCGCGAGGTACATCTTTACGGGATCGTTCTCCTGCTCGCCTATTTTGTACGCCGTTGTCGGCGCGGTCGGCGTTAGGATAACATCGCACTTCTCAAATATATCGGCGTATTCCCTGCGTATCTGCGTGCGGATGCGAGTCGCGTTTTTGTAGTACGCGTCGTAGTAGCCGGAGCAGAGCGCGTAGTTGCCAAGCATTATGCGCCGCTTTACCTCATTTCCGAAGCCTTCGCGTCGCGAATTTTTGATGAGGTCGCTGTAATCCTCGCCGAGCCCCGAACGGTAGCCGTACTTTATGCCGTCGAAACGCGAGAGGTTGCTTGCCGCCTCCGCCGACGATATGAGGTAATACGCCGATACCGCGTATTCGAGTGACGGAAGCGACACGTCCGTTATTTCGCAGCCGAGCGATTTGTAATAGTCAACAGCTTTTAACACAGCCGTCTTTACCTCGTCGTCTATGCCGTCGGCGAAAAACTCCTTCGGTACGCCTATCCTTATATCCGACACGTCCGCGCCGACCTTTTCGGTGTAGCCGCCCTTGGCAAGCTTTGAGGACGTCGCGTCGTTTTCGTCAAAGCCGTAAATGCCGTTTAAGATGTATCCCGTGTCCTCCGCGCTTTTCGCGACAACGCCTATCTGATCGAGCGACGACGCGAACGCTATAAGTCCCCACCTCGATACCGCGCCGTAGGTGGGTTTAAGTCCCGTAACTCCGCAGAACGCGGCGGGCTGTCTTACCGAGCCGCCCGTGTCCGAGCCGAGAGCCGCGGCGCAAAGTCCCGCGGCAACGCTTGCCGCCGCGCCGCCCGACGAGCCGCCCGTTACGCGCGACGTGTCGTACGGGTTTTTAACGCCGCCGAAGTACGACGTCTGCGACGAGCCGCCCATCGCGAACTCGTCCATATTCGTCTTACCGAGTATTACCGCGCCCGCGTTTTTGAGCTTCGTTACAGCAGTCGCGTCGTACGGCGGAACGAAGTCCTCGAGCATACGCGACGCGCACGTCGTTTTAACGCCGTTGGTGCATATATTATCCTTCACGGAAACGGGCAATCCCGTAAACGCTCCGCCTCTGCCTTCGTCGATCGCCTCTTGGGCGCGCTTCGCGTCCTCTATGGCGTTTTCGGCGCAGACGGTGATATAGCTGTTTATTTTGCCGTCCGTTTCCTCTATCTTCTTTAAATATTCCTTCGTAAGCTCAACCGCGCCTATCTCTTTTCGGTCGAGTTTTTTCCTGATATCCGCGAGTGACATATACCTTACCCCTTCCAATTATTTTACGGCGGTTACACAACCTTCGGCACAACGAAGCTGTTATTCTTCACATTCTTCGCATTCGAGGTGATCTTCTCCGTCGGGTACGAATCCTTATACTCGTCGGCGCGCAGATCGTTATACCCTACCGCGTCGAGCGCGTAAGCCTTTTTGGACGAGTCGAACCCGCATACCTTGTCCATGAGCGCGATTATGCTTTCCATATCCTTCGTCATTGCCGCGCACTCATCGTCGGTGAACTCGATTTTGCTAAGCTCCGCCAAATGGCGCGTAAGCTCCTCGTTTACCATATTCCTCAACTCCCTGAAACAAAAAGGCGTTATATGACAGTCCTCCCTGTCATACAACGCCATTGTCGTATAATTTACTATACTATAGCACAAATTTCTTCGGTTTGCAAGAGTGAATTTAAAAATTTTGCCGTTTTCTTCTTAAATTACTCGCTTTCGTCCTCTTCCTCCGAATCTTCCTCCAATTCTTCCTCCAAGCTTTGCATCGCTTGCTTGTGCGGCATATACGTGCTTGAATTAAGCGTGTCGGTCGAAATAAGACTGCCGTTTTCGTACACGTAGCGCGTCGAGTAAACGACGGTATTTTCGCCCTGCGTCGTCGCGTTGTTTGAAATCGTGATCTTCCGCGCCGGTTCCCACGCCGTGCCGATTATGCTTATTACAACGCTCGAACCGCTCGTGTACGCGGAAATCTTAATCGGGTAATCGCTCGTGTTCCTGAATCGGAAGTCAACGCCGCCGTCGGCAACGGTCGCGTCCTGACCGAGCGGTATGTAACCGACGGTCATCATGTGGTTGAGACGCTCGACTATGCCCATATCGGCGTACAGCACCGCGCTGTAAAGCGTGCTCGATACCTGACACGTGCCGCCGCCGATACCGTCCACGCTTTCGCCGTTAATGTACTCCTTCGCGGTATAGAAGCCGTTTTCCACGGTGCGGTGTCCCACTGTGTCGTTAAAGGAAAACACCTCGCCCGGCGCCACCACCGTTCCGCTTATAAGCGACGCGGCGCGCGCTATGTTCTGACAGCGGTTCCACGTCGAACCGCCGTAAGACGTGGAATACGTCGAAAGCGTGTTCGCGAACAGCTTGTCGTTCAGCGTTTGGGACGAAATGTCGGGGTATGAAATATTATAAGGAATGTTTACGGGTTCGCAGCCCTCGTAAATATTCGCGAGCAGCGGCGTAACCGCTTCCTTATCTATATACCGTCCCGTTGCGTCCTCGGTTATCGAGACGGAATTTCCGTCTATTACATATTCCGCGTTTACCGGATCCTTGTATATCATCGCGTCGATACGCTCTATCGTCATCGTTTCCGGAGGCGATGTGTCAAAGTCAACGTGAATGTCCTTGAAGCGTTCGCCTTGGAGAGCGTTTACAACCTGCTCGTAAGCCTTCGCGTGGTCGCCGTTGTAGCCCGTTTGACCGGAGAAAACCGTCGCGGTCTGTTCCTCGTTAAATTCTATGTAGTGTTCCTTCCTCTCGCCCTTCATTAAATTGCCGCACTCGTCAAGCTTCGCGCCGAGCATTGCCTCGTCGGTCTGCGGTACCGGCACGATCTCGTGCGGCTTGAACAGCAGCCGCGCGGCAAGCCACGATTTTACGAATATATTCTCGTTCTTGCAGTAATCGACCGCCTTTTGAGCCGTGTCCTCCGGCAGAGCCGCAAGTCCTATATCAGCGCCGGTCATTGTAAATTCCGTTTCGCCGTCGGTAAGCGTGATGTCGGTATCGTCGAAAAGGCTGGACGCGTTTATCGCATTAAGCGTTTCGTCGTACGTCATACCGCCGACGTAAACGCCTTCTATGTAAACGTTTTTCATCACGCGTCCGTCTTTTACCGTCGAGAGCGCGTAACCGAAAAAGCACAGCGCCGCAAAAACGACTGCCGATACGCCGATAATAATCGGTTTTAATATCTTCTTTCCCGATTTGCGCCTCATTTCTTCCTCGCTTTCGTCCGACGCGCTTTCATACTCCGCTTCCTCGTCCCCGGCTTCCGTATCCGTGTCGTCCTCATCGTACGTATCATACGCATTATCTGTATCATCCGTGAAGTCGCTGTCGCTCCAGCCGAAATCGTCCTCGGCTTCGTCCGCCGTTTCCGTGCCGGTGTGTTCCTCCGCGACCTCAAACGTCACGGGACGCGGAACGCTTGTGTTATCCGCCTCCGACACTTCTTCTACCGCCCCGTTTTCATTATCCGCCATAATTTAATCCCTTCCAATCCGTCAATCATAAAACCTGCCAAACTCGTCAAGATAATCCGAGTACATCTTCATAAAAGCTCTGAATCCTGCGTTTTTCATAAGCAGCGTAAACGCCCGTCGTATGTTGCGCACAAACACGCCGTCAAAATCCTCCAAAAGCATAGCCTTCGCCATCGGGCATATACCCTTGCCGCGAGGATCTACTGTAATTTCCATGCCGCCGTCCTTTGAAAGATAGGGCGTCAGCGGAAAAATCCTGCACGCGAGCGGTCGTTGAAACCTGTCGCACGTCCCGCCGCACACAGCGAGCGAAACGGTATGCTTTTTCCCCTCAAACTCGTATTGAAGCTGCGTTTTCTCAACTCTTATTCCGTCGGGATTTAAGAGCTTGAAAACCTCCTCCTCGCCCGGAAACAGGAGCATGCCGCTGTCGTCTCCCTTACAGCACGCCTTGCCGCACAGTCTGCCGCAGTCGGCGCGCACGGGCGTTACATAGTCAAAAAGTCTGTATATCTGCAAGTATACGTAAGCGGCGTTCATCATATTCGCTACCTTACCTTTCCGTTTACATAATTCATATAAATTTTATCACAGTTTTTTCTCCAAAACAATACTTATGCGGAGAATTTTGCGTTTTGTAACATTATTTTAATGTAAACGAGAAACCGCCGTATTTGACAGATTAGCTTATATGGTGGTATAATTATAATAGAACTTCTATATCTTGATTTTGGAAAGGAAATTACGTAAATGGCAAAAAAGAAACAGGAATACGGCAACGACTCCATAACGAGCTTAAAAGGCGCGGACAGGGTTAGAAAACGTCCGGCTGTTATATTCGGCTCGGACGGCTTGGAGGGCTGCGAACATTCTTTTTTTGAAATACTGTCAAACTCGATCGACGAGGCGCGCGAGGGCTACGGCAATCTTATCGAGGTCACACGTTTCGCGGACGGCTCGATAGAGGTGCGCGACCACGGACGCGGCATACCGCTCGACTACAACGAAGCCGAGGGACGCTACAACTGGGAGCTTGTGTACTGCGAGCTTTACGCAGGCGGCAAGTACGACAACAATAAGGGCGGCATGTACAGCTACAGCCTCGGTCTTAACGGTCTGGGCGCGTGCGCGACGCAGTATTCGAGCGAGTATATGGACGTTACGGTCGTGCGCGACAAGACGGTTTACACGCTGCATTTTGAAAAGGGTGAGAATGTCGGCGGTCTTACGAAGCGTGACACAAGGAGCGTGCAGACCGGTACGACGCAGCGGTGGAAGCCCGACAAGGACGTTTTCACCGAGACCGATATACCTGCCGAATACTACAGGGACACGCTCAACAAGCAGGCTATGGTAAACGCCGGTATCAGGTTCGTGTTCTACAACGAGACCGAAGACGGCATGGAAATGACCGAATATTTCTACGAGAACGGTATTGTGGACTATCTTAAGGAAACGGTCGGCGACACGGGCTTTACGACGGTCGAAACTTGGGAAACGGAGCGCGAGGGACGCGACAGAGCCGATAAAGAGGACTACAGGATGAAGATGCAGGTCGCGTTCTGCTTTTCAAATAAAGTTAATATGCTTGAATACTACCACAATTCAAGCTACCTCGAACACGGCGGCTCACCCGATAAGGCTGTTAAAAACGCATTTGTGTACGCGATTGACAAATATTTGAAGCAAAACGGCAAATACTCAAAGAGCGACTCGAAGATAAGCTTTACGGATATAGCGGACTGTCTCGCGCTCGTTATAAACTCGTTCTCGACGCAGACGAGCTACGAGAACCAGACAAAAAAGGCTATAAACAACAAATTCATACAGGACGCTATGACGGAATTTCTGCGCGCGCAGCTCGAGGTGTACTTTATCGAGAACAAGACCGACGCGGAAAAGATAGCGAATCAGGTTCTTGTGAACAAGCGCAGCCGCGAGAAGGCAGAGAAAACAAGGATCGAAATCAAGGGCAAGCTAACCGGCACGATGGATATTACGAACCGCGTCGAAAAGTTTGTGGACTGCCGCACAAAGGACGTTACGAAGCGCGAGGTGTATATCGTCGAGGGCGACAGCGCACTCGGCTCGTGCAAGCTCGCGCGCGATCCGATGTTCCAGGCTATCATGCCAATACGCGGCAAGATATTAAACTGCTTAAAGGTGGACTACCCCAGAATTTTCAAGAGCGATATTATAACCGATCTTGTGAAGGTTCTGGGCTGCGGAGTGGAGATAAAGGCAGGCAACCACCGCGGTATCGAGGCATTCAGCCTTGACAAGCTGCGCTGGGACAAGGTTATAATCTGCACCGACGCGGACGTTGACGGATTCCAAATTCGCACGCTCGTGCTTACGATGATTTACCGCCTGATGCCGACGCTAATAGATAAGGGCAAGGTGTATATCGCAGAGTCGCCGCTGTACGAGATAGCCGTTACGAAGGGTAAGAGAAAGGGTGAGAAGCATTTCGCCTACACCGACAGCGAGAAGGACGATATACTAAAAATGCTTAACGGGCAGGGACTCAGCAAGGATAAGGACGACTACGATATCAAGCGGTCGAAGGGACTCGGCGAAAACCAGCCTGACATGATGAGCCTCACGACAATGCACCCGGCGACGCGCCGTCTTATACGCGTGACGCCCGAGAACGCGGAGAGAACAGCGAAAATGTTCGATATTCTGTTGGGCGACAGTCTGCAGGAAAGAAAAGACTACATCGCGGACTTCGGCGGCGATTATATGGAAATGCTCGATTTGAGCTAAAATCCGTTTGAAAGGAATAAAACATGGCAAGAAAGAAAAAGACAGAGGACGAGGAAATAGTTTACGCTCCGATAGACGAGCAGCCGATAACGGAAACGCTCGAAAAAAACTATATGCCCTACGCGATGAGCGTTATAGTGTCGAGAGCGATACCGGAAATAGACGGCTTTAAGCCGGCGCACAGAAAGCTCCTGTACACGATGTATAAAATGGGGCTTCTTGGCGGCAAGCTCACGAAATCGGCTAACGTGGTCGGTCAGACGATGAAACTGAACCCCCACGGCGACGCGACGATTTACGAGACGATGGTTCGTCTCACGCGCGGTCACGAGGCGCTTCTGCACCCACTTGTGGAGTCGCAGGGTAACTTCGGCAAGCAGTTTTCGCGCGACATGGCTTACGCCGCGCCGAGATACACCGAGGTAAGGCTCGAACCGATATGTCAGGAGATTTTCGGTGATATAAATAAAAACACCGTTAAATTCGTCGATAACTACGACGGTGAGATGCAGGAGCCTACCCTTCTGCCGGTAGCTTTCCCGAATATACTCGTAAACCCCAACCAGGGTATCGCGGTAGGTATGGCGAGCAACATATGCTCGTTTAATCTCGCGGAGACATGCGCCGCGACGGTCGCGCTTCTGAAGAACGAAAAGGCGGACGTTATGAAGTATATGCCCGCGCCGGACTTCTCGATGGGTGCGGATATAATATACAACGAGGACGAAATGCGCGCCATATACGAAACGGGACGCGGCAGCTTCAAAATGCGCGCAAAGTACGTGTACGACAAAAAGAACAACTGCATAGAGATAACGGAAATTCCTTATACCACAACGTCCGAGGCTATAATAGGAAAGTTTATGGATTTGGTTAAGGCGAATAAGCTCAAGGAGATAAGCGACGCGCGCGACGAGACAGGTCTTAACGGTTTTAAGATCACGCTCGATTTAAAGCGCGGCACTGATCCCGATCAGCTTATGTCAAAGCTGTACAAATTAACGCCGCTCGAGGACACCTTCAGCTGCAACTTTAATGTGCTTATAAAGACGCGCCCCGTTGTCCTGGGCGTGAGAGATATACTTCTCGAATGGATAAAGTTCCGTATGGAGTGCGTGAAGAACGGCATAAAATACGATATAGACAAAAAGAGCGAGCGGCTTCACCTGCTCACCGGTCTTAAAAAGATCCTGCTCGATATAGACAAGGCGATTTCTATCATACGCCACACGGAGCTTGAGGCGGACGTTGTGCCGAACCTTATGGACGGCTTCGGTATAGACAAGGTTCAGGCGGAGTACGTCGCGGAGATCAAGCTGCGTAATTTGAACCGCGAATATATCTTAAACCGCACAGCCGACATCGAAAAGCTCATGGAGGAGCTTGAAGAGCTTAACCGCATACTCGGCGACGATAAGGAAGTTAAAAGTGTTATCGCCGACCAGCTTAAACGTATAAGCAAAAAGTACGGTCAGGAAAGGAAAACGACGCTCATAACGAGTGAGGACGTGACGGAGTATAAAGAAGTTGTCACGGTTGACGACTATCCGCTGACGATTTTCTTCACGAAGGAGAATTACTTCAAGAAGATTTCGGCTGTGTCGCTGCGTTCAAGCACAAACGAGCATAAGCTCAAGGAAAACGACGAGATTTTACAGACGATAGAAACGACGAACAAGACGGAGCTTATATTCTTCACCGACAAGTGCGCCGCGTACAAGATGAAAACGTACGATATGCCCGACGCGAAGGTAAGCACTATGGGAGAATACCTCCCCGGTCTTTTGGGGCTCGACGAGGACGAGAGAGTGCTGTACGTCGTCGTTACGGCGGATTACGGCGGATATATGCTGTTCACGTTCGAGAACGGTAAAATGGCGAAGGTGGAACTGAAAAATTACGAGACGAAAACAAACCGCAGAAAGCTTATCGGCGCGTACAGCGACAAGTCGCCCGTGTGCGATATACGCTTTATCGAGGGTGACACCGACGTGATTCTCATGTCGAACAACAGCCGCGCGCTGTGCCTCAACACCGCAAAGATACCGCTGAAAGCCACAAAGAGTACGCAGGGCGTGCAGGCTATGACGCTGCGCCGTAAGGGAAGCGTTATCGTGAAGGTGGTCGGCGCGGACGAGGGCGTTATCGAGAACGCGGACAAGTACCGCTCGCGTAACATTCCCGCCGCGGGAAGCGCGATTTCGGACGCGCAGATGAGCCTTATATAGTACGGCTCAAATAATCAGAAAGGGACGTGATATAAATGGAATACATCAATGACAAGCTGAGGGAAAAACTGCAGCCGCGCTTTGAAAAAGAGGCGACGGACATATACAAGCCCTTTTCAAAAAATCTGTTCAAGGAATACGACGTAAAAAGAGGACTCCGAAACGACGACGGCACGGGCGTTATGGCGGGACTTACCTCGATAGGCTCGGTTATCGGATACGAAATGAAAAACGGCAAAAAAGTGCCGATTGAAGGTCACCTTCGTTACAGAGGCTACGACCTCTGCGACCTCGTGAGAAGCTGCGAAAACGAGAAGCGCTTCGGTTTTGACGAGGTGGCGTATCTGCTCTTGTTCGGACATCTGCCCGACAAAAATACGCTCCGTGAGTTTTCGTCGCTTATCGGCATACTGCGCCCCCTGCCCCCGGGATTTACGGAGGATATGATTTTAAAAGCGCCGAGCGGCAATATTATGAATAAAATCGCCCGCGCGGTACTCGCGTCGTACTCGTACGACTCAAACCCCGACGACATATCGGTCGGAAATATACTGCGTCAGTCGATAGAGCTTATAGCGCGTCTGCCGGTCATGGCGGCGTACGGCTATCAGGCAAAGAGCCACTACCACGACGGCAACAGTCTTTACCTCCACGCGCCGCAAAAGGATTTGTCAACGGCTGAAAATCTGCTTTACATGCTGCGCCCCGACAACAGGTACACGCGCGAGGAAGCGGAGATGCTCGACCTGCTGCTCATGGTTCACGCGGAACACGGCGGCGGTAACAACTCGGCGTTCACGACGCGCGTCGTGTCATCGTCGGGAACGGATACATACAGCGCGATCGCGGCGGCGATAGGCTCGCTCAAAGGTCCGAAGCACGGCGGCGCGAACGCTAAGGTTATGGGCATGATCGAGGAAATCAAGGCGAATGTGCATAACTGGTCAGACGACGGCGAGCTTTCGGATTATCTTGTAAAAATTCTGAAAAAGGAAGCGTACGACCGCACAGGTCTTATATACGGTATGGGACACGCCATTTACACGTACTCCGATCCGCGCTGCGTGCTGCTTAAAGAAAAGGCGGAGCAGCTTGTGACGCTCAGTCCCGAATACCGCGATGAATTTGAGCTGTACAAGTCGATAGAGCGGCTCACGGCGGGACTGTTCGCCGAAATACGCCGCAACGACAAGGTTATGTGCGCGAACGTGGATATGTATTCGGGCTTCGTGTACAAGATGCTCGGCATACCGCCGGAGATGTACACGCCGCTTTTCGCGATTGCGAGAATTACCGGCTGGAGCGCGCACCGTCTGGAGGAAACCATCGGCTGCGGCAGGATTATACGTCCGGCGTACAAGTCTATCATAGGTGAAAAGGAATATGTTCCGCTCGACGAGCGGTAAAACGCGGAGGAAAAAATTATGAATAAGGTGAATATACTCGGCGTAAAGGTCGATATGGTCACGATTGACGAGGCGGCAGACCTCATTATGCGGTTTATGGAGGAGGATAAATTCCACTCGGTATTTACGCCCAACTCCGAAATTATAATGCGGGCGTACAGGGACGGTGAATTTGCAGACCTTCTGAATGGCGCGGATTTGCTTACAGCCGACGGAATCGGCGTTGTGTACGCGTCGAGAATACTTAAAAAGCCGCTTAAGGAGCGCGCTGCGGGATTTGATATCGCGAAAAAGGTACTCGGTAAAATGAGTGCGTCGGAGCATAGCCTGTTCCTGTTCGGCGGTAAGCCGGGCGTTTCGGAAAAAGCCGCCGAAAATCTCGCAAAGGATTATCCCGGTCTTAAAATTGCGGGCATGAGAAACGGCTATTTTAAGGACGATGAAGTGAGTGACATCGTGCGCGAAATAAACGAGTCGGGCGCGGATATGATTTTCGTATGCCTCGGCGCGCCGAAGCAGGAGCAATGGATCGACAAAAACAAGGCGAGCCTTACGAATATACGCGTTGCAATGGGTATCGGCGGCAGCCTTGACGTGTTCGCCGGTACGGCTGAACGCGCGCCCGAATTTTTCTGCAAGACCGGTCTGGAATGGTTTTACCGCCTGTGCAAGGAGCCGTGGCGCGCGAAGCGTATGGCAGACCTGCCGAAATTCGCGTTTACGGTTCTGAAAAACGGTAAGAAATACGAGCAGGAATAAAGGCGGGATTGACTATGGGAATACTTATAGCGATAGACGGCGTTGACGCGAGCGGCAAGCAGACGCAGACGGAGCTTCTCACAAAGCGGCTCGCGGACGAAGAACTTCCGGTAAGGCAGGTGTCGTTCCCCGCGTACGATAACCCGTCGTCAACGCTTGTTAAAATGTACCTTAACGGCGCTTTCGGAGACAAGCCTTCGGACGTAAACGCTTATGCGACGTCCGTTCTTTTCGCGTCCGACCGTTTCGCGACTTTCCGCACCGACTGGGGCAGGGATTACGGCGGTGGTAAAATCATAATCGCCGACAGGTACGTTTCGTCAAATCTCATACATCAGGCGAGCAAGATCGACGATGCAAAGGAAAAGGACAAGTTCCTTATGTGGCTCGACAATCTGGAGTACGGCGTGTTCTCTCTCCCCCGCCCCGACGTGACGATTTTTCTCGACATGCCGCCGGAGTACGGCGCGGAGCTTATGAAAAACAGGCGCAACAAGTCCAATGACGGCGAGGTCAAGGACATACACGAAAGCGACCGCGCATATCTCGAAAAAAGCTACGCGAACGCCGTGTACGTCGCGGAAAAGTTCGGCTGGAAACGGATAAAGTGCGTCGAGAACGGCACGGTGAGAACCGTTGACGATATTCACAGCGATATTTACGCCATAGTTAAGGAGCTGTTAAAGTGAAAAAACTTTTAATGCTGTTTGCCGCTTTTTTTATCGTGCTGGGAGTTAGCGCAGCGGCGGACGGCGAAATTGAAATAACGATAGACGACGAGCCGCTTTACACGGAAACCGCGCCCGTAAACATAGACGGACGCGTGCTTGTGCCGATGAGAGCCGTGTTTGAGGCGCTTGACGCGGACGTTACATGGGACGGCGAGGCGCAGACGGTTTGGGCGTCGCGCGAGGATGAGTTCATAGCGATCGACCTTGCAAAAGGCACGATGGGCGCGGGCGTGTTCAATTCCGACGGCAAGCCGTACTGGGTGTCGGACGAAAAGCTTGACGTACCCGCAAGGCTTATAGGCGACTACACGTACATTCCCGTAAGAGCCGTGTCGGAAACGCTGAGCGCGTGCGTAAACTGGGACGGCGAGCATAACCGCGTTGTGATAGACAGCCGCCGCGACGTGCAGGGTACGGTTTACTACGCGTCCGACTCCGATTTCCAGTACCTCTACTGCGTCGGCAAAAACGGGCGCGGCAGACGGCTTTTGTCGAAAAGGCAGGTCGAGGCGCTCGAAATAAGCGACGGGTACGTATACTACATAGACAAGAAAAATCAGTATCTATACCGCGCGAACAGCTTGAGCGGCGAAGAATTATTGGTTGACCGCTCCGTTTACAAGGTCAAGGCGGAGGACGGGTACGTGTACTACGTCGAGCTTGACGGCGGCGGCACGAAAAGCGGCATACTCTACCGTCTCAATGTCAGCACCGGCGAAAAGCAGCAGCTTGTTGACACGCATATTAAGTATGCCGAAAAGTACAAGGACTATATTTACTTCAACATAGACGGCAGAAACGTCATGTACGCGCTGTACGAGGACGGCAGCGCGATGTATACGGTCGACACCGGCGACAGCGTATACTCGAAGCTGTACCCGTTCAACTGCATATTTTACGGCGATTACATTCTTATCGAGGACGGCGTGTGGTTCGGCAACCTCATGCGGTGCGACCTTAACGGCGGCAACATGATACCGCTCACAAGGCTGAACGCGCTCGTTGAGAAGAACCAGCAGCACAACGATAAGATAATATACAAGCAGCCCGACCACGGTCAGGATATTTACTGCATAAACATTGACGGCAGCGACAACCACCTCGTGCATCAAAGCGATCCGACGTGGCTCGATATAACGCTGCTTGCGCAGTGGGACGATATGGTGTACTACAAACACCCGATGCGCAACGAGGTTTACAGGGTGAACCTGGACGGCTCAAACGATATTTACGTGGGTTACGCGGACAGTATTCAGGTGCATAACGGCAAGCTGTTCCTTGCGTTTAACGGTCTGTATATGGGCGATCTGGACGGCAGCAATATGCAGAAGCTCTACGGCTATAAGCTGCGCGGGTTCGCGATTATAGACAACCTCGTGTACTTCAAGGACGATAAAACGACACGCCTCGCCATGTCCGATTTCTACGGCAGAAACGGCGTTGTCACGTGCGACGCCTGCGGCGAGTGGGTGCAGAGTGAATTTTAAGGATAAAACCGCGCTTTTGCTAAGCAATAATTTTATATTTTTGCGCAACTTTTCTTAATGACTTGTTGCCTCACGCGATGTATAATGACCTTAATAAATTTAATCCGACGGAGGTCACGAAAATGAGCGAGGTAATTTTAAGACAGGAGAAGGTAGTTATACCGACGTATGAATTATCGGAGTACGACAAGAACCCGATGTTTCTCGAAAAGCGCGTGTATCAGGGCTCGTCGGGACGCGTGTATCCGCATCCCGTGTGCGAGGGCGTTTCGGACGTGAAAACCGACAGAGAATACAACGCGGTTTATCTTGAAAACGACTACATTCTGGTAATGATTTTGCCCGAGATAGGCGGTAAAATCCAGCGTCTTTACGATAAGACGAACGGCTATGACGCGGTATATTACAACGAGGTCGTAAAACCCGCGCTCGTAGGTCTCGCAGGCCCGTGGATCAGCGGCGGTATCGAGTTTAACTGGCCGCAGCATCACCGTCCGTCAACGTTTGATCCCGTAGACTACACGATTGAGCGCGGCGGCGACGGCTCGGTAACGGTCTGGGTTGGCGAGACGGAAAAGATGTTCCACACAAAGGGTATGGCGGGCTTTACCGTGTACCCCGACAAGGCATATCTCGAAATCAAGGGACAGGTCTACAACCCCACCGACCGTCCGCAGACGTTTCTTTGGTGGGCGAACCCCGCTGTCGCGGTAAACGATTACACGCAGTCGATTTTTCCGCCCGACGTGAACGCGGTAATGGATCACGGCAAGCGCGGCGTGTCGAAATTCCCGATTGCCGACAGCGTGTACTACAAGTACGATTACGCGCCCGGCACGGATATTTCGCGCTACAAAAATATCCCCGTTCCGACGTCTTACATGGCGTACCACTCTGATTTTAATTTTATAGGCAACTACGATTACGGCAAAAGCGCCGGACTTCTGCACATCGCCGACCACCACGTATCGCCCAGCAAAAAGCAGTGGACATGGGGCTGCGGTGATTTCGGACAGGCGTGGGACAGGAACCTCACCGACGAAAACGGCCCGTATATCGAGCTTATGACGGCTATGTTTACCGATAACCAGCCGGATTTCACATTTCTGAAGCCGTACGAGGAAAAGACGTTCACGCAGTATTTTATGCCATACAAGGCGGTCGGTGCGATAAAGAACGCGTCGCTCGACGCGGCTGTAAACGTCGAGGTCGGGGACACTAAAAACGGGGACACTAAAGTTAAGGTGACGGTATACACCCCGTCGGGACTTAACAATGCGCGGCTTCTGGTAAAATGCAAGGGTGAGACAATATTTACGGGGACACTAAACTTAAAGCCCGCAGAGGTGTTTGAAACCGAAATTGACGCGCGAGGCGCATCGTACGACGATATAACTCTGAAAATCACCGGGGACACTAAAACCATATTGGAGCATATCCCCGTCAAAAATACCGAACCCGTTCCGTCGCCGGCGGAGGCGATACCCGCGCCGGAGGAAATACCGACAAACGAAAAATTGTTCCTCGCGGCAACGCATTTAGAGCAGTACCGTCATGCGACGTACTCGCCCGAGCCGTATTACCTCGAGGGCTTAAAGCGCGATCCGGAGGACATACGTCTAAACAACGGCTACGGCAAGTATCTCTATAACCGCGGCAGATTTGCGGAAAGTGTGGAATATTTTAAGGCGGCGGTTAAGGCTTCGACCTGGAAGAACCCCAACCCGTACGACTGCGAGCCGTATTACAATCTCGGTCTTGCGCTCAAAATGTCGGGCGGCAATCGTGACAAGGCATTCGACGCGTTTTACAAGGCGACGTGGGACGGCAATATGCAGGATAAGGCGTTTTGCATGCTTGCCTGCATGACGGCTGAAAAGGGCGAATACGCGGACGCGCTCGCGTTCGTTGAAAAGTCGCTTGCGCGCGGACTTCACAACTTAAAGGCGCGCACGCTCAAAACCGCGCTGTTAAGGCTTACGGGTAAAATTGACGAGGCGATTGCATTCGCGAACGAAACAAGGAAGATCGACGCGCTCGACCACGGCTGCCGATATGAGCTGTACCTGCTCACGGGCAAGGACGAATTTACGGCTGTTATGCGCGGCGACAACCACAATTATATCGAGCTTGCACTCACGTATATCGCAGCCGGAATGAGGGATGAGGCGGACAAGATACTCGCTCTCGCGCCCTGCGACGAGCCTATGGCGCACTATTACCGCCATTTCTGCACAGGTGACAAGTCGGAGCTTGAAAAAGCCGAAAACGCAAGCTCACTCTACTGCTTCCCGAACCGTTTGGAGGACATTTCGGTACTCGGAAACGCGGCGGGCAAAGGCGGCGAATACGCGAAATATTATCTCGGCTGCCTGTTCTACGACAAGGGCTTGTGGGAAAAGAGCGTGACGCTTTGGGAGTGCTGCGCCGATAAAATAAATCTGCCGACGGTCTACAGGAATCTTTCACTCGCGTACTACAACAAAATGGGCGATTACGGCAAGGCGAAGGCGGCTATGGAAAAGGCGTTTGAAACAGACATGACCGACGCGCGCGTATTCTTTGAGCTTGACCAGCTTTATAAAATGCTCAATTATTCGCTTAAAGACAGGCTCGCGAACATGAACGCTCACCCCGAACTTTTGGAAAAGCGCGATGATTTGTATACGGAGTACATAACGCTTTTGAACCTCAACGGCGAGTACGACAACGCGTATAATCGTATTATGAGCCACAATTTCCACCCGTGGGAGGGCGGCGAGGGTAAAATCCCCGCGCAGTACAGAATCGCGCTTATAAACAAGGCGAAAGCCGAGCCTGAAAAGGCTGTGGAATATCTTGAACAGGCGCTTGTGTACCCGTACAATCTCGGTGAGGGCAAGCTTATCGGCAACCTCGACAACGACATTTACTATATGCTCGGCGGACTGTATGAGGATAAGGAAAAATCGGATTGGGCGTACAAAATGGCTGCGCGCGGCGAGTTTGAGCTTACGTCGGCAATGTACTACAACGACCAGCCGCCCGAAATGATGTACTACGCGGCGAAGGCGATCGAAGCTCTCGGCGACAGTGCGGAAGCGCAGAAGCGGTTTGATATGTTTATCGAATACGCCGGCAAACACATGGACGACGACGTGAAAATTGACTACTTCGCGGTATCGCTGCCTGACTTCCTGATATTCGAGGCGGATTTGAACAAGAAAAACAAAATCCACTGTCTGTATATGGCATCTCTCGGTTATATGGGCAAGGGCGACAATGAAAAAGCGAAGGAATACGCGAAAAAAGGCGCGGAGCTTGACAAGTGCCACGCCGGATTCACGAAGATATTAAAATAAAGCAAAAAGCAAAAACACCCGACACTTATTTGACTTATAAGGTCGGGTGTTAATTTTTTATTGTTTGGTTTTCGGCTGCTCGGTCGTTGTCATTTCCGTCGTCACCGTCGTTTTTCTGAACGGGTTGTGTATATGCTCAAACAGCCGCGTCAAATTCCTCATGACGGATTCCACCGCAAGCACAAACAGTATTCCGAGTATAAGCGTCTGCGCCGATACCATGCTGATTTCAAACAGCGTGTTGAACCGCAGTCCCGTAAATATAATACCGGCTATGCTTATCGCGATTACAATTATCCGGTAACGGTTCATGGGCTTTGATATGCTGCACAAAAGTATAAATCCGCCTATCGCCAGAAGGCACGTACTCGCCACGCCTATGTCGCTTTCAGACAGGCTGAACACCTGCCCTAAAAGCACCATCGACGCTATCGCCGCGAACGACGCGAGCGCTGCCGGTATAGACCTCACGACTACCGCCTTCATAAAGCGTCCCTTCTGCTTCTTTATGTTCGCCTCAAGCGCGAGCAAAAAGCCCGGTATACCGATATTAAACGCCGATATGAGCGATACCTGCGACGGTGAGAGCGGATATGTGATCGCCGTTATGATTGAGAACAGCGCCAAAAGCAGTGAGAATATGTTTTTGTAAAGGAACAGTACCGCCGAGCGCGTGATGTTGTTTATATCGCGTCTGCCCTCCGATATTATGTCAACCATTCGTGAGAAGTCGGAATCGAGCAGCACCACCTGCGCCGCCTGCATTGCCGCCTCGCTGCCGGCACCCATAGCTATGGAGCAGTCCGCTTCCTTCATCGCGAGTATGTCGTTTACGCCGTCGCCCGTCATGGCTACCTTTTTGCCCTGAGCGCGGAACGCGAGAATGAGCTTCTTTTTCTGCTCCGGCTGTACGCGTCCGAATATTGTGTATTTCTTTGCCGCCTGTGATATTTCGCTGTCGCTTACCTGTGACATGTCAACGTATTTGTCGGCGTTTTCTATGCCTGCCGATTTCGCTATATTCGATACCGTCACGGGGTTGTCGCCCGATATTACCCTTATGCCGACCTCCTGCTCCTTAAAATAGTTAAAGGTCTGCTCAACGTTGGGACGCAGGTTGTTTTTAAGGCTCACAAACGCTGTCGGAGCGAACAGCCCGTTCTCCGTCAGCGACTTTGCAAATACTATTACTCTCTGTCCCGCCTGCGCTCTCTCGTCCATCAGCGGCTTATATTTCGCGCACGTTTCGCCGTCAAGCACAAATTCCGGCGCGCCGAGCCTGTATACCGTGTCGGAGGTTATGATCTGCGAATACTTCTGCTTTGACGAAAACGGCATTATTTGCTCGTACATAAACGCCGGCGCGCTGCCGAAATAGCCACGGAGCGCGGTCATGGTGATATTGTTGTCGGTTATTGTTGAAACATACTGCGCGATGAGCGATTTTACTCCCGCGTCGGCAGCGCTGCCGTCGGGCATGAAAACCTCCGTCACGGTCATTTTATTGTCCGTTATCGTACCGGTCTTATCGACACAGAGTATGTCCACACGCGCGAGCGTTTCCGTGCTTCTCATGTCGTGCAGAAGCACCTTTGAACGCGCGAGGCGCATTGCGCTAAGCGTAAGCGCGGCGGTAACCAAAAGGTAAAGTCCCTCGGGTATCATTCCCACTACCGCGCCGACCATTGAAAGTATGCTTTCCGTAAAGGAATAGTGGTTCGCCAAATACGCCTGACAGAACAGCGCGATGCCCACGGGTATGATTACTATACCCGCTATCTTGACAACGGTGTCTATGCCGTTTATCATCTCGGACTTTTTGTCCTTTATTTCCTTCGCCTGTTTCATCAGCTTCGCGGCGTAGGAGTCCTTGCCTACGTGCGTGAGGCGCGCGAAGCACTTGCCCGCCGCGACAAAGCTGCCTGATTTCAGTTCGCTGCCGGCAAGCTTTTCTATCTCATCCGCCTCGCCCGTTAAAAGCGCTTCGCTTACCATGAGCTTACCCTCTACAAGCTCAGCATCCGCGGGTATCTGTTTGCCGCCTTCGAGAACGATTATATCTCCCAGCACGAGCTTGTCCGCCGCTACCTTTATTTCCTTGCCGTTTCTCACCACGGTGTATTCCGACATAGCGAGCAGAGACAGCTTGTCGAGTACCGATTTGGCTTTAAGCTGCTGCACTATGCCTATCACCGCGTTTACCACAACGACCGGCAGAAATGTCAGGTTGCGGAACGAGCCGGTTATCGCGACAAGTATACCCAGTACAATAAAAATCGCGTTAAAGTATGTAAAAATGTTCGATAAGATTATTTCTTTGACGCTCTTGGCAGACTGGTCGGGAACAATATTGACATTGCCCGCTTCCGTTTGCTGTCTGACCTGTGCGTCCGTAAGTCCGTTTATCATTGCTTTCTCCTTCTTTGTTTATCGACACTATTTTACCATTAAATACATGATTTGTAAAGACCAAAAAACAGACCGGCACATGCAGCGCCCGTCTGTTTTAGTATCGGTGTATTTTGCTCGTTTTATACCTTACTTTACCCAGTCCTCCCATTCAAGCTCGTCAAGCGTTTCGGGCATTGCGAAGGCGGTATGTTCGAGCGCAACGATCGTGTTGAGGCACCACTGCGCCGCGAAGTTTGTGCTTATCCAGAACATCTCGTGAAGCTCCTTCGCGTTAAAGTAATTCTCGACGATCGCGTCGTCGAAATTGTCCTTCTTGTTCTTGCCCGCAAGCGAGTACACAAGCACCTGCCATACCTTGTGCGCCAAGTCCTTGTCCTGCTTTTCCTTTGCGGCATAAGCGCAGAGCGCGGCAGCCATGTACGGGTACTCAAAGCCCTCGCCGTCTATGAGGTTGTTTGTCGCGCGGCGTTTTTCCTCGGGTGTGAGGAAGTAAAAGCTGCCGTACTGCACGAGCATGTCGTTAAATTCCTCGTCGCCCAGAAGCGGCACAAGCTCTGTCCACGTTTCCGGCCCTCCCATGCATATCGCGAGGTGCGAGCCGCCCGCGGCGCTCTCGCCTATGTAGCCGAGATGTCCCGTCGCGGGATCGTATTCAAAGTTAGAGCCTGATATAAGGCGCAGCGGCGCTTTTTTGAGGTCGTTTATACCCGTCATAATCTTGTCGCGCCACTTTGTATTGTTTGTGCGCTCCCACTCCGTCATCCAGTTTGAGCAGTATGTAGACCAGTCGGGGCCGGTTCTTGCGTGTGTCGGGAGCGTGGACTTCTGTCCCATGTAATAGTATCTCAAAGGATCCATGTCAACGGTCGCAAAGTCGGCGTCCACAACGTCCTTCATACAGTCGCCTATTCTTAAATCACCGCCCGTGAGGTAGTACAGCGCGCGGTGATGTCCGGCCATACCGATGCGCGCCTCCTTGCAGCTGTCGCCCCAATGCACTACGTTGTGGCGGCTGCCGAGACCTTTCAAAGGCCCCATATGGTAAATATCAACGTCCGCGCTGTGACGGCTCATAGCCTCGGCAACGGAGAACATGTCCTCCCTGCCGGTTCTAAGGAACGAGTACCACAGCCACAGCGTCGGCACAAGCTCCGTACTCTGCCACGCGTAGCCGCCGAGGTCGTATTTCCAGCAGTGGCGCTGCGCGTCGTAGGTGTGCATTATGTCGCCGTAATCCCACAAGCCGTACCAGCGGCGCTGCTCGATTTCGTTTTTGTAGTAGTTAAACGCCTTGTCCATTTCGTCCTCAGCCCACTTTTTGAGCGGAGTGCTTCTGTCGGGCAAACTCCAATATCCAAGCACGCGCGTTTCGTGGTAATATTCGGGCGAGCAAATCATAACCGGCGGCTTCTGCACTCTGTCGGCGTGGCTTAAAATAAGCTCGTCCGACGCGACCTCGTCATAGAAGTAAACGGTGAGGTCGTTTGTGTTCGCTATGCCGTAAGCCGACGAGCCAATCTCCGGCGTACCCTCGTAGTACGTCTGATCGTGCGAAACAACGTCATAGTGGCGCATATCGCGCGACAAGCCGTCGGGCGAAACTATCCACGCCATAAGCATACCCTCGTCCGAGCAAAGTCCCTCCGCGTGGAGCGAGGACGGGTATTTCTGCCAGAAGTTGCGCAGACATACCGACACGCCGCCCTTTTCGTCGGCTATGTACATCAGTCCCTTCGAGCGTTTGCCCCAATTCGCCTTTATGAACGTACACTCGTCGTGACCTGTGCGCTTTCTTACCTCGAAGCTGTCGGGCGTAAGCTGCTGCAGACGATAGCAGTCCCATTTCGTCACGTTGTCGATCTGCTCCTCCGTTACGGGATTGCCGTTTCTCAAATCAACGAGCGGCGCAAGGTCTATCATCTCGCCGCGAAGCTGCGCGCTGTGTACCGGCTGTATGCCTATGGACGGCCCGAGCCTCGGACGCCACAAATTCAAAATCTGCATACACTCGTGCATTACGCCGTAATCGCCCGTCATTTTGATGCGGCGGTTGTAGAGCTTGCCCGTCATTTTACGCTTCATCACAAGCGCGATACCCTTTATAAAATCGGTGCTTTCGTCGCCGTCGAAGATAAACGTGTGCTTTACGTTCACGCTCTTTTCGTCGTAAAAAAGCGTAAAACGGATTATGTAACGCAGAAACGTGTCGCCGTGAGCGCTTCTGTGCGTGCCGGTGAGCTTCACGGTCGTTTTGAGCGCGCCCTCCTCCTCGACCTCGGCTGTCTCTATCTCGCCGTAGTAGGAGATTATGCGCTTTATCTCGTCGCCGTCCTGCCTGTCGTACGTTTCCTTCTGCACCTTTAATATTGCGTCGGCGTAAGGCGTTTTCATAAGAGTTGTGCCGGATTTCGGGAATATTGCCGTAAACGCGCCGTTATCAACGGTTATGCCGTCGTCAGTTTCGTTTACCGTTATGCCGCCGTACTCCTTTTTTTCGGCTTTCTTTATCTCCACGCCGTCACCGTCAACGCGCGCGGTAAAGCTTGACCACTTCGTTGAGCCGTCGGGGTAAAACGCTATCGGCTTTTCCTGATACGGTATTTCCCTGCCGTTTTCGTCAAACGGCGCGAACGTCGTACCCTCTGGTTTTTCGCCCTGCTTGTAGGGTACGCCGAATGTGACATAGCCGCCCTTCGCTCTGTTTTCCATCCAATGTAATTTTATGCTTTCCATTATTTATCCTCCAAACCGGCGCGCGCAACGCCGCTCTTTACCGCCGCGCGCGACACTGCTCTCGCAACGTTTCTCGCGATGCGCTCGTCGAACGCGTCGGGTATTATCATGTTTTCGTTAAGCTCGTCGTCCCGTATAATTGACGCTATTGCCTCCGACGCGGCGATTTTCATTTCGTCGTTTATGTCGGACGCTCTCACGTCGAGTGCGCCGCGGAATATTCCGGGGAACGCGAGGACGTTGTTTATCTGGTTCGGGAAGTCGCTGCGTCCCGTGCCGACAACCCTTGCGCCCGCTTTTTTCGCAATGTCGGGCATTATTTCAGGGGTGGGGTTTGCCATGGCGAATATGATCGGATCGTTCGCCATGCTCTTTACCATTTCCTCGGTAAGAATGTTCGGCGCGCTCACGCCTATGAACAAATCCGCGCCCTTCACAGCGCCCTTCAGGTCAACATCGAGGTTGTCGGGGTTCGTGAGGTCGGCAAGCTTTGCCTGTTCGCCGTTCATCTGCGCGTTGCCGCGGTAAAGCGAGCCGTATTTGTCGCACATTATGAGGTTTTTAAGTCCGCGCGACACAAGAAGTCTTGCGATTGCCATTCCCGCGCTGCCCGCACCGTTTACAACGGCTTTGATTTCGGTTATGTCCTTGCCGACGACTTTGAGTGCATTAAGCGCGGCGGCAAGCACAACCACTGCCGTACCGTGCTGGTCGTCGTGGAACACGGGTATGTCGCACTCCTCCTTGAGCCGACGCTCAATCTCTATACAGCGCGGCGCGGAAATGTCCTCGAGATTTATACCGCCGAACGAGCCGGATATGAGCTTCACGCAGTTTACAATCTCGTCAACGTCCTTCGACTTCACGCACAGCGGAAACGCGTCCACGCCCGCGAACGTCTTGAACAGCGCGCATTTGCCTTCCATTACGGGCATACCCGCCTCCGGCCCTATATCGCCGAGTCCGAGTACCGCCGTACCGTCCGTTATGACCGCCACAAGGTTTGAGCGGCGCGTATACTTGTACGACAGGTCGGTGTTTTTCGCAATTTCAAGGCACGGCTCGGCTACCCCCGGCGTGTACGCGACCGACAGTTCGTCGCGGTTCGTCACCCTCGCGCGCGACACAACCTCAATCTTGCCCTGCCATTCCTCGTGTTTTTTTAAAGCGTATTCTTTTTTGTCCAAAATCTGTCCACCTCCGACTTCACAGTTATAATTATTGTATCACAATTTTTTCCGATATTCAATATGTTTATGGCATAAAAAGAAAAACTCCCTCTTTTCAAGGGAGTAATTTCGCTATGTCGGGGAACGGCGCGAGGCTGCGCTTTAAAATTCCGTGCATGTGCGCTATCGCGACGCCGTAATTTACGATCGGTACGCCGGCTCTTTTCGCCTCGGTTATGCGGCGCTTCATCTCTTTTTCGTTGAGCATACAGCCGCCGCAGTGTATTATCAGCTTGTAATCGCTCAAATCCTCTCCGAAGCCGCCGCCGGAGGTGAAGGAATATTCAGGCTTAGCGCCCGTGAATTTTTTTATCCACGCCGGTATTTTTTCCGTGCCTATGTCTCCGCACTGGCGGTGGTGCGTGCAGCCCTCGCTTATAAGTACCCTGTCGCCGTCTTTAAGCTCCGAAAGTCTTGCAGCGCCTTTTACAAGCTCGGCGAGATCGCCCTTGTACCGCGCGAACAGTATCGAGAACGACGTGAGCAAAATGCCCTCTGGAACGTCCGCCGTGACCGCCTCAAACGCCTGCGAGTCGGTTATGACTATGCGCGGCTTTTTTGCGAGTGATTTTAGTGTCCCCGAAAGTTCCTCAGGCTGACAGCAGACCGCGGTGCAGTGCGAGTCAAGTATTTCGCGGAGCGTCTGCTGCTGCGGCAGGATTATTCTGCCCTTCGGCGCAGCTGCGTCAACCGGTATCACAAGCACAGCCGTGTCGCCTTCGGTGAGCAAGTCCGCGACAATGTGCTTGTCGTTTAGTGTCCCCCTGCCGATACTCGCTATCATGTTTTTGAGCGCGTCAATGCTCTGTTTGTCGAATATGCTCACGTATATTTCATTGTCTTTTAGTGTCCCCGTGTCGTGCGGCAGGTCGGACTTTGTATACGCCGTGATGTACGGAACTTTAGTGTCCCCAAGTTCGCGTATAAGCTCCCTGTCCGCGTCGGAAAGACCTCTCTGCGCGTCTATGGCGAGTACGGCGACGTCCGTTTTCGCGAGTACCTCCCTCGCCCGCTTCACGCGCTTTTCGCCAAGCTCCCCCTCGTCGTCGAGACCGGGCGTGTCGATTATCACGACAGGCCCTATCGGCAGAAGCTCCATAGATTTTTTTACGGGATCGGTCGTTGTGCCTTTAACGTCCGACACGACCGACATTTCCTGATTTGTTACGGCGTTTACGAGGCTCGATTTGCCCGCGTTTCTCATGCCGAAAAACGCTATATGCACCCTCTCCGCCGAAGCTGTTTCGTTCAAGCTCATATTATCACCTAAAATCTGAAATCGCGTCTGTTTGAGCTGCGTATATCGTCTATATTTTTACGCGCGATTTCACGTACTTTGTCGTTCGGTATGCGGCTAAGTTCCTTTTCGATAAGCTCGTAGCCGACCTTTTTCGTTTCCTCGGATGCGTAGTCAACGAGATATTCGGTAAGCGTCATAAGCGCGTTGGGGTGGCAGCAGTTTAATATCTGTCCGCTTTTGCACAGCGACATGAAGCGGTCGCCTGTGCGTCCCTCGCGGTAGCAGGCGGTGCAGAACGACGGAATGTGTCCGTTTTCCATGAGCCACCTCACGACCTCGTCGAGCGAGCGGCAGTCGGAAACGTCGAACTGCTCCGTGTCGTGCGGGCGTTCCTCTTCGGTGTAGCCGCCCACCGATGTGCGCGAGCCGCCGCTTACCTGCGAAATACCGAGACGCAGGAGTTTTGAGCGCACCTCCTCCGTTTCGCGCGTTGAAATTATCATGCCGGTGTACGGCACGGCAAGACGTATGCAGGCCGTGATTTTCGCGAACGTTTCGTCGTCGATACCGTTGTCGAACTCGTCGGGATCGATGTCGTCGGCGTGCTTTACGCGCGGAACGCTTATCGTGTGCGGCCCTACGCCGTGAACGGCTTCGAGGTGTTCCGCGTGCATTATAAGTCCGGCAAACTCGTACTTGTACATTTCAAGTCCGAACAAAACGCCCAGTCCAACATCGTCGATACCGCCCTCCATGGCTCTGTCCATAGCCTCGGTGTGGTACGCGTAGTCGTGCTTTGGGCCTGTCGGGTGGAGCCTTAAATAGCTCTCCCTGTGGTACGTTTCCTGGAACAGGATATACGTTCCTATGCCCGCTTCTTTCAGCCTGCGGTAATTTTCAACGGTCGTCGCGGCGATATTCACATTTACGCGGCGGATGTCGCCGTTTTTGTGATGCACGCTGTAAATGGTTTTGATGCAGTCCAAAATGTATTCTATCGGGTTGTTTACGGGATCCTCGCCCGCCTCTATCGCAAGGCGCTTGTGTCCCATGTCCTGAAGCGCGATAACCTCCGCCCTGACCTCCTCCTGCGTCAGCTTTTTGCGCGGTATCGTCTTGTTTTTTTGGTGGTACGGGCAGTACAGACAGCCGTTCACGCAGTAGTTTGAAAGATAAAGCGGCGCGAATATGACTATTCTGTTGCCGTAGAACGCGAGCTTTATTTCCTCCGCTACAGCGTAAATTTTCTCTATCTTTTCGGGTATCTCGCACGCCAACAGAACCGACGCTTCGCGGTGCGTAAGACCGCGGCACACGCAGCCCTTTTCGGTCTTTACGGGGCGCGCCTTTTCTATTATCTCGTCTATAAGCTCCGCGTTGTTCTTGTTCGCCTCGGCGTATTCAAGCGTCGCGCGGATTTCCTCATCGTTTATAAATTCCTCAGCCTTGTATGACTTCGGGTTGTATTCTATTCTCATTTTCTTATGTCTCCTCTGTCCGTAACTATCTCGTATCCGATTGATTTCATTCTTTGCTTTAAACAGGCGACGCACTGCGCGCTTTCCTCGCCGGTGCATATCTTGTTGTCGTAAAGCTCGTACTTTTTCCGCACAGCCGTCGGCGACAGGTTGGGCATTACGACGTTTGCGCTCGACTGTATTCCCATTTCGCGCCCCATGGGGTGAATTGTGCCGAGAGCCGTCGTCGCCGGCAAAAGCACAGGCGGGTAAATGAGCCGTATTACCGACAAAAGGTAACACGTAAGCTCCACCGTGCCGCCCTTTTCATTTGCGAACGGCGTTGCACCGTGCGGTACGAACGGCCCTATGCCGCACATGTCCGGCTTAAATTCCTCTATAAATTTTAAGTCCTCCGCAAGCGTGTGCGCGGTCTGGTACGGCGAGCCGACCATAAATCCGCAGCCGACCTGATAGCCTATCTCGCGCAGATTTTTTAGGCAGCGCATACGGTTTTCAAACGACATTTCACTTGGGTGGAGCTTTTCGTAATGTTCCCGGTCAGCCGTTTCGTGGCGCAGGAGATACCTGTCCGCGCCCGCGTCAAACAGGCGTTTGTAGCTTTCGCGGCTCCGCTCGCCGAGCGACAGCGTTACCGCGCAGTCGGGATATTTTCGTTTTATGTTTTTTATGATTTTCTCAAGCAAATCATCGGTGTAGTAACCGTCCTCGCCGCCCTGCAGGACGAACGTGCGGAAACTGAGCTTGTACCCCTCGTCGGCGCAGTCAAGAATCTCGTCGGCGCTTAATCTGTAGCGGTCGCACGAAGAATTACTTTTGCGTATGCCGCAGTAAAGGCAGTCGTTTTTACATATGTTGCTTATCTCGATAAGTCCGCGCACAAAAACGGCGCTGCCGTAAATCTCCTTACGTATTTTAACCGCTCTTTCGGCAAGCATACGCGCCGCGTTTTCATCGCGGTTTTCTATAAGATACGCGTACTCGTCAAGCGTGAGGGTATGCGTATCCGACAGCTTTTCTATGAGATTTTCCATTGTCACGCTTACCACTCCCTTGTATGCCATACAAAAACAAGGGGCTTTCGGCAAAGCCCCTTTGCTTTCGGTTAAAATCAGTTTATCGTTCTCTCCACGTAAGACGTGTGAAGCAGGTGATGAGCCTTTTCGCTTCCCGGCTCGCCGAGATATTCCTCGTACAGCTTCTTTATCGAGGGGTTCTCGTGCGACTTTCTTATCGTCTTGGCAGTGTCGTTGTTGTAAAGCGCTTTCGCGCGCAATGCCTTTATGTCGGTGAAGTTTCTTACGTCCGCGTGTACGAGCGGCTGACCGCCGCCGTTTACGCAGCCGCCCTCGCAGCACATTATCTCAACAAAGTGGTAGTCCGCCTCGCCGGCGCGGATTTTATCCATAATCACGCGCGCGTTGTTAAGTCCCGATGCAACGGCAACCTTTACTTCCTTGCCGCCGACGGTGTAGGTCGCTTCCTTTATGCCGTCCGTGCCGCGAACCTCGGTAAAGTCGAGCTTTTGAAGCTCCTCACCCGTAAGCTTTTCAACAGCCGTACGGAGCGCGGCTTCCATAACGCCGCCGGTCGCGCCGAATATTACGCCCGCGCCGCTGCTCTCGCCGAGCGGGTCGTCAAAGCTCTCGTCGGGCAGAATGTTAAAGTCGATGCCGCACTTGCGGATAAGACGCGCAAGCTCACGCGTTGTGATTGAAATGTCAACATCGGGCATACCAGCCGCGTCCTGGTCGTCTCTGTTAATTTCAAACTTTTTCGCCGTACACGGCATAACGCTCACGCATACTATATTTTTGGGATCAATGCCCATTTTTTCCGCGTAATACGTCTTTGTCACCGCGCCGAACATCTGCTGCGGCGATTTGCAGCTTGAAAGGTGCGAAAGCTGATCGGGGTAGTAATGCTCGCAATACTTTACCCAGCCGGGCGAGCATGACGTTATCATCGGCAGCACGCCGCCGTTTTGCACTCTCTCTATAAACTCGTTTGCTTCCTCCATGATTGTGAGGTCTGCGCCGAAGTTTGTGTCAAACACCTTGTCAAAGCCTATTCTCCTAAGAGCGGCAGCCATTTTGCCCTCAACGTCCGTACCCATCGGGTAACCGAATTCCTCGCCGAGAGCTGCGCGTACAGCCGGAGCGGTCTGCACAACGACATGCTTTTCGCTGTCATTTATCGCGGCGAGAACATCGTCGGTATTGTCCTTTTCGTAGAGCGCGCCCACGGGACACGCCGCGATACACTGACCGCAGTTTACACAGCTTGTGTCGGCAAGGTCGGACTCGAACGCGCAGCCTATCGATGTAGCGAAGCCGCGGTTATTCGGTCCTATTACCGCGACGCCCTGAACCTTTTCGCACACTGCGACGCAGCGGCGGCAGAGTATACATTTGTTGTTGTCGCGAACCATGTGCGGCGCGCTTGTGTCAGGCTCAAAATGCTGCTGTTCGCCGGCGAAGTAGTTTTCGTCCTCGACTCCGTACTCCGTGCAAAGCTCCTGAAGCTCGCACTTTCCGCTTCTTACGCAGGAAAGACACTTCTTTTCGTGGTTTGAAAGAAGAAGCTGGAGCGTTCTCTTTCTCGACTCTATGAGCTTCGGTGTGTTTGTGAACACCTCCATACCCTCCGTTATCGGGTACACGCACGCGGCTACGAGATTTCTCGCGCCCTTTACCTCGACGACGCACATACGGCACGCGCCGATTTCGTTTATTTCTTTAAGATAACACAGCGTCGGAATTTTTATTCCCGCGTGTCTTGCAGCCTCCAGAACCGTCGAGCCTTCGGGAGCGCTGACATCTAATCCGTTTATTTTAAGATTTATATTAGCCATTGTCCTCTCTCCTTCTTACTCCTTATATATAGCGCCGAAGCGGCATTTCTCCATACATGCGCCGCACTTTATACACTTTTCGGGATCTATCGTGTGCGGCTCCTTAACCGTGCCGGAAATTGCTCCGACAGGGCAGTTTCTCGCGCAGAGCGTGCAGCCCTTACACTTCTCCTCGTCAATCTTGTACTGGAGAAGGTCTTTACATACGCCCGCCGGACACTTCTTGTCCACGATATGGGCTATGTACTCGTCGCGGAAATATTTGAGCGTCGATATTACGGGGTTCGGCGCTGTCTGACCGAGAGCGCAGAGCGAGTTTGAGTGCAGATGCTCGCACAGCTCCTCGAGCTTGTCAAGGTCGTCCATCGTCGCCTGACCTTTCGTTATCTTTGTGAGGATCTCAAGCATTCTTCTCGTACCGACGCGGCACGGCGTACATTTGCCGCAGCTTTCGTCAACGGTAAATTCGAGGAAGAATTTGGCTATGTCAACCATACAGGTGTCCTCGTCCATTACGATAAGTCCGCCGCTGCCCATCATAGAGCCGATCGCGGTGAGGTTGTCGAAGTCTATCGGAATGTCGAGATGTTCAGCCGGTATACAGCCGCCGGACGGACCGCCGGTCTGCGCCGCCTTGAACTTTTTGCCGTTCGGCACGCCGCCGCCGATTTCCTCAACGACCTCGCGCAGCGTCGTACCCATAGGCACTTCGACAAGACCTGTGTTGTTGATTTTGCCGCCGAGCGCGAATACCTTCGTACCCTTCGACTTTTCCGTACCCATTGAAGCGAACCAGTCCGCGCCGTTCATAATGATTTGCGGAACGTTCGCGTACGTTTCAACGTTGTTTAATATGGTCGGCTTTTGGAACAGACCTTTAAGCGCGGGGAACGGCGGGCGTGAACGCGGCTCGCCTCTGTTACCCTCTATCGAGGTCATAAGCGCCGTTTCCTCGCCGCAGACGAACGCGCCCGCGCCGAGACGAAGCTCTATATCAAACTTAAAGCCCGTGCCGAAAATGTTGTCGCCCAAAAGTCCGAGTTCTCTCGCCTGTCCGATTGCGATCTGCAGTCTTTCAACGGCTATCGGGTATTCCGCGCGGACGTAGATATAACCCTGCGTCGCGCCTATCGCGTAACCTGCGATTGCCATTGCCTCAAGTACAACGTGCGGATCGCCTTCAAGCACCGAACGATCCATGAACGCGCCCGGATCGCCCTCGTCGGCGTTACAGCACACGTATTTCTGATCCGCGTCGTTTGCCGCCGCGAAACGCCATTTAAGTCCCGTCGGGAAGCCCGCGCCGCCGCGTCCGCGGAGTCCGCTGTCGTAAATCGTCTGTATTACTTCCTCCGGCGTCATTTCGGTCAGTACCTTAGCAAGAGCCTCATAACCGCCCTTGCCTATGTAATGCTCGATATGCTCCGGACTTATCTCGCCGCAGTTGCGAAGCGCGACTCTGTGCTGCTTCTTATAGAAGTTCGTTTCTTCAAGCGGAAGTATGTGGTCGGCTTTCGTCGTTTCGTCGTAGAGAAGTTCCTTTACGGGGTTGCCGTTCTTCAAATGCTCTTCAACTATTCTCGGAATGTCCTCCTCCTTTACCATGGAGTAGAACAGGTTTTCCGGATGTACTATCATAATAGGTCCCAAAGCGCAAAGTCCGAAACAGCCGGTCTTTACGATTTCAACCTCATTTTCAAGTCCGTTTTTCTTTATTTCCTCTTCGAGTTTAGCGATAAGCGCGGGACTTCCCGAGGACGTGCAGCCTGTGCCGCCGCACACGTGAACGCGGCGTTTCGATGTGGTTTGCTGCGCTTTTTCCTTTATTTCCTTTAACTGTTCAATCGTAATCATACCGCGCCTCCTTATTCATACTTGGCAAGAATATCGTCAACATCGTCAACGGTAAGTCTGCCGTATACCTCGTCGTTTACAAGCATTACCGGCGCAAGTCCGCACGCGCCCACGCAGCGGCACGCGTCAAGCGAGAATTTTCCGTCCGGCGTACATTCGCCGCCCGATATGTTGAGCTTTTCGGTAAGCGCGTTGTAAATGTCGCCGCTGCCCTTTACGTAGCATGCCGTACCAAGGCAAACGCTTATTCTGTACTTGCCCTTCGGGTTCAGCGAGAACTGCGAATAGAATGTTGCTACGCCGTACAGCTTTTCGAGCGGTATCATCGTCTCGTCAGAGATTTTTTTAAGCACTTCCCGAGGAAGATAGCCGTAAATCTCCTGAGCCTTCTGCAAAAGCGGCATCGTCGCGCCCGGATCGTCTCTGTGTTCGGCGATGACCTGCATCAGCTTTTCCTCCTGCTCCTTTGTTCCCGAGAAAGGAACAGTCTGTTTCTTCTCAGCCATTTTGTAACCTCCATATATATTATTGTTATACAAAATCAACATCTTTAATTTTTGCGCGTTAAATTGATAATTATTTAACAATCAACCGCACTATAATATTGTATCACACCGCAAGACAATTTTCTATATGGTAATTTATTTTTGTCGAATTGATATAGTTTTTTGTGTGTCTGTTATGCTAAAGTCACAAACAACTTTAGTTAGCCGTAGTTACGACCTGCGTTTTTGCGCCGTTTTCACGCGGCACGGACATTATTACGCCGCGCGGACACTTTTTCGCGCACAAGCCGCAGTTTTTGCATTTGCCGTAATCTATTATAGCATGATTGTCCACCACATGTATAGCGTCAAAATGACACTCTTTTTCGCATAATTTACAGCCGATACAGCCCTTTTTGCAGTATTGATTGACAAATTTTCCCATTTCGGGATTTGAGCAAAGAACCCAGTGACGCTGGTTTTTCGGCACGAGCCTTATAATATGCTTCGGGCATTCCTTTATACATTTGCCGCACGCCTGACAGAGCGTGTCGTCAACGACGGCTACGCCGTTCTTAATCTTGATCGCGCCGAACGGGCATACGTTCGCGCAGTGACCGAGACCGAGACAGCCGCTTTCGCATTTTTTTGCTCCGCCGGCAAATTTTGCCGCCGCGGCGCAGTCTTTTATTCCCTTGTAATCAAATTTGTACACCACGGACGCTCTGTCGCCGGCGCACATTACGCGCGCGACGACCTCCTGTACCTCGCCCGCTTCAACGCCCATTATGTCGGCTATCTTCTGCGCCACCGGCGCTTTGCCGACGGTACAGGCATTTACAGGCGCGCCGTCATTTACGACCGCCTCCGCGTAAGCCGAGCAGCCCGCGTAGCCGCACGAGCCGCAGTTCGCGCCGGGCAGCACCTCGGTGATACGCTCCGCGCGCTCGTCCTTTTTAACGGCGAATATGTGCGCGGCAAACGCGAGAAGAAGTCCGAACAAAAGACCTGTTCCGCCGACAACGCATACCGCGGAAATTATATTTGCTGTGTTCATTTTATTCCTCCATTACGCAAATTGCGTTTTGCGATTCATTTCCGATTTAACCGATTGAGAAGCCCGAAAAGCCCATAAACGCTATCGACATAAGTCCGGCCGTCAAAAGGGCTATCGGGAAGCCGCGGAAGCACTCCGGCACGGCGTCCTCGTCGAGATACTCTCTTATGCCCGCCATTAAAACTATCGCGAGCGTGAAGCCGAGTGCCGAGAACGTTCCGTTAAGCAGTGAGAATATGAAGCTGTCCGCGTAGTTCTGCACGTTTAACAGCGTCACGCCGAGTACCGCGCAGTTTGTCGTTATAAGCGGAAGGTAAATTCCGAGCGCGTTATACAGTGACGGCAGCGACTTCTTTATAAACATCTCCACAAACTGCACAAGTCCCGCGATAATCAGTATAAACAGTATCGTCTGCAGGTAATCGAGTCCGAACGGTATGAGCAGAAACTTGTTTGCAAGCCACGTAAACGCCGAGGCGAGAGCCATTACGAACGTGACTGCCATACCCATGCCGAACGCCGTTTCCGTCTTTTTTGACACTCCGAGGAACGGGCATATTCCGAGGAATTTCACCATTACGAAGTTTTCCGTAAGGAGCGCGGACAAAAGTATCGATACAATCTGAACAGCCATTATTTATCCGCCCCCTTCTTTGTTTTTTTCACGACGAAGTTTATCGTTCCGATAAGCAGTCCGAGTACGATAAAGCCGCCCGGAGCCATTATCATTATCGTCGCCGGCTGCACGTGCGTGCCGTAGAGCGTTATTCCCCATATCGTACCCGCGCCGAGTATTTCGCGTATCGCGGATATAATGCAGAGTGCGCCCGTAAAGCCGAGTCCCATGCCGAGACCGTCGACCGCGCTGTGCCACGGCCCGTTTTTCGACGCGAACGCCTCCGCGCGCGCAAGGATTATGCAGTTTACGACTATAAGCGGTATAAACAACCCCAGCGACGACGCGAGGTCGGGCATAAACGCCTGCAGCGACATGTCGATCACCGTTACGAACGCCGCTATAATTACTATGTACGCCGCTATTCTCACCTTGTCGGGAATTATCTTTCTCAAAAGCGATATGAGAAGGTTCGAGCAGATAAGGACAGCCGTTGCCGACAAGCCCATTCCCAAGCCGTTTTGAAGGCTCGTTGTGACGGCGAGCGTCGGACACATGCCGAGCAGCTGCATAAACGTCGGGTTTTCGGTAAACAGTCCGTTTTTGAATACGGACATTGCAGTTTTCTTGTTTTCGTCAGCCATTATCCGTTACCCCCTTCCAGTATGATCTCCGCTGCGTCAAGTGCGATGTTTACTCCGTTCGTTACGCCCCTTGAGGTAAGCGTCGCGCCGGAAATCGCCTGTATATCGGCGTCGGTCGCGCCCGATTTTGAAACGCCTATTCCGGCGCTCTTGCCGGTGTACTGTTCGCGGAACGACGCGTCTGTCGCCTTCGCGCCGAGACCGGGCGTTTCGTTAAGCGATATGATTTCAACGCCCGCGACCGTCTTATCCTCGTTTACGCCGGTTACGGTCTGTATGCCTATGTCGTAGCCGCTCGTTTCGGTTATGACGCACGCGCCCGTAACTCTGCCGCTTTGGTCGAGAGCGGCGTAAGCCTTCGTTATCTCTCCCCTGCCGTCTTCGACGTTTTTCAGTTCGGGAGTAAGCTCAATTTCTTTAAAGTCAGCCGCGTCGGGCATTACGGCTTTGAGTGCCGTCTGCTCCTTTTTAATGTTGTTTTCGGCTATGAGCGGCGCGGTTTTCGCGTTTACAAAGCCCAGAAGCGCCGCCGCGAGCGCGGTTATCACAAACAGTATCGCGCCCACCTTTATAATTTCCTTTACGTCCAACTTTTCGCTCATTTACGCGCACCTCCTCTGTTTCCGAAGGATTTCGGGACGGTATAGCGCTCGATAAGCGGCGCGGCAAGGTTCATCAGAAGTATCGAGAACGACACGCCCTCGGGATAACCGCCGAACCGTCTTATCAGGAACGTCAGAACGCCGCAGCCTATACCGAATATTATCATGCCGAGATGCGTCGTCGGCGTTGTCGTGTAGTCGGTCGCCATGAAGAACGCGCCCAGAAGAAGTCCGCCCGTCAGAAGCTGGTACGCGAGATACTGCGCGTCGAACGCATCCTTGCCGAAAAGGAATGTCAAAGCCGCGAATGACGCTATGTACGCAAGCGGTATCTTTATGCTTACCACGCGCCGCGCGAGCAGGTATATAAAGCCTATAATAAGCGCTATAGCCGATGTTTCGCCGATAGTACCCGCCTTCATGCCGACAAAGCACTGCATGAGAGACGGCATTGTTCCCTCCGCGCCGCTTTTCATTATTGCAAGCGGCGTCGCGGTCGTTACCGCGTCAAACGGTGTCTGGAAGCTCGTCATCGCGCCCGTCCACGCTATTAGCATGAAGCAGCGCGCCGCGAGGGCGGGGTTTACAAAGTTCTTGCCGAGTCCGCCGAACATCTGCTTTACTATCACTATCGCGAACGCCGAGCCTACGCACACCATCCATATCGGTATGCGCGGCGGCATGTTGAGTCCGAGTAAAAGTCCCGTCACAACCGCGCTCAAATCGCCCGTTGTATTGCGCTTTTTGAGCAGTTTTTCAAATATCCACTCCGCGAGTACAGCCGATATTACCGCGCTCGCGAGGACGATTGTCGAGTAGATCCCGAACAGCAGTCCGCCCGCGACAGCCGCCGGAAGCAGCGCGATTATCACGTCGAGCATTATTTTCTGTGTCGTGGAATTAGTGTGAATGTGCGGCGAGGAGGACATTATGAGATTATTTTCCATTGTTCTTTTCCTCCCTTACCTTTTTCATTACCTCCGGCTTTATCATTCTGATAAACTGGAGCAGGTTTTTGTTTGCGGGGCATATGTAGGAGCAAAGTCCGCACTCGATACATTCAAGCACGTTGTACTTCTGCGCCATATCCACGTCGTCTTTTTTTGACGCCTGCACGAGCTTCATCGGCATGAGCCGCATCGGGCAGTGGTCAACGCACCTTCCGCAGCGTATGCACGGAGCGTCGGGGTCGTACGTCTTTTCCGCCTTCGTTATCGTGAGTACCGACGAGGTGGTTTTTGTGACGGGGTAATCTATGTTGTACTGCGATATACCCATCATCGGGCCGCCCGAAATGATTTTTTCCGGCGCGTTTGCAAAGCCGCCCGCCTGTTCTATCAGGAACGATACCGGCACGCCCGTGCGCACGCGGAACACCGACGGATTTTTCACCGCGTCGCCCGACACAGTGACGTTTTTCTCTATCGCCGGAAGTCCCGTCTTAAACGCGTTCGCAATCGCGACGGCAGTCGCGACGTTTATTACGACCGCGCCCGCGTCCGCCGGAAGTCCGCCGGCAGGCACGTTTCTGCCGGTTATCGCCTTTATGAGCTGCTTTTCCGCGCCCTGCGGGTACTTCGTCTTTAATTCGATTATATGTATGTTTTCCCCGTATTCCTTCGACGCTTTCACAGCCTCTATTCCGTTCCTTTTGTTAAGCTCCACACCGATATAGCCGTCCTTAAGGTCAAGCACCTTCATGGCTACCTTTAAGCCGTAGATTATATCGTCCGCGTTTTCGAGCATGTAGCGGTGGTCGCTCGTTATGTACGGCTCGCACTCCGCACCATTCACGATTATGTAATCGACCTTCTGCTTCGGCGAAAGTTTGACGTGCGTCGGGAAGCCCGCGCCGCCCATGCCGACAATGCCCGCTTCGCGTATGACGGACAAAAGCTCGTCATGGTTCATGCTCTTGTAATCCTTCGGGCAAACGTCGTCCGACACGGTATACTCCTTGTCGTTCTCGACAAATATCGCCTCCACCATCGAGCCGCTGTCATGAAAATACGGCTTTATATCCGTGACCGTGCCCGAAACCGACGAATGAACCGGCGCGGAAACGAATTCTCCGCTGTCGGCGATTTTTTGTCCGACCTTTACCTTATCGCCCACACTGACGAGCGCCTTTAACGGCGCGCCGATATGCTGACGCATCGGGTAGATGTGCATATCGCAGTCGGGCAGCCGAACTGTTTGTTTTTCATTTGTCAGCTCCTTGCGGTCGCGTATATGAAAGCCGCCTTTGAATGTTGCTGCCATTGTTACACCTTCCTTTTTCGCTTTGCTTTAATACATAGCTATAGTTATTGTATCATAATTAAATATTTTTTTCAATATATACTTGAAAGAAATATGACGGTATATTATAATTAGAAGCGAATGTAAATATGTTACGGGGTGGTAAAATGCTTCAGAGCGGTATTGTTAAAAGCGTGAGCGGAAAAACGGCTGAAATCGAAATTACGCGCTCGTCGTCATGCGGCGAAAGCTGCGCGTCGTGCGGACTTTGTCCGGGTATTACTGCGACGGTAAAAGCCGAAAATACCGCAAACGCATCCGTCGGCGACGCTGTTTGCATAGATATGGCTGACAATAAAATCCTCGGCGCGGCTGCGCTCGTTTATATTGTGCCGGTGGCGGCGCTGATACTCGGATATTTCGCCGCGTACGCAATATCAAAAAACGAGCTTGTATCGGCGGCGGCGGGATTTTTGCTCATGGCTGTTATATTCGTGATACTGATACTGTCGGACAAGCGTCTAAAGCGTAGGTACACGCCGCGCGTGACAAGGATTTTGCCGAAGGAGGACGCGGATGGCGGAGCTTAAGAAAAACCTCGCGTGGATCGGCGCGTTCGCGTTGATCGCCGCCGTGTGCGCGATAGTTATAGTGTGCCGCGCAAACACCGCGCCGCACGGTAAAACCGCAAAAATCCTCTCGGACGGTGAAACGGTGCGAATTGTGGATTTGGAAAACGTAAAAACCCCCTACGAGTTTACCGTCACGTCAAAGGACGGCGGCGAAAACACGGTAAGGGTTGAAAACGGGCGCATAGCCGTTGTGAGCGCGGACTGCCCCGATAAAATATGCGTCAAAAGAGGGTTTATAAGCGGCGCGCAGCCGCCCATAGTGTGCCTTCCCAACAAACTGACCGTCGTCGTCACCGATGGCAGCGGCGGCATTGACGCGGTGACGGGAGGCGATGCGCAGTGAATGTAAAAAAGCTTACGGTCATGGCGCTCATGTTGTCGCTCGCGCTCGTAATATTCGTCGCGGAGTCGTTTATACCGCCGCTCGTGCCGATACCGGGCGTAAAGCTCGGACTCGCGAACATTATAACGCTGATCGCCGTATACATTTTGGGACGGAAAGAAGCGTTTGTGATACTAACACTCCGTATCATTATTGCAAGCGTATTCTCCGGCGGTATGGCGGGATTTTTGTATAGTATGGCAGGCGGTCTTGTCTGCTTTGCCGTTACCGCTCTCGCGTCGCTCCGTCTCGGTGAAAACCGAATGTGGGTTGTGAGCGTGCTTGGCGCGGTCGGGCATAACGCCGGGCAGCTGACGGTCGCGTGTATCGTTATCGGCAGCGCGTACGTGCTGTGGTACGCGCCGTTCCTCATAATTTCGGCGATTATCACGGGCGCGTTCACCGGCGTTGCGGCGCAGATTACGACAAACAGGCTTCGTAAAATAAAAAAGACTTAAACCAAGCGTTTAAGTCTTTTTGTTTTTATAATGTTCCAGAAAAGCGCGGTCATCGTCTGTAAGCTCCGCGTTTTCAAGCATATCGGGACGTTTCTTTAAGGTTTCGATAAGTGACTGCTCCCTTTTCCACTTCTCTATATTCGCGTGGTGTCCCGATATTAAAACCTCGGGTATCTCAACGCCGTGCCACTCTTGCGGACGCGTGTACTGCGGATACTCCAACAGTCCCGAATAGTGCGACTCGTTCTCATACGAGCTGTCGGCAGCAAGCACGCCCGGTATAAGGCGCGACACTGCGTCTATCACTGCCATAGCGGGTATCTCGCCGCCGGTTAAAACGAAATCGCCTATGGAAATTTCCTCGTCCACTATCTCGTCTATGACGCGGCGGTCAACGCCCTCGTAGTGACCGCACAGCAGCACTATATGCTCTTCCTTCGCAAGCTCCTTCGCGACGGACTGATCAAACACCCTGCCCTGCGGCGACATGTATATGGTGCGCGGCTTGTAGTCAAGTCCCTCCGTCACAGCCTTGTACGCGTCGTACACCGGCTGCGGCGACATCAGCATCCCTCCGCCGCCGCTGTATGGGTAGTCGTCGACCTTGCGGTGCTTGTTTTTTGTGTAATCGCGTATATCGGTAAAATTCAGTTCTATTATGCCGTTTTCGCGCGCTCTGCCGATTATGCTGTCGCCGAGTACGGCTTCGAGCATCGCGGGAAAAAGCGTCAGAACGTCAAATTTCATTATAAGTCCTCCAAACCGTCGATAAGATGCACCGTCACGCTGCCGCCGTCAATATCCACGTCAAGCACCGTTTCGTCCGTCACGGGTATGAGCAGATCCTTCATACCCTCACGCTTTACCTCGTATATATCGCTCGCGCCGGTGTTTATAACGTCGGAAATTTTACCGATTTCGCGTCCGTCGTCTGTCACGACCGTAAGACCTATGAGGTCGGCGATATAGTAAACGCCGTCGGGCAGCTCGCCGAGCATACCGCGCTCCGCGTACAGCACGCGGTTTTTGTACTTTTCCACGTCGTTTATGTCGGTTATTTCCTTAAAACGCACTATGATGTTGCCTTTCTGGTACTTCACGCCGCTCAAGGTAAGGCGCTCGCAGCCGTCCTTCGTTTTCACGTACGCGTATTCTATATCCTCAAACTGCTCGGGGTAGTCCGTCCACGGCACGACCTTTACCTCGCCGCGCAGACCGTGGGTGTTGACTATCTTGCCGACTTCAAGCAAATCCATATGAGTATCCTCCGTTTTTGTTTATGTAAACGAAAAAGGCTGCGCCGCGCAGCCGTTTCGTTATTCAACTGTCCACTCGATCTTACCGGCAACGCCGCTCGTCATGCCCTTGCGCGCCTCGCTTACCGAGAACGCGCGGTTCAAAGCCGAGCCGACGCTTCTGTAAATCGCTTCCCAAATGTGGTGTCCGTTGTGACCTTTCTGCAAATCTATGTGCAGCGTACACATAGCGCCCTGGACAAAGCCCTCGAGGAACGTTTCCAGATCCTCGCTGTCCATACCCTCGACCTTCGCCGCCGGTGTGTTGCCGTGGTAGTCGATGTCTATGTACGCTCTGTCCTCAAAGCTTACCGCGCACTCTGCTTTCGCCTCGTCGATAATGCCGACCGCGTCGCCGAAGCCGGCAGCGCCGTCGGTTTTTTGAACATACTCGCGCGCCGCCTTGCCCATAGCCATGCCGAGATCCTCGCATACAACGTGCGTAAGCGTGAACTCGTCGAGCTTTATGTCGGTTTCAATATTAAATCCGCCGCGCCACGCGATATGCTCGATCATGTGACTGAGAAACGGCAGCGGTGTTTTTATATTCTTTCTGTAGTCGGGCTTGATCGGTGAAAAATCGAACACGACCTTCATTTCCGATTCCGTGGTTTTTCGAGTAACCTGTACCTTATCCATGATTATTTTCTCTCCTTTACGGCTAAGCCGTGAGTGTCAAATCCCTCTACCTTCGCGAATCTGTACGCGTAGTCCCTTACCTTTTCAAATCCGTCCTTCGACGCGTAGCCGACGGACGAGCGCTTTAAGAAATCCTGCACGCTTACCGACGAATACGTTTTCGCGAAGCCGCCCGTCGGGAGTATCGCGTTGGGACCCAAAACAAAGTTGCAGAGCGTAACGGGCGTGTAGTCGCCCAGAAGTATTTCGCCCGCGTTTTTGATTTTCGGGAGCGTGTCGAACGGCTTTTCAGTCATTACCTCCATATGCTCCGGCGCGTAGTCGTTCACGAACGCGATAGACTCGTCGAGTGAGTTTGTCAAAATCACGCCGCCGTAGGTGGTGAGGTTTGTTTCGATAAATTCCTTGCGCTTGGGCGATATTTTTTCAAGCTGGCGGTTCACGATCGGGATAACCGCGTCAACGAGTTCCTTTGAGTGCGTTACGAGAAGCGCCGCGCTGTCCGGGCCGTGTTCCGCCTCTATCATCCAGTCGAGCGCGACCTTTTCGGGATCGGCTTTTTCGTCGGCGAGAACGATTATCTCGCTCGGGCCTGCCGGAAGTCCGGCGTCGATCTGACTTGCGAGAACGCGCTTTGCCGCTGTGGCGTAGCTGTTGCCCGGACCTATTACCTTGTGGCACTTCGGAATCGTTTCCGTTCCGTACGCGACAGCCGCTATCGCCTGAATGCCGCCGACCTTATATATCTCTGTGATACCGATAATTTTCGCAGCCGCGAGTATAGCGTCGTCAACCTCGCCCTTTTCGTTCGGAGGCGTTACAACGACGATTTTCGGCACTTTCGCAACGACCGCCGGAATACCGAGCATACATAAAACCGACGGGAAGCTGCCCTTGCCGTGCGGAACGTACAGACAAACGTCGACTATCGGCGTTGTTTTCTCGCCGACCATAAGACCGTCGTCCACCATCGTGAACCACATTTCCTCGGGGAGCTGCTTCTCGTGGAAATCGTAAATGTTTTTGTACGCGTACTCTATCGCCTCGCGCGTTTCCTTGTCAAGACGGTTGTAACCGGCTTCGATTTCCTCCGGCTTAACCTTCATCTGATCTGCCGTAAGATGAACGCGGTCAAATTTCGCTGTGTATTCGAGCACCGCCGCGTCGCCTCGGTTTTTGATGTCGTCCGAAACCTCCTTCGCGACCTTCATCTGCTCGGTTATGTCAAGCTCCGCGCGCTTCATTATGAAGTCGTACCGGTCCTTTGTCATTTTTGAAAGCTCGTATATATTGGGCTGCATAGTATCTCTCCTCGTGTTTTATTTGAATATGTTTTTCATTTTATCGTAAAACGATTTCTTTTGCTTATAGTTCCTGTCCTCATCGAAGCTGCGGAGCATTTCCTTTTGACGTGAGCTTAAATTGCGCGGCACTTCGACCGTCACCGTTACGTACTCGTCGCCGCGCGACTTACTTCTCAGATACGGTATTCCCTTGCCCTTCATGCGGAATTTTGAACCCGTCTGCGTGCCTTCGGGAATTGTGAACTCGACCGCGCCGTCAAGCGTCGGCACTTGTATTTTCGCGCCGAGCGCCGCCTGTGCGAACGTTATCGGCATATCTATATACACGTCGTACTCGTCGCGTTTGAATATCTCGTGCGGACGTACGCGCACCGTTATAAGCAAATCGCCGTTAGGCCCGCCTTTCGCTCCGGCTTCACCCTTGCCGGAAAGCTGGATTGTCTGACCGTTGTCGATGCCCGGCGGTATCTGAACCTCTATCGTCTTGTTCTTGCGGACAACGCCCGTTCCGCGGCAGTCGCGGCACGGTTCTTTTATGATTTTACCGTCGCCCCGGCACTGAGGGCAGACCGTTTCCGTAGTCATGTAGCCCAGAATCGTGCGCTGCCTCGTCTGCACGCGTCCCGTGCCGTGACAGTTCTGGCACGTTTCGACGGGCGTACCCTTTTTCGCGCCCGTACCGCCGCACGACTCGCACTTTTCCTGCGCCGTCACGTTTATTTTTTTCGAGCAGCCGAACGCCGCTTCCTCAAATGTGATGTCTATCACCTGACGTATGTCCGCTCCGCGTTTTGAGCCGTTTCTCGTTCGTCCGCCGCCGAAGCCGCCGCCGAATATATCGCCGAATATATCCCCGAAATCGAAGCCGCCGAAGCCGCCGCCGTTAAAGCCGCCGCCCGCGCCGAAGTTGGGATCTACGCCCGCGTGACCGAATCGGTCGTACTTGTCTCTCTTGTCCGCGTCGGAAAGAACCTGATAAGCCTCGTTTACCTCCTTGAACTTTTCCTCGGCTTCTTTGTCGCCGGGGTGAAGGTCGGGGTGGTACTCCTTGCTCTTTCTGCGGAACGCCTTTTTTATTTCATCGTCCGACGCGCCCTTCTGAACGCCAAGGACTTCGTAATAATCTCTTTTGTCCGCCAATTTTTTCACCTGCCTGTGATATTATACTAAATTTGGTTTGGTTTGTAAAGAGGTTTTTTGTTTGTGTGTAAATTGTGATTTAGCGGCGCAAATGCGGGCGACCGCAAGGGTCGCCCCTACGGAAGGCTCCCCTTGAGGGGAGCTGTCGGCGGAGCCGACTGAGAGGTGGTCTTTTAAAAATTTCATTGCCACCTCTCCGTCATCGCTTCGCGATGCCACCTCCCCTCGAGGGGAGGCTCACGATGTGTACCGCTCGCCGTTAATACACCGATAAATCATAATTTACCGCAAACGGGGACTGCCGTGTGGCAGTCCCGCGCGTTTTACTGATTATCGTTGTCAACCTCGGTGTAGTCCGCTTCGTACACGTTCGGATCTGCGCCCTGCGGGTTTGCTCCCGCGTTGGGATCTGCGCCCTGCGGATTCGCCTGACTGTACATCTGCTGCGCTACCGAGTAGAACTTTTCCTGCAAAGCGTCAGTGGCAGCCTTGATCGCCGCGCTGTCCGTACCCTTAAGCGCTTCCTTGACCTTGTTTACCTCGCCCTCAACCATGCTCTTTGTCGCGTCGTCAATCTTGTCGCCGGCGTCCTTAACCGCCTTCTCGCACTGGTACACAAGCGTTTCGGCGTTGTTTCTTATCTCAACGTCCTCCTTGCGCTTTTTATCCTCCTCGGCGTACTTCTCGGCTTCCTTGACCGCCTTGTCAATATCCTCATCGCTGAGGTTTGTCGAGGCGGTAATCGTAATCTTCTGCTCGTTGCCCGTACCCAAATCCTTCGCGCTTACGTTCACTATACCGTTAGCGTCGATGTCGAACGTAACCTCGATCTGCGGCACGCCGCGCGGTGCGGGAGCTATGCCTGTAAGGTTGAACCGTCCGAGCGTCTTATTGTACTGCGCCATTTCTCTCTCGCCCTGGAGAACGTGTACCTCAACCGAGGTCTGACCGTCGGCAGCCGTTGAGAACACCTGCGATTTTGAGGTCGGTATTGTCGTGTTTCTCTCGATGAGCTTTGTGAACACGCCGCCCAGCGTTTCAATACCGAGCGACAGCGGCGTTACGTCAAGCAGAAGTATATCCTGCGAGCTGTCGCCCGCGAGGACTGCCGCCTGTCTCGCCGCGCCCACGGCTACGCACTCGTCGGGGTTAATGCCCTTGTTCGGCTCTTTGCCCATTTCCTTCTTAACGGCTTCCTGAACAGCAGGTATTCTCGACGAGCCGCCCACGAGCAGCACCTCGTCGATCTGCGACGCACTTATCGAAGCGTCGCGCATAGCGTTTCTTATGCTTGTGAGCGTTCTGTCTACCAAATCAGCCGTAAGCTCGTCAAACTTTGCCTTTGTGAGTGTGATATCCATGTGCTTGGGGCCAGACGCGTCGGCTGTGATGAACGGCAGGTTGATGTTCGATGTTGTCGTTGTTGAAAGCTCTATCTTCGACTTTTCCGCCGCTTCCTTAAGACGCTGCATAGCCATCTTGTCGCCCGAAAGGTCTACGCCGTCGCTCTTCTTAAACTCGGCAACGAGGTAGTCGATAATTCTCTGGTCGAAGTCGTCGCCGCCAAGGTGCGTATCGCCGTTTGTCGAAAGCACCTCGAACACGCCCTCGGAAATATCGAGGATCGAAACGTCGAACGTGCCGCCGCCGAGGTCGTATACCATTATCTTCTGATCCTTCTCACCCACGCCGTACGCGAGCGCCGCAGCCGTAGGCTCGTTTACTATTCTCATTACCTCAAGACCGGCGATTTTGCCCGCGTCCTTCGTCGCCTGTCTCTGCGAGTCGTTAAAGTACGCCGGAACGGTAATGACCGCCTGCGTTACGGGTTCGCCGAGGTAGCTTTCAGCGTCCTGCTTAAGCTTCGACAAAATCATCGCCGATATTTCCTGCGGCGTGTAGGACTTGTCGTCTATAGTAACCTTTTCAGCCGTACCCATTTTACGCTTTATGGACATAATGGTTCTCGCCGCGTTCGTAACCGCCTGACGCTTCGCCACCTGTCCCACTATTCTTTCGCCGTCCTTCTGGAACGCGACAACCGACGGGGTTGTTCTCGCTCCCTCGCTGTTCGTGATAACGGTGGGGTTTCCGCCCTCCATGACCGCCACGCAGCTGTTTGTTGTACCCAGGTCAATACCTATAATCTTTCCCATTTTATATTCCTCCTAAATTTTATGTCCTTGATTTTTAATATGTTCCAAACGCGCGTCAGTTCGCGACCTTTACCATGCTGTGGCGCACGACGCGTCCGTCCTTGTATTCGTAGCCCTTCATAAGCTCTTCCACAACGGTGTTGTCGTCTATGGTGTCGTCCTCAACGTGCATCACCGCGTTGTGAAGGTTGGGATCGAACTGTTCGCCCTCGGCTTTTATCGGCTTAACACCGAGCTTTTCGAGCGTTTCGCCGAACTGCTTCAAAACCATTTCGACGCCCTCTTTTAGCTTTACCGCATCCTCGGACTCAACCTCGGTTTTAAGCGCCCGCTCCAAATTGTCGCCTATCGGAAGTATCGCCGCAGCCGCGTCTATCACCGCGTCGCCGTAACGCATATCCTTTTCGCGCTGACTGCGCTTTCGGAAATTGTCAAACTCGGCGTACAGACGCATGTATTTATCGGTCTGCTCCTTTAATTTGTCCTCGGCGGACGTTTCGGGTGTTTCCGTCGCTTCGGAGGTTTCCTTTACCTCCTCCGTCTCGCCCTGCTGCGCGTTTTCCGCCTTTTCCTTTTCACTCATTTATACGGTATTCTCCTTTCCTTAACTGCCGTTCATGTAGTAGTTTACAAGCTTTTCTATCTCATTTGAAATTAAATCGAGACTCGCGAACACCTTTGAATAGTTCATCCGCTTCGGGCCTATGACCGTCAGCTTGCCCGCTCCGCCGGACGGCAGAGTGTAGTTCATGCTGACGAGCGAGCTGTCCTGTAAAATTTCAAAATCGTTTTCCTTGCCTATCGTGGCGTTGATACCCTCGCCCGTGTCGGCTGCCGCAAGCTTTTTGAGTTTCTCCTTGTCATCGAGGAACGACAGCATATCGCGCGCTTTCTCAACGTCGGCAAATTCGGGATAACGCAGAATCGAATTCGCGTTCGTGACGTATATCTCCGTTTCCGCGTCAGCCGTCACCGTATCGTACAGGCAGCCGAGTATTTTATCGAGTGCGCTGTCCTTAATAAATCCCTTCGCGCCGTCCTTTATTTCTTCGATGGTATCTCGTGTGACCTCGCGCGGCTTCATGCCGGCAAGCGACTTGTTTATCAGCTGCGCAAGTCTTTCGCAGCCCTCGCCCGACAGGTTTACGTTCACCGACGCGCTCCTTACCCTGCGCGTCACGACAATCAGCATGACCGTGTGGCTTTCGACCGCCACAACGTCCACCTTTTTAATCTCGCTGTCGTCGTCCTTCGGCGCGGATATTACCGTGGTGTACTCGGTGAGGTTCGACGCTATCGCGCCCGCGTAGCGTATGAGCTTATCGAGCAGGCTCACGCGGCTTTCAAGCATGCTTTGAAGCTGCGCCACCGCGTCCATGCCTATTTTGTAGTCGCGCATAAGCGAGTTTACGTAGAAACGGTAGCCCTCGTCCGACGGTATTCTGCCCGCCGAGGTGTGGGGCTGAATCAGGTAGCCCATTTCCTCCAGATCAGCCATTTCGTTGCGTATTGTCGCGCTCGAAAGTCCGAGATTTTCCTTTTTTGAGATTGCGCGCGAGCCGACCGGCTCCGCCGTACCGATGTATTCGTCAATGATTGCCTGAAGGATTTTCTTTTTCCTGTCGCTTAAATCCATTTGCAATCCGTCCTTTCAATCGGTTTCTTTGTTAGCACTCATTCCCGTCGAGTGCTAACAAGTATAAGATACCATTATTATACGGAAAAGTCAAGCGGTTCATTCAACTTTTAACAAATTATTCATAAATTATATGGAAAGTGGTTGTTAGCCGTCATAAGACAAAAAGCACAGCCTGTTAAGCTGTGCTTTTTCAAAATATATCGCTGTGAGTTCCGGTTCGGGTTAGATAGAGAATAAGATTTTCTCCGTCAATTTCGTAAACCAAAAGCCAGTCGGGAGTAATGTGACATTCCCGACAGCCTCGGTATGCTCCGCTAAGACTGTGATCTTTATATTCAGCGGGAAGCGGTTTTTCTTCCGCAAGCATCCCTATAACCTTCTCAAGCAGTCTTTTATCGTATCCCCGTTTTTTAATACGCTTATAATCCTTCTTAAAGATACTATGGTATTTAATCGTCAGCATCCAAATCCTCCATTAACTCCGCAACGGAAGAAAATCCGTGGCTTAAACCGACTCCCTGCCTTGTCTCGGCTATTGCCCTCAGCGTTTCGGAATTCGGCGTTGTCATTTCAAGACGAAAAGGAATAGCCTGTTCGCGGACAGCCTGTCTGAGAAATATATTCACAGCCGTGCTTAAATTTAGTCCGAGACTTTCAAAAAGCTTCTGCGATTCCTGTTTCAAAGCCGAATCAATTTTAATGGTTGTACTTACTGCAGCCATATTATCGCCTCCTTTAATTATATTATACAGCCGTTATACATACTTTGTCAATACTATTATAACACAACAATTAAAATATATGTAAAAAAAGAAGCCCTCTGGGCTTCTTTTTGTTTCTTATGATATTTTTGCGAGTTTAAGAGCAAGCTGCGACTTCTTTCTTGCAGCGTTGTTCTTATGGAGAATACCCTGGCTTACGCCCTTGTCAAGCTTCTTGACCGCGTCGTTAAACAAAGCCTGTACATTCTCCTTGTCGCCCTCACTGACAGCCGTTTCAAACTTCTTTATCGCCGTCTTGAGAGCCGTTTTGTGAGAGAGATTTATGAGCGTCTTCTTTTCGGCTACTCTTACTCTCTTCTTTGCCGACTTAATGTTTGGCACTTCTTGCACACCTCCGCGAAATTTAATCTTAAATACCGTAATATTATATACCAATACGCGTAGGAATGCAAGAAGTTTTTTTCTATTTCGGGTGATTTATGTAATTTGACTAAAACATCGCTTAAATAGCCGTTTTTCACTGTGAAATTTATGTAAACCTTTGGCAAAATACGCTACATTTTGAGCATTGTTTTGTAGTAGGCAAGACTTTTCGGGTTTATGTCAAGCTGCGTCAGGACGTACCGTTCCGCGAGAGAGCCGAGCCGCTCCGTAAGGTCGTCCGACGCGGTAAACGACAGCATTTTCTTATCCTCCGACGACACTATATACGAAAGCGCACGATACAGCGCGCCGTCGAGCTTTACCGTATTTTTCCCGCCGCACTTTCTGCATACCGTCCCACCCTTTTCGAGGTCGAACGCGTACGGTTCGCCTTCCCCGCATGACGCGCAGCCTGTGAGGCTCGGCATATACCCCTCGGCGCACATCATTTTAAGCTCGTACACCGCCTTGACCTTTGCCATGTCCTCGTTCTTATACGCGAGGGCGTACACACAGTTGAGGAAAATATGCAGAAGCCTTGCGTCCGGATTGCCCGAACCCAAAATCCCGTACGTTATATCCGCGAGGTACGCGCAGAGCGAAAGCTTTTTTATATCCTCCGTAACCGGCAGGAACGCGTCTATTGTGTCGGACGAGCGGACGGTCATAATATCGCCGTTCACCTTTGACGACAATTCAAAATCAGCCCAGCAGAGGAACTGACCGGAGGCGGCAGCTTTGCTTCTCGACTTTCCCGCGCCGTAGCTTACCGCCTTCACTATACCGCAGTCCTCGGTAAATATGCTGAGCATCCTGTGACCTTCGCCGTAATCGGTCTGTCTTATGATAATACCCTTCGTCCTGATTTGCGCCATGGATTTTCCTTTTCCTCGTCGTCATAGCAGCCCGACGCCCACTTGTATAACAGGTACGACTCTATATTGCCTGTCTGCAAAAAGGTGTCCCAGTTATTGCCTGTCTGCGTCACCGGCTCGATTGCAATTTCCGTTTCCTCGTTCATTTCCGTAACCTCCGATAATGTAGTGTTTTTATGTTTGTCCTTTGCAGCGGAGGTTATACTGTCACTATTTGCTATTCATTTTTTAAGCCGAAATTTTTAATTAAATAATCGCTGTTGCGCCAGTCGGGCTTTACCTTTACCCACAATTCGAGATACGCCTTTTTGTCAAGCATTTTCTCTATGTCGCCGCGCGCCATCGTGCCGATTTTTTTGAGCATCTCGCCGTTCTTTCCTATAATAATACCCTTGTGCGACGCTTTCTCGCAGTATATCGTCGCGTATATGTTCGTTATTTTCGGCTTTTCCTGCATTTTCGTTATCTCTATCGCGACGCCGTGCGGCACCTCCTTATCGAGCAGCCACAGCATTTTCTCGCGTATTATTTCAGCCGCTATCTGCTTTTCCGGCTGGTCGGTGACGGTTTCGGGATCGTAAAACCCCGGTCCTTCCTCCAGATATTCCTCTATGTCGCGAAGAAGTATGTCAACACCGTCGTTCGTTTTCGCGCTTATCGGCACTATCGAGTCAAAGCCGTACATGCTCGAATAGTCGGCTATGACCGGCAAAAGCTCTTCCTTGCGCATGAGGTCTACCTTGTTAAGCACGAGTATGCACGGCAGCCCCGTTTTGTCTATGCTCTTTACTATTTCGCGCTCCGTGTCCTGTATCCTGCGGCTCGCGTCAACGACAAAAATAAGCACGTCCGTGTCGTCCATGCTCGATGCGGCGGCGTTTACCATGTACTGCCCGAGCTTGTTGTGCGGCTTATGTATGCCGGGCGTATCGGTAAAAATTATCTGTTCCTCATCGGTAGAGTACACCGCAAGTATTTTGTTTCGCGTCGTCTGGGGCTTGTCGGATATTATCGCTATCTTCTGTCCGACTATCGCGTTAAGAAGCGTTGATTTGCCGACGTTCGGCATACCGATTATAGCCGCGAAACCCGATTTGAAATGTTTGTTTTCTTTTTTCATATTTTTCTCCCGTACTTTGTTTAGTCACGCGTTATGCCGAGAGACGCGAGTACGCTCTCCTGCTTTTTGTTCATCACGCGTTCGCCCTCCGCGTCGTCAACGTGGTCGTAGCCCAAAAGGTGCAGCATTGAGTGCGCCGTCAAAAATGATACCTCGCGCAGCAGGCTGTGCCCGTATTCCTCCGCCTGTCGCGCCGCGCGTTCCATTGAAATCACTATGTCGCCGAGCATGACGCACTCGCCGTCCGTTTCGTATTCGCCGTCGGCTACGCCGTTTTCGTCAAATTCAAGCAGCGGGAACGACAGAACGTCGGTAGGCTTGTCTATGCCGCGGTTTGCCTTGTTTATTTCGCGTATCGTCTCGTCGTCCGTGAGCGTTACGCTTATCTGCGCGTCAAAGTCACATTCCTCGCTCTCAAGCGTTCTCTCGCACACCCGACGTATCGCGCTTTCGATTTCCTCCGTTACCGGCAGAGCGTCCTGCTCGTTTTCAAGAATTATGTCAACCATTGTTCCTCCGTCTCGCTCTCTTCCTCTCCTGTTCCTCGTCGTACTTCGCGTACGCCTTTATGATCTGCTGCACGAGCGGGTGACGCACAACGTCCTTTTCGGTGAACTCGCAGAACGCTATACCCTCGATGCCTTTGAGTATCTTCATCGCCTCTTTAAGTCCGCTGCGCTTTTCGCCCGGAAGGTCTATCTGCGTAATGTCGCCCGTCACGATTGCCTTCGAGCCGTAGCCGATACGCGTCAGGAACATCTTCATCTGCTCCGGCGTGGTGTTCTGCGCCTCGTCGAGAATTATAAACGCGTTGTCAAGCGTTCTGCCGCGCATGTACGCGAGCGGTGCTACCTCGATTACGCCCTTTTCCTGGTACCTTAAAAATCCCTCGCCGCCGAGCATCTCGTACATTCCGTCGTAGAGCGGTCTCAAATACGGATCAACCTTGTTTTGCAAATCGCCGGGCAGAAATCCGAGCTTCTCACCCGCCTCAACAGCCGGACGCGTCAGAATAATTCGGTTTACCTCCTTGCTCCTAAGCGCCGTAACGGCTCTCGCAACGGCAAGGTACGTCTTGCCCGTGCCGGCCGGTCCTATGCCGAATATGATGGTGTTACTGTCTATAGCCTCAACGTAACGCTTCTGACCGAGCGTTTTTGTCTTTATCGGGTGTCCCTTCACGCTTACGGCTATGCAGTCGTCGCCCATCATTTTTATGTCGATGCCGCCATGCTCCTGTATCATTTCGAGCGCGTACATCACCTTCTGCGTGTCCACCCTCTCGCCCCTGCCTATGATCTGCACGAGCATATTCACAACGTCGAACGCCTTATCCACGTTTTCCTCGCCGCCCGTTATATGAAGCGAGCCGTCACGCGCGGCGATGTTTACGTTCAGCGTCTTTTCCAACAGCTTCACGTTCTCGTCAAAGCTGCCGAAAAGATTTGCAATATCAATCTCCTGCGGCACTTCTATCTGTCTTGTCGTCAATATTTTTCTCTCCTTTATCCTCCGCCGCCCCGATAGGTACGGACGCGGCAATGTTTTCAGTGAAATTCATCCTTACGGTTACTTTTATTGTTTCATTATCGGTCTGTTCGTATTCAACGCTCTTGTCGTCAAGCTGCGCGCCCGGTGTAAGTTCCTTCGCGATTTTTTCCTCAAGCTCGTTTTTCGCGTTTTCAATCACCGTTTCGAGCGGTATCTGCTCGGTCGTGACGTTTACCTCGTCAAACTCGACGGTATTGAGCGCCACGCCGCTGTAGCCGAAAAACGGTATGTTAAGCTCAAAGCGGTTCTCGGTGCGGTCATAGTTTTCGTACGTCACATTTCCGTGCGGCAGCGACAGCGCCTTGCCGAAAAGCTCAAGCACGCGCCACCGTTTGCGTCTGCCGGTCGGCGTGCGAACCTCGCGTGTCAGCTTGTATTCGCCCGACGCGGTGTGAGCTGTGTACGCGCGCACCTCCGCTATGGAATGGATTAGTATGTACTTTTCCGCGTCGCCCTCGCGGTACGCCGAGACGGTTCCCGCCACGAGAAGGTCGCCCGTTTGTACCGCGTCGCCCTCTCTTATGCGTTCCTCGCCCGCCTTGACGGTCATTTTGCGCACAACGCCGTCGCATGACGCGACAATGTCGCACGGCTCGCTTTTGTCCACGACCGAGGGCGGTATTATTTTCTCGTACACCTGCACGCGCGCCTTTACGCCGTCGATGTACACCCACGCCCACGCGAGACCGTCCGTGCCTTCGAGCAGCTTTTTCTTCATCGTCATGCCGTCGGGCAGGCTTTTTTTGAGGTTTCCGCGCTTTACGCCTATCTCGTCGAGCGTCGCGGTTATGCTGTCTATGTATTTGTCATCCGCGCCGTCTATTTCGATAAGCCATATGCGTCCGGCGCACTGCGCCGCAATGACGACGCATATCGAAACGGCTATGAGAAGCGGTATTCGGTACCTCCTTGCGTAAGCCGCGCGGCGGACGGTATGCTTTTCCTTTATCAGTACCCTTACGCGGCACTTTTTCGCCGCGCCGCGCGAACGTATAAAATCGCGCGCATCCATTTCGATTAGTATACCCTTGTCCGACAGCCGCGCGCCGTAAATACGAAAGCCGCGCCGCAGACATATGCTTAAAAATCGCGGCGCGTTTTTGCCATATACGTTTATTATAACATATCCGCGTAAAAATTTAAAGAACTTATTTAACATTTTTTACCTCGTACTCTATTTTTTGGAATCTTCCGCTTATAAGTATATCCTCACGCCGCGCGGCGGCTATTTTTAGGTTGTCGCCGTATACCGTCACCCTGCCGATACCCGACGTAACGCTTATCGAATTTTCGTCAAAGCCGGCTATGCCGCGGTGGTTTTCTATATATATCTCCCTATCGCCCGTAACCGTTATGCGCGGCATGTCCATTATAACGTCCTTCGGCACGCCCCACGCATCGGCTGCTCTCTCCGACAGCTTCTTTCCCATTCTCGATCACTCCCTTTTTTATTTTTATGTGCATTTTGCGCGTTTATGTACAATATGTATTATTGTGTGAGAAGGGGTGCTTTTATGAGGAAGGAATTGAAAATAACAAAATATCTGCTGTGGGTGTTCGTTTTGGGGACGGTCGCGCTGCTTGTCGCGAACGCGCAGAAGGCGATAGACTATTCGCGCGACGCTCTGAATTTGTGTTTTGAGATGATCGTGCCGACGCTGTTCCCGTTTTTTATATGCTCCGGACTTCTGATATATTCCGGCTTCTGCGAGGTCATGGCAAGGGCGTTTCGGTTCTGTATGTATCCGCTTTTTAAGGTCGCGCCGGCAGGTTCGAGCGCGTTCGTACTCGGCATTGTGAGCGGCTATCCCTTGGGCGCGGTCACAGCGGGCGAGCTTTACGCGAACAATTACCTCTCAAAATCCGAAGCGGAGCGGCTTCTGTCGTTTTGCAGCAACTCGGGGCCGCTGTTTATTCTGGGTTCGGTCGGCATGGCTGTGTACTCGGATATGCGGCTGGGCGCGGCTATGTACGTTACGCACATACTCGCGGCAATAACGGTCGGTGTGCTGTTTCGGTTTTACGGCAGGAACAAGCATTCCTCGCCGCCAACGGTTATGACAACACCGGAGCGCGGCATGGGCGAGATTTTCGACATTGCGCTGCAGAACGGTATACGCAGTATTCTCACGGTATGCGGCGCGGTGCTGTTTTTCTCGGTCGCATCGCGGCTTCTGTTGGGTATTCTGCCGCTCGGCGGCACGGCTGACGCGGTGGTGTCGGGACTTATGGAATTTGTGACCGGCACGGTCAAGGTTGCCGCGCTCGATATGGCATTATCAAAAAAACTTATACTCACCGCCGCGATAGTCGGATTTGCGGGCGTGAGCGTTCACGCGCAGGTTATGGCTGTTATTGCGCGGTACAATCTAAGCCTTTTCCCGTACATAGTCGGTAAGGCGCTGCACGGCGTAATTGCGGCGGCGTATATGGCGGTGTATATGCACTTCGCGCCCGTGACGGAAGCGGTCATGGCTTCGGGCGCGCCGATGAGCAAGGCGTTCTGTGCGGCGAGTCTGTTCGAGCTTGTCACCGCCGCAGCCGCCGTCGCCGCGTTCCTCGCGTACGCGGCCGCGAGGTATGTTAAGGGGAGACGGGCGCGGGTGTGACACACCTATCGTAAGCCTCCCTTGTCAAAGGGAGGGGGACCGCCGAAGGCGGTGGAGGGATTCATTATGGAAATCTAAAAGGAATCCCCCAGTCAGCTTCGCTGACAGCCCCCTTTGACAAGGGGGCCTTTCGTAGGGGCGACCCTCGCGGTCGCCCGATGTGTATATTAAAATGGGCGACCGCAAGGGTCGCCCCTACGCATATTTACAACCCAAAAACCGTATTGACATTTTTTTCCGAATTTGTTATACTGGTATCAACGGAGGATGTTGCATGATTTTCTTTATGAGGTATGGGCGTTTGCCCTAGCCTTTCTGCGTCAACATCCTCCGTTGTTATATTTATGAGTTACATAGGGTGAAACAATATGAAAAACATATCAAAATACATCAATACCGCGATGGGGCGCGAAAACGCGGACTTAATATTAAAGGGCGGCAACGTCGTCGACGTGTTCACCGGCACGGTCAAACAAGCGGACGTTCTCATAAAGGACGGCGTTATATGCGGCGTGGGCAGCTACGGCGGCGAAAACGAGGTAGACGTCAGCGGAAAGTACGTCATGCCGTCGTTCGTTGACGCGCACGTTCACATAGAGTCGTCAATGGTAACGCCCGCGGAGTACGCGGCGGCTGTCGTGCCGCATGGAGTTACGACCGTTATCGCCGACCCGCACGAGATTACGAATGTGTGCGGCACGGATGGCACGGACTATATGCTCGCCGCGTCGGAGGGTACCATGCTCGACGTTAAGCTGATGCTCCCGTCATGTGTTCCCGCCGCGCCGTTTGAACACGCCGGAGCTGTGCTGACAGCCGAGGAAACAAACAAAATCAAGGACAAGTTCTTCGGCATAGGCGAAATGATGAACTATCCCGGCATACTCGCGGCTGACGGCGAAACGCTCGGCAAGCTGTGCCTCGATAAAATCGACGGTCACGCGCCGCTCGTAACGGGACGCGAGCTTGACGCTTATGCTTCTGCCGGAATTAAAACCGACCACGAATGCAGCCGCACCGATGAAATGCTCGAAAAAATAAGCAAGGGTATGTATGTGCTGCTCAGGGAAGGCACGCTGTCGCGCGACGTTGCTCGGCTCGCCGGCGGCATAAACGGCTACACGCTTCGCCGCTGCGCGTTCTGTACCGACGACCGCTTTGTCGGCGATATTCTGCGCTCGGGCAGCATCGACAACTGCATAAGAACGGCGCAGTCATGCGGCGTAAATGATATTGACGCGATTATTATGGCAAGCCTTAACGCGTGCGAGATGTACGGACTTAAAAACCGCGGCGCGGTCGCGCCGTCATACGCGGCGGATATAGTAGTCGCGGACGATTTAAAGCTCACGAACATTCTCATGGTTTACAAGGACGGCGTTCTTGCCGCAAAGGACGGCAAAGCTCTGTTTGAGGTCAAAAACGCCGATGTGTCGAAGGTTACGGACACGGTTCATCTTCCCGAAATAACGCCCGAATTTTTCGCGGACGAGATGAAAGACGAGTTTTACGCGATAGAGCTTGTGCCGCACGCGATCGTGACGAAAAAGGTCACGGCGCGCAAAGGCGATAAGCTTAGCAAGGTGTGCGTCATAGAGCGGCATCACAATCTTGGCACGAAGGGTATCGGTTACGTAACGAATTACGGCATTACGGGCGGCGCGGTCGCCTGCTCTATAGGTCACGACAGCCACAACGTGATAGTCATAGGCGACAGCGACGCGGATATGGCGCTCGCTGTGAACACGCTCGGCAAAAGCGGCGGCATAGCCGTTTGCGGCGGCGGTGAGGTCATGGCGTATCTGGAGCTTGAAATAGCCGGACTTATGACGCGGAAAAGCGCGTCCGAAACAGCAAAAATCCACGACGAGCTTATTAAAGCCGCGCGTTCATTGGGCGTTACCGAGGACGTTGATCCGCTGCTTGCGCTCGCGTTCCTGCCGCTTCCGGTTATACCCGAAATACGCGTTACCGACGGCGGACTGTTCGACGTTACGAGGTTTGAATTTATATAATAACACGCAAAACGGGGACACTAAAATTTTAGTGTCCCCCTATTTTAGTGTCCCCATGTTTTAGTGTCCCCGATAAGCGTTCATCATGATTTCCTCTATCTCGCTCACGAGCGGCAGGCGCGGATTTGCCGTAGTGCATTGATCCTCAAACGCCTTTTCAGCCAATTCGCCGAGCTTTTCAGTGTACGTTTTTTCGTCTATTCCGCACTCCGCGAACGAGAGCGGCTCGTCCACTTCTTTCATCAGATTTATAACCGCGTTTATAAGGCTCTCAACTCCCTCCTCCGCCGTTGACGCGGGAAGGTTCAGCGCCGCGGCGATTTCGGCGTACTTTTTATCGGCTTTGAAGCGGTCGTACTTCGGGAACGACACGAGCTTTGACGGCGCTGACGCGTTGTAGCGTATGACGTACGGCAAAAGCACCGCGTTCGCTCTGCCGTGCGGTATGTGGTACTCGCCGCCTATTTTGTGCGCGATCGAGTGGTTCAGACCGAGAAACGCGTTCGTGAACGCCATACCCGCGATACAGCCGGCGTTGTGCATTTTTTCGCGCGCTTCCTCGTCGGACGCGCCGTTTCTGTACGCGCGCGGCAGATATTCAAACACAAGCTGCACCGCCTTTACCGCAAGCCCGTCGGTGTAGTCGGACGCCATGACCGACACGTAAGCCTCTATCGCGTGCGTGAGAACGTCAAGTCCCGTGTCGGCGGTCGCGCTTTTCGGCAGCGACATCACAAACTGCGGATCTATTATCGCCACGTCGGGCGTAAGCTCGTAGTCGGCGAGCGGATATTTCATATTGTTCTTTTTGTCGGATATTACGGCGAAGCTCGTCACCTCCGAACCCGTTCCCGACGTGGTAGGTATCGCGACGAGCCGCGTTCTGCCCATTTTCGGGAACTTGAACGCGCGTTTCCTGATATCGAGGAAGCGCAGTCTTAACGCGTTAAAGTCAACGTCGGGATGCTCGTAAAACAGCCACATACCCTTTGCCGCGTCCATCGCGCTGCCGCCGCCGAGCGCTATTATAACGTCGGGCTTAAAATCGTTCATCATCTCCGCGCCCTCGCGCACCGTCTCTATCGACGGATCGGGTTCAACGTCCGAAAAAATCTCGGAGTGGACGTATTTTTCGCGCTTGCGCAGATAATACAGAACCTTGTCCACGTAGCCGAGCTTTACCATTCCGGGATCGGTTACGATAAACGCGCGGCTTATATCGGGCATTTTTTCGAGGTACTGTATGGAGTTGCGCTCGAAATATATTCTGTCGGGAATTTTGAACCACTGCATATTTACTCTCCTTCGCGCCACTCTTTTCCTGTTTATGAGGTTCATCGTCGTAATGTTGCCGCTCACGCTGTTGCCGCCGTAGCTGCCGCAGCCCAAGGTGAGCGAGGGCATATTCGTGTTGTAAATGTCGCCTATCGCGCCGTGCGACGACGGAGAGTTTACTATAATGCGGCTCGCCTTCAGAACGTCGGAAAATTTCCTTATGACCTCTTCGTCGCGCGCGTGGATAACGGCGCTGTGTCCCATGCCGTGGAACATGACCATTTCCTCCGCGCGTTTTATTCCCTCGTCGGTGGAATTTACGATAAGATACGCGAGTACGGGACTCAGCTTTTCACGCGAAAGCGGATATTCCTCACCCACGCCGTCAACCTTCGCGATAAGGATTTTCGTACCCTTCGGGACGCTTATACCGGCGTTTTCGGCGATAAAATCCGCGCTTTTACCGACTATATCGGGATTTACCGAACCTTTTTCGCTGTTTATGCAGTAGTCCGACAGCCGCTTTATCTCATCGTCACGCGCGAAATAACAGCCGTACTTTTCCATAAGACGCTCAAATTCCTCGTGTATCTCGTTATCGACTATTGCCGCCTGCTCCGACGCGCAAATCATGCCGTTGTCAAACGTCTTTGAAAGAATAAGGTCGTTTACCGCCTGTTCCAAATCGGCGCTTTTGTGAATGTAGCACGGCACATTGCCGGGCCCCACGCCGAGCGCCGGCTTACCTGTTGAGTACGCGGCTCTTACCATACCGCTGCCGCCGGTGGCAAGCACCGTCGCAACGCCGGGGTGGTTCATGAGCGCGGTCGTGGCTTCAACGGACGGATGCTCGATCCACTGTATGCAGTTTTCCGGCGCGCCCGCCTTGACCGCCGCGTCACGCACGATTTCAGCCGCTTTTGCGGAGCATTTCTGCGCCGCGGGGTGGAAGCCGAAAATTATCGGGTTACGCGCCTTAATGCACGTTATCGCCTTAAACAGCGTTGTCGAGGTCGGGTTCGTGACGGGCGTAACTCCGCATATAACGCCGACCGGCTCGGCTATAACCTCGTAATCCTCCAAATCGCTTTGCTCTATCACGCCGGCGGTTTTCTCGTTTTTTATCGAGTGGTACACGTACTCGGTCGCAAACATATTTTTCGTGATTTTGTCCTCGTACACTCCCCTGCCCGTTTCCTCGACCGCCGTTTTTGCAAGCTCCATATGCTTGTCAAGACCGGCGAGCGTCATTGCCTTCACGATTTTGTCAACCTCGTCCTGCGTGAAGCTCATAAATTCCTCGAGCGCTTTTTGCGCCTTTTTAACGTATCCGTCTATCATTTCATCTATGTTTACATCTGCCATTTCACTCTCTCCTTCGGCTGCTTCTTCTCCTTTTAATATCCGCCGCGCGCGTGCAAAAAATACCTGCACATAAGAATATTTTCGGGTTTTATATTGATTTGGACGGCAAATTGAGGTATAATTATTGTATTACGGTAAATGGGGTAAATTATGGGATCAAATAAGAGAAAACAGTTCAGAATGGGCGCACAGCTCGGTCTGCCTATCGCGCTCGGCTATCTGCCGGTGTCGTTCGCGTTCGGCATTAAGGCTGTGGCGAACGGTATCGCGCCGATATGGTCGATTATAATTTCAATGACAAACCTAACCTCTGCCGGGCAGGTCGCCGCGGCGGACATAATAGGCGCTGCCGGCACGTACGCGGAAATGGCGCTCACAACGCTTGTGATAAACGCGCGGTACATGCTCATGTCAATATCGCTGACGCAGAAAACGCGGAATTTTTCAATGGGACAAAAGCTCGTGACGGCGTTCGGCGTGACGGATGAGATTTTCGTTATCGCTTCAACGTCAGTGCCGGCGATTACGTTTCCGCTTATGCTCGGACTTATCGCCGTGCCGTACGTCGGCTGGACTGTGGGAACGGTTCTCGGCTCGTTCGCGGGCGGACTTTTGCCGGAGTATCTCGCGAGAGCTATGGAAATATCGCTTTACGCGATGTTTATCGCGATAATCGTACCGGCGGTAAAGAGGGATATTAAGATCGTGTTTGCGGTCGCCGTGGCTGCGGCGATTAGCGCGGCGATGTATTTCCTCACGCCGTTTATTTCGTCGGGGTGGGTCATAATCATAGCGGCAGTAGCCGCGAGCGCGCTCGGCGCGACCTTATTCCCGAGAAAGGCGGCGGACGGCGAATGAATATGTTTATTTATGTACTTATCATGGCGGGCGTTACGTATCTGATACGCGCGCTGCCGTTTACGCTTCTGCGCGGCGAGATAAAGTCGGTATGGCTGAGGTCGTTCTTCTACTACGTGCCGTACGCGGTACTCGGCGCAATGACGTTTCCCGCGATATTTTTCTGCACCGGCTCGGTCGTCGTTTCGGCAATCGGCTGCGCGGCGGCGATATGCGCGGCGTTTCTCGGCGGCGGACTTGTGACCGCCGCGGTGGTTAGCGTCGCGGCTGTGCTGCTCGCGGGTTTGGTGATGTGAATGGGACGCAAAACCCCTCAGTCACACTACGTGTGACAGCTCCCCTATTAGGGGAGCCATACGGAGAGCGGCGCACATTGTGAGCCTCTCCTTGAGGAGAGGTGGCATCGCGAAGCGATGACGGAGAGGTGGCAACGAATTTTATAACCACCTCTCAGTCGCCTACGGCGACAGCTCCCCTCAAGGGGAGCCTTACGGCGTGCGGCGCACATCGTTAGCCTCCCTTGTTAAAGGGAGGGGGACCGCCGAAGGCGGTGGAGGGATTCATTGTATTGTAGAAATTGAAAAGGGAATCCCCCAGTCGCGCTCCGCGCGCCAGCCCCCTTTGACAAGGGGGCCTTTCGCAGAATCATACGAAAATACCAAAATTATATATTCAGAAAGGATGATACCACATGGAATACGATATTGACTATCTCACGCTGTTGTCGCAGCAGTACCCGACGGTCAAGGCGGCGGCGAAGGAGATCATACACCTGCAGTCAATGCAGAAGCTGCCGAAACTCACGGAGCATTTTATGAGCGATATTCACGGCGAATACGAGTCCTTTCTGCATATATTAAAGAACGCGTCGGGCGTTATAAAGGACAAAATCGCGCTCATTTACGGGCGCACGCTGTCCGAGCGCGACAGGCAGATACTCGCCACGCTCATATATTACCCCGAACAAAAGCTGGAGCTTATAAAATCACAGGTTGAGGACATCGACGACTGGTACAGAATCACGCTCTACCGCCTTATCGAGATATGCCGCGTCATAGCGTCGAAATACACGCGCGCGAAGGTGCGCTCGTTCCTGCCGCAGACGTTCGGCTCGACGATCGACGAGCTTATCCACGCCGACAACGATTACGGCTCGGACAAGTCCAACTACTACAACGAAACGATTTCGTCAATAGTCGAGCTTGGTCAGGCGGACGCGTTTATCGTCGATATTTCAACGCTTATACAGACGCTCGCGATAGGCAATCTGCATATCATCGGCGACATATTCGACCGCGGCCCGAGAGCCGATATTATACTCGACACGCTCCAAGACTACCACAGCGTGGATATTCAGTGGGGCAACCACGACGTTGAGTGGATGGGCGCGGCGGCAGGTTCGCTCGCATGTATCGCGAACGTTATCTCAATATCCACAAAGTACGCGAATTTCGACTGTCTCGAGGACGGGTACGGAATAAATATGCGCCCGCTTACGGTGTTCGCGCTCGAAACGTACGCGGACGACCCTTGTGAGCGCTTCAAGCTCAGAAATCCCAACGAGGTGAGAATGTCGCGCCACGACGAGAACGTGTGGGCGCGTATACATAAGGCAATCTCGATTATCGAGTTTAAGCTGGAAGGTCAGCTTATTCTGCGCCGCCCCGAATTTGAAATGGACAGCCACCTTATGCTTGACAAAATAAATTACAAGGACGGCACGATAACGCTTGACGGCGTGACACACAAGCTCACCGACACAAACTTCCCCACCGTCGATCCCGAAAATCCGTTCGAGCTTACGAGTGAGGAAAAGGAGCTTATGGAGCTTTTGAGAACGTCGTTCCTGCGCAGCGAAAAGCTGCAGCGGCACATACGTTTCCTGTACGAGAAGGGCAGCATTTATCATTCCTGCAACAACAACCTTCTATACCACGGCTGCATACCGATGAACAGCGACGGCACGTTCCGCGAGGTTACGCTTGCCGGTAAAAAGGTAAAGGGAAAGTCGCTCATGGATATGGCTGACAAAATCGCGCGCGACGGATTTTTCGGACGCAGAGGCTCAAAGGCGAAGGAGTACGGCGAGGACTTTCTGTGGTTTTTATGGTGCGGCTGCTTCTCGCCGCTGTACGGCAAAAACAAAATGACGACGTTCGAGCGTTACTTTATCGAGGACGAGAGTACGTGGACGGAGATAAAGGACGAGTATTACCGCCTCGTCGAGCAGCCTGAGGTATGCGGCATGATTCTGGAGGAGTTCGGCATTGACAAAAACGCGTACTCGCATATTATAAACGGTCACGTGCCGGTTAAGATTAAAAAGGGCGAAAGTCCTATCAAGGCGGGCGGCAAGCTTATCGTGATCGACGGCGGTCTGTCGAGGGCGTATCAGAAGGTCACCGGACTTGCCGGTTACACGCTGATATTTAACTCGCACGGTCTGCTTTTAAGCGCACACGACGCGTTTGTGTCGGCGCAGAGCGCGATACAGCGGGAAAAGGACATTTACTCCACTCTCGACGTAATAGACCTCGCGCCGAAGCGTCTGCTCATCGAGGACACCGACGCGGGCGCGGCGCAGGCTAAGCGCATACGCGAGCTTAGGGCGCTCATGGACGCGTACCAAAACGGCACGATAAAACAAAATTTTAATTAAGGAGCAATCAAAAAAATGAACTACAATAACGAACCGCTTCACATCTCGCTCAAAGCGCCGCACGGCACGTATGAGGTGACCGTTTCCTTATCGGCGCATGAGGATATTACGTTTACAATTTACGCGCAGTCAAGGCGCGTCATGGTGCAGAATTATGAGATGAAAAAGGGCGAGAGCCGCGATTTTACGTTTAACGTCAGCGTCTGCGACAAACTGCGCCGCGACGAGGACGACATAATCGCGGAGGGCGTGGAGATAGACATTGCGTGCGACGGTGATTTTACGGCTATAGCGACCGCGTCGCCCGTCGATATTCCCGTGATTTACATAGCCGGTGACTCCACCGTCACCGACCAGCCCGCGGAGTATCCGTACGCGCCGCCGTCAACGTACTGCGGCTGGGGGCAGATGTTCCCGATGCTGCTCAAAAGCGGTATCGCTGTTGAAAATCAGGCGCAGTCGGGCAGTTCAACAAAGGATTTTATCGAAATTAACTTTAACGCGTTCAAAGATAAGATTAAAAAGGACGATTTTCTTATTATAGAATTCGGTCACAACGACCAGAAAATCGCGGAGCTCGGCGCGTTCACGGGCTACGCCGACAATCTGCGGTACCTCGTGGATTTTGCACGTGAAAAGGGCGCGAAGCCGATAATCTGCTCGCCTATCAACCGCATACTGTTCAACGAGGACGGCACGCTGTTAAATCTGTTGGGCGACTACCGTAACGCGGTAAAAGCCGTATGTGAGGAAAAGGACGTTCCGTTTATCGACCTGTGGACGCGCACGACCGAGTTTTTTGAAAGAGCGGGCGCGCGCAGGGCGTGGGACTATTTCTGGGGTGACGGCGATGGCAGAGACTACACGCACACGAACGACATCGGCGGCGGCATTATCGCGCGGTTCGTCGGACAGGAAATGATAAAGCTCGGTATTGAGCCTGTCGCGTCGCTGCTCAAGGCGGATATGCTCGGCGTTGAGATGCCCGATCCAGATCCCGGCGCTAAGCCGATGAACGCGAAAGAAATCGAGCATATTAAGACGATAGGTCTTGTGAATATGCCCGATATAGACAGAGATATAACGAATTTATAACACAAAAGGCTGCGCGTTTTGCGCAGCCTTGTTTTTAAAGCTTTTCCTTTGTTTTGTCCTCGTACCATTCAAACATACTTCTGTGGCGGTCTTTCTCGCGCTTTACCGCGAAATGCGCCTTGCTGAAGCCGATACCGCCCTCCTCACCGTCCTTTAAGACGTACGCGCCCGTTCTGACCACGAGGTCAACGCCCGGGTATTTCTCGTTCTGGCGGCGGCAGAATGTCTCGTACTCGGTCTTGTACTTTTTGATAAGATTGTAGTCGTACCTGCCTATGCGGAACGCGCAAAGGAAGTTGTCCGTGCCGTTCACATGTCCGAATACGGCGCGCGTGGGTTCCGTGTTACCGCTTATAAATCTGCCGAAGTCGGCGAGCATATCGTCGCCGGCACGGTAGCCGTATTTCAGGTTTAACTGTATCATACCCCCAAACTCACAGTGGAACACGACTATATCCTCGCCGTTTTCCGCCGCGAATTTGCGCAGTCTGCCAAGCTCCGTATAGAATTTGTCCATGTTGTAGAGACCGGTGCGCTTGTCGATTTCAACCTCCTTCTGAAGCTCTATCTCGCGCTGCGTTCCTCTGCCCGCCTGCGCGATAAACATCGTCATGATTTTCGTCGCGATATTGAGGCTTTCCTGTTCCTCCGGCTTCCACTCCTTGTTTTTGTCAAAGCGTATGCATGTGAACATGTAGAAGTTTTCATCGGTCGTTGTGTCGGCAATGTAAATCATGCTGTAGTCTTTGTTTTTCTCAAACTCACGCTGGAATTTCGACGAGAAGCCTTCCGTATTTTCCGGCGTTACGGCGAATACGGGGTTTTTCTCGAAGTGGTTGCGGAATTTCATTATGTCCGAGTGAACGTAGTAGCCGCTCTTTCCGGCGTTGTTGTGAAATTCCGAATCGCGCGACCACTCGTAGCGCACGGTTATGAGGTCGTCCTTGCTGTTTACCTGCATTACCTGCATCCAGTCGAAGTCGAATTTCGCTGTGATGTACTTTATTATGCCGTATATCGTGTCGTCGTTCGTTTTAGCCGCGGCGGAAAGCTCAAGAAATACCTTCATCAAATCCTTCTGCTCCAGCATTTCCTTGCTTGTGTCGTCGTCGGTCTCGTAATCAATGGCTCTGCCGCTGCTCTCGTCCATGCTGTCGTTGTAAAGCTGCCACTGCGCCTTACCGTTCTTCTTCGCGGCGTACAGCGCCTTGTCAGCCTTTTCAAACATTTCCTTATAGTGCGGCTGCTCGTCAAACTGCCCGCCGAGCGAAATACCGATACTGCACGACACGTTGCCGCCGTTCGCGAGACGGAAGTCGAGCAGCTTAAGTATTATCTTATCGGCTGTTTCCTTGACCTCCTTCTTGTCGGCAGCGAAAACGAACAGGAAAAATTCGTCGCCGCCGTACCGTCCGGGTATTGAGAAATTCGGGCGTATATCCGCCAAAACATGCGCCACCATTTCTATTACCGTGTCGCCGTAAAGATGTCCGTAGGTGTCGTTTATGTTCTTGAAATTGTCAATGTCCATTACGAGCAGAGCGTAGTCGCGGCGGTCGGGGTTTTTCTTTAGGTAATCCTCTATCCGCTTTACCGCGGCGTTTCTGTAGTAGATGCGCAGATTCGTGTCCATCTCCGCCTCTGCCTGACGCTCCTTCGCCTTTGTTTTCTCGTCCTCTATATCCACCATTACGCCGAAAACGCGCGCAAGATGTCCGTCGTCGTCATAGTCAAACTGACGCGTCACGCGGTACCACCTGTACGTATCCTTTCCCGGCAGCATTATCTGCGCGGCGAGAACGCTTTCCTCGGGGTTATAAATATTGTTCAGGAAAAATTCCCTGTTTTCGGGGTGAAGCGCCTCCGGAGGCATACCCGTCTCATCGCCCACATTCTTCACTATCTTAACCGAACTGCCGTCGCCGTCGGGCATATAGAAGGTGTGCGTTTTCTTTTTAAGATTATGCTCGAATACGATATTTTTCGAGTCGCACATCGTTTCCGCGAATTTTTCCTTCTCGATTTCCGCTTCCTCCGCCATTTGGCTGTACTCTGTCGCGTCCCATAAAATTCCGAGAAGCACGCCGTCAGAATACTGCGAAACGGTCATTTCTATCGTCTTGTTCCTTTTGCCGCACTTCGCACTGTAAGTAATTTTTTTATTTTCACCGTTCTTCGCTTTTTCAGCCGCGGTCTCAAGATTTTTCACATTATCGTCGGATATGTTGAGGTTCACATCTCCGTCGTTTGAAAACGAAGAAAAATATACTTCGTTCGCGTACAGAACCTTCCACGGCGCATGGTCTTCAAACGCTACCGCACCGCACGGTAATTTGTTAAGCTCGTCGTCCGGGAAATAGCATTTATTCATTTTTTCCTCGCCTCCTGATTGAATTTTTACATATTTATAGTAATATATTTTATCATAAACTGAATGTAAAGTAAATAAATATGACCTCCGCAAAATGAAAACCGTATAATTTTACAAAAAATTTCGAGTTTTATTGTGTATATTTACCAATCAATTCCGCTTTTGCTTTGAATATTGTTTGCACATTAGATAAAAGGAGCCGGACACACGTCCGGCTCCGTAAAATTTAATACCGTTTCATCTCGTCGAGCATTCCGAGAATTTGATAGCCGTAATTTATATCGGGACACCACTTGCCGCCGAGCTGCTCCACATACTCAACCGTTCCCGCCCATTCGGTCGTAAGCGCCACATAATAACGGTCGTGTACCTCGCCTACCGGATCAAGTCCCGTGTACGCGCACATGTGGTTGAAGTGCGCTCTCACGCCGTCGTCGGGCGTAGCGAACGACTCGTGATCCTCCGTCGCGTCGCCTTTGGAATCCTTGATTTTGATGCCCGCCCAGTTGTTCATCTCCGGCAGCACCGCGCCGCCGTAATTGCCGTAGCCCGTTTCCTTGCCCGCCTGCGCGTACATCACGTCAGGACGTATGCCGAACACCTCGCCGTAGTACCAGTAGAGCGGCGCGGCGTTAATGAAAAGCTCCGAGCCGCCGCACGCCGACGCCCATCTGACCGCCTGTTCCTCGCTGACCTCGCTTTCGCCGAATATCGGAGTTAAGCCCTCCGTCGGATTAAGCGCGCGGTACAAAATGCAGCAAGCCTCGGCGCGCGTCAGCAAGTCCTTCGGGTGCAGAAGCGCGTTTTCGTCGCCGCGCATAAGCAAATTTTTAACAGCCGTCTCCACGAGGTTTTTATACGCGTCGTCAACGTCCGCGCCGTCGTCAAAGCTGTAATTCGTGACCGAGAAGCTGTCTGCCGCTTTTCCGCCTGACGCTTTCACGAGCGTCGCGGCAAATTCCTCGCGCGTCACGTACTCGCCGCCGTTAAAATTTTCGCCGCGCACGGGCATACTGTCCTGTATTGCGAGCGAATACGGATAGTACCAGTCCGTCACCTTTGAGTCGGCGAAAGCCGTTTCGTCCGCTTCCGTAAGACCGAACGCGTCGGTGAATATACGCGCCATCTGCGCGCGCGTTATATTGCCGCCGAGGTCGAAATCGCCGTACTCGTCTCCCGACAGTATACCGTTATCGAAGCAGTACCGTGCAGCCGTCTCCGACCACGGGTACGCGTCTATTTCCTCTTCAAGTCCTCCCGCAAGCGCGGCTGCCGGCGCTGCGGCAAGCGTTAATGCCAGTATTGCTGATACGAATTTTTTCATTTGATTTGTCCTTTCGCTGTATTGTAAGCGTATTGTACCACACTTTTCCCGATTTTTCAAGTAGTGACGTCGCTTTGCGGCGCGTCGGGCTGCGGAGTAGGCTCGCACTCATATACGCCGCCGAAGAACACCGACAAAATAAGCTCGCGCAGCATAGCCGTTATGCTCTTTTTGTTTACGTCCGCGGCTGCGGTAAGGTCTATCTCGTCTATCACCTCGCCGCCGCGCGTCACGCGCACCGTGCCGAGCTTATCGCCCGCCCTTACGGGAGCGGTCACGTCCTCGTCAAGCATGATCTCCTTCTGTATATCCTCCTCGCCGCCCTTTTTGGTGAGTACCGAGCAGCCGTCCGACGCTATGGCTTCCACCCTGTCAACTTCACCCTTCGCTACGGGAACGCTGCCCATATTGTCGCCCGCCGTCACCTGCGTATTTACGGAATAATTCGCGAAGCCGTAATCGAGCATCGCGCGCGCACCGTCGAACCGTTTCGCGCTCGTCGGCGCGCCGAGTATTACGGCGATAAGCTGCATATCGTCACGCTTCGCGCTCGCGGACAGACAGCAGAGCGCCTTCGACGTTGAACCCGTCTTTAAGCCGTTCGCGCCGTCGTAGCTGTGTATGAGCTTATTCGTGTTCGCAAGCTGGAACTTGCCGCCGCGGAGCGTGTCCGTCCATATCGATGTGTAGTTAAAGATAGTCTTGTGCTTCAACAGCTCGCGCGACATTATCGACACGTCGCGCGCGCTCGAATAGTGGTTGTCTGCATCGAGACCGTTCGTGTTCACGAAATGCGTGTTCTTCATGCCGAGCTCCTGCGCCTTTTTATTCATCATATCCACAAACGCGCTCTCGCTTCCGGCAAGATGCTCCGCCATTGCGACACAGCCGTCGTTAGCGCTCGCGACGGCTATACCCTTAAGCATATCGTTCACGCTCAGCTTCTCGCCCGCCTCGAGGAACATCGTGCTGCCGCCGTAGCTCATCGCGTTTTCGCTGACCGTAACCGTATCGTCGAGCGTCAGATTGCCGTTATCGACCGCCTCCATTATGAGCAGCATCGTCATTATTTTCGTGACGCTCGCGATAGGCACCTGCTCGTCCGGCATCATTTCGTACAGCACCTCGCCGCTGTCGGCTTCTATAAGAATCGCGGCGCGCGCGTCTATACCGAGGTTGGGCGCGCCCTCACCCTCCGCAAAAACGCTTATCCCTCCGAGCGTAAGGGACAGGCATACCATTAAGCATATTATTTTTTTCATATTTTTACTCCTTTCTAATTTTTAGGATATGCCGTTTGTCCGCGTTTATACTATAAATTGTTACTATGTACCGATACCCCCACAAAATTTTGTATAAATTTTCTCTTGACAATTTCGCGGGGGGGGGGGTATAATATACGAGTTAATAATTACATAATAGGGGGAATGAACAACCATGAGAAAAAAACGAATTTTCAGTTTACTGCTCGCGATATGCACGCTGTCCGTGTTCGTATTCGCGGTACGGGCAGACGTTGACTGGGGTGGTCTGCTTAAAGAAAAGACCGCAATGGTAAACGAGACGGACTTTGAGCTGTACGTGGAGGGCAGCATAGACAGCGCTCCGTTCTACGGCGCAAGGCTCGAACCGCGCGCAGGCTCGTACATCGGCTCGACAGCCGATACAAAGGCTGAATACAAGCAGCTCGGCAGCTTCCTTTCCTATATCGAAAGATTTGACCAAGGAGACTTTTACGAGCCGGGACGAAGCCTTATAAGAGACCACGACGTTATAACGCTTGTCGGCTGGACGGTAAACAGTCTCGACAACGTGGATTATGACGGAATAAGAAGGACGCTCGCCAAAATCAATTCCTACGGGAAGCCGATGCTCGTACGTTTCGCAAACGAGATGAACGTTTCTGCACTGGGAAACGACGCGGCGAAGTACGTCGAGGTTTTCCGAACGGTCGCGGATATGATACACGAGTATGACAACCTCGCGGTCGTATGGTCGCCGAACGACCTCGGTTCGCTCGACAGACCGTTTGACCTGTACTGGCCCGGCAACGATTATGTCGACTGGATAGGCGTAAGCTGCTACATGAACCAGTATTTCCAGGGCAACGCCGACACCGATGAAAAAGACACGATTTACTTCATGACGGGCGCGTACGCGTGGGCGACAAACCACTTAAAGCCCATTATTAAGTTTATGGAGGAAAACGGCATACAGAAGCCGGTCATGATCTCCGAGGGCGGCGTCGCAACGAGCGCCGGTGAAGAATGGGCAACCCCGAGACTGAGGAACATGCTTTACAACGTAATCATGAAATATCCTCAGGTTAAAATGATAAATTACTTCAACGTGTACAGAGAGGACGAGGCTGAAAAGTACAACGTCTCAAATCACCCGTACGCCGAGGATATTCTTAACGAGGCGGCAAACTGCGGCGGTTATGTGAGACAGCCGTACGGCTTGCCGAGATTCGCGTTTAACAAGGCGGACAACGGCGATACGCTCGTTGCCGACGCAAACGGTATTATAAACCTGTATACTCTCGCTTACATACCGAAAACGCCGAATATAACGGTAAACTATAAATTGGACGGCGAGTGGAAGCACTCCTCTCCCGACGCTCCGTACGTATATCACTTCGATATAAGCGGCGTTTCGGACGGCGAGCATACGATTACGATAGAGGGCAGCGGTCAGTCCAAAACATATAAGTTCATAAAGCGTGACACCTGTATACGTTTCGGCGGCGGCGAACCCGATCCGAGCCAGATAATAAACACCGGCTCCGTAGGTCAGACGCAGGGTTCCGGTTCGGAGACGCAGAATCCCGCCGTTTCAGCCGACGACGTAAGCGTGTATGTATTAAAGCCTAACGGCGAGGTTTCGCAGATCAGCTTTACCGACCAGCAGCCCGTTGTCGTAGATCCGGGTTACACGCTTCTGCCCTTGAGGAACATATTCGAGGGAATGGGTATACCCGTTGACTGGAACGCCGAAACCAAAACGGTTAAATGGGGCGACTGCATTATGAAGATAGACGCGGATACGTTCAACAAGCTGTCCGAAGTGGATTATGGCAAAAACAACCGCCACCACACAACGGTTGCGGAGGATATACATCTCGACGTTCCCGCACAGATCATGAACGGACGCACAATGGTTCCCGTACGAGCCGTCGCGGAAAGCAGCAACTATGAGGTTCAATGGTACGGCGACACGCGCACGATCGTTATAAGCATGATGAACGCCGTTGCGCCCGATCAGGTATACGACAGACTTTCCGATCAGGGTGCGCTCAGCAGCGCGTCGTCGGGCGCGGTTACCAATGAGGCGGTAAGCAATCAGGCGGAGACTAACGAGGCAGCCACCCATGACAGCGCATCGTCCGGCGCTGCCTCAAGCGGACCGGCAAGCTACGGCGGCTTGATGTCGGGCGCTTTCACAAGCGGACCGGTAAGCTACGGCGGCGGAATATCCTACGACGCTGCCAGCCATACTGTCACAGTTCCCGACGGCGTCGGCACGCCTTACGAAGCACACGGCATAGAGTTCAGAGTTATCGACGACAACATGATTGTAGATCCGCGCGGACGCGTATTCCTACGCACGGACGGTGCCGCGCCCTATGAAGTCAACGGTGACAGAATTATGGTTGTTGACGACAGGATCGTGGGTGTAATCGGTCCCGACGGAGCCGCATACATACTCTCGGAATGATATAACGGGAAGGAGTGATTGAAATGAAACAGTACAGAAATAAATTTATAGCTTTAGTCGTTGCGATGATAATGGTACTGTCACTGTCACCGCAGGCGTTTTCAAAGAATAATGTGCTTGTATGCATGGACGGTTCAACAGTAACCGTTGATGAGTCGCTGTCGGCTGTTTATGAGACTTATCCCCTATATGTCCGCATCGATGGCCGCCTTGCTTTTACCGATGTAGGTGCAATCCCGAATCCTGTGTTATTATTCGATATGAATAATTGTAACGCGTCTGCAAGGCTCGGTGATGACGGTGAAACAATAGAGGTGACATTAGAAGCGACAAATAAAGACGAGCGTTACTGTAACATACTTGGTTTTGCTTACACAAGCGGTACTTTATCAGGCATGCCTTTAAGGGAAATGAAAGTAAATTTTATCATGCCCAGCGGAAACACAATCAAAAGGTCTACCATCAGCGGTGAGGCGCGTGTCTCTTCAAATGAATTTAAGACCGACGATGACTTGCCTGCACCGTCACCAACACCCGAGCCTACTCCCACGCCGGAGCCTACACTCGAGCCGACACCGGAAGCAACGGCAACGCCCGATGTAACGGCAGCACCGTCGGACGAGAAAACTCCCGCTCCGACAGAAAAGCCTTCCGATACAGGCAAGACGGGTGAAGCGGGAACAAGAACGACCGCTCCGACAGCAGAACCGACCGCAACCCCGACGCCGAGACCTACCCCGACGCCAACACCGACGGCTACTCCTGCTCCTACTCCAAAACCGACGCCCACTCCGGTGCCGACGCCCGAACCGACGCCTATACCGAAGCCGACGGCAATGCCCACTCCGAACGTTACGCCGAAGCCGACGGTCGCGCCTGATTGGACTACGCGTACAGACAGCGCGGGCAACCGCTATATAAAGAATGACGACGGCAGTGAAACAATTATATACACGGACGGAAGTACGGTGAGGTTCACCAAAAAGGTTCTGGACGAGTTTGACGTAAACAACGATCCCAACAGCAGCAAGACGAAGCTGGCGTTTACAATTCACCTCTGCGATATTTTGGTCGATTACGATTCCGGAAAGGAAGTCATTTCCGTCGATATGGTCAACTACGACGAGGATATATTCAGATATTCGTACTCCGACCGTATACCGATATGCGAGCTTCACGCGTACAGAGGCGAAACGATTTGGGATTATCCGCGCTCGGGCCTGGATGTGACGTTCAACCTCCGTGACTTACAGACAACAAAAATCTTAGATACAGAGGAGGTTACCACGGATAGGAACGGTACGGCCGTGTATTCGCTGGAGCGTCCCGCTCCCACGCCCACTCCGAGCGTGAAGCCGACGCCTTCGCCGAAGCCTACACCCACACCGACGCCGAGACCTACCCCGACGCCTACTCCGACGCCCACGCCGACACCCACGCCGACTCCCGTTCCGGTAAGAGATCCGAACGCGGCGGCTCTGCCTTCTATAAATAACCTGCCGCCGGGTTGGGAGAACATTTACTTTAAGGATGTTCCGGCCGGTCACTGGGCGCGCATGAACATAAACATGATTTCGGGGCTTGGCGCGTTCTCCGGCTACGAGGACAACACTTTCCGTCCCGACAATCAGATAACGCATGAGGAATTTTTGAAGGTGGTTATGTCGCTTATCTTTGACGACACGTTTGATCCTATGCCGGCGAATTATATATATCTTGCCGACAACGACAGGTCAAGCTCAAACTACTGGACTAACCGCTACGCGCCGTGGGCGCAGCCGTATCTCATGGCGGCTATGGATATAGGCTTGGTCGTTCCCGACGACGGTGACCTCGGTCAGACCGAATCGCCGATAACACGCGGTGAAATGGCTAAGATTATAAGCCGGGCTTTGAGGTATCTCGGTGAAGAACCGTCCGAGGAAAGCGATACGGCCAAGAAGTCCATATCGGACTGGAATTCAATTCCCGACGATTATAAAAGCTACGTTGCCGACGCGTACTCAAAGGGTATTCTGTCGGGTTACAGCGACGGCTCGTTTGAATCGAACAACAGCCTTACACGCGCGGAGGCTTCCGCCGTAATATTGAGGCTTATCGACCAAGACGAGCGAGCGCCTATGGAATAACGTAAAAACAGCCGCCGGCTATTATGCCGGCGGCTGTTGTTTTTTATTGTGTTTTACGCTCTGGGATGCGACCTCGCGTACACGTCCTTTATTCTGCTGTTCACGACGCGCGAGTAAAGCTGCGTCGAGGAAATGTCGGCATGTCCCATCATCTCCTGAATCGACTGCAAGTCCGCTCCGTTTTCGAGCAGATGCGCCGCGAACGAGTGGCGCAGCGTGTGGGGCGTGATTTCGGCTTGTATGCCCGCCTCCGTTCTGTAGTGCTTTATCAGCTTCCAAAAGCCCTGACGCGACAAACGCTGTCCGCTCATGTTGACAAAGAGAGCCGTTTCGGTCTCGACGCGTATCATGTACGGTCTCGCGTCGGACAAGTACCTTTCGAGCGCGCGGTGCGCCGCCGCGCCCATCGGGATTATACGCTCCTTTTTCCCGCCCCTGCAGCGGATAAAGCTCATCGTCATGTTTACGTCCGATATATTAAGGTTTATAAGCTCGCTCACGCGTATTCCTGTCGCGTACAAAAGCTCGAGCATAGCCTTGTCCCTCATGCCCTTGTTGTCCGCGTCGGAGGGCTGGTCTAAGAGCCATTCCACCTCCGCGCCCGTGAGTATCTGCGGCATTTTCTTTTCAACGTGAGGCGCTTCGAGATTGGACGTGGGGTTGTTCTGCACGTAGCCGCACCGCTGCATATACACGTAAAACGAGCGCAGCGATGCGAGCGTTCTCGATACGGTCGAGCTTGCCTTTCCGTTTTTCTGCAGATAAAGCAGGTACGAAAGTACCGTCGTCTTTGTCGCCGCTTCCGCCTCCATGCCGTTTTCTTCAAGGTACGCGATGTACTGCGTGATGTCGCGCTTGTACGACTCCACCGTGTTCGCCGACTTGTGTCTTACCTCCGTCATAAAGCTTGCATAGTCCTCTATGTATGTGTTCATCCTGTGTGCCTCCCGCTTACCGTTCTGTTACGTATATTTCAATAGTATTACAGTTTTATTTCAGCAGTGTTATTGTACCACTAAATTTCCCGTTTGTAAAGTCCTATTTTCCTTAGAGTGTCCGTCAAAGAGGCATTTTATTCTATTTTTTCCATTTTTATGTTATTTTTGGAATTATCCAATTCATAAATGTTGTGGTTAAAAATCCGTCGGAAAAAGACGCGGCACAAAATATAGCAATCATAAAAATTCCGAAAAAAATATAAGAAAAAATAAATTTTTTTTGAAATTTATTTTCATTGCGCGAAAAAATGATACTTACGGCGGATAAAATCATAAGCGCGGGCAGCGTTACAAGCATGGACGGCGACGCGGAAAGCATCGCGGCTATGCCCTTCGCGCCGTAAGCGCGGATAAAGGATGCAGCCGTAAAGCCTGTTACGAAGCCTTTTCTTATTACGACCGCGCCCGTGACGAGGAAGCCGAACCGAAAAAAACCGGAAAAGAAAACAACGGCGATAGTTATAAGACTCGACGCGAACGAGCTTTTGAACACGTCCATACCGCTTCCGCGCGCGGCGTCGGGTGCGAAAACGGATTTGAGGTACTCCGTGACGCTCTCCCCCACACCGCTCCAGCTCTTTGTAATGCAGACGCAGCCCGCTGTCACTCCGAGCGCGAGCATAAACAGCAAAACGGCATACACCGCCGTACCGGCGCGGTTTTCGCCGTCGTAGTGCATCTTCATTGTCCCACCTCCCTTCCTCTATCTTATTCCCAAAATTATGTAATATGTCACAAAATTATTTTGAAAACGGTTGAAATGTGCGTCGATTGGTGATATAATAATTATGTATGTTTAACTAAAGGGGATTTAAGCATGAAGAAAAAATTCGCGGCGCTTCTGGTTGCGGCGGTGATGGTGGTTCCGACCGTCTGCACAAGCGCGAGCTATGATGAAAACGATCTGATAAAGACGATAAATGACGCTGTTGAGTGGAAGGACGAGTACGACAGTCCTTTTTACAGCATCGGCACGAATAATTCAAATCTGTATATAACCGCGCTGCACCGTCTCGGCAAAAGCTGTGACTACGCGTCGTATTTGAGCGGTCTCGACGGCATTGCCGCCGGTTACGGCGCGGAGCATAACGCCGCCGATATGCAGAGAACCGTTCTGGCGGTCATATCGTCGGACGGTGACGCGCAGAATGTCGGCGGACGTGATTTGGTCGCCGACAGCACGTACGGCAGAGACGCGTCCGCTCCGCTTTCAAAGGACGGCTGCGACGCGTATTCGTGGGCGCTTATCGCGCTCGAAGCGGGCGGATATGAAGTGCCTGAAAACACCGGTGAAAGCAAGGATAAAATTATAGCGTCGCTGCTCTCGTACCAAAACGGCGACGGCAGCTTCGGAAACGGCGTGCTGTCCACTTCCGCGGCGGTTACGGCACTCGCGCCGTATGTTGAAACGAGCGGCGCGTACACGATCACACAAAATCAGACGGGCTGGACGATAGACCTGTCGCCTGCCGACGCTGTTGAGAACGCTCTCGCGTACCTTTCGGAGGCGCAGATGAAGGACGGCGACTGGGGCAATCTTAACGCTACAGCCATGACGATTATCGCGCTCGACTCCGTGGGGGTTGACTGCGAGACAAGTCCGTATTTTTCGGCGAGAAGCGGTAACGCGCTCGACGGACTTATGTCATATAAGAACAACGACGGCGGTTTTTCGTACGACGATATGAAGTCGGACGGTGAAGCCACGTCTTACGCGCTCTGCGCTCTTGCGAGCCATCTCGGTTTTAAGCAGGGACGCGCGGGATTTTTCAGATTGGATGCGGGAGATACGATTTCGCTTACCGTCCCAACCCCCTCCCCCGCCCCGTCGCAAAGTCAGACAAATTCCGGCACGGCGACGATGCGTCCTACGGTAACGGCGCGTCCGGCATCAACTCCGCGCACTGCAACGCCGCGTCCGGCTGTCACGCCAAAGAACACGATGCGTCCGACAAGAACAGCCGCTCCCGCTCCGTCAGTATCGCCTTCGGCTCGTCCGTCGGCACTGCCCACGCCGCGACCGACAAGACATCCCGCGCTTGTTGGACCTGTGGAAATACCCGGTCCCATGCCGACGGAAACACCGTCGCCCACCGACATTCGCGGCAACGAAAGCGGCAGCACGATGCACAGATCCGGAGCCGGCACGGTTACGGCTGTTGTTTTAAGCGTGATTGCGCTGCTGCTCGCAGCCGCGTTTGTAACGCTTACGGCTCTTAAAAAGAAGGGCAAGCTGAAGAGCGGCTCGGTTCTCGGCAAGCTGATGGGCGTTAAACCCGAACCGGAGAAAAAAGCCGCAGCCAAAACGCACAGACGTACCGAGGAACACAGAAAATTCGAGCGGCGCGAACGGTACAGGGAACGGCTGAAATACAATAAACGAAGATAGTAAAATTCAAAGTCCGCGGAACACCGCGGACTTTTTTTGCACAAAAAAAACCACCCGCACGGGTGGTTTTATCCTACTTAAATTTTTTCTTCAGCATTTTCTTTATGCTTGCGAGTGACAGCTTCGGAGCGGTGTATACTCTGCGGCGGTTTGACGCAAGTCTGTACGCCGCCGTTTTTGCCGTTGTCACTGTGAATTCCTCGGTGAATACCGATCCGTCGCCGTCGGCGAAGTCGCCCGACACGGCGAGATTTGTAACGCTCGTGGGTATGATTTCGAGCTTCGACTCGACCGGCGCAAGATACGCCCCGTCGTACCGTCTGTGGCACGGGATCACGTTCACTACCGTTTCGCGTATGTCGTCCCACGCCTCGTCGAGATTGAGGCACGACACAAGCTCATAGAGAATTTCCGCGCCGGAGCAGTATGTCATGGGCTTGCCGCTCTTCTCGCCCTCCGCGTCATAGCGGCTCGCCGTTCCCCATATTACAGCCGTTTCCTCGTCCATATCCTTGAAGTGCGACGCGGGTACGGCGCATATCGTCATTTTCCATGCGGAATTGTCAAGCACTATTACGCCGTCGTGTCCGAGCGCGCCGCACGTTACGCGGTCGATAAGCTCGGGCAGCATACGGTTCTTGAGCGTAATCGTAAACTCCTCCGCCATTGTATCGTCGCTTTCGTCAAACAGCGCCGACGGGTTTTTGAACGCGCTGCACTTTTCAGCCATTTTCTCCCAGAGAAGGTACGGCTCGCCGAAGCAGCGCGGCGCGCTTTCGTCAAAGCTTCCGAACGTCTCGCACTCCGCCATTTCGTCGGTCGGGAGTATGCATACGTCGCCGTCGTTCAGATAAACAATTCTTCTCACGCCGTTATCGATGTAGTGAATCGCCTCGACCGCGCCGTTTTCAAAATCAATATCTGTTGCGTACGCGCCCTCGCACACGTCTATGCCCATCGCGATTATGTGCGCCTTCAAGGGTTCCGTTATTTCCTCGTGCCTGTCAAAGTCCGAAGGGAGCGTGCCGGAAACCGCGTCGTCAATATGCGCGACCGCGTTCACAAACTCGTACGCCGACGAACCCTCGTTAAAGCCGTACGACGCGCGTATGAGCTTCCAGAAGCTCGTGTCGAAGAAATCATCGTCAAACACGGTTCTCAAGGGCAGCGAAACAAGATTTTCCTTTCTTCCGCGCATAAGCTCTATTATATCGCGTCTGTATTCCTTTGACAGTCTGATTTTCGATATATCGGTAACGTCGCCGTTTTCGTCGATAAACGCTACACTGCGCATCGCGCTGCGGGCGTTGTATATGTTCAGTATTTCGTCGCACACGGTGAGGTCGGGAATTTCGAGCGATTGAATGTCTTTTATGAGGTCGAACAGATTTTTGCTGCTTTTGTCGTCGATTATTTTACCCCTGCGGCAGATATAACCATCCACGGCGTTTCCGCGCTCGTACTTTCTGTCGGTAAGGACATGGATATTTTCGGGCTTAACGCCGCAGTCGCGCGCCAGATACAGCGCCGCCGCGTACGCGCTCATACCGCCGCCGAGAATATAGGCGTTCGCGTTAAGGAGCTTTTCCGCTCTTTCCGCTTCCTCCTGTCTGTTTTTATTGTAGCGGTACACCAAATAAGCCGCGCCCGCAGCTGCAGCCACCACCGCGCCCGCAGCCATTATTTTTTTCAAGTCGCTCTTCTTCATTTCGCTCAACCCCCGAACGGTAAAATCAATATTAGTATTTCTATTTTATCACAAAAAATTTGTTTTGTATAGTAAAAATAATAAAATTTCTTCTTATTTTTTTCATGGTTCGCCGGAATTGATGAAAATAAAGGAAAATCCGAACATACCGTTCGGATTTGTATGTTGTTTTGCGTCACTCCTCCGCGCTTATATTCATTCTTATACGCGCGGTAAATGTTCTCTTTTCGGCGTTGTAACGGAATTTTGCGCTGCCGCCGTACTTCTGCGCCGTATGCGCTATGCTGCGCAAGCCGTAACCGCCGCTCGGACAGCCGCTCAGAAACGCCTCCGCGGGCAAAAAGCCGTCGTCCGACTGAAAATGCCGGTCAAGCGTGACGCCGCTGCAGGAATTGGATATTTCGATTGCAAGAGAGTCCTGCACCGTGCCTATTTTTATATCAATCCACCTGTCCTCCGCGCATTTTTCGCAGGCGTTTATTGCGTTTTCCATAGCGTTGCCGAACATTACCGTCAAATCCGCAGGCTCGACCGCAAGCTCGCCGCAGTCCGCCCAAGCCTCGCAGCGTATGCCCTTGTCGCGCGCCAGACCTATGTAATACTGCAGAAGTCCGTTCACCGTCATATTTTGGCAGTACATCTCGCTGTCGCGCTTTACTGTGGTGTCGATCATTTCGGCAAGGTAGTCCTTCATTTCGTCCAGACGTCCTCTGTCGAGCATATCGTTAAGAGAGTTGTAATGGTGGCGCATATCGTGGCGCATACGGCGCGTGCTTTCAATATCACCAGCGATTTTTTCATACTGAATCCGCTGTATCTCCATCGTCCTCCGGCGGTCGCTGTCACGCTTGCGCATCACCGATTCGCGGAAAATCAGCCAGTAAATCGCCACCTGATACACAAGCAAAACGGCAAGCATCGCGAGAAGCCGCAGGTACGTTCCGTATGTGAGGTGATAATACGTCATATCGACGCCCATTTCCGCCGCTATGAAAATGACGGTCGAGATAATCAAAATCAGGAATTCCCGCCTCATGCTCTTTGTCTCGACGCTGCTGATATATTCGCGCAGCGTGCGCAGTACAAACGTCATCATAATCGGCAGCATAACCGCGGCGGTAACTATATACATTATAACGCCGCACTGAGAGTACGCCGAATGTTCCCCGCATTGCGCGGGCAGACCGAGAACGTCCGACAGTGCGGCGGTGAGCGCGTTCACCATGCAATACTGCAGCGCCGCGTAGAACATTATGACAAAAAACACAAGCAGCTTTTTAATCAGCGTTTCGCGCACCAGTAAAATATAAGCCGCAAGCGTGAGACATATCACGGAAAACATAAACAGGTCAGCCGTGAGCGCGGTGTCGGCGGCAACGCCGCTGTGCAGTATCACGGGAAGCAGCGCCGCGACGGCGGCAGCCGCAGCCGTTATCCATACGAAAATCCATTTACGCCGGAAACGATAAGCCCCGTTCGGGAAGGGCAGAAAAATCATCAGGGCGCACGGAAAATACTGCACGAAAAAACCGACGGCATTTTCGAGAAAAACCATTGTAACCACCCTCCTTAAAAGCCTTTCCTCCCCGCAAGCCTGTCAAACACATAATCGTCGTACGACGCGCGTATAGCGGCGCTCTGCCGTATTGTAATCGGCAGACGGATACCGTTCTGCATAACGCACGTATCCGCGCCCATACGCATGATGTAGTCCATGTTTACCATTATGCCGCGGTTTATCCGCAGAAATTTTTTATTCATCATTCTTTCAAGCTCGCCGAACGGCATACGCACCTTCAGCCGCCGACCGTCCGAGAGAGAAACGTTCACGGTATGATTGTCGCTTTCAAGGATACAGATTTGGTCCAGAAATACAATATGTCTTTCGCGTCCGACCGTAAGCGTAATGCTGTCCCTGTGACTGTGCCGCAGCTCCGTCAGACGGCTCAAAGCCTGCTGAATACCCTGCGCCGTCACCGGCTTTATCAAATAATGCATCGCGTAAAGAGAAAACGCTTCGACCGCGTGTTCCCTGCTCGTCGTAACGAACACCAAGCCCGTTTCGGGCGAAATTCCCTTAAGCGTCTTTGCAATGTCCACACCGTTCGTGCCGGGCATATATATGTCGAGAAACACGGCGTCGAACGGCGGCATTTTTTTCGCCGCTTCGAGAAAGGACGCACCGTCGGCGAACTGCTCTGCGTCAATCGTCGGAGCGCACTCCTTCAAGGTCTTTGCCAATTTCTCTCTGTCAGCCGCGTTATCGTCGCAAACGGCTATTCTCATAACTTATTCCTCCCCCGCACATTGCTGTTAAACACATGCCGCCTTTATCCTACATGCAATTCTACCACATTTTTATGCCGTTTTCAATATTTCGCTTTTCTTTTGACGTAAAAGTCATTTTATCCGTCGTGAAATACGGCTCGAACAATGCTGATTTATGGTATAATTATAATAGTGTAATACAATGGCGTAATACAAAAAACTGCAATAAGGAGGATGTCATGAAAACAATTTCAAAATTAAAGAGGGGTATAAGCGCCGTTTTGTCAGCAGCGCTTATCGCTCCGTTGATAGCGCTTCCCGCCGAAGCGGAAACGACGGACGTGTATATCCCCGAAATCGAAATGGAAGAGGGTATACTCGAAAACGACGTATTCTACCTCACCGCTTCGAGCGCGCAGCTTAAGGAGGGCGCGAACGAGCGTTATCTTCTGCGTCTCGCGAGAGGCGGAGACAGCGCTTCCGCGTCTTCGGCTATGATTAAAATTGCGGACTTAAGCGCAAAGTACGGCAAAGACTACACAATATCCGTCGCAGGCAGCGACGCCGAGGTTGACAATCCCTCGGATAACGAGTCGCTTATCGAGCGTATGGAGGGCGAGGAGTACACCGAAACCGAATTAAAAACGGAGGAGGAGTACGCCGACATGCTCGAAAACGACGAGGAGCTTCAGCAGGCTACAGAGCAGGGCGTGCAGGACGCTATAGACTACCTCGAGGACGCAAGCGGAGTACTCAGTGCAGAAGAGGCGAGCGAGGGCGAAGCAGTCCCCACGGACGGAAGCGAAACGGTCAGCACCGATCCGCTTCAGCAGGCGCGCGCAACGTTTACCGGCGTTGAGGGTGAGCCGCAAAACGTTACCTCGACGACCGACACGATGCAGCAGATACAGCAAATGGCGAACGTTATGACTAACGCCGTTGTCGGCGCGACGCTCAAGGTGGACTTCGCGGCGGGCGAAAGTGAAAAGTACATAGCCATCGATGTTAAGGACAACAACGAAGGCGACGGTTACAGATACTTCTTCCTCATGCTCGGCGCGCCGGAGGGTACGACGACGAACAGCGCTTCTTCAAGCTGCTCCCTGACAATCGTTGACGACGAGGAACAAGCGCCCGCGAAGGTCAGCTTTACCGAAAGCGCGTACGACGTTTCCGAGGACAGCGTGACGGTTGAAATCAAGCGCGACAGCGCGCTCAACACGATAAGTGCCGCGCACCTCACCACGGAAAACGGCACGGCACAGGCGGGACGCGATTTCTCACCCGTCGATATGGATGTTGTATTCCCGATGGGTATCGACACGCGCAAAATAGAAATACCCGTAAGGCGCGAATACATAGCGGGAAGCGCGGACTTTAAGCTGAAGCTTACGGCGGAGGAAATGTGCGAAATTGACGGCGGAGAAGCAAACGTCACAATCAACGGCACAATGGGCATAATTGACAACGATGATGATATATCGCTCACGGCAGTAACGGAAAGCTACAGCGTGAATGATATTGTACTCGGCGATCCGCTTACCCTTTCCAGCCCCGTAAAGACAGGCTCAAGCGATCACTCAAACTCCAGCAACTACTATGATACTAACGGAAAATATTATAACCTAATGTGGCAGGACAATATCGGCTGGCCCGAATCGTGGATTCACTACTACACCGGCACTACAGCCGCAAGCTGGACTTTGGATCCCGATTACAGAGGCGCGCATCTTGCGGGAGCGCAGCTGAGCTGGAAGAGAAACGGCAGCGACGCGGAAATAAGTGTGGGTTTTGTCGGTTCCTACTCCGCCGATGCCAAGTGGAGCAGTTATAACGGCTCGATGGCATATGAAACCACCGCCAATTTCGGAGGGGACAATTATGTAAAGGAAAACGTTTTCTGCGATTACTGGGATCCCAAACGAATTACGGTATGGAATGTAGGTCACTGCGAGGACTGCAACAACTTATATATAGAGAGCATAACGCCTATTTACAGACCGTTTATTATAGATCTTAACGCATCGGATGACCTCAAATTCCTTAACGAGAACGGAAATCAGGTAGAGGGAAGAAAGGACGGTTTCTCGGATGCGACATATCTTGCTCTTTACGGCGCGGTAAACACGGACAACAATCAGGTAGTCCGTTTTGCTAAAGATGGCACCAACAGCATTACCGTTACGCAGACAGTCGGAGAAAACACAATAACTCCTTATACATATCTTAAAGGTTTATCTATTGTAAAGGACGGAAAAACAAAGAAAATCGCGACTTACGGGGACGACGGCGACACTTCGCATACGGTTTCGATGACACCGGAATGGATATACAATAATACGGACTACATTAGTTTTGAAACAAACAACAACGGCGAAGGAATGAAAAACCAAACCGGTACGTTCGGTATGCGCGGAAGAATACAATTAAAGCCCGAGTTCGGTTACCGCAACGCCAAGGTTAGGATAAACGTACCCACAGGCAACCTCGGTTATCTTGTTTTAAGCGGCAGCGAAAAGCAAATCAACAAGACCACGGACTATACATATCACCGCGGTGACGTTATAAAAATCTCAGCCAAAATGTATAAAGGCAACGAGAATTTTTACAAGGCAGTCGGTGTTAAAATAAAATATAAGATGAACGAGAGCGACACCAAGTGGCACGAGGACAAAACAGTATACTTTGACTCTAACGGCTACTTGTATCTCGACAGCAGTCAATATCACAGACTTCAGTACGGCTACTACGAGATAGAGCCTGTATTCCAAACAAGAGATGGAGTATTGGCGCTCGATATCGCGGAATCGGATCTGTCAAAATTTGACACGAGCTACGGCTATCTCGCAAAAGCTACGCGCAGAGAGATAGAAAAGGATAAAGTAAAGTATTACGAGTACGCTTTGGAAACAGAGCCGTTAAACGGAAAAATCTACGCGATAGCCGTTCGCATGGCGGCGAATGCCGGCGCAAACGTATATCCCGTATGGAAGGATAACAAAAGCGGCGACAAGATATATTGCGGCGAGGTATTTTTCCATGAGGCAGGTCCGGAGCAGAACGACAACATCATAACACTGTCTTACGAAACGGACACTACAAAGGACGCGTATCAGACGATAAAGGGCAGCGTGGTCACGCCAAGGTACAATATGCGTACAGGGCTTGTGGATATGCAAGTGGGCAGCGCGATGCCCGCAAGTGAAGCGGTCGTAAACTTCGGCGGACAATTCGCCGTTGTAGGCGAGGACGGTACCTTTACGGTTCCGCCGTTTAGGGCGCTGGGCAACACATCGTCGCCGAACAAGAAGCGTTATGTCAGATACGTAATATCGCAAAATGAACAGGACCTTCTTCAAGAGGTCGAACTCACAAACATGATGTATGAAGATAAGGAAATCATGCTTGTAAGCGAAGACGGCACTAAGTCCACAAAAACAGTTCCCGTATATACGCAAAATGTGGGAGAACGGCAGATAAACACGGCAAACGGCGGCATTATAGATCATATAAACGTCACGGTCGCCGACGCCGACAATGATGACGAGCAGCTTAGTCAAGGCAATATCGTCGTAATGAGTGGCGACAACGCTCTTGTAACGGCAAGTATGGCGGATAATTATACGTATACAAAGTATACGCATGATAAGAAGACGGGTACTACCACGACCACGCCAAATACTGTCGAAAATATCACAGGAATTGAATTTGTGGTGTACAATCCCACAACATATAAGGAAACCGCCACGTATAAGGCGACGGAGCAAAAGGACGGCTCTTTCCAGGCAAAGATACCTCTCAAAGAGGTACTGCCCGGCGAAACGCTTCTTATGAGAGTAACGACCGACCGTTCGCACGGAATAACGGGTATAACGGCGGAGCATCTGTCGGATTATTACGACAAAGACAAGTTCACAAACGCTGACAGGGAGGTCGTCGACAAACGCGAGGAGGAGCTTAATACGACGGTATATCCCACAGTTTACACGGGATTCAGCTTCATCGACAACATGGAGAAGGTACTGCCTGTAATTCAGCACCTTGAATCGCCGGTAAACATGGATTTTGAAGCGCTTCCGTTCCTCGGTAACACATCGATGCGCTTTGACCTCCCGTTTGTATCGGTAGGCTCGATGAAAACGCCGACAGGTTACAGAATGTACGTGGGATTCAGTCCGCTGCAAATCGTCGACGCGGCAAAATCTCTGCACGCGACAAAGTTCGCAAGCGGTACGGGCGCGTACTTCCAGGATATGTTCCAAATAGGGCATCCAATACAGAGCTTCAAGGACGGTTTGGCAGCGTCGTATAAGGAAGCGTTTAAGAACGTGCCGGAGGATAATTTGACGGGCGGCTCGGCGCTCGGCGGACCGACGTGGAAAATGGATGTTCAGATAGGATTCTATCTTGACTTTACATACGCGAGAATCGTAGATCCGAATACAGAGAGAAGCAACACGTCCGCCGTGCTGACCGGCGCGGGCGCTTATGTGGGTGTGAGCGCGGGATTCAAAATGACGTGGTACACGATCCTTCCCGTGGTGTTCATACCCGCGTACTTCGGTATCGAGATAAACGGTAACGTGCTCGGATTTATGGGCGGACAAAGTGATATGAATAAGGGTACAGTGACTTACGATACGGCGAAAAACGCTACGGTCAAGTTTGAAAATTACCTCAAGGAGTTCCACGGCTCCGTTCAGATGGCTGTGTCTGTCGCGATATACGTCGGTATAGGTCTTGCAGGCACGATAGGTATACGCGGAGGCGGTACGTTTACCGCGATGGGTATGTGGTACCCGACGGATCTCGTTTCCGACTTCGGCGCGGATCTTACGTTTACGGCGGGAATTTGGATAGATCTGTTCCTGTTCTCGGTACCGCTGCAATACACGTTCCCGGATATAAAGTTCGGTTCGTTTAAGGAATACGAAGAAATGCCTCCGATAAATCCGGAGGTGTCGGGCGATGGCGACAAGGATGGCGGCAATGACAAGGGTGACGGCAATGACAAGGGCGACACAAACGCCGCTTCTCTCACAAGCGCGGAGGATAAGCCGTCGCTTACGGTGAGGGAGCCGTATTCGAAGAAGGAGAGCGAGTGGCTGCCGGACGGTGATATATCACTTATGTCGGCGTTCGGTGAAAAGAGTACGCAGACACTCGTTGAGGGTGCGTATGAGCACCCCGACACGCAGCTTTTGAAGCTCGATGACGGAAGCGTATTTATGGCGTTCATTGACAATGACACGTCGAAAGGTGATACGGAAAGAACTGTGCTTAAGTACTCCGTATATAAGGACGGTACGTGGAGCACCCCGAAAGAAGTTCAGGACGACAGTACCGCCGATTATCAGCCGAGCGTATGTCTTGCGGGTGAGGGTAAGGTTATGATTTCGTGGCTGTCACGCGATCCTAAAAAAGCTACAACTGCCGAGCCCGCCGATTATCTTAAGGGTATGGAAGTGTACACGACGGATATTGACGTTGCAAGCGACACGGTTGGCGCGATAACGCGTCTTACTACCGACGACTATTACGATTACACCCCGACGAGCGTCTATGACGAGGTTACGGGTGATAAGATGGTTTACTACGTAAAAACGTCCTCGTCGGGTACGGCGGAGGAGATGATAAACTCCTACATGAACGACTGCGTTGTGGTATATATGCTGTACTCGGCTAAAGAGGACAAGTGGATGGTCGACGAGTATTACCCCGAAGAACTGTCCGACAGTAACGGAAACGGAAGTACGGATGACGAGAAGCAAGAGCTTGTAGATAACTGGCAAGGTCAGAGGTTCCTGTCGTCGCCGCTTCCTGAGCTTGATATGGACGTTCCTAACATATCCGACTTTACCGCAACGTCGTACAACGGTATAGCCGTGTACGCGTACACGATTGACAAGGATTCGTCAAACGATACAACGTTTGATAAGGAACTGTTTATGCAGTGCTATGACTTTGAGCAGCATAAGACGTATAAGCCGGTAAGAATTACGGACGACAACGTAAGTGACGCTCTGCCGCAGTTCGTAAGGACAGAGGGTAAGGAAGAGGATATACCTGCCGGTCACGAGTCGGAATTTAAAAAGGCGGATATGGCGTCGACAAAGCTGTTCTGGTACAGAGATGAAAAAGAGGTCGACTATATTGATATATCGTCACTCGTAAAAGAAGGTGTCAACGATGATGGCACAATCAAGGAAGATTACTTAAAGAGCGCGGACGGCGGCGAGGTAAAGGGACTTGACTCGCTTTACTCGCACGTTTCCGTTCCGGCTGAAAATCCGAGCGCGTCAAGGTACATGGCTGACTTTAAGCCGGTTGTCGACGGCGACGATATTTACGTCGTTTGGACGCAGCCCGCGTCAACGAATGAAACTGACGAGGACGGTAATATCATTCAGTGCCGCGAGGTATACGCGACAGCGCTTGTCCAGGACGAAAACGCCGCAGCTCCCTCAGAGGGTGAAGCGGTGGAAGGCGCAGGCTGCTCATGGGCGCCGCCGTACAGGCTGACGAATACGAACGCATTCACCGACGAGCCGAACGCGGTAGTTGACAGTAACGGTAACCTCATGGTACTTTATAACAGCTTTAATCAGGAGCTTACGGACGATGCGGAAAATCCTGTTGAGATAACCGACTTCAATCTCATGGCTTCGTACATGGAGCCTTGCGGCGCGGTTGACGTTACGGATATACAGGCGCTTAACGAAACTCCCCTGCCCGATGAAACGATTGAGGTGAGAGTAAACGTTAAAAATAACGGTCTTACCTACGCCGACGGCTATGACTTAAAGGTATATGCGGCAAAGAACGGTCAGAAGCAAGGTGAACCTGTATTTATAAATACAGAGGGAAGCGACAGCCAGCTGCTTCCGGGAAATACCGATACGTATATGTTCGAGTGGACAGTTCCCGAGAGCGGCGTGGACGGTATGAGCTTTATTGCCGAGGCACAGGAACACGGTATGGAAAACGTCTCAAACTACGAGAGCGAGAAGTTTGAGGAAAAGCCGGTATACACCGTTGATAACGTAGATTCGTATCAAGACGCCGGCGGCTACCACGTTAAGTACAATATCACGAATACAGGTAACGCTCCGTCAAATTCGGGCGATAAGATGAACGTAATATTCAGCGGACCTTACGATATGGCGATAGGTTTAACGCCTGAGGAATGTGACTGGGGCAGTGCCGAGATAGGCGCGTTAGACGTGGACGAAACAGCGCCTTACAAGGTGGATTTGGACGTTATACCCGAGAAGTTTGACGAGATAGGCTTTGTTGACTGCCTGCTCATAGGCAAGGACAAGGAAGGTCACTACAACACGGCAGGTGAAAATATACGTCTTTTGGCGGTAATGCCGACAACTCTGCTTCTTAACGGCGAACCGTTCCCCGAAAAGATAGAGCTTGCCGAGGGTGAGACGATGGACTTCAGCATAACGTGCGAGCCGAGTTCGCTCAGCGAAGGAATGAGCGCCCTCCTCGGCACTGACGACACTTCAATAGCGACATTCGACGGCACGACGCTTAAGGCGCTCAGCGAAGGTACAACAGTGATACACGGCAACGTAACGCCCTACGGCAATGCGATACCCGATATAACGGTAACGGTAACTCCGAGTAAAGCCGAGCCTGAACCGACATCAAGACCGCGCGGTTCGGGTTCGGGCGCGGCGTCACGGCGCGATACGGCAACCCCCGCTCCGACAGCGTCGCCCGAGCCTACGGCTGCACCCGACGCAACACCTGCACCTACGACCGAACCTGACGCAACGCCTGCGCCCGACAGCGGAAATACCGCGGAAACACAGTTTAAGGATGTGACTCCGTCAGACTGGTTCAGCGGCAGCGTAAAATACGCAGCCGAAAAGGGCTACTTTGCAGGTGTAAGCGAGGACACGTTTGAACCCGACACCAACGTCACAAGAGGTATGCTCATAACGGTAATAGGACGCATGAACGGCGTCAAGCCCGAAAATACGGATATGACGTACACCGACGTAAACAAGGATATGTACTACGCTCCGTATATCGCGTGGGGTACTGAGAATGGAATAGTCTCCGGTTACAGCGATACGGAGTTCGCGCCCGATGAATTGGTAACACGCGAGCAGGTCGCGGCTATGCTGTGGAGATATGCGCAGTATATCGGAAAGGACGTGTCGGTCGGTGAAAACACGAACATACTAAGCTACGCCGACGCGGCAGAAGCGAACGATTACGCGGTACCCGCAATACAGTGGGCATGCGGTTCGGGCATTATGAGCGGCTACACGGACAACACACTAAGACCGCAGAACAACGCGACACGAGCCGAAGCTGCCGCGCTGACGGAGCGGTTTGACAAGATAATCAAATAAATTTAAGGAGGATATAAAAATGGCTGAAAATGAGAAAGAGAAGAACACTCAGGAATTGGACTTGGATGAGTTGGAGCAAGTAACGGGCGGCGGCGCGTTTGACAATGTACCGCGCGTACCGGAACACAAAATTGACGACTCCCTGAGAAGCAAGATATGATTTGCCGCAAAACGGGCTAATAAATCGTCACCTTGATTTTTTCCCCCTTCTGATGTATAATATATCGGAAGGGGGAATTTTTTTATGAAGAGATTTACTTTGGGTTTCGTAATAGGCGGCGTTATATGCTCCGCGCTGACGGGGTTCGCGGTTGAATATGCCATTACGGCGAACCCGTTTCCGATCAGGGTTGACGGCGCTGAAAGGTCAATCGAGGGCTACAATATCAACGACAGCACCTACTTCAAGCTCCGCGACATTGCCGACGCGGTAGGCGGTTTTACGGTAGGCTTTACAAATAATACGATCACAATCAGCACGCAAGCCGAGCCGTCGGAAACGGCAAGCACCGACGAGCCTATCACGATCCACGAGGGCGAGGTATCTCAAAGGAGATTTGCGAGAGAGGGCGACACGGTAATAAAAGCGGACGGCACTGCGGTAGTGCTAAAAAAAGGGCCGCACGGCGTGCTTGGCGAAGGACAGGGCGTTGCGCCGGATCTCGGCGTCACGGTAACAGGTGTTGGTAATACCACGGTTACAATGACAAATGTAACAGGTTTAGTATTTTCAGGCGATGTCGGAGACGAAGTTGACTCAACGGGTATGACAGTTAATAATCAGTCATATTATGTTAATTTAGTAACGGGTGAAGGTCATTGGGGCAGAGATTGGATGGTTATAACTTCTGTGCCTACAACCCCCGGAGAATTTGCAGACCAATTATCGGAAGATAAGAATTGGGTTTGGTCCGGAACTTTACAATCTTGGATGCAAGTATCAGCACAAGCCATGTATCCGGAAGCGTTGGACAGAGTATTGGCAGCCAATGGCTTGAAATAAAAATAATTACCTTATAAAAAAATCCGCCCGCATACAGCGGGCGGATTTTTTTGTTTTACAGCATTTTACTTGCCGCCGTGAGAGGCGACATATCGCTAAGTCCGTTCCATATCATCATTTTAATCGAGCCGACCGAAACGTTTTCGGGTATGCTTATCGTCTTTTGGAATACGAAGCTCGTATCCGACAAATCGGCTTCCATTACATTCAGCGCCGCAAGCGCGCCGCTCCTGTCGTACACCGCAAGGAGTATATTCGCTATCATAGGCTTTTCGCCGTCCGTACCCTCAACCTCGTCAATCGTCAGGCTCGCGTCAACCTCGCCGCTCATGCTGTCCCTGTCAACCTCGTTTCCGCCCTTATCGGTAAACACAGCGTCGGCTGACACTTTTATGCCGGGAGTTGAGAGAGTGACCTTGCCGTTTGCGGTCGTCACGCCGCTGTACGCGTTTCCGACGGAGATTTCCGCGCCGCTCACCGCTAACGCGTACTCACCGTCTGCCGCACCGTCAAGCGCCTTAAATCCCACGCGGCACACCTCGCCGCTCTCTACCGTGTCACTGTCGTTATAAAGCACCGTAACGCTGTTTTCGCCGAGTGAGGTGAATATGTTCCCTGCCGCTCCGTCAGGCGACGAAACCGACGCGTAAGCGAGCTTTGTGCTGTCAAACGTCAGCGTGAAACGGTAATCGGTTATATCGCCGTCAGCCGTTATATACACCGGCACATAAACCGTATCGCCCGCCTTACCGACCGCAGAGCCGACCGAGAGATTAGCCGTGTTCGGCTCGCGCTCCTTAACGGTGTAGCTCACCTCGCAGACATCGCTCGCCGCGTAACCGTTCTTAACGGCTATCGCCTTAATCGTCATTTCTTCCGTTACCGCTATCGCGCCGTCATAACGCGCGCTCTCCGTTGTCGGAGCAGTTCCGTCGGTCGTGTAGAATATTTCCGCGCCGCCCGACGCGCTCCGGAGCGTTACGAGCGTACCCGATTCAACCTCACCCGCCGCAATGCCCGGCGCGGGAGCGTCGGTTTTCGGCACCGATACCTTACCGCTTGCCGCTCGGCTTTGTTCCATACCGTCCTTAACGGCTATTGCCTTAATCACGGTCGTTTCCGTTACCTTGATCGGCTCGGTGTAAAGCGTTGACGTGCTTGTCGGCGCGGAGCCGTCCGTTGTGTAATAAACCTTTGCGTCCGCCGCCGCACACGTAAGCGTCACCGTCTTACCGCCGTAAAAGCCGCTCGTTTCGATCATCGGCGTCGGCACTGTGCCTGACGGAGCCGTTACCTCCTCAACCGTCACCGTAAATTCAGCCGTAAAACCGCCGTATGAAACGGTAACGGTCTGCGTTCCGACCGTCTGCGCCGAATATCCATGTGCGGTGTATTCCGTGATTTGCGCTTCCGTGCCGTTATTGTACGACGCGATCACGACCATGCCCGTCGTGTCAAGGCTGTCGCCCTTATTGTAAAGGCGTTTGTCGGGTTTCCTTGTAATCGTAATGCCTGTAAGCTCTTTTGCCGCGACCGTAATATTAAACGCCGCCGTCTTGCCGCCGTATTCGACCGTTACCGTCTGCGTTCCCACCACGGAGGTGTCGCAGCTCAGCTTACAGTCGTGCGTAACGTCAGCCGTTGAGTTGTCCGAGTACACGGCTTCGACCTCAAGTCCCGTTACGTCGAGCGTCATACCCTCCGTGACCGTTGTGTCCGCGGGGTTGTTTTTCACGCGTATTTCCGTTACGGCAAGCTTGGGTATGATTTCGGTTACCGTGCCGTATTCGGACGTGTACTCCTGCGAGCCTTCCCTGTCGGGAGTAGGCTTCACGTATGTACCCTTTGTCCATACCGAAGCATCCGTCAAATTCGGCAGCGCATACGTGTCGGGTTCATCGTTATCCGCGCTCATACAAACACGTTCCGCCGTGCCGCCCGTTGTCTGCGTCGGTTCTTCGGTGATTTTCCACGCGCCCCAGTTGTGCGTTATTTCAAAATCATCGGTCACGGTCACTTCTTTATAATTGTTCGTCGCCGCAAATACCGCCTTGACTGTGTACTCGCCCGCAAGCAGCGGTTTTTCCGCGCCGTACTCGTCCGCGCCTTTTGCCGCGTACGTGTAAGTCACGTTTTCCGTACCGTTCGTATCCGACGCGGGAACGGGGTTTACACTTTCGTCGCCGCACTTGTAATCCGCCATTGTGACCGCTGCAGCGCCGTCCGCTTTTGTGATTTCAATCCCGGCTGTCAAATTGACTTCGTTTTTCTCGGTTTCAACGCTGTAATACTTTGCGTCCGCGCCGTCAGCTTTAATGTCTGTCAAATCCACCCTGCTGTAGCTGCCGACGTCCGCAGACGATACCGTACCCTTTGCGGTAAGCGTTACGTTGTCCTCGCCGTTGTTTGTCGGCGTAAGCGTCACGTCAACCGTTGTATTTTTATCATACACCTTACTGTCAGCCGACACTTCGTAATTAAGCGGCTTTTGTTCCATTGTAACGGTAATTTCATCCTTCTCACTGTTATTAAGGTTTATACTTCCGCCATACTCTGCGCGGATTGTGTTTGCGCCGATTTCAAAACGCTTGTTTGCGGTGATTTCAAACGTCGCTGTGCCGTCGTCGTCAAACAAACTGCTATATGTGACATTAGCCGTACCGAGAGATGTTCCGTTGAGGAAAAACTCGACTTTATCTAACTCTACCGTCGCCAAACGTATACCGTTCGTATTATCTCTTGTAACAGTCGCAGTAAGTGTAATCGTATCGCCGTAGGTTACCTCACCGCCGTCAACCGCCAGTGTGGAATCTGCCTTATTGATCGTAACGTCGACCTTTTGAGGTTCGCTGTCGTTGTGGTTACCGTCGCCGATTATTTTGTACCAAACGGTGTATGTGTTTGCAGTTGTACCTGTGGGAATATCGGGCGAATAGTTTTCATTGTCAGTGCTGTACTGAAGCGTACCGTCCGATGTTTCACCGGTTACAAGCTCCTGCGCCCCGCCAGTATACTTCAAATCCTTCGGCGTTACCGTCGCCGACGGCGCGGCTTTTTTAAGCGTTACTTCCACAGACTGCGGTTCGCTGTCGTTGTGGTTTCCGTCGCCGGCTACCTTATACCAAACCGTGTACGTATCCGCTTCCGTACCCTTTGGAATATCCGGCGAATAGGTATCATTGTCAAGGCTGTACTGCATTGTACCGTCCGCTGTTTCACCTGCCGTGACAAGCCCCTGCGCCGTACCGTCATACGTCAAATCCTTTGCCGCAGGCGCACTCGTCACATTCGACGGCGCTTTTGTAATTTCAATCTCGGCTGTCAAGTCCGCTCCGCTTTTCTCGGTTTCAACACTGTAATATTTTGCGTCGTTGCCGTCAAGGGCTATTTCAGTCAAATCCACCTTGCTGTAACTGCCTACGTCCGCGGACGATACCGCTCCCTTTGCCGTAAGCGTCACGTCGTCCTCGCCGTTGTTTGTCGGCGTAAGCGTCACGTCAACCGTTGTATTTTCATCATACACCTTACTGTCAGCCGACACTTCGTAATTAAGCGGCTTTTGTTCCATTGTAACGGTAATTTCATTCTTCTCGCTGTTATTAAGGTTTATACTTCCGCCGTACTCTGCGCGGATCGTATTTTCACCTATTTCAAAACGCTTGTCTGCCTTAATTTCAATCTTCGCCGTGCCTCTGTCGTCAAGCGGACTGTCGTATGTAACCGTTCCCGAGCCGACAGACGTTTCATCTATGTAAAACTCGACTTTATCCAACTCCAGCGCCGCCAAACGTATACCGTTCGCCGCGCTGCGCGTAACATCGGCGGTAAGCGTAATCGTATCGCCGTATGTCACCTCGCCGCCGTCAACCGTTAATGTTGAATCGGCTTTTTTAATCGTAACGTCCACCTTCTGCGGCGTGCTGTCGTTGTGGTTTCCGTCGCCGACTACCTTATACCAAACCTCGTAGTCCTTCGCATCCGTACCTGTCGGAATATTTTCCGAATATCCGCCCGTTTCCGTTGTGCTGTACTGCAGCGTACCGTCGTCTGTTTCACCCGCCGTGACAAGCTTCTGCGCCGTGCCGTCATACGTCAAATCCGATTTTGCCTCCGGCGCTGTTGTCAAGGACGAATCCGCTCTTTTAATCTCAACGCCCTCAACCTTAGCCGGATCTATATTATTATGGTTACTGTCGCCCTCGACCTTGTACCAAACCTCGTACTCCTGAGCATTTATGCCTGTCGGAACAGTTTCGCTGTATTCGCCGTCCTCTGACGCGGCATACTTAAGCGTACCGCCCTCCGCCGTGCCGCTTACAAGGTTCTGTGCCGTGCCGTTATATGTCAAATTCTCCGCTGTCACCGCCGCGCTCGAATCGGCTTTCGCTATGCTCACCTTAACCGTAAGCGTCACATCTTCCGTACCGTAGCTGTCCACACTCATAAGCGAATACTGCGGCGTTTTTTCTGTTGCCGTAACAGTAATCGTATAATCATCAGCGTTAAGCCCCGTGGGAACCGACAGCGTATTTCCTTCTATATTCGCGTTTGTATTATTGTCGTCACTTTCTATACTGTACTCAAATTTATTCTCGGACGCAACATCTTCATTCGCGTACTCCATATAGTCGTCCAAATTCGCCGTAAGCGCAGACGCGTAGCCGTAAATTCCGCTTAGCACAATTTCATTGCTGTCGCCTCCGAAGTGATCGCGTCCGACGGCGTACACCGTCATATCCTCTGTAACGCTCGTACTCTCGTCAAACTCGTCACCGTCCGCCGTCTTCGTTTTTGACCACTTTTCAAACGTATAATTATCCCTTTCAGGCTTACTCGGCAGCGTCACCTTTCCGTTCGGATTTGTGTACTTTGCGTCATACTCCGCTTCATTTTGAATGAACGCTACTTTCAGCACCTTCGCACCCGCGTCACTCGTAAGCACGGGGTACTCATCCGCCGCCACGCCGAGCTTCTGTCCCCACACCTGCGTATCGGGCGAAGTCTGACCTTTCTGCAAAAGCCACGTTACCGCACCGGAATTAAATTCGTTCTCTGTTTTTGACTCTGTTTTTTCCACCGTGCCGCCGCTTCCTGAAGTTCCAATGCCTTCTAAGCCATCTTTTTCAAGATAATAACAATTTTTTACTGTAGCTGCACCGCCGTTTTGCCCTGCAATGGCACCGGAAAAACTAAAGCTGGAAAAATGATCAGTAATTACGCTTGTGTTATAGCAGTTTTCTATTGTGCCGTTGTTAAGGCCTGCGATACCGCCTATATAGAGAGATCCATCAATGCTGCCCGCATTATAGCAGTTTTCTATTTTACCTTTGTTAGTTCCGGCAATACCTCCGCAATAACTACTATCTGAACCTGTTACAGCGGCGCCGTTATAACAACATATTATCGTTCCTTCATTTTGTCCGGCGATACCGCCGCTGTTATCACCTGCGGTAACAGAACCCTCAACGCCGAGATTTTTAACCGTTCCCGACGTTTCTATGCATCCGAATAAACCTTGATATTTGTCTTCATTATCTATGTAAAGCCCGCTTATTTTATGCCCGTCACCGTCGAATGTGCCTTGGAATTTATTACTTTCCGTTCCGATCGGCGTCCATTGACTTGTATCGCCGCCGTCAAGAGCTATATCCGCCGTCAGCTTAAAATACTCGTCTTTGCCGCCGTCCTCGTCAGTGTTAATATATTCGCGTATCTTTTCAAGCGTCGCCTTGTCGGGAATCGTGTACGGCGTAGCCTCCTTACCGTCGCCGCCCTCCGGTAAAGCGGTAAGTATAGGTCTTTCGAGGAAAGAGGAATCCTCCCATGCCTCCGTTCCGCTGTTAAGTGACGATGCAAGCGTTTTAAATTCATCGGCAGTCTTTACATCGACCGTACCCGTAACGTCGTCTGTGCTGCCGATACCTTTCTGCGCTGTATCTGTTAGGTAATAGCAGTTTTGTATCTCGGCGTTGGTATTTTTACCCGCAATGCCGCCGGCATCATTAACGTCCGTAGCCGTGATACTTCCTGCGTTGTATGAATTTTTTATGCTGCCGGTGTCTGCGGAGTTTTTGTAGTTATTGCCCGCGATACCGCCGGCGGCTACTTCACCTCTGATGTCCGCCGTATTATATGAATTTTCTATTTCGGCGGTGTTATTGCCCGCAATGCCGCCGGCGAAAGACTCTCCACCGCTGCCCGTTATGATCTCGCCCGTATTATAGCAGCTTTCTATCTTTCCCTGGCTGTTATTACCCGCAATGCCTCCGGTGGGGGAGTTGCCGCCGGCAGAAGTCATGAGTATGCCCGCGTTATAGCAGCTTTGTATTGTTCCGCCGCCGCTTTCGCCGCTGTTATCGCCCGCGATACCGCCCGTTCCGGACATTCCGTCACTCTCGTAGCTGTTTGAAATATTGCCTGTATTATAGCAGTCCTTTATCGTTCCGTCAGCATTCAGTCCCGCGATACCGCCGAGTGAACCTCTTCCTGTAATATCTACGTCGCTGTAACAGTTTTCTATCGTACCGCTGTTCGTTCCGGCGATGCCGCCTATAGCGGTTGACATAGCGTCTATTGAACCCGATACGCTGAGATTTTTAACCGTACCGCCGGTGCCGATTCCGTCGAATAAGCCTCCGTACCCGTCTTCACCTATATACAGTCCCTTTATCGTATGACCTTTTCCGTCAAATGTACCCTTAAACGAGTATGAAAGCAGTACATCACCTATAGAAGTCCACGATTCCTTCCCTCCGTCGCCGTATGCGCCGGACATATCAATATCCGCCGTAAGCTCAAAATACTCGCCCTCTGCGTCGTTTGTGGCGGCATAATCACTAAGCGCTTCAAGGTCGCTTAGGTTTGCGATTATGTATGGATTGCTCACGTCGCCCGTGCCGCCGCTCGTACCCGGAAAATCCGCCGCGTGCGCGGTCAGTGAAAACGCCGGTATCATGGCAAGCGCCATTGACAATATGACCGTTAAGCTTACGATTCTTTTTTTCATCTTACATTCCTCCGTCACTCTTTAATATCCATAAACAGTCCTCTGCATAAGTCTTTCCGACAGTATGCGGCTGCATAATATTCAATGTAATTATACCATAAAACAAATGCCCTCTCAATAAAACGGGAGTGCCGTTTACGATACCAAAACTGACTTTTACGAAGGTGTCTGTATCCGCAATTTTTACCGGAGATATTTTTAACAAAAAATTTGAAAAATTTTTGTAATCTTATTTACATATTGCCGAAATTTTGTTATAATATAAGTTACTAATTATTTTGCGGAGGATATGCTATGATAAAAAGAACAGCCGCCCTGGCGGCGGCTATATGTATCGCTTCGTCCGCGCTCTGTACGACGGCGTTCGCGGCGAAATACGAGGGCGCGGCAAAGTACAGCGTCACCTTTGACGAGGGCGGCGGCGCGTACGAGCTTATGGACGGAGCATCGCTCGCTGACGGAGCTGACGGCAAGGCGGTAAAGCTCGACGGAGCGAAAAATCAGTACGTCAAGCTTGCCGACGATATTACGGAAGGACTTACGGGCGACTACTCTATCTCGGTCGACGTATACCCCGAAAACGAAGCGTCGTTTGCGCGCGTGTTCGATTTGGCGAGCGACCAAAATAATTTTATGTACTTCACCACTTGGGGCGGCGGAGTGCCGAAGTTCCGCTACAAGGGCGACGATTTGTATTCGGACGGCGTTTTCTTTAAGCTGAACGAATGGAACCACGCGGTGATCACTCGAAACGGCGGCGAGGCGCGGCTGTACATAAACGGCGAAATAGCGGCTTCGTCAAGGTCATTTGTAAACGATTTGGGACTTTTGGGCAAGACCGGGCAAAATTATCTCGGCAAATCGCAGCAGCCGCAGGACGTGTATTTCACGGGTATGATCGACAACTTTGAGATACGCGATTACGCGCTTACCGAAGCGGAAGTAAAGCTTGCATCAAACGCGGACACTGTCGAGGTTAAGGCGGGATTCAAAAATGAAAAAGGCGATATTATCAGCTACCTCCAAAATAATATTGAAGCGTATGCGTCCGTAAAAAATTATAAAAATGATACGATTCACGCAAAGCTTGTAAACGCCGTATATTTTAAGGATTACAGTCAAACCAAATACGATCCGTCAGTGCCGCTTATGAAGCTTATTTCCGTGCGGGCGAGCGACGATATTGCGCTTGCTCCCGGCGAGGAAGCGGAAATAAAAAACAATATCCGAACAGTTCCGGATCGTATATCCGATTCCGACAGCGTTGCTTTAAGAGACGGTTTTGTTGTTTCGTATCTGTACACTGACGTCGGAGGGCTGGAGCGTATTTCAACCATTCACTCCGAATCCCGCATATATATTGACCCGCTGCCCGAGGACACGCTTGAAAACACCGTCGGCGTGCATGACCCGAGTATTTTCAAAGACCCGAAAAGCGGTACATATTATGTCTATTCCACGGGCATGATCGACATCTTCAAATCCGACGACTTGAAAACGTGGACTAAAACAGTGAACACGCTCCCCGAAGTGCCGCAGTGCGTATATGACACGTACAAGCACGACGACAAATCGCAGTATTCCAACATCTGGGCGCCCGATATGTACTATGACGAGAGCGATACGGCTACTCCCTATCATCTCACCTGCTCGTACTCGGACGCATTCGGGCAGAACAATTCGGCGATAATTCTGTTTAAATCAGCGTCGCCGGAAGGACCGTGGGAGAACGGACAAATCATATTCCAAAGTAAGAGCGACGATCCCAAGCTTGGCAGAGTAAACGCGATCGACTCAAACATTTGCGTTGACCACGAAACGGGGCAAAAATACATGGTTTACGGCTCGTTTTGGGAAGGCATACATATTAAGGAGCTAAATGACGATTACACGGTTAAAGATCCCAATACCGTCGGAACGCGCATTATGAGCCGTTTCCGCGGCATAGGAGGCCCCGAGGGCGCGTACGTTGTCTACAATGAGGACACGGGCTACTATTACCTGTTCACGTCCTACGACAGCTTAAACGACACGTATCACATACGCGCGGCGCGCTCGAAGAGCATAACAGGTCCTTATGTTGACGAAAACGGAAACAGCGTTGACCGCTTCGACGACCCCGAAAGCGAGGCGAACAACACCTACGGCTACAAGCTTATCGGCTCGTACCAGTTCCCGATGGGTACGACGTACTACGGCCCCGGTCACAACAGCGTGCTGCACGACGGCGATAACTGGTACCTCGTTCACCACGTCCGCACGGTTAAGGGCGGCTACGCGGCGCTCAACGTCCGCCCGATGTACTGGAACGCGGACGGCTGGCCCGTTGTAACGCCCGAAAGGTATCAGGACGGCGAGAGCGGCGACGGCAATAAATTAAGCGCCGACAATATCGCGGGACAGTGGGATTATATTTCGATCGGCGACAATACAAACGCCATGCTCACGTCAAAGAAGCTCGTGCTGAACGCCGACAAAACGCTGACGCTCGGAGATATTTCGGGAACGTGGAGCTACACCGAGGGTGACACCGACGTTATAACGCTGACTCTCGGCAACGAGGTTGTAACCGCGTTCGTAAGTCTCGCATGCGACAGCGGCACCGGCACGCAGACGGTACAGTTCACCGGCACGAATCAAAACAACGTAACAAAATGGGGCAAGAAAGCGATAAGCTCCGTTGTATATAAGTAAATTTCAAATAAAGGAGAGAGTGAAATGAATAAACTGACAAAAAAGCTCCTCAGCGGCTTGATTTCGGTTTCGATGCTTCTGGCGGCTGTTCCTGCTTTGGTATCTGCTGACGAGCTGCCCTCAGACGGGCTGCTCTTTAACGCGACGTTCGACGAAGCCGGCACGGGCAGCGGCTCGTTTACGGCGACGGCGGGAGGAACGGTTACCGAAAAGGGCGCTGTTTCCTATGTCGACAGCTGGGACGGCAACAGCAAGGCGCTCAATATCGCGTCGAAGGCTGCCGGAAACTATCTTGAGCTTGCGGACGGACTTTTACAGGGCAAGCAGGCGGCAACCTTTGCGTTCTGGCTAAAAGCCGACTCGCCGAGCGCGCCCAACTGGCCGTTTATGAACACATGCGAAACATCGCATACCGTAAATACCGAAAAATATATCGGTATGCTCGCTACCTCGGAAAGCTTTACCGTTGAGCGATACAACAACACGGACAGCCGTTTAAGCTCCGTAACCGCGCCGTCAACCGCCGACTGGCAGTATGTAGTCGCGGTGTATGACACAAACGGCACGAAGCTTTATTCAAACGGTAAGCTCATTGCCTCCGACAGCGTAACAGTCGATGTTCCCGCGCTGTTTACCGCAACCTCCAAAACGTGGATAGGTCACGCGAACTGGGGCGACGGCGAGGGTTTCCAAGGCTCTATCGACGATTTCCGCATTTACGGAAAGGCATTGAATGATTCTGAAATAGCGGCTCTTTCGGCTGACGGCGCAAAATATGAAAAGGATAAATTCATTTCCGATAACAACTGTTTTATTTCGGGCAGCCGTTTCTATCTCGGAAACGATGAAATATTCTCGTATGACGGCACATCGCCCTACACGAGCAGCGTATATCTCGCAAGCGAGCCGAAGTACGCGGACGGAAACGCTTCGTTCAGTCTCATAAATGCAAGCGCGGAAAATGTAAAAGACCTTACGGCGTACGTTGCGGAATACAGTTCAAATAAGCTTGTAAACGTAAAGAACATCAAGCTCACCGATGCAACCGCCGCTCAAAACGGAACATATACCGTTCCCTATACGAAAACGGCTGACGCGAACACGGTAAAAACGTTTGTGTGGAACAATATGAAACCCGTTCCGCAATTTGCTCTCACCGTTAAATCCACCGTAAACAATTATACGGCAAATGACGGAAACGTCAAAACCGAGCTTTACTGCGTGAACGCTGACGGCACAGAAACAAAGATAGGCGAAAGCGCCGAGGCTGCACTTGCTTCCGCCGAAAGCGGCGACTTTAACATTGTTGTTTCTGCGGACGCTCTTGCGGATATTCCCGAAACCGCGTCGAAGCTCAAGGTTAAGCTTATATCGGACGGCGAGGCATACGACGACGCGGCGGCGCTTTACATGGGTATCAAATCACCGGTAGCCGCTCCTGCTGACAGCGGCACTACGACCGACGGCGCGCACGATCCGTCTATCGTGAAATTCCCGAACGACGACACGTATTACGTATACTCGTCGCACCACCTGCTTTTCACGTCGGAGGATTTGATAAACTGGAAAAAATATGACTTCACGAATATAAACGCGTCGGCAATTTCACCGAAAACAAACGCGTTTATAAGCAGCAACTATTCCGGCACAACAATGAACGGCACATACTGGGCGCCCGACGTAATCTACCGCGAAGACGACGACCACCCCTACTGGATGTATATCTCACTCTCGTGCGGCTTGGGCGGCAGGAACTCGGCAATCGCGCTTGAAAAGTCCGACTCGCCGCTGTTCTGGGCTGATCCCGAGGCGGATATAATCGACGCGGGCGTTGTATTCGCGACCAAGGAAAACAACAATTACAAGACAAACGCAATCGACGCGAACATTTATACCGATTCAAACACAGGCAAACAGTATTTTGTATGGGGTTCGTTCTGGGGCGGCATACAGGCGGCGCCTCTGACGGCTGACGGTCTTGTTGAAGGCATTGACTACACGAGCGACGCGACAATCCTTTCGACCTGCCAAAACTTCGGCACGTCGATATTCACGCAGAAAAACGGCGTTGCGGGCCCCGAGGGCGCGTGGATGATCGAGCATGACGGAAACCGTTACGCGTTCACTTCGTACGGCTGGCTCGGCTCGAACTACAACACGCGTGTTGCAAAGAGCGCGCTTACAACGGGATTCAGCACATCTAACGGCTGGAATCTCACCGATGCTAGCGGCGTTACTATGAATAATCAGCAGTCGGCGGGCAGCACGTCAAAGACGACCGGATATAAGATGATAGGCTCGTACCGTCTGGGCGACGGCTCGAGAACGATTGCGCTAACGAGCAACAACTACGCCGTACAGAGCGGTGCGGGCGACGCGATCGTATACTACGGCCCCGGTCATAACAGCGCGATCAACGTCGGCGGCGAGAGCTTCTACGTATCGCACACAAAAAAGAACGCGGTTGAAATCGCGGCAACGCTGCAGATAAGAAAGATGCTCTGGACTGCTGACGGCTGGCCCGTTGTCTCCCCCGTCACCTATGCCGGCGAGGTCGAGCAGGCTTTGCCTAAGGATATGATCGTCGGAACATATGATTTAGCTTCCGTAGGTCAGACAAAGATGATCGGCTCATCGATTCAAAGCTCGGGCAGCCTTGTAAACCGCAACTATGACCTGCCGGTACTCTCGTCAAAGGTAACGCTCGGCGACGACATGAAAATGACAAACGAAGCGGGCAGCGAAATCGGCACATGGGCGTTCGATAACGACCATACGGTAACGCTTACATTTACCGCGAACGGTGACACGTCGGACAACAAAGACGAGTTCTACAAGTCGGGCGACGTTATGACCATGTACGCGCTGTTCGGCTACGACAAGGATGAAAGAACGCCTGTTGTCGGTCTTACCGGTACGGATCAGAACCACGTTACGCAGCTTGCGAAAAAGGCTGTTTCAAACGAGTACCGTACTCCGATAAACACGATTGAAACCACGCCGGTCGAGGTGACAAAAAGTTCGGGCGGCAATCCGATTATACGTGCGGACGGCGACGGTAATATCGTTTTCACGGGTGATCCCGCCGCTACGGTTATAGATACCGATAATGACGGTGAAGGAGATACTGTTTATCTTATAGTCGGTCATGATAATTCAACCGATACAGTAGAAGATCCCGATGATGATTATTCTATGCCCGACTGGCTTGTATACAGCTCAACGGATATGAAAGAATGGGCATACAAGGGCATTGCCATGAGTTCAGATAAGCAAAGTATCACATGGGCAAAAACAGGTCACTCCGCATGGGCAAGTCAGATGGTACCGCATAACGGAAAATATTACCTCTACTTCTGCACATGGGACAGCACGTCCGGCGGCAGGCAGTCGATAGGCGTAGCTGTCGCGGATAAGCCCGAAGGTCCGTATAAGGACAAAGGAACGCCACTTATAAAGGGCGATCTTACAACTCCGCAAACGAGTGATTGGAACGATATTGATCCCACAGTTTGGATCGAAGAGGATGCGGACGGTAACGAGCATCGCTATCTCGCGTGGGGCAACGGTAAATTCTACATATGCGAGCTTAACGATGATATGACTTCCGTTAAAAATCTCGGCGGTGACGATACAATCGAAATGGGTACGGATATAAAGGAGCAGACGTTTAATTCTCTCCCCGGCGGTCAGGGATTTACAGAGGCTCCGTGGATTTACAGACGTACCGGCGCTGACGGAAAATACACGGGCAAATACTATATGTTCGGCGCGTTTGGATGGCGCGAGCAAATGGGATACGTTACATCAGACAGCATAGACGGTCCGTGGGAAGCCGGCGGAATAATTATGCCGCCAACGGCAACCTCAAATACAAATCATCCGTCGGTAATCGACTTTAAGGGTAAAACATACTTTATCTACCACAACGGCGCGCTTCCTTCAGGCTTCGGTCACAGACGTTCCGTATGCGTTGAGGAATTTACGTTTAACGACGACGGCACGATAGATCCCATTCAGGAAACCTCGACAGGTCTTGCGGGAACGAAGTCATATATCTATAACGACGACGGATTTATAAATTACGGCAACTTTGTAAATTCGGGCGCTGACGGAGATTATCCGATTACAAGGCCCATGTATGTCGGCGGTCAGGTAACAGATATTAAGGATACGCAGTGGGAAATCGTCCCCGGCAAGGCTGATGAAAGCAACGCGAATTACGTTTCAATCCAAGCGGTGAACAAGCCGGGATTGTATATCACGGCAAGCGGCAATAACGTGGTTCTAACGCAGGATTCAAACCGGAATGATACCGCGATGAAGAAGAATATGACCTTCAAGGCGGTCAAACGTGTCGACGCAGAAGGTGATATGATATTGTTTGAGAGCGTCGCGAAACCGGGATACTACCTTACCGATAATGACGGCTCTCTCACGCTCGGCAAGGGAACCGACTTCCAAATCAGCGATACCGCTCCCGAAATTGAAAATCTTGCGTCAATCGAAAACGCGTGGTACGCGGACGGCAAGGTTCACTTCAATTTATTGAACGCCGCCATTTACGGCAAGGTTGATATACAGATCGCCGAGCAAAGCGGAGACGACGAGATTGAGAAGAATATAACGGCTTCGATCGACGCCGATTCGCTGAATGAGAGCGTTGAAATAGAATACACACGCCAAAACAGCGACGCGCAGATGTTTATACTTGCATACTTCGGTGACAAAGTAGCGGCTCTGCCTGTTGAAATAACGCAGTTTGAAAACCCGTATCAGGTTCCGACCGGCTTCACCTCGCACTATGATTTTGAAGAGAACCTGACCGACAGCGTTACAAGCACGACAACCGCGGCAATCGTGCCGACAAACATTGAAGGCACAACGACCGCTTCCGCGTCATACGCGGACGGCTATAAAGGCAAAGCCGTATCGTTCAGCGGCGCGGGCGGCACAGGCGTGAACTTAGGCAAAGTTATAACAAACAGCAAATACACAGCTGCATTTTGGATGAAGGCGACTACGTTCACACAGCATACATCGGGTGTATTTATTAACAGCGGAACAGGCTCGTCTGAAAACTGGTTGAGCGCGCCGTTCGGCTGGCAGCAAAGCGGTAATACTATGATATGGTCCAAAAACGGTGAAACGTATAAAGACGTTGTCGGCGGAAGCATTGACGATGCTTGGCACTATATAACGATCACGGTTGACGGTACGACGGCTGCACTTTACATCGACGGAGTTAAAGCCGCAAGCGGCGAGGTTAATAACACCGTAAGCGACAGCACCGACACATATCTCGGCGTAAACTTCTGGGACACTCCGTTTAACGGACTTATCGACGACTTATACATTTACAACGGAACAACACTCACTGACGCGCAGGTAACAAATCTTTTTGAAGCCACAAAATAAAAAAACAACGCAAAAAGACCCGATTTTAAATCGGGTCTTTTTATTTTCTAATCAATGTCTATGCTGTCAACAAGGAACTCGCGCCCGTGTATGAGCTTCAAATCGTTGCCGCCGCAGTGCGCGCACACGAAGCGGTAATCGGTAAGCATCGTTTCCTTGCCGCACGAACGGCACAGCGCCGACGCGGGTACTTTCTTAAACTCAAGCTCCGCGCCCTCGGCAATCGTATCGCGGCTCACAATGTTAAAATACTCCTGCACGTACTTGGGAACGTAGCCGGTCATCTCCCCCGCCGCTATCTTTATTTTGTTTATCTTTTCCGCGCCCGCCTTTTCGGCGCTTTCGAGCGCGATATTAAGTATGCTTTGCGTTACGGACAGCTCATGCACTTATTTTATCCTCGATTCTTTTACCGAGCCAGTCAAGGAACTCGTCAAGACCGCCGCCCATTTTAGTCGAAACCTTAAATATTTTCACGTTCGGATTACGGTCGGTAGCATCCTTTACAACGCGGTCGGTGTCGAAATCGAAATATTCGACCATGTCGTACTTGTTTATAACGAGCGCGTCGGTCGTGCTGAACATCAGCGGGTACTTCGCCGCCTTGTCGTCGCCCTCCGGCACGGACAGCAGCGCGACGCGGAAATCCTCGCCTATGTTAAACTCTGCCGGACACACAAGGTTGCCGATATTCTCCACAAAAATAACGTCGAGCGCGTCAAGGTCAAAGTCGGGCAGCATATTGTCGATCGCCATAGCCTCGATGTGGCACGCGCCGTCCGTGTTAAGCTGCACGACCGGTATGCCGAGCGACTGTATCTTTTCCGCGTCGATCTTGCCCGCGATGTCGCCCTCGATAACGCCTATCCTGAACCTGTCCGACAGCCTTTCTATAATCGAGGTTATCACCGACGTTTTACCCGCGCCCGGACTGCCCATTACGTTCACAAGGCACACCTTTTTTTCACGCAGATCCTTCTTTATTTTATCCGAGCAGTCCTCGTTCCATTCCATTATCTGATGAACGACCTTTATTTCCATATCCTTACCCCTTCCGTTGCTTGTTTAACACATTCTACCACAAAATCAATATAAAATCAAGTCAAATAATTATAACAAAAAGTCTGCATTTCTATTGTTTTATGCGCGGATTTTATGGTAAAATTATATCGTAATTAAGTATGTTTATTGTTGGAGAAAGCGAGGAACGATATGAAAAAATTTATCAGCGCGGCACTGGCAGCGGCAATGACTGCGGCATTCGCATTCATGCCTGTAAACGCCGGTGCGGCGGGTACTGCGGTTACATATAACTACAACCTCGAAGGCGGACTTTATGACGCCCAAAGCGACCACACGCGCCAAATGGAGACACTTGACCGCGGACTTGCGGCTGTAAAGACAAGTGACGGCGTGTATCTGTCGTGGCGGCTTTATGCCGGCGAGGACGCGGTTTACGGAAGCGCCGATGAAAATGTGACATATGACGTTTACCGCGACGGCGTAAAGATAAACGCACAATCTGTAGATGCAGCCTCGTACACGGATACGGACGCGGCAGCATCGGTAACAGCAAAATACGCCGTTGTGCCGACAGGCATCTCTCTTACGAACAGTATTTCAAACGATGGTGTGGCGGTAACCGTCAACGCCGCCGAGGAGGGACTTACCGCGTACGCGGCGAAGTATAACGAGGGCGCCCTCGACAAGCTGTGGGCAAAGCCGGTAAACGTGGGTACTACAACCGAAACGCTTGATTTTACGCCGGACAAGGTGTTTCTCTGGGACGGTATGAAGAATGTAAACGGCACGAAATTTGAGGGTGAAACTCCGATTGCGCTTACTTCGGGATCGGGCGCGGGATATTTCGACATACCTCTTACAAAACCGGCAAGCGAAACGATATATGATCCTGACGGAAACAAGTTATATGACGCTAATTTCTTCCCCGCCGACTGTTCGGCGGGCGACCTTGACGGCGACGGCGAGTATGAAATTATCGTTAAATGGACTTCAAACGAAAAAGATGTCGGTTCACCGGGAACTCCCGAATATTCGGGTACGGTGCGTTTCGCGGCATATAAGCTCGACGGCACAAAAATGTGGCAGAACGACATAAACCTCGGCAAAAACGTATATTCGAGCGCGCATACGGTTCAGTTCCTCGTATACGACTTTAACGGCGACGGCAAGGCTGAAATGATGTGCCAGACCTCACGCGGTTCAAAGGACGCTTCGGGCGCGTACGTATCTCACAGCGCAAAAGATGACACGTCAATATCGTCATTAACAGATGAGGATAATGAAAAGGCTGACTATAGAGGAAGCGGAAGAATTATAACCGGTGACGAATATCTGACAGTATTTAACGGCGAGACAGGCGCGGCAATAGACACAATTGCTCTGCCTACCGCGCGCGGAAGCGCAAAGGGTGTGGATTTCGGCGACGATTTCGGTAACCGTTCAAACAGATTTGTTGCGTCTGTTGCCTACCTTGACGGTGTGAAACCGTATGCGGTATATCTGCGCGGCTACTATTTTGGCAGAAACGGCAGACAGCGCACAAGTATCGCGGGTGTAAGTTTTGACGGCGAAAGGCTTTCAGCCGACTATAGGTTTGACACACAGAGGGGACAGCCGGGATATTACGAGGGCGCATATCAGTACGTCGGCAACGGCAACCACAACTGCACAGTCGCGGACATAGACAACGACGGCAAGGACGAGTTTATCACCGGCGCGCTCTGTATGGAGGTCAAGGACGACAACACGTTCAAGCCGCGCTGGTGCACATTTATGGAGCACGGCGACGCGCTTCATATAGGCGATTATGACCCGACCGTAAACGGCCTTGAATTTTTCACTATCCACGAGGACGGCGGTCCGAATACCATGAGCGGTAAAGAGGTTCCCATTAGTTTTGGCATGACCGTTATAAACTCTGACACAGGTGAAATCATAAAGCACTGGACAAGCGGCGATGATAACGGACGCGGCATTATGGCGAACATCGGCGCGGGCGGATATTATCAGATTACAAGCGCGAACGCGGGAACATACCGCTCAAACGGCGGCAGCAATTTTACAGCCGGCAATTTCGGTATGAGCATGAACTTCCGCGTATTCTGGGACGGCGATTTATATGACGAACTTCTTGACGGCGTAAAGCTGACAAACTGGACAGGTCAAACAATGGAACGCGAGGTTCTTCCGACGAACGGACAGTTCGGCGCAATTAACGGCACAAAGGCTAATCCCGCTTTGCAGGCTGACTTGTTCGGCGACTGGCGCGAGGAGCTTGTTTATCCGACAACCGATGGAAACAGACTCCGCGTATTTATGACAACAACGCCGACAACTTACAAAATAAAAACGCTCATGCACGATCCCGTATACCGCTCGGGTGTAGCCGCGGAACAGACGGCATACAATCAGCCTCCGCACGTCGGCTTCTATATGGCTGATGAAATGTTTGACCCGCCCGTATCGAGCATAAGTATCACAAGCGAGCCGTCAAAAAAGACCTATGTGATTGGTGAAACGCTCGACCTTACTGGTCTTAAGGTTACAGCCACGCTTGAAAACGGAGTGACGAAGGAGGTCAGCTCGTATTCGGTATCGGAATTTGACAGCTCAACCCCCGGAGAGCAAACAATTACGATTTCATACAGAGGAAAAACCGCTTCGTTTACCGTTAGTGTTAAGTCCGTTACTCAAATAGGAATCTCATCACCGCCGGATAACACCAATGTATATCAGGGCGGACGCCTTGACACAAAAGGGCTTGTGGTAACGGCAACATATGACGACGGCACGACCGGCGAAGTAACGGGTTACACGCTCGAATACAACACAAACACCGTAGGTCCGGCAACCGTTACCGTCAAATACGCCGGTCAGGAAGCGGAGTTTGAAATAACCATTCTCGAATCCGCCGTCGGCGCGATCAACAAAGAGTATGAGACAGACTCCACAACTCCGACTCATGAGGATATTCTCATAGGAGAATACAGCGGAAACTTTACTCTCGAGCATAAGGTGACCGTCAATTCCCTGCCCGCAAACAGAAACGATGACAGAACCAAAACAAACGGCTTCTTCCTCAGGTTTATGGGTACTGCCTCCGGAAGCACCAAGGCGGGTACCGGCGGCGGCTGGCAGATAATTACATACCGGAACAGGACGTATATACAGTGGAAGTCCACAGAAGTTCAAAATATAGCTGAAATTCAAGTCGGAGAAACGTATACGTTCAAGTATGACTTTGTCCACGTAGGCGACGGCACGGGCGCAAGCGTGACGCTGACGATTACCGATTCCGACGGAAAACAGGTAGGCTCCGCAAGCAATCTTAACCTGAGGAATTTCTCAAATGACGACCAGGTATCGTCTCCTATTACGACAATACAAGTCAACAATCAGGCGAACGCCAACTCAACCGCAAGCGTTACAATATCCGAAGCGGCAATCACATCAAACGACTGATAAAAGCCCCCTATTCATACGAATAGGGGGTTATTTTTATTTTTTCTTTTCAATAACAACTTCCGACGTGATCCCGACGGGGCGGAGCATATAGCCGTCTGTCCACTTGTCCCCCGTCGTGCGGAACGAGGTGTTGCCGTACCACGTGTAATTCTCGTCCGCGTTGTGCAGCGCGCCGAACGAGTTAAAGCGGCTGCCGTACATGACGATTTTAATTTCATGCCGACCGGCGCTCAAATTCCCGAGACTCGCTCTGTGCGGCGAATACGCGATACGTCCGCATCTTTTACCGTCCGCGTAAACAGCCATGACCGGCGCGTTAAACCTCGGCACGCGGATAAAATACTCGTCCCCGCGGTCAATATCAACGTCAAAAACATACTCGACATTGCCCGTGTAGAACGTCATGCCCTGCGCGCATATATCGCCGAATTTCAGCTCGCTTGCGGGCGCGGTAACGGTCGTGCCGCGCACCCCAAAGCCGCCGAGCAGATACATATTTTCCAGATACGACTTCGCATTGTACTCCATATCCACTCTAAGCACGTTCGCGCCGATTTTCAGCTTCGGCAGTTCAATAATGCTTATCGCCTTATCGACGTACCAGCCGATTATATCACCGTCCACCCTTTCGCCGTTCAGGTACAGCTTGCATTTGTCCGCGTACTCAAGCGCAAGGCGGCAGTCCGTCTCAAGCTCCGACTGTATATCGAAGTACATCGTCACCGTATGCGCCGCCCCCGCCGTCACCGCGTAGGGCTGGCGGTCAAGACCTGTGCGCAAAACAAGTCCGAGCGCTTCACGCACAACATTGTCCGCTTTTATGAGCGCCTTTTTTTCGTGCATTTCGCCGCCGTCAACCGCGAACCGCGCGTAATCGAGCAGCAGCACATTCGGCTCGGAAAGATTAAAGCGGTCGATTTTGTCTATCGTCTTAACGGTTTCAAATTCGTTTACCGCGTAATCTTCAAGCCCGTTTTCCGGCTTGCCGAGCCGCAGCAGAATACTGTCCTCTCCGCAGCAGTCCCACTCAAACACCGTCATGCCGTCCTTGACTTTTGCCGGCATGTTGAACCTCTCACCGCTAATCGTGTCGTACACCGTAAGAGAATATTCACCGCGGATTTTTACCGTGTTCCTCTCACGCACGCCGTCCGACGGGTACGCGTGGCACAAAAACAGCCACTTGCAGCCGTTATCGGTACGCAGTTGGTATAACAGATTATTATTTTCGTATTCAATATCGCGGAAACCGCCGAGCGCGTCAACCGGCGCGCCGCTATCCATGTTTACGCGGACGCATTTTTCCGCAAGCTCCGCCGCCTCGCTTGACAGCTTCGTGTCGACCATTGTCGGCACTTTGCCCGCGAATATGACCGTTCCGCCGCTTTCGGCGAATTTTTTGAGAATGTCGAGCGTGGTTTTGCGTATCGTGTCGCACTCCGGCACAACGACCGCCTCATATCCGCATTTGCCGACCGTGAGCGTTTTACCGTCCGTTTTTACATCCTGCTCCGGCAAAAGCGACTCCGACAGATAGTCAAAATCAATGCCGCCCGTGAGCAGCTTATCGGCGAATTTTTCAAACTGTCTGTCCATTTCATCGCGTTTTTTACGCGTCAAATCATCCGCGCCGTAGCTTATCCACAAACTTTCCACGGGGTTCACCACAGCCACGTGCGTTATTCTTTTTCCGCGTGTCAGGACAGTGTTGAGCCGCGCAAAGTGATCTTCAATACACGCAAATTCACCGTGCCACGGCGCGTGGTAAAATATCGAGCCGGGCCAGTCGCGCTTCGCCTCGCCTTTTATGGACATGTGCGACAGGTGCGGCACGCGTATCGTCACGCCCAAAGCCGCCTGCCAGTCGCCCTGAAGCTTGTACGTCTTAAACGTGCAGTCCCAGTTCGTAACGCCGTATTCCTCGCTCATCACCGCTTCGCGCCCGTACTGCGCCGCGATGCTCGCCGCCTGCTTTACGCTCGTGAACTCGCGTCCGTCGATAAGCATATCGACGCCCGGCACATCCATTCTGCGGTAGCAGCGCATAGCCTCCCCTACAGTCGTTGTCTGCGCTCCGAGCGGCGATTCAGCCAAAATATGACCGGTCATTAAAATGCCGTTTTCCCCGCACCACTCGCAGATCCTGTCCATAAACACGCGCGCGAAGCACTCCGCCGCCGCGTCATGGTACGCGTGCCGTCCGCTCAAATCGCCGTCAGCCCTGTCCCACACGTATTCGGGCGCAATATCGAGCGGATCAAAGCCGCGCTCATCTTTGCAGAATAACGCGAAATACTCCGTGTACGGCACAAACGCGTCCTCGTCCGACTCCGCCGCACGTATCGGCTGCTGCTTGCCTATGCGCGGCTCGTCGGTAAAAATCGCGGCTGCCGCCGTGCCGAAATCAGCGCCGAGCCACGACTTGTACCGCTCGTGCGTGACCTCGATAAATTTATCTGTTGCGCTAGGGTTCATCGTGTCGGAGTAGGTGCAGCCGTTAAAAAACTCCTCACCCTCGGCTAATTCGAGATACGCGTACCTGACGTTTTCGCCGTTATTTATTGCCGCGTCAATCTCATCTTGTGTGTTCAGGCGGCGGTAATCGGTCATATACTTATTTTCTATCTTGACCGCGTACGCCGTGAGATAATATCCGCGCGGAATTTCTCCGTTCTCAACCGCCGCGTCAAACTCCGACTGCGATACGAGACAGCCGTCAAGCGGCTTTGATGTAATGCGCATTTCACGCGCGCGGAAGCGCGGATTTTTCGTCACAAGCCCGTCAGCCGCACCCGACGGGAAGCGGTCGTCGTCGTAAAGCCAGCATATAAGCCCCGTTTCACGGCATTTCTCCGCCGTGTACCGCGCCATTTCCATAAATTCGTCGCCGAGGTACTCCGTGTCCAAGCCGTCGCGCGGATGTATCACCACGCCGCCGAAGCCCATTTTCTTGAATATTTGAAGCTGCTCGTCGATCGTCTGTTTTTCTATTTTGCAGTTCCACGACCAAAACGGCAGTCCGCGGTACTCCGCCGTCGGATTTTTGAAAAGCTCACCGTCAAGCTCGTGTGAATTGTTTTCCGGAAAAATCATGGCAAATCCTCCGCCTTTCAGCATATTCTCGGCAAACCCTCGCCGTAAAGCTCCGTCACTTTGCGTCTGCCGCCGAGCGGCGTTATAAGCGTCACGTCGCCGCCCTTTACGGCGCGTCCGACTATCGCTGCGTTTTCGCCGTAACGGCTCTTTCGTATAATTTCGATAGCTTTCTGCGCGTCGCTTTCCGCCACGACGGCTACGAGCTTACCCTCGTTGCCCATGTGCATGACGTTAAGCCCGAGTATTTTGCAAAAGCCTCTTACCTCCGGCGTTATCGGGATTTTGTCCTCGTCTATCTCAAAGCCGCAGCCGGCATTTTTCGCGAACTCGCAAAGCACCGTGCCGAGACCTCCGCGCGTAATGTCGCGCATGGCGTGAATTTGAACGCCCGCGCTCATCATATTTTGTACCATTTTGCAAAGCGGCGCGCAGTCGCTTTTTATGTTGTTCTCTATATTCATGCGCTCGCTCAAAATCGCCGCGTGGTGGTCGCCGAGCGTACCGGACACTATGAGCGCGTCGCCCTCTCGGCAGTTCGCGCTTTTTATGTCCGCGCCGTCCTTTACAAAGCCGACGCCGGTCGTGTTGATATACACGCCGCCGCTGCCCTCGATAACTTTAGTGTCCCCGGCGATCACCGTCACGCCGGCTTCCTTTGCCGTTTCTGCGAGCGACTCCGCGATAAACTTTAGTGTCCCCGTGTCAGCGCCCTCCTCGATTATATAGGCGGTCGTGATATACTTCGGCACAGCGCCGCGCATGAGCAGGTCGTTCACCGTGCCGCACACCGCGAGCCTGCCGATGTCGCCGCCCTTGAACGTGAGCGGCGTTACAACAAAGCTGTCGGTCGTGACGGCAATTTTAGTGTCCCCGTCCACGACTGCGCTGTCCTCCATCATGTCAAGCACGGGATTGGAGCTTGACGCTCTGAAAATCTCGTCTATAAGCTGCGAGGTCGAGCGACCGCCGCTGCCGTGAGCCATTGTAATTTTCATATTTACCTCACCTGTTATTCGTGTAGTAGTGGAAGCACGCGCCCTCCATAGACACCATGCACGCGCCCTGCGGCGTGTCGGGCGTGCAGACCGTGCCGAAAAGCGGACAATCGTGCGGCGGTTTTTTGCCCGATATTACGTCGCCGCACGCGCACGCGCCGTTGTACATCTGATCTTCGCGCAAATCCGCGCTGCCGGCGTCAAATTGCGCGTACTCCTTTTTGAGTACAAGTCCCGAATTTTTTATAACGCCCATACCGCGCCACGCCGCGTCGCACGGCTCAAAGTATTTGCTTACCTTTTCCTGCGCCTCGGTATTGCCGTCATACGTCACGACCGACGGGTACATATTCAGCGCTTCGCCGCCCTTTAATTTCGTGAGCGCGTATATCGCCGCCAAAAGCTCCGCGCCGCTAAAACCTGCTGTCACGAACGGAAGGTTTAGCTCCTTCGCCATATCCTCGAACAGCCTGTGACCGGTTATGACACTCACATGTCCGGGCGCGAGGAAGCCGGTAATTTTAGTGTCCCCTTCCGCGACCGTGCGTATCGCCTGCGGCATTGTTTTAAGTGCGGTCAAAAGCTTCACATTTTTAGTGTCCCCGTTTGTTTTAGTGTCCCCGTTAAGCAAACGTTCCACGATCAGCGCATACACCGGCGTTGTCGTTTCAAAGCCGACCGCTGCGAAAACAAACTGTCTGTCGGGGTTGCCGCGCGCCATGTTGAGTATTTCAAACGGCGAGTACACCATTTTCACGCTGCCGCCCTCCGCAGCCGCGTCACGCAGCGATTTTTCCGAGCCTTTTACGCGCATCATGTCGCCAAACGTCACGACCGTCGTATTCGGCGTAAGCGCAAGCTCTGTGAGGCGGTCGATGTACGACGCAACCGTCACGCACACGGGGCAGCCGGGCCCCGATATGAGCTTTATTTTCGGTGAAAGCATAGCCGGTATGCCGTTTTCGGAGATCGACGCGGTATGCGTGCCGCACACCTCCATGATAACCTTTTCCTCGCCGTCGTAGCTTTTGAGGTACTCCTTTATTTCGTTTAAGTCAGGCATTGCCCATTTCCTCCAGCATGGAGAAAAGCTCCTCCATTTCCTTCGCTTCGCTCTTAGAGATTTTTTGAATTATAAGTCCGGCGTGTACGAGAACGTAGTCGCCGACGGCTACGTTTACCACGCCCGTGTTCGCCTTCGTGAGATTACCGCTGTAATCCACCGTCGCGATATTGTCCTTAATTTCAACAACCCTTCCGGGTGCAGCCACACACATATTACCTCTCCTTGTTCAGCGCGTACCAAGCCTGTCCGAGAGCGATTCCCCCGTCGTTGGTCGGTACCTGCTCGTTTATATATACGTTAAATCCCCTCTCGGCAAGACCGTTTACGCAAAGCCCGGTGAGTATTCCGTTTGCGAAAACGCCGCCCGAAAGGATTATATTTTTCTCGTTTTGATTCGCCGCGAAATCCATAACCGCGTCAGCAACGGCGTAATGGAAGCCGAGCGCGAGCGAATTTATGTCCGCGCCGCTTTTTATCGCTCCGTATATCTGACGTATAAGGCTCGATGTCTGCCACCTGCCGTCAACCATCGGCAGCGTCAGCGGATACGGCTCGGCCGCTTTCCGCGCCGCGCTTTCGAGCATTATCGCGCATTCGCCCTCGTAGCTGTTGTACGCGCGTATGCCGAGCATGGCCGATACCGCGTCGAAAAGTCTACCCATACTCGACGATTTCACGGTGTTTATATTGTTTTCAACGGCGGCTTTTATAACCGCGCCGTTTTCCGACACGGGGGTAAGTCCCGCCGAAATAAGATAGCAGTCGAGCGTTGTCCGCGCGTCGCGCGCGCTTTCGTCGCTGCCTGTGAGAGCGGTGTATTCGAGCGACGCTATCCGCGTAAAACCGCCGTCATAGCGTATGACCTCGCCGCCCCAAATATTGCCGTCGCCGCCGTAGCCCGTGCCGTCGAACACAAACCCCACAGCCGCGCCGTTTAGCCTGTGTTCAGCCATTACGGACGCCATATGTGCAAAGTGGTGCAGAAGCGTGTCGCCCTCCGCCGCGCCCGCGCTAAGATACATCGGGTGCGCATCCTTTACCGTAACGTCAGGCGTGAAGTTCAGCAGCCGCGACAGGCGCGGTATATTGCTTTTCCACGCGCGGTACGCGTCGTCGTTTTCAAGGTCGCCGAAATACTGGCTCATGTACGCCGCGCCGCCCTTCGCGCAGCAAAACGCGGCTTTAAGGTCGCCGCCCAGAGCGAGTACCGACTTGTCCGACCTCGCATCAATCGTCACCGGCAGCGGCACATATCCGCGCGCGCGGCGTATCATCTGCACGCGTCCGCAAATCACGCGGCACACCGAGTCGTCGAGCGGCGTCAGTATGCGGCGGTTGTGACTTAATACCTCGAAACCGCCGACGCTTTCACGCAATTCTAAAATGTCCTCATTCTCTATTATAATAGGCTCGCCCGACACGTTCGCGCTCGTCATAACAAGCGCGCCGCACATTTTTGTAAGATAGTCCTGCACGGGGTTGCACGGCAGAAACGCGCCGATATAATCGCTCTCTCCGCACACCGACGGCGCGAAATCCTTTTTCTTTCTTAAAAGCACGATCGGTCTTGCGGCAGACAGGAGCGTACTCTTTTCAAGCTCGTCCGCCTCGGCGTACTCCGATATTTCGTCCAACGAGTGAAACATCACCGCAAACGGTTTAGCTGTGCGCCGCTTTATTTCGCGAAGTCTTTTCGCCGCGTTCTCGTCGTCGGCGCGGCACGCGAAATGGTAGCCGCCGATGTCCTTTACCGCCGCTACTCCGCCGCCCAAAATCGTTTTAACAGCCTCGCTTAACGGATCGCCGACGACGGTATACGAAAGAACAGGCCCGCACGAGTTACACGCTATCGTCTGTGCGTGACAGCGAATGTCGTTTATGTCGCGGTACTCCCCCGCGCACTCGCCGCACATTTCAAAATCGGTCATTGTGATGCTTTCGCGGTCGTACGGGAGCGACTGTTGTATGCTGTATCGCGGCCCGCACCGCACGCAGCTTATAAACGGGTGCTTAAAGCGTCTGTTACGCGCGTCGTAAAACTCGTCGATGCAGCCTTGACACGCTGCGATGTCGGGCGTAAGGAGCGGCAGAGTTTCGCATTCCTCACCGCTCGGCGCGATTGTAAATCCCGTAAAATCCATGCGCGGTATATCCTTCTCCGCGCACGACGTTATCACCGCCTGAGGAAGCGACCTTACCTCGTTTATAAACTCGCTTACCCTCTCCCCCTCCGCGGCGATTTCAACGACGCCGCCGAGGTTTTTCACGTAACCGCGCACGCCGTATTTTTCCGCAATGCGCTTTACGTCAGGTCTGAAGCCTATGCCCTGAACCAAACCCGTTATAATATATTTCTTCGTCATAATTCCGATATAAAGTCAAGGGGCTGTATCGCTACAACCCCTATGTTTGCATTATTCTTCCGCTTTTGCCGCGGCGGCAGCCTTCTTAGCCGCTGCAGCCTTCTTCATAGCCTCGATCTGTTCGGGTGTGAACTTCGGCTTTTCGGGCGCGGCGGGAGGCTCGCTGTGCAGCGTTACGACCGTCTTTTCCGCCGACGGCTCGCTGTAGTGAGTGTCCATTTTAAGACAGTTTTTCGGGCAGTTGTTCACGCAGTTTTCGCACTGCACGCAGCCCATTCTGTCTATCGTCCACGTCCGTGCCGCGCGGTCGACCGTTATCGCGCCCGACGGGCATTTTCTCTGGCACGAGCCGCAGAAAATACATTGGTCTATATCGTTCTGCACGCTGCCCCTCGAACGTTCGGGGTACTCGCGCGGAACGACCGGATAATTCTGTGTCGCCGGCTTGGAAAAGAGGTTCCTCAAAGCCAAGCCCGTAAATTTCATTAAACCTGCCATATCCGTTACCTCCTTACCTTTCCGTACAGCTGATACACGGATCTATCGTGAGTATCAGAAGCGGCACGTCAGCCAGCTCGCAGCCCTTAAGCGTGTGCAGGAGCGGCATGAGGTTTGTAAAGGTCGGCGTTCTTACCCTCACGCGGTCGAGGAACTTTGTTCCGTTCGCGCGGCAGTAATATATAGCCTCGCCTCTCGGCTGCTCGACGCGCATGAACGCCTCACCGTTCGGGTTGCCCTTTACGGCAACCGATATTTCGCCGTCGGGTATCTTGTTTACCGCCTGGCGGATAATGTGGAACGACTGGAAAATCTCCTGTATTCTCACGTCGCAGCGCGCGTAGCAGTCGCACTCCTTGCTCGTTATAATGTCGAAGTCGATGTCGCTGTAAGCGGCGTAGCCGAGGGTGCGCGTGTCGATCTTTATGCCGCTCGCTCTCATCATCGGGCCTGCCGCGCCGAGATATACCGCGTCCTGCGGCGACAGCATACCCACGCCCTTAAGTCTCGACTGAACGGTATAGTCGTTCAAAAATACGTTCGTGAGCTTTTTAAGCTCCTTTTCCATGCCGTCAAAATTCCTGACGAATTTCTGCAGCATTTCCTTCGGCATATCCTTTAACACGCCGCCGATCTTGTTTACCGAGAATATTACGCGTCCGCCGGTGCTTTCCTCGAACATGTCGAGGATCTGCTCGCGCAGTCTCCACGTCTGATAGAACAGCGCCTCAAAGCCGAAAGCGTCGGCAAGAAGTCCGAGCCAGAGAAGGTGCGAATGCACGCGCGACATTTCAGCCCAAATCGTGCGGAGGTATTTCGCTCTGTCGGGGATCTCCGTATCGAATATGCGCTCCATAGCCTCAACGTAGCCCATGCCGTGCATGAACGAGCATATACCGCACGTTCTCTCTATCACGTAAAGGTAATCGTTGAAGTCGCGCTTTTCGGCAAGCTGCTCAAGTCCGCGGTGGACGTAGCCTATCTTGGGGATCGCGTCAACGACCTTTTCGTCCTCAAGCACGAGGTCAAGGTGTATCGGTTCGGGCAGTACGGGGTGCTGCGGGCCGAACGGTATGATTGTTCTGTTAGCCATTGTCCTTGTCCTCCTTTGCTTTTTCCTCCGCCGCCTTTGCCGCCGCGGCTTTCTTCGCGGCTGCCGCCTTTTTCATTTCCTCGATTTGCTCGGGGGTGAATTTCGGCGCGGCCTTCTTTTCCTCTTCCTTTTTCTTAAACGGCGTTACCGCTTCTATCGTGTAAAGCTTATCCTTATAGTTGAGCTTCATATGTCTTATCTGCACGCCGAAAAGCTCGCGCATCTCGTTTTCGTACAGCGACGCGGACTGGTATATGTCCGATATGCTCACTATTTCCTCGTCCTGCTTCAGCGGCACCTTGTACGTCAGGAAATGGTACATCTGCGCGAAGGAGTAGAGAAGGTCATAGCCGTAATCGGTGTTTACGGCGCATATCTGCACAAGTCTCGCGCCCTCGCTCTTAGCCTTAACCGCCTTGAGCGGGAGAAGGTCGGGGCTGAGGTCAATCAGTTCGTAATTCTCTCTCATGCTTTCTCTCCCCTCTCTTTTTTATACTTCTTTCTCTTTTCTTCGAGCACCGCGACAGCCTTCACAACGCCGTCTATTATCGCGTTCGGTCTCGCGGCGCAGCCGGGAACGTACACGTCCACGGGGAGCACCTTGTCCACTCCGCCGATAATGTTGTAGCAGTCCTTGAACACGCCGCCGTTGCAGGCGCATATTCCGACCGCGCACACAACCTTCGGCTCGGGCATCTGCGAGTAAAGCTGCTCGACAACGGGTTTGTTCTGCGTGTTTATGCCGCCGGTTATCAGAAGTATGTCGGCGTGCTTCGGGTTACCGGTGTTCAGCACTCCGAAACGCTCCACATCGTAAACCGGCGTCAGGCAGGCGAGAACCTCTATATCGCAGCCGTTGCAGCTTGAGCCATCGTAATGCAGCATCCACGGTGATTTTGAAACCTTTGCCATATATAAGTCCTCCCTTCTTAACCGAACATCTGTAAGATGAATATGTTTATCGCGCCGAATATCAGCGTTACAACCCATGTCGTCTTAAACATCGTGTCCCACTTCACTCTCGCGCTCGTGTTGTCTATGAGTACCTCGAGGAAGAACGTGAGCGCTATCACGCCGACCGTGAGCGGTATGCTCCACCACTCGGCGCAGAGCGTGAACATCGCCACAATACCGTAGAGGAACACGTTCTCATACCAGTGCGATATTTCGATTATCGCCATCATTCCGCCCGACAGCTCCGTCGTCACGCCCTTGACCATTTCCTGGTGCGCGTGGTGCGACATCGAAATGTCGAACGGCGATTTTCTGAATTTAATCGTGAGTATGAACAGGAAGCCGATAAATATTCCCGGGATATATACCACATTCGGTACGGGCATCGAGATTATCTCGCGTATCGTGAACGTTCCCTGTCCGAGAGCCGCCTCGGTTGCCGTGTAAAAACCGACAGCCGTTAAAAGTATCATCGGTTCGTAGGAAAGCATCTGTATCATTTCGCGGTTCGCACCCATTACGGAGTAAGGCGAGTTTGTCGTCGTCGCCTCCAGCACGAGGAACATCGCAGCCGTCGTAAACACGAAGAATACGAGGAGTATGTTTCCTCCGGCGAAGAACATTCCGCCCGTGAACACGATGAAGATTATGAAGCACCACGCGAACAGGTACTGCATGTTGTTTATGAGAAGTATCTCCTTATTCAGGAGCTTTTTTACATCATAGAACGGCTGCAATAGCGGCGGTCCTATTCTGCCCTGCATACGGGCTGTAAGCTTTCTGTCAAGTCCCGCGAGCAGTCCGCCTACGAGCGGCGCAAGCAGCACATAACCCAAAACAAGTAATAGTCTCATCACAGCAAACCACCTCCGCTCACAGCGCTTATGACAAGTCCGGCGCATACTACCATTATGCCGACCGCGACCGCCACAACCGGTTTCCATATTTTATCCTCGCCGAAGTAGTCCGTTAAGTACCAGTTGGAGAGGAAGTTGTACTTTATATGACCGAACGAATCCTCAAACGTTCTGTTGTCGCCCTGGTTGATACCGGCCATATATTCGAGGTTGGGCGTTGACTTTGTGTGCTTTACTATCACTCTCGACAGGAACGGTATCACGAATATCATAACGAGCATTACGACTACTATGATAAGATCCTCCGGCGTAAGCACCGAAACGTGCGCCACGCGGTAAACCTGCGCTATGACCGGCTCTACCACAATCCTTGACAGGTACGGCAGCGACAGACACAGCGCTACCATCATCAGCGCGTGTCCGATAAGCGAGAACCACTGTCCCGGCGAGGTCTTGTAATCGACCTTTGTCGAGTGCGCCTTGCAGGCGAGTATTTTCGCGAGCCACTTCGTCCAGTAGAGCATCGTCGTCGCGCTGCCGAAGGCTATGGACAGGATAAGGATTATGTTGTGCGCGTCCACAAACGCCTTAAGCGCCGCCCATTTCGATATGAGCATACCGAACGGCGCGAGGAACATTCCCGCTATACCTATCACCATGATAAACGCCAACAGCGGCAGCGACATTATAAGTCCGTGCATATCCTCTATATCGCGGCTGCCGGTCGCGTTCTCTATCGCGCCGACCGCCTGGAACATCATCGATTTCGATACCGCGTGGAATATTAAAAGCAGTATCGCCGCCCATACGGTTTCCTCGGTCGCCACGCCCGTGCAGGCCACGATAAGTCCGAGGTTTGAAATTGTCGAGTACGCGAGTACCTTTTTGCCGTCGCTGACCGTTATCGCGAGCATACTCGCTATCAGGAACGTAAAGCCTCCGATAAGCGCGACCATCATTCCCGCCGTCGTGTTGTAAAGCGCCGGCGACAGTCTTATAAGCAGGTAAACGCCCGCCTTTACCATTGTCGCGCTGTGCAATAGAGCCGACGTCGGCGTTGGCGCGACCATCGCTCCCAGAAGCCATTTCGAGAACGGAAGCTGTGCCGTTTTCGTGAGCGCCGCGAACGACAGGAGCAGTATCGGTATCACTATCGCGCTCTGATCGACATAATCGACAAGGTTCTGTATCGTTATCACGTTGAGCTTCGATATCGAGTACATTACCGCTATGCCGAACGCGAGTCCGCCCAGAAGGTTCATCCACAAGGCTCTGAAGGCGTTGTTCATAGCCTCCTTCGTCCGCGTGTAGCCTATGAGCAGGAACGAGGCGACGCTCGTTACCTCCCAGAAGAAGTATATCCACATCAGGTTCGACGACGCGACAAGTCCGAACATCGCGCCGAGGAACACAAACAGCATCGGGAAAAAGAACGTTCGTCTGTCCTTAAATTCCGTGTGGTGGTTGTGGTAATCCTTCATGTAACCCACCGCGTATATACATATCAGCGAGCCGACAAGTCCTATAAGCAGGAACATTATAACGGTGAGCTGGTCGCTGTAGAGGTTGTTCGTCTCTATATTTACTCTGCCCGACAGCTCGAACCATGCCATAAGTCCCGTTCCGACTACCGATAAAAACGGTGCGAAGAATTTTTTGTTTTTAATTCCGAGAATGATTATCATAATCATCATCAGAAATTCCGCGCCGAGCATTATATGGTCGATTATGTGACTTTCCTCACCCGTCCACAGGTACAAAATATGCTCGTAGCCTTCCATTTCGGTGAAGTGCCAGAAGGCAAACGCGACCGCGGCAGCCATGATAAGACCGCAGCTTGTGTAAACCACTACTTTTCTTACCGTATTGTTTTTGACGCACGCCAGAACCGCGGCTGCCAGAAACGGAAACAGTATCAGAAAAACTATGTAATCCACATCCTCATCTCCTGTTCATTGTATGTATGCATATTATTCTTATATTATACCATAAAAGTCATAATTTTTCAAGGTATATGCGCAATAAAATCACCGTTTTTTTGTCAGAAATTTAACGCAAAAAACGGCGTATGCTTTGTGACATACGTCGTTTTTTCCTTACGGTAAATCTATTTCTTCAAGGTGTTTCGCGGGGAGCTTTGTGGTCGAGTCTCTCACGAATTTCTTAACCGCCGCCGTACCCTTCGCAATCGGTATATTCGTACCCGCGCCTGCGACGCATCCGCCGGGACAGCCCATTCCTTCTATAAGGCAGCCGTCCTTTTTACCCGCCTTGGCGAGCATAAGCATCTTCTGACATTCGGAAAGTCCCTCGACGTGTTCGATATATACCTCCTCGTTGGGGTAATACTCGTTTATGCACTGCTCTATCGCGCCCGCAACGCCGCCGGCTATGCCGTAGCCTCTGCCCGCGCCCGTAGCGTCGTGAACGGGTTCCTCCTTGTCATATGTGGCAAAGTCTATACCCTTCGCGTCGAACATCGCGCTGAGTTCCTCAAATGTGATTACAAAGTCAACGTCGCTGCGCACCGTTCTGCGCGACGCTTCGAGCTTTTTCGCGGCGCACGGCCCTATGAACACGACGCGCGCGTTCGGTCTGCGCTGCTTTATCGTTCTCGCCGTCGCTACCATAGGCGTGAGCGAGTTTGAAACGGTGTCGGCGAGGTCATTCAGCGTGCGCTTCGCAATCATCGCCCACGCGGGACAGCAGGACGTTAAAAGGAACGGAAGCTCGCCCGTCTTTACCTTTTCAACGTAGTGGTGCGCTTCGGTTATCGCGCCTATATCCGCGCCGAGCGCGACCTCGTAAACCTCCTTAAAGCCGAGGTCGAGAAGTGCGGCTTTGAGTTTCCAAAGCCTTACGTCGTCGCCGAACTGTCCGACGATAGCCGGCGCAACCTCAGCGACAACCTCGTCGCCCTTTTTTATCGCGCGTATAAGCTGGTATATCTGCGACTTGTCGGCAATCGCGCCGAACGGGCAGCTTACCATGCACTGACCGCACGAAACGCATTTTTCGGAATCTATCATCGCTCTGCCGCTCGCGTCCGTTCCTATGGCGTTTATGCCGCACGCCGACGCGCACGGGCGCATCTTTCGCGCGATCGCGTCGTATGGGCAGATAGCCTTGCACTTGCCGCATTTTATACATTTTTCCTTGTCTATGTACGAGCGTCCGTCAACCATCGAAATTGCGCCCTTCGGGCATACCTCCATGCACGGATGCGCGACACAGCCGCGGCAGTTGTCCGTTACCTCGTACACGTTATGCTCGCACATATCGCACGCGGACGGTATTACCTGCATTAGCGGCGGCTCGTAGTATTTGTCGGAAATGTTACTGGCGCTCAGTCCGCTCGTAACGTGAACGGGCGCGTTTTCGGGGCGCAGCGAAAGTCCCATCGCAAGCCTTACTCGCTCGGACGCTATCGCCCTTTCGCGGTAGATGCTCTCGCGGTACTTCGGCACCTCCGTCGGCGTGATCGTATACGGTATCGCCTCGATTTTGTCGTTGATGTTGTCGATGTCGTCGGCTTCAAACGCGACCTTCGCAACCTCCTTTAAGACGTTGTGGCGTATTTGTGTAATCGGTGTTTCTATTCCTCTCATGCGCGCCTCCTTTTTTGCAATTCAAACAAATCTTGTATCCGTATTATTTAATCGTGCAGCTTTCTGTTGTCTATTACACGCTTAGCCTTGCCTTCGCTTCTCTCTATCGACTTCGGTCTTAACAGATGTACCTTCGCTTTAATGCCGAGCATCGACTGCAGCTGCGTTTCGAGCTTGCGCTTTTCCGCGTCAACGTCGCCCGTGAATTTGGGACTGAGCTCTACATTGATGTCGAACGTGTCAGTATTGTTTACTCTGTCAACCACGATCTGATAGTTCGGCGAAACCTCGATACTGTTCCTTAAAAGTACCTCCTCTATCTGCGACGGGAATACGTTTACGCCGCGGATGATAAGCATGTCGTCGGTTCTGCCCGCGGGCTTTCTCATGCGCACGTGCGTTCTTCCGCACTCGCACGGAGAATAGTCGAGCGTACACAAATCGCGTGTTCTGTAGCGGAGAAGCGGCTGTCCTTCCTTTGTTACGGTGCTTAAAACAAGCTCGCCGAACGATCCCTTCGGCAGTACCTCGCCCGTGTCAGGATCGATTATTTCGGGGATTATCATGTCCTCGCAGATGTGCATACCCTGCTGCATCGAACATTCGTACGAAACGCCCGGTCCCATTATCTCGGTCAGTCCGTATACGTCGTGCGCCTTTATGCCGAGCGCCTCCTCTATCTGGTGACGCATTTCCTCAGTCCACGGCTCAGCGCCGAATATACCCGCCTTTAATTTAAGCTGGTTCTTAACGCCCATCTCCTTGACAGTTTCGCCTATGTACATCGCGTACGACGGAGTACAGCAAAGATGCGTGCTGCCAAGGTCGCAGAGAAAACGTATCTGTCTTTCCGTGTTGCCGGACGAGGTCGGAATAACCATAGCTCCGACCTTTTCCGCGCCCTGATGCGCGCCCAAGCCGCCGGTGAAAAGTCCGTAGCCGTACGATACCTGCACGATTGAATGGTCGTCGCCGCCCGCCGCGACAAGCTGGCGCGCAAAGCCGTTTGCCCAGTCGTCAAGGTCGCGGCGCGTATAGCCCGACACTATCTGCTTGCCCGTAGTACCGGATGAGGCTTGTATTCTTACTATCTGCTTCTTCGGCACAGCCAGAAGCTGGAACGGGTAATAGTCGCGCAGATCCTGCTTTGTCGTGAACGGCAGCTTGGATAAGTCGTCGAGCGACTTGATGTCCTCCGGCTTCACGCCCGCGTCGTCCATACGTTCGCGGTACATCGCGACGTTTTCATAAACGCGCTTTACCTGCCACTGCAGCTGCTTCAGCTGGTGTTCCTCGATCGCCGAGCGTTCCATACACTCGATTTCGGGTTGGAAATATCTTTCCATGGTTTTTCCTCCTTGTATTATAAATTTTTATAAATTATATCCCAGTTCAAACGCCTTCAGGTTAAGGTCGATAAATTTTTCGGGTACGGTTTCCTTTATTGTTTCGAGCCATACGGATTTGTCAATGTCGGTGCTTTTCGCCAAAAGTCCGATAAGCACTACGTTCACAGCCTTTATGCTGCCCGCCTTTTCGGCTGCGGAAAGCGCGTCAACGGCTTGCAGATTCGCCTTTTCCGCTATCTTTTTTTCTATGTCGGCGGGGTACTCCATAGCGCCTGTTATCACCGGCATCGGGTTCATCTTCTGCGTGTTGGCAATCATTTTGCCGCCCTTTCTGAGGTACGGCAGCGCGCGCATAGCCTCGAGCATTTCAAACGCGAGAATAATATCCGCCTCGCCCTTGCCGATTATCGGCGAGTAGACCTTATCGCCGTATTTTACGTATGTGACGACGCTGCCGCCGCGCTGGCTCATGCCGTGTACCTCGCTGACCTTTACGTCATAGCCTTCCTTTATCGCGACTCTGCCGAGGATGCGGCTCGCGAGCAGCGTGCCTTGTCCGCCGACGCCTACTATCATTATGTTCATGTTTGTGTTTCCTTTCTTTGTATATTTGACGGTAAATTGTGATTTATCGGTGAAATGCGGGCGACCGCAAGGGTCGCCCCTACGTGAGGCTCCCCTTGAGGGGAGCTGTCGCCGTAGGCGACTGAAAGGTGGTTTTAAAAATTCGTTGCCACCTCTCCGTCATCGCTTCGCGATGCCACCTCTCCTCGAGGAGAGGCTCACGATATGCGCCGCTCGCCGTATGGCTCCCCTATTAGGGGAGCTGTCACGAAGTGACTGAGGGGTTTTGACGGGCGACCGCAAGGGTCGCCCCTACGGCGCGCAATTTATAAAATACGGGTGTAGGGGCGACCCTCGCGGTCGCCCGTCTTTCACCGCTAAATCCCAATTACTTCCGCTCAATCGCCCCGAACGGGCAAACATTCGTACACAGACCGCAGCCGTTACACTGGGTGGTGTCTATCTTCACGGTATCGCCCTCGACGGAGATTGCGGGGCAGCCGAGCTTCATGCACATTTTACACTTTTTGCACTTATCGTTTATCTCACAATGTCCCGAATACTTCTTCCGCATCGGCGGCAGCAGCGCGCACGGTCTTTGTGCTATTATCACCGACGGCGCTTCACGATCCGTTTCCTCTTTTACAACCTTCTCGAAATTCTTAACGTCAAACGGATCCGCGACAACAACATGCTCCACGCCGATAGACTTGCACAGCGTAATGAGATTGACCTGCTTCGTCGGCTCTTTGCGTATCGTGTAGCCTGTGGTCGGGTTGTCCTGGTGTCCGGTCATGCCGGTTATCGAGTTGTCGAGGATAATAACGGTGTTATTACCCTTGTTGTAGACTATATCGACAAGCCCCGTAATGCCCGAGTGCATAAACGTCGAGTCACCTATCACCGACACGAGCTTTTTGTTAAACTCCGCGCCTCTCGCCTTCGCCATACCGTGGGCGGCGCTTACCGACGCGCCCATACATATCGTTGTATCGACGCTCTGCAGCGGCGGAGCAGCCCCGAGAGTATAGCAGCCGATGTCGCCCGAAACGACAAGTCCGAGCTTTTTCAAAACGTAGAACGTGCCTCTGTGCGGACATCCGGCACACATTACAGGCGGACGCACGGGCGTGGGTTCGTCTATCTCGTCAAATTCGGGCGGATCGATACCGAGTACCGCCTTTTTTATCATTGCGGGCGTGTACTCGCCCCGGAGCGTGAACACATCCTTGCCTGTCACATTTACGCCGAGCATTTTGCAGTGTTCCTCTATGACGGGATCAAGCTCCTCTATAACGTAAACCCTGTCGTATTTTTCCGCGAAATCCTTTATCTTCTTCTCCGGCAGCGGATAGATCACGCCGAGCTTCAAATAATCGACCTTATCCCCGAGCGCCTCCTTCGCGTACATATATGCTATGCCCGCGCTTATTACACCGATTTTAGAGCCGTTTTCCTCGACGCTGTTAAGCTCCGTCGTTTCGGACATTTCCTTTAAGGCTTTTATCCTGTCCTCGACAACGATATGCCGCTTTATCGCGTTTCCCGGCATCATTACATACTTCGCCGGATCTTTTATGTAGTCTTTGAGCGGCTTTTCGGCGCGTTCCTCCTCCTCGACAAGGCTCTGCGAATGGCTCACGCGCGTTGACAGCCGTAAAAATACGGGCGTGTCGTACTTTTCGGAAAGCTCGTACGCCGTCTTGGTGAACGATTTACACTCGCCGCTGTCGGACGGTTCGAGCATGAGTATCTTCGCCGCCTTCGCGTAGTGGCGCGAGTCCTGCTCATTCTGCGACGAGTGCATTCCCTGGTCGTCCGCGACGCACAGCACAAGACCGCCGTTTACGCCGGTGTAGCTCGCCGTGAACACGGGATCCGCCATTACGTTAAGTCCGACGTGCTTCATGCACGACATGCTTCTCGCGCCCGCTATCGACGCGCCGAGCGCGACCTCGCAGCCGACCTTTTCGTTCGGCGCCCACTCGACGTAAATATCGTCGTATTTTACTATGTTTTCGGTTATCTCGGTACTCGGTGTGCCGGGATATGAGGAAACAACGCTCACGCCCGCTTCATACGCTCCGCGCGCGACAGCCTCGTTTCCGAGCATCAGTTTTTTCATGTTTGTTCCTCCGGTTAATTGTAATATACTTTAAATTATATTTTATCAAAGATCGCATTTTTCGTCAAGCATTATTAACAAAAAAATGGGGTAAATGTTTTACCCCATTTGGTTTTAATATACAAAATCAAATTCGAGATCGCCAATTCTCACGGTGTCGCCCTCGCGAATGCCCATGTTTATGAGATCCTCTATAACGCCGCGATTAAGAAGCGCGCGCTGGAAATACTGGAGCGACTCGCTGTCGGAGAAGTTCACGCTGCCGCCGACGGCTTCTATCCACGAGCCGCTTATTACGTAAACCTCGTTGTCGCGCATTATCTCGTAGCCCTTACCGGCGTCGGTAAACTCGTCCTCGTAAATGTCCATTTCCGGCTCAAACACCGTTACGGGCGGAAGCTTTGTAAGTTCCTCATACGTTTTCTGCATAAGCTCTTTTACGCCCTTGTTTGTGGCGGCGGATATTTCGTACACCGTCACGCCGCGCTTTTCCATTTCGGCGAGAAATTCATTGTACGCGTCCGCGTCCTGTATTATGTCGGTCTTGTTCGCCGCGACGATCTGCGGACGCTCCTCGAGAGCCATATCGTACGCCGCAAGCTCCGCGTTTATAATGTCGAAGTCCTCAATAGGATTTCTGCCCTCAACGCCCGAAATATCCACAACGTGAATGAGTATCCGAGTACGTTCTATGTGGCGAAGAAACTCGTGTCCGAGTCCCACGCCCTCGCTCGCGCCCTCGATAATTCCGGGAATGTCGGCAAGCACAAAGCTGCGTCCCTCGCCCAGATCCACAACGCCGAGGTTCGGCTCGAGCGTAGTGAAGTGGTAGTCGGCGATTTTCGGATCGGCTTTCGTTGTCATGGACAGCAGCGTCGATTTGCCGACGTTCGGGAAGCCGACAAGTCCGACATCGGCGAGTAACTTTAATTCGAGTATTATCTCGCGCTCGTCGCCGGGCTGACCGTTTTTCGCAAAGTTCGGTGTTTGGCGCACAGCAGTCGCGAAATGCGCGTTGCCCCAGCCGCCGTTACCGCCGCGCGCGAGTACAAAGTCTTTGTCCGTAGAGGACAGGTCGGCGATTATGCGGTTACTCTCTGCGTCACGCACGATCGTACCCTGCGGCACTTTAATGATTATGTCGTCGCCCTTTTTACCCTTGCGGCGCTTACCCGCGCCGTCCGCACCGGCTTGCGCGGCGTATTTTCTCTTGTAGCGGAAGTCCATGAGCGTTGTCATGCCCGTTTCGACGCGGAAAATAACGTCGCCGCCCTTACCGCCGTCGCCGCCGTCAGGTCCGCCCGCCGCGACGTATTTTTCACGGCGGAAGGAGATCGCGCCGTTGCCGCCCTTACCCGCCTGTATGAATATTTTAGCCTTATCCGTAAACATATCCTTAACCTTTCCTGTCGTTTTCCCTGCACCCGTCACAGCCCTCGCAGCCGCACGAGCAGCCTTTGCCGGAGCGTCTGCGCTTTATTATCACCGCCGCCGCGATTACAACGGCGAGCAAAATCACGCCGATAATTATAAAATCCATTGTATTCACATTATCACCTCATAACCCGACAGCCATACATATAAGCCGCACAACGAGCGCCGCCGCCCACGCTATGACGCACTGCCACACCGCTACGCCGGCCGCCCATCTGCCGCCGAGCTCTCTCTTAATCGAGGCTACCGCCGCAACACACGGCGAGTAAAGCAGACTGAACACGAGAAGCGACGCGGCTCCGGCGGTGCTAAGTGCAGCCGTTACGCCGCCCGAGAACAGCACCTCAAGCACCGACACGACGCTTTCCTTCGCCATAAATCCGCTGATAAGAGCCGTCACAATTCGCCAGTCGCCCAGTCCTATCGGCTTGAAAAGCGGCGCGATAAGTCCCGAAACCGACGCGAGTATGCTGCCGTCAGAGTCCGGCACGTACTGCAGATGCCAGTTAAAGCTCTGCATGAACCATATTATAACCGTCGCGATAAATATTACCGTAAAGGCGCGCGTCAAAAAGTCTTTCGCCTTTTCCCACAAAAGCTGCGCGACGTTTTTCGCCGTCGGCATACGGTAGTTCGGCAGTTCCATTACGAACGGCACGGGTTCGCCCTTGAATATTGTCTTTTTGTAAAGGAACGCCGCGAGTATGCCTATCACGATGCCCAAAAGGTAAATGCCCGTCATTATCGGTGCGGCGTATTTCGGGAAGAATGCGTTTACGAAAAACGCGTAAATCGGCAGTTTGGCGGTACAGCTCATAAACGGCGTTAATATGATCGTCATTTTACGGTCGCGCTCACTCGGCAGCGTGCGCGTCGCCATTACCGCCGGTACGGAGCAGCCGAAGCCAATGAGCATCGGTACGATGCTTCTGCCCGACAGCCCTATTTTACGCAGAAGCTTATCCATGAAGAACGCCACGCGCGCTATGTAGCCGCTGTCCTCCAGCAGTGAGAGGAAGAAGAACAGCGTCACTATAATCGGCAGGAACGACAGCACGCTGCCCACTCCCGCGAAAATTCCGTCCGTTATCAGTCCGCGTATAACGCCGCTGACGTTCGCGCTTTCGAGCGCGTTTTCGGTAATCGCGGCGAGCGCGTCAATGCCCGATTCCATGAGCGACTGCAGCCACGCGCCTATTACGCCGAACGTCAGGTAAAACACGAGCGCCATAATTATCACAAACATCGGTATCGCGGTGTATTTGCCCGTCAGTATGCGGTCTATTACCTCGCTCCTTTTGTGTTCCTTGCTCTCCTTCGGCTTTGTCACGCACGCGGCGCAGAGATTTTTAATGAACGAGAAACGCATGTCGGCTATCGCGGCGCTGCGGTCAAGTCCGCGCTCCTTTTCCATTTGAAGGATTATGTCCTCGATTATCGCCTTTTCGCGGTCGTCGAGCTTCAGCTGTTCCATTATGAGGCTGTCGCCCTCAACGAGCTTGCTCGCCGCGAAGCGCACAGGTATGCCCGCGTTCTCGGCGTGGTCGTCTATGAGGTGCATTATCGCGTGAAGGCAGCGGTGGAGCGCGCCGCTGTGATCGGCAGCGTCGCAGAAATCCTGTCTGCCCGGTTTCGCGTTGTGCTTCGCGACGTATATTGCGTGGTCTATAAGCTCGCCCACACCCTGATTTTTGGCAGCCGAAATCGGCACGACCGGCACGCCTAAAATGTCCTCCATTGTGTTTATATCGACGCTGCCGCCGTTGCCGACGACCTCGTCCATCATGTTGAGCGCGACCACCATCGGCACGTCCATTTCGAGAAGCTGCATCGTGAGGTACATGTTGCGCTCGATATTCGTCGCGTCAACGATGTTTATAATAGCCGTCGGCTTATCCTGCATCACGAAATTGCGCGACACTATTTCCTCGCTCGTGTACGGCGACATGGAGTATATGCCCGGAAGGTCGGTCACGAGCGTGTTCGGGTGTCCCTTTATCACGCCGTCGCGTCGGTCTACCGTTACGCCCGGGAAGTTGCCGACGTGGCGGTTCGAGCCGGTAAGCTGGTTGAAAAGCGTGGTTTTGCCGCTGTTTTGGTTGCCGACAAGGGCGTATGTAAGAGTTGCGCTGTCGGAGAGCGGCTTGCCGTTTCTCGCGCGGTATGACGCTTTTTCACCGAGCTTCGGGTGGTATTTTACGCGTCTGTCCCTGCCGTCCTTCCTGCCGGTGCGTTCCTCTATGGGCGTTACGTCTATCTGTTCCGCGTCGGCAAGACGGAGCGTAAGCTCGTAGCCGTGAATGCTCAGCTGTATCGGATCGCCCATAGGCGCAAGCTTGACAAGCGTCACCTGCGCGCCCGGGATCACGCCCATGTCGAGGAAGTGCTGCCTGAGCGCGCCTTCCCCGCCTACTCTCTCTATTACGGCGCTTTCGCCTTTTTTTAATTCCTTTAACGTCATATGCTGCTCCTTGTGGTTGGTGTGGTGTTGCGGGCGGCCGATGACCGCCCCTACTATACCCCTCTTACTAATATTATCTTACTATATTTCTATCTTACTATCCTTGTAAATCTGTGGTATACCCTCTTGTAAAACCGCGGTATACCCTATTGTAAAACCGCGGTATACCCTATTGTAAAACCGCGGGATACCTCTACTACGAGCGTGACCACCTATACTCCTACCGTATTAGGGGTTGCGGGCGGCCGTGAGCCTCTCCTTGAGGAGAGGTGGCATCGCGAAGCGATGACGGAGAGGTGGCAATACGATAATTCAAAAACCACCTCTCAGTCGCCTTCGGCGACAGCTCCCCTCAAGGGGAGCCTCACAGAGGGGGCCGCACCCCAAGTTCCTTATTCAATATTAGTTTACCATTTTTTCCTCTCGGTATCAAGTCCCAAATTGCATACAGGCAAAAAAATACCGCTCCGGAATGACCGAAGCGGCGATAAATTCAAAATCAATCGGCATAAACGCTGCACTGCGTCTTATCTCTGCCTTTTCTTTCAAACTTAACCTTACCGTCGATAAGAGCGAAAAGCGTATCGTCGCTGCCCTTTCCGACGTTGTTGCCGGGATGGATTTTCGTTCCTCTCTGTCTTACAAGAATGTTGCCGGCAAGTACGAACTGACCGTCCGCTCTCTTCGCGCCGAGTCTCTTGGACTCACTGTCACGGCCGTTCTTCGTGCTGCCCATACCTTTTTTATGAGCCATTTAAAACACCTCGTTTCCCAAGTAAATAATCGTGTCTGAACTTACGCGTTGATCTTTGTTATTTCAACCTTTGTGAAGGGCTGTCTGTGTCCCTTCTTTGTACGCTCGTTCTTCTTTCTCTTCATTTTGAAAACGTAAATTTTCTTAGCCTTACCGTTCTTTATGACCTTCGCCTCAACGGTAGCTCCCTCGACTGTCGGAGCGCCGACCTTTACATCGCCGCCTTCGCCCGCCATAAGCACCGTATCGAATGTAACGGTATCGTTTTCCTCGGCGTTAAGCTTTTCAACAAAGAGCGTGTCGCCCTCCGATACCTTGTACTGCTTTCCGCCAGTTACGATAATTGCGTACATATCTGCACCTCCTTATATTATAATGGAGACTCGCTATTAAGGTATTGCATTGCAATTTAAGACCTTTTCTATGCGGTCACTCGGGTATTTTAACACAAACAAGCCGCGTTGTCAAGTGTTTTTTTACTCGTCCTTTACATTTATGAGAACGCCCACCGACGGCTTTGGGTAAACGCTCACCGTCATTTCGGGCAGCCACTCGCCGACAGCCGTTATGTTGCGTATCTGGTCGACCTTTACGGGGTTTAAGATGAACATAATGTCGCTTTCGCCGCTCTGTACATGCTTAAAGCATGAATTGTAGCTGCGGTTTTTGTACACGTACTCGTCGTACTCCTCCTCGTCGACGCGCAGAACCTCGTCGATTATGAGCTTGTTGAGTGCGACGATGTCGAGGTGGCAGTATTCCTTCGACATTTCGGGGTATACCTCTTTTTTTATGTAGTCGTCGTCGGTCAGAATCATGCGGTAGAAGTAGTTGCCGCCGCAGTAAGCCGAAATTCTCGTTTCGTTCTTTACCGTGACTATCTGCTTTATCATCGTCTGCAGAAGCTCTTTTTCGCTGCTGTCAACGATAATTTTCTCGACCTTAAAATGATCCTGCGAGTTCGCTATAAACATCGCCTCGCTGAATTTTCTCGGCGTTTTTACCGCTCTGTGCACGGGCAGCATCACAAGTCCGTCGGATTTGGAGTTTGACAGCGATACCATAGCGTAATTGTACGCTTCCTCGCCGGTATGGTTCGGGTTGTTCGCCTTCATGTAGTTTCTGTACTGCAGACACGTCTCGTAGCGCGTCTGACCGTCGGTGATGTAGAGCGGCATATCCTTAAATTGGTCGACGATAAAGTCAATCGTCTGCTTATCGGAAATTATCCAAAGTCTCTGGTGAATGTTTTCGCCCGACTTCTCGACCGACGAAAATTCAACGTCCGGCTTTTCCTCATGTATTTTCGTCATGAGGTTGTAAAGCTCCTTTTCCTTTTCGACGTACAGGCAGTTTATGAGGCTCAAGTCCGCGTTAGTCGCCGCAAGAAGCTCGTAACGGTCGCCCATAGATACCTCGTGCGGCTTTTCGCACGGCATTATAACGCCGCTGCCGTAGTCCTTAAGCTCCGCGAGCGCGACAAAGCTTGAGTTCGAGTACTGCGTGCCGCCCACATCAATGGTCTGCTCGTACATATAGATTACGGGTTCCTTGTCGCGTACGAGTATATCGTTCTCTATCCATGTGTTGAGATAGTTTTTCGCTCTTGTGAATATATTGTCCTCTTGAGTGTCCTCGGCTGTCTTTCTGCCGGTGAACAGTCTTACCGAATTGTACGGACTCTTTTCGTAGAAGGCGTCCTTGTCTTCCTTCATCATGTTGTAGTACGGCGGCGATACGATCGACGAGAGCGAGCCGACCTTTTCCTCGTTATATCTGTAGCCGCGGAACGGTTTTATTTTTGCCATTTTTTACCTAACCTTTCTGTCCCGAAAACCGTGTTCTATCTAAATTTATGCGCATTTACACTAATTATCATAATATATCTTATAATACAATCGCCTTTTCGTCAATAATTTTTTATGTTACTTTTTCATTACAGGCGATTTTTCTCTGTTTTGCTTATAATTAAGCGGTTTTTCGGTGTTTTTTCGGTCAATAATAAACATGTAATCAGGAAAAACGGAGGTAGAAAAATGAGTAACACATCGGGATTTTTCAAGGGCATGGCGACGGGCCTTATCGTGGGCGCGACGACGGCTATTATACTTGATCCGCTTAACGAGCGCGAAAGAAAAAAGCTCGCGAAAAAAACGGAGGGTGTTTTCAAAAACATCGGCTCCGTTATCGACACTGCGGTCGGAATGATGCGCAGTTAAACCCAAACGGGACTGCTGTGCAGTCCCGTTTTTATTTAGTATTTTATCCCTCGCTTACGTCCTTGCCGAGATATTTCGCGACGGAGTAAACATCCTTGTCGCCGCGTCCCGACAGACAGATTACGAGTATCTCGTCCTTTTTCATTTCGGGCGCGATTTTTCTCGCGAGCGCGACCGCGTGAGCCGATTCAATCGCGGGTATTATGCCCTCCGTTTTGGAGAGGTACATAAACGCGTCGACAGCCTCTGCGTCGGTTATCGGGTAGTACTTTGCTCTGCCCGTTTTCGCAAGCTGCGCATGTTCCGGCCCTATTCCCGGATAGTCAAGTCCGGCGGATATGGAATATACCGGCATTATATTGCCGCCCTTATCCTGCAGGAACAGCGATTTCATACCGTGCAGCACGCCGAGACTTCCGCCGGCTATCGACGCGGCGTGTCTGCCCGTTTCAACGCCCTCGCCCGCGGCTTCCGCTCCGTAGAGCTTTACCGACGGCTCGTCTATAAAGTCGGCGAACATTCCTATCGCGTTCGAGCCGCCGCCCACGCACGCCATTACCGCGTCGGGGAGCTTACCCTCCATGTCCATAAGCTGCGCGCGCGTTTCCTTGCTTATAACACTCTGGAAATGCTTTACAATCGCGGGGTACGGGTGAGGCCCCACAGCCGAGCCGAGTACGTAAAACGTGTCGTCCGCGTGAGCCGTCCACGCGCGCATCGCCTCGTTTGTCGCGTCCTTGAGCGTACCCGTTCCAGCCGTTATCGGATGTACCTGCGCGCCCAGAAGGTTCATGCGGAACACGTTGAGCGACTGCCTTTTTGTGTCCTCGATACCCATGTAAACGTCACATTCAAGCCCCAGAACAGCCGCGAATGTCGCCGTCGCAACGCCGTGCTGACCTGCGCCCGTTTCGGCTATGACCTTTTTCTTGCCCATACGCTTTGCCAAAAGGCACTGACCGATCACGTTGTTTATCTTATGCGCGCCGGTGTGGTTCAAGTCCTCGCGCTTCAAATATATCTTCGCGCCGCCGAGATCCTTCGTCATTTTCTCGGCGTAATACAGAACGGACGGTCTGCCCGTGTACTGCTTATGATAATAATTAAGCTCCCTTAAAAATTCCTCGTCGTCCTTGTACTTATTGAACGCCTCCTCAAGATGTATAAGCGCGTTCATGAGAGTTTCGGACGCGTACTGTCCGCCGTACTCTCCGTACCTTCCCTTTTTGCCCACTATTCTCTTCTCCTCTCAAATTACATGTTCCCGTCTATTTTATCAGATTTCGGCGCGTATTACAAGTATTTTTTTATTTATTTCTTGACGTTTTGCCCGTCGCGGATTATAATATAGGTATAAATATAATCAGGGGGGATATTTATGCCGTCGCGCAGGAGGCTTGAGGATCTTGAATATAATGTTTTCCGCAAACACACGGAAAGCGGCGGCGCCGGCAACGACGGTGAATTCCACGACGCAGGCTGTCTTACGATACTTGCCGGCATTATTGTGACGGTTATCGTGCTTGTCGCGGTCGTCGGTTTTATGCAGATAGGCAGAAACGGTCCTTCCGCGCACTGCGCCGCGCCCGGATGCTCGAACAGACCTAAACCCGGCGGAAGCTACTGCTGGCTGCACAGCTCGTCGTACAGCAGCCGCGGCGGAGGTAAGGATATAGAGCCTGCCGCGCCGTCCACAGACAGTTCCAAGTCGGACGATACAAAATCCGACAAGAAAATATGGGAGGGCAGCACCGGCAGAAAGGAAGCTCCCCAGTCCGGCAGCATGATAAATTAAAACATACAAAAACAGAGCGGTAAGCCGCTCTGTTTTTTGATTTACTTTATCACTCTTACCTTCATAACGTCGTCGATAGCGTTGAGCTTATCCACGATGTCCTGTGTGACCTCGTGGTCGGTGTTGATGATCGTGTACGCGATCTCGCCGCGCGAGCCGTTGATCATGTCGGAAATGTTCACGCCCGAAAGCACCTCGGTAAAGCGCGCGATAACCGTCGGGAGGTTCTTGTGCTTTATCGTTATTCTGCCGACCTTGTCGTTCGGGAGCGTTACGTTCGGGAAGTTTACGCTGTTTGTGATGTTGCCGTTTTCGAGGTAGTCCTTTATCTCGTCGGCAGCCATTACAGCGCAGTTGTCCTCCGACTCCGCTGTTGACGCGCCGAGGTGGGGAATGTTTATGATACCCTCGTGGTTCACCGTCTCACTGTCGGCGAAGTCAACGACGTACTTTCTTACCTTTCCGTCGGTGAGCGCCTTAACGATGTCGGCGTTGTTTACAAGTCCGCCGCGCGCGAAGTTGAGTATTACCACGCCGTCCTTCATCTGTGAAATGGCTTCGGCGTTGATCGTGTTCTTCGTGGAGTCGAGAAGCGGAAGGTGCAGCGTTATAAAGTCAGCCGCCGCGTATACCTCTGCAGGTGATGAAGCGGTCTTTACGTGTCTCGAAAGCTGCAGCGCCGCGCTTACCGAAAGGTACGGATCGTAGCCTATCACGTCCATGCCGAGCGATATTGCCGCGTTCGCGACAAGCACGCCTATCGCGCCCAGACCGATAATACCGAGCGTCTTGCCCTTTATTTCAGTTCCGGCAAAGTTTGACTTGCCCTTTTCGACCTGCTTGTCAACATCGTCGCCTTCAAGCGTGTTAGCCCATTCGATACCGCCTATGATGTCGCGCGACGCAAGAAGCATACCCGCGATAACAAGCTCTTTAACGGCGTTAGCGTTCGCGCCCGGTGTGTTGAACACGACAATGCCCTTTTCGGTGCATTTGTCGATAGGGATGTTGTTCACGCCCGCGCCCGCTCTTGCAACAGCTTTAAGGCCCTTCGGCAGCTCCATGTCGTGCATTTTGTAGCTGCGCAGGATTATGCCGTCAACCTTTTCAGCGTTCACGTCGTCGGTTATCATGTATCCTTCGCCGAGGCGGTTAAGTCCGCACTCCGCGATTTTGTTTAACGTAAGTATATTAAACATTGTATTTCTCTCCTATTCATATATTAGGCTCCCCTAATATAGGGGAACTGTCACACGCAGTGTGACTGAGGGGTTTATACGGGCGGCCGATGACCGCCCCTACGATGTGGACGGGCGGATAATATCCGCCCCTACGGTGTGGACGGGCGAACACGGTTCGCCCCTACGTTTATTATTTATTTTCCTTTTCAAACTTCTTCATAAATTCAACCAGCGCCTCTACGCCCTCGATCGGCATAGCGTTGTAAATGCTCGCTCTCATGCCGCCGACGGTTCTGTGACCTTTTATGTTGATAAAGCCCGCAGCCGTAGCTTCCTTTACAAACTTCGCGTCAAGCTCCTCGTCGCCCGTTACGAACGGTATGTTCATAAGCGATCTGTCCTCGGGGACGACCGTACCCTTGAACATTTCCGAGCTGTCAAGGAAATCGTAAAGGATCTTAGCCTTTTTCTCGTTTATCTTCTGAAGCTCCTTAACGCCGCCCTTATCCTTTATCCACTGGAGAACAAGACCGAGCATATATATGCCGTATGTAGGCGGTGTGTTGTACATCGAGCCGTTGTCGCGGTGGATAGAATACTTGAACATTGTCGGCGTGCCTTCGAGCGTATCGCCGATAAGGTCGTTTCTTACGATTACGAGCGTTACGCCGGCAGGGCCGAGGTTCTTCTGCGCGCCCGCGTAAAGGATACCGAACTTGTTAATGTCTATCTCCTCAGCCATTACGCACGACGAAATGTCCGCAACGAGTACCGCGTCGGTGTCGGGGATTTTCTTTTCGGTGTAGTGCGTGCCGTAGATCGTGTTGTTATAGCAAATGTAGCAGTAGTCCGCTTCGGGATCGAACATGCTTTTGTTTGTCTCGGGAATGTAAGAAAATGTCTTGTCCGCCGACGACGCGACCTTGTTGACCTTGATGTATCTCTCCGCCTCCTGAGCCGCCTTCTTCGCCCACTGACCTGTTATGATGTAGTCAGCCTTGCCCGACTTCGTGCCGAGATTCATCGGAATTGCCGCAAACTGCGACGACGCGCCGCCCTGCAAAAACAGTACCGTGTAGTTGTCGGGTACGTGCATAAGCTCTCTTACAAGCGCCTCCGCGTTATCTATGATTGCCTGATACTCCTTCGAGCGGTGGCTCATCTCCATGACCGACTGACCTGTCGAGCCGTACTCCGTCATTTCGGTTGCCGCCTTCTCAAGTACCTCAAGCGGGAGCATCGAGGGGCCCGCCGAAAAATTATAAACTCTGCTCATTTTTATAGCCTCCGTTTGTTTTAATTTTTTCAAATCGTTTACAATTATATCTCAAATCATCGCAATAGTCAACAATTTTTGGATAAAGAGTGTTAGAAATTTGACAAGATTAGTGTGATTTTTTTCATCATTTTGTATAGTTTTCGACCGCCTCGGCTATCGCCCACGCGATTTTTGAGCGGTATTGCTCGTCGTTGAGCTTCGCTTCCTCGTCGGGGTTCGACAAAAAGCCGCACTCCGCCAGTATCGCGGGAATCGGCGGATTTTTCATCAAAAACAGGCTCGCGTCAGCCGTTTTGACCGCGTGCGTTTCCGCGCCCGTAACCTCCCCTATTTTCTTTTGTATCGCGTCGGCAAGCTCCTCCGCGTCGGGGTGGCTTTTATCGTAGAATATGTGCAGACCGCTCACCTTTGAGTCGCCGAAGGAGTTCATGTGTATGCTCAAAAATAAGTCCGCGTCGCTTTTTTCAATGATTTCGCGACGTTTTTTCATGTCGGAGATTTTCATTTTGCGTATCGTGTCCGCGCTCTCGTCCTGTAAGCCGCTGTCGCCCTCGCGCGTCATTATTACCTTGAAGCCTTTGTTTTCAAGCACCTCTCTAAGCTTTTCCGTTATCGCGAGGTTCACGTCCTTTTCCTCCGTTCCGCTCACGCCCACCGCTCCGCCATCAGGAAATCCGTGTCCTGCGTCTAAAATCACCGTAAACGGCTGCGCGGAAAATGTTTGTTTTATATGCGCGCTGTCGCGTATGCAGCACACAACGGCAAACGCGAACACAAGCGCTATCGCCGCAATCGTTACTCTTTTTCTCTTAAACATTGCTGTCCCCTCCCGTATATTTCTATGCGGAAGGGGATTGGATAATGCGCTTTACAAGCCGTAAAATTGTAATTATATCCATTAAATTTTAGGTTGACTTTATCCTAAAATCGTATTATAATAAATATATCAAACATGATTGGAGTGCGTATTTATGAATATCAACACAAACACAATGGTTTCCATTTCCGAGGCAAATCAGAATTTTTCTAAGGTCGCCCGTCTCGTTGACCAGTACGGCAGCGCCGTTATTCTCAAGAACAATACGCCGCGCTATCTGATTTTGGAGTTTAATCAAGCTGACGAACAGTTGTCGGCTCCCACGGACGATGTGCTTGCGGCTTCGGAAAAGCTTATAGCGCGTAATAAAGCCGTATATGAGGAGCTTGCGAAATGAAAGTCCTGACAAAACAGCAAATATTGCTTTTGCATGACCGATTGATAAAAGCCTTCGGCGGTTCAGATTTGATTCGTGATGAGGGACTGCTCGATTCGGCAGTAAATACGCCGTTTCAAACCTTCGGCGGAACCGAATTATACCCGTCGCTGCTCGATAAAGCCGCACGCCTATGCTTTGAGCTTGTTAAAAATCACCCTTTTGCAGACGGAAACAAGCGTATAGGCGCTCATGCCATGCTTGTGTTTTTATCAATTAACGGTGTTGAATTGGAGTATAGTGATAAAGAACTGATTGAACTCATATTGTCCGTCGCGTCAAGCGAGAGCGACGATAAAAATATACTCCGGTGGCTTCAGCAGCATATTATTTAGGAGCATCCTCGCATCCCACTGCCGCTATATCACTCCGCTTCCGTGAAGAGCGCTTGCTACTCCATATTCGCATAAGGGCATTCATTGCAAATTTCCTTTGCCTTTTTCATGTCTAAAACGATTTCGCTTGACTCTGGTACAGATGAAATTTTAAAAAATCCCTGCATACACATAGCGGTTTCATAGCAAAGTTCTCCATCTATAATATTATTGTAAATAGGGCACCTTCTGTCGTCATATGGCGTTAAATTATTTATCATTTTTTAATAACTCCTTTTCTTTTCCACATAGCTTTGACAATCCGGCCGCAATCCTTTAGTCATGTACTCGCGGTAAATCATACACCTTATATTTCTCTTAATCCAACTTCTTTCAAATACTCATATGTCCTATCATAAAATTTCCTGCTTCTCGTCTTATCATCGTCGCTGCCCTTGGGAATAAAAATCACCATTCCCTGTCGTGCTCGTGTCAGCAATACTCTATACGCATTTTTCAAGTACAAACGTCTTTCTTCGCTTGCCACATTGTTCCATCGGCAGCCTGAGAATCTGTTATATGTCCACTCGTTTCCGTTAAATCTAAAGTCGGCATCCCACGCCACTATTGAATAATCAAGCTCCAAGCCTTGAATATCAAATTCTGTAACAACGTCTTCAAGTGCATAGCTCGACCGCACGTCATCTTTACCGTTTAAAAACCAATTCCTTACATCTATATTATTTTTTACAAATATACCTTCGGGCTTTAATCTCAATGCGCTGCTACTCGCAAGCAAGCCATAACGTGTTGTTCCCCGGCATTGAGAGCGTACCCATTCCTTCGCTTTTTCCAAATCTCTTGTTAGAAATATCGGATATTTATCACATATTTTTTCATTCAATCTTTTTGCTTCCGTTGTATCTACATCAAGTATAGCCTTTACAAGCGCAGCAATATCCGGCGTTCTGAATGAGCGCACCGATGTTGATAAATGAAGTGCTGGGTTTGTATTGATTTTAAGCTCCGCAATCATATCCTCCCAGCTTGTCTCACGCCTGTATTCGCTGTCATTCAGTTCGGGAGTTATATACACATCCCAATCCTTAAAGCTCCTGCGCAATGAATCAAACCACTCCGGCAAGCCGGCTTCGCCTGTATTTATTTCCTGCCCGCCTCCTACCAAACAAATAATCACGGCCCAATCTTTATGTCTGTCCATTGTGCTTATTAGAAATTCCGGCTCGCTATATGTAAAATCGGGAACACCCTTCTTCTGCTTCATAAAGTCGGATATTTGCGCTTGCGTCCATACTCGCTGGGCTTCATCAAATATTGCAACTCGCTCAGGCGGAACTATATCGTTTTCAACAAATCCGTCACGATATTTGTGAATTATCTGAATAAACGCAGACGTACTTCTTAGCGCATCCTTTTTGCTTAACTTGTTGCCGTTTTGCTTTTCCTGCTCAACCTTATCTCGAGCCAGCGCTTCCTGAAGTACGCTAACAAGCGGAAAATTGCCGGATAAGAATACAGCATGCTCTCCCTCTTTCGCATTTGAACGTTCTATTGCCAGATTTAGTCCAACCAATGTTTTTCCTGCACCCGGAACGCCCGTAACAAAACATATCGACTTTCGACTATTTGCTTTGCTGTATTCAATTATTCTGTTAAGCTCTTGTGTCGTCACCGTCAGATTTTCCGCACCAGCGTCACTTCTTGTTATATCGTGAACATTATGCCCGCGATATAACGCTTGTGCTGCTTCCACTATGGTCGGAGTGGGCAAATAAACCGAATTTTCCCATTCTATATAGTTAAACTCCAGTTCTGTATATTTATCGGCAACAAGCATTATTCTTTCGCCAATATTGTTTTTATTACACTTTATCGGCGTTATTATGCGATTTTCAACTTCTATTGTACAATCCGCTTCCGGAGCCACCGTCGAAATCATAATCGGAACAAGTAATTTATTATGACTTTCCTTCTGGAAGTTTTGAAGATCGAGCGCATAGTCATAAACTTGATCATATGTTGATGCTCTGTATTCTTTATCGCCACATTTAAATTCCAATAAAAATACTATGTTATGATACAGCACGACTGTATCTACTCGTTTTCCCATTCGCGGAATAGTGTATTCAAAAATAATTCTGCCATCGTCAAAGTCTGCAAGCTGCTGCTTCAAAATATCAATTTGCTCATCCCACGTATTGCTTTGTTGTATTGTTGTTTCAACGCTAATATTATTTGAATGAATAATTCCTAATATTTCTTCCTTCGATTGTGAAAGAAATTCCTTTATTGATGCTGAATAATAATCTCTTAGATTTCTCATTGTTTTATCCTCTCTGCTGTATAAGCTTTTCAATAATTTCCATGTCTGCCGGGCAAAATTCAAAACTATTTAATTCACCATATTTTACCCAACGAATATCATCATGAACATTTTTCTTCGGCATTCCGGACTGTATTTTTGCGTTGAAGAATGTAAATTTTATGTATCTATCGGGGTATTGGTATTCAGTTTTAGCAAATATTCCTATAGGGCATATTTCTACTTCAAGCTCCTCCTTACATTCCCTGACAACACATTCCTCATAAGTCTCATTTTCCTCAAGCTTACCACCAGGAAACTCCCATAGTCCACCCATAGATGAGCCCACAGCGCGCTTGCATATCAATACTTCGTTATTTTCATTCTCAATTATCGCCGCTGTTACTGTTATTGTTTTCATTATTCCTCTGATAATATAGCCGTTTTCAATCAACATCCCTGATTTTTATATCCGACACCGAAATATTATTCTCGCGTGCAATATTCGCCATGTCCTCGTATTCGGGTTTTGTGCGGGTGACGCCGAAGCCGGTGGATTTTTTTGCGCGGACGGCGCCGTGGGACGTGTTTACGGTCACGGCTTCGCGTTCCAGCGTGTGACGCTTAACGGCGTACTCTCTCATTCCTATCGTGGACGTGTGTCTGAAAATAAGCTCCACCATTTTGTCCCTGTCCTCCGCTTTGCAAAGGCACGTGAGAAGTATGCCCGGACGGTTTTTCTTCATATACACCGGCACTGTGAACACGTCGAGCGCGCCGTTTTCCGCAAGCGTTTCGACCGCGAAACCTATCTGCTCGCCGGTCATGTCGTCTATGTTGCAGCGAAGCTCGCGCACTTCACCGTCATCGCCGCTCTCACCCAGAAACGCTCTTACACAGTTCGCCGTTTCAAAATCCTTGCTGCCCATTCCGTAACCAACGCTCTTTATTTTCATAGCCGGCATCGGCGCAAATTCCGTCGCAAAATGCCTCAAAAGAGCCGCGCCGGTGGGCGTGCAAAGCTCGGTGCTGCCGCTGCCGTATATCGGAATATCGCGTAAAATTCTTGCCGTCGCCGGCGCGGGTACGGGCAGTACGCCATGGGCGCATTTTACCGTTCCGCCGCCGACGTTCACCGGTGAGCATACGACCTTTTCGGGCGAAAGCTCCTCCATAAGCATACACACGCCGACAACATCGGCTATCGCGTCCATTGTGCCGACCTCGTGGAAATGTATATGCTCCATGTCCGTGTTATGTACGCAGCTTTCCGCCTCGGCGATAATGTTGTATACGGCTATGGCGTTGTCCTTTACAGCGTCCGAAACATTTAACGAGCGTATTATGCCCTCCACGTCGGCAATACCCGAATGGTGGTGGTGATGGTGCTCGTGCATATGCTCATTTTCTTCTTCTCCGTGTACCGTTACACGCATATGCGTGCCGGTCACGCCGCACTTCTGCGTCTTTTCGGCTGTGACAATTACGCCCGGTATACCGGCAGCGTTTACGCGCTTTATAAATTCGTCCGTATCGGTAAGCTCCGCAAGTGCGGCGGTAAGCATATCGCCCGCCGCACCCATATTACATTCAATATAAAGTGTCCTCATAATTTTCTCCCTTCGTCCGCGCCTGCAATTATTATATATATTATAATATACCTGCGGCGTTTTGTCAAAAATTTACGCGCAAAAAAGCGCGCCTTGATTTTTGGCGCGCCTTTTTGTATCGTTTGCTTATCTGTTGTTGTTCTCGTAGCTTTCTATCATCTTTTTAACCATCTGTCCGCCGATAGAACCCGCCTGCTTTGAGGTGAGGTCGCCGTTGTAACCGCTTTCGAGGTTTACTCCGACTTCTCTCGCGGCTTCCATTTTGAAGTTCTCAAGACCGGCTGTTCTCGAATTCTTTGACTTTGCCATTGTTTTGTTCTCCTTCTGCAAAAAAATTTAATGAGTTTCTTTACTCGTTTATAATTTGCGCGTATTCGGAGAAATTAAACATGCAATATTTGTATTTGTCAGTTCATAACAATGCCGCCCGCGATTATTTTTTCGGCGCGTCTGCGAAGTCCCTTGTATTTTTCACTCACAAGAAGCGGATCTTCCTCCAAAATACTTTTCGCCGCCTGCTGCGATATTGCGAGAATGTCCCTGTCCTCGAACAGGTTGGCGATTTTCATTTCGGGTAAGCCGTGCTGACGCGTGCCGAAAAAGTCGCCCGGTCCGCGCAGCTTCAGATCCTGTTCGCTTATATAAAAGCCGTCGTTCGAGATCGTCATTGTTTCCATTCGCTTTTTCGTGACCTCGTTGTTACCGTGCGCGATAAGTATACAGTACGCCTGCTCTCCGCCGCGCCCGACGCGTCCGCGGAGCTGGTGAAGCTGCGACAGACCGAAACGCTCGGCGTTTTCTATTATCATCATGTTTGCGTTCGGCACGTTCACACCGACCTCTATCACCGTTGTGGAAACGAGTATCTTTATTTCGCCCGACACAAACTCGTTCATTATTTCTTCCTTCATTTTCGGCTTCATTCTGCCGTGCATAAGCCCGACCTTGAAGCTCGGGAACGCGTTTTGAAGCTTTCTGCACAATTCCTCCGCGTTCTGCAAATCGCTCTTTTCCGTTTCCTCCACAAGCGGACACACGACATATGCCTGCATACCGGCGTTTACGTTTTTGCCGAGGAACGCGAACACGCGCTTTCTCATGCTCTCGCCCACCGCGTACGTTTTTACGGGCTTTCTGCCGGGCGGCAATTCGTCTATAACGGAAATGTCAAGATCGCCGTACAGTATGAGCGCAAGCGTGCGCGGTATCGGCGTCGCCGACATGATGAGCATGTGGGGGTTGCTGCCCTTCGCGGCAAGCTTCGCGCGCTGCTCCACGCCGAAACGGTGCTGCTCGTCCGCGACGACAAGCGCGAGGTCATTAAACTCAGCCTTGTCCTGAATTATGGCGTGCGTGCCGACCACAACGTCCGCCTCGCCCGTCAGCATCATATCGTACACGAGTTTTTTATCCTTCGCCTTCATGCTGCCGTTCAGGAGCGCGACCTTTATACCCGCGTCTTTGAAAAATCCGGCGAGCGTTTCCGCGTGCTGCGCGGCTAATATTTCGGTCGGCGCCATCATTGCCGCCTGGTGACCGTTCTTCACCGCCGCGTAAATCGCCGCCGCCGCGACTGCCGTTTTACCGCTGCCTACGTCGCCCTGAACAAGGCGGTTCATAACGCCGCCGCTTTTGCAGTCCCTCATTATCTCGTTAAGCACGCGCTTCTGCGCGTTCGTGAGCGGAAACGGAAGCGTGTCGGTAAACGTCCTCACGCATTTCACATCGCTGAACACAATTCCGCTTTGGTTCATGTTTTCGTCCCTGTGCTGCGACAGCGCAAGCTGTAAAATGAGCAGTTCCTCAAACACAAACCTCTCGCGCGCTATGTTGTAGCTCTCAAAATCATCGGGAAAATGTATGTTTTTCATCGCGTAGTTAAGCTCCGCGATTTTGTACCTGTCGCGTATTTCGGCGGGAATGTACTCGTCGAGCCTGCCCGCCTCCTTTAACGCCAGTTCCATTGCCGACTGTAGGATTTTCTGCGTAAGTCCCTCCGTGAGCGGATAGAGCGGCACTATTTTACCCGTGAACCGCTCGCTTCCCTTTTTCTCGAACACGGGGTTTACCATTTCCTTTTTGCCGCGGCTGCGCGTTATCCTGCCGTAAAGGATATACTCGTCGCCGGTGAAAAACTGCCCCTTGACGTACTTGTTGTTGTACCACACGACATTTAATGCGCCCGTTTGGTCGCTCACAATCATCGTTGACACGAGCAGATTGCGCCTTACTCTCACGTCGCTGACAGGCGAAAAAACGGTGACGCTGACGCACACCGTTTCCCCTTCGGCACAGTCGGCGATTTCCTTCATTTCCGACCTGTCCTCATGCGAGCGCGGAAAGTAGTAAAGTAAATCCTCGACCGTCCTTATTCCTTTTTTTTCAAACAATTCGGCGCGTTTTTCGCCCACGCCCTTAATGTAGCGTATATCCTTTGACATCAGCCGCTCCCGTGTTATTCAGCCGATACTATGTAGTAATATATCGGCTGTCCGCCTCTTTTGAATGAGACCTCTATCTCGTCGCTCTCGTACTTCGCCTCGAGCGCCTTCTGCATTCTGTCCGCCTGCTGCTTTTTGACGTCCTTGCCGCAGTAAACGGTTATAATCTCCGTATCCTCGTCCGTTATCTCGGCGACAACTCCGGCAAGCACCTCGTCAAGATCCGTGCCTGTGCGCGTTATTTTACCCTCAACCATGCCGAGTATATCGTTTTTCTTTATTTTTTTACCGTCAATTTCCGTGTCACGCACCGCGTACGTAAGCTGCGCCGTCGCGACCTTGCCTATAGCTTTGCGCATGGCGTTGGCGTTTGCTTCGGCGTCCTTCTGGTCGTTAAACGCAATCATCGCGCTCACGCACTGCGGATAGCTCGTGCTTTCAATAACGACTATATCCTTGCCCTCGAGAATTTGAGCCGCCTGCTGCGCCGCCATGATTATATTTTTGTTGTTCGGGAACACAAATACAGTCTGCGCCTTGACCTTCTTTACCGCCTTTACTATGTCGTCGGTCGAGGGGTTCATCGTCTGACCGCCCTCGATTATTCTGTCAACGCCCATGTCGGTGAGGATTTCCGCAAGTCCCTTACCGGCGCACACCGCAACAAATCCGAACGGCTTGGGCGGTTCCTGCTTCGCTTCCTTTTTGGGCTTGGGTTCCTTTTCCTTTTTCGGCTTTGACTTTTTACCGTCCGTCACCGTCGAGGGCGTTTTGCCGTCCGACAAATCGAGCGTACCCTTTATAATCTCGCGGTGCTGGTGCTTCATGTTGTCGATTTTGAGGTTTATCATCTCGCCTATTTTAACGGCTTCCTCAAGCACAAAACCCGGGTGGTTCGTGTGAATATGCACCTTGCACACCTCGTCGTCGTCGATTACAAGCTGACAGTCGCCCTTGTCGGCGATCGCCGCGCGGAAATCGTCAACCGACGCGCCCGATTCGTATTTTTCTATTATAAACTCGGTGCAGTATTTGAATTTTATATCCTCACCGCTTACGGCAGCCTGCGCGGTTTTCTTAGCCTCCGCGGCTTCGCCGCCGCCGATTTTTACGGTTATTTCTCCGCTTTGCAGGTAAGACAGCATACCCTCAAGCACGTACATCCAGCCCCTGCCGCCCGCGTCAACGACGTTCGCCTGTTTAAGCACGGGCAGCATTTCGGTCGTGCGTTCAAGCGCCTTGTTGCCGCGCTCCACGGCTGTTTCAACGACGCTTACCACGTCGCCGCTTTCCGCCGCCGCTGCCGCGCCCGCCGCCGCCTCGCGCGCGACCGTGAGAATTGTACCCTCGGTCGGGTTCATGACCGCCTTGTACGCCGCGTCCGAACCGTCCTTCAACGCCGATGCAAGCTCCGCCGCGCCGCACTCCGTCTTGCCCTTAAAGCTTCTCGAAATGCCTCTGAAAAACTGCGACATGATAACGCCGCTGTTGCCGCGCGCTCCCCGAAGCGTCGCAAACGACATTTTATCCGCGGCTTTTGTGAGCGTCAACCCGTCAGCATCCGCAAGCTCGTTCGCCATTGACTGCGCCGTCAATGACATATTCGTACCCGTATCGCCGTCCGGCACGGGGAACACGTTAAGCTCGTCTACGGCGTTTTTGTTATTGTAAAGGTTATTCGCGCCGCTTATGACCATTTCGGCGAATACTTTTCCGTTTACAGTATTTATTTTAATCACCCCCTTAAATTGCCGCCGCCTTGCGCGGCGCGCGTCAATCCACTCTTACGCCTTCCACTCTTACGTTTACGCGCTTCACCTTTATGCCCGCCGTGTTCTCGACGTTGTAGCGCACGCGGTTTACGATGCTTTTGCAGATGGTGTTGATGTTCACGCCGTATTCCACGATTATGTGTACCTCGATTACAACTCCGTTGTCCTCGATGTTTATGTTTATTCCTTTAGTGATCGAGTCGGGCCTCAAAAGGCTTACAATGCCGTCCTTCTTGTTTCTCGACGCCATTCCGACAACTCCGTAGCACCTCGACGCGACCGCGCCGGCTATTTCGGATATTACGCTGTTGGATATGGAAACCTCTCCAAGCTCGCTTCCTGTCCTTAATACCATGTCACTCTCCTCCTTGTATTTACACTTGTATATATTGTACTATAAATTTTGGAATTAGTCCATAGTTTTTTTTAATTTTTCCCAAAAAAACAACGGAACGCGTATTGCGTTCCGTCATTTTGTCTGTGATTTATCTCTGTACGCGTCCCGAGCCGTCGCCGCCCGCAAGCGTCTCAACCTCTTCTCTCGTAACGAGGTTGAAGTCGCCGGGGATTGTGTGCTTCAGTGCCGAAGCCGCAACGCCGAATTCAAGAGCGTCCTTGAAGTTTTTGCCGTCAACGAAGCCGCATATCGTGCCGCCCGCGAAGCTGTCGCCGCCGCCTACGCGGTCAACGATCGGGTGAACTCTGTACTCCTTCGAGTGATAGAACTCGTCGTCCGCGCTGGAGTAAATGCAAGCCGACCAGCCGTTGTCAGAAGCCGACTTCGATACGCGGAGCGAGGAAATAACATACTTGAATCCGAACTTCGCGACCATCTGCTTGAATATGCTCTCGTAGCCCGCAAGGTTCAATTCGCCGCTCGTTACGTCGGTGTTTTCGGGCTTGAAGCCGAGAACCTTGTCAGCGTCCTCCTCGTTGCCTATGCAAACGTCAACGTACTGCATGAGGTTTGACATAACTCTCTGCGCCTTTTCGCTCGACCAGAGCTTTTTGCGGAAGTTGAGGTCGCACGAAACTGTTACGCCGTGAGCCTTCGCCGCCTTACAAGCAAGCTCCGTGATCTCAGCCGCAGCGTCCGATACAGCCGGTGTGATACCGGTGAAGTGGAACCAGTCCGCGCCCTCAAAAATCTCGTCGAAGTTAAAGTCGGCAGCCGTAGCCGTAGCGATCGACGAGTTCGCTCTGTCGTATGTAACGTTCGACGGACGCATCGAAGCGCCTGTCTCGAGGAAGTAAATGCCGAGCCTGTCGCCGCCCTTAGCGATGTGCTTTGTCTCAACGCCGTACTTACGGAGAGCCGCAATCGCGCACTCGCCTATCGGGTTCTTCGGAACCTTTGTGACAAATTCCGCGTCATGACCGTAATTCGCGAGCGATACCGCAACGTTAGCCTCGCCGCCGCCGTAGTTTATGTCAAACTGGGTAGCCTGAATGTACTTCTGATTGCCGGGGGTGGAAAGTCTGAGCATTATCTCACCCATTGTAACAACTTTTGCCATTATATTTTTCTCCTTTTCTTTAAATTACTTCTTAAGCTCCGCTCTCGCAGCCTTGATGTTTGCGATGAATTCCTTAGCCGTCTCGGTGATAGCCGCGTAGTCGCCCGTCTTAGCGCCCTTCGTGAGCGACGAGCCCGCGCCTACGGCAACAACGCCCGCCTTGATCCATTCCGCAACGTTATCCTTGTCAACGCCGCCGGTCGGCATCATCTGCGCCTGCGGGAGAGGTCCTTTGATGTCCTTTATAATCTTCGGTCCGTACAGGTCAGCCGGGAATATCTTAACTATGTCAGCGCCCGCCTCCATAGCCGTGATAACCTCGGTGATCGTAGCGCAGCCGGGCATATAAGGCACTCTGTAACGGTTGCAGAGCTTCGCCGTTTCGGGGTTGAACGCCGGGCTTACAACGAAGTTGGCGCCCGCCATAATAGCCATTCTCGCCGTTTCGGGATCGAGAACGGTACCCGCGCCGAGCATCATCTCGCCGTTTGAATACTTCTCCGCGAGAGCCGAAATAACCTTGTCCGCGCCGGGAACGGTGAACGTAAGCTCGATACCCGTGCAGCCGCCCGCGAGACACGCGTCCGAAATCTTGATAGCTTCTTCCGCGCTGTTAGCTCTTACAACGGCAACAAGACCGCAGTCCGTAAGCTGCTTAATAACATCTTCCTTTAACATTTGTAATAATCCTCCTTATTATTAAATATTATACAATAATTGTAACACAGTTTTTATTTTTTTGCAATATCTTTAACAAAAAAAAGAACAAAATCGCACGACTTTGTTCTTTCTATTTATTCGTTTCGTTACGACAGCATGAGCAGTATTTCGAGCGCGATTATGATTGCGCTCAAAATGCTCACCACGGTTATGCCGAGTACGCACTTCTTTTTAAGGCGTATAAACGCCGTTTCGAGGTTTGACACGGCATTTTTCGTGTTAAGCTGCGTATTTTTGAGGTCAAACACGCTGTCGTTGAGCCTCGACACCGAGCCTACCGACTGTCTCACGTCGGCTATGCCCGTTTCGATCGACTTTATATCGTCAGCCATATCCATCACCGACGCGTCGTTTTCGGTCTTTGTGTCGGATATTTTCTCCGAAAGAGCTTCAAGTTGTTTTGCAATGCCGTCGAGCTTTGCGGAAATCGAGGTTATGGCTTCACCCGCGCTGTCAATTTTCGCCGCTACGCCGCCGACCTGTTCGGGCATGTCCGCCATAGCCTGCATTTCGCCCTTTATCTCGTCAAGCTTCTTAAACGAGCTTGTCATGGAGTCGGCTATTTTTTCGGTGATGCCGATATTTTCCGCCGCGCTGCCGCTTTCCGGCGTATCGGTGCCGCCGTCCTCGGCTTCCGGCTCCGAATCCGCCTCTGTATCGTCCGAAAGCTCCTCCTCCGGTTCGGGCTTTTTCTCCATGAGCTTGTCGATTTTGGCGGCCACGGTGTCCTTTATCGCCTTTGCTCCCTGACCGATTTCTCCCGCCGTCTTTTTGAATTTGTCTATCACGTTCTGGAGATTTATCGTCTCATTGAGATTGATTTTCTGAGTGTTTTCCACCGGCTCGGGATTCGCGTTCTCGTCGTCAAAATTCATATTTTCGCTCGCCCTTCTGAGGAACTCCTCATACTCCTCGTCCGTTCCGCTGTAAAAAGCGTCCTGTCCGTCATATGACTGTATGTTCATACCCTTGTTACTCATACGTTCACCCTTCTCCCGCAAATTTTTCGGGCAAAATTACTGCACTTCCTCCGCCGGAGCAGCATCCGTTTCGGAATTTACTTCTTCAACGGGTTCTTCAGCCGCGCTCTCTTCCTCGGCAGCTGCGTTTAACGGCGTGCCGCACTTTGAGCAGTATTCGTTATCCTTATCGTTGTATGTGCCGCAGTTCGCGCACAGCTTCGCCTCTTTAAGCTCGCTGAGCTGCTCGTTCAAATCCCCGATTTCACCGTGCAGGCTGTCAAGCGACGCGAACTCCTCCGAAAAATCGGGAGCGGCAGTACCGTCAACGCGGCTCTTGTAAAGCGCTTCGCCTATTTTCGCGTACTCTTCGTTTATCTTGCCGTTTATGTCGCTTATCGCAAACTTCACCTTTGTCTGGTCAACAACATTGTTTGTCTTGCCTATCACCTTATGTGTGAGCTTTACCGCGCCTTCCTTTAATTTGGCGGCCTCTTCCTTTATCCTGTCCATTACGTCATTCATTATAATCGCTCCTTCCGTTTCCTAAAAATTATTGGGGATTTACCCATAATATGTCTAATATTTTACCATAAATTTTGTTATTTGTATATAACATTTTCATTATTTTTTTGTTTCATTACGAATTTTTTATTTTACTGCCGCTTTTTACAGCTTCAAAACGCCTATCGCCTGTATGAAAAGCACTATGAGCAGCACCGGCGCAACGTATTTTACCATTACGGTGTAAAGCGTCTTTCTGCCGAAGTGTTCGCCGTTTTTCGTCATCTCGTCCACGACGTATTTCGGCTTTGCGAACCAGCCTATGAGTATGCACGTTCCGACTGCGAGTATCGGCATCAGTATCTGATTGGATACATAGTCCATCACGTCGAGTATCTGTCCCGTGCTGCCGTTCGGCAGGGTGACCTCGAAGTACAGCTTGTTGTAGCCGAGGCACACTATAATGCCGAGTACAAGCGCTATGGCGCTTTCGGTAAGCGCAGCGCTCTTACGCGTCAGCTTGAACCCGTCCATGAAGCTCGACGTTACGGCTTCAAGAATCGATACGGAACTTGTGACGGCGGCGAACAGTACCATTATAAAGAACAGCGCGCCTACAATATTGCCGGCAAAGCCCATTTGTAAAAATACGCTCGGCAGCGACACAAACATCAGACTCGGTCCCGCAGCGCGCATACCCTCCGCGCCCTGGAACACATACACGGCGGGAATAATCATCGCTCCCGCGAGTATCGCCACGGCAGTGTCAAAAATTTCTATCCGGTTTACGGATTTGACAAGGTTCTCGCCGTTGCGCACGTACGAGCCGTAAGCGACCATAATACCCATCGCGACGCTTATGCTGTAAAATAGCTGTCCCATAGCGTCAAGAACGGTTATAACGAGAGAGCTGAGCGTCACGTTTTTAAAGTCGGGTATCAAATAAACGAGAAGCCCGTCCACTCCCGTACGCGTGACCGTCTCACCCGCCTCGTTCACGCTGTCGTGGCTTATCGTGAGCGAGAACACGACTATACCTATCACAATCACAATCAGTATCGGCATGATTATCTTCGACATCGCTTCTATTCCTTTGTTGACGCCGCGCGTTACGATGAACGAGGTTATGACGAGGAATATTACAAGGTATATAAGCGGTTCCCACTGACCTGCGATAAAGTTCGTAAAATACGATTTGTCCGCCATTGCCGCGCCCGCGCCCGTTATAAATCCCACGGCGTATTTGAGTACCCAGCCGCCTATCACGCAGTAGTACGGCAGTATGATAAACGGCACAAGACACGCGATAGGTCCCAAAAAGCCGAAGCCCTTATGAACGCTGCGGTACGCAGTGAGCGGGGCTTGCCTCGTTTTTCTGCCTATCGCCACCTCGCTCGCGAGCAGCGTAAAGCCGAACGTCAGCGTGAGTATGAGGTACACGAGCAGGAATAAGCCTCCGCCGTCCTTTGCGGCAAGCGACGGGAACCTCCATATATTTCCAAGTCCCACCGCGCTGCCCGCGGCGGCAAGCACAAAACCCAAAGTTCCTCCGAATGAGGTTCTTCTTTTTTCTGTCATGTTTTTTCCTTCCTTTTTTCTGCGTTTACATTTCAGTTATACATATGGCTCGGAAGACCGCCCACCATGATAGGCGAAAGCTCCGCCTGAATGAGCGGATTCGCGTAGGAGATAAATTCGGGCGACACATATGTACCGTCGTTTATAATCCACTCGAGCGGTACTTTTTTCTCTATGTTCGCAATTTTGTTTATATCGTAAGGCTCGGTCGTACACTGGTAGGGGTTGTTCGTGACGCGGTTGAATATAATCATCTTCGCCGTTTCACCCCTGAACGCCGCTTCTACCGCGTGACCGCCCGCGACGAACGCCTCGGTTATGTCAACTCTCGAAACGATGTGCGACGAGCATCTCTGCAGTATGCTTAAATCGATCGCCCTCGACTTGCAGCCGTACTCGGACGTTATGAGATTCGCGAGGTACTGCGCCGTTCCGCCGAGCGTCATGTGACCGAACGAGTCGGTAAACTTCGCCTGACTCGAAATCTGCTCGCAGACGTATGTGCCGTCGGCAAGCTTCAGACCTTCGCTCACAGCGACGACGATTGATTTCTTTTCCTTTCTAAGTTCGCCGACCTTCTGCAGGAATTTATCGGTGTCGAACGGAAGCTCGGGGAGATAGATAAGGTCGGGGCCTATGCAGTCCTCGCGCTTCGCGAGCGCCGCCGAAGCTGTGAGCCAGCCGGCGTTCCTTCCCATTATCTCCACGACGTGTATGTTCTGGTTTCCGTACACGTTCGCGTCCTTTATGATCTCCTTCATCGACGTCGCGATAAACTTCGCCGCGCTGCCGTAGCCCGGGGTGTGGTCGGTTTCGGCAAGGTCGTTGTCAATGGTTTTCGGTACGCCCATAAAGCGTATGTCGCTGCCCTCGCGCGCGCCGTAGTCCGACAGCTTCTTTATCGTGTCCATCGAGTCGTTGCCGCCTATGTAGAAGAAGTATTTAATTTCGAGGTTGTTCAGCTTTTGAAAAATCTTCGAGTAAATCGCCTCGTTGTCGTCAATATCAGGCAGCTTGAAACGGCACGAGCCGAGGTACGCCGACGGCGTACGCTTCAAAAGCTCGATGTGCAGATCCGTCTTGATATGATCCGCCATGTTTATGTAGCGATCCTCCAGAAAACCGGCGATACCGTTTTTCATACCGTAAATTATTCCGGCGCCGCGGTCGCGCGCGGTCTGGAAAACGCCCGCGAGACTTGAATTGATAACCGACGTCGGGCCTCCCGACTGACCGACAATTACATTTCCGATACTCATATTTAACCTTCCCTTCAAATTTTATTATAATATATCTATTATACACCAATAAAACCAAAAAGTCCATAGTTTTATTAGTATTTTTTCACAAAATTTTACTTGTGCGGCTCGGCTTTCATTAAAAAAGGACGCCGCCGCGTCCTTTTTACGATTACGATTTACGCTTTCTTATTCTCACCACAGCCGTCACAGCCAAGCATGATGCCGCAGCGATACACATCATAGGCAAAGTACCGAGGCTTCGGCTTTTAATTACCTCGGCGGGCAATGAGGACGAGTTAAACACAAGCGTCCTGTCGTACCACTGTTCCTTTCGCGTACTCCACGCGGCGCAGCTTATGTCCGTGTCGAGCGCTTCAACGGGTATAGTATACGTGTACTCACCTTTGTCGTTTTCCTCAAAGTATATACAGTCGCTGTCGGGCGCGGCTGACGCTTCCTCGCTTGTACCCATGAACAGCTTCCCGTACCCCTTTCCGCTCAGCGTTATAACGGCGTTCATTTTGCCGTCCGACACAGTCAGCGTGCAGTCGGTTACGCGGAACATCGACGAGCTTGACGTTACCTCGACATTGCTGTAAACTCCGTCGCTTAATCTGTCCGCGCCGATTGGCGTTCCGTCGGCAAAGCATACGAGCTGCGGCAAAAGCGCGAGCAGCATACACAAATAAAATACTGTTTTCTTCACGTTTTACTCTCCCGTCTTGTCCATAGCGTCCTTCACGTGTCTTACATATATCTGCTGAACCGCCGGTATTTCGCCCATGCCCTTAAGAACGCACTCGACCTCAAATCCCTCTTTCTCAAAAACGCTCTTCCACGAATCCTCCTCGTCACCTGCCATGTCGTTGTTCGCGTGGTCGCCTGCGACAACCATAAGCGGTCTTAAAACTACCTTCGTGTAGCCGTTGTCCTTAACGGTCTGAATCACCTCGTCGAGCGTCGGTGTTGCTTCCACAGTGCCGATAAAGTAATTCTTAGGCCCGTTCGACGTGTACACGTCCTGGAGCTTTGCGTAAGACGAATTGGAGTCGTGTTCCGTGCCGTGTCCCATAAGCACAACAGCCGTATTCTCGTCCGTGACGTACTCCGCCGTATCATCGGCGACCGCAGCCGCAACGTCGGCATAGTCCTCGTTCGTGTCGAGCAGCGGTTCGGCTACCGTAACACTGTCAAACTTGTCCCTGTACTTCTCAATTTCCTCAACGGTGTCGTCGTACTCGTAGCCGTGCATTACGTGCGTCGGCTGCACGATAAGCTCCTTAACGCCGTCCGCGACGAGCCTGTCGAGAGCCTCCGTCACGTTGTCGATCTCCAGACCGTCGCGCTCCTTCAGTTTGTCGATGATGATCTGGCTTGTGAACGCGCGTCTTACCTCATAATCGGGGTACGCGTCAGCGAGCGCGTTTTCAATCGCGCCGATAGTTTTGTCGCGGCTGTCGTTGTAGCTTGTGCCGAAGCTTACGGCGAGTATAACGCCCTTAGCGCCGCCGTCATTCTGCGCCGTCTCGTTTGACGGCGCGCCGCCGCAGCCCGCGAGCGTCAGCGCTGCGGCTGCCAATAATGCGATAAGTCCTCTTTTTCTGATTTTCATAAGTATTACATCCTTTCTTTATTGTATGTGTTAATGTATCTTTCAAACATTTCCTCCGAAACGTCAAAAAGCCTTGTCATATTTGCGGCGGTAAACACATCGTCCGCGCCGCCCGAGCGGAACACGCGCCCGTCCTTAAGGCACAGCGCGCTGTCGGAAATTTCGCGCGCCGTGTCAAGCTCGTGCATCGACATTATCACAGCCGTGTTTTTCTCCTCCGCAAGACGGCGCACAGTTTCCATAAACGCTATTTTGTGGCGCAGGTCGAGGTAGGACGACGGCTCGTCGAGTATAAGCACCTCCGGCTGCTGGCATATCGCACGCGCGAGCAGTATACGCTGACGCTGACCGTCGCTAACTGCGTTAAAATCACGCTCCGCGAATCCCTCCGAGCCTGTCAGCCGTATCGCCTCATTCGCCGCCTCTCTGTCCTTATCGATAAGCGCGCCGAAAAATCCCGTGTACGGGTAACGTCCGGCTTCGACCACCTCGCGGCACGTCATAAGGCTCGCGTTCACGCGCTCCGTAAGCAGCACCGATATTTTTTTCGCGCGTTCGCGCGGCTGTATTTTATCCGCGTCCGCGCCGCATATGTAAACGTGTCCGCCGCGCCGCGGAAGCTGCACCGCGAGCGTTTTCAGCAGCGTTGACTTGCCCGAGCCGTTGGGACCTATGACCGTCATGATCTCGCCGCCGCGCACGGAAAAGCTCACGTCCGTTAAAATATCGCTCGTATATCCGGCGCAAAGCGACCGCGCTTCAAGCTTCACATTATCCATTCATACCGCCCCGCTTTTCGCGTATCATCATCAGTATAACGACGGGCGCGCCGAATATCGCCGTAACGGTGCTTATGCCAAGCTCCGTCGGTGCGAACACGGTGCGCGCGAGCATATCGCACAGCATACAGAATATGCCGCCGCCGAGAAAGCACGCCGGTATAAGTATGATAGGCTTCGACGTTCTGAAAACGCGCCGTATAATATGCGGTACGGCTATTCCCACGAACGACACAGGCCCTGCGAACGCCGTCACACATGCCGCAAGAAGCCCCGAAAGCAGTATAAGCGCGGTGCGAAGCAGCCTTACATTCACGCCCATGCTCACCGCGTATTCCTCGCCGAGACCGTACGCGCCGAGCGGCTTTGACAGCAGGAACGAGCCGACAAGCGCCGGGACGGTAACAGCCAGTATAACGATTACGTTTTCCGTCGTCATGCCCGAAAAGCTGCCGACCGACCAGCTGTGCAGGTTCGCTATATCGCTGTCCTGCGCGAATGTTATCACAAAATCGGTGACGGCTGTGCATATATACCCTATCATAACGCCGCACACGACAAGCATCGACATACCGCGTACGCGCCGCGAAATCAAAAGCACAAACGCGAGCGACGCCATAGAACCTATAAACGCCGCGCCTACCATAGCCGCCGACGAAAGCGGCACGCGCGACGCGGCAGCGCCTATCATAACGAGCGCGGCTGTCAGCTTCGCGCCCGACGACACGCCGAGTACGAACGGGCCGGCTATCGGGTTGCGGAAAAACATCTGCAGCAAATATCCCGCGAGCGCAAGCGCTCCGCCCAGTATCAGAGCCGAAAACGCGCGCGGCACGCGTATTTTCGTTATAATGTCGTAAGATGTTCCGCTGCCTCCGCGAAACAGTATTCCGACCGTCTCCGAAACGGAAATGTCCGCGCTGCCGAACGCGAGATTAAGGCAGAGCGCAAGAACGGTCAGCGCCGCGAGCGCAATGAACGCAAACACGTGTCTCCTTTTCATTCGCCGCCTCCTTCGAGCCTGTACAGGTACTCGGGCGGATTATTTTCCGTATCGCCCGTAAATATCGAATGGAAGTCGGTTATAATCGCGCCGAGCTTCATCGTCTCCTGGTACATGCTGTCGCGCGTACACCACGCGTCGCCGTTCTTTACCGCCTTAAAATCCGCGAGCATGGCGTTTTTCGCTACAAGCTCGTCGATCGTGTGTATCTCTCCGCCTATCGTGCTGTTGTAAATAAGAATGTCCGCGTCCTTCGCCGTCTCGTAAAACCTTTCCGGCTCAAGCTTGACCGTCGATAGCCGCGTGTCGTCCTCGAGGTCGGTAAACACGTTTCTGCCTCCGGCGAGACTTATCATTTTTGAAACATAATCGCCCGACTTCCTTGTCACAGCCTGACCGCCGGCGTTTATGTAGAAGAACACGACCGTCTTGCCCGTGTCCGCGTCAGCCGTCACCGCGTCAAGCTGCGCCGCCTGCTCCTTCATGAGCGCGTCGGCTTCATCGCCCTTGCCGAGAAGCTCCGCGTACACCCTTATCCACTCGCTCCGACCGAGCGGATGCGTCTCGTAGCTCGACAGGTCGGTAAGGACTGTAATGCCGAGTTCCTCGAGCTTTTCCTTCACCTCCGGCGCGTACTCAATCATCGTTGACTGCACTGACAGCTTACAGCCGTTCGTCAGAAGCATTTCGTAATCGGGTTCGTTGTAGTCGCCGGCGTACAGCATATCGCCCTTTTCCATCGCCTCACGCGCGTAGTCAATGTACCACTCGTCCGCCTCCGAACCCGAAAATTTAATCGCGCCGCCGCCGTCAATCGCGTCAAAAAGTCCCATTGCAGCGGTCGCGGCGAGGTATATGTTATTGACGGGGCGGTTTATGATTTTCACTCCGCCGTCAAGACCGTCGGGCGCGTCCATGCCCTCAGGCACTATAAGATAATCGTCACCCTCTGTGTAAATCATCGAGTAGCCGCCCTCGTAGCGGTCGATCGTGAATTGGTCGGCGTACAGATTTTCCACGCGCTCCTTAAATTTAAGTCCCGCCAAATCACTGCCGCTTTCCGGCACGGCTTCCTTCACGCCGCAGCCCGACAACAGAGCGGCGCAGACAAACGCGGCGAATATCGGTAAAAGCTTTTTCATTTACGTTTTCTCCTTACTGCAAAAATCACGCACAGCGCGGCAAGCACCGCCGCGCCCGCCACATAAACGCCCCACATCGGCGCGTTACCTGCTATGACGGGGGAGGTAAAGCGCAGCGTGTAGTCTATAATGTGCGGTTCGCTCATCGCAACCGTCTCCGCGCGCACGGGAATATCCGCGTCAATCGCCGCAACGTCTATCACAAACCGCGAGTTGCCGCCGTCGTTTACGGGGTAATACTCCCTGCCGCCAAGCTCCATATAATCGTAATTCGGACTGTTCCACTCTATCACAGCCGTCATGCCGCCGTCCGTCACGGTAAGCTCCGTCGGTGATTTTACAGCCGCCTTGCCGCTGCCGCCCGTAAGCGACACGTCCGCCGTATAATTTCCGTTTTCCATATCACACCGCCTAAAAAAAATAACGCTCCGAACCAAAAGTCCGAGCGCGCAAACATACCGCGTTGGCAAAGCCTCCGCAAAACGTACGGTCAATTTTACTCGTGACCTTATCGTACCGCCGCACGGCAGGTCTCCCGGCTTGCGCATCATCGCTTACGGAACGCCTTCCCGACATAACGTCAGTGGCATATTGTCCCGAAGCTCCGCGGTTACGGTGACGAGTTCGCGCGGGATTTTCACCCGGCTTCCCTTTTCACCGTGACAACGGCATTAACCGTCTCACGACACCCTGCGGCACAGTATTGAGTTTATATCAGTATAACATACAAACGCGGCAGTGTCAATATTTGCCGCGCAAAAGAAAAGCTCCCGAAGGACTGCCCTTCGGGAACGCGTTATTCTTCCTCTTCATTGCTTATGTACATTTCCTCGACCTGCTGCTGAACCTTTTTGAGTTCCTCTATCACATCCGTGATTTTGTTGAACAGCGTCTTGTACATTTCCTCGTATTTGTCCATGACCTACACCTCCCTCGATTCGCGCAACCAAAAAATGCGCAGCCCGTATTCCAAGCCGCGCAATAAAAAACGCAGCCTGTAATGTTGCTACACATTTCAAATCTTAAAGCTCTATTCAATATAATAAACAGTGTTCATTTTACAATAACAGCCGTAAGTTAAGTCTGCGCTTTTTTCATTACACAAACTGTTATTAAAAAATAAAACAATATTTATTTGTTGAATAGAAATATATTAAAATTGAAATATGTAGCGTATATAATATACCATTCTTTTTCCATTTTGTCAACAGATTTTCCAGAAAATGTAAATTTTTTCGTGTGCCTCCCTTGTCAAAGGGAGGGGGACCGCCGAAGGCGGTGGAGGGATTCATTGTAAAAATTGAAAAGGAATCCCCCAGTCACGCTCCGCGTGACAGCCCCCTTTGACAAGTGAACCACACGCTCGCGTGTGGTAGGCGTGTTGCGCAGCAACATACGCCGTAGCAAAGGGGGCCTTTCGTAGGGGCGGCTCACATTGTCAGCCTCTCCTTGAGGAGAGGTGGCATCGCGAAGCGATGACGGAGAGGTGGCATTGAGCATTTTTAGAAACCACCTCTCAGTCGCCTTCGGCGACAGCTCCCCTCAAGGGGAGCCTCACGCAATGCGGCGCATAATAAAACACGGTCGCCCGTTTTGGCAGTGAAAAAAAATCACAAAAACTATTGAATTTCGGAATAAAATATGCTATAATAAAAGTGTGGAAACCAGACGGTTGCCACAAATCAATAGACTATATGAGGACTAAGCCTCAAAAGTGAGCCTATTCTGTTACCGGCAGACGGCTCACTTTTTCTTTCTGTCATAATTTTTTTATTATTACGGGCGACCAATGGTCGCCCCTACGTAAGGCTCCCCTATTAGGGGAGGCTCACGATATGCGTCTCACAACGTAGTCGTAGGGGCGACCTTTACGGTCGCCCGTTTTGTTTTCTCCGCGGTGCGGGCGACCGCAAGGGTCGCCCCTACGTGAGGCTCCCCTACTAGGGGAGCTGTCACACGTAGTGTGACTGAGGGGTTTATTTGACCTGAAAACCAAACCCCTCCGTCGGCTTTGCCGACACCTCCCCTAGCAGGGGAGGCGTACAGCACCCTCCAACAACAATTCAACAAAAATCCGTTCTATAAAGTGAAAAAAACTGCATATACGCTGTATATTCTTGACATTTACGGGGTTTGGTGATACACTGTATGTATATGTAAATATTTAGAAACAACCAGTCGATCAAGAGAACGGAGGGATTTACAGATGGAGAAAATTATAGGCGGTATAAAACGCGACTGCTACCCCATTACGGAGGCGGAGCTTCTGCATTTATACACGATGTCGTTCAGTCCGACGCAGGAGATTGTCAACCTCGGCACGGGGCGTTACCTGCAGATGGATATAAATATGTCGCTTCTGCGCGAGGCGCTGAACCGCGCGGTGTCGCGCTGCGAAACGATGCGTCTCAGGTTCTGGAAAGAGCCTGAAACGGGACAGATATGGCAGTACGTCATGCCGTACGAACATCAGCACTTCGAGTACTACGATTTCTCGGATTTGAGCGAGGAAAAGGCGCACGCCATTCTCGACGGGTGGACAAGTCAGCCGTTCGACACGTTCAGCGGCCCGCTCTCGCGTATCGTGCTTGTGTCGATGCCCGACGGCTACAACGGCTATTACATGAACGTGCATCACGCGACAATGGACGCCGCGTCGATCATCACGTTTAACCGCGACGTTATGGATATATACTGCAGCCTGATGTACGATCTCCCCTATCCCAAGCCGATGACGTCATATATAGAGTCGGTCAAGAAGGACATGGAGTACCTCGCCGGCTGCAAAAAAAAGGAAGCCGACGACAAATACTGGGCGGAGCAGCTTGCCCGTCCCGAGCCTATATACACCGATTTCACAGGCCCCGGACGTTTGCAGACGCAGCGCAGAGAAAACAACAACCCCAATCAGCGCGCCGGACTTCTTCTCTCGCGCGACGCGGCGGGCAGCACCGTTACGTACGCTCTGGAGGTCGACTCGACGAAAAAGCTTGTTGACTTCTGCGAGGAACACGGCTACCCCGTAAGCGTTCTGCTTTTGCACGGTCTGCGCACCGTTTTATCGAAGTTTAACAACAATGAAAAGGATATATGTATCAAGGATTTTGTTGCGAGACGCTCGACCGTTCTCGCCAAAAAGTGCGGCGGCGTAAGAATGCACTGCATGACGCTGCGCACGATTGTCGAGCCGGACAACACCGTTCTCGAATCGCTCGACATTATAGACAAGGCGCAGAACGATTTGTTCAAGCACTCCGAGTACGGGCCGATGACATTCTACAAAAATCAGCGTGAAATATACGGCTACGCGCCGCGCGGCGGCTATGAAAGCGTCGGTTTCACGTATCAGCCGGCGACGCTTAAAAGCATAGCGCCGTACCTTAAGGGCATACCGTACAAGAATTTCTGGTATTCGAGCGGCAAGCAGCCGCAGGCGTTCTACCTTACAGCTATGCACCGCCCCAACGACGGCGGTCTGAATTTCCACTTCGGCTATCAGAGCGACGTTGCGACGCCGCAGGAGATCGAGTTCCTGTACTACTACCTCGGACGTGTGCTGTTTAGAAGCATCGAAAACCCGAACGCGACGGTTCAGGAAATTATGGACATGGTATAATTATGCAAGGAGGATATAAAAATGCTGGAACAGTTAAAAGAGCTTATAATGAATTACGTCGAGGTTGACGAGAGCGAGATCGTACCCGAGGCGCGTTTTTCGGAGGATTTGGGATTTAACTCGTATGATTTTATGTGTATGCTCGGCGACGCAGAGGACGAGTTCGACGTGGAAATCGATGAGTCCGAGGCGGGTAAGTGCAAAACCGTCGAGGAATTGGTGAATTATTTGGAAGGACAAGAATAATTTTTATTGAGAGATTAAATTGTGATTTAACGGTGTGTTTACGGCGAGCGGCGCAACCCGTCAGCCTCTCCTTGAGGAGAGGTGGCATCGCGAAGCGATGACGGAGAGGTGGCAACGGATTTTTATAACCACCTCTCAGTCGGCTCCGCCGACAGCTCCCCTCAAGGGGAGCCTTCCATAGGGGCGAACCGTGTTCGACCGCATAAACCCCTCAGTCACACTACGTGTGACAGCTCCCCTAGTAGGGGAGCCATACGGCGAGCGCCTCATATCGCAAGCCTCCCCTATTAGGGGAGGTGGCGCCGTAGGCGTCGGAGGGGTTTTGCACATATAAATCACAACCCACAAGAAAAGAGAGGTATACCATGTTTTCACGCGACAACATAAAAACCCTGCGCGACCTTGTTTACACCGCCGCCGACCGTTTCGGCGACGAGCCGTTTTTCAGGACGCGCGTCAAAAAAGACTTTATCGACAAAACCTTTAACGAATTTAAACATGACGTGAACGCCGTTGCCGCATGGTTCGAGGACGAGTTCGGGCGCGAGGTTCACTCCGCGATTTTCGGCGCGACAAGCTACGAGTTCCTGCTCGGCTGGTTCGGCGCGGCGCTGAGCGGCAGCGTTTCCGTTCCGCTCGCGGTCGGCAACAGCGTTGAGGCGCTTGCCGACGAGATCAATCGTTCGGATTCCGAGGTCATATTCATCGACGAAAAGCGCGAGGACTGCGCCGAGGAATTAAAAAAGCTCTGTCCGCAGGTCAAGGTAATCGTGCATATGCACTCGGAATACCCCGGCACAACCGCGCTTTCCGAGATTTTAGCGAAGTACGCCGGACGCGGGCCGAAAACGGTGATCACTCCCGACATGCTCGCGGCGATTATATTCACGTCCGGCACGACCGGTCAGAGCAAGGGCGTAATGCTCACTCACTCGAATTTCGCGGACAACGCGACGTGCGAGCCGGACAGGGGCTACCACGGTCACAGAAGACTTTCGATACTGCCGATTCACCACATATTCTGCTTCACCTGCGACATTCTCGCCGCGCTCTGGTACGGCAGAACGGTGTGCGTGAACGATTCGCTTATGCGCATACCGAAAAATCTGCAGGCGTACAAGCCGCACGAGACGACGTTTGTGCCTATGATTGCCGTGTCGATACTCAACAAAATGCGCCAGGAAGCGAAGAAAAATCCCGACAAGAAGGCTGTCGGCAGAGAAATGTTCGGCGAGGATTTCGACGTTCTGTTCGCCGGCGGCGCGTACTTAAGCCCCGAAATCATAAAGGGCTACGCGGAGTTCGGTATCGAGCTTGCGCAGGGCTACGGCATGACGGAAACTACCTCGCGCATAAGCACGGGCGTTAAAAACTGCCCGTACCCCGAATCGGTCGGACGTATTGTCGCCGGCTGCGAGGTCAAAATCGTGGACGGCGAGATTTGGGCTAAAAGTCCGTCAATCATGAAGGGCTACTACAAAAATCCCGAGGAAACGGCGAAGGCTCTCACCGAGGACGGCTGGCTCATGACGGGCGATTTGGGCTACGTCCATGACGGCTACGTGTTCATTTCGGGACGTAAAAAGAATCTTATAATCCTCGACAACGGCGAAAACGTGTCGCCGGAGGAGCTTGAAAATATGTTCGCGACGTTCGAGCCGATAAAAGAAATGGTCGTGTACGACAAGGACGGTGTGATCACCGCGCAGATTTACGCGAATCCCGATTACGAGTCGGACGACATACAATCGGAGATACAATCGGAGGTTGACCGCGTAAACGACACACTCCCCGCCGCGAAGCAGATACACCGCGTTGTGTACCGCGACGGCGAGTTTGAGAAAACGTCGTCCAAGAAAATTAAGCGCGGCATGGTTGAAAAGCTGTAATATGGGGACACTAAAACGGGGACACTAAAATTTTAGTGTCCCCAATTTGATACCCGAATGTATACAAAATCGGTGAATTATATGTTGACAAATACGCATAATAACTGTATAATAATTCATATTCAATGTGTAGGAATTAAGGGAGGCTGCCGAAATTGGACTTGAATAACAAATATATATTTGACGGACATTTCGGTCTGGAACGCGAAACGCTGCGCGTAACCGCCGACGGCTCTCTCTCGCAAACTCCGCACCCGTTCCCAGATGACGAGCGGCTTGACCGCGATTTCTGCGAGAACCAGCTTGAGCTTATAACGCCCGCGTGCGGCAGCGTGGACGAGCTTATGCACGAGCTTACCGCGCTCGACAAATACGTCAAGGAAACGCTCAAAAAATCCGGCGAGTACCTCTGGCTCTGCTCAAATCCGCCGCATATAAATTCGGACGGCGACATCCCTATCGCCGACTTCCGCGGCGAGCAGGAGTTTAAGCACGCGTACCGCGTAAAGCTCGAAAAGCGCTACGGCAAGCGGCTCATGCTCTATTCCGGCATACATTTCAATTTTTCGTTTTCGGACGAGCTGCTGCGGTCGCTCTGTGGCGCGGCTGATTTTAAGGTATTTAAAAACGCACTCTATTTCAGGCTGCTGAAGCAGACGTTCCGCTACAGCTGGCTCTTGGTGCTGCTCACCGCCGCAAGTCCCGTGTACGACCTGTCGCTCGACGGCGACGGACTTTCGGGCAGCGGCTTTGACGGCTATGCCTCGATGCGCGGCGGCGGCAGAGGTTACTGGAATAAATTTGTACCCGTCCTCGACTACACCGACCTTGACTCGTATATCAAATCGGTAAACGGCTGCGTTGACAGGGGGCTTTTGTTTTCCGCGGGAGAATTGTACCTGCCCGTGCGCTTAAAGCCTCATAACGGCAGCGACACGGACGCGCTCGTAAAAAACGGCGTTGACCACATCGAGCTTCGCATGTTCGACCTGAACCCTCTCTCACCCGTCGGAATATTCGGCGAGGATCTGGAGTTCGCGCATTACTTTTTGATTTACCTGTCGCTTCTGCCCGACTTCGACTTTACGCCCGAGCTGCAGGAAACGGCTGTGAAAAACCACAAGGCCGCTTCACGCTTCGATTTGTCCGATATAACAATAAACGGCTGCGCCGCTAAAGACGCGGCGCTCGGACTTCTCGACGATATGCGCGCGTATTTTAAGGAGCATAAGCGCGCGGTCAGTATAATAGATATTCAGCGTAATAAAATTACAAAAAACGAGCGTTACTGCGTTAAGGTGTATGAAAAGCTTTCGCGCGGTTTTCAGGGCGAAATGCTTAAAATCACCAAAAACGCACCCGCTCAATAACGTTTACGGCGCGATTGCACATGTTTTTCGGCGTAAATCGCACGCTTTAACGACTTGACATTTACTCCCGAAAGGAATATAATTTTTATATACTTGTTAAATTGGGAGTTGATTTGTATGATTACTTTTATTATCGGGCTTGCCGTTCTCGTTATCGGCGGCGCGCTGTACGGAAAGGTGTGCGAAAAGGTCTTTAAGCCCGACGACCGCCAAACGCCCGCGGTACGCTTAAACGACGGTATGGATTATGTGCCGATGAAGAAGTGGAAAAATTCGCTTATTCAGCTTTTGAACATAGCCGGAACCGGTCCTATTTTCGGACCGATACAGGGTATTTTGTTCGGACCTATCGCGTTTCTGACGATTCCTATAGGCTGCATAATAGGCGGCGCGGTTCACGATTACATGAGCGGTATGATTTCCGTCCGCAACGACGGCGTGCAGATGCCGCTGCTCGTGAAAAAGTATCTCGGCAAATACGCATACCCTCTGTATAATGTGTTCGTATGTCTCACGATGCTGCTTGTCGGCACGGTGTTCATCTACACGCCCGGCGACCTGTTCATAACGCAGATTCTGGGCGCGGACAGCGGCGCGGGTAATCCGCTCGTATGGATCGTGTACGGCGCTATCTTTTTATATTACGTGATCGCAACGCTGTTCCCGATCGATAAGATAATCGGCAAGGTTTATCCGTTTTTCGGCGCGCTGCTTATTTTGTCGGCGATCGGCGTGTTTGTCGGTATTTTCGTAAAGGGCTATCCGCTCGACGAAATATGGAATGTCGGACTTGCGAATGTTCATCCGCAGGGACTGCACTTTATACCGATATTTTTCGTAACGGTCGCGTGCGGAATAGTTTCCGGCTTCCATTCCACGCAGGCGACGCTTGTTTCCCGCACGATCAGCCATGAAAAAGAAGGACGCATGACGTTCTACAACATGATGATCGCGGAGGGCTTTATCGCCATGATATGGGCTGCCGCTACAATGGGTATCATAAATCTCGGTCACATCGCCGCCATGTCGGTCGCGACAGACGGCTCGGCAACCACAAAGGTCGTAGGCATTGTCGCGAATGATTTGCTCGGCAGCGTCGGCGGAATCGTCGCCGTAATCGGCATTATCGTGCTTCCCATAACATCGGGCGACACGGCTCTGCGCTCGATGAGGCTTATAATTTCCGAGGCGATGAAGGTCGACCAGTCAAAGAAAAAGAACAGGCTCGCCGTTTCATGCGCGATATTCGCGGTCGTGGCGGGTATTCTGATATTCGCCAAGGTGAACACCGGCGGCTTTAACATACTCTGGCGTTACTTCGCATGGGCGAACCAGACGATAGCCGTGTTCGCGTTCGCGATGATCACGGTGTATATGATACGGCACAGGCAGCTGTTTTTAATGGCGCTTATACCGGGCATGTTCTATATGTTCGTCATTTCAAGCTTTATCTTAAACGCGCAGATAGGCTTTAACCTTTCATGGACGCTGAGCTACATAATTGCCGGAGTTTTAACCGCAGCTTACGCCGCCGCAGTTGTCCGCAGCGGCATGGTCGGACGCGCTCGGCTCGATAAAAACGGTACGGGTGAACGAATAACCCGCTCGTAATATCCCGTCCGGCAAAATAATCTTTTTTCTGTATAATATTAAAAGATACCCGTCAATGCTCGGATTCACTTTAAGCATATAAATGGGTATCTTTTTTTATTATTTGTTTTCGCTTACGCTGCCGTATTCCTCGTCATTTTTCCGCATTTGGGCATTTATCAATTCTATTTTCCGCTCATCCTGTTTGTTCTTTACGTTCTTTCTGTAGCCGTCCTTTGCCGACGCCGTGTACACCTTTAAGTAGTCGCGCAAATCAAGCAAATAATAGCAAACCCCTTTTTCTTCGATAACGGGGATTTGTTCCAAATCCACGCCCGCAAACGGCGCAAGGCTCTCTATTGCGGCAAACGCGACGCTCAAGCCCGACCTTTCAAACGCGTGCTCGTGCAAATCGTAAAGCGTATATCCCGCATCGCTCATCAACGCGGCGATACCGCTCCACCCCTCCTCCAGAAAAAGCTCGGGAATAAGCACGTCAATATCGTCCGCGTTCAGATTTGTGTTGAGCCGCTGCTCCAAGCCCAGCGAGCCGAACAGCAGCGGCACGATATTGAGCCGTTCATTTAACAGTCCCGCAATACGTATAAATTCGCTCTTTTTCACCGTTTACTCCCTGGTATAATTGATAATTTATTGAACCGGCATCATATTTCTTTTGTCTGTCAATAACTGAAGCTGCCGTAAATATCGTTTATGTACGTGTCGTAAACGTCTAACTGCGAGTACGGATATGAGAACTCGAACCAATACAGATTGCCCTTGGCGAATTTACAGTAGCGGTATGTTTCCGTGCTTCCGCTGAGTACCGAATAAGCGTAGTAGTCGCTGCCGACGGATTCGTAGGTTATCGTTCCGGGATGCGACGCAAGGAAATCCGCGCTCGACGAGCCGACGGTCTCACCCTCGTTCGGCTTCGCGACGATTTTTTCCGTACCCTGTCCGTCGGGCGAGCGAAGAGTGTAAAGCGTCAGCGTACCGCCGTCGTCGTACGGAATAAAGCCTGCGGGATATTCGCACGAGAAGTTATACTTGTCGCTGCGGAACGTGTTATATCCGGTCGGCCGGTATTGCTGCACCGGATTGGGATTTGTTTCCGGCTGCGGCTGCGGAACATAAACGATCTGCGGAGTAGGCGCGGGTGCAGGAGCGGGCGTCGGAGTCGGCTCGGGAGTCGGCGTCGCAACAGGCGTCGGAGCCGGCGTTTCCTTCGCTCCGAACGGCGAATTACCGCTCATAAGCAGGAAGCCGAAGGTGACAAGCACAACAAAAAGAACCGCCGCCGCTATGCTGCAAATAAGTATTATAAGTCCGCGGTTATTGTTGTTGTTACCGCCGCCGACGGGCTGCGGCGCTCCGCCCTGATTTGCTGTACGCATATCAGGATTGTTTTCGTATATGGTCATTCCGCACTGCGGACAAAAGGTTGCGTCGTCGCTTATATACGCGCCGCATTTTGGACACATCATAATTTTTCATCCCCTTAAAAATTTTTTATATTAACATAAACCGCCCGGCGGCATTTGTTATCTTGAATCCTTTGATACTCCGCGCAGTATGATAACGCTCGCGATAAAGCATATCACGGCGAAGAGCGCGAGTATCCCCCACGACGAAGCAATATTCGAGAACGCGTATTCGTAAACGCTCTCTGCCTCGTGAGGCATTCCCTGCACAGCCATGTCGAGGGAGTTGAGATTCGCTACCGTTCCGAACGCCGAAACCGACCAGCGGCTTACCGTTATGTAGGATATTTTTTCGGTAAAGCCCTTAAGCTCGAACAGTATTCCCGAAAACAGCAGCTGTATAATAAGCAGGAACGGCGCGGCTGTCATTGCCTTGTCGCTGTTTTTTGACACGGACGACACGACTATTCCTATCGAAGCCGACGAGAATATCGTAAGCGCCATCGTTATAAACATCTCCGGAAACGCGCTGTCAAATTTAACGCCGCTGTTGGGGCTGCCTACCATGAGCGTGAACATTCCTATCATAACGAGCGCCTGTACCGCGCCGAGCAGCAGCTGCACCGTGAATTTCGACAGCACGTACGCGCCGAGCCGCAGATTCGCCATGTATTCGCGCTTTAGGATACTGCGCTCCTTGCACACCTCCTGAATGGAGTTGAACAAGCCAACCCATATACCCGCGCAGGACGTCGCGAACATTATCGACTTTGTGGAATTGTAGACATCGAACACATCGTCGCCCGCCACCCATGACAGCAGTACCGCGATTATGATCGGCTGCAGAAATACCATGAGAAGCCGCTGGCAGTCGTTCCTTATAAGCGTCATGTACCGCGACGAAAGTATGCCGAACTGCCGCATGAACGACGCTCGCTTCGGAGACGGAGCCCTGCCCTCCGAGGGCGGCTGATACTGTCCCGAGGGATCGCCGTAAAGCTGCGCGTAACGCTGCGCGCTGCGCATGACCTCGTCGTCGGTGAGAACCTTGTTGTAGACCTCGGTGAGACTGTCCACGCCGAAAAATTCCATACACTCGGACGGCGGGCCGTAGAAGCAGACGCGTCCGCCCTTGCCCATCAGCAGCACCTTGTCGCACAGGTGCAGGTTCTGCGTAGTGTGTGTTACCATTACGATCGTCTTTCCGCCGTGCTTCGAGAGACGGTTAAGCGTGCGCATGAGACTTGCCTCCGTACCCGGATCGAGACCGGAGGTCGGCTCATCAAGGAAAAACAGACCGGGATCGGCGATAAGTTCAACGGCTATGCTCGCGCGTTTTTTCTGACCGCCGCTCAGGGAGCGTATGAATTTATCCTTATGCTCCTCAAGCTCCACCATTTTGAGAACCTCGTGAACGCGCTTTGTGCGCTCCGCCGCGCTCACGTCCTCCGGCATACGCATTTTAGCCGAATATTCGAGCATTTTCAGCAGTGAGATATTTTCGTAAATTATATCCTGCTGCGGCACGTAGCCGATTATATTTTTAAGAACCTGATAATTTTTGTACAGATCCGCGTTGTTGACGTACACGCTGCCCGACGTGGCGCGCTCAAAGCCGCTCATCGCGTTCATAACGGTTGACTTTCCCGCGCCCGAGCCGCCTATTATCGCGATAAACTCGTTCGGCTCAACCGTGAGATTGACGTTTTGCAGTATGTACCGCTTCTGCCCCTTGACCGTGACGGTACGGGAAATGTCACGCATAATAACGCGCGTTCCGTCGCTCGCGGACTTATACAGAAGCGAACCGGCGCTGACGAAAATAAGCGAATTTGCGATAGTTATAATATCCTTGTCGCAAAGCTCCTTTCTGCCGGAAACGCGCGCGCCGTTTACAAACACGCCGTTCGCGCTGTTCAAATCCTCAATGACGAGCCGCCCGTTCAATGAGCGCAGCGCCGCGTGCCGCCGTGAAACGTTCGGACTTTCCAGATGGACCTCGCACTGCTCCAGTCTGCCTATGGTTACCGCGCCGCCCTGAGGCACAGACACCTTGTGCCAGCTTCCGGAGCTTCTCGACGTCCGATACAGCATGAGCGCGCCCACGCTCTGCGCGCTGCCGCTCGACTGCCTGTTGTCGATTCGGATAATGTCGCCGTTTCTTAAACGGTGTACCTCCGTTTCGCCGCGCGCGTCGGTTTTGTATAAGCGGTCGTTTATAAATATGCCGTTTGTGCTGTTGTTATCATAAATAAACAGCTTATCATCGATAAATTCAAGGAAGCCATGGAACCTCGAAACGATCCCCGAATTTATGACGATATTGTTCGACGCGTCGCGCCCGAAGCTTATCTTGTCCTTACGGAACGCGTTCAAATCTATTTCGCGTATCTCACCGTCGGTGTCGAGTAAAATTATTATGTTTTCTTTTCTGTCAGCCATGCCTGTCCTCCGTTTGCGTAAAACAAATTATTATCAGAAGCTGATTCTGTATTCCTCGCTGCCGAATATCACCATGTCTCCGCTGTTAAGCTCGGCGGGCGAGGTGATAAGCCTGCCGTTTACGAGCGTGCCGTTCGCGGAATGGAGATCCTCGAGATACAGTCTGCCGTTCATGAGCATTACAGACGCGTGAGTACCCGAAATTGTCGGCGCGCCGAGAACCACATCGCATTTCGAGCTTCGTCCCACGGTTATTTTATCCGACACGACCGCGCTTTTCGCGCCGCCCGACGATGAAACGAGCGTCACCTTCACTCCAGGCACTGTCGAGCCGCGCGTTCCGTTACCGTAGTCAATACCGACGGTTTTTCCGTTGTCCGCGCCGTAGGGCTGATTTGACGGGGCGTTGTAATTGCTTGACGGAGCGTTGTACGGGATAACCGGCTCGTCGTACGCGTCGTTTTTCTTTTTACGCATAAACAGAAGGATTGCGGCTGCAGCCGCCGCAACAACGGCTGCGGCTATACCGGCTATGACAATTATTTTTTTGCGTCTGTCGCCGTCTTCGGACGAGGCGCTGTTGCTCTCGTCCGCCGGCACGGCTATATTGTACGTTCCCGACTCCTCGTCTGTCTTGCTGAGCGTAAAATGAACGCTGTCCTCTGCGACCTTGTCGTTTTCAGCCACGCGCACCTTGAACACATGCTCGGCGTTATCGGCCGACGCTCCGCCGTACGAGAAATCCACCGCGTACGTATCCTGTATGCTTTGACGTATCCAGTCGTATACGGTGTCAATATTTTTGTCGGTCATATCGTAAAACGTGCCGCCCGAATACTCGGTTACGGAATTGAGCGTCGCGCGCCCTTTTTCCCGAATCGAGCCGCCGGCGGGCATCCACATGCTGTACACCGGCACAAGACTGCTCTGAAGCTGCGAATAAACGTCGTTTTCACTCACACCGCCGCCGTAATCGTTCACGCCGTCGGTGATAAGCAAGATATTGCGGCGCTTGGGCAAATCCGTATCGCTGCGCGTCGCAAGCTTCAGCGCCTGAGCGATACCGCCGTAAAGCTGGGTGTTGTTGTCGTTGTTCGTAATTTTGTCCACCGCGGAGCTTATCGCTTTTTTGTCGGCTGAAAAATCAATGAGCGTGTTCACATCGTCGCCGAACGTCATAACGGCAAGTCTGTCCTTTTGCTTCATATTATTCGCCCACGTTTTTATCGCAGCGCGCACCGTTGTCATCTGCGAATCCTTTAACGAGCCGGACACGTCCACGAGGAATATGTCAGCCACACCCTCGCCCGTATCCGCGAACCGTTCCACGCTCGAGGTCGTGAGCTTTGTGCCGTCGATGTAGCCTATGACCGACGACCGCTCGGGCTTAGCCGCGGGCGAGGAATTCTGATCCTCGATGTCTATGTACGCCCTCATTATATCCGAAAAGCAGTATATCTGACGCGTATGCGTCTCGTGCAGCGCGCCCGCGGAAACGGGAATCTGAACCGCCGCAACAAGCGCCGCCGCCAGCGCGCATATTCTTCTTTTTACCATGTGAAATCCTCCCCGCAAAGAGGCACGAATATGAGCTTTGTCTGTCCCATCTCGATAATATCTCCGCGCTTAAGCTCCATAGGCACGAATACCTCGTCGTCGTTGAGGTACACAAGTCCGTGACCGTCGCCCGGAATAAGGCGGAAGCTGTTGTTTTTGGGATTGTAGCTTATGACCGCGTGATTATTGCGCGATATGCTTTCGTCACCCTGCACGGATATATCCATGGACGGATCGCGTCCGATAAAGTTGCGTTCCGATTTTATGCGGTAATCCTTGCCGCGCGACGGGCCGTCAACGCAGACGAGCCATCCGACAACCGGATCTATACCTGTTTTCTTTTTCATTATGGCGACCGTTTTTCCGTCGTCACCCGAAGCGGCAGCCTGACGCTTCGCGATTTCCTCCGGCGACATAGCCACCGTGCGTCCCACCGTTTCACCCGCGCCTTCCGTAGGTCGGGGCGTAATTATCGGCATCGTTTTGGAGGCGTCCATGTTTGAAATACCGCAGTAGGGACACTGCTGATATTTGGCGTCGTCGTAGAAATGTCCGTTGGCGCATCTTTTCATTGACATTGTAAAATCATCCTTTCATTTATCGTTTTATTTAATAAAAACCGCTATCGCGCTGTAATTGTCGGCGTCGACGGGAGCCAGCCTTGCGCGCTGCACCGAGAGCCTGTCGAGCCACTGACGGGGAGTGGAGCATTTTTTCAGGGACTTTTCCATAAAATTTTCATCCGTATATTCCCACAAGCCGTCGCTGCACATCAAAAATTTTGTGTTTTGGTCAACTTTGATCGGACCGTATATATCGGGGCGGAACTTGCTTCCGTCGCTTAAGCAGCGGATAAGCTTGTTCTGGTCGGGACTCGTTCGTATTTCGTCGTAGCTTATGTCGCCCGCCGTAAACGAGGCGAATGCCACCGAATGGTCGTCTGTTACCTCCTGTATGAGGTTCTTCTGAATCCTGTAAATACGGCTGTCGCCGCAGTGCGCCCAAAGCGCCGTTTTACCGTCCGTTACGAGCGCCGTTACCGTGGTAGCCATATCCGCATTCGCGATCGATGCGGCTCTGCCTTCAGCTATCGCGTTTTGTCCCGCTTCAAGGTACGAGTACATTATATCCGCCGAAATTTCCGCCTGTGTGCAGAAGCAGTCGGCTATCGTCCTCAACGCAAGGTCGGAGGCAACCTCTCCGCTGCCCTGACCGCCGAGACCGTCCGCGAGCAGGAAGCAGTATATGCCGTCCCTTTTTACGCAGCGCACCGAATCCTCGTTCTTTTCACGTCCGCCCTTTTCGCAGAGCGTGGCAAACTTCATGATCAAGCACCTCCCTCAACCGCTTGGAACGACGTGCTTCCCGTTCCCACGCTGAACACTGTTCCCGAAGCGATATATTTCGGCACGTTCGGCTCGAGCTTTTCGCCGTTTACGTACGTTCCGTGAGTGGAGGACAGGTCGGTGAGTATAAATGCGCGCTTCATCCCGTCGTAGCGTACCGAGCAGTGGCAGCGGCTCACCGTACTGTCGCCGAGCACGACAAGCTGACATATTTTCGCGTCGCGCCCTATGTTTATATTTTCAGCCGTCACGGGAATTTCCTCACCGGCGAACTCGCCCGTCTGACCGATAATCCTCGGTCTGTTCGCGCGCTTCGTTTTAACATTGCGCAAAATCACATACGCCGCCGCGCATAATGCCGCAAGCAAAAGAATTATCGCCGCGAGCAGATATATAATCGTCGCTTTTTTGTACTCCACGCCGTTTTCGTCGAGCATGGCTAATATTTCATTATTAGTTATGACCTTATTTTCGGAGGTGTTGCCGTCGTAAAAGCAAATACCTACAGCCGAGCCGTGCTTATCCGTAAGCATACCGCCGCTGTTCCGCGCGGTCACCGCCGCGGTTACGCGGTAAATTTCAGCCGAAACGCCGTTTGCCGAAAAATTATTGCACGACTGAACCGTACCCTCCGAAATATTGGCAGCGTCCTCGTTCGCGTAATAGCCGACAGCGTAAACCGCGTCGCCGTCACGGAGCGCGTCCTTTTTGAATTTCGCGGGCTTCGCTCCGTCCAGATCCTCGCTTAGCTCCAGAACAGCCAGGTCCAGCTTTTCGCTCCTGACCGTTACCTTTGCGGGAATATTTTGCTCCTCGTTCGTTCCTGCGAGTATTTCACCCGCCTCGACAGAGTGCAGGGACGTGAGGACGTATCTCACATTAGAATCCTTGCCTATCGCCGTTCCCGTTGTCCGTTCCGTGCCGAGGCTTGTCTTTACCGTCAGTCTGACCGCCGAATTTGCCGCGCGGCTTACAGACGACGGTATTCCGGCGGCAAGCACCGGTGCGCCGAGCGTAAAGACGATAAGCGCGGCCGCTGCAATACTTAAAATCCTTTTTTTCATACTGTTCCTTTCCGTGTCAATCCACATCCATCAACACAACCGTTATATTATCCTGCGTGACGAGATTTTTCTTCATCGCCGCGTTTACAAGCACGTCGCAAACGTCGTCGTCCGCGTCGCGCACTATTTTCGCTATCTCCTTGTCGGAAAGCGCCCTGTAAAGACCGTCGGAGCAAAGCAGTACCGAGTCTCCCGAAAACAGCGGGAAAACGTCGGGGTTAAGGTCGATCTCGTCAAGCTCGTCAATGCCTATATAGCTTGTGAGCGCTGCTCTGTTCGGGTTTGAAAGGGCTTCCTCAACGGATATTTCACCGTTTGCCGCCATACGGTCAAGCACCTTCTCGTAATTATGCTCGTTGTTTATCCTGCGTACCGCGCCGTTACGGTAAAGGTAGATACGGCTGTCGCCTATGGAAAGCCAGTAGAGCCTCCAGTCCTTTATAACCGCGGCGCAAAGCGTTGTACCCGCGCCCTCTATGCCGTGAACAGCCGTGTTCGCCTCGTGTGCCGCCCTTACGAGAGCGTCGTTTATACCAAGACCGCCGGCGCACGCCTCTCTGTAAGCGGACAAAAACACCTCGGTCGCCGTGTGGCTTGCGAGCCGTCCGTTGTCAAGTCCGCCCATACCGTCGGCAAGAACGCCGACAGCGCCCATAAGCTCATACTCTTCGGGATTGAATATATCCGAATAGGAAAAGTAATCCTGCTGCTCCTCCCTGCGCCCTATATGCTGGGCGTTATACGGAGTCACCTGCTTCGGACGCTTTATGCGTATAGTGTTTTTTGTAGTCAATTTCCGATCCCTCCTGCGGCTTACGTCTTAATATACCTGTACCTCGCTTATACATATATCCTGCCAGTCGCCGTAATATGTGTCGAGAACGTGAATTTTTATGTACGCCGTGTCCACCGGTTGATCAAACCGTATATCCTGCATTATCCCGAACTGGTCGATGCCGAACTCCTGCGTTTTCTGACCGCCCTCGTATTCGATTGAAACCTTTGTGATGCGGCGGTTGCGCGTGTACGTTTCCTGCGACTTGAAATATCCGTTTGACATTCTCACGCCGGTAACGTGCTGTCTCGTGTCAGCCGTCAGAGTAAGCGTCGGAGTAAGACTGATGTTCCGGTCGGCTGACCACGCCGTTGCAGGATCGCCGTCTATCGCGTAAACGGGGAAATACTCCACTGCGCGGCCTGACGTCATATCTGTGCTGCGCGTTGACGACGCTTCAACGCCTGTAAATACCGGATCGGGTATAGGCGTGGGCGCCGGGGTGACGGTCGGTACGGGGGTGGGTTCGGGTTCAGGCTCCGACGCGCCGTTTATAACGATCAGCATTACGAATATTGCCACGGCGAGAACGACCGCTCCGACCGCGGCGGTTATGATAAGCGGAAGCTTTGAATTGCCGGTACTGCGCGCGGGCGGCTGCGGCGGCACATTGTATCCGCCCGTACCCATACCGCTTTGAGGCGGCACATTGTACCCGCCCTGTGTCGGCGGAGGATTCGGGAGCGGCTGACGGTCGCCGTAAAGGGCGTTGTACAGCGGCTCTATGCTTTGGAATCTGCTCGCCGCCGAAACCGCCATACCGCGCATAAGCGCGTCCTCCTTGACGGGATCTATCCGGATCCCGAGCGCGGACGGACGCTGAAGCGTGTCGCGCTGCATTCTTTCGAGCGCCTCCACCGGCTGCACTCCCGTAATCGCGCGGTACATCGTCGCGCAGAGCGCGTACACGTCAGTCCACGGGCCTTGCCTGCCGTGGCTCCTGTACTGCTCCTCGGGGGCGTAGCCGGGCTTAAGCTGTATTGAAAGGCTTTTCTGCCCGTCCGCGCTGATGTCGCGCGCCGCGCCGAAGTCGAGCAGCTTGACCTTTGAATCCGTCGTTATCATAATATTGTCGGGGCTTATATCCCTGTGGATAATACCCTGCCTATGCACCTCGGAAAGCGACTTCATAAGCGGCTGCATCATCGCGAACACGCTTTCGGGCGACGTTCTGCCGCCGTTCCTTTTGAGGAAATCACGGAGCGTCTCACCCTCGACGTATTCCATAACAATGTACGCCGTGCCGTTTTCCATAAAGAAATCCTTTACCGACACGATACCGGGCAGGTTGTCGAATTTCGCGAGAGCCTTCGCCTCGTTTATGAACTTGTCGCGTCCCTGCTCGAAAACGTCGCGTCCCGTACCGGAAAATATGGTTATGGTATCGGTATTTGTAACGTCTCTCGACGCGAATCCGTTGGGGAAATACTCCTTTATCGCGAGCTTGATTTCGAGATTCAGCTCGTAGCCCACGTACGTAATTCCGAAGCCGCCCTCACCGAGAGCCTTTCCGACAAGATATTTGCCGTTCAGAAGAGAGCCGGGCTTAAGGTGGTGCGGCGGAGAAACGTACTCGCTCCCGTTAAAGCCGCATTTCGGACATACCGCTGCTCCGCCCGTATCGCTCATGCACGACAGACATAAATTGTTTATATCCTTCATAATTTACTTCCCCTTTCACGATTATTCCTTTATCCTTTATACATCGGATCGCTTGTGTAATCCGCTATAATATATCCGCTTCCCGACGGCTCGAGACGGTAAACCCGGTGGTCAACGGTGTTTTCCGTCGAGCCTTTTTCGGTGACGGTCATATTCTCCGTTACCCAAACGTAATACGAGCCGCCGTCCGTACGTGCGTTTATAACGTCCGCAGAATTCAAGACCTCGTAAACAGCGCTGTGCTTTTGCTTGCAGCTCGTCTGCTGTTCGTACGCCCGCCGTACCCGTCATCACAAGCACGAGTGCGGAAACCAATGCAGCATTTATCATAATGAGACATCCTATCAATATGTAATTTTTCATAAATTATTACCTTCTGTAAAAGCTTATCGCCTCACTGCCGAGGTAAAAGCCCATTCCCGGCTGCAGCGGCGTTCTCTGCCCCTGTACGAGCCTTGTGCCGTCCGTCAGGTACGTTCCGAAGCTTGAGCCTATATCGGTGAGCCACACGGTACTGCCGTCGTAATTTATCACGCAGTGCCGTCTGCTCAAATTGGGCGTGTTGCTGTCAAACCTGATGTTGCAGCTGTTGTCGCGTCCGATCACAATGCTTTCGCCGGCGTTTAAGGGGAAGTCGCTGCCGGCAAACTCACCCTTAAGGCAGCTTATGTATACCGTGCCTGCCGCGCCGTCCTGCGTCATAGCCATAGTGGCGGGAGCGCCGCCGTAATTGTTCTGTGTACCGGCGTAATTGTTCTGACTGCCCGTGAAATTGTTCTGACCGCCGCCGTACTGCTGATTATAGCCGTGACCTGTGTTGTACGCGTGCGCGAGCAGATTCATATTCTTTATAAGTATATACATTGCGACAAACGGTCCGACCACTATCCACATACCGAGAATATGCCATACGAGAACGGTCGTTCCGTTTTCCTGTATGCTTACATTATACCGCCGCGCGTTGGCAGCCTGGCGGTTTCCTATTTTATAGTAGCAATACAAGCCGTAAATCCCGCAGGTCAGGAACGAAAACAAGAGAAAGAAGCCGAGACCGGGCGTTTCCTCGCCGTCGCCGTCACAGACGATGTTCATATCCCGGGCAAGAGTGTAATAAAAATACCATGAATAAAAACCGCAGGTGATAATGTCAAGCAGAATGAACACACCCAAGCTTCTCTTTTCCTCAACCATCAGATGATCCCTCCCAAATACTTTATCAGCTTTATTATAATTCCGTCGGTTATGTCAGCGGTAACGATATTATCGGAGGGATCTATGAGACGTATCACATATACGCCGGCAAACAAAAAAGCGCATACGCCCGTTATGATTTTGAAGCGGCGGTCTCCGATTTTGTTCCTGAACGCGTAAATAACGCAGTAAACCGGCGGAACAAGCACAAGCGGATGATAATAAAACGCGTCCCTTACACGCAGAGACGCAAGCGCGGTAAGCGCTCTTGTCATACCGCAGCCGCCGCAGGAAATTCCCGTCACGAATTTGATGGGACAGCCTATGCCGGTAATGTGTGACACGGCGTACAGCGCAATCACAGCCGCCGCAAAAATAACGAGATCTATTCTTTTTTTCATTTTACCCCTCGCGGATAATTTGTACATGACATATTCTTCTATATTATAACAAATATTTTTCATTTTGTCGACTGTTTTACAAATATTTTTCATTTTTGTTATAAATTACACGCCGTGCGGTAAACTTCACGCGCAAGCTTGATTTTGCCGCGGTTTTATGTTAATATGTTAAAAATCAATGCTTTACAGGGGTTTTGACAATGGACTATAACCAAATAAGAAACGCGAATAAAAGGAAAAAAGGAACGAATATAAAGCTGCTGTCCGTTATTGTAGCCGCGGCTGTGCTTGTGATACTCGCGGTGATAGCGCTCATTACGCTGCATTATCTTAACAAGGACAATACGCCCGCACCCACGCCCGCACCGACAAATATTACGCGCGCAACGGCGCAGCCCGCGGCGGAGGAAACACCCGTTCCGACCTCAGCGCCCGCTCCGGAGCCGACGCCCGAACCCTTACCGCAAAGGCGCGGCACGTCGCAGCCCATTCCGGAGGACGTGCGTGAAATGATGGCGGGAGTTTCGATGCCCTCGGGAGCTTCGGTATCGTACGACGAGCTTGCGTACCTCACCATACCCCATTATGATTTCAGCTATAACGTAACCGAGGGACATATGGTTGTGAGCGCTTCGGTGGCTGAAGAGGTACTCGATATCTTCGCCGAGCTTTACGACATACAATACCCGATAGAGCGCATGGAGCTTGTCGACAATTACGGCGGCAGCGACTATGATTCCATCGAACACAACAACACCTCATCGTTCAATTACAGAGAGTCTACCGACGGTTCGGGCAGGCTTTCAAATCATGCGCTCGGTCTTGCTATAGACATAAATCCGCAGATAAATCCGTACGTGAGCGGCGACGGCACAGGCTCTCACGCAAACGCGAGGGAATACTGGTCGAGAGACACCGACACATGGTCGAGCAGTATCGCAAAAGCCGCGTACATAGGCCCCGACGCCGAGATTTACGACATATTCGTAAACGAACACGGCTGGACTTGGGGCGGCTCGTGGAGCAGCTACAGGGATTATCAGCATTTTGAAAAAAGCCGTTAAGCATAGCCGCTCAAAATATTACGACAGCAGCTTGTCGGACAGAACACTGTCGTAAACCTTGTAAAACCGCTCCTGCTTTTTCACTCTGTCACTTTCTTTTTATGATTTTCTTTATATATATTGTATCATAAAAAGATATATTTGTCAAGTGGTTTTTACGTTAAGTTGAATATTAAGACACAAAAAATACGCTCCGTTAAGCAACCGATTACGAAGCGTATATTGATTTTATAACATACAGGATTGTTTGAAATCTGGATTATATTTGCTTTTTAATTCCTTATTTGTAGTTATGGAATAGACTTTACGTACCGACTCCGTTACTGCCGTTCCCCTGTTCGCCGCAGCTGTAATGTCAATATACAGTCCGAACAGTACAGCTATTTCTGCTCCCTGCCTATCGTGGGCGTATATATCGTATTTGTCCAGATTATTGACTACCACAGCGTCCTTTTCCATAAGCGCAATTTGCGTGTCATTGCAATATATGGGATATTTTAATCCTTCCTTACCCAGTCCGACTGTGTACATTCGGTATGTGTTTGAATTTATTGTCATTTCATGAAAGGAATACAGCCGCCAAAAAGGGACATCTGCCTGCTTTATACCAATCTGACCGCATTTATTGCCGTTAGCGTCGTCTATTTTATACGGGATAAGGTTTTTATTCTGTTTTGATTTGCCTATGCTTGAAGCGCGTTCTTCTGTATCATAAGACAATGTATACAACAGCTTGCCGTTCCGCGTAATATTACACGCTCCACCAAAAGTAATATTGTTCGTTATTTCCGCCGACGCGTAAGGCTCTCCCTCTATAAAGGCTTCCAGTGCGGCGGAAAATCCCGAATATGTCTGCACTATTTCTCCATGCATGATATTTTACTCCTTGCTGACTATTTGTCCGTTCTTTACCTCAAGTTCTCCAAGCTGATCCAACACATTTGTTCGGAACTCCAGTTCATCGGAATCCTGAAATCCGATAAAAAATACTCTTTCTATATCATCGCGGTTGAAGAAAAACATTTGCTTCGGATTTATTATTCCCTCGGGATAGTAACAAGCGGAGTAGTCATATATTGCATCCTCGCCGCTCCTTGTCTGTATTCTTCCGCAAATCATTATTTTCTTATTTCCGCCCTTTAATAACACCACCGAACCTATCGGCAACAAATTCTTATACATTATACATTCCTCCTCGTTTTATAAAATTATTTTTCCCACGGCCACTTAAATCCGCTCCAGTCAATTTTAAGCTTTACATCAGCTCCCACTCCAAGTCCGGCACCTATACTGCCCTCAAAGCCTCCGGTTGTTACCTGCGCTCCGGCTTTTACTCCCGCGCCGCCAACCTTTCCTCCAAGTGACATATCAAACTTGATTCCCAAAAAGGTGAATCCTCCTGAAATTTCACCCTCTGCCGCGTATGCCTCAGCTCCGGCTTCCGCTTTTACGCCATATGAAACAACTTGATTTCCATTAGAGTCTGTGGATACTATTTTGCCAACCGTTGCTTCTGCCGACGCTTCCGCAGAAAGCACCTTGCCACTTGCCGAAGCATGTTGGTTGAAATCATCCGTTCCATTTTGGAATTCCGCGCTGCCCGACGCCACACTGCCGGATACTTTAACCTTGCCGCTTATCCGAGGAGACAACTCGCCGTTTTCAAACAGTGTCGCATTTAGGCTTCCTTCTGCTGCCACATTTCCTACTTCACCCTCTATTTTTCCATGTCCAAATCCCCAGTTGCTTGAAATACTTCCTGTTGCCGCATGCACTTCTCCATTCCATTCGGCGTAAGCGTTTACATCTCCTTCTTTCCAATCAATGTTACTGCCAATCTTTCCCGTTTGTTTTGCCTGCAGAACATCCGCCTTACCCTTTAAATTAAAAAATTTGTTTCCTATTTCTCCTTCCACACTATACAGCGAACTTGTTGAACCTGCAGTAAGTAATGATGTCAACGCACCTGTTCCTGTTATAAAGGCAAGCAAATCCCGCTTATCGCCATCAAGTTTATTATACCATCCTTTTATTATTCCCGCAAGTCCCTGATATTCCGGATATGTAATTGTTGCCCCATTCTTCGGTAATTTTTTTATAAAATCTCTAAGTCGTTCTCTGAAGCTTTCAAACCCGACCGGAATATGAAATCCGTTCGGGTTGTTGTTAAAAAAATCTCCGACGGCATCCATTATCCGATCAAACAATGTTCCGTTTTTTATGTCTTTAACAGCATTTTCTGTCGCAGCATAACACTCGTATATTTTCTCGGCTGCGGAGGACATGCTTTTGGAATTGGCTGAGCATACGTTTACATTTCCCGCAATTTTATTTATTTTCGTGCGCATTGAACCCGACGCGGCAATTTTGAAATTCAAGCCGGCTGCCACGCTTCGTATTTCGCCTTCATACCGCCGCAGTGTGCCTTGAATATTCTCGAGGCTGCTTTGCGCATTCTGCAGCGCGTCGGTTTTGATCTTGAAATCAGCCATATCATCACTCCTTTCCGATTTTATAAGCATTCACTACATCATAGCTGCAAGGTGGCAGTGTCGACGCAGCGATATGATGCAATGCTTTCTCAGGCGTCAAAAGCTCTGCTTTTGGTAACACCGTGAGGTTATTACACCATATTTTTATATCATCCCTTTTTCAAAATCCGCGGCGTCGGTGCGCAATTTACCGGCGCCGCGATTTTGATAATCACCAAAACGCATCAGCTTATTACGCTTGTCTGTAAAGCTTCCGCCTCCGACTGTGCCGCACTTTCCGCGCTTGTATACTGCTGCGCCATTTCCTGAAGGTCCTGCACATGCTCCTGAATCATAGTGTTAAGCTTGCCTATATCCGATTCGAGCGCCTGCGCCTTGGATATGTATGCCGTCGCCGCGTCGCTCTGCCATGTCGAACCCAACGCGGTCATAATGTTTACCATTTCGCTTGTAAGCTGATTCACCGTACTGCCCGAAGAACTGAATTCCTGTGATGTGCTTATAAGCTGCTGCGGATCAACCTTTATAATTCCGTCCATTTTCTCTTTCCTCCTCTGATTAGTAGCTTCTCTGATTTGCCGTGCTTACATTCGCACTTTCCGCCTGCTCGTATTTCGCGGCGATAGTGCGAAGCGTCGCTACAAACTTTGTAATGTTTGCGTTAAAAAGATCCATATTGGACTTGTCGCGCTTAAATGCCGCGTCAAACCCGTTTTTGGCTTCTCCCTCCCACATACTGCACAGGGACTGCTCTGTTGACTCCAGATTTCCTACTGCCGACTTAAACTGACCGTTCAGACCTTCGAGCTGATCCGCCGTCGATTTAAGCTGTGCCGCCGTTACCGTAATTGAACTCATTACTGTTTTCCTCCTTTTATATTTTTTATATCAACGGATTTTACCCGTTAATAGCTCCGTCTTGTGGCGATTTCGAGTGCCGCCAATTCCGCGTCGTGTATCTTTTTCGCTATTTTGCGGATTTTGTCGGCCGCGTTGTTAAGATCCTGAGACGTCTTTGAAACCTTATCCTTCAAAGTCCGTCCTTTTATCAGATACGCGGACGCGCTCTCGCCCTGCCATCCCGAATTCAGCGACGTCATTGTTTCCTCTATTGTCTGTGACGAATGCTTGAGTCCGTTCGCGATTTCGTCAAGCTTATCTGCTTGCTTCAGCGCCGTATGGTAATCAAGCTCTATCTTTGAAGACGCTATTCCCATTTGCTATTCCTCCTTATGATATGACTTCGGATATAAGGCTCTGCGCCTCCGATTGCGCCGCGCGTTCCGCCTCGTCATATACTCCTGCCATTGTTTTGAGATCCACAACATGCTCACGCAGCCTCCTTATTGCAGTCTCAACCTCCGATTGTCTGTTCATATAGTTTGTTCTGTGTGCCTCGCCCGCCTCGCCGATCCAATACGAGCTTGTCGATGAAACTAAACTCTTAAGCTCATTAAATGCGTTTTCCGTATTTAATATCTGCTTTGACACTTCCTCGGACTGGCTTACCAGCGTTTCGGTTTTTACTACGATACGTCCTTCCATATTTATCACCCTGTCCCCTTATACCTTTATTGAATTTATAATATTCTTAATTTGCATATCGCACGAGTCGTACTTGCCGGCAGCGTCGCTCAGGTCTTCGACCATTCTTTCCGCCTCGCTGCAAACCGCTTCCATATTTTCGCAGTCGGACGCATACTGAACATTAAACGCGTTTTTTGCGCTGCCCTCCCACATGGCGTTTAACGCTGAAACCGCATCGTTCATATTGCCCACGGCTTCTCTTACCTTTTGTATCTGTTCTCTCATACGGCTTGTGTCGTTTTTAAGTGTGCCGGTGTTAATTTCGATATTCAATGCTTGTACACCTCCCTCTGTTAAATATTTTGCGATTATTCAAATAAGCATAAGTCTGTCTCCGGATACTATACCGCACTCTGTGAGCGTCATACCCGGAGGAAGTATGCTGCCGTTTGCGGTCTCGCACAAAATAAGGTCGCCGGATTTCTTAACCGGCGCGCATTTTTCCTTACGCGCCAGCATTTCACATATATCCTCTATTATTTTTGAAACCGACACATTATCGTCAAGCTTAAAATCGTACGTTTTGTCAAACGCTTCTACGGATATATCCACTATTATCATGCCACTATGTCCCCCTCGGTATTTTGAAATAACGGTATAATAATTCTGCTTATATTCGCATCCGCCGAAATAAGTCCTATACCGGGCTTATAAGCCTTGCTTTGCTCGGCGAAGCTCAGTGAGCCAAAGTCAAAAACATTCTGCGACATGGCGTTTCCGCCCAGCAAAACGCCGACGCGGTCTGCTGCGAATGCCGAATACAGGCTGTTGCCCGCCAATCGCTTCGCCGCGTCAGTATTCACGCATGACACAAAGAATATGTTGTGTGTATGCCCCTTATCGAGCAGATTTGTCATCACGCTCGGCAAATCATATTTTTGGCTTTTAACCGATTTGCTTATCATATTTATAAAATACTCTATATCGTTTATAAAAATTGCCGTGCGCTTCATTTTGAGCATTTCGGAATATATCCTTCCTTCTCCCATACCCTCCGTTACCATTTCTTTTTTCTTCTTATTCCGCTTGATAAATTCGGGTATAAGCTCCTCCAGATATGCAAGCAGTTCCTCCGCGGAGGATACATATTTTACGCCTATTCCCGCCGCGAACGCGCTTAACTCTCTCGAATCGCTGTCTATTATGCAAATATCCGCATCCTTATCCTTAAATGCCGCCGCCATATTTTTCATAAAATTCGTTTTTCCCGTTTTCTTTTTTCCCGCGATAAGATAAGAATAAACATTTCTTAAGTCCACAGAGTAAATCGATGCGTCATATTCATTATACGCTATAGGCAGACTATGGCTGTCGTTTATGATTTCCTCATAACCGTCAGAGCGGCGAAGCTTCTCCCATGTCGGATTTCTCGGAATTTCGGGGATTTTTCTTGCCGTGTTGCCATGCCACAATTCATTTATTTTGCCGCAGCGCTCCTTTATCAGCTCCAAGCGGCTGTAATCGTCCGCCGCCTCAAGGGCGAGCGCCGTCTGGAACTCAAGGATCGTACCGTTGACCGAAATAAGTCCTCTTCCGCTTATGTTGGTTTCGGGCATTACGTCAAACTTCATGGTCTTCAGTATTTCGCCGTATTTGAATTTATCGCTCATCTCAAGGCTGACGGTTGATTTTATATTGTCGGCAAGACTCGTCGGAATTTCATTTGTTCCGAATCCGCCGGAGGTAAGCACCATATAAATTCCGTATCCCACGCCCTCGCTTGAAAGCCTCAGAATAAGCTCGTCGTATTTGAGCGCCGTTTTACTCCTGAAGCCCTCGTAATTGTCTATGCACACAAACACCGCCGGCAGCTTTACGCCGTTCGCTTTTGTGTACTGCGCGTAATTTCCGCCTCGGAAAAGCTCCTTCCTTTCCTTTATGATAACGGACAGCATATTAAAGAACTTTTCTATTTTATCAAGGTCGTTCTCATATATGACGCCGCCCACGTGCTTTGCATTTTCAAAGGCAGACATCATTTTGCTCGAAAAGTCAAGCAGATACAGATTTATGTGCTCCGGCGAGTATCTGCTTATCAGGGAATACACAAGCGTCTGCATGAATGTACTTTTTCCGCTTACAATTCCTCCGCATATTGCGTAATGTCCGTTTTGAGCGAAATCGAGTATAACGGGGTTCTGCGCCTGATTCGCGGGATCGTCGCTGAGACCTATAAACGCTTCAAGCGACCATTTTTCATTATTTTTATACCCCGTATATGCTTCAGTATTTTTCTTGTAGCCGTCAAGTTCGTCCAAGCAGATATGCTGCGGCAGCACAGGCAGCCACAGCTGCATGCTTTTACCGTAGCCGTTCTCCCTCGCAAGATTGCCCAGATACTCCACTATCGCGTCAAGCTGTGTGATCTCCTTGACCTCAGGAAGCCTTTTGTTCTGAATTTCCGCCGCAGCGATTATTTGCTCAATACGGCCTTCCGCTTGCGGGAATTCCTGAAGCAGACCGATAAAATCGTCGATCCTTCTCCTGTTGTAGGATGTATCATCGAATTTATATCCTGCGTCTTTAATTATCCGTATGGTTTCATCCAGAACAAGCCGCGCGGACGGTGTGTTTACCGTATAGGAATCAAGACTTATCCCCACAGTCTCCGCTGCTTTTGTAAAGCTGTCCAGCAGAGCGTTAAGCCATTGTTTTTCTCTTTCCGCCTTCTGTTGTATTTTTGTCTTGTTTCCGACCATTGCTGTCTGCCCGTCAAGTCCGAGCAAAATGACCATATCCGACGTCGAATCCTCCTCATTTTCACTGTACACGGCGCCGCTCCAGCCTGACTGGAAGTAGTCATACACCTCGTCGCTGCCGACCTGAAGATAGCCGCGTCCCGCCTGTGTAATATACGCCGCGTCCGGCTTGTGTAGCATATCCTTTGAATCCTGTCTGTCCTGAACTCTCAGGCACAGTCTGAATTTTGAGTTGCTCCATATATTATCGTCTACCGTTCCGCTCGGCTTTTGTGTCGCCAGAATAAGATGCACTCCAAGGCTTCGTCCTACCTGCGCGACGCTTATAAGCTCCTTCATGAATTCCGGTTCTTCCTTTTTCAACTCCGCAAACTCGTCTATGATTATAAACAGATGCGGTACCGGAAGCGAAGCTTCTCCGTTTTTCAAAAGCTTGGTGTAATTATTTATATTGTTAACTCCGTTTTCGGAGAAAATCCTTTGCCGCCTCATGTTCTCGCTTTTTATCGAAACCATCGCTCTGTGAACCTGATTTCCCGATAAATTTGAAATCTGTCCGATACCGTGCGGCAAATCGGAGAACAGATTTGCCATTCCGCCGCCCTTAAAGTCGATAACGAAAAATGCTATGTCATTCGGGCTGAAGTTAATGGCGAGTGACAGCATATATGTCTGGAGCGTTTCACTTTTTCCCGAACCGGTGGTTCCCGCAACCAAGCCGTGAGGTCCGTGATATTTTTCGTGTATGTCCAGATAGCAGTCGATGCCGCCTGCCTTTTTACCGATTAAAGCTTTCATGCTGTCGTAGGTTCTGTTCTTCTTCCAGCGATCCATCACCGCGAAATCCTTAAGCGACTTCACGCCGTACATCTCAAAAAAGTCAAGCGACGATACTATCTCACCGCCAACCTCGGTCTCGGCTATTTCAATATTCATCAGCCTTCTCGAAAAGGCTTCAAGTTCCTCCGCGGTAACCTTGTCGAAGGCTATGGAGGTCTTTGCGCCGTCCTGCGAGCCGATGTCGTATATTCCGGAAAACTCATCGTTATCGCATATAATGTAATCGCACCGGTTCGGCAAATCGGAAATTTTCTCCGCCATAAGAACGGTTGTCAAGCCATATTGTGCTTTACATTCATTTATGTATTTCGCTATCGGTTCGCCGTCAAGCCATGATATATCCTCTATAAACAGAACGTAGTGAGGGCGCACGAATTCTTTCTTATCCGAATTAAACAAATTGTCCTCATCGTTTCTCGTGCGGAGTATATTTGTCAACGCGAAGAACAAATCGCTCGCCTCAACTCTGTTTGAAGCGATAAACCTTCCCTTTTTCTCTTCCATCCACACGTGCGGAAACCATTTTGCAAACTTCCACTGTTCGTTTGTCTCATGCTCGCTGTTGTACACAAACGCCATTTTTATATCGGTATAGCTGTTTGACGCAGCGATTTGCGCGCTTAGACATTTGACTATCTCAAACGCGTTTGATTTGTTTTCCCCTCCGACAATTCCGACAATTCTGTGTTCAAACAAATCCACGCCTATAGGGACGTTTGAAAGAATATGGTATTCGTCATATATTTTCTTGGGTTTTTGCTCAAGCTCATCATTGTCGAGCTTGAATTTCTCCTTCGGTATTATAATCTCGGTCTGAAATTCCATCTCACCGAGACCGAGACGGTAATACATCATATCGTCATGCAGAATATTACGATTCCACAAAAGCTGGGAATCGCCGTCATATGAGCAACATTCATGAGCCGACGGGTATTGCTTGTTCAGCGCGCGTACATTTGACTCGTACATGTCTCTGATTTTGTCGGCTGTAGCAATAAGATAATTTCCGTAAGCATCAAACCGCTTTTGCTCCGTTTCCTTGTACTTCTTATTGGAGTAGCGCAGATTGACAAGCGTCCATATCGTGCCTATCACAGCCGAGCCAACCGCTGTTATAATTCCTGTATACATAAAAGCGCTTGACGCGCCGCCCGCCGCTCTGCTTGCCATAATAGCCATGCCGCAACCCAGCATCATCGGGATCGCCATTGTTAAGGACGGTCCGACCGTAAGCAGTAACGGGCGCTGCTCCGGCTTCCTTAAATTGGGCGGCGGCTCGATTTCTATGCTTTCATTGTATATCTTTTCAATGTTTCTCGGTGATCTGTGAAAAAACTGCTTTTCACGTTCCTCGCCCTTTCTGAATGCCGCCGCGCCCAACTCATTGGCGTAACGCGGAAGAACCGTCTCATTGATAACCGGATGATTATCCATGCTTACGGCGATCATATTGTTAAAGAAAATAATTCTTAACCCATATATTTCGATATGCTCGCCATTCTTGAGTATATGAAACTGCTTTATGCGTTTGCCGTCAACAAAGATACCGTTGCGGCTTTTATCTCCGACAACCCAGTTCCTTCCGTCATTCTCTATGACGGCGTGCGTTTTGGAGACAAAATTCTGCATCTCGTATTGTATAACATTGGAATTGCTTCTTCCTATTGTTACGCGTACATTGGGATTGAGCGCATATTTTTTCAGATTGTCGAACGACAATTCGGCATTGCTCACGCTTATTCTGACAGAAATACTGCCTCCGCTGCGAAGCATAAACATGTCCGAAGGCTTAATCGGTTCAAAGGCTTCTCCGTCGGTATTCTTAATCAGCTTGTAAACGGACGTCCTCTTAAAGCTCCACTCATGGTCTATAACCTGCAACTCAAGTATTATATTGTTTTTCAGTCCGAATTTATCCTTGTCGAGAACAATGGTATAATCCGAATTGTTTATGCTCGGAAGAATATAATTCTTCATCATTTTAGTTGTAAATACCGACAATCTAAGTCCCATTTTTTTCACTCCCCGCCGTCAAGCTTCAAATGCCTGCTCTTATTGGAAATCGCCTCGTCAAGCTCCCGCATGCGTCTGTCAGCCGCTTCGGCTTGCCGCTGTTTTGTCCTTTGCCGTCTCCGTCTTATTATAAATATCAACGCAATCAGCACCGATATTGCCGCTGCGGCGATACCGATCAACATTTTGGTGTCCATGCTTCTACCTCTCGGAAATACTGAGTGTTTTTGTATTAAGTGCTTTTACCGCACCGCTTTCCGTGTCCTTAAAGGTCAGCTCGGCACCGCTTACATTCAAATCCTCGCAGGCTTTGTCATAAAGTCTTACGCCGCCTATTCCGGATGTTGATATTTGGTATAATGCGTTTCCGTCGGATGCATTTATGTAATAAATATATTTCCCGACCATCTTAAATTCCTTTGCCGTACTCTCGGTTATTTCCTTTTCCACATTGCTTTTAATCGACAATCCGCAGATTTTGCCGTCGGAGGTTCTTATGTAATACAAATCATTGCCATCCTTTACCAACGCCGACACCGATTCCTCACGATAAAGCTCCGGCGCGCCGAAAATAGTTTTTCGGTAAATGTGGTTGTAGTCACCCTGATTGATGTAGTAGTCGGTTGAATTAAACATAAAAATCACGATTACAGCAATTATCGCTATGGCGGCAATACTCAACGCGCCCATTATTATCATTTGCCGTTTTCTTTTCTTTATTGCTTTTTGCTGCTCCGCTCTGTAGCGCTCGATTTTTTGGAGCTGCTCCACCCATTTCCTTACCTGTATGGAGTCGCTTCCGTATATTTCTATCAGTTTTCTTGTGATTTCACTGCTTTTCTGCTCATCGACCTCCACAAATTGGACGGTCTCAAGCTTTCTTGTATCCTTCTTTTTTGCCAAGCTGTCCGTATATTCCATTTGGAGCGCCATTGTCGCGTAAAGCTCCTGCGCATCCTCCAAATCGGCATCGCCCTGTGCTTGGGAATCAAAAGCGCCGAACAAGTCGGTTGTTCCGTTGTCCTTGTTGTACCCGCTGTTCATATCGTAATCATTCATCGCCGCAATCTCCTTATGTATTTTATACCGCCGAAGCTGACTGAATAAGCATGTTTATTACGCTTATTACCGTAACAACGGCACAGGCTACAGCAGTCCATTTTGTTGACGCCATTATAGTCTTGGAGCCGTTCTCACTGATTATCATACAGGTATGATTTCTTTCGGGATTTTGAATACGCAGTTTGCTCATAATCCCCATTGCCTCTTCCTTCATACCGTTGCCGACAAGCGCAAATCCGTTTCTGTCCGTCTTCTCCGCCATGCCGCTTTGCGTAGTCATCATAAGACGACTGCTCAGAAAATAATTTACAGCTTTAACATTAAATTTATTTCCCGTTCCCAGATAGTCCCCTATTTCGGAAATCGCCTTACAGTTGTTGCTTTTGTCTATCTTAAACAGCGAGCAATCTCCGCAGTTTAAGACAACCGCCTTTGAAAATGCGTATACGATAACCATTAGAGATACGGAGCTTCCGGAATATTTAATGTCGTTTTTCAGTATAGCATTGCAATCCTCGGCAAAGGTCAGCAGATTTTTCTTTATTCCGATTATTGTGCGCGCGTTAAGGATTTCCTCGCGCTTTTCATCCAAATATTCAAACGCTCTGCGTGACGCCTCAAACGCTCTGTCCTCGTCTCCTATGCCGCGGCACACCGCAAAAACAGCTTTTTTGCTTCTTCCCGTTATATGATAATTGGTTTTTGCAATATTCATATTGCTGTATACACCGTTCATATAAAAGTTATCATAATTAGTCGTTTGGGCGCGTCCTATATCTGTACTCATATATGCTTCAAATTCCGGACTGTACGCCTCATTCGCAAAATTCCGGTCAAGCTTATTTCTGTCCTCGGTAGCCCTTAAGGAGGACGAGCCGCGCACACTTCCACTTAAAGCCATAGCAGTAATCCCTCCCAATTATCTGTTTACTATTATGTTTGCCCCTATTTTTATGGTTCCGTCATCGGATACGGAAACCAAATCATAGGTGTATCCGTTATTCTCCACGTCCGAATAATGATAAACCCTATATAAATTGTCGCTCATTTTGATAATGGATATTCTGCGCTTCTTCGACTTGGATGTATGTATGCTGTAATTTTTTGAAGTAACCGTATCGTAGCAGCAAATACTATAGTTGCTTTTGTCTTCATTTATGAAATAAAGCAATCCGTTATCGGTATCATAATTCAAGCTCTTAATATCCGACACCGCTGTGGCTTTGTTTATTTCGGTAAGCTCACTGCTGATCATACCTAACAAATGGTTGCTTTCATAAATTGAATCGACAAGATATATAATATCCAGCTTCTTATTATTGAGCTCGGATATTATAATGGTATCCTCACCGACCGACATAATATCTATCGGAGCAATAATGGATTCGCCGCTGTAATCGGTCACGCTAATTACCTCATCATTGCCGTCCGCCAAAGAGATCCTGTGTATGTCGGTATGATTATCGGCGTCAACATAGAAAATATAGCCCTCCCCATTATTATCACGCAGCAATATGTTATAGGCTCTTTTCTCATCACCTATGTAATGATAATTCTCGCCGTCCAGGTCGCATTTGAAAATACGTCCTATTACCGTACTTTTATCCGGATCTATTTCAACTCCGTAAAGCTTGTTCTGATAAGAAATTATCGTACTCACCTTCGGATAAATGCGCTCATTTTTATCATTGTAAAAATTCGGTGTTGACGCAACGCTGTCCGTCTCCTTTTTCCGGAGTACGTTATACTCCTCGTCCACAAAGTAAAGGTTTTTCCTTGACCTTGTAACACTGTAATATGTGGAGCCGTCACCTATGTCATTGGTAACGGATGACACGGTAGCGCCGTCCGATTGCAAATATATATCCGAATAACCAAGGCTGTTGTCATATTCATTATTGCTTACAAGCGTCATTTTACTGTATTTGATTGTTTTATGTCCTTCCGGACCGGTCAGAAATTCCTGTCCCGCCTTTTTGCTGCTCATGAAGTAAATATTTCCGTCAGCCCAGTCAACCTCACCGTTAACAAGCCACGTCATGTATCTTAACGGGAAATAGAGGCTTCCGTCTATATTTACAATTGTATACTCGACCTCCGTCCCGTCATCCATCTTGAAGGTGAACGGTTTGCCGACTGTCTGCGTAACTCTGGCGGTTTTCGTAACTATGGTGATTTTTCCGCCGCCGGTACTCTCATATTTGAAAATATTGGAGCCTGATACCGAACCGGTAACACCGGTAAGTCCGACCGTTTCCGCAATATATCTGAACGGAAGATATGTACTGTCTTGAATAATCTTCGGCTCTACCACAGTACCGTTTGAATCCTTCATCTCAATATAATCCAACTGATTCCCGTCTATCGATTGGTACGCCATGGTGCTGTCCGCATGCATACACATAAAAAATTCATGTGTGGCGGCAAGAGAATTTAATGGTGTGAACAACAAAGCGCTCATAATAACCGCCAACAGAAATGCTGCTTTTTTCATAATTATTTACCTCCATAAATCAATAACATTTTTGAAATTCTCCGTTAACCTTGGCATAAACAGTTCCGTCTATTACACATAAATTTCTGATTTTTTCAGAGCTGAATACTTCCCGGCTATCGATGCCCGTTTCCCCGAAGCTCACACATTGTATTCTGTTCAAAGCATCGGATGGCGCAGCCACATAGAAGAATCGGTTATTATCCCTGTCATAATTGATATATTGGACAGTCTCTAAAGCCTCGACAACCGATACCCCACTCACACAAGCATCGTTTAAGACGCCGCACTTTATCTGTTTCGAGAAGAAATCATTATATACAATGCTTTCATCGCCTACGGCAAAATAATCGACGTTTTTCATGGGTTCACCGTCAATCGTCACCGTTTCGGTTTCCTTTGTATTTACATTCATTTTCTTCATAGAATATCCGTCGCCGGCATCTATATAATAAATGCTTACCTCCGGCTCCTCAGCTTCTATATCAAGCATTATCACGCCGTCTGTCTGTGCCAGTGTCTTAAAATCACCGGCATATATATTGTATGTGTATAACCCGTTATCCAGCTTATTGACCTTAACGCCCAGCTTTGCGGAAAAAAGCTTGCCGGAAATATAGTTGTCCTCGGTCACGTTTACTCCATACAGCATATCCTCGTACAAAGTGAGCTTATCGGCGTAAATATTTACAGGTTCTCCGTTCTCTCCGAGTACTTCCATTTTATGCGTTACACCGTTGCTTCCCGGCTTCAAATCCATCCAATGAATTTTTCTGTTTTCATCCGTATAAATTGACAAATTAAAATTATTACTTGCTGAATATACTTTTTCACCCGCTTTGTCGCTTAACGATACAACGGCGTCATCGGTCTCGCTGAATACCGCGTCGGAATAGCTTATAAAATTATTGGTGAGCTTTTGACCGAGAACCTTTGACAGACACTCCTGTCCGTATTCACTTGTGCTTGACATAACAATACTCTCGGTATCCGCATCCCAGTACAGACTGCACAAATTTTCTTGCTCAAAATATCTGAGCGGAACATACGATACTCCCTCATCGGTGACCTTGAGCGAATCAATCAGCTTTCCGTTGTATTCTATCTGTTTGTCGGATCTAAGGACTTTTTCCGCTCCGTTAACCCTAAAGGTCAGCGTCATAATGTTTGTCTGCTTCCAATTATATTCCCTTTCCCCCGGAGCATCCTTCACATCCGTAACATCGGCAAAGCCGAGCGTCTCCTCAAATAAATATCTGAATGGAAGATATGTTATTCCGTCATAATAAATTTTGGGAGATACTGCCGTCGCATTACTTGCAATCATCGGCACAAAATTTATCACGCCTCCGTTGTCCACATAAGCAAATTGCGAACCGTTGTGCATATCACAGAAGAAATCGGCAGGCGGCTCAGGGGTTGGAGTTGGAGTCGGAGCTGGTGTGGGTGTGGGTGTGGGTATCGGCGTCGGTTCGGGCGTCGGTATCGGCTCGGACGCAGGGGTGGACGTCGGCATCGGTTCAGCTGTGGATTCTGACGACGAAGCCGGTATGGGCGTCGGGCTTACAGCCGGCGTCTGTGTGGGTTCGGGTGATGAGGTTTTTTCATCACTCTCAAGACCGACAATGCTTTGATTCGGCACTGCGGCACCGGCTGCCGGATTTTCTTCCGCTGCGGCGCAGCAGATACCCATGCTGCCTATAATGCCGAAAGCCGTTAACAATGACACCGTTTTTCTTAAAACTTTATTCATAACTATGTACCTCTTTATTCTATTGAATTTACATCCAGTTCCTTAACTGATCTTATATCATTATCTATCAATACAAATTCAAGATTTCCGTTTTTGTTTCTTAAATCCCAACATCCGTATTCAATAAGGAGCTTCAGGTCTGTTCCGTCCTTTTTAATTCTGTACAGATACTTGTCGTGTCCGTCCTGAAAGTATATATAATCACCAATCACAACGTCATAATGACATTCGTTTTCACACAACAGAGTTTCCTTGCCCGTCCATATACTTGCCTTGTAAAGCTTCTTTCCGTCATTGGTATCACTGAAGAAAATATCGTATCCGTTCGAGCTTAGATATGATGCGGGCTTATCCGTAAGCCGCCGTTCGGGCAGGAACAAATATTTTACATATACCCTTCTGCCGTCCGCCTCGTTTGGATAAAAGCTTGCGGTCTTGGGATACAGGAAAAACAGAGATGCGGCAAGAACGATGACCACGCACAGCAGGATTATCAAAATCCGCTTTATAAACGCTGTTTTTCTTGTTGCCTCATTCATATCGCGTTCCGCTATATCCCTGCCTATGTATACATTCTCAATAGCCTTTCCCTCGGGGGAACTGTTTCCGAATTTCTGAAGCAAATCTCTGAACGCGCCGACCGTATCTCTTAAAATATCCCTTTTTACCGCTGTACTGGTGGTGAATATTGACTTTGTCTCCTCGAATTTCTGCTCCCACCATTCCGCATCCTTAAGCTGACGCTTGGGATAAGGAACTGTTGCGCTCAATTCGCCTGCAGCCATATCGTTCTTGACGCTGTCCAAATCATCTATCAAATCCGCCGCGCTGCTGTAACGGTCAATAGGTTCATAGCTGCAGCATTTCAAAATAATACGTGCAAGTCTTTTCGGCGCATGCTTCGGCGGCGGCAGATTTTCGCCCGTCATTCTGCGGTTATACGCCTCCCGTTCCTCCGTATGGTTCGATACAAACGGAGGTCTGTTTTCATTAAGAAGCATATACATCATAATTCCCAGAGAATATATGTCTACCGTTTCGTCATATTCTCCGCCGTTTTTTATTTCCGGCGCCATATAGTGCGGGGTTCCTATGCCCTCCGTCTTTTTGCTTATCGCATTGCTGCTTATATTCGCAACTCCGAAATCGCCGATTTTTATATGCTCATCCATGCCGATAAACAAATTATCCTCTTTTATATCTCTATGGATAATTCCCTCGCTGTGGCAAGCACAGAGCCCCTGTGCAACCTCACGTCCTATGTCAATAACACGCTCAACCGAAAAATCCTCCTGTGCCAGAAGCCTTTTAAGCGGGTACGCCAGCTCCATCGAAATTATAACATGGGAGCATATACCCTCCTGGACAAGCATGTGATTATCCATTCTGATTATATTCTTGCTGCCCTCAATATTAAGATTACTCAGGTGGCGCATAGAGCGGATCTCCGTCTCAAACTTAGCCGCCATTTCATGAACTGCACTTTCTATGGCGTCTTCGTTATCTCCGTAAATATCGCGAAGCTTTTCTTCAAGCTCTCTTGTCGGCAGAGAAATCACTTTTACGGCGCAGTTTTTTCTGTCTTTATTTCTTATGCCGCAGTAAACAATACCATATTTTCCTCTGCCTATTTCCCGTTCAAGCTCAACGCCGAAATTATTCCGTATCGTCTGATCTACTATCGGAATGTTTGTAGAAATCATACCGTTATCCTCCATATTCTATCTTTCACTCCCCAGTCCTTCGTCGGAACCGCCGCTGTCATAAGACGGCTCCTCATACGAGCCGCCGCCGTCCGACAAATCGGCGCCGCTGCTATAAGAATCAGATGAGTCATACGTGTCATAAGAATCAGATGATGAGTATGAATCATACGAGTTATACGAATTGTACGAAGAATATGAGCTTCCTCCCGACGAATAGCTGCCGGAATAACCCGAGTCGTCATAATCATCCGAATATGAACGTCTTACCGATGAATTGCTTTGGCTGCTTGAAGACGAGCTTTTATTTTGGCTTTCGGAAATTCTTGCAGCTTCTTCGGCTTTTTTCCTCTCTTCCTGCGCCTTATTATACTGTTCAACCGCGCTGTCCAATTCGATTTTTAAAGACGCGCATTTATCGGAATGGGCTTTCATCTGCTTATATTTTTCACTTTGACTGAGCATTTCCATACGCTCCGAAATCGGAAGCGCCTCGGAATTATATATTTTTTCTATCTCCGTTTTTACCTCCGCGGCGGATGTTTTCAGCAGTTCCGTTTCCGCTGCAAGCTCGCTCTTTTTTACCTTAACGGTATCGTCGAGATCCTGCGTTGACTCGCATAAGCTTATGTACGAGGCGCATACGGCGTCCACATCGGCTTCATTTCTCATCGACGCCGTAAAGTCTTCAAATTCCGAGCGTTCCTGCGCTTCTGCCTGCAATTCCCCTATGGTTTTCTTTGTTTCCGTTCCGCTGTGTTTATTTACTGTAAAGCATGCCGAAAATGTCATGGAAACAGCGGCTATCAATATAAAAATAATTTTTAATTTTCCGTTTATATCCATAAATAATACCCCTCTACTAAGGCTTACTCCCTTCCCGCAAACTGTGACGAGCCGCCCTGAGGCTCTGCGGAATCACTGCCGCCGTAATCCTCGCTCTCACCGCTGTAATCGTCACCACCGCCGCTGTAAGAGTTGCCGCTGTAATTACTGCCGCCGCCGTAATTGCCGCCGTCATAAGCGGAATGCGACGAGCTGTCGTCATGTGAAGACCGCCCTTGTGTGTCTCCGCCCGTATTTCCCGACTGAACCGCGTTTGCCGCGTTCTCGGCTGCCACGCGCGCCTTCCACGCTTCCAAAAGCCCCGCTGTCTCATCCTTTAACGCAGCGCACTTTTCCAACAATGTCTGCGGCTCCGTATTGTCAGCCAACGCTGTTATGGCAGTCATCTTTTCCTCAGACTCGGCATCCTCTTTTTTTACTATTTCATTGTAGCTGTCAGTAATTTCGTTTATTTTGCCTGCAAGCTGCGCGACAGCCTGCTTAAGCTCATCGTTTTTCGCTTTCACTGCCGGATCGCTTTCATCTACACTACCCGAATATTCTTTATACATCGTTAGCTGTGCGTTCAGATTATTCAGTTGTGCATCCATCGCCATCGTTGCTTCCGACAAATCATGAGCGTTCTTTATATCATTGCTTAAATCTACGAATGAATCTCCCGCCTTCGGTAAATTATACCAATACATATATGCCATTGTTCCCGCTGCGGCAATAATCAGGACGGCAAGCAAAGCTGCGGTGATTTTACTGCGAATTACCGCCGCAAGTTTATTTGACGGTTCCGCGTCAATTACTATAACCGTAACATTATCTCTGCCGCCGTTCTTTTTGGCTGTGTCCACAAGTCTTTGAGCCGCTGTCTTTACATTCGCTTCTTCAATAAGAATGTTTTTTATCATCATATCATCCACCATATCGGTAAGACCGTCGGAACATAGCAAAAACCTTCTTTTCATCCCGACTTTCGCCACGTTTGACGCTATATCCGGATAGACATGACCATATTGTGATGACATTCCCAAAAATCTCGTAAGCGCGTGCTTATTCTCTGAATCGGAATGATCCATTGTAAGCTGCACAAGCTCTTTACCCTTTAATTCATATGACCGACTGTCGCCAATATTTACAAAATACGCTCCCTTACCTATAAAATAAAGTCCGGACAATGTTGTACCCATAGATTTAAGCTCCGGCTTATCGTCCGCGGAAGAATATATGCTGTCATTAAGCTCCGAAATAAAATTTTTCATGGTTTTTCTCATAACAGCCGATGATTTGGCATTACCAACAGATTTGTATGATTCTTCAACCTGCCGAGCTGCCATATATGACGCTACCTCGCCCGCGCTGTGTCCACCCATGCCGTCACATACGCAAAAAAAGGCATTCCTGCCGATATAATTACCGCTGAAGGAATATGTATTGTTTTTTGGTTCCCTGATTTTTTCGCCGGGTACAAAGAGATTGTCCTCGTTATTCTTTCTTACATTTCCAATATCGGAAACAGCGGCATATCTGAATATAAACTGCATTATGATATTCCCCTTTATAATTCACTCGCATTTACATGCATCCCATATAATTAAAATTTTCAAATTGTTAATCATAGGTATAAACTTATGGTTTTTCATTATACTATTATATATAAATTTATAATGTTTTATCGCAAAACTCTATACTTTTGCGATATAAAATGAATAAACCACGTAGATACAAGGTTTTCACTGTCTTTGACCATATCTTTGACGGCAAATCACAGGATCATAGCCGAAAATTTTTCCATGCTGTTACGCTTATGCTCGTCAAGCGAATGAGCATAGATTTTAAGTGTTACGGACGCATCTGCGTGACCGAGTATTTCACTCAGGGTTTTAACATCAAAACCAAGCTCCAGAGCGCGGACACTGAAGGTATGCCGCATCGTGTGCGGATTGGCATATCTCACCCCGGCGTATTCCAATAGTTTTTTGTAGTGATATTGAAATATGCGCGGATCGGTAATGTGATTATTTGTACTTATGATATACTTCGATGTACTGATCTTTTTTACAATTTTCAATTTATCCAAAATAAACGAAGGAATCGGTATCTTTCGGCATGATGCTTCGCTCTTTGGCGGCAGCTCACGTAAGACTGATCTTCCGTTAACCGTTATTCTCTGAACTGTACGGTTGACAAATAAATTTCCGGTGTCAAAATCTATATCATCCCATTTCAAACCGCAAAGCTCTCCTATTCTTAATCCAGTATATAAGCACAGCAATATCCCCACATTATTCGGATTATCTCCAAGATTAAGACAGCGCTCAATTTTCTGCTGCTCCTCACGAGTAAATACCTTCACCTCTCGTTTCTTTGCCTTAGGCAGCTCAATATCAAGCCATATCGGAGAAATATATTTATCTTTTTCCGCTTTTTTCAATGCCTCTGTCAGGAAAGAAAAAATCCCCTTCACGGTTGATGAAGAGCGCTCCGACAGAGAATTGACAAAAGACTGCAGCATCTCTTTACTTGTTTTCCCCAACGCTGTGTTACCAAAAAATGGTTTTATATAGTTATTCAGGTATCGCTCATAGACCTTTACCGTAGTAATTTTTATTTTACCTTCTTTTGTCTTTAAGTAATTCTCCACCCAAGAAACAAGTGATATGCTCGTGGGCTTTGATTTACGCGATTCCCGGTAATTTCTCATCTTTAGCCGAACCTCTGTATAGCTTTTCCCGTATACGGACTTATAAACAGCCTTTCCTTCAGTGTTATACGAGACAATATAACGACCTTCCCAACGCTTATCCTTGCGTTTATAAATATTTTCTCCCTTACGTCCCATAATTGCTCCTCCTTAAAATGACCAGAATTTTGACTGTAAATAAATCAATTATATCAGCATTAAAGTGTTTTTTCTGCAATTTGCATAAAATAAAACATCAAATTTCTGCATTTTTTACAAGCATAATTACCAAAATTATCTTGCTTTTTTTGTTAAAATATGCTATTATGGAGAAAATGTGGTTTATTCATTTTATATCGCAAAAGTATAGAGTTTTGCGATATAAAGTTTTTGTCTGCTTGAAAATTATTATTAAAAAGTTGAATTTTTTCTCCGAAAATACGAAAAACGGCTTGAAATCAAGCCGTTTTGCGTGTATCAATATTTGAGTACAATCGTGTGTTTAGTGATACTTTTTGATACAATTTCCCGAATTATTTTCCGTGGTGTATTTTTGTCCAAAATAATAGCATTACGATGTTTTTCAACTATGTATTTTTTCAATACATCTCCGCACATATAGGATACTGTTTGTTCCTGTATGAAGGCGACACATCACCATGCAAACCCCTAAACCTTGACATTCCACAAAATCCACAGTATAATAATACCATAAACAAGAAGTAAATTCCACAGCTAAAACGCAAAGTGTGATTTTGACCGGAGAAAATATTATGACCGAAATCAGGGAAAAAGCAGAAAAAGCGCTTCATGATTTTATAGGTGAAGGGAAAAATTTCAGAGAGGGACAGTTTGAGGCGATAGAAGCTACGCTTACGAAAAAGCGCACCTTGGTAGTTCAGCGTACGGGCTGGGGCAAGAGTATGGTGTACTTTGTTTGTACGAAGCTGCTTCGTGACGAGGGAATGGGCGTGACGCTGATAATAAGTCCGCTTCTTGTTCTTATGAGCAATCAGATAGCCGCGGCTGAAAAAGCGGGGCTTAAATGTGACGTTCTTAACAGCACAAGGGTTACTGAAGAAAAAACCGATATTATCGAAAAGATGAAAAACAACGAACTCGATATTGTCTTTACCACTCCCGAAACTCTTTTCACCGAGCTTGTTCAAAAGGCGCTTCCTCAAATTAAAATCGGTCTTTTCGTTATCGATGAAGCGCACTGCATTTCGGACTGGGGACACGATTTCCGTTTGGATTACTTCCGATTGAAAAAGGTAATAAACAGGATGCCGGGCAGCGTTCCTATCCTTGCGACTACCGCTACCGCGAATGACCGCGTTATCGCCGACCTTGAGGAACAGCTCGGCGGAAATGTTTACGTTTCCCGCGGGCATTTGATGAGAGACGACCTTTCGATACAGGTACTTGATCTTGAAAGCAAGACCGAGCGTTTCGCGTGGATATACGAAAATGTCCCAAAGCTTCACGGCTCGGGAATAATTTATTGCCTCACCCGCGATGATTGCGATGAAATAGCCTGTTTCCTCAATGAAAACGGCATTTCCTCGAGAGCGTATTACAGCGGCAAAGAGGATGCGGAGGAAACCGAGCGTCTTTTTATGAACAATGATATAAAGGTGATCGCCGCGACGGTAAAGCTTGGGATGGGATATGACAAAGGCGACATATCGTTTGTTATACATTTTCAGACGCCGCCAAGCATCGTGGCTTATTATCAGCAGATAGGTAGAGCCGGAAGGCAAATTGACCGCGCATATACATTTCTTATGCATGGCAAAGAGGACTCGGATATTCTTGAATATTTCCGTAACACGGCGTTTCCGTCCGAACGGGAGGCGGAAGATGTCTATAATTACATAAAAAATAACAGTGATGTAGGGCTTTACAAGCTGACGAGTGGATTGAACATTTCAATGGGACGCATTAGCAACGCATTGAAATTCTTAATAAACGAAGAATACATTTACAACATCGACGGACAATATTATCCGACAGCAACACCTTTCCGCTACAATAAAGCGCATTATGACGAAATAACCAAACAGCGTGAAAACGAATACGATCAAATGTTGGATCTGATGAGTACGGATAACTGCTTTAACCGCTTTATTGTTAACGCTCTTGACGACAGCACAGAGGAAAAATGCGGTATCTGCGCGAACTGTCTCGGATATGAGGAGTATCCTGCAAAGGCGTCGGCACAGGCGAAGGAAGCGGCGGCGGATTATCTTGAAAAACAATATTACGTGATAGAGCCTCGTTTACGGTGGGCAGAAACATCTTACACAAAAATGGTTAAAATCGGCACACCAAACGAAACGGGAATATGTCTTTCACGTTACGGTCATCCTATATACGGCGAGCTTGTAAAAAAGGGGAAATATGAGGATCATTTTTTCGGTGACGAGCTTGTTGAAAAGAGCGCTCAGGTGCTTGCTCCGTTTGTCGCGGAGCACGGAATAGAAGCGCTGACCTACGTTCCGTCGCTCAGGAGCGGTATTGTTTGTGATTTTGCGGGGAGATTGGCGGAAAAGCTTGGACTGCCCTGTCTTACGCTGCTCGAAAAGACCGACGCGGAGCAGCAGAAGGAAATGGAGAACAGCAGCTTTCAATGTGAAAACGCGCAGAAATCCTTTGCTGTTGCCGAGGGCGCTGTTTCCCCTAAGAATATACTTCTTGTGGACGATATGGCAGACTCAAAATGGACTCTCACCGTTTGCGGAGATATTCTGACAAAAGCTGGCGCCGAGCATGTTTATCCTTATGTTCTCGCCTCAACATCAAAAAAGGATGGTAGATAAAATGAATGGTAATGCTTCTATGATCGCGGTTCTGTGCAGCCATCTGTGTGCGGAAAACTGCACTCCTTTAGAACCGTCGGAATGGACTAAGCTTGTGGATATAATGATAGAGCATAATCTCCAGCCCAAGGATATACCCGATTTTTCTGATGAAGATATGAAGCGGTTTTTCGGATATGAATCGGCGGAGATCACGCGCATAAAGGAACTGCTTGACCGTGCGGGAAGTCTCGGCTTTGAACTGGAGAAATTGTCCTCGATGGGAATAAACGTTATTACCCGCGCGGACAAGGGTTATCCGAAAGCGTTGAAAACAAAACTCAAGGGCGGGTGTCCCCCGTTATTTTACTACGCGGGAGAGCTCGCTCTGCTTGACAGCCGCACGGTAGGATTTGTCGGTTCAAGAACTATCGGCGACGAGGATACTGTCTTTACGGAAAGAACTGTCGGGAAGATAAACAAACGCGGTTTCGGTGTTGTTACCGGCGGTGCAAGAGGGGTAGACAGTGCAGCCTCCGCGGCGTCGATCTCAAACGGATGCTTTTGCATCGAGTACATTTCGGATTCGCTTATTAATAAGATAAGAAGGAAGGATGTAATCTCCGCGATACATGATAAAAAGCTGCTCCTTTTGTCCGCGGCAAAACCCGACGCGGGCTTTAACGCGGGCATGGCGATGCAGAGAAATAAATTCATCTACGCACAGTCTGAAGCGACTGTCATTGTTAAGTCCGACTACAATAAAGGCGGCACATGGAACGGAGCCGTGCAGGCGCTGAAAAAGGAATACTGCCCAGTTCTATGCCGCGATTACAAGCGGTATAACGGAAATTCCGAGCTGATAAAACTTGGTGCCGTTCCGATCGATGACAACTGGGACGGAGATGTGGAAAATATGAACTTCTTGCTTTCAAATAAGGGCGAGCAGCTTTCGTTATTTGATTAAAGAATATAAATCGAAAATATGCGGGAAAATACGGACATATGATATGCACCCCCCAAAGTTAGCACACTTTGATAAAGAAGCCAAATACAAAAAAGTACCCGAAACCGCAGTGTTATGCGATTTCGGATACTGTTTTATGGCTCCTCCAGCTGGGCTCGAACCAGCGACATCATGATTAACAGTCATGCGCTCTGCCAACTGAGCTATA